>CAVWLJ010000001.1:0-23848 GCA_963755755.1 uncultured Actinomycetota bacterium
TGCCGCGAGCCTACGGGGGTGTCCGGTATGTCTCACGCGGGCCGCCCGCCCCTGGCGGCGCCGGACCGCACCGGGTGTCGGCGCGCGGGCGAGGTGAAACTGCCCTGCGCGTGGGGAATCACAAGATTAACTTTCGCGCGCGTGGGGAATCACAAGATCGTGACGCTCGCCTTCGCCTGGGGCCTCTACGCGGTGCTCCTCGTCGCGCTCGGCGTCGTCCTGCTCCGCGGTGGCGAGGGCGGACGCGGGCGGTGACCGTCCGGCCGGTCCTCGCCGTCGCGCTGCTCGGCGCGACGCTGACGGCGTCCGGATGCGCCACCCCCGAGGGCGACCCGTCGCTGTACCACGACGAGGCCGTCAGCACGCTGAGCGCAGCGCACAGCTCGGTCGAGACGGTCCGGATCACGTTGACGACCCGGCTGCGGAACGCGACGTTCGGGCGAGTCGCCGACGACACCGTGTCGACCGCGGAGACGTCGTTGACGTCGACCGCCGGCACCTTCGAGGCCCTGCAGCCGCCGCGCGGCGCGGACGCGGTGCGCGACCAGGCGGTGCAACTGCTCTCGGACGCCGAGGACGCCGTGGCCGCCGCGCGGATCGCGGTGCGCCGGGACAGCCGGGTGGAGATGCGGCAGGCCCTGGACGCCGTCGGCGCGTCAGCGTCGCCGGACCAGTCTGGACGCGGGCTCCCGGAGACGCGTTGCCGTGAAGAAGCTCTTCGCCGTCGCGCTCGGGATCCTCACCGCCATCGGCGGCTTCGTCGACATCGGCGACCTCGTGACGAACGCGCTCGTCGGGTCCCGGTTCGGGCTCTCGCTGGCGTGGGTCGTCGTGCGTCGGCGTCGATCGGGATCATGGTGTTCTCCGAGATGAGCGGACGGGTCGCGGCCGTCAGTGGGCGCGCGACCTTCGACCTCGTCCGCGAGCGGCTGGGGCCCCGGGTCGGGCTGGCCAACCTGCTCGCCTCGATGGGCGTCACGTTCCTGACCTTCATCGCCGAGATCGGCGGCGTCGCGCTCGCGATCGAGATCGCCACGAGCGTCAACTAGGTGCTCTGGGTGCCGGTCGTGGCCGCCGCGCTGTGGATCGTCCTCTGGCGGGTCCGGTTCTCCGTGCTCGAGAACGCCTTCGGGCTGGTCGGGCTGCGTCTGGTCGTCTTCGCCGTCGCGCTCTGGAAGCTCGAGCCCGGACTGGTCCGGCCTCTGGGGTCAGGTCGACGAGCCTCGCGGCCCGCGCCCGGCGAGAACTGGACCCGTACTCCTACTACGCCGTCGCCCTCTTCGGCGCGGCGATGACGCCGTACGAGGTCTTCTTCTTCTCCAGCGGCGGGGTCGAGGAGCACTGGGGCGAGAGGGACATCGGCACGATGCGGCTCAACGTGTTCCTCGGCTTCCCGCTCGGCGGGGCGCTCTCGCTCTCGATCGCGGCCGTGGCCGCCGTGGTCTTCCTGCCCGCCGGCGTGCAGGTCGAGTCGCTCTCGCAGGTGCCGCTGCCGGTGGCGATCGCGCTGGGCAAGATCGGCGTGGCGATCGCCCTGCTCGGGTTCTTCGCCGCCACCTTCGGGGCTGCCTGCGAGACCGGGCTCTCCGTCGGCTACAGCATCGCGCAGTTCTTCGGCTGGCGCTGGGGCAAGTTCGTCGCGCCCCGGCGGGCCGCCCGGTTCCACGTCGTCGTCCTGCTGTCGACGGTGCGTCGCGGTCGCGGTGCTCCTCACGACCGTCGACCCCGTGGCGGTCACCGAGTACTCGGTGGTGTTCTCCGCGCTCGCCCTGCCGCTGACGTACCTGCCGATCCTCGTCATCGCCAACGATCCCGACTACATGGGCGAGCGCGACGAACGGGCGGTTCGCGAACGCTGCTCGGCAGCGTGTTCTTCGTCGTGATCCTCGTCGTGCGCGTCGGCGGCGATCCCGCTCATGATCCTCACCCGGGGAGGCCAGTGATGGCACCGACGAGCGGCCAGCCGGGTTCCGCCGCGCAGTACGACGCCGAGCTGCACCTGCTCGACCGGCAGATCGTCGACCGCGACGGGCTTCCGGTCGCGAACGTGGACGACATCGAGCTCGTCGTCCGCGCCGACGGCCGGCTGGCCGTCGCCGCGCTGCTCTCCGGCCCCGGCGCCCTCGGGCCGCGGCATCGGCGGCCGGCTCGGCCGCTGGACGACGGCGATCTGGCGCCGGCTGCGGCCGGAGGAGGACCCGCGGCCCGGCCGCATCGACGCGGCGCTCGTCACCGGTACGGACAGCGCGGTCCACCTCGCCGCCACCGTCGCGAGCTGCCGCCGAACGGGCTCGAGCGTGGGTCCGGCGGTACGTCATCGACCGCATCCCGGGAGCCGACCATGCCGGGTGAAGGACGATCGCCGCGGGCGCGCGGCACCGGCATCGAGCGCGCTGCTCGGGTTCCCGCGTGGTGCTGCCGGGACGGCGGTCGGCCGGGTTCGTCACCGAGGTGCGGCTGGCGGGCGGCCCCGGGCTGCAGGGCTACGTCGTCGAGGGGCTGGTCGTGGGGCCGCGTGCCCAGGGGTCGATGCTCGGCTACGACCGGCGCGCAGGTGCCTGGGCCCGTGGCTCGTGCGCGCCGTCGTCCGGCTGCTCAACCGGGACCTGGGGTACGTGCCGTGGCGCTCGGTGCGACGGATCGGCTGGGACGACGGATCGTCGAGGTCGACGGGCGTCGACCCGCTGACCGAGCGAGCGGCGCGCTCAGCGCTGAACAGTTCGGGACCGCTGCCGTCGTGGTAGGAGTGCGTCGGTGAACTCGCCTGTCGTCACGGTTCCCGACGAGCGCTGGCTCGGGCTCTGGTCCGCGGGGGAGGAGCCGGTCGACGTCCATCTCTGGGACATGACGGCGCCGACCGCGCTGGAGCCCGTGTTCGTCGTCCTGCCCTACATGGGCGCGAGCGCCGTGCTGCCGCGCCTCGCCGAGGTGCCGTCGCTGCGCGTCGTGCAGACCCTGAGCGCGGGGTACGAGAACGTGCTGCCGCACGTGCCGGACGGCGTCACGCTCGCCACCGCCACCGGCGTCCACGACGCCTCGACCGCCGAGCTCGCCGTCGGGCTCGCCATCGGCGCGCTGCGTGGTTTCCCCGACTTCGTGCGGGCCGCCGAGCGTGGGGCGTGGGTCAACGGGACGCGGCCGGCGCTGGCCGACCGCCGGGTGCTCGTCCTCGGCGTCGGCGGGATCGGTTCCGCGATCATCTCCCGGCTCAGGCCGTTCGAGGTGTCGATCACACGAGTCGGTACCCGGGCCCGGGACGACGAGCACGGCCACGTCCACGGGGTCGAGGAGCTGCCCGCGCTGCTGCCGGACCACGACGTCGTCGTCCTCGCCACGCCGCTCTCCGACGCGACCCGCGGCCTGGTCGACGCCGGCTTCCTCGCGGCGATGCCGGACGGCGCCCTGCTCGTCAACGTCAGCCGCGGACCGGTCGTCGTCACCGACGCGCTCGTCGCCGAGCTCGAGTCGGGCAGGCTCCGGGCCGGGCTCGACGTCACCGACCCGGAGCCGCTGCCGCCCGACCACCCGCTCTGGCGCGCCCCCAACCTGCTGCTCAGCCCGCACGTCGGCGGCGACACCAGCGCCTTCCCGCCGCGGGCGCGGGCCCTGCTCAAGGACCAGCTCGAGCGCTTCGCCGCCGGCCGCGAGCTGCGCAACGTCGTCCACCACCCCCGCGCTGATCATGCAATTCGCGGCGATCATGCACTTCCCGGAAGTGCATGATCGCCGCGAAGTGCATGATCAGCGGCGGAGAGGGGGTCAGCCGTTGGGGAGGAAGACTGCGCGCACGCAGTTGTCCTCCTTGTTCTTGAAGATGTCGTAGCCGTGCGGCGCCTCGTCGAGCGGCATCACGTGCGTCGCCAGGTGCTCGGTGACGATCTCGCCGCGGGCCATCCGCTCCATGATCATGGGCAGGTAGCGCGGGGCCGTGCATCTGCGCGCCGCGCACGGTCAGGCCCTTGTTCATCAACGCGCCGAGCGGGAACTTGTCGACGAAGCCCGCGAAGACGCCGAGCACGAAGACGCTGCCGCCCTTGCGGGCGTTGTAGATCGCCTCGCGGACCGCGATCGGCCGGTCGGTCTGCAGCCGCAGCTGCTGCTTGACCTGGTCGTACACGTGCTGCGGGCCGTTGGTGTGCGCCTCCATGCCGACGGCCTCGATGCACACGTCGGGGCCGCGGCCGCCGGTGTACTCCAGCAGCGCGTCGCCGATGTTGACCTTCTCGTAGTTGAGGACGTCGACGCCGACGTGCTTCTCCGTCATCGCGAGCCGGTTCTCCAGCCGGTCGATGACGACGACCTTCTCCGCGCCGAGCAGCGTGGCGGCCCGCGCCGCCATCTGGCCGACCGCGCCCGCACCCCAGACGGCGACGACGTCCCCGCCCGTGACGCCGCCGAGGTCGGCGCCGGTCCAGCCGGTCGAGACGGAGTCCGAGGCGAAGAGCGCGCGCTCGTAGCTGACCTCGTCCGGGATCCGGAACGCGCCGACGTCCGCGAACGGGACGCGGATGTACTGCGCGTGGCTGCCCGCGTTGCCGCCGAGCGCGTGCGAGTACCCGAAGCAGCCGCCCGGGGCGAAGCCCCAGAGGTCCTCGAGGATCGCCGGGTTGGTGTTGGTGTTGTCGCAGCAGGAGTAGAGCTCCTGCTGGCAGTACCAGCACTTGCCGCAGCCGATGAACGAGCTGACGACGACCCGCTCGCCCACCTGGTGCTTCGTCACCCCGGGCCCGACCTCGACGACCTCACCGACGAACTCGTGACCGAGCACGTCGCCCTTCTCCATGAAGGGGATGTAGCCGCCGATGAGGTGCAGGTCGCTGCCGCACGTCACCGTGCGCGCGACCTTGACGATGATGTCGCCGGAGTTGCGGATCTGCGGGTCCGGCACCTCGCGGACGCCGACCTCGTTCACGCCTTCCCACGTCGCGGCCTTCACAGCCGACCCTCCTCACGTCCGTGCGCGGTCGCCGTCCGGATCGGCTTGTTCAGCGGCGTCGGCTGCGTCGTCGTCGGACGGTCGGGCAGCAGCACCTCACCGGCCTCCAGCAGCGACTTCGCCTCGCGCAGGGCCTTGCGGGCGTCGCTGACGTCGGCGCCGGTCGAACGCACGTAGATCTCGGTGCCCTTGCCGTCGGGCGCCTGCTGCATGCGCACCTCGATGCCGCCCATGTCCCGCAGCGGCGGTGGCGCGGCGCCGTCGGCCGAGACCTGCTCGGGAGGGAGGTTCACGGTGGCGCCGTGCCACCGGTCCTTGCCGTCCCCGCGGCTCGGGCCCTCGTCACCGGCGCGCACCCGCTGGGCCACCTTCTGCGCGGCCTTCTGGGCGGTGGCGAACGCCGCGACGGCGACCGCTCCCTTCGTCACGTTCTTCATGGCTCCCCATCCGACGGTGCCGATATCTGACGGCGCTCACTCGATGGGCGTGGCCCTGCCCGCGCCGAAGATCGGCAAACCCGACGCCGGCACCCCGCGCGGCCGGTGATGGAATCCCGGCATGACCGGCGACGAGCTACCGGCCTGGGTCCGCGAGGTGGTCCCCGAAGGGCTGGTCGACCTGCACACGCACTTCCTGCCGGAGCGGGTGCTGCGCAAGGTCTGGGCGTTCTTCGACGACGCGGGGCGGCACTACGGCATGGACTGGCCGATCCACTACCGGCTGCCCGAGGAAGAGCGCATCGGCGTGCTGCGCCGTCTCGGCGTCGCCACCTTCGCCCCGCTGGTGTACCCGCACCGACCGGGCATGGCGGCGTGGCTCAACGACTGGATCGGCGAGTTCGCCGCCCGTACCCCCGGCGCGCTCCGGACCGCCACCTTCTACCCGGATCCCGACGTGCAGGTCTATCTCACGCGGGCGGTCGAGGCCGGCGCGCGGGTCGTCAAGGTGCACGTCCAGGTGGGCGGGTTCGACCCGCGCGACCCGCTGCTCGACCCGGCCTGGGGGCTGCTGGCGGACGCCGGGGTGCCCGTCGTGGTGCACTGCGGCGACGGTCCCGTGCCCGGTCCGCACACCGGCATCGCCGTCTTCGAGCAGGTGCTGCGCCGGCACCCGGGCCTGGTGGCGGTGCTCGCCCACGCCGGGATGCCCGACTACGCCGCGGCGCTCGACCTCGTGGCCCGCTATCCGCGCGTGCATCTCGACACGACCATGGTCGGCACCGCGTTCGCGGAGGCCTTCGCGCCACTGCCCGCCGACTGGCCGGCACGGCTGGCCGGCGTCGCCGACCGGGTCGTGCTCGGCAGCGACTTCCCGAACATCCCGTACGCGTACGCGGAGCAGGTCGAGGCGATCGGGCGCTGGGCCGAGGCCCCCGGGCTCGGGGAGCCGTTCCTGCGCGCCGTCCTCCGGGAGACGCCGCTCCGGCTCGTCTCTGAGAGTCGGAGGACCATCGCTTCTTGACCGGTACAGAAAGGCGGCTTACTGTACCGGTACAGAACGAAAGGCAACCTGCAAGGAGTGATCGTCATGGAGATCCTCGTCCTCCTCGTCGGGCGGTCCGCCGTCGCCGAGCAGCTCGTCGGCGCCCGCGCCGGCGACCCCGTCGTCGCGCCGATCGAGCGGCGCCCCTTCGCCGGACCGACCCGGCGACGGCTCGCCGTCGCCCTGCGCACCACCGCCGACCGGGTCGCCCCGCGCGAGGCCGCGCCGGCCGGCTGCTGAACCTTCGCCCGCACCTACCCTGACCCCATGGCGCGCGTGACGCTGCAGACGATCGCCGACCACGTCGGCGTCAGCAGGATGACCGTGTCGAACGCGTTCTCCCGCCCCGACCAGCTCTCGGACGGCCTGCGGCTCAAGATCCTCGACGCCGCCCGAGAGCTGGGCTACGTCGGCCCCGATCCTGCCGCCCGCGCCCTCGCACGCGGCACGACCGGGGCCGTCGGCGTCCTGCTCACCGCGTCCCTGCGGTACGCCTTCACCGACGACGTCGCGATCGGATTCCTCGGCGCCGTCACCGACGGCCTCGACCCGACCGGCCTGGCGCTGACCCTGATCTCCACCACGGCCCGGGGCGACATCGTGCCCGCCCGCGACGCCGCCCTGGACGGGGCGATCGTCTACGCGTGCGACCCCGACACGACGGCGGCGGACTGGCTGTTCAAGCGCGGGCTGCCGCTGGTGACCGTCGACCAGCAGCCGGTGCCCGGTGTGCCCAGCGTCAACGTCGACGACCGGGAGGGCGGCCGTCAGGCGGCCAGGCACCTGGTCGAGCTCGGGCACCGCCGCGTCGCCGTGGTCGCGTTCGGCAACGGACCCGAAGGGATCGCGGCGGAGCCGGGCGTCCACGCCGTCGCCGGGCAGTTCATCGCCGGCGAGCGACTGGCCGGTTACCTCGACGTCCTCGGGCCCGCCGGGATCCGGCCCGTCGTGCACACCCAGCACGACAGCGACGAGGACGCGGCGCACCGCGCCGGTCTCACCCTGCTCGCCGCCGCTCCCGGGGAGCGCCCGACCGCGGTCCTCTGCCAGTCCGACGTGCTCGCGCTGGGCGTGCTGCGCGCCGCCGAGGAACTCGGTCTGCGCGTCCCCGGCGACGTCTCGATCGTGGGCTACGACGACAGCCCGCTCGCCCGCCGGCGTGCGCCCGGCGCTGACCACCGTGCGGCAGGACGTCAACGCCAAGGGCCACGCCGCCGCCGCCGCCCTGGTCGAGCTGATCGAACGGACCCGATCCGGCGGCCCTGGTGCCTCCAGTCCGGGGAGAGCCGTGCTGCTGCCGACCGAGCTGGTCGCCCGCGACAGCACCGCGGCAGCTCCGGCGTGACCATCGCGTAGATATCCCGTTCTGATCCGGCCGTAGGGCGTAGCGGCGGCGTGATGACCGCTTCTCCCGGGCACGTCCTCGGCGTTTCCTCCTGGCATGAGGACGCCGGAGACCCCGACGGGGATCAGCACCACGGTCGGCGCGCTGGTCGTGGTCGTCTGTTGCGCGGCTCCGCCGCACCTGGACGCCGCGGGCGTGAACGCCCGGCTCGCCGTGCTCGCGCTCGGCCTGCTGGCGTTCTCGGCGTCCGTGGTCGACCTGCGCGCCGCGGCGGTCACCGTCGGCGTGGCCTTCCTGCTCTTCGACGGGTTCGTCGTGGACCACCAGGGCGACCTCGCCTGGCACGGGGACCCCGACCTCGTGCGGCTCGCGGTGCTCGCCGGCGGCGCCCTCCTCGGCCTGGGGGCCGGCGCCCTGCGGCTCGCTCTCCAGAACCACCCGAACCGGACGCCGCCGGTCCCCGCCCGCCCCCGGGCGCCTCTGCCCAACCCCCGCCGGACGGTGGAAGCCGCAGCGACCGACCTCCGGGAGGTTCGCTGACGACGACCGGCGGCGTGTCAGCCTGGGACCCATGACCACCGGGACGCAGGCCGCGGGCGGCGCCGAACGCGTGGTCGTCGCCCTCGCGGGCGGCCCGGAGGGCGACGACCTCGTGCGGCGAGCCGCCCGGATCGCGTCCGGCGCGGGCGGCGGCGACCTCCTCGCCGTGCACGTGGCGCTCGGCCGCGGGCTGACCGCCGGCGACCCCGCCGACCTGGCCCGGCAGCGGTCACTGGTCGAGGAGCTCGGCGGCACCTACCACCTCGTCGTCGGGACCGACGTGCCCCGCGCGCTGCTGGAGTTCGCGCGGAAGACCGCCGCGACCCAGCTCGTGCTCGGGACCAGCAGACGCGGCCGTTTCGCCCAGCTGCTCGCGCCGGGTGTCGGCACGACGACGGCCGCGGCGGCGGGTGCGCTCGACGTCCACCTGGTACCGCACCAGGAGGTGCCCCAGCGGGGCTCCTCGACTCCTGCCCGGCCGGGGGAGCGCGGCCTCTCCGCCCGGCGCCGCGGGGCGGGGTTCGCCCTCGCCGTCGTCGGGCTGCCGCTGCTCACCGTGCTGCTGCTGGCGGTCCAGGAGCACATCTCGCTGCCGACCGACATCCTCGCCTTCCTCGTCACGGTCGTCGCCGTGGCGCTGGTCGGCGGGTTCGCGCCTGCCCTGTGCGCGGCCGTCGTCGCGTTCTTCCTGCTCAACTACTGGTTCACGCAGCCGCTGCACCGGTTCACCATCGCCTCGCGCGAGAACGTCTTCGCGCTGCTGGCGTTCCTCCTGGTGGCCGTCGCCGTGAGCAGCGTCGTCGACCTCGCGGCGCGGCGGACCCGGGAGGCCTCGCGAGCCCGCGCCGAGGCCGCGACCCTGTCGACGCTCGCCGGCAGCGTGCTGCGCGGGCACCGGCCCCTGCACGCGCTGCTCCAGCAACTGCGCGAGACCTTCGGGTTCGACGACGTCACCCTCCTGGAAGTGGTGCGCGGTCCCGACGGCGACGAGTGGCGCCCCACCGCCTCCGTGGGCCGCTCCGCCGCGGGCTCGCCGGGGGACGGCGATGCCCAGGTGCGCGTGGACGACACCATGACCCTCGTGCTGCGCGGGCACGCCCTGGACGCCGACGACCGCCGCGTCGTCGAGGCGTTCGCGGCACAGGCGGCCGTCGCCCTGCGGCAGGAGCGACTCGCCGAGCAGGCTGCCCGGGCGGCCGCGCTCGCCGAGGTCGACCGGTTGCGGACGGCACTGCTCAACGCGGTCAGCCATGACCTGCGGACGCCGCTCGCGTCGGCGACGGCCGCGGTGAGCAGCCTGCGCAGCGACGTCCCGTTCACCGCCGAGGACCGCGCGGAACTCCTCGCGACGGCGGAGGAGTCGCTCGACCGGCTGCGCGCCCTCGTCGAGAACCTCCTCGACATGAGCCGGCTCCAGGCCGGCGCGCTCGCCCTGGCGCTGCAGCCCATCGACGTGGCCGACGTCGTGGCCGCCGCGGTGGACACCGTCGGGCCGCCCGCCCGCGAGGTGGCCATCGACGTCCCGGACGACCTCCCCGACGTCCTCGCCGACCCGGCGCTGCTCGAGCGGGCCGTCGCCAACCTCGTCGCGAACTCACTGCGGCACGGCGCTCCCGCCGGGCCGCCGCTGGTCACGGCGGACAGCCGGGACGGTCGCGTGGAGCTGCGCGTCGTGGACACCGGTCCGGGCGTGCCCCGCGAGGACTGGGACCGGATCTTCCTGCCGTTCCAGCGGCTCGGCGATCACGACGCAGGTTCGGGGGTGGGCCTCGGGCTCGCGCTCTCCCGCGGTCTCGTCGAGGCCATGGCCGGCACCCTCGTCCCCGAGGCCACACCCGGAGGTGGACTCACCATGGTCATCAGCCTTCCCCAGGCAGCGTCACCGGACGCCGGCGGCAGCGGCGCCCACCGTGCACCGGCCCCCGCACGCGAGGCGTCCCGGTGACGCGGGTGCTGGTGGTCGACGACGAACCGCAGATCCTGCGGGCCCTGCGGATCAACCTGCTCGCGCGGCAGTACCGGGTCTCGACCGCGTCCACCGGGGCCGACGCCCTGCGCGCGGCCGTCGACGACCACCCCGACCTCGTCGTGCTCGACCTCGGGCTGCCCGACATGGACGGCGTCGAGGTCGTCCGCTCCCTGCGGACGTGGTCGCCGGTGCCGATCGTCGTCCTCTCCGGCCGGCTGAACAGCTCGGCCAAGGTCGACGCGCTCGACGCGGGCGCCGACGACTACGTGACGAAGCCGTTCAACGTGGAGGAGCTGCTGGCCCGGATCCGTGCCGTCACCCGGCGCCTGGGCCCGCACGAGATCAGCGAGCCGGTCCGGGTCGGGCAGTGGACCGTCGACCTCGTCGACCGCACGGTCGCCAGGGACGACGGCGACGCCACCCACCTCACGCCGACCGAGTGGCAACTCCTCGACATCCTGCTCCGCAACCCGGGGCGTCTCGTGAGCCAGCGTCAGCTGCTGCAGCAGGTGTGGGGGCCGACCTATATCGAGGAGACGCACTACCTGCGTCAGTACATGAAGAACCTGCGGCGCAAGCTCGAGGACGACCCCGCCCGCCCGCAGCACCTCATCACGGAACCGGGGATGGGCTACCGCTTCCAGCCGTGACGCGGGTCACAGTCGTAGAGATCCCGTATCGAGGACGGAGGTCTCCGTGAAGAGGGTGTGAAGGCCGGATGAGCCGGTCGCTGCCGCGCGCTGTCCTGGAACCGGCGGCCTCGAGTCGCCGGACGCCGACGACCGTCGGCCTGTGCCGCGCGCGAGGAGAATGTCCGTGACCATCGAGAGGTCGGCGTCCGCCGCGACGGCGACCGGTGCGACCCGTGCCCGCCGCGGGTCCGTCCCCGCCCCGGCCCCGGTGCCCGAAGGCCGGACCGCCGCCGAGCACCGCAGGCGGCTGCGCAGCTGGATGCTCGAGGGACTCGCGGAGCAGGCCGCCGACCACCCCGGTCCGCACGCCACCGGGCGCCCCGAGCACCGCCGGCCCTGGTGGCAGGTCATGTGCCTCACCGGCGTCGACTACTTCTCGACCCTGGGCTACCAGCCCGGGATCGCGGCCCTGGCCGCGGGCGCGGTGGCGCCGGTCGCGACCCTCGTGGTCGTCGCGCTGACCTTGTTCGGGGCGCTGCCGGTGTACCGGCGGGTGGCGCGCGAGAGCCCGCACGGCGAGGGCTCGATCTCCATGCTGGAGCGTGTGCTGCCCTGGTGGGGCGGCAAGCTCTTCGTCCTGGTCCTGCTCGGCTTCGCGGCCACCGACTTCACGATCACGATGACGCTCTCGGCCGCCGACGCGAGCGCCCACCTCATCGAGAACCCCTACGCGCCCGGGTGGCTCGACGGCCAGGCGGTCGCGGTCACGCTCGTGCTGCTCGCGTTCCTCGGCGCCATCTTCCTGAGGGGCTTCCGTGAGGCCATCACCTTGGCCGTCGTGCTCGTCGCGGCCTACCTGGCGCTCAACGCAGTCGTCGTGGCGGTCGGGCTGGCCCAGGTCGCGATGCACCCGGCGGTGTTCTCCGCCTGGACCCGGCTGCTGACCACGGAGCATCCCAGCTGGTTCGCCGTGGTCGGGGTGGCGCTGCTCGTGTTCCCCAAGCTGGCGTTGGGCATCTCCGGGTTCGAGACCGGCGTCGCCGTGATGCCGCAGATCCAGGGGGCGCCCAACGACACCGAGCGCCGGCCCTTCGCGCGGATCGCGGGTGCGCACAAGCTCCTGGCCACGGCCGCGATCATCATGAGCGTCGCGCTCGTGCTCTCCAGCCTCGTCACCACGCTGCTCATCCCGCCGGCCGCCTTCCAGGTCGGCGGTCCCGCGAACGGACGGGCCCTGGCCTACCTGGCGCACGAGTACCTCGGCAACGGGTTCGGCACCGTCTACGACATCAGCACCATCGCCATCCTGTGGTTCGCGGGAGCGTCCGCCATGGCGGGGCTCCTCAACCTCGTGCCGCGCTACCTGCCCCGCTACGGGATGGCGCCGCGCTGGGCCCGCGCGGTGCGGCCGCTCGTGTTCGTGTTCACGGGGATCGCGTTCGCCGTGACGGTCTGGTTCCGGGCCGGCGTCGACGCGCAGGGCGGCGCCTACGCCACCGGCGTCCTCGTGGTCATGACCTCCGCGTCCGTGGCAGTCACGCTCTCCGCCCGCCGGGCTCGGCGGCGCCGCGCGGCCGTGCTGTTCGCGCTGGTCTCGGCGGTGTTCGCGTACACGACGGTGGCGAACGTCCTGGAGCGGCCGGACGGGCTGCGCATCGGTGGCCTGTTCATCCTCGCGATCGTCGTCGTCTCGTTCGTCTCGCGTGGGCGCCGGGCGTTCGAGCTGCGCGGTGCCGGCATCACCTTCGACGAGGCCGCCGAGCAGTACCTGGCCGGCGCCGCGCGGTGCGGCACGGTGCGCGTGGTGGCGCACGACCCGACGGACTGCGACGCCGACGCCTACCGCGACAAGGTGGCCCAGGTGCGGCGCGACAACGACATCCCCAAGTGGGCGCCGCTGGTGTTCGTCGAGGTGACGGTGGTCGACGCGTCCGACTTCGAGACCGCGCTGGAGGTGCGCGGGGAGGAGCGGTTCGGCCACCGGATCCTCACGGTGCGCGGCTCCGTCGTCGCGAACACGATCGCCGAGGTTCTGCTCGCCGTGCGCGACCGCACCGGGCAGGTGCCGCACGTCTACTTCACCTGGACCGAGGGGAACCCCGTGACCAACCTCCTGCGGTTCCTCTTCGTCGGCGCGGGCGAGAACGCTCCGGTGACGCGCGAGGTGCTGCGTGAGGCCGAGCAGGTGCCGGAGCACCGCCCGAAGGTGCACGTGAGCTGAGCGGCCCGGCGGCTTTACAGGCGCAACCGCGTATCCCACCCTCGTCGTGCCGCCGCACGACAGGAGGGAACGGGTGGTCCACGTCCTGCTCGCGGCCGCGCTCCGGCCTGAGGTCGCGCCCGCGGTGCCACTGTCGCGCGAGGTCGCGCTTGCGGCGCTGGGCGTGACGATCGTGCTCGTCCTGGGGATGTGGGAGCTGGTCGGCCACGTCCCGACGATGGCTCACGAGGGTGCCCACGCTGCAGCGATCATGCTCGTCGGGGGCGCCGTGCGGAGCGTGACGCTGGAGGACGATCTCACCGGCGAGACGAAGAGACGGGACCGCGAGGGCGTCACACTCATTCCGCTGATGGCCGGCTATTACGGTCCGCCGCTCTTCGGGCTGCTCGGCGCCGCGCTCCTCGTCCGAGGGTCGGCCACGGCCGTCCTCTGGGTCTACCTGTTGCTGCTCGGGCTGCTACTTCTCGTGGTTCGCAACGTCTTCGGGTTCCTGATGGTGCTGGGCACGGGCGTGCTCCTCTATCTCACCGTGACCTACGCGTCACCGGCCGCCCAGACGATCGTGGCGTGCACGTGGATCTGGATCCTGCTCGTAGGAGGCGTCGTGAACGCCTTCGAGCACTTCAGGTACGGCAGCGACTACGGGACGCTCCGGACCTACACGGGCGTGATACCGCGGGTGATCTGGGCCTCGCTCGGGGTCCTCGTGGCGGTCGGGTGCCTCGCGCTCGGCGGTGCCTGGCTGCTCGGCTACGCCAGGCCATAGCCCGGGCTCACTCCTCGGCGAACACCTGGTCCGCGACGCGGAACGCCGAGTTCGCCGCCGGGACGCCGCAGTAGATCGCCGTCTGGAGCAGCACCTCGCGGATCTCCTCCAGCGACAGGCCGTTCCGGCGGGCGCCCCGCAGGTGCAGCGCGAGCTCCTCGTCGTGCCCGAGCGCGACCAGCGCGGTCAACGTGATCAGGGAACGCTGCCGCCGGTCCAGGCCGGGGCGGGTCCAGATCGTGCCCCAGACGTAGCGGGTGATGAACTCCTGGAACTCGCGGGTCACCTCCGTGGCGCGGGCGAGCGACCGGTCCACGTGCTCCTCGCCCAGCACCGCGCGGCGGACGGCGAGCCCCGCCGCGTAGGCGTCGGGCGGCTCGGACCCGCCGGTCAGCAGCGCGGCGACCTCGTCCGGCGCCTCGGCCGGGGCCAGGTGACCGACGTCCAGCACAACCAGGCGGCCGGCGGGGACGCCGGTGGCGATGCCCTCGAGGTCCGCGACGGGGGTCACGACGTCGTGGATCCCCGCCACCGCGGTCACGGCGACGCCGATGCGGGGCAGCAGCCGGCGGACGTCGAAGTCGGCCAGCGCCTCGCAGGCCCAGGCGTAGCTGGCGTCGTCCGCGGCCGCGAGCGCGTCGAGCAGCGGCCGGGCGACCTCCGGCCGGCGCGCGGCGAACCCGGGGCCGAACCAGCGCGCCGGCGTCGCCTCGACGAGCGACGAGGTGCCCGACGCCCGCACCTGGGCGGCCCGTTCGCGCCACGCCTGCTCCGTGCCGATCATCGCCCCGGTGCTGAGCAGGAACGCCTGGTCGAACCGCCAGCCCGGGCGGTCGAGCAGCAGCTGCAGGCCGACCGCGCCGCCCAGGGAGTCCCCGGCGTAGCGCACGGTCGCGTCGGGGTCGCCCCGGCTCGCGAGCACGGTCCGGACGCCGGCCCAGACGGCGTCCGCGAGGTCCGCGACGGTGAACGGCCCGGCGGCCGGTGCGCTGCGTCCGTGCCCGGGCAGGTCCCAGCCCACGACGTGGAACCGGCCGGCGAGCGCGACGGCGCAGGCCGACCACAACGACTCCACCGACGTTCCCAGCGAGGGGCCTACGACGAGCAGGGGGAGTGCCGGGTCCGGCGGCGTCAGGTCGACGACGTCGAGCGCAGGGATCACAGCTGTCCTTCCCGCTGCAGGAGCATGTCGGCGCGGGCAAGCACGGCATCGACCAGGGCGTCCGTCGCACCGAGGTACGAGGCGGGGTCGCCATCCGGGGAGGGGCCCCGGGGCAACAGCTCGTCGAGTGCATCGCGCTCGGCGAGGGCGTCGCCCGCCGCGGCGTCCAGGGTCGCGCGCATCCGGGCGCTGCTCACGTGCAGGCCCGCGAGCAGCTCGGTGGCCTGGGACGCTGCGACCACGGTGCGCCGGCCCAGCAGCTGCAGCGCCGGCCACTCCGCGTGCCAGGGCCCGGGGGAACGCTCGTCGACCGCCTCGGCGGCGCTGAGGTGCAGCTGCGCCGCGAGCACCGGCGCACTGAGCGCGGCGCGGCGGATCAGCGTCGCGAGCACCGGGTTGGCCTTGTGCGGCATCGTCGACGACCCGCCCCGCCTGGCCGTCGCGGGTTCGCGCAGCTCCCTGATCTCCGGCCGGGAGAGGACCAGGACGTCGGCCGCGATCCGCCCGTACGCATCGGTGCACGCGACGAGTGCGTCGGCGACGCGGACCAGAGGGGCGCGCGCCGTGTGCCACGCGGGAACGGCGTCCAGGCCGAGCGCCGACGCGGCATGCCGGACGAGGTCGAGCGCCGCGACCACGGGCTCGCCGGCGCCGCTCCGGACCGCGAGCTCCACGGGTGCGGCGAGGGTGCCGGCAGCTCCGCCGAGCTGGACCGGCCACCGGAGTGCGTCGACGGCGTCCGCGGCGTCCAGTACGGCGGTCAGCCAGGCCGCCGCCTTGAGGCCGAGGGTGATCGGCACAGCGTGCTGGGTGAGCGTGCGGCCCACCATCGGCGTGGCCCGGTGCCACCGGACGAGGCCGATCAGCGCCTCGACCTGCGCGCGCAGCTCCTCGCGGACGCGTTCGGCGGCGTCGCGCAGCGCGAGGACCAGGGCGGTGTCGAGCACGTCCTGGCTCGTCAGCCCGCGGTGCAGCCAGCGCGCCGCGTCGGGCTGCGGCCCCGCCAGACGTCTGCGGAGCAGCGCGAGCAGTGGCACGACCGGCGTGCCCGTGCCCTCGGCGTCCGCGGCGACCCGGGCGGCGTCCTCGTCCGCGACGAGCTCGGCGAGCCGGACGCCGCCCGCCGTGCCGGGCGCGATGCCGACGGCGACGAGTGCCTCGAGCCACGCCTCCTCGACGTCCGCCATCGCGACGAGGACGGCGGCGTCGCCCAGCAGGTCCCCTGCCCGGTGGTCGCCGGGCCAGAGCAGCGCGGTCACCGCGTCATCATGGCGTGCTCGCGGTCCCGACCCGGCGTTCAGCGGGACGGGACGCGGGGATAGGTGAGGAAGACGGTCTCGCCGTCGCCCTGCAGCACGACGTCGAACCGGAAGCCGCCGTCCTCCGGGCGTGCCACCAGGGTGGCCCGCCGGTCCGGGGGGAGTGTGGCGAGCAGCGGGTCGCGGTCCAGCGCGCCCGGGTCGTCCGGGAGATAGATCCGGGTGAAGAGCCGGTCGGTCAGTCCGCGGGCGACCAGGACGACGGCGAAGAACGCGGCGTCGCCGCCGGGCGCGGCGGGGCGCAGCGTGGTGAACGTCCACAGGCCCTCGTCGTCCGTCCCGGCCCGGCCCCAGCCGGTGAACGTCCAGCCGTCCCGGCGCAACGAGCCGGGGCCGGCCGGGACGCGACCGTCGGGACCGGCCTGCCGGATCTCCAGCAGGGCGTCGGGCACCGGCGCGCCGTGCCCGTCGAGCACGCGCCCGAACAGCCGGACGGCGTCCGCGCGGCCGGGCGGCACGAGCTGGGAGTCCCCGGGGTAGGGCAGCGCGAAGCCGAAGAAGGGCCCCACCGTCTGGCCGGGCGTCGGCACGCTCACCGCTCGTCCTCCTCCGGCTCGACCGGCGTCCGGTGGCTGCCGGTGAGGACCACGTCCCAGCGGTACCCGGTGCACTCCTCGGGCTGGGTGACCTCGTGGTCGTAGCGGGCGACCAGCCGCTCACGGGCGGCCGGGTCGGGGATCGACTGGTAGATCGGGTCGAGCGGGAACAGCGGATCCCCGGGGAAGTACATCTGCGTGACGAGCCGCTCGGTGAACTCGGTGCCGAAGAGCGAGAAGTGGATGTGCGCCGGGCGCCAGGCGTTGCGGTGGTTGCGCCACGGGTAGGGTCCCGGCTTGATCGTCGTGAAGCGGTAGACGCCGTCGGCGTCCGTCAGGCACCGCCCGACGCCGGTGAAGTTCGGGTCGAGCGGCGCCGGGTGCTGGTCGCGCTGGTGGATGTACCGGCCCGCCGCGTTCGCCTGCCAGATCTCGACCAGCTGGTGCCGCACGGGCCGGCCGTCGGCGTCGGTGACCCGCCCCGTGACGACGACGCGCTCGCCGATCGGCGGCCCGAGGTGCTGGATCGTGAGATCGGCCTCGAACGGGTCGACGTCCCGCCGGCCGAAGACCGGCGCGACGAGTTCGGCGCCCTCCGGGTCGACGAGCACGGCCTCGTGCAGCGGATGCCGGAGCAGGCTGCTGCGGTAGGGCGGGTAGTCGAGCAGGGTCCGGGTGCGGTCACCGGCGCTGGCTCGCTCGCGCTCGTAGTTCCGCGCGATGTCGGCGATCTCGGCGCTGATCGCGCTCTGGCTGCTCGCCGCGGCGTCGGACGACGGCGGCGCGGGCGCGGGCCTCGGCTCCACGGCGGTCATGACGCCGACCGTAGGCGGCGGCTCCGTGACGTGCGAGAGTGGCCTTCCGGTCAGCGGAAGGAGGCGGGGTGGCTGGTCCCTCCGTCGCGTCGCGCGTCGTGGCCCTGCTCGGCGCCTTCGACGCCGACCATCGCGCGCTCGCGCTGAGCGACCTCGCGCGCCGTGCGGCGCTGCCGCTGACCACGACGCATCGCCTCGTCGCCGAGCTCGTCGCCGGAGGGTTCCTCGAGCGGCGTCCGCGCGGGGAGTACGTCGTCGGGCGGAGGCTCTGGGACCTCGGCCTGCTCGCCCCCGTGCAGTCCGGGCTGAGGGACGTCGCGTCGCCGTTCCTCCACGACATCTACGCGGCGACCCTGGCGACCGTGCACCTCGCCGTCCGGGACGGCGACCGCGCGCTCTACCTGGACCGGCTCGCGGGGTCGGCGTCGGTGCCCGTGGTGAGCCAGGTGGGGTCGCGTCTCCCGTTGCACGCGACGGGTGTGGGCAAGGTGCTGCTCGCGCACGCCCCGGAGGACGTCCGCACCGCGGTGCTCGGGGACCTCGTCCGGGTGACGCCGTACACGATCACGCAGCCGGGTCGGCTCGAGGAGCAGCTGCGGCGGGTGCGGCGCGAGGGGTGGGCGCAGACGAGCGAGGAGATGAGCCTCGGCGCCTGCTCGGTCGCCGTGCCGGTCCGGACGTTGCCGGGCGAGGTGGTCGCCGCCCTCGGCATCGTCGTGCCGGGGCTCGGCCGCGACCGGGCCCGCCTGGTCTCGGCTCTCCAGGTCGCGGCCGCCGGCATCGGCCGGAGCCTCTGACCCCTTCACCGCGTCCACGACGTCGTGCACCCGTTCTCGGGCCATGCACGCGCTGTCGGCCTCTTTTGAGGCCTCCCGACCCCGACAGCTCGTGCAACGCCGCACGGCGGGTGCACGACGGTCCGCTTCCGGTGACCGGAAGCCGGGTCTGGCGGGGCCGTCCCGGTCGCCCGAGACTGGCGCGCATGGCGGATCGGATCCGGACGCAGGTCGCCGTCGTCGGGGCCGGCCCCGCGGGGCTTCTGCTCTCGCATCTGCTCGAGCGGGAGGGCGTCGAATCCGTCGTCCTCGAGACCCGCTCCCGCGCGTACGTCGAGGCCCGGATCCGCGCCGGGATCCTCGAGCACTCCACCGTGAGCCTGCTCGACGACGTCGGGCTCGGGGAGCGGTTGCACCGGGAGGGCTTCGAGCACCGGGGCATCCACCTGCAGTGGCCGCACGAGCGGCACCACCTCGACTTCGTCGACCTGGTCGGTCGCGGCGTCACCGTCTACGGCCAGACCGAGGTCACCAAGGACCTGGGCAAGGCCCGGGACGCCGCGGGTCAGGCGTTCCGCTACGAGATCGGCGACACGCACCTGCACGACCTCACCACCGAGCACCCGTTCGTCACGTTCACGGACGCCGAAGGCCGGCCGGGCCGGGTGGACGCCGAGATCGTCGTCGGCTGCGACGGGTCGTTCGGGCCGAGCCGCGCCGCGGTTCCGGCGTCCGCGGCGACCACCTGGGAGCGCACCTACCCGTACTCGTGGCTCGGCGTCCTTGCTGAGGTGGCGCCCTCCACGGACGAGCTCATCTACGCCTGGCATCCCGACGGCTTCGCGCTGCACTCGATGCGCTCGGCGTCCGTGAGCCGGCTCTACCTCCAGGTGCCGCCCGAGACCGACCTGGCGGAATGGCCCGACGACCGGATCTGGTCGGCGCTGGCCGAACGGCTGGGGGAGGGGCAGGGCGGCTGGCATCTCCAGCCCGGCCCGATCACGGAGAAGAGCGTGCTGCCGATGCGGAGCTTCGTCCGGGCGCCGATGCGGTACGGACGGCTCTTCCTCGCCGGGGACGCCGCGCACATCGTCCCGCCGACCGGTGCCAAGGGGCTCAACCTCGCCGTCGCGGACGTCGCGCTGCTCGCGCCGGCGCTCGGCCGGATGCTGACCAAGAACGATCCCGGCCTGGCCGAGGCGTACTCCGACACGGCGTTGCGCCGGGTCTGGCGCTGCACGCACTTCTCCTGGTGGATGACGACGATGCTGCACACCGGCGGCGATCCCTTCGACGCCCAGCTCCAGCTCGCCCAGCTGCGGTGGGTCGCGACGAGCGAGGCCGGCGCGACCGGACTGGCCGAGAACTACGCGGGTCTGCCGATCGGCTTCTGACGGTCAGCGCGAGGCCGCGGTCGATCGCGGCGACGGCTCGGCAGCCCCGACCGCCCGCATCGGCTCCGGGTGCGCCAGCCGCCATGCGGCGTTGATCAGGCCGACGTGCGAGAACGCCTGCGGGACGTTGCCGCGTGGCGCCCGGGTGGCGGGGTCTGCCTCCTCGGCCAGCAGGCCGAGGTCGTTCGCCTGGGAGGCGGCGAGGTCGAACAGCGACCGCGCCCGCTCGTCCTCACCGGCCATCGCCAGACACTCGACGAGCCAGAAGGTGGCGAGCAGGAAGGCGGCGCCGTCGCCGTTCCACCGCCGGACCAGACCGTTCTCGCCGAGCTCGGCCGCCACCCGCTGGATCGTCGCCGCCATCCGCGGGTCGTCGACGGGCAGGAACCCGACGAGCGGCAGCAGCAGCACCGACGCGTCCAGCTCGTCCGAGCCGAGCACGCCCGCATACGCACCCAGGCGCTCGCTCCACGCCTGTTCGAGCACGACGGCGCTGACGGCGTCCCTGGCCTGCGACCACCGGACGACGTCGGCCCGGGGCCCGAGCCGGGGGCCGAGCGCCACGGCGCGGTCCAGCGCCACCCAGCACATGACCTTGGAGGACGTGTAGTGCCGGAGGGTCTCCCGGGCCTCCCACATCCCGGCGTCCGGCTCCTGCCAGGCAGCGGCCGCGCGGTCGGCGAGGCCGACCAGCAGGTCGGCGAGCGCGACGTCGACATCGGCGTCCTCGTCGGCGAGGAGGAGGTGGGCGGCGTCCAGGACCTCGCCGAGCACGTCGAGCTGACGCTGCCGCCAGGCGTCGTTGCCCACCCGGACGTCCCCGCCGGCGTAGCCGGGCAGGTGGTCCACGACGCGCTCGGTGAGGTCCCGCTCCCCGCCCACGCCGTAGACGATCTGGACGTGCCGGCCGTCGAGGTGCCCCGCCGCCGCCGTCAGCCACTGCAGCAGGTGCAGCGGTTCGGTCGGGCACATGGCGAGGAAGAGCGCGCGGGCCGTGACGGAGAGGTCGCGCACCCACGCGTAGCGGTAGTCCCACGCGCCCGAGCCGTCCCCGCCCTCGGGCAGGCTCGTCGTCGCCGCGGCGATCACCGCCCCGGACCGGGCGTAGGTGAGCCCGCGCAGCACCAGCGAACTTCGCCGCACGCAGGTCGGGATGCTCGCCGTCGTAGGTCACGTGGTCGGCGAGCCACGACCGCCACGCCTCGATCGTGTCCTCGAGGTCGGCCCGCTCGCGCGCCGCCTTCGCCGCGGCCGCGGTGTCCGTGCCTTCGGGCGGGAAGGCGAGCGCGGTACTCAGGACCAGCTCCAGGCGCTCGCCCGGCCCGGACGTCGAACTCGGCCCGCGCCACCGATCCGTCGAGTCGCCACTCGACGGGCGCCGAGGCGACCAGGCGCACCGGCCCACCGAAGGCCTCGAAGGTGTCGTCGTCGACGCGGCGCAGGTGCGGGCGGACCGCGCCGTACTCGGGCCTGGCCGCGAGTTCCGTCGTCATGCGCACCGTGCCGTCGAGTCCCTCGACCCGTCGCATCAGCGTCAGCGGGCTCGCGCGGCCGACGTCGTGTCCGCGGGCGCCCGGCTCCAGGGCGAGGGCGTCGGTGACCGCGACCGCGCCGGATGCCGTGCGGTGCACGGTCCGCAGGACGAGGGTGTCCTCGACGTAGCCGCGCGTCGTGCGCGCGTCGTCGCGCGGGCGCAGGGTCCAGGCCCCGGCGTCGGGCCCCAGGAGGCGACCGAAGACGCTCGGGGCGTCGAATCGGGGGACGCACCACCAGTCGACGGACCCGTCCCGGGAGACGAGGGCCGCGGTCGAGCCGTCGGAGAGGAAGCCGTAGTCGCCGATGCCCGGGTGCGCGGACGTCGCGACATCGGTCATGGGCCGTATGCAACCAGCCGTCGGTCCCTCCCGCGCCCCGACGATGCGGGATCACGGTAGCGGGGCGAGGGAGACGCCGGCGAGCGGCGACGTCAGAACGGGTACGGCGGCGGGTCGCGGCGCACCGTCACCCACTGCGTCTCCGTGAACGCCTCGACGTTCGCGGCGGCGCCCCCGAACCGCGACCCCGTCCCGGACGCGCCGACGCCGCCGAACGGCGCGTTGGCCTCGTCGTTCACCGTCTGGTCGTTGATGTGCACGATCCCGCTGGGGATCTTGTCGGCGAGCGCGAGACCGTGCATCACGTCCGGCGTGACGATGCCGAGGCTGAGGCCGTAGGAGGTCTCGGCGGCGATCCTCAGCGCATCGTCCTCGCTGGTGAAGCGCGTCACGGGCGCCACGGGCCCGAACACCTCCTCGGCGAAGGCCGGCGCGTCGAGCGCCATGTCGGCGAGCACGGTGGCCCGGTAGAAGAGCCGGTCGTACTCGCCGCCGGCGGCCACCCGGCCGCCGCCGGCCCGGCTGGCCTCGACGAGGCCGTGGATCTTGTCTCGCTGCCCCTCGTCGATGATCGGGCCGAGCGCGACCTCCTCCCGGAACGGGTCCCCGACCGGCAGGTTCGCGGCCTTGCCGGCCAGCTTCTCCACGAACTCGTCGTAGATCGGCGCGGCGACGAGGTGACGGCCGGTCGTCATGCAGATCTCGCCCTGGTGGAAGAAGGAGCCGAACGCGGCGAGGGTGACGGCCTTGTCCACGTCCGCGTCGTCGAGCACGACGAGCGCCGAGTTGCCCCCGAGTTCGAGGTGGGCGCGCTTGAGGTTGCGGCCGGCGAGTTCGCCGATGCGGCGTCCACCGCGCTCGAGCCGGTGAAGGAGACGACGCGGACCTCGTCGGTCGGTGATCAGCGCCTCGCCGACGTCCACGCCCCCGGGCAGCACCTGCAGCAGCCCCGGCGGCAGGCCGGCCTCCTCGAAGATCCTGGCGAGGACGACGCCGCCGACGACGGTGGTGCGCGGGTCCGGCTTGAGCAGGACGGCGTTGCCGAGCGCGAGCGCGGGCGCGACCGACCGGATGCCGAGGATGATCGGCACGTTGAACGGCGAGATGACGCCGACCACGCCGGCGGGCAGGCGGCGGACCATCGAGAGCCGCGGTTGCTCGCTCGGCACGAGTTCGCCGTAGGGGCGCGAAGGGAGCGCGGCGGCCTCGTAGCACTCCTGGGTGGCGACGCCCACCGCGAAGCCGGCCATCGCGGGGATGGCGCCGACCTCGCGGATGTTCCACCCACTGATCTCGTCGGCGTGCTCCTGCCACAGGTCGCCGGCGCGGCGCAGGACTGCCGCGCGCTCGGTGTGCGGCCGCGCGGCCCACTCCCGCTGGGCGCGGGTCGCCGACGTGGCGGCGCGCCGGACGTCGTCGGGCGTCGCGCGCCCGGTGCGGCCGATCTCCTCGCCCGTCGCGGGCTCGACGACGGGCGCCGTGCCGCCGCCACCCTCGACCCACTTCCCGTCGACGAAGATGCCGCCGCTCCAGCCGTTCCCGTCCAGCAAGCCCATCCCGACCTCCTCGTCGCGACCGCGCGGCGGCCGGCGCGGCCGTCGAGCGCACGGTAGGCCGACGCCGGCCCCCGGGCGAGCACACCCTTCCGGTGGGCGGAAGGAGCAGCGTGATGATCGGTCGCGCACCCGACCGGGCGACGTCACGTTCCGCGAAGAGGCACCCATCCGGAACGCGACCGGCTCCGAAGCAGGGGTGTGCAGCCCTCTGACGAGGGCTTGCCGCTCGCCGCCGAGGCCCCGGAGGGAGGGCCGTCGAGGCGAGGTGGCCCGTGGCCCAAGGCGCTCTGGCCGGCGCCTGAAGGTCACGGGGGAGGGGAGATCGGGGCGCTGATGCGAGTCGGCCCGATCCCACCCGCGGGGCGGGTGTGCGACCCTTCAGGCGCACCCGCCCCGCATCTTCTCCGCGCGAGGTCTCCTACCCCCACTCGCCGGGAAGTGCATGATCGCCGCGACATGCATGATCGCCGCGACGTGCATGATCGCCGCGAAGGGCCGGGTGGAGCGGGGGCGGCGGGGGAGCTG
>CAVWLJ010000002.1:0-263444 GCA_963755755.1 uncultured Actinomycetota bacterium
CACAGGGAGCTCGGCTTCGGCGACAGCCCCTGGCCGACGTCGAGGACCTCGACACGCTCGAAGAAATCGCCCGTGGGCACGGCGAGAGCGGCCGGCGCGCTGTCGTAGCCGCACATCCGAGCGCCGGCATCATTGATGAACAGGAGTTGTCCGGAGGCATCATGGGCGGCGATGCCGTCGGCGACGCCGTCGAGAATCCTGCGAGAAGCTCCGAGCCGGCCCACGAGCCCGGGTGACGAACGTCCGCGTAACCCACGTCGGTCGAGCGCGCGGCGTTGCCACGCCATTCGTCTGTTGTTGGATCTCCATCTGTCTCGCGGTGAGTCTGGGCAGGAGCTTGGGCACTCACGGGCCTTACGTCAAAGAGACCTGCGTCACGTCGTCGCGATCAATTTTCGCGGCGCCGGAGGACCACGGACCGGCCGCGAGCCCACAGCGGCTGTATGCAAATGGTGTTCTCCGAAACGGATTGACGATTAGGTCTTCCCGAATCGTGAGAATTCGTTAATGTTCCGCGCGGTTCCGAAGACACTCATGTAACCATCAGACAACGGGGTCAAGGGTGGCCACAGCAAAACGCAGACGACGCGGCTCGCAGCCGGGTGTTCGCAATCCGTTCATCAGGAAGGAGGACTTGCTCTCCGAGATTCAGAGCATCGTGGACAAGAACGACATGTCCCAGGTGCAGGTTGCCGATCAGACCGGCGAGGCCAAGTCCGCAGGTTTCCCTCTTGCTGAACGGCAAGCTGCGCGGAACTCCAACCGACCGTCTCGTTCGCATCCTGCTGCGGCTCGGCCGCGACATCGAGATCGTGATTCGTGCATCGCGGGGCGACAGGAAAGTGGGCACGGTGCGGTTGACGCGTCGCTAGGCGATTCGCCCGACTCGCGCGCGAATGTCGCGCGGCGTGGAGACGTCTCCGTGCCGCGCGACATTCGTGATGGTTACGACGCGGGCTGCGTCTTCCGCAATGTGAGCTGGCCGAGCGCCGCGGCCTGGCGCTCCAGCATCCAGAAGATATTCTGTTGGCCGCGCTTGCGCGCCGACGTCGAGGAGAGGCGATGCTCGGGGCGGTGCTCGTCGATCCAGTCGCGCTGCTCGATCGCGACATCCTGGACGTGACGGACGCGCGTCGGATCCGCGTCGTCGGACGCCGCGTGCAGCGCCGCCGCGAGCGCGTGATACGCGACCTCGTAGTGCGCCTGGAGAATGCCTGGAGGTTGATGACCAGAACAGACGCGAGAAGCTGTCGTCTTCGACCGGTTGCATGTTCGGCATCGCGACACCCTGGCTCAGTGACGCGGCTCGGCCGCGTGCGTCGGACGCACCGCACGAGCAGAGTCCGCAGTCTGCCTTGCGTCGAGCTCTTCCATCATCACGATGACGCCGCGGATGACCGCTGTCCATTGAATAGAGGCGAGCAGGTCACGCGGCAGCGGATCGCCCGGCCGCGCCGGTTTGTGCAGTCGAGCTCCAGCTCGATGTACGTCCGGGATCCGCTCAGACATTCGCGCATCGGCTGCGTCAGGCGGTCGAGCGGAATGCCGATATCGAGGCTCAGCAGCTGCCGACTGACGGTTTCGTCGCGCGCAGTCCCCAGAGCTCATGCGCCTGCGAGTTCCAGACGAGCACCTTAAGTCGGCGTCGACGACGGCGACGCCGCCGCAAGGCTGGTGAGAATGCTCTCGAGAAACGCGTTGACGTTATTGAGCTCGTCGCTGCGCTGACGCACTTCGGTGTTCGTTGTCTGGAGCTCTTCGTTCGTCGATTGGAGCTCCTCGTTCATCGTTTCGAGCTCTTCGTTCGTCGATTGCAGCTCCTCGTTCGTCGTCTCGAGCTCCTCGACGGTCGATTGCCAGCTCCTCGTTCGTCGTCTCGAGCTCCTCATTCGTCGATTGCAACTCCTCGTACGCGGTCTCGAGCTCCTGATTGGCGTGCTCCAGCTCGCGTTGAAGGCCGCTTGCTGCGGTGACGTCGACAAAAGCGATCGCGGCGCCGATAGGATGGCGCCGGCGGATCGAAGAGCGGAGCGACCTGGATGTCGAGCCAGCGCGCTCTCCGCCCGGCGGCCTGCCACTCGACGTCGCGAATGAGAATCGGGATCGCTCCGCGTACGCCTGATCGATGGACGATCGGATCTCGACCGGGCGATAAGAGATTTTCAAATCCTGAATCGGGCGGCCGATATCCGCGGTCGACAGATTGAACAGTCGTGCGTGCGCGCTCGTTGGCGAGCACGAGCGTCGGTGAGATCGACGACGAACTGCGCCGACGGGCGCGGCCTCGAGCGCGGATTCCCGTAGCCGCATCTGCGACTCCATGTCCATCGGTCGTCTCGTCCGGCGGCCTTCGGTGCGATGAGAAGACAGCCGATCGCGAAGATTCAGGCTCGCGCGCGGAACTTTGATCGAGATGCGGCGGCGAAGATCGAGCGGGGCAAAGGTGTTCGCGTGACGTCAACAGCGTTCGGCACGGCCGAGAAAAAGGATGCCGCCGTCGTTCAGCGCGAAGTGAAAGCGCGTGAGGATGCGCGACTGTGTCTCCGCGTTGAAGTACATCAGCGTGTTGCGACACAGGAGCAGATCGACACGCGAGATGGCGCGTCCTGAATCAGATCGTGACGGCCGAAGATGACGTTCCGGCGGAGATCCTGGCGAAACGAGAATTGCCGCCGCTCTCGCTCGAAGTACTTCGCCAGAAGCTCATGCGGAACGCCCTCCACATCCTTCGCATCGTAGGTCGCCTGCCGCGCGCGTCCCAGCGCGTCCTCATCGATGTCGTCGCGTAAATCTTCACCTGATCGCGATAATCGCGGGCCCCATCGCTTCGGCGAAGAGCATGGCGAGCGTATATGCCTCTTCGCCCACTCGCGCAGCCAGCGCTCCAGACCCGAACCGGCGCCCCATCCTTTCTCGTCGCGAGGAAATCGGGGATGACCTGTTCCGCGAGGAACTCCCATGTCCCGGTATCGCGAAAGAATGCCGTGACATTGATGAGAATCGTGTTGAATAGAATCTCGAATTCTTCGGGATGGACCTCCAGGTAATCGAGGTAATCCGCGTAACTCGCCGACGCCGAGCGATTGCATCCGCTTTTGGACGCGACGCTCGAGACTCGCCGGTTTGTAACCGGCAAAATCGAAGCCGCGTCCTCGTTTCAGATAATCGATGAGGGAACCGAGACCGTCGGACGGTTGTGAGGACATTCTAAGCAGAGCCAGTCAAGTGTCGATAACGCAATATGGGCCGCGTACCGAGGCGTTGATAGGCCGGTATCGGACTACTCTCCCGTAGCTGGCTCGGCGATGGCGTCGCGGGCCGCGAATCGCGCCGGCCCGTCTGGGTAGTCGGTGGTGGCACCTTCGCCTGCACGAGAATGTCGCGAATGACTCTGGCACGTCGATTGCGAGCTTCGCATTGTCCGTGAGCGTCTCGGCGAGACGCGCGTTGCCGCGCGTGCGTGCGCGGTCGGCCATCTGTTCGTTGAGCGACGCGCTCTCCTCGAGCGCGCGGAGCGCCGTCCAGAGCGCCGCATCCAGCGTTTCGGTCTGCCGTGCGAGCAGCGCGTCCGAAGTCCAGGCGTGGCCGACACGGCAGCGCAGTCGCACGAGATCGCCTTCGCGCACCTCCCACAAGGTTCCGCCGCAATCAGGACAGCCGAATGGTGCGAGGACGCCCGGATGACCAGTGGGATTCTCGATTCGGGAAAGATCGATTTCGCTGAACTGCACTTCTTTTTCGGCGTCGTCGGGGGCCACCTGTTCGTCCTCCGGAGGGGTTGCTTTGCGATATCGGACAACAACGCCGCCAGCCGCTCGATCTTCACGACGTGGTCGACCGCGACGTGCTCGATCGCGCTCTGGGGCATCGAGGGAAAGATGGCCTCCTCGGGATCCTGCGCGATCGCGATGCCGCCGCGGCGCTTGATCGCAAGCAGGCCGGAAGTGCCATCGTCGAGACTTCCGGTGAGGATCACACCGACGACGCGCGGACCGTAGGCGAGTGCGGCGCTCCGAAACATCGGGTCGACGGCGGGCCGGTTGCCGTTCTCGCGCGGGCCCCGATAGAGCCGGATTGTATCGCGGAAGAGGAGGAGATGGTTGTCGGGCGGGGCGACGTAGATCTTCCCCGTCTCGATGTGCTCGCCGTCCGTGGCGTGTTGAGCGGAAAGCCGACCGGCGCGATTGAGTATGCGCGGGAGCGCGCTAGCGCTCGTTGGCGGAAAATGTATGGTGACGAAAAGCGCCGCGTCGATGTCGTCGGGACGCCCCGCACGACCTGCGTGAGCGCCTCGACGCCACCCGCCGACGCCCCGATGACAATGATGCGCCGGGGAGGCATAGGTGGACTCGTCGATATGGAATTTCCGCGCCAGCGGCGTCAGATAGACGGAGAATCTCCGAGACGACGCCCGCTCAGCGGAAGCTGCACGGTGAAGACGGTGCCCGCCTCCGGCGAGCTTGTGACGGTGAGATCGCCGCCCATCGCGCGCGCGAGGTCGCGGCTGATCGCGAGGCCGAGTCCGGATCCCGGTTCCTGATTCGCCAAGAGGAACCGAGCTGAACATAGGGCTCGAAGACGACGTCGAGCTTTTCGGCGGGAATGCCGATGCCATCGTCGTGAATCGCGATCTGGACGTTCGTATCGTCGGCGCCGTACGACACCGTCACGTGTCCACCCTGCGGGGTGAACTTGATGGCGTTCGCGAGCAGGTTGAGGACGATCTGACGGAGGCGCTCCTCGTCGGCACGGGCGACGGTCTCGGAGTCCGAATCGCGCACGACGATCTCGATGCCTTTCAACGCCGCCTGCGGCTGGATGAGTGATCGAGCGCGGTCACGGCGTCGCGCACGAGCACGTCGCCGAGGTCGAGGCGCAGCCGTCCTGATTCGAGCTTGCTATACCCGAGAAGGTCCTCGACGAGACGGAGAATGTGCGTCTGGGCGTGGAGGATGCGCTCGATGTCGATCCGCTGCTGGTCGCCGAGCGGGCCGCGAATACCGAGCGAGAGCAGCTCGGCGTAGCCGCCGATGGCGGCGAGCGGCGTGCGGAGCTCGTGGCTCACGACGGCGATGAGCTCGCTCTTCTCGCGACTCGCCTGCTCGGCGTCGCGCCGCGCCGATTCGGCGACGCGCCGAGCTCATGCTGCTTCTCGACGGCCTCCATGAGATCGGCGTGCGCTCGCGACAGCAGCGAGTCAAATCCTCATTCTCGGTGCGAACGCGGCGCTCGCGACGGAGCCGCTTTGTGTCATCGATCATGAGCCATCGCAGCTCGCTCACGGTGCCGTCGCCACGCCACACGACGCCGACGGACGCGCTGACATTGCGGACCGCGCCAGCGCGTGGGCGGATGCGGAAGCGCAAGCCGCCGTCTCAAAGTCCTCGGCGCCGAAGGCGCTCAACTGACTCCGGAAGGCGCGGCGGCGTGAGGACTGATGAAGACGACGAGGGGCTTGCCGGGTAGGCGCCATTGCGGCACGCGGAGCAGAGACGCCGCGGCCTGATTCGCGTCGGCGATGATGCCGTGCTCGTTGGTGACGAGATATGCAACGGGCGCGCTCTCGAAGAGGGCCCGATACCGGACACGCTCGGCGTCGAGCAGGGCGCGGCTGGCGGCGAGTTCCTCGGTCTGCACGCGGAGCTCCTCCTCCGCGACGCGCAATTCCTCATAGGCGATGAGCAACTCGTTGAGGAAGACATGCCCCTCGCGCCGCAGCGGCGACTCTTCGTCGATCGCCCGGATCTCACTCGTCAGGCGCGAACGCGCGTCGCTGATGCGACGACCCCAGGCGTCGATCACAGGGCTTGGAGGGAACTTCGCGGTCGCGCTGTATGGGCGCGATCTCACCTAGGGACAAAATGGCCATCCTGCCATGGGCGTCGAAACCGCAGACTCCGTCGCGCGCTGCTCTCCTTCCAATGTCATGCGGTTTCTTGCTTACGCAGGTGCTACGTGCGAATGGAGATCCGGGAGCACTGGTTTCGCCGGTGACGTACGAAGCGTACATCCTGCACATCGGAGTGTACGTGATTCGTGTCGATTCGTTGGAGCCGAGATGCCAGTTCGCGAATTCGTGGATGGAGAGGGGGTCGAGTGGAGGGCGTGGGAGGTGTCGCCGGACGCTTTGTACCCACCGACGCGCGGGGAGGATTACCTCGCCGACTGCTATCAGCTCGGATGGGTGATCATGGAGACGCGCCAGGGCGACCGGCGCGTACGGTTGTGTCCCATACCGCGGGACTGGCTACAACTGCCGGCCGAGGCGCTCGCGGCGCTGATTCCCGGCGCCGAGGTACTGCCGGCGCGTACCGCGGTTCCCCGCGGGCCGCTCGCCGACGTCAGCGCCGTGAGGAGCTTTCGCTATCCGGGCGGCCACGCCTGGACCGTCTCGATCAGCGCGCACCCGACGACACCGGGGGCGCGCGTGCTTCGCCGGCGCCGCGCGGGTGACGATCTCGACGAGTGGCCCAACGACTGGGCCGACCGGCCTAAACCGGAGCTCGCCGCCCTGCTGCGGGACGCCGCGCCGCCCGGCGTCCTGCCGCGCGTGCCTAACGACGCCGCCTATCGCGATCGGCGCGACTGAGCCAGCGCGATCAGCGTTTGCTCACCGGTGCTCGTGATAGAACGCGTGAACGCACTCGTCGATGGCGAGCGCGACGAGCGCGGCCCGATCGGTGGAGGTGAGCGGACACGCGGCGAGGATGCCGCCGAGGGTAGCGCGAATCTCGGCGAGGGTCGCGTCCGCGGTGAGGCCGCGCGCGTGCGCCTCCCGGCAGAGACGCGCCGTGACGGTCGCCAGCTCCTCGGGCATTCCGCCTCCCTCGAGATAGCTCCGAACCGTGGCGCCAAGCAGGTCGCACGCCTCTCCCGAAAAAGTCAGGGCTGGCGAAAGTGGTGCAACCGTTTGTTTCGCGCAATCGAATTGCTCGGCCAAAACGGCGATCCTCGCATCTTCGCGACGGCCGTCGAGGAGCGACAAGATCAGCGGACGGCTGCGCGCGGTCCGTCGCCAGATTCGTTCCAACCCGACGATAATCCATCGGCGAGCGGGTGCGTCGCCCGCTCCGATCCGAACGATCGGATCCCGCGCCCTGCTAAATACTGTGCGACCTGACCAGCGCGGCGATCCGCTTCTCGAGCGAGCCTCGGGAGCTGCAGTCCACGCCAGTCGTGCCACCGCCAGTGGCGATCGCCGTCGCCGTCAGGGCGGTGCGAACGATCGTTCGACCGACCACCGACGTATCGAGCATCGTGCCGAAGCGGAGCGTGATCTCGTAGGTCGTGGCGATGTCGCCCGTCATCGTCGTGCCACACTCGAGCCAGCGCGACATCCGCTCTCCGGCGAAGCTGGTGTGCGCGTGGAAGTACTGCGTCGCAATCATGTATCGCGACGCGTCAGCACCCTGGAGGGGCACGCCGAGCGCCGCGTACGTCTGCACGAGCGCGGGCCAGGCGGACCTGGGAGCGACGGTCAACGTGTCGGAGGAGAGATACTGCTCGCGAGTGAGGAGGAGATCGGAACGGCCTCCCGGAGCGTCGACGATGACGTGCGATTGCTCATAGGGGCCGGACGCTGTGCTGCCGCTGGAGGCACAGCCGAGCGTCGCTAGCGCGGCGACGGTGAGGAGGGTGAGGCGAGACGGACGTATCGGTGCTACGAGTGTTGAGTAAACGATAATCGCAACTTACAGCCGGAACAGGTACGTGAGCTTCACGAAGAAGCTGTCGTTCGCGCGGTCGAGCGAGCGAAAGCGCAAAGCATCTGGCTCGGTGAGCGTGCTCCGTAGCCGGCGAAAGAACGGTGCAGGATTCGGCTGATAGGAGAATAGCCAATCGGCACGTAAGCGATTGCTCGGGGCCGCCGCCGGCATGGAACGTGCCGTCGGGCTGGCGGAGCAGAATCGGCGCGAAGGTGCGGGTCTCGTCGCGAAGCGCCGCCTGCTTCGACGAATCGTATTCGCCGACGATGCGAACGAATATCGGCGCGAGAGAGCTGATATCCGTCTTCAGCCGCGGGATGCGCCCGATCTGCACCGTCGAATGGTCGCTTCGCCTAACGAAGCCCTGGACTGATAGGTGCCGTCGACGCGGAGCTTTGGGTCGGACGCCAGGCCATGGTCCAGCTCTGGTACAGATGTCGGCCTGGGCCCACTCGAAGAAGTTCTCGTCTTGCCCGAAGATGGGAGCACACTCGCCGAGAAGGTGTTCCAGGTCGGCGTGCTGAAGTTGAAGACGTAGTCGCGATTGGGAATGCGTGGCACGCCGCTGAACTTGAGCGTGTCGGTGCGGCCATTCTGCGTTGTACGTAGTAGTAGTTCGCGAACAGCGACGAATCGAAGCCGAAGGTCTCCCAGTACATGCTCGCGCCGATCTGCCATCCGCCACGAAGCGCGGCGCCGGTGGAGAAATGCCACTTCTTCTCGATCGCGTCGCCGTGGTCGAAGAGCTTGCGGATACTGCCAGGTGAGATCGTCCGTCTGGTCGAAGGTGAAGCTCTCCGACGAACGCACCCGGACGACCGTACCAGGTGAATTGCTGCTCCTGCGACGCATGGGCAACGCCAGGCCGGCTGATGAAGCCGCTGCCCGCGACGAAGCGATCGCTGATGCCAGTCACCGCATAACGAGAGCTGTACGAGCGACCGGTGCGGCGCAGGGTGGCGTTCCAGCGGCGCGTCCTCGGTGGCCTCGGTCGCGGCGGTGTGGGTACGGCTCCCCGCGATCTGCGACTGAATGCTCCAGAGTCTTGCGAAGACGAGATCGTGAATCGAGATCGACGACGCGGTTGGAGTTGGCGCCGTCGATCTTGTCGGTATAGGTGAAGCCGATGCGCGAGGCCGGCCCGAAGCCGCGCTGCACGCGCAGGATGTTGAAGACGGGATGATCGAGGTGGCTCACGGACGACCGGTTGTCATCCACGGCGGACAGAAACGCCATCTCGGTACCGCCGCCTTGCCCGTGAGCTTCGCCGCGGCGACGGGTTGCACGATGCGCCGCGTGTAGATCAGCTGATTGGGCGTGTTGAACTGCTCGATGCCGTCGAGAAAGAAAGGCCGCTTCTCGGCGAAGAAAAGCGACGCCGCGGATCGAACACGAACTGCCCGCGTCGGCTTCGACCTGCCGAAGTCGGGGTGAAAGGTCGCTGTTGAGCGTCGACGGTTCGCCGTCCGCCACCGCGCGTTGCCGCCGAGGCTCGCCGCCGCCGCCGCGTACTCCCAGCCGATCCGTCGAGCGTCGCGTGCGCCTAACGTGTGCTGCGTGTCATCTCGGGGTTGATGTCGAGCACCAAGCCGCGGTGGAGGCCAGTGAGTCCGTCGATGGTGCCCGATTGCGCGAGGAAGGAGGCGCCGGAGCGATTCGCGGCGTCCAGGTTGCTCGTGTCGCGGAATGCTGCACCTCGCGCACGACTTGGATGCGCCAGCTCTGCACGTCGGCGCGCTTGATAGCGAAGGCGACTTGAACGGGATGCGAATCTCGACCTCGTAGCCGAAGTCGGTGAGGTGGCCCTTCGACTGGTAGACGTAATCGGGGCTCAGGTCGGGCGCTTCGCGGCCGGCGGAGCTAGACGAGAATCCCGGGGAGCGGCTCACGCCTTGCTCGACGATGGTGCCGTCCATCTGCGCGCCTAACGGGTTGACGCCGAAGACGAGCGCCTGGCGTCCGTCGCTGAAGGTGCCGAGGAGGATCTGGATCTGATCGTCGGTCGTAGATCTTGTCGCGGTCGGCGAGGCGTCGCGCGCACGGCGGCCGGCCCGCCATGCGCTCGTATGCGCGGACGCCGAAGTAGATCGCGGTCGGCGAGTACCAGACGAGGACCTCGGTCGAGTCCTCGGCCGGCAAGGCCGTCCTTGCGGGAGAACTCGGAGAAGCCGGTGAGGCGCACGGCGCACGGACCACACCGGTTCGTCGAGCACGCCGTCGATGCGCACTTCGGCGTCGAGGCGCGCGCGCGCGCGTGAATGGCATTCGCGCGCCGTCGTACGCGGCGGCGGCGGACCGGTTCGCCGGTGAGGGTCTGGAAGAGACCGAGGAGGGGATGAGCACGGGGGCCGAACTTCGCACGGGGAGGCCGGTTCGGCAACGCGTGTGAAGCGTTGTTTTGCTTGACGCGGCAATCGTTGAGTGGCTGCTTTCTGCTGGATACGACATCTTAGACGGCGTGTCCAATGCAAGAACAGTGAAGCGCGCCCTCACCCTCGAGTACCCGTACCTCGATCTCACGAGCGAAATCATCGGCGCTGCCTACTCCGTCCACTACGCCAGGGGATTCGGTTTTCTCGAAAAGGTGTATCGTCGGGCACTTGTCGTCGAGCGAGTATCTAGCAATTACCGGCGCTGGTGAAGTGACTTTCGATCTTCAACATCGAGGCGTGCCGATCGGCGTTTACCGCGCAGACCTGATCGTCGAGTCGCGTGTCGTCGTAGAAGTGAAGACAGGAATGTTTCTCGATCCGGGCGTCATTCCGCAAACGCTCAACTATTTGAGGGCCTCGGGTCTCTCGATCGGACTCGTCATCTATTTTGGCCCACGCCTGAAGGTGAAACGCGTTACAGACTTCTCGACGGCGTCGGCGTCCAGGCGCGACGGGTTTTGATGGTCACAGATGGCACAGAATACACAGAATACACAGCGGAAAGGCCGCATCGACGAGCAAATTTTAACAGGTTGCTCTTTCTGTGTAATCTGTGCCTTCTCGGTCATCTGTGACCTCCAGGTCCGACTGGCGTAGTCGCTGGCAGGGCGACAAAGGTCTTGTGCCGCCACAGGACCGGGACGCGGGTGCGGTCGGCGTTCTGGAGCGGCCCGTTCGTCGAGGGCTGGGCGGTGTACGCCGAGGAGCTCGTCGCCGCGGCCGGGCTCGGCGGCCCCGAGGAGGACGACGACGCGCTGCGCATGCAGCGGCTCAAGATGCTGCTGCGCTCGACGATCAACGCGATCCTCGACGTGCGGGTGCACGCCCGCGGCATGACCGAGGCCGAGGCGATGCGTCTGATGACCGAGCGCGGGCACCAGGAGGACGGCGAGGCGGCGGGCAAGTGGCGCCGCGCGCTGCTGACCTCCGCCCAGCTCTCCACGTACTACACCGGCTATCACGAGGTCCGCGGCGCGGTCGCCGCGGCTGCGCGCGGCACGCCCCGGCGCGAGCGACCGGGCGCTGCACGACGAGGTGCTCTCGCACGGCTCCCCGCCGCCCCGGCACCTGCGGACGCTGCTCGACCTCGCCCCGACTGAGGTCGGCAAGGGCGGGGAGCGAGCGCGGCGCCGATAGGGTGACGCCGTGGCAACCATCGAGGACATCGGAGCCCGCGAGATCCTCGACTCGCGCGGCAACCCCACCGTCGAGGTCGAGGTCCTGCTCGACGACGGCACGACCGCCCGCGCGGCCGTCCCGTCCGGCGCGTCGACCGGCGCCTTCGAGGCGGTCGAGCGCCGCGACGGCGACAAGAGCCGGTACGGCGGCAAGGGCGTCGAGCAGGCGGTCGACGCCGTCGTCGAGCAGATCGGTCCCGCGCTCGTCGGGCTTCGAGGCCACCGAGCAGCGGCTCGTCGACCAGGCGATGCTCGACCTCGACGGCACCCGACAACAAGGGCAACCTCGGCGCCAACGCCATCCTCGGCGTCTCGCTCGCGGTCGCGAAGGCCGCGGCCGACTCCGCCGGCCTGCCGCTGTTCCGGTACGTCGGCGGCCCGAACGCGCACGTCCTGCCGGTGCCGATGCTCAACATCCTCAACGGCGGCGCGCACGCCGACGGCGGCGTCGACATCCAGGAGTTCATGATCGCGCCGATCGGCGCGGCGAGCTTCCGCGAGGCGCTCCGCTGGGGCGCCGAGACCTACCACGCGCTCAAGTCCGTGCTCAAGGGCAAGGGCCTGGCGACCGGGCTCGGCGACGAGGGCGGCTTCGCGCCCGAGCCTGCCGACGAACCGGGACGCGCTCGAGCTCGTCGCCACCGCCGTCGAGCAGGCCGGGTTCCGGCTCGGGACCGACATCGGTCTCGCGCTCGACGTCGCCGCCACCGAGTTCTACGCCGACGGCGGCTACCGGTTCGAGGGCGCCAGCGCACAGCGACGAGATGATCGAGTACTACCGCGGCCTGGTCGACGCCTTCCCGCTCGTCTCGATCGAGGACCCGCTGTCCGAGGAGGACTGGGACGGCTGGACGGCGATGACCGCGGCGCTCGGCGACCGGGTGCAGATCGTCGGCGACGACCTCTTCGTCACCAACCCGCAGCGGCTGCAGCGCGGCATCGACGCCGGTGCCGCGAACGCGCTGCTCGTCAAGGTCAACCAGATCGGCACGCTGACCGAGACGCTCGACGCCGTCGACCTCGCCCACCGCAGCGGGTACCGGACGATGATGAGCCACCGCTCGGGCGAGACCGAGGACACGACGATCGCCGACCTCGCCGTCGCGGTCGGCTCCGGCCAGATCAAGACCGGCGCGCCGGCGCGGTCCGAGCGCGTCGCGAAGTACAACCAGCTCCTGCGCATCGAGGAGGAGCTCGACGACGCCGCCCTGTACGCCGGGCGCGGCGGCCTTCCCCGCTGCCGCTGACCTGCGATCCGCGTCGGGCGGCCTGCGGGCGCGTCGGATCCGGACCGGCCCCGAGCCGTGGCATGGTCGGCGACCGACGTGAGACGACGGGAAGGGGTGCCGGCATGACTCCGCGACGTCCGGTACCGCCCGGCCGGGCAGCCGGACGGCCCGGACCGTGCGAGCCGGCCGGCCCGCCGCCCGGCCGGCCGGTCCGACCGGTTCGCGCCGGCCAGTCCCGGGAGGCACGGCCGCCGCGGGCGCCCAGACCGCGGGGCGCGACGCCGGCACGACCGCCCCGGCGGCTGCCCGTCGTCCGGCCCGTGACGATGATGTCCGGGGTCCTCGTCATCCTGGCCCTGCTCATCGCCCCCTACGTGCGGCCCTACCTGGCGCAGCGCTCTCAGCTCGCCCAGGGCGGGAGGACCTGGTGCAGCTGCAGCGCGAGGTCGACGCCCTGCAGGCCGAGCGCGACCGCTGGAACGACCCCGACTACGTCAAGGCGCAGGCGCGGGCCAGGCTCCACATGGTGCTGCCGGGCGAGGTCGACGACGTCCGCCTCCAGCCGCAGACCAGCGCCGGGGCGAAGGCGGATCCCCGCAGCGCCGCAGCCGCTGTACCGGCGCGGTCCGGCGGGGCCTGGTACGGCACGCTCTGGCAGTCGGTGCGGACGGCGGGGACACCGAGCCCGCCGGCCCCGCGCCCTCGCCGTTGTCGTCGCCGTCGCCGTGACGACCCCGCAGCGTGGGGACCTGGCGGCGGTCGAGGCACAGCTGCGGCGTCCGCCGCGCGGGGTGGTCGCCGTCGCCCGCCGCTGTCCCTGCGGCCTGCCCGACGTCGTGGCCACGGCTCCCAGGCTCGACGACGGCACCCCGTTCCCGACGACTCTTCTACCTCACCTGCCCGCGTGCCGTGAGCGCGATCGGCACGCTGGAGTCGTCGGGACTCATGCGGGAGATGACGACACGCCTCGAGGAGGACCCGCGGGCTCTCCGCCCGCTACCGTGCCGCCCACGAGGACTACCTGCGTCGCCGCGGCGAGCTGGAGGACGCGCTCGGGGAGGTGCCGGAGATCGCCGGCGTCTCCGCGGGAGGCATGCCGGACCGGGTCAAGTGCCTGCACGTGCTCGTCGCGCACGCGCTCGCCGCGGGGCCGGGGGTGAACCCCCTCGGCGACGAGGCGCTCGCGTTGCTCCCCGCATGGTGGGAGCAGGGTCCGTGCGTTCGGGTCGACGGGACGAGCAACGGGAACGGGGACGACCAGACATGACCAGGGTCGCGGTGGTCGACTGCGGCACGAACTCCTTCCGCCTGCTCGTCGCGGACGTCGACCCGGAGGCGGGGACGCTGACCGACGTCGACCGCCGCACCGAGATCGTCCGGCTCGGGCGAAGGGGTCGACGCGACGGGCCGGATCGCGGACGCCGCGCTGGAGCGGACGCTCGCGGTCGCGCGGTTCTACGCCGCCGTCGTCGAGGAGGCCGGCGCCGAGCGGGTGGCCGTCGTCGCGACCTCGGCGCTGCGCGACGCCGCCGACGCCGACGCGTTCGCCGCCGGCATCCGGGACGTCCTCGGCGTCGATCCCCGGGTCGTCGGCGGGGACGACGAGGCGCGGCTCGCCTTCGCCGGGGCGGTCCGAGCGCTGCCCGGTTACGAGGGGCCGGTGCTCGTCGTCGACATCGGCGGCGGGTCCACCGAGCTGGTGCTGGGGGAGCGGGCCGACGGGCCGATCCAGGCCCGCAGCGTCGACGTCGGCTCGGTCCGGCTCACCGAGCGCCACCTGCGTTCCGACCCGCCGACCAAGGCCGAGGTCGAGCGGGCCCGCGCGGACGTCGCCGAGGCGCTCGACCACGTGGCGCAGGCGGTGGAGCTGGCACGCACCCGGACTCTCGTCGGCGTCGCCGGCACCGTCACCACGATGACCGCGCACGCACTGGCGCTGCCGACGTACGAGGCCGAGGCCGTCGACGGCGCGGTGCTCGGAGTGGGCGTGCTGCGGGCGGCGTGCGAGGACATGCTCTCGAGGTCACGCGCGAGCCGGGCGGAGCTGCCGTACCTCGAGCAGGGCCGCATCGACGTGATCGGGGCCGGGGCGCTCATCTGGAGCGAGATCCTCGACCGCGTCCAGCAGGAGGCCGGGGTCGGCGAGGTCGTCACCAGCGAGCACGATCTGCTCGACGGTGCCGCCTGGTCCCTCGCGCAGGACTGACCGCGGCACCCGCACCGGCTCCTCAGGACCATCGGCTACGGTGGCCGCGCGTGAGCGCATGCAGCACCGGACGGGCGGGTCGCCGCCGTCTCGTCGGCGTCGCCGTCTCGGCGGCCCTCGCCGTCGTCCCGCTCGCCGCGTGCTCCGTTCCGCGTGAAGCCGACTTCGCCTCCGGCGCGGACACGCCGTCGGTGTCCCCGTCGACCACGCCCTCGATCTCCGCCTCGCCCTCGCCCTCGCCGACGCCCTCGCCGTCCGCCTCGCCCTCACCCACACCTCGCCCTCGCCCATGCCGTCGCCGACGCCCGCGCCCGTGAGGCCACCGCGCCCGAAGGCGGTCCCGGGCTACGCGCTGAGCGCGGCGCCGCGGTCCGTGCCGAACCCCTTGGCCGGGGTCAAGGGCGCGAACGAGGTGTTCGGCGCGACGACGGTCCGGTCGGTCTCGTCGAAGGGCAGCCGGTGGGCCTGGTGTTCCTGTTCGCCGTCCGGCCGCAGTACCTGGGGGACCCCCAGGTGATCGGCGCGGTCGTCTCGCGGCTCACGAGCTCGATCAGCCGCAGCGGCGTGCCCGCTGAGGCAGCAGACCTGGGGCGGGCGGACGGTGCACGTGGGCTCCTCGGCCAAGAACGGCACCATCGCGCTCTGGTACCGCGCGGGAGTGCTCACCGTCGTCGTCGGCGGCGCCGATCCGGGCGCCGTCACCTCGTACGCGAAGCAGCTCCTGGCGGTCTCCTGATCACGCCGCACCCCTCTAGGGTGTGCGCCATGGGATCGATGGTGACCTTCGCGAGCAACGGCGGCACGGCTGACGGCTACCTGGCGGAAGCCGAGGGCGGCGGGCCCGGGGCTCATCCTCATCCAGGAGTGGTGGGGCCTGGTCGGGCACATCAAGGACGTGGCGGAGCGGTTCGCCTCCGCGGGCTTCACCACGCTGGCGCCCGACTTCTTCCACGGCGCCAGCACCGGCGAACCCGACGAGGCCATGCGGCTCATGATGGGGCTGGCGATGGACCAGGCCGCGAAGGACGTCGCGGGCGCGGCCACGTACCTCTCCGGCCTCGAGTCGGTGACGAGCCAGGAGATCGGCGTCGTCGGCTTCTGCATGGGCGGCTCGCTCGCGCTCTGGAGCCCGACCGTCGCGGAGAACATCAGCGCCGCGGTCGGCTTCTACCCGGCGATGCCGTGGGAGCGGATGAACCCCTCGTGGGGCGGCTACGCCGGCAAGGCCGCCCTGATCCACTGCGACGAGGAGGACGGGCTGTCGGCGGCGCCCGGGATCCAGACCGCGATCTCGGCCATCGAGGCCGCGGGCGGCACCGTCGAGGTCCACGACTACCCCGGCACCCAGCACGCGTTCTTCAACGACGAGCGCCCGGAGGTGCACGACGCCGACGCGTCCGAGGCTGCGTGGGAGCGGACCGTCACGTTCCTGCACGAGCACCTGGGCTGAGACCCTGACCCTGCTGCCGCACCCGGCCACCGGGGAGCTGTTCGCCTCCCCGGTGCCGCCGGGCACGGGATGGCCGGGTGACCCGTCGGGCCCGGACACGCCCTGCCGCACACGGTGCGGACGACGTCCGCCGGCTCGCGGCCGGAGCGCCCGACCTCGCCGAGCTCGAGGCGCGGGTCGGCGTCTGCCGTGCCTGCCCACGGCTGGTCGACTGGCGCGAGGAGGTCGCCCGCACGAAGCGGCGGTCGTTCGCCGACGAGCCCTACTGGGGCCGGCCGGTGCCGGGCTGGGGCGACGAGCGGGCGTGGCTCCTCGTCGTGGGCCTCGCCCCGGCCGCCCAGGGCGGCAACCGCACCGGCCGCATCTTCACCGGCGACCGTTCCGGCGACTGGATCTTCGGCGCGCTCCACCGCGCGGGCCTCGCGACGCAGCCGCACAGCGTGCACGCGGCGGACGGCCAGCGACTGCTCGGCGCCCGGATGGCGGCGCCCGTCCGGTGCGCACCGCCGGCGAACAGGCCGACCCCGGCGGAGCGGGACACCTGCGCGCCCTGGTTCGACCGCGAGGTCCGGCTCGTCGAGCCGACGCTGCGCGTCGTCCTCGCACTGGGCGGGTTCGCCTGGGAGGCGTTCCTCGCCTGCGCCTCCCGCCTCGGCTGGTCGGTGCCCACGCCTCGTCCGCGGTTCGCGCACGGAGCGGCCGTCGACCTGCCGCGACCGGCGGGCACGCCCGTCACCCTGCTGGCCACCTACCACGTCAGCCAGCAGAACACCTTCACCGGACGCCTCACCGAGGCCATGCTGGACGAGATCGTGGCCTTGGCCTGCGCGAACGCGCCCTAGTGCAGCGCCAGCTTCAGGACCGTCACGGCGAGGGCGAGACCGAGCGCCACGACGCCGAGGGCGAGGGCACGCAGACGGCGGTGGCCTCGCCTGCGGGACTCGAGGACGACCAGGGCGCCCACGAACAGCGCCACCGCGATCCGGCCGCTGGAGAGCTCCTCCTGCACGAGGGGGACGACGAGGACCGCGATCGACGCGACGACGGCGAGGATCACCGCCATGACCAGCTGGCTGAACAGCATCTCCCCGGGCGAGTGGTGCAAGCCGGGGTCGTCGACGAGGTAGGCGGCGAGGCCGAGCGCGAACCAGTGCGCGACAGCAAGCCCGAGGGTCGTCCCCCAGATGATGAGGAGGAGCTCCGGCATCGGGGGCGGCGCGCTGTCCTTGGGCACGCTGAGCGCGACCAGCAGGGTGATGCCCAGGTAGAAGGCCATCGTGTCGGCCTCGCGCCGCAGCGACGGGTCACTGCGGGTTGCGCGCACCTGCCGAGCGAGAGCACCGAGTCCGGTGCTCGGCCCGGGCGGCTCGGCCGCCGGGGCGGCCTCATCGCTGCTCGTCATGCCCACCGTGGGGTCGTCGGAGGTTCCGTCCGAGGTCCGTCACCGTCCCGCCTCTCTCACACAACACCTCCGTGACCCTCGGCTGGGATCAACCCTGCGGACGGGGCGGAACAGGGAATGCATCACAGCCAGGTAGGCGCCGGGGCTGTTCGGTGGGTCCGATGATCGGCAGCTCGTCGACCACCTCGTAGCCACTACGCGGTCGCGCGCTCCACGAGTCCGCCGCTGTGAATGGGTCGTACCTCGACCCCGCCCCCCTCGCGGACGACCGGATTCGTCCCGGCGATGGCCTGCGCTGTCTTGAGGTCGGGCGCCTCGATCACGTAGAAGCCGACCACCACTTCAGGGGAGTCGACGAACGGTCCGTCCGTGGTCCCGCTGCCGCGGATCGACGTCGGCCATGTCGCGCGGTGTGAGCGCGTAGGCGACCAGCATGGCGTTGGCCGCGGTCAGCTCGTCGGCGTGCTCATCACACGACGCCGTGTCCTGCCTCGGTGGCATCCGGGGCGTGGGCCGAGTCATTCGCGTACATGAGGACGGCGTACCGCGCCATCGCTGGTCTCCTCTCGCCTGCCGCAGCACCATAGCCCGACACCTCCTCTCGGACTCGGGCCGGCTTCGTCCGCGCGGGTTCCCCTTAGGTCTGGTCGGCGGTCAGCAGCTGGGTGGCGGCGAGCTCGGCGTAGGGGCGTCGGCCGTCAGGTGACGCCGACCCCGACCAGCACGGTCATCGAGACGCCGAGCAGCCGCAGGTCCAGCCAGCCCATGAGGATCAGCGCGCCGACGAAGCGGAGCGACCCGTCGACGAGGTCGACCAGCGCCGTGGTCGCGGCCGAGCGGAGCAGGGAGCTGTCCGCGGTGATCCTGCTGACCAGGTCGCCGGGCGAGCTGTGGTCGAGCTCGTCGACGCGCAGCCGGACCATCCGCCGGGTGAGCTGCTGCCGGACGTCCCGCACCACCCGCTCGGCGGCGCGGCCGAGGACGGCGCTGTTCGCGGCGGTCAGCGCGGCGGCGGCGACCACGAGCGCGGCGAGCGCGACGACCGGGCCGACGAGGGAGCCGCCGCCGGAGAGCGTGTCGATGACCGCTTGGCGACGAGCGGCTGCACGAGCCCGGCCGCGCCCGCCAGCAGCGCGAGGAACGTCCCGACGAGCAGGGCGCCGTGTGCGGCCGGGCGTAGGCGAGGAGGCGGCGCACCCGCTCATCCTCGCTCCCACGTCTGCGGCGTGATCAGGCGAGGGTGGCGTGCATCTCCCAGACCAGGACCTCCGCCGGCTCGAGCGCCGTGACCTGCTGGCCGCCGACGGTGATCCGGGCCGCGTCCCCGGCGTCCAGGCGGCCGCTGTCCTCGAGGGCGACGGCGCCGCGCGGCACGAACAGGTGCACGAACGGAGCCTCCGGCAGCTGCACCGTCTCCCCGGCCTGCAGGCGGGCCACGAGCAGCGCGGCGTACCGGTTCCGGATGTGGATCGCGGTGTGCTCCGCGTACTTCTCCATGCCGCTGGCGACCGGGTGCAGGCCGCCGCGCATGAGCTCGTCGTCGATCTCGAGCTGCTCGTACCCGGGCGTGATGCCGGCCTCGTCGGGCACGACCCACATCTGCACGAAGTGCACCGGGTCGGCGTGCGTGTCGCCGCCGGTGAGCCGCCACGAGTCGTTCTTCTCCGAGTGCAGGATCCCGGTGCCGGCGCTCATGCGCTGGGCGAGGCCGGGATAGATGACGCCGCTGTGGCCCTCGGAGTCCTGGTGGACCAGCGATCCCTGCATCACCCAGGTGACGATCTCCATGTCGCGGTGCGGGTGGGTCTCGAACCCGGTGCCGGGCTGCACGAGGTCGTCGTTGTTGACCAGGAGCAGGCCGAAGTGCGTGTTCTGCGGCTCGTAGTGGCGCCCGAAGGAGAACGAGTGCTTCGAGTCCAGCCAGCCGATCTTCGTGCTGAAGCGGTCGGAGGCGCGTCGCAGGTCGACGCTCGGCTCGAGGGTGCGGGTGGTCTCGCTCATCGGATCTCCTCGCCGGAAGTCTGGTTGAAAGTTGAACTATCGGCGGAACCCTCCGCGGCTCCCGGCTATTCCGCGGGCGGGAGCGCGGTACGCGTCCACCAACCCACGGCTGTCACGGTGCCCGGGGGGACCTCGGTGTGACCGGCGTCCCGGACCTGCACCACGGACCGGCGCACCGCCTCCGCCCAGAGCGACGGCCCGGTCGGCAGCACCCGCACGGCGAAACCCGTGGCCCTCCAGACGTCCGGGTCGGCCGTGCTGCGCCACGCGAGGTGGGCCGCGTGCGCGCACTGCGCCGCCGCCTTGCCCGTCGTCAGCGGGTGGTGCGGCGTGACCGCGACGGTCAGACCACCCGGGGTCGGGGGAGCCGGCGTCCCGGGCTCCGGCAGGTCGGTGCCGCCGACCTGCAGCCGCGCCAGGAGTTCGGGCACGTGGTCCAGGGGCGCCGGCACGAAGGCGCGGACGGCGGCCCCTCGCGCCTCGACCTCGACGTGGGGGAGGCCGGCCGTGGCAGTCCAGCGTGAGGCGCGCGCCCGGCGCACCACCTTGCGAATCGGCCCGCCGTCCCACCGCGCCACCCGCTCGTGCCAGGGACCGCCGGGCCGGCTGCGCGGGTCGTCCAGGAGGCGCACGGCCGCGGTCGCGGCGGCCTCGCAGGCCGCCAGGTGCGTCGGCCGGGCGACCTCGCCGGACCGCGGGTCGTGCAGCACCAGCTGCATCGCCCACGGCTCGGTCGATCCGAGCAGGTCCGGGTCGTCGGTCCCGACCGGGTCCGGCATCACCGGGTTCCGCAGTACCTCAGCACGGTCAGGGCGAGCGCGCCCGCGACCTCCTCGACCTCGTCGAGCGGGACCAGCTCACCCGCCGCGTGCGCGTGCCGGACGTCGCCGGGGCCGAGGTGCACGGTCGGGATGCCGGCGGCGGCATAGAGACGCAGGTCGCTGCCGTAGGGGACGCCGCGGGGCGCGGGGCGGGGCCGGCCCGTCGCCTCCGCCCACGCCTCCTGCACGAGCGGGAGCAGCCCGTGACCCTCGGGCAGCCGGCCGCTGGCGAACTGGCCGCCCCACCAGGTCACCGTCACCGGGTGGTCGCGCAGCCAGGGGTTCCGCTCGCAGACGGCGGCGACGACGGCCTCGAACGCGGCGCGCGCGGCGGCCGGGTCCTCGCCGAGCTTCACCCCGTAGCGGCCCTCGGCGACGAGCAGGTCCGGCACCGTGCTCGCCCAATCGCCGGAGCGGACGGTGCCGATCGAGAGCGGGTAGGCGAGCCGGTAGCCCGCCATCAGCGGATCGGGGTCGGCGCAGCGGCTCCGCTCGAGGTCGAGCAGAGCGGCGTGCACGGGGAGGAAGGCCTCGAGCGCGCTGACCCCGTCGGCGCGCGAGCTGCCGTGCGCGGCCCGGCCGGCGACCTCGAGCCGGAAGGTCAGGGCGCCGGCGGCGGCGGTGACCACACGGCGGTCGGTGGGCTCGGGGATGACGCACGCGTCCCCGACGTGGCCGCGGGCGAGGGTGCCGAAGGCGCCGAGCCCGCCGTCCTCCTCGCTCACCACGCTGTGCAGCGCGACCCGGCCCACGGTCCGGACGCCGGCCCGTCGGATCGCGGCCAGTGCCGCGAGCGCGGCCACCAGCCCGCCCTTCATGTCGCAGGCGCCGCGCCCCACGAGCACGTCACGCCCGTCGCGCGGGACGATCCGCGGCTCGAACGGGTCGCCGTCCCAGCGTGCGGGGTCGCCTGGCGGCACGACGTCGACGTGCCCCTGCAGGACGAGGGTCGGGGCGCCGGGCTCGGCTCCCGGCGTCGTGCCGACGACCCCCCAGGCCTGGGTACGGGGCGCCTCCGTGCCGGGGAAGTCCGGCCGGGCGCGCAGCTCCTCGACGTCCAGCTGCCAGTGGTCGACGTCCAGTCCGAGCCGCTCCAGCCGCGCCGCGGTCCAGGCCTGCGCGTCCGACTCGGCGTCGCTGCCCGTGACGCTGGGGATGCGGATCAGCGCGGCGAGGTCGCGGACCATCTCCCCGCGGCGCGCGAGGTCGTGCACGGCGTCGAGCACGGCGCGCTCGGTGTCGGTGAGCGGAGCCGGAGGCGGGGGCAGGAGCTCGGACATGGCCGCAGGGTAGGGGCGCGGCGCCGCGCTGCGAAGACCCTTCTCATGCTTCTCTCATGCCTCGTCCTCCGCCTCGGAGCCGGTGGCGGGAACCGTAGGCTGGCAGCCGGCCGGTGGTCCGCCCCCGTAGCCCAACGGCAGAGGCAGGCGCCTTAAAAGCGCTCGAGTGCGGGTTCGAGTCCCGCCGGGGGCACGTCCCGGCAGCAGCCGGTGCCGGGTGACGGTGTCGAGCGGGAGCACCTGCGCGGCCTCGGTCTCGTCGTCCGGCGGAACGACGAGGAGCCACCGTCCCCCACGCAGCAGGAGCCCGGCGGCTGCAGCGCGCGGGTGCCCTCGGCGTGGTCAGCTCGAGCGCGAGGTGCTCACGGGCGGCCCGCGCGGCGTCCTGCAGCAGCGGGGCGTCCACGGCGAACCCGGTGCGGGAGCAGGGTCGACGAGGAGCCATTCCTCGAGGGCCGTGACCAGGGCCCGGTCGGGCGGCGGGAGCGCGGCGAGCAGCGCCGTCCGTGCGGCGTCCGCGGCGGCCCCCAGGCCGAGGGCCCGCGCGAGCAGCGGATGGCCGGCGAGGAGCAGGCCGGCGGCGTGGTCGGCGCCGATCCCGCCCAGCGCCGTCCGCCAGCCCGGCAGGAGTTCGATGCCGCCGCCCGGCCCGTGGAAGGTGACGATCGGCACGCCGGCCTCGCCCAGGGTCTGGACGTCGCGCAACACCGTCCGCCGGGACACCTCCAGCCGCGTGGCCAGGGCGGTAGCGGTCATGCGTCCGTGCTCCTGCAACGTCAGGAGCAACGTCAGCAGCCGCCCGGCGCGCATCGCACCACGATAGATCGCGGACACCCCGCGGAAGGGTGACAGGAGATGTCACCCACCTGCTGCCAGGCTGGGCGCGATCGGTGCGGCGACGCACCCCTGAGGTTTCCGAGGACGGACATGACCGCACAGGCAGGTACTCCCGAGCACCCGTGGCTCCTCAAGACCCCGCCGCTGACCAGCGAGTACGAGGCATGGCTCGACAGCGCCGGCGGGGCCGACGTCCTCGTCGTGCGGGTGGGCAGGACCACGCTGCACTACGACCGCCGCTGCCTGGACGACCTGCACGCCATGCTCGTCGAGCGCGGCGAGTGGGTCGAGCTCGGCTCCGCCGACGAGCAGAAGGACGCCAAGCCGGACACCGTCGAGGCGTGGGGACGGTCGGCCGACAACCCGCTGGGCGGCTGGTACGGGCTCAAGAAGGGTCTGCGCGGGCGGTTCGGCATGTACGTGCCACCGGTGCTCGAACTGCTCGGCAAGGCCGAGGTCGAGCACAACCCCCGGAACAACCGGATGCGCGCGCTCTGACCCGCCGGCCGTGCTGCGTCGATCGGGTTCGCTGCTGGCGATCACGGGAACTCCGGCGGGCACGCACGCATTAGGTTGGATGGGACCCGGGGAACCGGGCCCCCTGGCCGGCGCGGGCCGGCCACGGAACCACATGGGAGTCCCAGGAGGGACCGATGGACAGCCGCAACCCCGTGTTCAACAGCAACCGTGGGTTCCAGCGCGGGGGCTACGCGACGTTCGACACCCCCAGCGCGACGGACCTGCAGGGCATGTACGAGGCGCCCTCCGCGACGCCGCTCCAGACCGGCCGGATGACCCTGGACGACGTCGTCGTCCGGACCGCGGGCATCTTCGCGGTGCTCGTCGCCGCGGCGGCCGTCATGTACTTCGTCGTCAAGCCCGGCCCGGTCGTGGTCTTCGGCTCGGCGATCGCCGCGCTCGTCGTCGGGCTCGTGGTCAACCTCGGCAAGACGATCCGGCCGCCGCTGATCCTGCTGTACGGCGCGCTCGAGGGCGTCTTCGTCGGCGGCGTCAGCTTCTGGTACGCGGACGCGTTCGGCGGGCAGATCGTGCCCCAGGCCGTGCTCGGCACGCTGGCGGCGTTCGCCACGATGCTCGTGCTCTACCGCACCGGGGTGGTCCGGAACTCGCCGCGGTTCACCAAGATCCTCATGATCGCCCTGGTCTCGTACCTGGTGTTCGGGCTGATCAACCTGCTGTTCGCCGTCTTCGGCGGGGTCAGCGTCTACAGCTCGGGCAGCGGCCTCGCCATCCTCGTCAGCGGCATCGGCGTCGTGCTCGCCTCGCTGTTCCTCGTGCTCGACTTCGACTTCATCGAGCAGGGCGTGCGCAACGGCCTGCCGGAGCAGTACGCCTGGGTGGCGGCGTTCGGCCTGGTCGTCACGCTGGTCTGGCTGTACCTGGAGATCCTGCGGCTGCTCGCGATCCTGCAGAACAACCGCTGACCCACCCGTACCGCGACACGACGGCGGCGCGCCCGGCGCGCCGCCGTCTTGTCGTGTCCGGGCGGCATCCCCTGCTCGACAGGTCCAGGATGGTCATGTCACCCGACATCACGTGAAGGACCTCCGGCATGGACCTGCCCGTCATCGGCATCACCGCGTACTCCGCCCGCGCCGCCTGGGGCGCCTGGGACGCGGAGGCCGTTCTCCTGCCCCGCCCCTACGTCGACGCCGTGGCACGCGCCGGCGCGACCCCGGTCGTGCTGCCGCCGCTGCCCGAGGTGGTCGTCGCGGCCCTGCCGCGCCTCGACGGCCTCATCCTCTCCGGCGGTCCCGACGTCGAGCCGGTCCGCTACGGCGAGCCGACCGGGGAGCACACGCAGCCGCCGAACCGCGACCGGGACGAGTCCGAGTCGCGGCTGCTGACCCGCGCCGTCCAGGACGGGCTGCCCGTCCTCGGCATCTGCCGCGGGATGCAGCTGCTCAACGTGCTCCGCGGCGGCACCCTGCACCAGCACCTGCCGGACGTCGTCGGCTCGAGCGTGCACGCGCCCGAGGTGGGGGTGTACGCCAGGCACCCGGTCGCCGTGCAGCCCGGCACCAGGCTCGCCGACGTCCTGGGCCGCACCGACGTCCCCGAGGTGCCGACCTACCACCACCAGGGGATCGACCGCATCGGGCGCGGTCTCGTCCCGGTCGCCTGGGCGCCCGACGGCACCGTCGAGGCGCTCGAGGACCCGGACCTGCCGTTCTGCCTCGCGGTGCAGTGGCACCCCGAGGTCGGCGAGGACCCCGCCCTGTTCGCCGCCCTCGCGGCCGCCGCCCGGACGTCGGCCTCCGTGGCGGGTGCGTGAACGACGCCTGGCGGTCCGAGGGCGCGCCGGACGCCGCCGGTGTCGTCCGGTCCGCCGAACGCGTGGCCGACCGGCTCCGGGTGCTCGGACCACGCTGGGCCGCACGGAAGCGTGCCGAGGACGCACGGCCGGCGGAGGAGGTCCGCGCCGGGCTCCAGCGGCTCGCGGACGCCGCCGCCCGGGCCGAGCACCGCTCGTCGCGCCCGGTGCCGGACCTCGGCCTGCACGCCCTCGCCGACCAGGTGCTCGTGCTCGCCCGGGACGCCGCGGCGACCGGGGACGGCGAGGCGCTCGGCGAGGCCGACGACGTGCTCGCCGGCCTGCGCGCCGCACTCTGACCGGCGGACGGGCCCTACGACAGCCGCTCGTAGATGATCGCCATACCCTGACCACCGCCGACGCACATGGTCTCGAGGCCGAACTGCCCGTCCCGCGCCTGCAGGCCGTTCAGCAGGGTCGTCGTGATCCGGGCGCCGGTCATGCCGAACGGGTGGCCGAGGGCGATGGCGCCGCCGTGCACGTTGAGCTTGTCGAGGTCGATGCCCAGGTCCTCCGCGCTGGGGAGCACCTGCGCCGCGAACGCCTCGTTGATCTCGATCAGGTCCATGTCCGCGATCGACATCCCGGCCCGCTGCAGCGCCTGCCGGGACGCCTCGACAGGGCCGAGACCCATGATCTCGGGCGAGAGGGCGGAGACCCCGGTGGCGACGACACGCGCCAGCGGCGTCAGGCCGAGCTCCTGCGCCTTGATGTCGCTCATCACGACGAGCGCGGCCGCGCCGTCGTTGAGCGGGCAGCAGTTCCCGGCCGTCACGGTGCCGTCGGCCCGGAACACCGGCTGCAGCTGCGAGACCGCCTCGAGCGTCACGCCAGCCCGGGGCGAGTCGTCGCGGGTCATGACGGAGCCGTCGGGCAGCTTGACCGGAGTGATCTCGCGCTCGAAGAAGCCGTCGGCGTAGGCCTTCTCCGCGCGGTTCTGGCTCTCCACGCCCCACTCGTCCTGGGCGTGCCGGCTCACGCCGCGCACCGTCGCCACGTTCTCGGCGGTCTGGCCCATCGCGACGTAGATGTCGGGCAGCCGGCCGTCCTCGCGGGGGTCGTGCCAGGTCTCGTTCGACAGCGCCGTGGCCTTCGTCCGCTCCTTCGCCTCGGCGAACTGCGGGTTGTCCCAGTCGTCGGCGGCGTTCTGGCCCGCGCCCCCGAAGCCCTTGTAGCGGGAGACGCACTCGACACCGGCCGAGACGAAGACGTCGCCCTCGCCGGCCTTGATGGCGTGGAAGGCCATCCGGGTGGTCTGCACCGAGGAGGAGCAGAAGCGGTTCACGGTCGCCCCGGGCAGGTGGTCGTACCCGAGGAGCACGGTGACCACGCGGGCCATGTTCGAGCCGTGCTCGCCCCACGGCTCGGCGCACCCGAGGTAGAGGTCGTCGATGTCCTCCGGGCGGAGCGCGGGCACCTTGTCCAGGACCGCGCGGACGATCGTCGCGGCCAGGTCGTCCGGCCGGACCTCACGCAGGGATCCCTTGAAGGCGCGCCCGATCGGCGAACGGGCGGTGGCGACGACGACGGCCTCGGGCACGGCTCCTCCTGGAGGGACGGTGGACGGGAGCAGGACGCGGCCGCTCCAGACTACCGGCCGGTAACCACGGTGCCCACCGCCGGCCGCCCGTTCCCGGGGGCTCCTCGTGAGGGCTCGTGCTCCTCGGCGTCCTCGCCCTTTCCGGCCTGGTCGCCGTGGCCGGAGCGGTCGGCGCGCTGCGGCGGCCGCGGCAGGCGGCGGCGCAGCAGCAGCGCCCAGCGGCCGCGAGGTCCCCGGGTGTGGCCGGCGATCTCGGCCCCCGCCACCTCGGTGCCGGGTTCGGCGACCGCACGTGCCGCCGCGTGGGCCACGTCGTCCAGGCCCTCCCCGGTGCGCAGGTCGGGGCGCTGCACGCCGACGTCGGCGGGCAGCAGGTCGAGCGCCGCGCAGAGGCTGGGCAGCAGGGCGGCGGCGGCCTGGGCGTAGCCGGCGGCCGAGGGGTGGAAGCGGTCGGCGGAGAACATCTCCCGCGGCCGGGCCACGAACTCGGGGCCGAGCAGGTCGCCCAGGGAGACGGTGCGCCCGCCGGCCTCCACGACCGCCACCGTCTGCGCGGCCGCGAGCTGGCGGCTCCACCGGCGGGCGAGGTAGCGCAGCGGCTGCGGGATCGGTTCGACCGTGCCGAGGTCCGGGCAGGTGCCGACGACGACGGCGGTGCCGCGCTCGCGGAGCCGGCGGACGGCGAGGTCGAGGCAGCGCACCGACTCCGAGGGCTTGAGCCGGTGCGTGACGTCGTTCGCGCCGACCATGACGACGGCGGCGTCGGGGACCGGCGTCACGGCGAACAAGCGGTCGATCTGCTGGTCGAGGCCACGGGACTCCGCGCCCACGACGCCGACGACGGTGAGCCGCACCGGCCGGCCGCTCTGGGCGGCGAGGCCCGCCGCGAGCACGGCGCCGGGAGTGTGCTCCGAGTCGTCGGCGCCCAGCCCCACGGAGCTGGAGTCCCCGAGCATGGCCAGCTCGAGCGGCTCACCCGGCCCGTCGCCGTAGATCCCGGCGCCGTCGGGACCGGACGAGCCGAAGGGCTGACCGATCGCCCGGCGCGCGAGCCGCGCCTCGGCGAGGAGGACCCCCAGGCCCGCGACACCGAGGCCGGCCAGACCGCCGCCGCCGTACACGGCTGTGGCGGCGATGCGGCGGGCTCTGCTGGCACGACTCATGGCGCTGCGGTCCTTCCTGGCCTCGGGCGGGCGTGCGCCGATCATGGCACGTGAACCTGAGGGCCAACCTGCTGGCGGGCTGCTTCCTCTTCGGGTTCTGACACGCCGGGCTGAAGGGCGATCCACCGTACTGAGGACCTCGGCGCGGGGGACGCGGGCGCACGTCCGTTGCCCGACGTTCAAGCTCGCGTCAAGATTGCCGCACACCACGGGCGCATGCCGCACGGCGGTTGGGATCGGTGCGGCCTGGTCGGCAGCATGAACGGCCATGACGAACGCCCGCACGCTGCTCGTGGAGGAGGAGTTCCTCCTCGTGGACACGGCGACCTGCCGGCCCGCTCCGGTGGCGCGCCGCGTGCTCGCGGACTGCGCCGACGGCGGCTGTGCGGTCGATCCGGAACCCGGCCTCGAACGGGTCGCGACCGCGACGCCGCTGCTCCGCGACCTCGACGCCCTGCGCGACGCGCTCGTCGCGCTGCGCCGGCGCGCGGCGGCCGCCGCGGAACCGCACGGCGCGGTGCTCGTGGCCTCCGGCACGAGCCCGTTCCCGGAGAGCGCCCACACGCCGGACGCCGCCGGCCCGCTCACCTTCGGCATCCAGGTGCGCGTCGGCACGGAGTCGCTGGACGAGGCGGTCGCGGCGGTCGAGCGGATGCGCCCGTGGCTGCCGGTGCTCGTGGCGATGGGCGGCCAACTCGCCGTTCTGGCGGGGACACGACACCGACTACGCCAGCTACCGCACCCAGGTGCCGGGGCGACGGCCGCCCGTCGGGCTCTCGCACCGTTACCCCGCGGTGGAGGTGCGGGCCGCCGACGTCCCGCTCGAGGTCGACGACGCCGTGCTCGTCGCCGCGCTCGCCCGCGCGCTGGTGCACACCGCGGCCCGGCGCTGGCGGGAGGGCCGGCCCGCCGCGCTCGTGCGCCCGGAGGTGGCGCGGTTGGCGATGTGGCGCGCCTCCCGGTCGGGCCTGGCGGCCGTGCTCGTCGACGTGACCACGCGGCGTCCGGTGCCTGCGCGGGTTCTGGTGCACAAGCTCGTCACCCACGTGCAGGAGGCCCTCGAGGAGGCGGGCGACCGGGAGGCGGTGCAGGAGCTCGTCGCCGCCCTGCTCGCCCGCGGGACGGGGTCGGCCCGGCAGCGCGACGCCTACCGCGACCGCGGCCGGCTGGACGACGTCGTCCGGTTCCTGGCCGAGCGCAGCGTCCCGCTCGCCCCGGTGGGCGCGGCCGGCTGAGCCGTAACCAGCAGCCGGGCAGCCCGGCTCACTCCGGCAGGTCGATGCTCGAGGTCGCGAACCGGTCGGCGAGGAAGCTCCCGTTCGCGAGCAGCGCCGAGGCGTCCGCGCCGACTGCGGCCTCGCGCATCCGCGTGGTGGCCTGCTCCAGCACGCCGAGCTGTGCCCGGAGCGCGTCCAGCGGGGTGGTCCCGTCGGGCAGCCGGTGGGTCTCCGCCCACGGCCGGGGCAGCGCGGCGTAGGCCTGCAGGGTGCGGGGGAGGTAGTCGGTCGCCGTCCGGAGCACCGCCTGCTCCTGGTCGAAGGAGTCGGTGACCCGCGGCAGCGTGTCGACCAGGGTTTCGGTGATCCTCCCGACCGCCTCGACGACGTCGTCGGGGACCCGCCCGGCCAGGCGCAGCGGCAGGGCCCGCAGCCCGCCGGGGACGTCCGCGGGGTCGACGGCGAGGTCCGAGCCCGGCTCGGCCACACCGAGCGCGGTGAGGGTGCGGGTCACGGCGGCGGCGTCCCCGGCGGCCTCGACCGCGAGCACGTGCAGCTGCCCGGCGAGGAGCTCCAGCCACGCGGCCAGCGGCGGCGTCTGCCGGGCGATGACGACGCCCCGGACCTCGCGCTGTGCCTCGGCCACCAGCCGGCGGCCCTGCAGCCGCAGCGCGAGCACGTACTCGGGGCCGCGCAGCCGCAGCGCGGCGACCGCGCCCGGGCGGCCCGCGAGCCGGTCGCCCATCGACCTCTCCCGTTCCACCTCGAGCACCGCGTCCGCCACCCCGTCGGGCAACGCGGCCGGCAGCCGCTCGGCCAGGCCCTCGAGCAGCTCGCGGGGATCGTGCCCGGCGGACCCGGTCACCAGCGCCCGCCGTCGGTCAGGGGCAGGACGAGCTGGGGCGTCGCGATGACGTGGTCCTCGCGCAACGGCCGGACGGCCGTGCCGATGGCGAAGAACTCGGTGGTGTGGCCGCCCCACCGGTGCGGCAGCGAGAGCAGCTGGACGCCGACGATGCCCTCCGCGTGCAGCGCCTCGGCCTCCGCCTGCATGCGGCTCATGGCCAGCTCGCGCGCGTCGTAGAGGGCCTCGGTGTACTGCTCGATCTCCACGTTGGTGCCGGCGGTGGCCATCGCCGCGAACGGGCCGCGGTGGGCGATGTGGTAGACGCACGTGCCCATGACCATGCCCAGCGGGGCGTAGCCGGCCTGGACGAGCGTCCAGAAGTCCTGGCCGGAGAGGTCCGAGGTGAACGGCAGCCCGCGGTTGTTGCGCCAGGTCCCGCCGGTCGCCGGGGGCTCCTCGGCGACGACGGCGGTGCCGATGGCGACGAACTCGGCGAGGTCGTTGCCGAACTCCTTGAAGTCGATCTCCAGCCGGACGCCGACGATGCCGTCCGCGCCCAGCTCGTCGGCCTCCGCCTCCATGCGGGTCATGGCGAGCTCGCGGGCGTGGTACATCGCCTGCGTCAGCCGGTCCATCTCCATGTTCCGGCCCCAGCGGGCCATCTGGAGGCCCACGTGGTAGACGCTCGAACCGAGCACGAGCCCGACGGGCCGGAACCCCACCTCGCGGACGAGCAGGAACTCGTTGACGGACAGGTCGGACGTGAACAGCTGGGTGCCCTCGCCCGAGCGCATCCGCCGCAGCCGGGTCTCGGCGTCCGGCGGGAGGTGGACCTTCGAGAGGTCGGGGGTCTCCGGAGGCTGGGTCATCAGCTCCTCCTCCTGGCGGCGGCGGTGGGCGGGGTGAGCGGCAGGACGGTGAGGGCGCGCGCCCGGCGGGCGGGCGGAGCGGGGTGCGGCACGAGCACGGTGCCGACGAACAGGGACTCCGCGGTCATGTCCTTCTCCTCGCCGCACGGGCGCTCGCCGGTCGAGAGCCGGTTCTCGGTGACGACGAGCTCGCCGCCCCGTGCCAGTCGCCGCGCCTGCAGGGTCAGCGTGCGACGGGCGTCGTCCCGGGCCGCGGACAGCAGCTCGGTGAGGCCGTCGACCTCGGTGTTGTTCCACGCCCCGCGCTGCTGCTTGAGCTGCCAGTCCTCGTGCTTGAGCGCCAGGGAGTAGCCGGTCGCGACGCCGGCGGGCAGGAAGCCGGCGGACGCCGCGGCGGCGCAGTCCTCCGCGGTCAGGGTGGCGGCCCACGGCGCGCCGCCCGGAGGACGCCGGAGCGCGGGGTCGACGAACCGCACCGCGGTGCCGAGGCTGGCGTACTCGTGGCCGCCGCCCGCCACCCGCGCGGCGCGCCGGGAGATGCCGAGGACGCCGTCGGCGCCGAGCGCGCGGACCTCGGCGAGCATCCGGCCGTGTGAGTCCGTCCAGGCGCGGGCGACGGCCTCGGCGTAGGGACGGGCCCAGGCGAACCGGCTGCTGTTCATGTCGCCGCTGACGACCACCGGCGTCCGCATCCCGCCCATCCCGGCGCCGAAGTAGCCGGCCTGCCAGCCGGGCGGCGCGACCCGGCGGCCGCTGCTCGTCCCGCCCGCGATCCCACCGCCGACCGTGCCCGGGATGCCGCCGGACGCAGCCCGTCCAGCCGGCCATGCCGCCGTCATCTGGTTCCAGCCGTAGCCGTACCCGCAGCCGCCGCCGGTCCAGCCGAGCGTGACGACGACGCAGCCGAACACCTCGCCGACGGGTTCGAGGCCGATGCTCCGGACGGCGGCCGCGCCTGCGGCCGTCAGCAGCGACCCGCGGACACCGCTCTCCCGCTGGTGCCGCACCCGCTCGACCGCCGCCGGCGGCAACCCCCGGAGCTCGTCCTCGCCGGACTCGTCGGACATCCGGTCACATCCTCGGGGCCTTGGCGAGGAAGGCGCGGATCCGTTCGCGGGCGCGGTCGGCGACGTGCGGGCCGTGCGTGAAGGCGGCGACCCGGTAGTCGAGGTCCGCGAGCCGGTCGGCGGTCGACTGGTTGAGCCGCGGATCGGTGCAGATCGGCTTGGGGGACCAGCGGACGCCGAGCACGTTCATGATGCAGTCGCCGGTGACGAGGACGCCGCTGGCCGGGTGGTGCAGCGAGACGTGCCCGGGCGTGTGCCCCGGCGTGTGCACCACGCGCAGGCCGCCCGCGACGTCGAGCTCGTCGCCGTCCTTCAGCTCCTGCGCGACCTCGAACGGCTCGAAGCGCTTGGCGCCGAACCGCGCGAAGAGCCGGCCGACGGTCGTGGCGGTGTTCGTCGGCGGGATCACGCCGCGCCGGGCGTAGTCGGCGTCCTCCGCGTGCATCGCCACCGGCGCCCCGGTCGCGGCGACCACCTTGCGTGCGCCGCCGGCGTGGTCGGCGTGGGCGTGGGTGAGGACGATCCGGGTCACGTCCGCGGGGTGCTTGCCGAAGGCGGCGAGCCCGGCCACGATCCGCGGCGGCGCGAACGAGAGCCCGGTGTCGACCAGGGTCACGCCGCCGTCGCCCTCGACGAAGGCGAAGGAGTTCGTGCCGCTGAAGGGCGCGGTGGGGATCCGCCACACGTTCTCGGCGAGGGGCACCGCGGCAGCTCCCCGGACGAGGCTCATGAGCGCCACCGTAGGCGCTGCCGCAGGCTGCCACCATGCGGGGCCCCCGTGTCTCGATGACAGGATGAGGGGGTGACACGCGAGCAGCTGCAGCACCCGGACGGCATGGCCTACGCCGACTCGGTCGTGGACCTCATGGGCGACACGCCGCTGGTGCGGCTGAACCACGTCGCGGACGGTCTCGCGCCGCTCGTGCTCGCCAAGGTCGAGTACTTCAACCCGGGCGGCTCGGTGAAGGACCGCATCGCCAAGCGGATGATCGAGGCCGCGGAGGCGGACGGCCGGCTGAAGCCGGGCGGGACCATCGTCGAGCCGACGTCGGGCAACACCGGGGTCGGGCTCGCGCTCGTCGCCCAGCAGCGCGGCTACCGGTGCGTCTTCGTCTGCCCCGACAAGGTCAGCGAGGACAAGCGGAACGTGCTCAAGGCGTACGGCGCCGAGGTCGTCGTCTGCCCGACGGCCCTGCCGCCCGAGCACCCCGACTCCTACTACTCGGTGTCGGACCGGCTCGCCCGGGAGATCGACGGGGGCTGGAAGCCCGACCAGTACTCCAACCCCGAGGGCCCCGCGTCCCACTACGCGACGACCGGCCCGGAGATCTGGCGGGACACCGCCGGGCGCATCACGCACTTCGTCACCGGCGTCGGCACCGGCGGCACGATCAGCGGCACCGGGCGGTACCTCAAGGAGGTGTCCGGCGGGAAGGTCCGCGTGGTCGGCGCCGATCCCGAGGGTTCGGTGTACTCCGGCGGCACCGGCCGGCCCTACCTCGTGGAGGGCGTCGGCGAGGACTTCTGGCCCACCGCCTACGACCCGGCGGTCCCGGACGAGATCGTCGCCGTGTCGGACGCCGACTCCTTCGCCATGACCCGCCGGCTCGCCCGCGAGGAGGGCCTGCTCGTCGGCGGTTCGTGCGGCATGGCGGCGGTCGCCGCGTTGCGCGTCGCGGAGCGGTGCGGGCCGGACGACGTCGTCGTCGTCCTGCTCCCGGACGGCGGCCGCGGCTACCTCTCGAAGATCTTCAACGACCGGTGGATGGCCTCCTACGGCTTCCTCCGCGCAGGACGGCGCGGCGACGGTCGGCGACGTGCTCCGCAGCAAGACCGGGGACCTGCCCGACCTCGTGCACACCCACCCGTCCGAGACGCTGCGGGACGCCATCGAGATCCTGCGCGGCTACAACGTCTCGCAGATGCCCGTCGTCCGGGCGGAGCCGCCCGTGCTGCTCGGCGAGGTCGCCGGCTCGGTGAGCGAGCGCGAGCTGCTGGACGCCGTGTTCGCCGGCCGCGCGTCGCTGTCGGACCGGGTCGAGAAGCACATGGCCCCGGCGCTGCCGCTCGTCGGCTCGGGCGAGCCGGTGGACGCGGCCCGGCACGCCCTCGAGACCGTCGACGCCGTCATGGTCGTCGAGGACGGCAAGCCCGCCGGCGTCCTCACCCGGCACGACCTGCTGGGCTTCTTCGCGGGCTGAGCCGTTCGTTGATCAAGGGCCAGGAGCTGCACGCGGGCTGGACGGTCGTCGCCGCCGCGGGGGAGGGCGCCGAGCGGCTGGGCCGCGATCCGCTGCCCGCGACCGTCCCCGGCTCCGTCCACCTCGACCTGCTCGCCGCCGGAGTGATCCCCGACCCCTACCTCGACCAGAACGAGGCGGCGCAGGCTGGATCGCCCGCACCGACTGGACCTACCGCACCACGTTCGCCTGGGAGCCCGGGGAGCCCGGCGAGCCCGGGGGCCGGGTGGAGCTCGTCGCCGAGGGCCTGGACACGGTCGCCCGGATCGAGCTGAACGGCGCGCTGGTCGGAGAGACCCGCGACATGCACCGCACCCACCGCTTCGACGTGACCGGTCTGGTGCGGCCGGGCGAGAACCAGCTCACGGTCGCGTTCCGGGCGCCGCTGGACGCCGCGGAGGAGGCGGCGGCCGCGCTCGGACCGCGCCCGCACGTCAACCCGCACCCGTACAACGCCCTCCGCAAGAACGCGAGCAGCTACGGCTGGGACTGGGGGCCCGACCTCCCGACCGCCGGCATCTGGCGGCCGATCCGGCTGGAGTCCTGGTCGACGGCGCGGCTCGCCGGCGTCCGGCCGCTCGTCGACGTGCGGCCCGACGGCACCGGCGTGCTCGAGGTGCACGCGGACGTCGAGGCGCTGCGCGACGCCGACCTGCGGCTGCGGGTGGGCGTCGCGGGGCGTTCCGTCACCGTCGAGGCGGGCACCGCCGCGCTGGTCGAGGTCCCCGGCGTCCGGCTGTGGTGGCCCGTCGGGTACGGGGAGCAGCCCCGCTACGACGTCACCGTCGAGCTCCTCGACGGCGACACCGTGCTCGACGTGCGCCGCCCGCGGGTGGGTTTCCGGACGGTCGAACTCGAGTCCGCGCCCGACGAGCACGGCACGTCGTTCGGGCTGCGCGTCAACGGCGTCCTCGTGCTCGTGCGGGGGTTCAACTGGATCCCGGACGACGCCTTCCTGACCCGCGTCGACCGCGCCCGGTACGCGGAGCGGTTGCAGCAGGCCCGGGACGCCGGCGCCGACCTGCTGCGCGTCTGGGGCGGCGGGATCCACGAGAGCGAGGACTTCTACGACCTGTGCGACGAGCTCGGGCTGCTCGTCTGGCAGGACTTCCTCTTCGCCTGCGCCGCCTACGCCGAGGAGGAGCCGCTGGCCGGGGAGATCCGCGCCGAGGCCACCGAGGCGGTGACCCGGCTGTCGGCGCACCCGAGCCTGGTCCTCTGGTGCGGCGGCAACGAGTGCCTCTGGGGCCACGAGGACTGGGACTGGAAGGCGCCGCTCGCCGGCCGGACGTGGGGGCTCGGCTACTACACCGGGGAGTTGCCCGGGCTCGTCGCCCGCCTCGACCCGACCCGGCCCTACATCCCCGGCAGCCCCTTCTCGCCGGACCCCGGCGCGCACCCGAACGACCCCTCCTCCGGCCCGATGCACGTCTGGGACGTCTGGAACCAGCGCGACTACACCGCCTACCTCTCCTACACCCCCCGGTTCGTCTCCGAGTTCGGCTTCCAGGGCCCGCCGACCTGGTCGACCCTGACCCGGGCGATCCACGACGACCCGCTCACACCCGACGCGCCCGGCATGCTCGCCCACCAGAAGGCGGAGGACGGCAACGGCAAGCTCGCCCGCGGCCTCGCCGGGCACCTGCCGGAGCCGGAGACGTTCGAGGACTGGCACTGGGCGACGCAGCTCAACCAGGCGCGTGCCCTCGTCACCGGCATCGAGCACTTCCGTGCCCTGGCGCCGGTCTGCACGGGGGCGATCGTGTGGCAGCTCAACGACTGCTGGCCGGTGACGTCGTGGGCGGTCGTCGACGGGGACGGCCGGCTCAAGCCCGCCTGGTACGCGGTCCGCCGCGCCTTCCGGGACCGGCTGGCGGTCGTCCGACGCGGCGGGGAGGGGTTCGAGCTCGCGGCGCTCGCCGACACCGCGGACGGCTGGCACGAGACGCTGCGCGTCGAGCGGACCTCCGTCGAGGGAGTCGTGCTCGCCGCGGTCGACGTCGCGCTCGCGCTCGAGCCGCGCGCCGCCGTCGCCGTGCCGCTGCCGGCCGAGGTCGCCGTCCCCGCGGACCCGCGCGCCGAGCTGCTCGTCGTCCGCTCGCAGGGCCGGGCGGTGGCGCACTTCTGGTTCGCGGAGGACGTCGAGGCCGCGCTGCCGCCGCCGGAGTGGGACGTCGCCGTCACGCGCATCGCGGACGGCTACGAGGTGGCGGTGACGGCACGGAGCCTGGTCAAGGACCTCGCGCTGCTCGCCGACCGGGTCGACCCGGCCGCGGTCGCCGACGACATGCTCGTGACGCTGCTGCCCGGCGAGACCGCCCGGCTACGGGTGCGGGTCGGCCGCGAGCTGCCCGCCGGGGCCTTCACCGCTCCCGGGGTGCTGCGCTGCGCCAACGACCTCGTGGTCCGCCGGTGACTCGTCGTCCCCGCCGTCGTACCAGCGGAGCACGCGCAGGGCGCGCAGGGTGATCCAGCGGCTGGGCCGCCCCTCCCCGTCGTCCAGGGTGAGGTGCACGGCGCCCGGGTGCGTGCGCCCCGAGCACCCAGGTGCCGTCGGGCTGCCGCTGGGACCGGACGAGCTCGACCGCCTCGGCGAGCCGGGGGTCGGGAGAGTCCCCGGTGGCGCGGAAATGCTCCAGGCCGCGCAGGACGTCGTAGTGCCACCAGGTGGGGAAGGCGAAGCGCAACCACCCGGGATTGACGACCTCACCCGTGCTCAGCCGCCGGAACAGGTGCCGGCGCAGCAGGTACTCCTCGCCGCGCCGGCGGGCCTCGACGGACGCCGCCGAACCGCCGGTCGCCTGCTCGTGTGCGAGCAACCCCTCGAGGACGCAGATCGTGGTGTCGAAGGACGAGCGCACGGAGCCGTACTCCGCCCAGCAGTTCCAGCCTCCGTCGGCGAGCTGCTCGCCGAGCAGCCGCGCGACGATGCCGTCGACGTCCACCCCGAGACAGGCGCCGATCGCGACGGTGCGGCCGTTGATGCAGGGCTCGACCTCGCCGTCGAAGAACGGCTGCCCCGCGTGCTCCCACCGGCAGTTGGCGCGCACCAGGTCGACGGTCTCCCGGACCTGGGGGGCGGCGGGGTCGACGCCGAAGTCGCGCAGCAGGCCCAGCGTCGGGAGGGTGGAGGTCCAGGGCTGCCCGGCGGAGAAGTCGCCGTCGAAGCCGGCGGGGAAGCACGCGCCGCCCGCCCACTGGCCGTCCGGGTCCCGCAGCGCGAGCAGCGCCGCACCCCACCCCTCGACGGCGACCCGGGCACGCTCCGCCGCGACCTCCGACGGTGGTGCATCGGTCAGGTCGCGCAGCACCTGCCAGCGCACCGCGGGGTCGGAGTCCAGCAGCCAGTCGAGCACCGCCACAGCGTCACCCTAGGGCCGCCGCCCCCTCGGGGCGCCTTCCGGGGGCGCCGTCGCAGCCGTCAGCGGACGACGGGGGGCAGCAGCTCGGGGTGATTGGCCCGCAGCCAGTCCGGCATCGCGTCCTTGCGCACGGACTGCCAGAGCGGGCTGCTCTTGGCGTCGTCCAGCAGCACGATCGACTGGGTGTGGTCGGGGCTCCAGCCGGTGCCCTTCGTCGGCACGGTGAGGAAGCGCAGGTCGCCCTGCCCCAGCCCGGCCAGCGACGTGGCGAGCGCGCCGATCTTGTCCATGTCGAAGCCGCTGTCCGTCGCGACGGACTTCGACAGCGTGGTGAGCTGCGTGTTGAGCGCCAGCGGGTTCAGCAGCGTGCCCGTGGAGCCCAGCTTGCGCAGCACGGCCCGGATCCAGTTCTGCTGGCGCCGGACCCGGTCGAAGTCGCCGTTCGGGAGGTTGTGCCGCTGGCGCACGTAGTCCAGCGCCTCCTCGCCGTCCATGTGGTGGACGCCGGCGGTCCAGGTGTGCCGCTCGTCGGAGGTGGCCTGCGGGATGGTGATGTCGACGCCGCCGAGCTGGTCGGTGAGGGTCTTGAAGCCGGTGAAGTCGGCGACGACGACGTGGTCGATGGGGACGCCGGTCACGCTCTCGACGGTGCGGATCATGAGACTCGGCCCGCCCCAGCTGAACGCCGCGTTGATCTTCGCCTTGCCGTGGCCCGGGATCGTCACCCAGCTGTCGCGCGGGATCGAGACGACGTAGGCGGCCTTCCGGTCGGCCTGCACGTGCACGACCATGATCGCGTCGGTGCGCTGGGCGCCGTAGCTCCACTGCTGGGGGTTGCCGGCGTCGATCCGGCTGTCCGAGCCGAGCAGGAGGATGTTCATCGAGCCGGTCGCGGCTGCGTCCGCGGTCGCCCGGTCGGTGCGGGGGATGGCGGCGAACGGGTCGCCGAAGCGCTGGATGTTGTGGTCGTACCCGCTGATCACCTGACGGACCGCGACGGCGCCGGTGGCGCCGACGGCGAGCACGGCGACGAGGAACCCGCCGAGCACGTAGAGCCAGCGGCGTCGACGTGGCGGAGCCGCACGGTGCGCGATCGAGGTGCCGCGCGGCGGCGTGTCCGGCCCCACGAGCAGCCCGTCGAAGAGTTCTCCGACGCCCGGTTCCCGGCCCCGCTCGATGAGGTCGCTCATGTCCCGCCGGATCCCTTCAGTCGTCACCTGCGAGTGACCGTCCGGCGGGCGGAGGCGCGGGTTCGCGCCTCTCGTCGCCGAGCGTGACCCTACGGTAGACGCAGACGGCCGCCCGCGATGACGCATCGCGAGCGGCCGTCGCCCGTTCGGGCGCAGGAGGGACGATCAGCCGCGGCGCCCCCGGCGTGCCCGCAGGTAGTCGTCGACGACGTACTGACCGAGCCGCTCGATGTCCGGGGTGAAGACCCGGCCGCCGTTGCGCCGCGCGACGGCGTCGACGAACCGGCGCAGCCCGGCGTCCTCGCCCAGCATGAAGACGTTGATCGCCGCGCCGTAGCGGGTGAGGGCGTCGACCTCCTTCACGGTGGCCTCGACGGTCTCGCGGGTCGGCGGCCAGGAGAAGAACGGGTAGCCGCCCTCCAGGTGCGCCGTCGGCTCCCCGTCCGTGACCACGAGGACGACGGGCTCGCCGTCCGGGTGCCGGCGCAGGTGCCGCCCCGCCAGGTGCAGGGCGTGCTGCAGGTTGGTGCCCTGCACGAGGTCGGGCTCGATGCCGGCGAGCTGCTCCACCGAGAGCGCCGACGCCAGCCGGTTGAAGCCGATGATCTGCAGCGCGTCCTGCGGGAACCGGGTCGCGACGAGCTGCGCGAGCGCGAGCGCCGTCTGCTTCATCGGCCCCCACCGGCCGTCGGCGAACATCGAGTAGGAGAGGTCGACGCACAGGGCCACGGACGCCGAGGCGCGGCGCTCGGTCTCGACGATCTCGAAGTCCTCCACCGCGAGCCGGACGCCGCGGCCGCCGGTCGAGGCGGTCCGCCGCACCGCGTTGGAGACGGTGCGGACGACGTCGAGCGGCTGCTCGTCGCCGAACTGCCACGCCCGGGAGGCCCCGGTGGCCTCGCCGGACGCCCCGGCGTCCTGGATGTCGTGCTCGCCGCGCGACCCGTCCTTCAGGTGCTCGAAGACCTTGCGCAGCGCCGTCTGCCCCAGCCGCCGCAGCGCCTTGGGCGAGAGCTGCAGCCCCTCCGAGCCGCGGACCAGCCAGCCCTGCCGCTCCAGCTCGCGCTCGAGCTGCTGCAGCGCCCGGACGTCCTGGGCCGCCGACGAGCCGAGCGTCCGTTCGACGGTCTCGACGTCGATGTCGTCCAGGGTCGCGCCGGGGTGGTTCTGCCCCAGCTGGTCGAGCAGGTCGTCGAGGTCGGAGAGCTCGCCGAGCGCGCCCGCCGCCTCGCCGTAGCCGAGGGGCTGGTCGCCGCGCATCCGCTCGCCGCGGTCCCAGGTGAGGTCGGGGCGCAGCGCGCGCAGGTTGTCGTTCAGCGCCGCCATCTGCGCCGCGAGATCCGGATCGCCGAGCGCCTGGGCCATGAGGCCGGCGAGCTCCTCGCGCTGCTGCGGGGTCAGCGAGGCCATCAGCCGCTCGGCCGCCGCGGCCTGCCGGGCGAGCTCGTCGACGAGCTCGTCGACGTTCTGCGGGTCGCCGGGGAAGAGGTCCCCGTGCTTGCTCATGAACTGCTCGAAGTCCTCCTGCGTGTCCTCGCCCCGGGCATGCTTGTCGAGCAGCTGGTTGAGGTCGCTGAGCATGTCCTTGAGCGCCTGGTTGGCCGCCTGCTGCTCCGCGCTGCTCGCGCCCGGCTGCATGCCCTGCAGCGCGTTCCGCATCCCCTGGAACCGCTGGTCGAGGACGTCGCGCCGCAGCCCGTCGAGGATCTCGCGGTAGATCCGCTCGGCCTCCGGAGAGGTCCAGCGGTACTCCGAGAGCTCCTGGACGGCCGCGGCCGTCGAGCGCGGCAGCGCGTCGAGCTGCGCCTCGGCGAAGCGGGCGTCGTCGGTGTCGGTCTCGGCGAGGGCCTCCCGCTCGGCCGCGAGCGCCTGGTCGAGCTGGGCCTGCGCCCTCGTCACGGCACCGTCGAGGCGGCCGCGGCGGGCCACCTCGCGGCGCATCCGCTGGGCCCGGGCACGCAGGTCCTCCAGGCCCTGCCGGTTCAGGTTCCCGTTCTCGTCGGGCAGTCCACGCCGCAGCATCTCCCGCAGCGCGTCCCGCAGGCTGGTGCCGTCGAGCACCTCCTCGCCCAGGGCGTCGAGGGCCTGCCGGACGTCGTAGGGCGGCGCGAGCGGATCGGGCCCGCCCTGCCACGGCCCGTACCGGTACCGCCCGTAGCGGTTGCGGCGGCCTCCTCGATCGAAAGGCGGCACCGTCAGCGGTCCCGCCGCCGGCGCCGCGGGTCCTCGGGATCGGGCTCGGAGGCCGCGCCGTAGACGACGCGGCCGTCGTCGAGCACGTCCTTGGCGAGCCGCCGGGTCAGGTGCAGCCCCTCCAGCACGAACTCCACGGCGGACGCCGCCTGCGCGGGCGTCGGCACCTCCTCGAAGCCGAGCCGGCCGAGCACCTGGGCCAGCCCGGAGACCCGGCCCACCTGCTCGAGCAGCTCGCCGGACGGCACCCGGTCGCCGGTGGAGACGCCGTGCCCGCCCTCCACGAGCCGGACGAACCCCGACAGGTCGAGGCCGCCGAGCCGGGAGCGCCAGGTCTCCGCCACGCTGCGACGCAGCAGGTGGTCGAGGATCTCCTCCTCGCGGCCCTCGCCGTCGGCCTCGAACTCGACCTTGCCGCGCAGGCTCGCGGGCACGCTCTCGGCGTCCCCGACCCGTGCGACCGGGCCTCCCGGCCCGGACAGCTCGTCGAGCAGCGCCGCCCGCCGCAGCGCGGCGGCGGAGAGGGTCTCGGCCGCCGCGATGGAGAACCGGGCGGAGACGCCCGACCGCGCGTCCACCGCCGGCGACTCGCGGACCGCGCGGGTGAACCGCGCGATCACCTCGAGCAGGTGCTCGGGGACCTCCGCGACGAGCTGCGCCTCCTGCCGCACGAGGTCGAGCTCGAGGTCGACGTCGAGCGGGTAGTGGGTGCGGATCTCCGCGCCGAAGCGGTCCTTGAGCGGGGTGATGATGCGGCCCCGGTTCGTGTAGTCCTCGGGGTTCGCGCTGGCGACGAGCAGTACGTCGAGCGGCAGCCGGAGCACGTACCCGCGGACCTGCACGTCGCGCTCCTCGAGCACGTTGAGCAGCGACACCTGGATCCGCTCGGCGAGGTCCGGGAGCTCGTTGACGGCGAAGATCCCGCGGTGGGTGCGGGGGACGATGCCGAAGTGGATCGTCTCCGGGTCGCCCAGGGTGCGGCCCTCGGCGACCTTGATCGGGTCCACGTCGCCGATGAGGTCGCCCACGCTGGTGTCCGGGGTCGCCAGCTTCTCGGCGTAGCGGTCGTCGCGGTGCACCCAGGCGACCGGCAGCTCGTCGCCGAGCTCGGCAGCCCGCCGGATGCTCGCCGGCGTGATCGGGGAGTACGGGTGCTCGTGGAGCTCGGCGCCCGCGATCACCGGCGTCCACTCGTCGAGCAGGCCGACGATCGTCCGGATCAGGCGGGTCTTGCCCTGGCCGCGCTCGCCGAGGAGCACGACGTCGTGACCGGCGAGCAGGGCGCGCTCGAGGTCGGGCAGCACGGTCTCGTCGAAGCCGACGACACCGGGGAAGCGGGGCTCGCCGCCGCGCATGCGGGCGAGCAGGTTGGCGCGGATCTCGTCCTTGACGGTGCGGTACTCGTGGCCGGAGGCCTTCAGAGCGCCCAGGGTGGTGGGCAGGTGCTCCGGCTGGGGCAGGAGGGTCACGCGTCGACCGTACGTCCGCTCCCGACGGGCCAGCACGCCCGAGCCCTGCGCTCCGGGCGAACACGCCCGCGGGAATAAACCGGGTGAGGATGGGCCGATGCACGCCGCCACCGCCGCCGGGATCGCCGCAGCCGTCCGTGCCGGTGCTCCTGTCATGGACGCCGTCGCCGCGGCCCTCGACGCGATCACGCGGGTGGACGGCGAGCTCGGGGCGTTCGCGACCGTCCGCCGCGAGGAGGCGCTGCGGGAGGCCGCACTGCTCTGCGACCGCGAGGACCTGGCCCGGCTGCCGCTGGCCGGCGTCCCGGTGGCGGTCAAGGACACCGTGCCGGTGCGCGGCGTGGCGCCCTGGGCCGATCCGACCTCGCCGGCGCGCGCCGAGCACCCGATGGTGACGCGGCTGCGGGTCGCGGGCGCGGTCGTCGTCGGCACGACCGCGGCGTCCGACGCCAGCCTCTGGCCGATGACCGACGGTCGCGCCCCGGACGGGCGTCTCGTCGTCACCCGCAACCCGTGGAACGCCGACCGCTCGGCCGGCGGCTCCTCCGGCGGGTCGGCGGCGGCGGTCGGCGCGGGGCTCGTCCCCGTGGCACAGGGCAGCGACTCGCTGGGCTCGGTCCGGATGCCTGCCGCCGCGTGCGGGGTCGTCGGCGTGAAGCCCGGCGCCGGCGTCGTCGGTCCGGTCGCCGTCGACCCGCGGACCGGAGCTTCGACGGCCCGCGGCGACTGGTTCGGCCTGATGACGCACGGCGCACTGGCGACGACCGTGGAGGACGCCGCGCTGCTGCTCTCCGTGCTCGCCGGGCGGCCGGCGCTGGCGGAGGTCCCGCAGGCTCCGTCGCGGCTGCGCGTCGCCGTCTCGGTGCGCCCGCCGGTCACCGGCGTCCGCACCAGCGACGCGGCGATGCGGGCGACCTTCGAGGTGGCCGCGGCGTTGCTGCGCGCGGGGCACGAGGTGGAGCGCGCCGAGCTCCGCTGTTCCACGGCCACGACCGTGGCCACCCTCGCCCGGTGGACGGCGGCCGCGGCCCAGGACCTCGCCGCGGTGCCACCCGCCCGACGCGGGGACGTGCAGGCCCGCACGCTCCGGCACGCCGCCCTCGGCCGGCGGCTGCGGTCGCGGGTCCGGGCCGAGGACGCCGGAGCCTGGGAGGCGGACGTCGAGCGGTTCCTCGCCGGGCGTGACCTGCTGCTCACGCCGACGGTGGCGGGGCCGCCGCCGGTGGCGCGCGCCTGGTCCCGGCGCTCGTGGTCCGCGAACGTCGTCACGAGCCTGCACTGGACCGGTGGGTTCGCCGCGCCCTGGAACCTCGCCGGCTGGCCGGCCGTCAGCGTCCCGGCCGGGCACGACCCGGCCGCGGGCACGCCGCTCGGGGTGCAGCTGGTCGGCCGTCCCGGCGACGAGTCGCTGCTCCTGGCCGTCGCCGCCCTGATCGAGGCGCGTCAGCCCTGGCCGCGCGTGGCCACCAGGAAGATGCGCCGGTAGGGCAGCACCGTGCCGTAGGCGTTCCGCGGGTAGGCCTTGCGCAGGTGCTCGCCGTACGCCGCCTCGAAGCGCGCCCGCTCGGCGTCGTCCTTCAGTGCCGAGAGCACCGGCCGCAGGCCCGTCCCCCGCATCCAGCGCAGGACGGCGTCCTCGCCGTCGAGCACCTGCAGGTAGGTCGTCTCCCACACGTCCGCGCGCAGGCCCAGGCCGGCGAGCCGGGCGAGGTACGTCTGCGGCTCCGGCACACCCGGCCACCGGACGCCGGCCAGCCGCTCGCGCCACGGCGGCTCGGCCGCGAGCTCGCGGAGCAGGGTGTGCGACGGCTCGCCGAAGTTGCCGGGCACCTGCACGGCGAGCCAGCCGCCGGGGGCGAGGAAGCCCGCCAGCCGGTCGAGCAGCGGCAGGTGGTCCGGGCACCCACTGCAGGGTCGCGTTGCTGACCAGGACGTCGACGGGCCGCGCCGGCTCCCACGCCCGGACGTCGGCCAGCGTGAGCCGGACGCCCTCCCCGGCCTCGGTCCGGGCGCGCCGGATCATCTCGGGGGAGTCGTCGACACCCTCGACGTCGGCGCCCGGCCAGCGCTCGGCGAGCTCGCGGGTGAGGTTGCCGGCGCCGCAGCCGAGGTCGGCGACGACGCGCGGATCGCTCGCCCTCACCCGGGTCATCAGGTCCCGGAACGGCCGGCCGCGCTCGTCGGCGAACTGCAGGTACTGCTCCGGGTCCCACCGCATCGCTGCCTCCTCGAAGTATCTCGACGTCAAGATATATCGCCGCCGTGCCTCGCACCAAGACCCCGCCCGGGCCTCGCGTAGGTTGCTCCGCATGCCCGTCACGATCGTCACCGGTGCGAGCGCGGGCATCGGCGCGGCGATCGCCGCCCGGCTCGCCGGCGCCGGGCACGACCTCGTGCTCGGCTATCGCCGGTCCGCCGAGGGGGCCCGGCGCGTCGCCGAGGCGGCCGCAGCCCTCGGCGTCCGGGCCGTTCCCGTCGCCGGCGACGTCGTCGACGAGGCGGACGTCGAGCGCCTCTTCGCGGCGGCGGCCGACCTCGGCCCGCTGACCGGCGTCGTCGCCAACGCCGGTCTCACGGCGCATCTCGCCGACCTCGCGGACACGCCGGTCGAGGTGATCCGGCGCGTCGTGGACGTCAACCTCGTCGGCGTCCTGCTCTGCGTCCGCCGCGCCGCGCAGGTCATGGCCGTCTCGCGCGGCGGGGCGGGCGGCGCCGTCGTCACGATCTCCTCGTCCTCGACGGCGACCGGCTCCCCGCACGAGTACGTCCACTACGCCGCCGCGAAGGCCGGGGTCGAGGCCCTCACGCTGGGCCTGGCCCGGGAGCTGGCCCGCGACGGCGTCCGGGTCAACTGCGTCGCGCCGGGCCTGGTGGACACCGGCATCCACGCGGACGCCGGGGACCCGGGACGGCCGGAGCGGATGGCGCCGCAGATCCCCCTGGGCCGGGCCGCCGAGGCGGACGAGATCGCCGCGGCGGTGGCCTGGCTGCTCGGTCCCGAGGCGTCGTACGTCACCGGCGCCACGCTGCGCGTGTCAGGAGGACGCTGAGATGACCGAACCGGGATCGCCGGCCTGGGAGCGGCAGCGGACGTCGTTCGGCGACGCCGCTGCGGTCTACGAGCGGGCACGGCCCGGGTACCCGGCGGCGGCCGTCGACTGGCTGCTGCCGCCCGCTGCGCGCCGGGTGCTCGACCTCGCCGCCGGCACCGGCAAGCTCACCCGGCTCCTCACCGAGCGCGGGCTGGACGTCGTCGCCGTCGAACCGTCGGCCGGGATGCGCGCCGAGTTCGCCCGCGTGCTGCCCGCGCGTCCCCGTGCTCGACGGGACGGCCGAGGAGCTGCCCCTGGAGGACCACAGCGTCGACGCGGTGCTCGTCGCCCAGGCCTGGCACTGGGTCGATCCGGAACCGGCGTCCCGCGAGGTCGCCCGCGTGCTCGCCCCGGGCGGGCGGCTGGGGCTGATCTGGAACGTGCGCGACCCCGGCCCGGCGTGGGTGTCGGAGCTGGAGCGGATCGTGGCCGAACCGGGCGTCGGCCACGGGTGGGAGAACAAGCCCGCACCCGTCGTCGGCCCCCCGTTCGGGCCCCTGGAGACCGCGGCGTTCGCGTGGTCCGCCCCGATGCCGCCGGAGGCCATCGTGGATCTCGTCGCGTCCCGGAGCTGGGCCATCACGCTGCCGCCGGCGCGCCGGGAGCGGTTGCTCGCGGACATCGGACGCCTGCTCGCGACCCATCCGGACACCGCCGGCCGGAGCGTCGTCGACCTGCCCTACGTCACCCGCTGCTACCGCGCGAGCCGCCCCGCCTGACGGCGCCGGCGGCCCGGCTGCTTCGTCAGGGTTCCGGCGGCGCGCCCGCGGTGACCGCCGCGGACGCGACGCAGACGACGACGATGCCCGCGACCTGCACGAGCCGCAGCCCCTCGCCGAGCAGCAGCAGCCCGGTCAGAGCCGCGACGGCCGGCTCGAGGCTCATGAGGATGCCGAAGGTGCCGGCCGGCAGCCGGCGCAGGGCGAGGAACTCCAGCGCGTAGGGCACGGCGGAGGAGAGCACGCCGACGGCGACGCCGAGCGCGAGGATCCGCGGCTCGAGCAGGCTGCGCACCGCCCTGGGCGATGCCGGGGCCGGCCGCGACGACGGCGGCGGCGGCGACCGCGACGGCCAGCCCCGTCAGGCCCGGCGCCGCGGCGCCCAGGCGCTGGCTGAGGAGGATGTACCCGGCCCAGCCGGCGCCGGCGGCGAGCGCCAGGGCGACGCCGACCGCGTCGAGCGCGCCGGTGCCCTCCCAGCTGACGGCCGCGACGCCGAACCCGGCGAGCAGCGCCCACGCGATGTCCGCCCGGCGCCGGGAGCTGACGACGGCGAGCACGAGCGGTCCGAGGAACTCGATCGTCACCGCCGCACCGAGCGGGATCCGGGCGAGCGAGGCGTAGAAGCTGAGGTTCATGGCCGCCAGCACGGCGCCGAAGGCCAGCGCCAGCCCGAGGTTGCGGCGGACGACCGCCGCGGTCGGGCGTGCCACCGCCGCGAGGATCACCGCGCCCACCGCGAGCCGGAGCAGCACCGCTCCCGCCGGGCCGACCACTCCGAAGAGCTGCTTGGCGACCGCGGCCCCGACCTGCACGGAGACGATGCCGCCGAGCACGAGCAGGGCTGCCTCCGGACCGACCCGGCCCCTCATGCGAGCCGGGGCAGGAGCAGGGCGGCCACGTCGAGGGTGCGGTCTCGCGGGGCGAGGCCGGACGACGCCGTCCAGACCGCGGAGAGCACCGCCTGCACGAACCCCCAGGCCGCGATCCGCTCCACCGGCTGACCGAGGCCGTCGGCGAGCTGCTCGACGCGGCGCGGCACGAGCGCCACCAGCGCAGGGTCCCGGACCGCCGGCTCCGGGTTGTACAGCCACGCACCCGCGTCGTACCCCGGGTCGCCGACCAGGCCGTGCGGGTCGATCGCCAGCCAGTCCTCGCGCTGCGCGCGGAGCACGTTGGCGTGGTGGAGGTCGCCGTGCAGGAGGACGGGCGCGCGGGGGTCGGCGAGCAGCTCGCCCGCCACGGCGCGGGCCCGCTCCACCAGCGGCCGGGGCAGGAGCGGCACCCGGGAGGGATCGCCGAGGTGGTCGTCGAAGGCTGCGAGCCGCTCGGGCAGCCCCGGCAGGCCGCGCTCGGGAACGGTCGCCGCGTGGAGGCGGTGCAGCACGCCGATCGCGGCCGCCGTGGCTTCCTCGTCGTCGCCGGGCACCAGGGCCGCCGCCTGCGTCCCCGGGAGCGCCCGCTCGAGCAGCAGCGCGCCGCGGGGGAGGTCGGCGCGCAACAGCCGGACCGCCCCGGCGCCGGCCCAGCCCGTCAGGGCCACCGCGGATCGTTCGAGGTACTCCGCGGCCGGTGGCACGACCTTGAGCACGGCGTCCGCCCCGTCCCGGGTGCGCACCGGCACCAGGGCGCGGAAGGACAGCTCCCACGGCTCGCCCAGCTCGAGCGCCCACTGCGTCGCGAGCGCGGTGAGCAGGGCGCGCAACCGGCGGGGCTCGGGGATCCTCACGGGAAGCCGAACGTGAGGATCGGCGACAGGCCGCCGGCCCGCAGTCCCTCGAGCACGACGCGCTCGTGCGGCACCACCGGATCCGGCAGCGCGTCGAGCGGGAACCACCCGAGGTCCGCGGTCTTGTGCCGCTCGACCCGTTGGGGCCGGCCGGACCAGCGGCGGCAGGTGAAGAAGAAGTCGGCACGCTCGTCGAGCGGGTCCCCGGTCGGCTGCGTGCGGTGCATGGCGCAGAGCGGCTCGAGGTCCCCCTCGTCCACGACGACGGCCAGCTCCTCCGCCGCCTCCCGCACCGCCGCGGCGAGCACCGACTCGCCCGCCTCCACGTGCCCCGCGGCTCCGATCGCCCAGTGTCCGTCCCGGTAGCCGGTGTTGGCGCGCAGCTGGAGCAGCCCCTCCTCACCGCCGGGCTGACCACGCAACAGCAGCACGTACGCCGCCGGGACGACCGTGAAACGACCGCTCACGGCTCCGGGGCTCCGCGCTGCGCCGCGTGCAGATACTGGATCCCCTCCTGCGTCTGGCCCGGCACCGACGCGGCCGGCCCGCGATTGATCTCGGCCACGAGCGCCGGGTCGACCTTCGGCACCCGGTCCTCGGTGAGCAGGCCGTTGCGCTCCTGGGCGGTGTCGGTGAGCTGGGTGTAGCAGAAGCCGGCGACGACCGGGCTGCCGAGCAGCGCCGACACGAGGTCGCGGTAGCGGGTGACGAACTCCTCGGCCGAGGAGACGGCGCCGTAGCCGTTCCAGAAGTCCTGCCGACCCTCCCGATCCGCGACGTCGTAGGTGATCCCCCCGAACTCCGAGACGACCAGCGGCTGACCGGCGTCCGGCAGCCCGGGCAGCGCGATCCGCCGGAAGTAGGGGCGCACCCGCTCGAGCGTCCGCTGGAAGGCCTCCCAGCTTCCGTACCGCTCGCGCAGCACCTCCCCGGACGCGCTGTAGTCGTGCACCCCGAGCACGTCGGCGACCAGGTTCTCCCAGCCGTCGTTGCCGATGACGGGCCGAGTCGGGTCGACGGCCCGGGTCAGGTGGTAGAGCGCCTGGACCGCGTCCCGCTGCGCGGCGTCGTGCTCGAGGTTCGGCACCCCCCAGCTCTCGTTGAACGGCACCCACGCGACGAGGGCGGGCGAGGAGACGTCCCGGTCGAGCACCTCCAGCCACTCCTGGGTGAGGCGGCGGATCGTCCGCGGGCCGAAGTCGAGGGCGCTGGGCAGCTCGCCCCAGACGAGCACGCCGAGGCGGTCGCACCAGGCGAGGAACCGGGGGTCCTCGACCTTCTGGTGGATCCGGACGCCGTTGAAGCCGAGCTCCTTGACGAGCTCGACCTCCCGGCGCAGCGCCGCGCCGTCGGCGGCAGCCAGGTGCGTGGCCGGCCAGTAGTTCTGGGCGAGCACCAGGCGCAGGGGGTAGCCGCGGCCGTTCAGGGCCACCTGCCGGCCCTCGGCGGCGATGCTGCGCAGCCCGCAGGTGCTGCGCACGACGTCGGCGACGTCGTCGCCGGCCAGCACGCGGATCTCCGCCGCGACGAGGTTCGGGTGCTCCGGTGACCACAGGTAGCGCCGCCACTCGTGCTGGATGCGCGCGCTGTCGAGCGGGACGTCGCGCTGGATCACCTGGCCCGATGCCGACCAGACGTCGTCGGCCAGCACCTCGCCGTGCAACGTGAGCCGGACGCCGAGGCGCAGACCCGCGGGAACTCGGCCACCGAGGCGCACACGGACGCGCAGGACCGAGCGATCCAGGTCAGGGGTGAAGGTCAGCGCGTCGACGTGCACCGGCGGGAGCGGCTCGAGCCAGACCGGCTGCCAGATCCCCGTCGTCCGCTCGTACCAGATCCTGTGCGGCCGCTCCTGCCAGTCCTGCTTGCCCCGCGGCTGGGAGAGGTCGTGCGGATCGTCCTCGGCGCGGACGACGACCACCTGCGGGCCGGCCTCGGTGAGGACGCCGGTGACGTCGGCCGCGAACGGTGTGTGGCCGCCCTCGTGCTCGGCGACGAGCCGGCCGTTGACCCAGACCGTCGCCCGGTAGTCCACGGCCCCGAACCGCAGGGCGATCCGCTCGCCGGGCCGGTCGCCGGCCTCGGCGCGGTCGAACGTCCGGCGGTACCACACCACCCGGTGGTAGCCGCGCTCGCCGATCCCGCTCGCGGGCGACTCGGGCGGGTAGGGCACGTGGATGTCGCGGTCGAACACGGCCCGGTCGGCCGGGTCGTCGAGGTCGTACCAGTGTTCGTCGACGCCGACGTCGGCGTCGTCGTGGCGGAACTGCCACGTCCCCGTGAGATCGGTCCAGCGCTCGCGGACGAGCTGCGGGCGGGGGTAGTCGGGATCGAGGTCCAGGTGGAGGTCGAGGTCGGGCGATGTCACGGTCTTCAGTCTGGAGGCCCGCCGCCCCCGGGTCCGTCCCGGGGGTCTGGTCCCGATTCGTTCCGACTCGTACGCTGAGCGGCCTGCCCCACCGACGGAGGATGGGATCATGGGACGTGCCGGGCGTCTTCGCAGGCTCTCGATCGTTTCGGTGGTGCTCGCCGCCGCCGCGGCCGCCATGTCGGCCGCCGCGTCACCGGCGTCCGCACAACCGGAGCATCAGCGCTCGCCCGTCGTGCTCGCCGCCCTCGGCGACTCGTACTCCTCGGGTGTCGGCACCCCGGACCCGGACCCGTCGATCCCGGCCTGCTACCGGACGCCGCATGCCTGGCCGAGCCTCGTGGGCGACACGCTCCGGTGGCAGGTGCACAACCTCGCGTGCAGCGGCGCGAAGACCGCGGACATCACCGCGCCGTACGGCGGTCAGGAGGCGCAGACCGCTCTGCTGGCCGCGCTCCGGCCCCGCCCCGAGGTCGTGACGATCACGATCGGCGGCAACGACGTCGGGTTCGCTCCGGTGCTCGGCGCGTGTTTCGGCGGGGACTGCCTGAGCCAGATCACCGCGAGCGAGAAGACCACGCTGACCACGCTGCCCGGCCTGCTCGCGCAGACCTACCGCGCGGTCGAGGCCGCCGACCCGCGGGCCCGGCTCGTCGTCGTGGGCTACCCGCGGCTGTTCCCCTCCGACCCGGCGGCCGTCACCGGGTGCGGCTGGCTGTCCGATGCGGAGCGGACCAAACTCATCCAGGCCGGCAACCTGCTGAACGCCGTCATCGCGGTGGAGGCGAGGCTGGCCGGGGCGACGTACGTCGACGTCAGCTCCACCCTGCGCGGCCACGAACTGTGCACCGCGGACTCCTGGCTGGTGCCGCTGCCGGAGCAGATGGCCGCGCACCCGACGGTGCCGGGTCAGCAGGCGATCGCGGACGCCGTGGCGGCGCGGCTGTCGCACCTGCGGCTGACGCCGTCGCACCCCCGGTCCGGCCAGGCCGACCTGCCGGCGATGCCCGCGGCGAGCTGAGCCCTCCGGATCGTCACGGCGCGACCAGCGTCGTGCGCAGCTCGTGGCTGCCGTCGGGCAGCGGGGCCTCGTAGTAGAGGCGGTGACCGCCGCCCGCGAGGGGCACCACGTCGAGGTAGCGGACGTCGGCGACCGGAGCGTCGGCGTCCGCGACCAGGCCCTCACCCGTCCCGCCGGCGGGACGGGCGAGCCCGGTGCGTTCGGCGAAGTTCTCCTCGGCGGTCGCCCGGCCGTCGTAGGCGGCGCGCCCGTCCGCGAGGACGGCGGTGACGCGGGCGCCGCGGGCGTCCCAGGCGCCTGCCGTCCCGCTGAGCACGGTGCCCCGCCATGTCCAGCGCAGGCCGTCCTCGCTGGTGGCCAGCGCGGGTGTGCATGCGGTCCTCCGCGCCCGGACGGTCCAGCGGATGGCAGCACACCCAGGCCCGCCAGCCGTCGGCGTCCTGCCGGACGACGGGATCCTTGACGCCGATCGACCCGTCTCCCGGCAGCACGGTGCGGGGAGGCGCGTCGGCGAGGCCGGCGGGGTCGGCGGCGTCGAGCGCGTCGATCCGCCAGTGCTTGGTGCCGGGCGTGGCGCAGGAGACGTAGAGGCGCCAGCGTCCGTCCCGGCAGACGCACGAGGGCCGGGCGCTCCAGCGACTCCGCGCCGAAGCGGTCCCGGCCCAGGGTGGCGACGGGTTCGAGGTGCTCCCCGTCGGTGCCGCGCGCGACGACGACGAACCCGCCGCGCGTCGCCGGCGTCCGGACCCGGTAGGCGACCACCCAGCCGCCGTCGGAGTCCTGCTGGGCGCTGGGTGCGCCCGCCCAGGAACCCGGCCCCGTGCCCGGCGCCCGGACGACGACGACCTCGGCGTCCGGGTCCGGGAGGGGGAAGGGGGTGCTCAGCTCTGTGCCTTCACGAAGCCGCCGGGCGGGAGCTGCCCGTACGTTGCGCCGCCGGCGACCGCGCGAAATGATCGCAGAGTCTGGATCCCGGAGGTCGGCGATGGCGCTGAGGATCATCTGCATGTGCGGGTACGTCATCCGGGGCGACGACGACGAGGAGCTCTGGCGGAACGCGCAAGGCCACATGGGCATCCTGCACCCTGAGCTCGTCGACAACGTGAGCCGCGAGGACATCCTGGCGCAGGCCGAGCGGCTCTAACCGTCCGTGGCCTGGATCAGCAACCGTCGGTAGAGGTCCTGTACGGGTGGGCTGGGCGCGATTCCGAGTTCCTCCCGGAGCAGGACTCGCAGGCGCTCGTAGGCGCGCAGTGCCTCCGCGACGTTGCCGCTCCGCTCGAGCGCTTCCATCAGCATGCGGTGCCCGGTCTCCCGATACGGTGCACGCTCGGTCAGCAGCCTGGCGCGTTCCTCGGCCTGGGCCAGTGCCGGGCCGCCCAGGCCCAGGCCGGCAGCGACGAAGCACTCCAGGCCGCGAAGCCGGACCTCCTCCAGGCGCCGTCGCCACTGGTCGATCCAGGGAGCTTCCAATCCGCTGAGGAACGGCCTGGTGGCGACGTGGTAGGCGATTCCGGCAGGTCCCCAGGCCTGCGCCCAGCGTCCCTGGGCGATACAGGTCTCGGCCCGGTGGACGCCCTCGAGTGCGGCCTCCACGTCGACGAAGGTCGCGTGCGGCAGCAGCAGCTCGATCTGGGTCCGCCCTTGAAGATGATCGGCGCCCAGGCCGTGCCGCAGTTTGGACAGCACCACGCTCAGCGCGCTTCCGGCCTCCGTCGGCGCGTCCGGTCCCCAGCCGGCGGTGAGCAGCTCCGTACGGGGGACCGGACGGCCACGCTCGAGAACGAGGTAGGCGAACAGGGCACGTCCTCTGCGGCCGGGCAGCGCGGCTTCGAGGCGGTAGCCGTCGATGTCGACGACGAAGCGACCGCACAGTTGGATCTTGGCCTCGGCCCATCGCCCATGACGTGATCCCGGCAACGGTCCTCGTCGGATTAGTGCCGCCCAGCGTACGGAAAGGACGGGGAAAGGTGCGAGAAGGGTCCGGGCAAACCGGCGCCCGCACGCTGACCTCCTGGACGACCACCCGTATCGCCGAGGAGGAGCCATGACATCCGCGAACGTCGAGATCCACCGCAACGGCCACGAGGCCTTCAACGCCAGGGACTTCGAGGCCATGACCAGGCACTACGCCGACACCATCAGCTGGACCGATCACGCCCAGGGCCGGACGTTCCGGACGCCCGGGGAGTTCAGGGCGGACTTCCTTCCAGGCTGGGTGACCACCTCCAGCGACATCCGGATCACCGACCCCCGGTATCTCGACGCAGGCGACGCCGTGGTGTCCGTGTTCACCGTCACGGGCACGCACGACGGGCCGCTCGGGACGTCGCCCGCGACCGGCAGACGGTTCGCGTTGGAGTTGTGCGAGCTGTGGCACTTCGACGTCGGCCGGCCGGGTCGTGGGTGGGGATCTGTACTACGACCAGCTCTCGCTCCTCGCGCAGCTGGGCCTGATGCCCCAGCCGTCCCACGCCTGAGTCCGAGGAGAAGACTCATGTCGCGGATGCTCGACGCCACGTTCTACCGGACACCGGCCGACGCCATCGCCGCACCGCCCGAACGGCTCGCCTATGTCGCCGCCTTCGACCCGAACGGCCAGGTGAACGATGCCATCGCAGTGATCGGCTGTGACCCCTCGCTGCCCGATTACGGCTCGGTCGTCGGCTGGGCCGAGATGCCGACGTCAGGGAACGAACTCCACCACTTCGGTTGGAACGCCTGCTCCAGCGCGCTCTGCCACCAGGGCCACGGCGGTTCCGGTGCTCCGCTGGAGCGCCGCTACCTGATCGTTCCCGGGATCAGGTCGTCACGGATCCACGTGCTCGACACCAAGCCCGATCCGCGCCATCCGCAACTGGTCCGCACCATCGAGGCCGAGGAACTCGCCGGGAAGGCCGGCTACTCCCGGCCGCACACCGTCCACTGCGGCCCCGGGGGGATCTTCGTCTTCGCGCTGGGCGGCGCCGACGGCAACGACGGCCCCGGCGGAGTGGCGCTGCTCGACCACGACACGTTCGACGTGATCGGCCCGTGGGAGGTGGACCGCGGCGACCAGTTCTTCGGCTACGACGGATGGTGGCACCTGGGCCAGGACACGGTGATCACGTCGGAGTGGGCGACCCCCTCGATGGTCGAGGACGGCCTGAACCCCGAGGATCTCCTCGGTCGCAGGTTCGGCCACCACCTGAACTTCTGGAGCATGTCCGAGCGCAGGCTCACCCAGCGGGTCGACCTGGGGGATCGGTACCAGATGGTCTTCGAGGTCCGGCCGGCGCACGACCCGGCCGAGACGTGGGGGTACGTGGGCGTCGTCATCGACGTCGAAGACCTCTCCGGGTCCGTGTGGATGTGGCACCGGGACGGCGAGCGCTGGGCCGTCCGCAAGGTGATCACCATTCCCGCCGAGCCGGCCGACGCCGACGACCTGCCCCCCGCCCTGAAGCCGTTCGGCGCGGTGCCTCCGCTCATCTCCGACATCGATCTGTCGGTGGACGATCGGTGGCTGTACGTCTCCTGCTGGGGGACGGGAGAGCTGAAGCAGTACGACGTCAGTGACCCGCTCCACCCGCGCGAGACCGGCTCGGTCCGGCTCGGGGGAATCGTGCGGCGCCAGCCGCACCCGGCCGCGCCGCGATCAGCGTCTGGGCGGCGGCCCGCAGATGGTGGAGGTCAGCCGCGACGGCCGGCGCGTCTACGTCACCAACTCCCTGTACGGGAGCTGGGACCTCATCTTCTACCCGGAGGGCGTCGGGGCCTGGGCGGCGAAGTTCGACGCCGACCTGGACGGCGGCGGGCTGTCCGTCGACGCCCGGTTCTTCCCGAACGGGGAGGACTTCCGCGGGCTGCGGGTGCACCAGACGCGTCTGCAGGGCGGCGACGCGTCCAGCGACTCGTACTGTCAGACGAGTTGAGAGCCTGCGATGTCGGATCGGGGGTCGTTGGTCCGGCCCCGCTCCCAGCAGGGCATCCCGGTCGCGGTGGCGCTCGCCGCGGTCGCCGCCGCGGCGTGGCTGGTCCTCGGCGCGGGGGTCGGGCACACCACCCACGACGACGTGCTCGGGTCCGGCCATGCGCCCGATCCCGCCGCGGTCGCGGCCCTCCTCGGCGGGTGGACGGTGATGGTCGCCGCCATGATGCTGCCGCCGGAGATCGCGTCGATCGCGGCCGGCCAGGCCCTGCTCCAGCCGCTCCTGGTGGAGCGAGGCGGGGTTCGTGGCCGCTCACGACCTGCGCGGCGTGGACGGGCTTCGCGATCCTGGCCCTGACCGGGGACGCCGTGGTCCACGAGGTCGCCGAATCCCGGCCGCAGCTGGCGGGCCTCGTCGCGCCGGCCGTGCTCGTCGGCGCCGGGGCGTTCCAGCTGTCGACCCCGCACCGGCACCTGCTGGCCGCAGCACGTGAGTCGAGGGCCGCGCCCTGGCGGCGCGCGATCTGGAATGTCGGCAGTTGCGGTGGGCTGATGCTGGTGGTCTTCGCCCTCGAGGTCGGCAACCTCCTGGCGATGGCCGCCCTGACCGCGGTGATGACCGTGGAGCGGGCGGCGACCGCACGGGTGGAACGGCTGACCGCCGCTCTGGTCGGCTGGGCGCTGATCGCTGCGGCTGCGCTCGTGGCCGTCCGGCCCGGTCTGATCGGCTGATCGGGGTGACGGCGCGGCGAAGTCAGCGGATCATGGGGTCTAGTATTTCCATCCGTGGGGACGGCCGGCGGGGGAGCACGGAGGAATCGTGGTGTTCACGCTATCTGAACCGTCTGAGGTGCTTCTTCGCCGCGCACTATCTCGAGGCGGTGGACGCCAGGCTGAAAGGCTCTCCGCACCGGCAACTGGCGGCCATGGTGCATGACGTGGATGTCGACATCCTCGAGGTGTGTGCGGCGACCGGTTTCCTGAGCCGGATCGTCGCCACCGATTTCCCGCACGCCAAGGTATCGGCGCTCGACCTTTCCCCTGAAATGATCGCCCGAGGGCGGGCACGAGCACGGGGTCTGCCCAACCTCGACTTCGTCAAGGGTGACGCGACGACCATGCCCTATCCCGACGGTTCCTTCGACGTGGTCCTGGCGGCCTTCGGGCTGAGCGTGCTGTCATCGGCGGCGCGAGGTCGATGCCTGGCCGAAATCCACAGGGTGCTCAAGACGTCCGGACGACTTCTTGTCGTCGACATCGATGACGCCTTGCATCGGGCCCGGCTCCTCCATGCCTGTCTGAATCTGGTGCACCGTCGGCGTGCTTCGGGGGTCGCGGGCAGCGCGCTCCTTCGACAGGTGGAGAACCGCGGGTTCCGGTCGAGCAGGCACCTCAACGGGCAGGGAGGGCTGTTCCCGTTCCAGATGATCGTCGCGCACAGGGCGGCCGGTGCGGGCGACGCGTAGTGCGCGAGGTCCGGGAAGGTGGTCAGGCGGTCGTGAAGACCGCCTGACCACGTGAGCCTTCAGTTCTCGCTGCTCCTGACGACTCCGACGGGGCAGGAGATGCCCGTGCCGCCGAGGCCGCAGTAGCCGTTCGGGACCTTGTGCAGGTACTGCTGGTGGTAGTCCTCGGCGTAGTAGAACGTCCCGGCCTCGTTCGCGGGGCGGGCGTCGGTCGTGATCGTGCCGAGCTTGAACTGGTCGAGCAGCGGCTGGTAGGCCGCCTTCGTGGCCTCGTAGGCGACCCGCTGCTCCTCGGTCGTCCAGTAGACCGCCGAGCGGTACTGGGTGCCGACGTCGTTGCCCTGCCGGTAGCCCTGCGTGGGGTCGTGGCTCTCCCAGAAGGTCCGCAGGAGCTCCTCGGCGGTGATCTGCTTGGGGTCGTAGGCGATCAGAACGGCCTCGGTGTGGCCGGTGCGCCCGGTGCAGGTCTCCTCGTAGGTCGGGTTGGGCGTGAAGCCGCCCTGGTACCCGACGGCGGTGGTGACCACGCCGGGGAGCTGCCAGAAGACGCGCTCGGCGCCCCAGAAGCAGCCCATGGCGACGTACAGGACCTCGGTGCCCTCGGGCCACGGGCCCTCGAGCGGGGTGCCGAGGACGGCGTGGAGCCGTGGCACCGGGTACGGCCGGACCTCACGGCCCGGCAGCGCCTCGTCGCGGCCGACCAACGTCGACTTCAGGCGGGATCCGAACAGCACGTCGAACTCCTCTCTCGCCGCGCGGGGCTGGCGTCGGTGGCTCCGACGCGGCTCTCTGCTGCGGCATACCGATCAATGCTCCGGGGGCGTGCGGTGTTCCCGCCTGTCGGGCCCGGGCGGCCGGTGCCCGTGCCGGCGGTTCCGGGGGCTGCCACGACCCTGCGAGGGGCCGTGCGCGGAAGCGGGAGATGCCGACGAGCCTTGCCGAAGGCACTTGGCCACCGGGAGTTGGGGAATCTCCCCGGAACGCGCCGGGGGCGCCGTTGCGATCGTCCTCTTGCATCAGCCCCATCATTCTCCGACGTCGCGGGGCGCCGTGGATAACGCCTCGTCGCATGCTTCGATACAGTCATTCCTCGCCATTGCGTCGCCTCGCGGCGCTCGCGGTGCCTGAGCACTGTCGCAACTGTTCGGCCGGTACCGTCTCCACCTCCATGGCCCCGGAACAGTTCTTGCCCGCGCCCTCCTGACTGATTCTTCAACGCATGCTTGCAGCCTTTCCTCCCGCGTTATCCACAGGTGCGGGACGATGGTTCCATTGTCCACAGCCTGGCGGCAGCGGTGTTGCGTCGGTTTGAATCCTGCTAGTATTCCTATACGTGTTCGACGGGGAGGGTGCATGGGCGGGGGACGTGGCACCGATTCACGCATTGCGTATTCCTCGGAGACCCCGACGTCGGATCCCTCATCGAGGTCGCGCCAACAAGAGTTCATCGACGGTGCTTTGATTCGGCGCGCCTGGTCCCGCATCGATGGCGGCGATGCAGGCAATGGCGGATCCGGTCGACGGGCCGTGCCCGGCCGGCCTCGTCCCGACGGGCGACTCGACCGAACCGTGGCGGCAAGTGATCCACGCGGTCGTCGCCGGTCGACGGCTGAGCGGCTGGGTCTTGTGGGCTCAGCTGTCGATGGTCGCCCGGTGGATCGCTGCGTGGCGGCAGGCGCCGCCGGTGTCGAACACGACCAGCGAGGGTGACCGGTGCGAGCCGGCCGACCCGGCGTTGACCAGGCGATTGAACGACGAGATCAGGCGCGTGGAACGTCAGCTTGGAGGTCGGCTCAGCGGAATGTGGTCCGGGTTGGCCGCCGAGATGGCTCCGGATCTCGTGTCGGCCGAGCTCGGGCTGGCCACCGGGATGTCCCGGCTGATGTCCGATCGCCACGTGCAGGCCGCCGATGCGATCTTCGTGCAGGACCGCCTGCCGCGGCTGCGGCGTCTGCTGCGATCCGGATGGGTCGAGTGGGCCAAGCTCGACGCGTTCGTCCGCGACACGGAGTGCCTCGATCTCGTCGTCGCGCACGCCGTCGAGCGGATCATCCTCGGCGACCTCGAGCCCGACGAGACCCTGGACGTGGTGGCGGATCCGGCGCAGCCGGGGTTGGGCCTGCCCGCCATCGTCAGCATGACCCTTCCGCAGTTACGAGCCGCGATCGCCGCCGCGATAGCGGCCATCGATGCCGAGGCGGCAGCCCGCCGCGCGAAGGCCGTGAGGGCCGCGCGTCGCGTGCGGTCGCGGACCGACCTCGACGGCGGGGCGACCGCTGACGGCGGAACTGACGGTCGAGGCCGCGGCCGCTGTCTGGAACGCGCTCACGGCAGCGGCGAAGACGGCGCGGGCGGCAGGTGATCCGCGATCGCTCGATCAGCTGCGGGCCGACGTGCTCGTCGCGCGCACCACGGGACTGCACTGCCGCCGCCCGCGCCTGGTGACACCCCGGACGTGCCTGATCCGGAGGACCTTGCGACGCTCGGCGACGTCACCACGTCCGGGGATCCCGACGACCTGGAACGCTGCGCCAGCCCTCTCGGCGACGAGACCAACCGAGGCGTTCTCGACGAGGCCGGCGACGAGGCCGACGACGAGGCCGACGACGAGGCTGAGACGAGGCTGGCGAGGCGCGACAGCGGGCTCGGCGACGAGGCCGGCGGCGACGCAGGAGAGCGACCGCCGACCCGCCTCCGCCTCCGAGGAGCTCGATGCGGCCGACTGCCGACGTGGCCGGCGCGTGTCACGCCTGCGGACAGGAACCGGGTCGAGCTCGGGCCCACCGTGCCGGGCGGCCGATGAGCGTGAACCTCACCCTGCCGCTCTCGACCTACCTCGGCCTGGCGGAGGATCCGGGCCGGCTCGACGGCTACGGTCCGGTGGCTGCCGGTCTCGCCAGGCAGATCATCGACTGACGCCGCTCGCCGGCCCGGTGACGGTGGTCCCAACGGGATCACCTGGAGATGCGTGATCACGGATGACGAGCACGGGACGGTCCTGGGCGTCGGATCGCCCATCCACGTGTCGCGCCACGACCCGCCACCGCGGCTGGCCGATCTGGTCCGTACGAGCGAGCCCACCTGTTGCTTCCCGGGATGCCGCGTGCGAGCGCGTGACTGCGATCTCGACCATCGGGTCCCGTACGACCCGCGGGACCCCGACGGACGGCGAGGCGGAGGTTCGACCTGCTCGTCCAATCTCCAACCCCTCTGCAGGACGCATCATCGGCTCAAGACAGCCGGCGTGATTCACGTCCGACTCGTTCCGACGACCGAAGGGTGCGGCGTCCCGCCCGGGACTCTGGAGTTCACGACGTCGACCGGGCTCGCCTACCGGCGCAGTCCGACCCGGGCGACGCCGTCCACGATCGACCTCGAGGATCCCCTCGTCGCTACCGCCGTCGCCCACGCAGGCCTCCGCGCCGCCCAGGACGCCGCGTCCGACGCCCGCAGCGACCTCGCGGCCGCGGCGGCCCGTCGGAGGAGCGCAGGTCGACCCGGTGCCGCCTCGGCTGCTACCGAGCAGCTCGAGTACGACGGCGAGGACCGCGCCTGGCGGAAGAGCCTGCGCGAGCACGGGCAACGCCGTGTCCGCGAGGCCGCCGCGCCAGCGTCCAGCCGGCGAGGGCGGGCACCTTGATCCGCCGTTCTGATCATCTGATCCGAAAGGATCACGCGTGCGAGCCGCACCACCCGCCGTCACACGACGAGCAGGTCCTCCTCCGGCTCCGCCTCGCCGGCTGCCAAGCCGCGCCACACCGGCGCGAGGCGGCCCACCGCGGCCTCCATCTCGGGCAGGGGTCGCGAGAAGGGCAGCCGGAGCCGCGACTCGAAGGCGCCGTCGACCCCGAAGCGGGGGCCCGGTATGAGGACGACGCCCACGGAGCGCGCGGCCGCGGCGAGCGCCGAGCTCGACGGTGTCGGCAACCGGCACCACAGCACCAGCCCGCCCGCCGGCACCGGTGCCGACCAGCCCGGGAGCTCGCGGGCGATCACCGAGGCCAGGCCGGCGGCCCTCGCGCCCAGCACCTCCCGACGCGAGGCGACAACGGCGTCGATGTCCGCCAGCAGGTGCGCGGTGGCGAGCTGCTCGACGAGCGGCGAGCCGAGGTCCTCCAGGGCGCGCCGCAGGGTCAGCCGCCGGACGAGCCCGGCCTCCCCGCGCACCCACCCGACCCGCAGCCCGCCCCAGAAGGTCTTGCTCGTCGAGCCGAGCGTCACCACGGCGCCCCGGCGTCCGAAGGCGGCGAAGGGTGCCGGCGCGGCCGGCGCGGCGGGCCCCCGCAGGTCGAGGTCGACAGTCGTCTCGTCGACGACGACCGTGCAGCCCGCGGACGCCAGCGCCCCGGCGAGAGCGGCCCGGACGTCGGCGTCCATCAACTGACCGGTGGGGTTGTGGAAGTCGGGCATGAGGTAGGCCGCCCGGGCGCCGGTGGCGCGCGCGGCGGAGGCGAACGCCTCGACGTCCCACCCGACGTCCTCGATCGGCACCGGTACCGGCCGTCCGCCGGCCCGCCGGATCGCGTCGAGCGCCAGCGGGTACGAGGGACTCTCGACGATCACGCGGTCCCCGGGCGACAGCACGGCCTCCAGGACGAGCCGCAGCCCGTGCGCCGCGCCCGCGGTGACGAGCACCTCGTCGCCGGAGGTGGGCGCGCCGCGAGCGGTGAAGCGCTCGGCCACCAGCTCGCGCAGTGCCGGCAACCCGGCCGTCGCGTAGCCGTGCCCCGGCAGGTACCGGGGGAGCTCGGCGAGGGCGGCCGCGTAGGCCGCCGGCACCTGCGGCGGCGCCTCGGGGGCGGCGCTCGTGAAGTCACCCCGGCCGTCGGCGGAGCCGCCGCCGGCGATCGGGAACGGGTGCACCGGCCACGGCGCGTTGTCCACCCCGCGACCGCTGCTGGGCAAGGCCGTCCACGTGCCCGCACCCTGGCCGGCGTCCGCGAAGCCGGTCTCGCGCAACGACCGGTAGGCGGCGGCCGTCGTCGTCCGGCTCGTGCCCAGCGCCACCGCGAGCTCGCGCTCGGACGGCAGGACGACGTGCACGGGTAGCCTGCCGTCGAGGACGAGCTGGCGCAGCCGGCCGGCGAGCGCCAGGTATCCGGCGCCCGGCCCGGAGTTCCACCCGGCGAGCAGCGGGAGCAGCTCCCGGGTCGTCGTCCGCCGCAGCGGCCTCGGGGTCATCGGTCCACTGTGGTCCGGATTGGCTATGGAAGACAAGGCCAATGAGGGCCGAGAATGGTTGGCATGCCCCGCCGCCTCGTCCAGCTCTACCTCGGTCTCGCCCTGTACGCGCTGAGCATGGGGCTGTTCATCCGCTCCGATCTCGGCGTCATGCCGTGGGACGTGCTGCACCAGGGCCTGGAGCGCTGGCTGCCCTTCTCCTTCGGGACCGTGACGATCCTGGTCGGGGCCCTGGTCCTGCTCGCCTGGATCCCGCTGCGTCAGCGACCCGGCCTCGGCACGGTGAGCAACGTTCTCGTCATCGGGATCGTCGTCGACGAGGTGCTCCGCGTCGTCCCCACGCCCCACCTGCTCGGCGTCCGGATCACGCTGCTCGTCGCCGGCGTCGTCCTCAACGCCGTCGCGACCGCCGCGTACATCGGCGCCCGCTTCGGCCCCGGGCCCCGCGACGGCCTCATGACCGGGATCGTCGCGCGCACCGGCTGGCAGGTCCGCTGGGTCCGCACGGTGATCGAGGTCTCCGTCGTCGCCGTCGGGTGGGTGCTCGGCGGGGCCTTCGGTATCGGCACCATCCTGTACGCCGCCGCGGTCGGTCCGCTGGTCCACCCGCTGCTGCCGCTGCTGCGCGTTCCGGAGCCCCCCGCGCAGACGCCGGTCGCCGAGCCGGTCGAGATGGGCGCATAGCGCGGGAGCAGTTGGCACTCTGTAGATATGCAGAGCGTCACCGTCGAACGACGCAGAGTCCGTGTTCGCGGTCGGGTCCACGGCGTCGGCTTCCGGCCGTTCGTCTACGGGCTCGCCGTCGAACTCGGACTCTCCGGCTGGGTGCTCCGGGACGCCGCCGGCGTCGTCGCCGACGCCCAGGGGCCGGCGGCGGCGCTCGACGCCTTCGTCCGCCGGGTCGTCACCGACGCACCGGCGACCGCGGCCGTGGACGCCGTCAGCGTCGCGTCGCTCGATCCGGTGCCGCGGCACCGGGTTCACGATCGCGGACGAGGAGAGCGCCTCCGCTCCACCCGCCCCCGACCTCGCCCCCTGCGACGCGTGCCTCGCCGAGCTCACCGACCCCGGCGACCGCCGGTACGGGCACCCGTTCGTCGCCTGCAGCGCCTGCGGTCCCCGGTTCTCGTTCGGCCCGCCGCCCGAACCGTGCGCCGCCTGCCGCGCCGAGCGGGACGACCCCGACGGACGCCGGTACCGCGCGCCCTGGATCACCTGCGACGCCTGCGGGCCCGCGGTGGAACTCGTCGGCGCCGACGGAACGGCCTCGGCGTCCGGTGCGCAGGCCGTCGCCCGCGCCCGCGAGCTCGTCGCCGAGGGAGAGGTCGTCGCGGTCAAGGGCGTCGGCGGGTACCAGCTCGTCTGCGACGCGACCGATCCGGACGCCGTCGGCCGGCTCCGGGAGCGGCGTCAGCGGGGCGACGCGCCGTTCCCGGTGCTCGTGCCGGACCTCGACGCCGCCCGCGAGATCGCCGAGATCGGGATCGCCGAGGCCGACCTGCTCGCCTCGCCCCGCCGGCCGGTCGTGCTCCTGCGACCCCGCGAGGGCAGCGCGCTCGCGTCGCTCGTCGCGCCCGGCGCCGGCCGGATCGGCGTCCTGCTCCCGCCGTCGCCGCTGCACGTCCTGCTCCTCGGGCGCGCCGGCGATCCCCCCGGCCCGCGGGCCCTCGTCCTGGCCGGCGCCGCCCTCGGCGGCGCGGCGGTGGTGACGGACGACGAGGACGCCCTCCGCCGGCTCTCCGGGATCGCCGACGCCTGGCTGCGCCACGACCACCCGATCGCGGTCCCCTGCGAGGACTCGGTGGTCGAGGTCGTCGACGGCGAACCGTTGCCGGTGCGGCGCTCGCGCGGCGAGGCCCCGCTGCCGATCGCGCTGCCCTTCGACGTCGACCCCGTCGTCGCCGCCGGCGGCGACGTCCGCAACGCCTTCTGCGTCGCGCAGGGCCACCAGGCCTGGCTCTCCGCCCACGTCGGCGACATGGACGACATCGCCACCCAGCGCGCGTTCGCCCGCGCCGTCGACCACCTCCAGGAGCTCGTCCGGGTCGAGCCGCGCCGCCTCGTGGTCGACCGGCACCCGCTGTACCGCAGCGCGCGCGGCGCGCAGGAGGCCGCGGACGAGGGCGGCATGAGCCTCGCGCGCGTGCAGCACCACCACGCCCACATCGCCGCCGTCATGGCCGAGAACGGCCACGACGGCCGCGTCCCCGTCGTCGGCATCGCCTTCGACGAGGCCGGGCACGGCGACGACACCGCGGTCTGGGGCGGGGAGGTGATCGTCACCGACTACGACGACTACGAGCGCCTCGCGCACCTGGCCTACGCCCCGCTCGCGGGCGGCGACGCGACGGTCCGCCGGCCCTACCGGATGGCCCTCGCGCACCTGCACGCCGCCGGCGTCCCCTGGACCGAGGACCTGCCCTGCGTCGGCGTCGCGCCGGTGGGGGAGCGGTCCGTGCTCTCCCACCAGCTGTCCACCGGGCTGGCGTGCGTCCCGACGTCGAGCATGGGCCGGCTCGTCGACGCCGTCGCCTCGCTCGCCGGCGTGTGCCACGTCGCCGGCTACGCCGGGCAGGCGGCGACCGAGCTCCAGGCCCTCGCCGAGCAGGCGTTCCGGCAGGGGGCGGACGCCGAGCCCGGCGCCTACCCGCTGCCCCTGGTCGCACCGGCGAGCGGGTCCGGACCGCTCGAGTGGGACGTCGCGACGCTCGTCCGCGCCGTCGTCGCCGACGTCCGGGCGCGGGTCCCCGCGCCGGTGGTGGCGCTCCGGTTCCACCGGGGGATCGCGGCCGCCGCCGTCCGCGTCGCGCTGCACGCCCGCGCCCGGTACGGGCTGGACGTCGTCGCGCTCTCGGGCAGCGTCTTCGGCGACGCCCTGCTGCTGTCGCTGACGACGCGGGGGCTGCGCGAGGCGGGGCTGCGCGTGCTGCGCCACCGTCGGGTGCCGCCGAACGACGGCGGTCTCGCGCTCGGCCAGGTGGCGGTCGGCGCCCTCCGGCGGCAGGCCGCCGTCCGGCTGGACGAACTCGTGAGCCCGCGCGGCGCCTGACCCCCGGGATCTGCTTGCTCGCGGGCGTACCGTTGTGGGCCGTGACCTCAACACCTTCCGACGAGCGGCCTCCCGCCGATCCGGCCGTCAGCGACCTCGACGAGCACGCCGGTGTCGGCGCGGGCGCCCCCCGCGAGTGGCGGCGCCGCGGCTTCTCGACCCGCGCCATCCACGCCGGGTCGGACCCCACGCCGGCCAGCGGCGCGGTGATCACGCCGATCTACGCGACGACGACGTACAAGCAGGACGGCGTCGGCGGGCTGCGCACCGGTCTCGGCGCCGGCTACGAGTACAGCCGCAGCGCCAACCCGACCCGCACCGCGTTCGAGGAGTGCCTCGCCGCGCTCGAAGGGCCCGCCGCTCGCGCCTTCGCCTTCGCCTCGGGCCTCGGCGCCGAGGACGTCGTGCTGCGCTCCGTGCTCCGCCCCGGCGACCACATCGTCGTGCCCGACGACGCGTACGGCGGCTCCTACCGGCTCATCGCGCGCGTCGCCGGCCCGTGGGGCGTCGACCACACCGAGGTCCACCTGGCCGACCTCGACGCCGTGCGCGCCGCGATCCGGCCCGGGCAGACGAAGGCCATCTGGGTCGAGACGCCGACCAACCCGATGCTCGCCATCGCCGACATCAGCGAGCTCGCGCACCTGGCGCACGCCGCCGGCGCGCTGCTCGTCGTCGACAACACGTTCGCCTCGCCCTACCTGCAGAACCCGCTCGCGCTCGGTGCCGACATCGTCGTGCACTCGACGACCAAGTACGTCGGCGGGCACTCGGACGTCGTCGGCGGCGCGCTGGTCGTCGCCCCGGACGTCGAGGCGCCGTGGATGGACGGCATCGGCAACGTCGGCGCCGGGGTGGTCGACCGGATCGCCTTCCACCAGAACGCCATGGGCGTCGTGCCCTCCCCGTTCGACGCCTTCCTCACGCACCGCGGGCTCAAGACGCTCGTCGGTCCGGATGGAGCGGCACTGCGACAACGCCGAGCGCGTCGCCGAGTTCCTCGTCGGTCACCCGCGGGTCCGCCAGGTCTTCTACCCGGGCCTGCCCGACCACCCGGGCCACGACGTCGCCCAGAAGCAGATGCGCCGGTTCGGCGGCATGGTGAGCTTCCGCGTCGTCGGCGGCGAGGAGGACGCGCTCAACGTGTGCAAGCGCACGGAGGTGTTCATCCTCGCCGAGTCGCTGGGCGGCGTGGAGAGCCTCATCGAGCACCCCGGCCGGATGACGCACGCCTCCGTCGCCGGCTCGCCGCTCGAGGTGCCGGCCGACCTGATCCGGCTCAGCGTCGGCATCGAGGACGCCGACGACCTGATCGCCGACCTCGACCGGGCGCTCGCCTGAGCGTTCTGCTCTGCGTCGACGTCGGGTCGACGTTCACCAAGGCGGTGCTCGTCGACGTCCCGCGGGCCGGCTGCTCGCCACCGCGGCGACGCCGACCACGCTGTCGGAGGTGCTGCACGGCCTCGACGCGGTCCGGGCGGACGCCGAGCGGTCCGCCGGCGTGCGGGCCGACGACGTGCTGGCCTGCTCCAGCGCGGGCGGCGGGCTGCGGATCGCCGTCGTCGGCTACGAGCGGCTCGTCACCGCCGAGGCGGGGCGCCGCGTCGCGCTCTCCGCGGGCGGCCGCGTCGTGCACGTTCCGCCGGGCCGCTCGACGCGGCCGGGATCGGCGCGCTCCGGGCGGCGCGGCCCGACGTCGTGCTGCTCGTCGGCGGCACCGACGGCGGGGACGCCGAGGTGCTGCTCGCCAACGCCCGCCGGCTCGCCGCCGCACGGGTCCGGACGCCGGTCGTCGTCGCCGGCAACGGCGAGGCGGCGCCCGACGCGGTCGCGGCAGCTCGAGCGCACCGGCCGTCGCGTGGTCCTCGCGCCGAACGTGCTGCCGCGGATCGGGGTGCTCGAGCCGCTCGGCGCGCGGTCGGCGATCCGCGAGCTGTTCCTCGAGCACGTCATCGGCGGCAAGGGGCTCTCCCGCGGCCGGCGCTTCGCCCGGCTCGTGCGCGCGCCGACGCCGGACGCCGTGCTCACCGGCGTCGAGGTGCTCGCCGAGGTCGCGGGCGACGTGCTGGTCGTCGACGTCGGCGGCGCCACCACCGACGTCTACTCGGTGCTGACGACGCCGGCGTCCGGCGCGGTCGCCGGCGACGCCACCGCCGTCCGGACCGTGGAGGGCGACCTCGGGATGCGCTGGAGCGCGCGCGGGGTGGTCGCGGCCGCGATCGCGGAGCGGCTGCTGCCGCCCGACGACCCGCTGGCGGCCTACGCCGCGGCCGTCGCCGAGGAACCCGGTCGGCTGCCCGACGGCGCCGCCGAGGTCGAGTGCGATCTGCGGCTCGCCGAGCTCGCCGTCACCGTCGCGCTGCGCCGGCACGGCCGGGCGCCGACGCCCTCGGCGCCGCCCCGCCCGCTGCGCGACGTCCGGCTCGTCGTCGGCAGCGGCGGCGTCCTGCGCCACGCCGGCGACGCGGGCCGGCGACGGGTGCTCGCCCCGGCCACGAGCGACCACGCGGGTGGCTGGCGGGTGCCCGAACGGGCGCGGACGACGGTGGACGGGCGGTACGTCCTGTTCGCCGCCGGACTGCTCGCGGGAACCGGCCGGCGCGAGGCGGCGCGCGCCCTCGCCGAAGTGACACGATGACGCCATGTCCGCTGATCTCGGTTCGCCCGGTCTCGGCGCCGGCCCGCTGCCGGTGACGATCGCCGACATCGAGGCCGCCCGGGAGCTGCTGGCGCCCGTGGTGCGGCGGACACCGGTGGAGCCGAACCGGGCGCTGGCCGAGCGGGTGGGCGGCCCGGTGTTCCTCAAGTGCGAGAACCTGCAGCGCGCCGGCTCGTTCAAGATCCGCGGCGCGTACACCCGGATCGTCCCGGCTCACCGACGCCGAGCGGGCGCAGGGCGTGGTGGCCGCCAGCGCCGGCAACCACGCGCAGGGCGTGGCCCTCGCCGGGCAGATGCTCGGCATCCCGGTGCGCGTGTACATGCCGTCGAACGCGCCGCTGCCGAAGGTGCAGGCGACGCGGGCCTACGGCGCCGTTGGTCGAGTTCGTCGACGGCGGCGTCGACGTGTGCCTCGTGCACGCCCGGGCCTGGGCGGAGTCGAGCGGGGCGATCCTCATCCACCCGTTCGACCACCCCGACATCGTCGCGGGGCAGGGCACGGTCGGCCTGGAGATCCTCGAGCAGTGCCCGGACGTCGCCACCGTGCTGGTCTGCACCGGCGGCGGCGGGCTGCTCGCGGGCATCGCGGCCGCGGTGCGCGCCCGGCGCCCCGACGTGGCCGTCATCGGCGTCCAGGCCGAGGGTGCCGCCGCCTACCCGCCGTCGCTGTCCGTCGGTCATCCGCTCGCGCTGGCGACGATGACGACGATGGCGGACGGGATCGCCGTGGGCCGGCCCGGCGACGTGCCCTTCGCGCTCGTCCAGGCCCTGGTCGACGGCGTCGTCACGGTCAGCGAGGAGCTCATCTCCCGGGCCCTGCTGTTCCTGCTCGAGCGCGCCAAGCTCGTCGTCGAGCCCGCCGGTGCGGCCGGCGTCGCCGCCATCCTCGACAGCGAGATCGCCGCCCAGCTCCGGCCGCCCGTCGTGGCCGTGCTCTCCGGCGGCAACATCGACCCGCTGCTCATGATGCGGGTCATCCGGCACGGCATGGCCGCGGCCGGGCGCTACCTCCAGGTGCGGCTGCGGGCCCCGGACCGGCCGGGCAGCCTCGCGACCCTGCTCGGCGTGCTCGCCGAGGCCGAGGCGAACGTCCTCGAGGTGGAGCACGTGCGCACCGGGGTGCGGCTCTCCGTCGACGAGGTCGAGATCGCGCTGCGGCTCGAGACCCGTGGGCCCGACCACTGCCGCGCGGTGCTCGCGGCGCTGCGCTCCGCGGGCTTCCCGCTGCAGGTCTGAGCCGGCTCCCGCTCGAGCGCGTGTGTCGGTGGCGGGCCCTAGCGTCGCCGATGAGTCTCCCGACGGTCCGGCGTCTGCCTTGTCAGATGAGCACCGCCGCCTCGCGGCTCAACTTCTTCGTCTGACTCTTTACCGAGTAGAAGAGTTGATGTTGTGATCGTAAAACAGGTGCTCGCGGAGGAGTGATCTGGAAGGGTGAACCGGTGTGACTGACGCAGTGATCGCCGAGGGTCTGGTCAAGACCTACGGCTCCATCCGAGCCCTGGACGGGCTCGATCTCGCGGTTCCCGAGGGCAGCGTGCTCGCCCTCCTGGGGCCGAACGGCGCGGGCAAGACGACGGCCGTGCGCGTGCTGACCACGCTCCTGCAGCCGGACGCCGGCCGCGCGGAGGTCGCCGGCATCGACGTCCTGCGGCGGCCGCGCGACGTCCGTGCCGTCATCGGGCTCTCCGGCCAGTACGCGGCGGTGGACGAGTACCTCACCGGCTACGAGAACCTCGACATGATCGGCCGGCTCTACCACCTCGGCCGCTCGACGGCGCGGCAGCGGGCCCGGGAGCTCCTGGCGCAGTTCCGCCTGGATGACGCCGCCGACCGGCCGGTGAAGACCTACTCCGGCGGGATGCGGCGGCGGCTCGACCTCGCCGGCGCACTCGTCGCCCGACCACAGGTGCTCTTCCTCGACGAGCCCACGACCGGCCTCGACCCGCGCAGCCGCACGGAGATGTGGGCGATGCTCGCCGATCTCGTGGCCGCCGGGGCCACGGTGCTGCTCACCACGCAGTACCTCGAGGAGGCCGACCGCCTGGCCGACAGCATCGTCGTCATCGACCACGGCAAGGTCATCGCCCGCGGCACCGCCGACGAGCTGAAGGACCAGGTCGGCGGCGAGGTCGTCGAGGTCGTGGTCGCCGAGACCGGGCGCATCCCGGACGCGGTGCGCGTGCTGGTGGACCTGGCCGGAGGCACGCCGACCGTCGACGACCACACCCGCAAGATCGCGGTGACGGTCCGGGACGGCCGGCCGGCCGCCGAGATCCTCATCGCGTCGCTGCGCGAGCTGGACGCCGAGGGCGTCGTCGTCCGCGACGTCGCCGTCCGCCGCCCCACCCTGGACGACGTGTTCCTCACCCTGACCGGTCACGCCGCGGAGGAGTCCGAGTCCGCCGGCGAGACCGACCTCGAGCCGGCAGGTGCCCGATGAGCGTGCTGACCCAGTCCCTCGGCGACGGCGCGGTCGTCGCCAAGCGCAACCTCATCAAGGTCAAGCGGGTGCCCGACCTGCTGGTCTTCTCGACCCTGTCGCCGATCATGTTCGTGCTGCTCTTCGCGTTCGTGTTCGGCAGCGCGATCCCGATCAACGGCGTGAACTACCGCGAGTTCCTGATGGCCGGGATCTTCGCCCAGACCGTGGTCTTCGGGTCGACCATCACCGGCTCGAGCCTGGCCGAGGACCTGCAGAAGGGGGTCATCGACCGGTTCCGGTCGCTGCCGATGTCCCGCAGCGCCGTCCTGGTCGGGCGGACCTCGGCGGACGTCGTCAACAACGTCATCGTGCTCGTCGTCATGTCGATCACCGGTCTCATCGTCGGCTGGCGCATCCGCGGGTCGTTCTTCGAGGCGGTCGCCGCCTACCTGCTGCTCCTGCTGTTCGCCTACGCGATCTCGTGGGTGATGGCCGTGGTGGGGCTCGTGGTCCGGACGCCGGAGGTCGTGAACAACGCCAGCTTCATCGTGATCTTCCCGCTGACGTTCATCGCGAACACGTTCGTGCCGATCGACAACTTCCCGACCGTGCTCAAGTGGATCGCGGAGTGGAACCCGGTGTCCTCGGTCACCCTCGCGGCGCGCCAGCTCTTCGGGAACCTCGGGGCGCATCCGGTGGGGCAGACGGCGTGGTCGCTGCAGCACCCCGCGCTCTACACGGTGCTGTGGTCGGCCGGGATCCTCGTGATCTTCGTGCCGCTGGCCGTGCGGCAGTTCAAGCAGGCCGCCAGCCGCTGAGCGAGCGCACAGCACGAACGGCCGGCCGCGTCGCGGCCGGCCGTTCGTGCTGTCGGTCGAGCTGGTTCAGCCGACGAACGGCTTCGCCGAGAGGATCTTGAGACTGATCTCCTTGCCGTTGGGCGCCGTGTACGAGGAGGAGTCCCCGACCTTGCGGCCGATGATCGCCGTGCCGAGCGGGCTCTTCTCGGAGTAGACGTCGAGGTCGGTGTCGCCGGCCACCTCACGGCTGCCCAGCAGGAAGGTCATCTTGTCCCCGAGCAGGTCGACGGCGACGACCATTCCCGGGGAGATGGTCCCGTCGGTGCTCGCGGGCGCCTTCCCGACCTTCGCGTTCTCGAGGAGCTGGCGCAGTTGGCGGATCCGCGCCTCCTGCTTGCCCTGCTCCTCCTTGGCCGCGTGGTACCCCCCGTTCTCGCGGAGATCCCCCTCCTGGCGGGCCTCTTCGATCTTGCGTGCGATCTCGGTACGGCCTTCGCCGGAGAGATGATCGAGCTCCGCCTTGAGGCGGTCGTAGGCCTCCTGGGTCAGCCAGGTGACACTGCTGGTCTCGGTCACGTCGAGCTCCGATCACTGCCGAACTGCGTCATCGAACGAGGAAAGAACCGAGGCTATCAACGGTCAGCGACGGGCGCAGGCACTGACGCCGCCACCGGTCGCCGGCTGACTGGTCGGCACGGTCGCCGTGACGGTCGCCCGGCCCGAGCTACCGACCACCAGGGGGACGTCGAGCCACCCGACGACGGCGCCGCGGTCGTCGGTGGCGCGCACCGCACAGACCACCCGGCTGCCCGCCGCCGCGCGGACGGCGAACGACACCCGCACCGCAGCGGGACCGCCGGCCTCGGTCCCGGTGTCCTGCCAGCTCAGCGACGCCCCCGCGGACGTGACGGCGGCCCACACCGCCCAGGCGGCCGCGGCCACGACGAACGCCGCGAGGACCGCCACCAGGAGCCGCCGTCGCCCGGGCCGCGGCGGCCGGCGTCCGTAGCGCTGGTCGAGCCGCGCGCGGGCGTCCTCCGCCGAGGAGGACGGGGACGAGGCCGAGCCTGCCGAGTTCCCCACGGTGGTGCCGCTCAACGTGCTCACCTGCCTCCCCGATACCGCTCGTGCCGGTGGTTCGGGGATGATTGTCCCTCAGCACACCCCAGCCAGCTCAGCGCGCCACCCAGGAGGAGACCGCCGGTGCCCGAGGTCCTGCGGATGCTCGCCGTGCATGCGCATCCGGACGACGAGTCCAGCAAGGGCGCGGCCACGATGGCGCGCTACGTGGCGGAGGGCGCCCGCGTGCTGGTCGCGACCTGCACGGGTGGGGAGCGGGGCAGCATCCTCAACCCCGCGCTCGAGGGCCATCCGGAGGTGCTGCGCGACATGGCGGAGTTCCGTCGCCACGAGATGGCCCGGGCGGCGGCCGAGCTGGGGATCGAGCACACCTGGCTCGGGTTCGTCGACTCCGGGCTGCCCGAGGGCGACCCGCTCCCGCCGCTGCCGGAGGGCTGCTTCGGGCTGGAGCCGCTGGAGACGGCCGCGGCGCCGCTGGTGCGGGTCGTCCGGGAGTTCCGCCCGCACGTCGTCACGACGTACGACGAGAACGGCGGCTATCCGCACCCCGACCACGTCATGTGCCACAAGGTCACGGTGGAGGCGTTCGAGGCGGCCGCCGACCCGGCCCGCTACCCGGGCACGGGCGAGCCGTGGCAGCCGCTGAAGCTGTACTACGACCGCGGGTTCAGCCGCGAGCGCGTCGAGGCCTTCCACGCGTCGATGCTCGCCGAGGGCCTGGAGTCGCCGTTCGCGGAGTGGCTCGAGCGGTGGTCGGAGGAGGAGGGCGAGCCCGGGCCCGCCCCCAAGGTGACGACCCGGGTCGAGTGCGCGGACTGGTTCCCGGCGCGTGACCGGGCGCTGCTCGCGCACGCGACCCAGATCGACCCGAACGGCTGGTTCTTCCAGATCCCCCTGGAGGTCCAGCGGCGGGTCTGGCCGACCGAGGACTACGAGCTCGTCCGGACGCTGGTCCCGACCCAGATGCCCGAGGACGACCTCTTCGCCGGGGTGCGCGAGCACCTCGCCGATCAGGGCGCCGGCCGCGCCGACGAGCCGCCGAGAGAGGACCAGCAGCAGGACCAGCAGCAGGACCAGCAGCAGGACCAGCAGCAGGACCAGGAGGGCTGAACCATGCCACACGTGTTCCTGCTGGTGGCGGCGCAGTCGCCGCCGCCCGCCGATACCATCGGGCCGGGGGTCGGCGGGTTCCTCGCGATCTTCGCGCTCGCCGTCGCCACCGTGTTCCTCATCCGGAGCATGGTCGGGCACCTGCGCAAGGTCCGGTACGGACCGGGGCCGGAGGGCGAGGACGTGCCCGAGGCCGACGTCGCCGCCGACCCCCGTACCGACCGCACCCCCCCGCCGGGCGGCTGACGCCGCGCCGGGAGGCCGGATCGGCCGAGCGGAGGGGTTTGCGACCGGGTGACCCGGGTAGCCCTTCGAACCAGGAGGGACGCCATCGTGGAGATCAGCTGTGAGCAGGGGAAGGGCTACACGCTCGTCACGCCGAGCGGGGTGGGGACGCCGGACGACGTCGAGATGCTGAACGCGGTCCTGCTCGAGTCGCTGGCCGAGGGCCAGGACGCGGTGCTCTGCGACGTCACCTGTGCCGGCGAACCGGCCGAGGTGCGGCACGCCCTGGTCGACGCCGTGCTCGCGGCCGCCGGCCGGATCCGCGGCTGGCCGGGCGCGCTGCTCGTCGTCGTCGGGCCCGAACCCGCGCAGGCGGCGGGGGAACTGCCCGCCGAGGTCGCCGTGGCCCCGCGGGTCGCCGACGCCGTCCGCATGGTCGCCGCGTACCCCCGGGCCCGGACCGCGGAGCAGGTGCTCGAGCCCCTGCTCCGGGCGCCGACGCTGGCCCGGGCGTTCCTGCGCTCGACCCTCGCGGGCTGGGGCGTCGAGCGGTTCTCCGACGACGCGCTCCTCGTGGTCGACGAGCTCGTCGCCAACGCCGTCCTGCACGCCGGGACCGAGATCCAGCTGCGCCTCGCGTTCGCAGGCAACCGGCTGGGGGTCGCGGTCGCGGACCGCTCCTCGCACCGGCCGACCCTCGAGAACGCCGACGGGGCGGCCGAGCGCGGCCGGGGTCTCCTGCTCGTCGACGCCGTCGCCACCGCCTGGCACGTCCTGCCCCGGCACGACGGCGGCAAGGTGGTCCGGGCGGTGCTCGTCGCCGTCCCCGCGACGATCGACGTGGGGGAGACGACGGCGAGCACCGCGTCGTAGCCGGCGAGCGGCGCCGAGGTCAGCGGCTCGGCAGCCCCTCGAGGTGGACGGTCTTGAGCACGGTGAGCTCGCCGACGAGATCCGGCCCGTAACCGCGGCCGGTGCCACTTCCGCGGCGCGGGTCCGCGGAGCCGCCGGGCGCGCCGCCGAACACGGCGTTGACCTTGACCGTGCCCACCTCGAGCACGTCGGCCGCGCGCAGCGCGTGCTCCATCGAGCCGGTCAGCACGGTCGCGGCCAGGCCGTAGGCGCCCTCCTCGGCCAGGGTGAGCGCCTCGTCGAACGACGCGGCCACGACCACCGGGACGACGGGGCCGAACGTCTCGTCGGTCCACACCGCCATGTCGGTGCTGACGTCCACGAGCACCGTCGGCTCGACGAAGCACCCGGCGTCCAGTCCGGGACCGCTCGCGCGGCCGCCTCCGGTCAGCACGCGGGCACCCGCGTCCACGGCCGCCGCCACGTGAGCGAGCACGGCCTCGACGGCGCGGTCGTCGACCAGCGGCCCGAGCCGGGTGCTCCCGTCCGCGGGGTTGCCGGGTCGCCAGCGCTGCGCCTCCTCCACCAAGGCCTCGAGGAACGCCTCGGCGACGTCGGCGTGCACGACGACCCGCTCGACCGCCACGCAGAGCTGGCCGGCGTTGACGAACGCGCCGAGGGCGGCCTGCTGCGCGGCCCAGACCGGGTCGACGTCGCGGTCGACGATCATCGCGTCCTTGCCGCCGTTCTCGAGCAGCAGCTTCGCGGCGCGCGGCCCTGCCACCTCGGCGATGCGCCGTCCGGCGCGGGTGGATCCGACGTGCGCGACGGCGTCGACGTCCGGATGCGCGACGAGCGCCTCGCCGACGCTCCCGTCGCCCTGCACGAGGGTCAGGACGCCGTCGGGCAGGTGGCGTTGCAGTGCCTCGGCGAGCGCGGCGCCGACCAGCGGGCTGCGCTCGGACGGCTTGTGGACGACCGTGTTGCCGGTCGCGAGCGCGGCGGCCAGCAGCCCGGCGGCGGCGGGGAGCGGGTCGTTCCACGGCGTGATCACGGCGACGACGCCGCGCGGCTCCCGGCGGACCACGTCGAGGGCGAGCGGGTCGCCGCCGAGGGACCGACCGGCGTCGAGCGGGACGACGGTGGCGGCCTCCTCGAGGAGCGAGGCGGCGACGTCGACCGCCGCACGGCAGTCCGCGAGCAGCCGGCCGGTGTCACGCATGTGAAGTTCGGCGACGCGGTCCGCGTCCGCACGCAGGTCCGCGGCGGCCGCGCGCAGCGCAGCGCCGCGGGCGCCGGGGGCGGTGCGGCGCCAGCCAGGGAGTGCGGCGCGGGCGGCCGCGACGCCGTCCGCCACGTCCTGGGCTGTGGCAGTCGTCACACTGCCGTTCTCGGCCCCGGTCGCGGGGTCGACGGACACGATCAGTGACGAAATGCCGGAGTCGGAGCGGCCTCCGGCAGCCTGGGCGGCGGAGCGAGGGTCGGAGGAGACGATGGTCATGACCTGCTCATTCCCCCGACCAGCCATGATCACACACGCAACTGCTACTCATCGCAGTCACTTCTCAGGCATTTTCCGAGAGAAGCGCTACGTCACGTGTCGACTTCTGGTTTAAACCCCACAAGCACGGGCAATCACCCCTTCGCGGCGACTGTGCCGCTGCTCGTGCACGCGGCGTCGGCGAAGGGAGGCGAGGGTGAAGGTCCTCGGCGTGAACGCCGTCTTCCACGACCCTTCCGCGGCCCTCGTCGTCGACGGCCGGGTGGTCGCGGCGGCCGAGGAGGAGCGGTTCAGCCGGCGCAAGCACGGCAAGCGGCCTGTGCCCTTCTCGGCCTGGGAGCTGCCCGATCTCGCGATGCGCTGGTGCCTCGCCCAGGCCGGGCTCCGGCCGGCCGACCTCGACGCCGTCGCCTACTCGTTCGACCCCGCGCTGTGCGAACCCGCGGACGACCTCGGCCTCGCCGACCCCTGGGACCACCTCCGCCAGGAGTACGCGCGCAGGGCGCCGATGTTCCTCGCGTCCGCGCTGCCCGGCCTCGACCCGGACCTCGTCCGCTTCGTCCCGCACCACGTCGCGCACGCCGCCTCGGCCGGGCTCGCCGCCCCCGCCGCCAGCAGCGCCTGCCTCGTGCTCGACGGGCGCGGTGAGCGCGCCTCGCACCTGGCCGGCCACTACGTCGACGGGCACCTGGAGGTGCTCGCGGCGCAGCGCCTGCCGCACTCGCTCGGCCTGCTCTACGAGGACCTCACCGAGCACCTGGGGTTCCTGCGCTCCAGCGACGAGTACAAGGTCATGGCGCTGGCCTCGTACGGCCGCCCCGTGCACCTCGCCGACTTCCGCGAGCTGGTCCGCACGACGGCGGACGGCGGCTTCACCACGGACAAGGTCGACTGGGCGGCCTACGCGCCGAGCCTGCGCGACCGCCCGCCGGCCGACGAGGGCGAGCTTCTGGGCGCGCACGCGGACCTCGCGGCGTCCGTGCAGCGCCGGCTCGAGGAGGTGCTCCTCGAGCTCGGCCGGGGTCTGCGGGAGCGCACCGGGGAGCGGGTGCTCACCCTGGCGGGCGGGACGGCGCTGAACTGCGTGGCGAACTCCGTGCTCGCGCGCGAGTCCGGGTTCGAGCAGGTCTGGGTGCAGCCGGCGGCCGGCGACGCCGGCACCGCGCTCGGCGCGGCGCTGCACGTGGCGTCGGCGGGCGGAGCCGCGCTCTCGAGCCCATGACGACGGCGGCGCTCGGGCGCGGGTTCTCCGACGAGGAGCTCGCGGCCGCCCTCGACGCCGCGGCGCTGCCGTTCGAGACGCCAGGCGACCTCGCCGGCACCGTCGCCGACGTGCTCGCCGCCGACGGCGTCGTGGCGTGGTTCTCCGGCCGCAGCGAGTTCGGGCCGCGAGCGCTCGGCCACCGGTCGCTGCTGGCCCACCCCGGGCAGGCCTCGAACGTCGAGCGGCTCAACGCGGTCAAGGGCCGCGAGCAGTTCCGGCCGGTCGCGCCGATGATCCTGCTGGACCGCGCGGCCGACGTCCTCGACGGCCCGCTGCCGAGCCCGTACATGCTCTTCGTCCACGACGTCCGGCCCGCGTGGCGGGAGCGGATCCCCGCCGTCGTCCACGTCGACGGCACCGCCCGGGCGCAGACCGTCGACCCCGCGCAGGAGCCGCTGCTCGCGGAGCTGCTCGCGGGCGTTCGAGGCGCGAACCGGGCTGCCGGTCCTGGTCAACACGAGCCTCAACACGGCGGGCCGGCCCATCGTCGACGACCCCCGCGACGCGCTGGAGCTCTTCGGATCGGCGCCGGTCGACCTGCTCGTCCTCGGCCCGCACGTGGTGCGGCGCGCGAGCGCGTTCGGGCCGGTGACGAGGACGGCCTCGTGACCCCCGACTACGCCGTCGTCGTCCCGACGATCGGCCGGCCGAGCCTCGCGGCGCTGCTGGCGTCGCTGGCCCGGCAGCCCCACCCGCCCCGGGAGGTCGTCGTCGCGGACGACCGGCGGGGCGAAGGGCCGGCGCTCGACGTCGCCGCCTACCCCGGCGCTCGCGTCGTCCGGACCGGTGGGCGCGGTCCGGCCGCGGCCCGCAACGCCGGGTTGCGCGCCACGACCGCCCCCTGGGTGGTCACCCTCGACGACGACGTCCTGCTGCCGGAGGGCTGGTCCGCCGGCCTCGACGCCGACCTCGCCGGCCTCGACCCCACGGCGCCGGACGCCGGAGCCGTCGCCGGCCGCATCGTCGTGCCGCTGCCGGCCGGCCGGCGTCCGACGGACTGGGAGCGCTCGACCGCGGGGCTGCAGGACGCGCGGTGGGCGACGGCGGACATGGCCTTCGCCCGCGGCGCGCTGGAGGCCGTCGGCGGGTTCGACGAGCGCTTTCCCCGCGCCTACCGGGAGGACGCCGACCTGGCGGCGCGGATCCGCGCGGCGGGCCGCAGGCTCGAGCAGGGGGAGCGGCACGTCGTGCATCCCGTCCGGCCCGCCGACCGGTGGGTGAGCCTCCGGGCGCAGCGCGGCAACGCCGACGACGCGCTGATGCGGGCCGTACACGGGCGGCACTGGCGCACCACCACCGAGTGCGGGCCGGGGCGGCTGCCCTGGCACGTCGCGACGGTCACCGTCGGCGGCACCGCACTCGCTGCGCTCGCAGTGCGGCGACCGCGGCTCGCAGCGCTCGCCGGCCTCGGCTGGGCGGCGCTCACGGCGGACTTCGCGCAGCGCCGCATCGCGCCCGGCCCCCGGACCCGCGACGAGGTGCTCACCGTGCTCGCGACCTCGGTCGCGATCCCGCCCGCGGCGGTCGCCTGGCGCGCGGCCGGGACCTGGCGCCACCGGGGCGCGCGGGCGTGGGCCCCCCGCCCGCGCGCCGTGCTCTTCGACCGGGACGGCACCCTCGTGCACGACGTCCCCTACAACCGCGACCCCGCGCTGGTCCGGCCGGTCGCCGGCGCCCGCCGGGCGGTCGAGCGGCTGCGGTCGGCCGGCGTGCGGGTCGGCCTGGTCACCAACCAGTCCGGCATCGCCCGCGGACTGCTCACCGCCGACGACGTCCGGGCCGTCAACGCCGAGCTGCAGCGCCGGGTCGGCGCGTTCGACGCAGTGGCCTTCTGCCCGCACGCTCCGGACGACGGCTGCGCCTGCCGCAAGCCCGCGCCCGGGCTGGTGCTCGAGGCCGCCCGCTCGCTCGGCGTCCGGCCCGAGGAGACCGTCGTGATCGGAGACATCGGGGCGGACGTCGGTGCCGCCGCGGCCGCCGGCGCCCGGTCGATCCTCGTGCCGACGCCGGTCACCCGCGCCGAGGAGGTCGCCGCCGCGCCCGTGGTCGCCGCGGACCTCGACACCGCCGTCGACCTGGTCCTGCGCGGGCTGACGGGGGGACGCTCGTGACGAAGGCCCTGGTGGTCCGGACGGACAGCGACGGAGACGTCCTGCTCGCCGGACCCGCCGTCCGCGCCGTCGCCGCGCACGCCCCCGTGACCATGCTGGTCTCGCCCGCGGGGGAGCAAGCAGCGCGCCTGCTCCCCGGCGTCGACGACGTGCTCGTCTTCGCCGCGCCCTGGAGCGGCTACCGGCCCCCGCCGGTGGACGCCGACGCCACCGCCGCGCTCGTCGAGCGGATCCGGGCCGAAGCGTTCGACGCCGCCGTCGTCCTCACCTCCTGGCACCAGAGCCCGCTGCCCACGGCGCTCCTGCTCCGGCTGGCCGGCGTCCCGTACCTGGCCGCCGCCAGCGAGGACTACCCGGGGTCGCTGCTCGACCTGCGGTTCCGCGCCGACCGGACGGCACCGGGGCAGGTGCACGAGGCCGAGGCGATGCTCGCGCTCGCCCGCGCCGCGGGGTACGAGCCCGCCGAGGCCGGCCCCGCCGCCACCCGGCTCGCCCTGCGCCGCCCGCTGCCGCCGCTGCCCGACGCCCTCGGCGCCGCGCCGTTCGTCGTCGTCCACCCCGGCGCCTCCGTGCCGGCGCGCGCCCCCCGGCCGCAGGACGCCGCCGCCATCGTCGGCGAACTCGTCCGCCGCGGCCGTCGCGTCGTGGTCACCGGCGGACCCTCCGAGTCGGAGCTCACCGCCGCCGTCGCTGCCGGCCTCGCACCCGACCAGGCCGTCGACCTCGGCGGCCGCACCGATCTGCCGACGCTCGCCGCCGTCCTCGACGCCGCGGACGCCGTCGTCGTCGGCAACACCGGCCCCGCGCACCTCGCCGCGGCGGTCGGCACGCCGGTCGTGTCGCTCTTCGCGCCCGTCGTCCCGCTCGAGCGCTGGCACCCCTGGGGGGTCCCGGTCCGGGTGCTCGGCGAGCAGGGGAGCGCATGCCGGGGGACGGGCGCGCGGGAGTGCCCTGTCCCGGGTCACCCCTGCCTCGCCTCGGTGCCGGTGCAGCAGGTCGCCGACGCCGTCGACGAGCTCGCGCCCGCCCCGCACCCCTACCCGCACGGAAGGAGGGCGGTGTCCGCATGAGGATCCTCGCCTGGCACGTCCACGGCTCCTGGATGACCGCGTTCGTGCACAGCCGCCACGACGTGCTCGTCCCTGTCGTCCCCGACCGCGGCCCCGACGGCCTCGGCCGGGCCACCACCTACGCCTGGCCCGCCCGGGTCCGCGAGGTCGCCCCGGCCGAGATCGCCGACACGTCCCTGGACGTCGTCGTCCTCCAGCGGCCGGGCGACGCCGACCTGCTCCACCGCTGGACCGGCCTCGTCGCCGGCCGCGACGTGCCGGCCGTCTACGTCGAGCACAACACCCCGCGCGGCGACGTCGCCGGCTGGCGCCACCCGCTGGCGGATCAGCGCGCGATCCCGATCGTCCACGTCACCGACTTCAACGCGGCGATGTGGGACAACGGCGAGGCGCCGGTCCACGTCGTCGACCACGGCATCCCCGACCCCGGCTACCTCTACGACGGCCGGCTGGAGTCGCTCGCGTTCGCCTGCAACGAGCCCGTCCGGCGCACCCGGGTCGCGGGCACGGATCTCGCGGCCCGGGTCGCCCGCTCGGTGCCCGTGCACGTCTACGGGATGCGGACCGACGGCGTCGAGCAGGTCATCCGGACCGGTCTGGCGGGCGCCGAGGAGCTGGCGCAGGCCGATCTCCACAAGCGGATGGCCGAGCACCGCGCGTACCTGCACCCCTACCGCTGGACCAGCCTGGGCCTGGCGCTGCTCGAAGCGATGACGCTCGGCATGCCGGTGCTCGCCCTCGCCGCCACGGCCGCGCCGCAGGCCGTCCCCGCCGGCGCCGGCCTGGTGTCCGCGGACGTCGACGCGCTCGCCGCGCACGCCCGCGCGCTGGTCGCCGATCCCGACCTCGCGCGCGCCGAGGGCGAGGCCGCCCGCGCCCACGCGCTGACCCACTACGGCCTGGAGCGGTTCCTCGCGGACTGGGACCGGCTCCTGCAGGAGGTGACGCGATGAGGATCGCCATGATCTCCGAGCACGCCAGCCCGCTCGCGGTGCTCGGCGGGGAGGACGCCGGCGGCCAGAACGTGCACGTCGCCGCGCTCGCCGCCGCGCTCGCGGACCACGGCCACACGGTCGAGGTGTTCACCCGGCGCGACGCCCCCGCCTGCCCGACGTCGTGGAGTTCCACCCCGGCGTCGACGTCGTCCACGTGCCCGCCGGCCCCGCCCGGCCGATCGGCAAGGACTCGCTGCCGCCCTACATGCCCGCCTTCGGCAGCTGGCTGGCGCGGCGCTGGCGGCGGCCGACCAACCGCCCGGACGTCGTGCACGCCCACTTCTGGATGTCCGGGACGGCCGCGCTGCGCGCCCGGGCGCGCACCGGCGTCCCCGTCGTCCAGACCTTCCACGCCCTCGGTGTGGTGAAGCGCCGGCACCAGGGCGCGGCCGACACCAGCCCGCCGGAACGGCTCGCCCGCGAGGAGCTCCTCGCCCGGCACGTCGACGCCGTCATCGCGACGTGCTCGGACGAGGTGCGCGAGCTGCTCGAGCTCGGCGCGAGCCCGGAGAAGCTGCACATCGCGCCCTGCGGCGTCGACCTCGACGCCTTCCGGCCCGGGCCGTCGCCGCGGCTGCTGACGATGGGCCGCCCGCTGCGCCGGATCGTCTCCATCAGCCGGCTCGTCGAGCGCAAGGGCGTGCACACCCTCGTCGAGGCCCTGCCCTTCGTGCCGGACGCCGAGCTCGTCGTCGCCGGCGGCCCGGCCGAGCGCGAACTGGACGCCGACCCGCACGTGCGCGCGCTCCGCGAGGCGGCGGTCCAGCACGGCGTGGCCGACCGGGTGCGGTTCGTCGGCCCGGTCGCCCGCGCCGACGTGCCCGCGCTGATGCGCTCCGCCGACGTCGTCGCGGTCGTGCCCTGGTACGAGCCGTTCGGCATCGTGCCGCTGGAGGCCATGGCCTGCGGCGTCCCCGTCGTCGGCTCCGCCGTCGGCGGGCTCCTCGACACCGTCGTCGACGGCGTCACCGGCATCCTCGTGCCGCCCCGCGACGCGGTCGCCACCGCCGCCGCGCTGCGCACCGTGCTCGGCGACGACGAGCTGCGGCTGCGCCTCGGCCGTGCCGCCGCCGAGCACGTCGCGGCCCGCTTCGGGTGGGCCCGCGTCGCCGAACTCACCGAGGCCGTGTACGCGCGCCTCGTCTCCGCCACCCCGCGGGCAATCCCCGAGCGGGCCGTCGAAAGGGCTCTGGCATGACCCACGCCTTCGCCGACCTCCCCCGGCACCTCCCGCTGCTGCGCCGCGCGCTCGCCGACCTCGAACGTCAGGCCGGGCTCGTCGAGCGCTGGGGCGCCGAGCTGGCGGCCGTCCTCGGCGGCGGCGGCCGGCTGCTGGCCGCCGGCAACGGCGGCTCCGCCGGTGAGGCGCAGCACCTCACCGCCGAGCTCGTAGGCCGGTTCGAGACCCCGGACCGCCGCCCGCTCTCGGCCATCGCGCTGTGCGCGGAGACCTCGAGCCTCACCGCGATCGGCAACGACTTCGGCTTCGAGCACGCCTTCGCCCGCCAGGTGCAGGCGCACGGGCGCCCTGGCGACGTCCTGGTGCTGCTGACCACGAGCGGCCGCAGCCGCAACCTGGTGCACGCCGCGCAGGCCGGCCGCGCCGAGGGCCTGCAGGTCTGGGCGATGACCGGGCCCACGCCGAACCCGGTCGCGGACCTCGCCGACGAGGTGCTCGCCATCGACGTCCCGTCCACGACCGCGGTGCAGGAGGCGCAGCTCGTCGCCGTGCACGCGATCTGCGCGGCGCTCGAGCGACGGCTGGAGCTGAGGGAGCCCGCCCGGCTCGCGGAGGTGGTCTGATGATCGACCGCCCGACCGAGAGGGTGCGCCTGCTCGTCGTCGGCGACGCCCTGCTCGACCGCGACGTGCTCGGCGCGGTGGAGCGGGTCGCGCCCGACGCGCCCGTCCCTGTCGTGGACGTCGAGGCGACCCGCGAGCGGCCCGGCGGTGCCGGGCTCGCCGCGCTGCTGCTCGGCGACCGGGGCGCGGACGTCACGCTCGCCTCGTGCGCGGGGCAGGACGCCGCCGGCGCCTCGCTGCGGTCCCTGCTCGCCGACGCCGGCGTCGGGCACCTCGCCCTCGCGCGGACGCCGGGCACCCGGGTGCTGACCCGGGTGCGCGCGGGCGGGCAGTCCCTGGTCCGCCTCGACGACCGCGCGCCCCGGCTCGAACCGGACGCCGACGTCGACGTCGCCGCCCTGGAGGCGGCGATCCGGGACGCCGACGCGGTGCTCGTCGCCGACTACGGCGGCGGCGTCACGGCTCACCCCGGCGTCCGCGAGGTCCTCGCGGCCTGGGCGCCGCGCCGGCCGGTCGTCTGGGACCCGCATCCGCGCGGCGCCGAGCCGGTGCCGGGCGTGACGGCCGCGACCCCGAACCGGCGCGAGGCCTTGGCCTTCGCCGCCCGACGAGCGCGGCGACCTCGACGCGGCTGCCGCCCGCCTGCGCGAGCGCTGGCAGGCGCGGGGCGTCGTCGCCACGGACGGCGCCGCCGGCGCGGTGACGCTGCTGGCCGAGAGCCCGCCGTTGCTGACGCCCGCGCCGCACGCGAGCACCGGCGACCCCTGCGGGGCCGGCGACCGGTTCGCGGGAACGCTGGCGCTCGCCCTCGCCTGCGGGGCCGTCATCACCGAGGCCGTCGGCGAGGCCGTGCTCGACGTCGCCGCCTGGCTGGACGCCGGCGGCGTCGCCGCGCTCGAGGCCCCGGTGCCCGACGCGCCCCCACCCGGGCCGGTCGCCGACGTCGTCGAGCGCGTCCGCGCCCGCGGTGGCACGGTCGTCGCCACCGGCGGCTGCTTCGACGTGCTGCACGCCGGGCACGTCGCGTGCCTCGAGGCGGCCCGCCGGCTCGGCGACTGCCTCGTCGTGCTGCTGAACTCCGACGCCAGCGTCACCGGGCTCAAGGGCCCGGAACGGCCCGTCCACACCGAGGAGGACCGCGCCCGCGTCCTGCTCGGCCTCGGCTGCGTCGACGCGGTCGTCGTGTTCGACGAGGACAGCCCGCATGCCGCACTGGAGCGGCTCCGGCCCGACGTCTGGGCCAAGGGCGGCGACTACGCCGCCGCGACCCTGCCCGAGGCGCCGCTCGTCCGCTCCTGGGGCGGTCGCGTGGTCCTCCTGCCGTACCTGCCGGGTCGTTCCACCACCCGCATCCTGGAGAAGAGGAGAGCGTCATGACCGTCACGGATCTGCGTGACATCGAGGGCACCCCGCTCGACGGGCCCGTGCTCGTCACCGGCGGGTCGAGCGGCCTCGGGGCCGCCGTCGTCGCCGCCGTCGCCAAGCGCGGCGGCCGCGCCGTCGTGCTGGACCGGCAGGCTCCGCTGCACGCGGTCGAGAACGCCGAGTTCGTGCAGGTCGACCTCGCGGACCCCGCCGCGGCGGTCGCCGCCGTCGAGCAGGCCGCGGCGCTCGCGGGCCCGCCGTCCGCGGTCGTCACCGCGGCGGGCACGGACGCCTGCGGCAAGCTGGACGACGTCCCGTTCGACGCCTGGCTGCGCGTCCTGCAGGTCAACCTCGTCGGCACCGCCGCCGTCGTCCGGGCCGCGCTGCCGCACCTGCGCGCCACCCACGGTCGCGTCGTCACCGTCGCGTCGACGCTCGGCATCAAGGCGGTCTCGGACGCGACCGCCTACTGCGCCTCGAAGTTCGGCGTCGTCGGGTTCACCCGGGCGCTCGCGGCGGAGACCGCCGGCGAGGTCGGCGTCACCCTGCTGATCCCCGGCGGCATGACGACGCACTTCTTCGACGACCGCACCGAGCAGTACAAGCCGGGGCCGGACGCGGTGCTCAACGACCCGGCGCACGTGGCGGAGACGATCCTCTTCGCGCTGTCCCAGCCGGCGCGGTGCGAGCTGCGCGAGCTCGTCGTCGCCGTCTCCACGGAGACCTCCTGGCCGTGACCGGACCGTCGGCCGCCGCGATCGGCCCGACCGGCACCGGCGCGTCCCTCGCCCGGCCGCCCGTGCTCGTGCTGCGGGCGCTCGGGCTGGGGGACACGCTGACCGGCGTCCCCGCCCTGCGCGGGCTGCGCCGCGCGTTCCCCGGCCGGCGGCTGCTGCTGGCCGCCGCGGGGGAGCCCGCCGAGCTGCTGCGCGCCTGCGGGGTGGTGGACGCCGTCGTGCCCACCCGCGGGCTCGACGGCCCGCCCCCGGGCGCGGGTCTCGGACCGCACATCGCGGTGAACCTGCACGGACGCGGCCCGCAGAGCCACCGCCTGCTGGCCGCCGCCGGGCCGCGCCGCATCGTCGCGTACGCCTGCCCGGAGGCCGGCGTCGACGGACCGCGGTGGAACGAGGCCGAGCACGAGGTCCGGCGGTGGACCCGGCTCGTCGACGCGGCCGCCTCCCGCCGTGGCGTTCCCGGTGCCTGCCACCCGGACGATCTGCGCCTGCACGTCCCCGGCGACCCGCCGACGGTCGGCCGGCAGCGGTACGCCGTGCTGCACCCCGGCGCCTCCTCGGGCGCCCGGCGGTGGCCGGCCCGCCGCTGGGCCCGCGTGGCCGCCGCACTCGAACGGCGCGGCGTGCCCGTCGTCCTCACCGGCGGCCCCGACGAGCGCGCCCTGGTCGCCGGCGTCGCCGCCACCGCGCGGGCTGCCCCGCTCCCGCTGCACCGCCGGCGAGCTCTCCCTGCGGGGGCTCGCGCAGCTGGTGGCGGGGGCGTCACTGCTCGTCTGCGGCGACACCGGGGTCGCGCACCTCGGGACGGCCCTGGGCACCCCGTCGGTGCTGCTCTTCGGCCCGGTCCCGCCCTCCCGCTGGGGACCGTTGGCCGATCCCGAACTGCACACCGTGCTCTGGCACGGCGACGGGCTGGGTGAGGGAGATCCGCACGCGGACCGGTGCGATCCCTCCCTGTTGCGGGTTCCGGTCGACGAGGTGCTCTCCGCGGCGATCGACCGCTTGGAGCGCGTCTCCCTGGGTACGGCCTCCGCATGACCGAACCGTTCCCTCCCGAGCCGCTGCCGGATCCCACGCCACCGTCGCCGGTGCCGCCGGAGCCGCTGTCCCCGCCCTCGCCGTCGCCGCCGTCGGGCCCGCCGACGCCCGGCCCGGACATCCCCGATCCCGTGACCCCGGTGCCCGGACCCGATCTGCCGAACCCCGCCTTCCCCTGAATCGGCCTCCCCTGCTCGTACAGGTGGAGGAGTTGAAACCTGAAACGACCGTGGCCTAGGTCACATCCGGTCCCTCGGGGTGCCCGGATGGTCCGGCTCCAGCGGAGGATGGGCACGCACAACGTCCAATCCGAAGGGCCCTTCGTGACCAAGCCGAATCCGCCGCGGGGAACGCGCGTCCTCAAGCGCGCGCACAAGCTCGTGCTCCTGCTCGCCCTCGTCGTGTCCGTCGGGGTGGGCGCATGGTTCCTCTCGGCCAGGCTCTCGGGCCCGGGCCCGCGGCAGGTCGCGCTCTCCGACGCCGTGGCCCAGATCCAGCACCCCGCAGCGACCGGGCTCAGCACGGTGTGGGTCGACGACACCGACCACACCGTCACCCTCGACACGCGCGCGGTGCCCTCGTCGCCTCCTACCCCGACGGCTACTCGGGTGACCTCACCCGGCAGGCCCTCGACGCGCACCTCGCCGTCCGGGCCAGCGCGCCGGACGACGGGGGGCTGGCCGGCCGGCTGCTGACCAACGTGCTGCCCGTGATCCTCGTGCTCGCTCTGCTGCTCTACCTGGCCAGGTCCGGCTCGCTGCTCGGCGGCGTCGGCCGGTTCAGCGGCAAGCGCGGCCAGCAGCTCGGGGAGGTGCCGGAGGACCGGTTCGTCGACGTCGCCGGTGCCGACGAGGCGGTCGCCGAGCTCCGCGAGATCGTCGAGTTCCTCAAGGACGGCAGCCGGTTCCGGGCCATGGGTGCCCGGACGCCGAGCGGCGCCCTGCTCGTCGGCCCGCCCGGCACGGGCAAGACCCTGCTCGCGCGCGCCGTCGCCGGTGAGGCCGGGGTCCCGTTCTTCGCCGTCGCCGGATCCGACTTCGTCGAGATCTTCGCGGGTGGCGGCGCGAAGCGCGTCCGCGATCTGTTCGACCGGGCGCGTGCCGCGGGCAACGCCATCGTCTTCATCGACGAGATCGACGCCGTCGGGCGGTCCCGGTCCTCCGGCCCCGGGATGGGTGGCGGCGACAGCGAGCGCGAGAACACGCTGATCTCGCTGCTCAACGAGATGGACGGCTTCGTCGGCAGCGGCGTCGTCGTGCTGGCCGCGACGAACCGCGGCGACCTCCTGGACGCCGCGCTCACCCGCCCGGGCCGTCTCGACCGGCAGATCCAGGTGCCGACGCCGGACCGCCGCGGCCGGGAGCAGATCCTCGGCGTGCACGCGCAGGGCAAGCCGCTGGCCGCCGAGGTCGACCTCGTCACCGTGGCGCGGCAGACCCCGGGCATGAGCGGCGCCGACCTGGCCCGCGTCGTCAACGAGGCGTGCCTCGCCGCCGCCCGCAAGGGGGCGCCGGAGGTCACGTCCGCCTGCTTCCACGAAGCCGTGGCGTCCGTCGCCCTGGGCCGGGCCCGCACGTCCGCCCTGATCACCGAGCACGACCGGCGGATCACGGCCTGGCACGAGGCCGGGCACACCATCGCCGCCCTGGTCCAGCCGGACGCCGACGACCCCGTGTCGGTGACGATCATCCCGCGCGGGCCGAGCGGCGGCGCGACGTGGATGGGCGGCAACGACAACAGCTTCCTCACCCGGGACCAGGCCCGCGCCCAGCTCACGACGTCCATGGCGGGGCGCGCCGCGGAGGAGATCCTGCTCGACGGCGAGCACACCCAGGGCGCCGCCGGCGACCTCCAGGCCGCGACGCAGCTCGCGCAGGCGATGGTGACCCAGTACGGCATGACCGACTTCGGCTTCGCCCAGCTGGACGCCGAGACGCTGCGGGTGGGCGGCGAGGTCGCCGTGCTCGCGCACAAGGAGATCGACAAGCTGATCCGGGAGGCGCACGGGCGCGCCGTCGACCTGCTCGACCGGCATCGCGACCTGCTCGGCGCGCTCGCGGCCGCGCTGCTCGACGAGGAGACCCTCGACAGCGTCCGGATCCATGCCCTCGCCGCCGAGCACGGGATCGTCCGTGCCGCCGCCGTCCCGGCACCGCGCCAGAAGGCGGGCGATCGCGTCGCATGACGGCGCCGCGGGTCGTGGTCGTCGGGTCGGTCAACGTCGACCTCGTCGTCCGGCTCCCGCGGCTGCCCGTCACCGGGGGAGACGGCCGGCGGCGGGGTCTTCGCGGTCAACCCCGGGGGCAAGGGCGGCAACCAGGCCGTGGCGGCGGCGCGGCTCGGCGCCGACGTCGTCCTGGTCGCCGCGCTGGGGGACGACGACCACGGCCGCGACGCGCGCGCCGACCTGGAGCGCGAGGGCGTCGACACCAGCCTGATCGGGACCGCCGACGCCGCGACCGGGATCGCCTTCGTGCTCGTGGACGAGACCGCGGAGAACCTCATCGCGCTCGCGCCCGGCGCCAACGCCGCGCTCGCGCCGGACGCCGTGACCGCGGCGCTGACCGGCTTGCCCGACGGACCGGCGGTCGTGCTGGCGAGTCTCGAGGTTCCGACGGCCTGCGTGGAGGCCGCTGCGGCGGTCGCCGAGGACCGCGGCTGGGCGTTGGTACTCAACCCGGCTCCGGCTCCGTCGTCGCCGCTGCCGGGGACGCTGCTGCGGCGCGTCGCCGTGCTCACCCCGAACGAGGGGGAGCTCGCGGTGGTGGCGCCGGACGGGGCCGCCGCGCTGCTCGACGCCGGGGTCGGAGCCGTGGTCGTCACCCGCGGCGCCGCCGGAGCGGTGATCTACCAGGCCTCGGGGGAGCGCGTGGTGCCCGCGCCGCCGGTTCGAGCGGTGGACACCACGGGGGCCGGTGACTGCCTGAGCGGGGCCCTGGCCTGGGCGCTCGGCTCGGGCCTCGCACTGCCGGACGCCGTCCGCGTCGCCGTGACCGCGGCGTCCGTGTCGACGACGGCGGCGGGCGCGCGGACGGGCTACCCGAGTTCCGCGCGGACCTGACGTAGCGCACCGCCGTCCGGCGCCTCCTCCCCGCGAGCTTCTCAAGTCTTCGGCCGAGCGGTCGACACACCTCGTGTCAAGACCATCTCCGGTTCGCCGTCGAACGAGGGGTGACCCGGACGGACCGCTCAGGAAGGAGTTCCCGGCATGCGTACCAAGCTCGTCATCGCAGCAGTCGTGACCGCAGCGGCGGTCTCCGCCGTGGGCGCGTCCGCCTACACCGAGAGCATCACCGGGGGGACGGCCACCAAGGTGGTCGGTTACGCCACGACCGCGATCACCGGTGCGGCGATGGACACGCGCCCGTGCTGCACTACAGCACCGGCCTCGACCAGATCGACTCGATCGACGTCGTCCTGACCGGTGACACCCACCTGCAGCACGCTGTCCGTCAACCGCAACGCCGCTGCGGCAGTGCCGTGTGCCGCCGGGACGTTCGGCAGCGGCGTCACGACCTACCACTGCACCAGCCTGGCCTTCGCGATCGACGGGATGACCTCCATCGGGTACGCCCTGCAGTGACGTCGCGTCCCGGCCTGGTCGGGACGGAGGGAGAGTGGTTCGCCGGGCGCTGGTCACAGTCGCGCTCCTGCTGCTCGTAGCAGGGGGTTGGTGGCTGTGGCCGGCGACCCTCGGCGGCCGGACGACGTACCTGGTGACGCAGGGCGTCAGCATGGAACCCAGGTTCCACTCCGGGGACCTGGCGCTCGTCCGGCCCGCCGCCGGCTACGCCGTCGGCGACGCTGTGGCTTACCGGAGCGACACCCTGCACACGGTCGTCCTCCACCGCATCGTCGCGGTGGAGGACGGCCGGTTCCGGCTGCGCGGCGACAACAACTCCTGGCTCGACCCCGACGCGGTGCCGCCCTCCGACGTGCTCGGCCGGCTGGTGGCGCGGGTGCCCCACGGCGGGGACCTGCTCCTCCAGGTGCGTCAGCCCTCCGTCCTGGCCCTCGGCAGCGTCCTGGTGACGCTCGTCGGCGGGCTGCTCCGGCTGACCCTGCGCCGCCGTCGGCGGCGCGCGGGCTCCGTCACGACAGGGCAACGGCCCCCTCCGCCCCCGAGCGACGACGCCCAGCGGCTGCTGCCCCACGCGATCATGGTGACGGCATGCGCGGGCGTGGCGTTCCTCAGCGTGGGGGTGCTCGCGTGGGTCGTCCCGGCGGCGCGCGTCGACAGCCACCCCGTCGCGTACACCCAGCGGGCCGCCCTCACGTACCGGGCCTCGGTCCCGGCGAACCCGGCGTACCCGACGGGCGAGCTGGTGACGGGTGATCCGGTCTACCTCGCGCTGGTCCCGGCCCTGGACGTCGCGGCCTCGTACCGCGTGACGACGTCCGCGGCAGCCGCGCTCGGGGGCACCCGGTGCCGTGGACGCCGTCCTCTCCACCCCGGACGGGTGGTCCCGCACCATGCCGCTGGTGCCGCCCGGCCCGTTCTCCGGGAACGCGTTCGACGTGACGGCGCACCTGGACCTGGCCGAGTTCGCCCGCGTGATCCGGGACGTGGAGTCCGCGACCCAGGTGCCCATCGGCGGCTACACCCTCACCGTGCGCGTCGACGTCCACCTGGCCGGGGCCGTCGCCGGTCGGCCGGTCGACCAGCGGATCGCGCCCGCCCTGGTGTTCAGCGTCGACGACCACGTGGTGCGGCTCACCCAGACCCAGTCCGCCGGGCGCCCGCGCCACGGGCCGGCCCGCAGGTGACCGAGCAGGCCGGGTCGGTGCGGGTGCCGGACCGGGCGCCGACCGCGTTCACCCTGGGTGGTCACCGCGTGCCGACCACGGAACTGCGATGGTGGCCGCCGGCCGTCGGTGGCGTGCTGCTGCTGGTGTGCCTCGGCCTCGGTCTCGCCGGCCGTCGGCGGCGGCCGGGTCAGGAGGACGACGAGTTCGGTCGGCGCCTCACGCGGTACCGGCCGCATCTGCTGGACACCGAGCCGGTCACGCCCGCGGACGGCCGGACCGTCATCGACCTCGACTCCATCGACACCCTCGCCCGGGTCGCCGAGCGGTACGAGCGGTTCATCCTGCACAGCGAGTCCGGGCCGGAGCACAACTTCCTGGTGGACGACGGCACCACCCTGTACCGGTACCGCACCGAGGACGCCCCCGACCCCGTGCCGACACCCCACCCCGTGCCGGCACCCCACCCCGTGCCGCGGCAGCGATCCGCTCCCGGGACGACGCCGGACGTCGTCCCCGCCGTGCCGCCCCGCGACGTCGGCGACCAGGTGACGGCGTTCGTCGAGTGGCTGCGTCGCGGTCCTGCCGACCAGGACTGAGCGCCGGGCGTAGTGCGCGGGCAAGCTCAGTGGCGAGTCGCGTGCAGGCCGACGCCCGGACCGTCCTTGCTGACCGCCGTCCGGCGCACGTCGCAGCCCGGGTCGCCCGGCGTCCCCGGGCCGACGACGGAGGCACGGACGTCCGCGACGATGCCCGCGAGCAGGTCACGGCTGCGCTGCAGCGCCTCGATCTTCGCGGTCAACGCGTCGAGCTCGCACTGCAGGGTCTCGACCAGGCGGTCCCGCTCCTGTTCATCTTCGGGAACCGTCGCGGTGCCGTCGAGGAGGAATCTGAGGCTGTGCCCCACCGCTCCCGCCGGCAGCGCCGCGGAGAGCATGCACCGGATCCGGGCGACGCGGTCGACGTCCGCCTCCTCGTACATCCGGTAGCCGGCAGGCGTGCGGCGCGGCCGCAGCAGCCCCTGCTCCTCGTAGTAGCGCAGCATCCGCACCGTCGTGCCGGTGCGGGCGGCGAGGTCCCCGATCTGCATGCTTGACCCTAACGTCGGCGTGAGGCTTTAGCGTCCGTCGGTGATCCTTCCCATCCTGATGGTGTGCTCCTTCGCGGTCGCGACCGCGGAGTTCGTCCTCGTCGGGTTGCTGCCGCAGATCGCGGCCGACCTGTCCGTCTCCGTGGCCGCCGCCGGTCAGCTCGTCACGGTGTACATGCTCGTGGTCACGATGGGTGGCCCGGTCGCGACCGTGCTCACGCGGAGGCTGCCGAGGCGCGGCCTGCTCGCCGGGACGATGACGCTGGGCACGTGTGCCGCCGCGCTGTCGGCGGTGTCCGGTACCTACGGCGTGCTGCTGGCGTCCCGGGTGGGTTCGGCCCTGGCACAGGCGCTCTTCATGGCCGTCGCCTCGCAGGTCGCGATGGCCGCCGTGCCTCCTGAGCGGCAGCCGGCCGCGGTGGCGCGGGTGTTCGCGGGGTTCGCCGTGGCCACGGTCGTCGGGCTGCCGCTCGGCACACTCGTCGGCCGGACCTTCGGCTGGCATGCCACGTTCCTCGTCGTGGTACTGCTCGCGGGTGCGGGCCTGATCGGCGTGCTCGTCTGGTGCCCGCCGATCCCGAACCCGGACGCCGTCGGCGGTCGCGCCGGGCTGCGGCCGGTGCTGCGGCCGGCGGTGATCCGTGGCCTGACCGTCACGCTGCTGACCCTCACCGGCTTCGTCGCGGTGTTCACCTACGTGACGCCCATGCTGCAGACGATCCCTGGGTTCGGTCCGGTCTGGGTGAGTGTCGCCCTTGTCGGGTACGGCGTCGGGACGGTCGCCGGCAACCTCCTCGCGGGGCGGGTACGCGCGGACCGGGTCGCGCAGGTCCTGCCGCTGCCGATCGCCGGGCTCGCGCTCGTGCTGCTGCTCCAGGGCCCGCTGATGCGGTGGCGACTGCCGGCCGTCGTGGGCCTGGTCCTCGTGGGGCTGACCGCGTTCGCCGTCGTCCCGCTGGTCCAGACGTGGCTTATGGGCACCGTCGGCTCCCAGTCGGCCGCGCTGATGGCCTCGGTCAACGTGTCGATCGCCGGAGTGGCCGGCGCCTTGGGCGCGGGTCTCGGCGGGGCGGTGCTGGCCGCTGGCCTGCCGCCGGTCTGGATCAACCCGGTCGCCGCCGTGCCGGTGCTCGCGGCGGTACTGGTCGCGATGGGTCTACGCCGTCGCCAAGCGTCGGTCCCGGCCGGACGCCCGCTGGTGTCCGAGACGTGCTGAACCGACGAGTCGGCGCCCGCTTTATCCCCGCTCCCCACGCCTTCGTCAGCCCGCGGCAGGGCAGTCGGTCGCTGCCGCTGCCCGGCCACCCCGCGGTGTCATTCCTGTTGTCCACGTCGGTCTCGGATAGCCCTCCCACCCTCGCCACGACGCTTCCCAGGCTCTTCTCGTTGTGTCAGGTCAGGTCTGAGCAGAATGGTGCTGCCACTGCGTCCCCTAGTCTCTCTCTGAGAGATCACCTGTGCCGGAGTTTGTCGGTGGTCGGTTGTAGCGTCGTGGACATGGACGGGGGAACCAGTGACGCGGGCGGGGCGGACGAACAGTGCGCGCGCGAATTCAGCCGGTCATTCTCGGGAGTGGCGCCGATGACCTCGCGGCGCGCTCTGCAGCACGAATGGCACGGGCAGCCAGGGACGACGAAATCTTGGCGGGCGACCCGTATCTCGCCGACGCGATGGCACGACTGCACGCGGCCATCGCTGACCTCGCCGAGAGTCGCTGGACGGCCCGCGCCCCGGCGGTGCTGAGGGCCGCGCTACGGGCGGTCACGCGGGAGCAGTCCCGGTTGGACGCCGCCGCTCTCCGGCTGATCGCCGACGTCGACTCGCGGGACGACGTGGTGCCGGGAGCGAGGCCGAGGACCGCGGGCGCGGCGCTGCTCCGGACCGCGCTGGGTGTCGAGCGGCGCAAGGCAACCCGCGAGGCCGAGGTCGCGCGCCTGGTCACCGGCGACCACCCCGACCTGGACGCCGTGGGGAAGGCATACGCGGCCGGCGACATCAGGCGGGCGCACCTGGAGGTCGTGGTCAGCGTGCATCGACGCCTCGGCGTGAGCTGCCGTGAGAGCCCGCTGTCCCTGGTGGATCCGGCCACGGGCGAGACGAGCGAACGACGAACCATCGAAGCGGTCGACGCCACCCTGGCGGCTCGCGCGCGGGACTTCACCGTCACGGAACTCGGGCGCATCGGTGACCGGCTCGTCGAGACCCTGAACCCGCCCACGCCGGACGGCGCTCACGCGCGGCGTTACCTTCACCTCTCGCCACTGGCTGACGGGTCACTTCTGGGCAGGTTCTGCCTGGACCCTGTTCAGGCGCTGGCCTTCGTCGCCGTCGTCACGGCCCTCGCCGCTCCCAGGCCCGGCAAGGCTGTCGACGCCGACGGCGTCGAACGCGACCTGTCCGACGACCGCACGCCGGGTCAACGTCGCGCCGACGCCCTGATGGATGTCGTGCGGCACCATCCCTGCGCAGGTCACCTCCTCGACGACTTCCTGAAGCGGGCCCGTGGCGCTGAAGTGAACGACAGTGGCGTAAGGGAGAACGGTGAGACCGATGGTCCTAGGAATGATGGCGGCGAGAGTGATGGCGGCGAGAATGACAGCGGCGAGAATGACAGCGGCGAGAATGAGCCGATAAGCAGCCTTGCCCATTCTGGCCGAGACGATGATGACCCGCCGCCGGAAGGGGAATGGGTGATCCGGCGACCAGCCGGAGTCAGAATCGGGCCCCTACCCAGATGTACAGATCATCGTCACAGCGACTATCGGCCAACTCGCGCATGCTCGGGTACTCGACGGTCCGCAGGCGGCAGGTGACGAGGGTTTCGCGCGCGCCCAGCAGAGCGGCGGCGTCCACCCCGCCGTCCTCGCTCTCCTGGCCTGTTCCGGACGGCTCCGTCGGGTGCTGCTCGACGAGCACGGCGCCGTCCTTCACCTCGGCCGCGCGCAGCGCCTCGCCAGCCCGGCGCAGAAGGCGGCGCTGTTCGCGCGGGATGTCGGATGCGTCGTGCCCGGCTGCGACATCCCGGGGCACCTCTGCGAGATCCACCATGTCGTGCCCTGGGCCGACGGCGGGTCCACGGCGATCGACAACCTCGCCTTCCTCTGCCCGCGCCATCATGTGGAGGTCACGGAGGGCGCCTGGGAGATCGAGATGGTCGACGGCGTCCCCTGGGCGAGACCACCGGCCTGGGCGTACCCGGACCGGCCTCTGCTCCGGAACGCCGCACATCGCCACGCGAGCGCCGCGTAGAAGGGTGGGATCAGCGGTGGATCAGGAGGCCGCGTACCGCTCGAGCACCAGGTCGACGATCGCGGGGTGCACTCCGATCGGCCCGGCGACCCAGGTGGCCGCCGTCCGTCCGATGACGGTCGCGAAGTGGCCCGGGGCCAGTAGGTACGGCGCCACGGCCACCGGCCCGGCGTGCTCGGCGAGCAACCGTGTGACGGCCTCGTGCACGGTCGGGGACTGCGCGGTGGCGTACGCGGCGACGACCGGAGCAGCCCGCCGCGCGGCGAGCAGCCGGGCCTGCGCCTCGACGTCGGCAACGGCGTCCGGATCGCTCGAGCCGGCCGCGGCGAGCACGACGGGCGCCGTGGCCGGTGCCCCTGCCTCGCGCAGGCGCTCGTCGAGCGCGGCCGCGAGCGCGGGGTCGGGTCCGAGTGGCGGTGTCACCGCCGCGCTGGCGGCCGCCGCGGCGCGCCGGATGTCGACGGCGACGTGGTAGCCGCGGGAGAGCAGCAGCGGAACGACGACCGCGCCGGCGCCGACGCGCGCGAGCACGGCCGGGACGTCGGGGTCCGCGTTCTGCACATAGGCGGCGTGGACGCCGAGGTCGGGCCGGCGGGCGCGCACCTCGTCGAGCAGCGCCTCGACGGTGGCCTGCGCGGCCGGGTCGCGGCTGCCGTGCGCGACACCGACGAGAGCGCCTCCCGTTGGGACCGTCATACCGCGAGCAGTTCGCGCAGCCGGACCACGTCACCGACGACGACCACCGCCGGCGGCCGGACCTCCGCGGCGTCGACGTCCGCGGCGACCTCGGCGAGGGTCGAGACGAGCACCCGCTGCCGGGGAGTGGTCCCGTCGCTGATCACGGCTACCGGGGTGGCAGCGGACCGGCCCCGCTTGACCAGCTCCTCGGCGACCCGGTCCAGGTGTGCGACGGCCATCAGCAGCACGAGCGTGCCCGGTCCGTGCGCGAGCGCATCCCAGTTCACGGTCGCACCGGGATGGGACGGGTCGAGGTGCGCCGACACGATCGCCACGTCCTGGGTGACGCCGCGGTGCGTCACCGGGATGCCCGCGAGCGCCGGCACGGCGACGGCGCTGGTCACGCCGGGCACGACCTCGAACGGGACGCCGGCCGCGACGCACGCCAGTGCCTCCTCGCCGCCGCGGCCGAAGACGTACGGGTCGCCGCCCTTGAGACGCACGACCCGCCGTCCGGCGAGCGCGTGCTGCACGATCGTCGCGTTGATCTGGTCCTGGGTCAGGTTGTGCGCGTGCGGAGCCTTCCCGGCGTCGACTACGAGCACGTCGGCGTCCAGCTCGTCGAGCAGTTCGCGCGGGGCGAGCTTGTCGACGACGACGACGTCCGCCTCGCCGAGCGCGCGCCGGCCCCGCACGGTGACAAGCCCCGGGTCACCCGGACCGCCGCCGACGAGGCTGACCAGCCCGACGGCGCTCCGGCGTCGCCGGCGCAGCGGGAGCTCACCCGTGTCCGCGGCCAGCGCGATCGCGCGAGCCAGCTCCCGCGAGCGCGCCGGGTCACCGCTCGTCACCGCCACCGTGATCTCACCCGACCGGGCGACGGCGGGCGTCCGAGCGCTGGACGCCGAGGCGTCGTCGGCGCGCACGCACCAGACCCGCAGCGCCTCGGCGTCCGCCGCGACCTCGGCGTTGACGCCCACGTCGTCCGTGGCCGCATGCACCAGCCACGCGCCGCCGAGATCGCCGGGGGCGTATGCCCGCGGATGCACCGTGACGTTCCCGGAGGCGGCGAGCCCGGCGAGCTCGCCGGTGACGGAGGGCGCGACGACGTGCACGTCCGCGCCGGCGTCGACGAGGGCCTTCGCCCGGCGGGTGGCGACCGTGCCGCCACCGACCACGACGACGAGCCGGCCGCCCAGGTCCAGGGCCACCGGATACACCGGAGAGGTCACGTCCATGGCAGCCCTCCCGCCATCCCGGCCGCGACCGTCGCACCGGTGGCCTCGTCGATGAGGAGGAAGGCCCCGGTGCGGCGGTTGACCCCGTAGTCGTCGACCGCGAGCGGCTCGGCGGTGCGGACCGACACCCGCGCCAGGTCGTTCAGCCTCACCTGGGTGGTCGGCCGCACCCGGGCGGTGACGAGATCGAGGACGCCGGTGGCCTCCACCAGCGCGCGGGTCGTCCGGGTCGTGTGCTTGAGCAGGTACCGCCGGGGCGCCAGCGGTTCCTCCGCCAGCCAGCAGAGGGTCGCCTCCACGGCGCGGGTCGGGGCGGGAGCGGCCTCGGCGGACGCAAGGAGGTCGCCGCGAGCCACGTCGACGTCGTCCACCAGCCGCAGCACGACGGACCGGCCCTCCTCCGCCTCGTCCAGCGGCCCGTCGTACGTCTCCACCGTCGCCACCGACGTCCGCACTCCCGACGGGAGGACGACGACCTCGTCGCCGGGGCGGACGGACCCGCCCACGACCCGTCCGGCGTAGCCGCGGAACTCCCGCTCCGGCGCGCGGACGACGTACTGCACCGGGAAGCGGAACTCCGCCTGCGCGGACGGCGGCGGCGCGACGTCGACGGACTCGAGGAGCTCGAGCAGGGCCGGTCCGTCGTACCAGGGCGCCGCCACGGAGATGGACACCACGTTGTCGCCGTGCAGCGCGGACACCGGTACCGCCGGCACGTCGTCCAGGCCGAGCGACCCGGCCCACGCCCGGAAGTCCCGCGCGACGGCCTCGAACGCCGACCGGTCCCAGCCGGCGAGGTCCATCTTGTTGACGACGAGCACGACGTGCGGCACCCGCAGCAGCGCCGCGATCGCCGCGTGCCGCCGGCTCTGCTCCGTCACCCCGTGCCGGACATCCACGAGCACGACGGCGACGTCCGCCGTCGAGGCGCCGGTGACCATGTTCCGGGTGTACTGGACGTGACCGGGGGTGTCCGCCAGCACGAACGTGCGGCGCGGCGTCGCGAAGTACCGGTAGGCGACGTCGATGGTGATGCCCTGCTCCCGCTCGGCGCGCAAACCGTCCGTGAGCAGGGAGAGGTCGAGGTCCCCGCCCCGCCGCCCGCTCGCCGCGGCGACGGCGTCGAGCTGGTCCGCGAACACGCCCTTGGCGTCGTGCAGCAGCCGGCCGAGCAGGGTCGACTTGCCGTCGTCCACCGAGCCCGCGGTGGCCACGCGCAGGAGCGTGCCCATCAGAAGTAGCCCTCCCGCTTGCGGTCCTCCATCGCGGCCTCGCCGGTCCGGTCGTCCGCCCGGGTCGCGCCGCGCTCCGTGACCCGGGTGACGGCGGTCTCCGCGACGACCTCCTCGACCGTCCCGGCCGTCGACTCGACCGCGCCGGTGCACGTGACGTCCCCGACCGTGCGGTAGCGGACGGTGCGCAGCTCGAGTTCCTCACCCGGCCGCCGCGGCAGGTGCGGGGAGTCCGCCAGCCACATGCCGTCCCGGCGGAAGACCCGCCGGGCGTGCGCGAAGTAGATCTCCGGGACCCCGATCCGCTCTCGCGCGATGTACGACCACACGTCGAGCTCGGTCCAGTTCGACAGCGGGAAGACCCGGACGTGCTCACCCGGCCGGTGCCGGCCGTTGTAGAGGTCCCAGAGCTCCGGGCGCTGGCGGCGCGGGTCCCACTGCCCGAACTCGTCGCGCAGGCTGAACACCCGCTCCTTGGCGCGCGCCTTCTCCTCGTCCCGGCGGGCGCCGCCGAAGACGGCGTCGAACTGGTGCTCGGAGATGGCGTCGAGCAGGGTCACGGTCTGCAGCGGGTTGCGGCTGCCTCCGGGCCGGTCCGTGACGCGGCCGCGGGCGATCGACTCCTCCAGGGAGGCGACGAGTAGCCGCAGCCCCCGGTCCGCCGCCCAGCGGTCCCGGAACGCGAGCACCTCCGGGAAGTTGTGCCCGGTGTCGACGTGCAGCAGCGGGAACGGCACCCGGCCCGGCCAGAACGCCTTGACTGCGAGATGCGACAGGACGATCGAGTCCTTGCCCCCGCTGAACAGCAGCACCGGACGCTCGAACTCCCCGGCGACCTCCCGGAGGACGTGGACGGACTCGGACTCCAGGAGATCCAGGTGAGTGGCACGCGAGGGCGCGGGAAGCGTGGTCATCCGTGCAGCCCGCACTCGGTCTTCGTGCGCCCCGACCAGCGGCCGGCCCGCGCGTCCTCGCCCGGCGCCACCGCACGGGTGCACGGCTCACACCCGATCGACGGATAGCCCAGTTGCAGCAGCGGATTCGCGATCACGCCGTGCTCCTCCACGTAGCGCTCGAGCTCCTCGTCGGACCACGCCGCGATCGGGTTGACCTTGACCATCGAGCGCTTCGCGTCCCAGTCGACGACGGGCGTCAGCGCCCGGGACGGGGAGTCGGCCCGGCGCAGGCCGGTGATCCACGCCCGGTACGGCGCGAGTGCCCGCTCCAGCGGCTCGACCTTCCGCAGCGCGCAGCAGCGGTCCGGGTTCCGCTCGAACAGCCGCGGCCCTTCCTCGCCGTCCTGCTCGGCCACGGTCCGCCGGGGCGTCACGTCGACGAGCGTCACCGGGTAGGCGACGCGGACGGCGTCCCGGGTGCCGATCGTCTCCGCGAAGTGGTAGCCGGTGTCGAGGAAGACCACCGGGACGCCGGGGCGCACCCGGGAGACGAGGTCCTCGAGCACCGCCGTCTGCATGGACGACGCGACGACCACATCGTCGCCGAACTCCTCGAGGGCCCAGCGGACGACGTCGAGCGCGGGCGCCGACTCCAGGTCGGCGTTCACGGCGGCGGCACGCTCGGCGCCCCAGACCTGCGTCGTCATGACTGCTCCTTGACGAGGGATCGCAGGGTGAAGGCCCGGGTGCACGAGCCGCACTCCCAGCCGCCGGCGTCGGGACCGGCAGGCACGAGGTCCTCCTCCCCGCAGTACGGGCAGTAGAAGGGCACCTGTCTCTCGCTCATCGCGCTCCCTCGCTTCGCTCGCTCACTGCAGCAGCCCCTCCTCCGCGCGCTGCACCCAGGCGGCGAAGGCCTCGCCGTCCGTGCGGTGTGTCTGGTAGGTGCGCAGCAGCCGCTCGACGTAGTCCGGGAGTTGCTCCGCCGTGACCTTGAGGCCGCGCAGCTTGCGGCCGAACCCGGGGTCCGCGCCGTCCTGCGTGGTGAGGTGGCCGCCGAGGTGCACCTGGAAGCCCTCGGCGCCGTCGACGATCGAGCCCTTGAGGCCGATGTCGGCGAGCTGGAACCGTGCGCAGGCGTTCGGGCACCCGTTGACGTTGATCGTGATCGGGGTGTCGAAGTCGGGGAGCCGCCGCTCGAGCTCGCCGTACAGGTCGACCGCGCGCGCCTTGGTCTCGACGATGGCGAGCTTGCAGAACTCGATCCCGGTGCAGGCGATGGTGCCGCGCCGGAACACGGACGGCTCCGGGATCAGGTCCTGCGCCGTGAGCTCGGCGACCAGCGGGTCCACCCGGGCGGCGGGCACGTCGAGGATCAGCAGCTTCTGCTCGACGGTCGTCCGCACCCGGCCCGACCCGTAGGTCTGCGCGAGGCGGGCGACGTCGACGAGCTGGCGACCCGACGTCCGGCCGACCGGCAGCGAGGCGCCGACGTAGAACCGCCCGTCCTGCTGCCGGTGGACCCCGACGTGGTCGCGCGAGCCGGCGGCCGGCGGCGGGGGAGCGGGCCCGTCGGGCAGGGCGACACCCAGGTACTCCTTCTCGAGCACCTCCCGGAACCGTTCCGGCCCCCAGTCCGCGACGAGGAACTTCAGCCGGGCCCGGGTCCGCAGCCGCCGGTAGCCGTAGTCGCGGAACAGCTCCGTCACGCCCCGCCAGACGGCGGGGACGCGTGCCGGCTCGACGAACGCCCCGAGCCGCCGGGCGATCATCGGGTTCGTCGAGAGCCCCCCGCCGACCCAGAGGTCGAACCCCGTTCGGCCGTCCGGCGTCCCGACGCCGACGAACGACACGTCGTTGATCTCGTGGACGGTGCAGTACGACGTGCAGCCGCTGATCGCCGTCTTCCACTTGCGCGGGAGGTTGGTGAGGTCGTCCGAGGCGCGCGCCATAGCCTCCGTCGCCTCGAGGACGGCGGAGGCGTCGACGATCTCGTCGGCGTCGATGCCGGCGACCGGGCAGCCGAGGATGTTCCGCGGGGCGTCACCGCAGGTCGTGCGGGTGGTGAGCCCGACGGACTCCAACCGCCGCCAGATCTTCGGCACGTCCTCGATCCGGATCCAGTGGTACTGGATGTTCTGCCGGTCGGTGACGTCGGCGACGCCGCGGCCGAACTCCTCGGCGACCTCGCCGATCACCCGCAGCTGCTCGGCGTCCAGCTGACCGCCGGGCACCCGCACCCGGAGCATGAAGTAGCTGTCCTCGATGTCGGCGTCCTCGAGCGCCCCCGTCCGGCCGCCGTCGATGCCCGGACGGCGCTGCGTGTAGAGCCCCCACCAGCGGAAACGCTGGCGCAGGTCGGCGGGGTCGATCGCGGCGAATCCCTCGGACGCGTAGCGCTGCTCGATGCGGGCCCGGACGTTGATGCCGTCGTCGTCCTGCTTGGCCTGCTCGCCCGCGGTGAGCGGCGTGCGGCCGCTCACGGCCCATTGGCCCTCGTCGCGGCGGGCGGTGCGTGGCATGGATGCTCCTGGACGTTCGATCGCGTGCACGGTGGTGCCGGCGCGGCCACGAGGGCGCGCCGACGAAGGGGAGACGAAGGGGGCGGGACTGCCGGCGTCAGGCGCGACAGAGCGCGCTGGAGACGCGCAGCAGGTCCACGTGCCGGCGGCGCACCAGCGCAGTGGGCATGCCGTCCTCCGTGTCCCGGGACTCCGCCGGCGTGCGAAGTCCGCGCTTGCCCGGACCGTTCGGCCCGGGCCCGGTCATCACCCGGGGCACCCCACCGCGGTGGAGGGTTGCCGGCCAGCGAGCCGGGGCTTCGCGCTGGCACTCATGACCTGAACCGACGGTAACACCCGCTCGCGATGCGTCCGCAAGGTGCGGTCCACGCCTCGGACGGGGGGCCGGAGCCGTCGGCGTCCGAACAGCGGACACGGTCTGGCGTTCCGGGAAGGCGCTCTGTTACGGTCCCGGGCCAGGTCGTGAGTGCCAGCGTCAAGCCCCGGCTCGCTGGCCGGCAACCCTCCACCGCGGTGGGGTGCCCCGGGTGATGACCAGGCCCGTTCCGTCCGGTTCGGGCAAGCGCGCACGGAGGCCATGCATGATCCGCCCGATCCTGGTGTCCCGCCGGCACATCGATCTCCTCCGGACCGCCAGCGCGGTCTGTCCCCCGCGCGGCTGAGCCCGGCGCCCGCGCGTCCGCTCCGCCGCCTCGGTACCCGGCGTCCGCCGGGGTTCTCGCTCGTCCACCCATCACCGAGGGGACACCCATGCCTGCCCGAACCACCCGACGCACCCTGCTCACCGGCGGCGCCGGTCTCGCCGGTCTCGCCCTGCTCGCCGCGTGCGGCACCGCCGATGCCGCCGCCGGGGGGAGCGGCCGCCTCGCCCTCGTCGCCTACTCGACCCCGAAGGACGCCTACGCCGAGCTCATCCCCGCCTTCCAGAAGACGACGGCGGGCAAGGGCATCAGCTTCTCGCAGTCCTACGGTGCGTCCGGCGCCCAGGCGCGCGCCGTCGTCGCGGGGCTGCCCACCGACGTCGCCGCGCTCTCCCTCGCGCCCGACATCACCAAGCTGGTGGACGCCGGGGTCGTCGCGAAGGACTGGAACGCCGACGCCTACCACGGCTTCGTCACCCGGTCCGTCGCGGTCCTCGTCGTCCGCAAGGGCAACCCGAAGAACATCCGCGGCTGGGACGACCTCGTGCGGCCCGGCGTCAAGGTGCTCACGCCCAACCCGCTGAGCTCCGGCGGGGCGCGCTGGAACGTGATGGCCGCCTACGGCGCGCAGATCAAGGCCGGCCGGACGCCGGAACAGGCCCTGGCGTACCTGCGCCAGCTCTTCACCCACGTCGTGGCCCAGGACGCGTCCGCCGCCACATCGCTGCAGACCTTCACCGGCGGCGTCGGCGACGTCCTCATCAGCTACGAGAACGAGGCCATCGCCGCGAAGGCCAAGGGCAAGGACGTCGAGTGGATCGTCCCGGACCGGACGATCCTCATCGAGAACCCGATCGCGGTGACGACGAGGAGCACGAACGCGACGGCCGCGAAGGCCTTCGTCGACTTCCTGCGCACGAAGCCCGCCCAGGAGATCTTCGCGAAGTACGGGTACCGCCCGGTGGTCGAGGGGGTCACCGGACCGTACGCCTTCCCGACGCCGAAGCAGCTGTTCACCATCGACGACCTGGGCGGCTGGACGGACGTCTCGAAGCGGTTCTTCGACCCGAAGACCGGGCTCATCGTGCCGATCGAGAAGGCGGTGGGTGTCAGCGGTGGCTGACCTCCCGCTGACCCGTCCGGTGGACCGGGGGCTCGCCCGCTCGCGGCGTCGCTCCCGGTCCGCCACCGGCGCCGGGGCGCCCGTCGCGGCGCTGGCCACGGCCTCTACGGTGACGGTCCTCTCCGTCGTGGTGCTGCTGCCGATCGCCGCGCTGCTCGCCGCCGGCGTCGGCCCCGGCTTCCTCGCGACCGTGACCCAGCCGGAGGCGGTCGCCGCGCTGGAGTTCACGGTCGGGGTGTCGCTCGTCGCCGTGGTGATCGACCTCGTCGCGGGCCTCGTCGTGGCCTGGGTGCTGGTCCGTGACGACTTCCCCGGCCGTCGGGTCGTCGACGCCCTCGTGGACCTGCCGTTCGCGCTGCCGACCGTGGTCGCGGGCCTGACCCTGCTCGCCCTCTACGGCGAGGGGAACCCGCTGGGGCTCGACCTGGCGTACACCCGCGCCGGTGTCGCCCTGGCGCTGCTGTTCGTCACGCTGCCGTTCGTGGTCCGCAGCGTGCAGCCGGTGCTCGCCGATCTCGACCCCGAGGTCGAGGAGGCGGCGGCGACACTGGGCGCCGGGCCCTGGACCACGTTCCGCCGGGTGCTGCTCCCGGCGCTCGTGCCCGCTCTCGTCACCGGCGGGGCCCAGGCCTTCGCCCGCGCCCTCGGCGAGTTCGGCTCGGTCGTGCTCATCTCGGGCAACCTGCCGTACCGCACCGAGGTCGCGTCCTGGTGGATCTTCACCCAGGTGGAGAACGGCGCACCTGAGGCCGGCGCCGCGGTCGCCGTCGTCCTGCTGGCGGTCGCGCTGGTGGTCGTCGTCGTCCTGCGGCTGGCCGGCCGCCGCGCGCAGGGACGCCGGTGAGCGGGCGGGTGGCACTGCGGGTCGCCGCGCTCGGCTACCTCGCGCTCATCGTCGTCGCCCCCGTCGTCCTGCTCGTCGGCCGGACCTTCGCGCACGGCCTCGCCCCGGTCGTCGCCGCGCTGACGACGCCGGAGGCGCTGCACGCGATCGCGCTGTCCGTGCTCGTCACGGCCATCACCGTGCCGATCACCACCGTGTTCGGCGTCGTCTGCGCGTTCGTGCTGGTCCGCTACCGGCCCCCCGGCTCCGGGCTCATCGCCGCGGCGATCGACCTGCCGTTCGCCGTCTCGCCGGTCGTGCTCGGTCTCGCGCTCGTCACCCTCTACGGCGCCGAGGGCTGGTTCGGGCCCTGGCTCACCGCACACGGGATCCACGTGATCTTCGCGTTGCCCGGCATGGTGCTGGCCACCGTCTTCGTGGCGCTGCCCTTCGTGGTGAACGAGGTCGTGCCGGTGCTGGCCGAGGCGGGCACGGACGCCGAGGACGCCGCGGCCACGCTCGGCGCCGGCCCGTGGCAGACCTTCCGGCGGATCACCGTGCCGGCCATCCGCTGGGGGATCACCTACGGCGTCGTCCTCGCCACCGCGCGGGCCCTGGGGGAGTACGGCGCGATCGCGATCGTCTCCGGCAGCGTCCTCGGCGTCACCCAGACGCTGCCGCTCTACGTCGAGGACCGGTTCGTCGGGCTCGACCTCGTCGGCGCGTTCGCCGCGGGCCTGCTGCTCGGGCTCGTCGCGATCGCGGTCCTCGTCGTGATGACGGGCCTCGGCCGCAGGCTCGACCGTTCCGCGCTCCACCGCGGGCAGACCAGGCAGGAGACCACGTGAGCATCGCCGCCTCCGGCGTCTCGAAGCGCTTCGGGCAGGCCGTCGCGCTCGAGGACGTCTCGATCGACGTCCCCGACCGGTCGCTGACCGCCCTCCTGGGTCCGTCGGGCGGAGGCAAGTCCACCCTGCTCCGCATCCTGGCCGGCCTGGAGACCGCGGACGCCGGCTCCGTGCGGATCGGCGGCGCCGACGTCACCGGCGTCCCCGCCCGCGAGCGGGGGATCGGCTTCGTCTTCCAGCACTACGCGGCGTTCCGCCACCTGACCGTCGCCGACAACGTGGCGTTCGGCCTGACCGTGCGGCGCCGGCCCAAGAAGGAGGTGCGAGCCCGGGTCGACGAGCTCCTCGCCCTGGTCCGGCTCGACGGCCTGGCCGGGCGCTACCCCGCCCAGCTCTCCGGCGGCCAGCGGCAGCGGATGGTGCTCGCCCGGGCGCTCGCGATCGAGCCGCGGGTGCTGCTGCTCGACGAGCCGTTCGGCGCCCTCGACGCCGCGATCCGCGGCGAGCTGCGCGACTGGCTGCGCGGCCTGCACGAGCGGATGCCGGTGACGACGATCGTGGTCACGCACGACCAGGACGAGGCCCTCGAGCTCGCCGACCAGATCGTGGTCGTCAACCGGGGCCGGGTCGAGCAGGCCGGCGCGCCGACCGACCTCTACGACCGCCCCGCGACGCCGTTCGTCATGTCCTTCCTCGGCAGCAGCACCCGGCTGGACGGGGCGTTGCACCGCTCGCACGACATCGAGCTGCTGCCCGCGACGGCGCAGGACGGCCGGCCGGGCGTCGTCAGCCGGGTGACCCCGCTGCCCACCCACGTCCGCGTCGACGTCGAGGTCCCGGACCAGGCCGATCCCGTCGTCGTGCACCTGCCCCGCAGCGACGCCGGGCCCGCCACGGCGACCCTCGGGCGGCCCGTGCGGCTGCGGCCGCGCCCGCGCGGCTGAGCACGGCCACCCGTCCCGGGGACGCGCCGAACGCTTGGTTCCGGCCTCGCCCGCCCGCGTCGTGCGCGAGGATCGTCCGGCCGGCAGCCCGACCGTGCGCAGGTGCGAGGAGACGTCATGACCACGACCGCAGACCGCCCCCGGCTGCTCGTCGCGCATCCGTCGGCGGAGCTGTACGGGTCCGACCGGGTGCTGCGTGAGTCGGTCGGCGCGCTGCTCGAGGCCGGGTGGGACGTCACCGTCGTGCTGGCCGGCGACGGTCCGCTGCGGCAGCAGCTCGAGGACGACGGCGCGTCGGTGCTCGTGCAGCCCGTTCCCGTGCTGCGCAAGAGCCTGCTGTCGCCCGTCGGCGTGCTCCGGTTCGCCGGGGAGAACCTCGCCGCGGCGCCCCGCCTGCTGCGGCTGCTGCGCGCGACCCGGCCGGACGCCGTCTACGTCAGCACCGTCACGGTGCCCGCTGTGGCTGCTGCTGGCCCGCCTGCTCCGGCGTCCGGTCGTCTGCCACGTGCACGAGGCCGAGGAGCAGGTGCCGCGGCCCGTGCGGCTGGCCCTCGCGCTCCCGCTGTTGCTGGCGCGCGTGGTGCTCGCCAACTCGGCGTTCTCCCGCGAGCTCCTCGTGCGTGACCTGCCACTGCTGCGGCGGCGGACCGCCGTGCTCTACAACGGCGTCCCCGGTCCGGACCGCTGGACGCCGCCGCGCCCGACGCTCGCCGATCCCGTGCGGCTCGTGCTGGTCGGGAGGATCTCGCCGCGCAAGGGGACCGACGTGGCGGTCACGGCTCTGGCCCGGCTGCGATCGCGCGGCGTCGACGCCGAGCTCACGCTCGTCGGAGGCGCGTTCACCGGCTACGAGTGGTTCGTCGACGAGGTCCGCGAACTCGCCCGCGCGGAGGGCGTGGAGGAGCGGGTGCACTGGGCGGGCGTGCTGCCCGACGTCTGGGAGCCGCTCGCCGCCGCCGACGTCGCGCTCGTGCCGTCACGCGTCGAGCCCTTCGGCAACGCGGCCGTCGAGGCCCTGCTCGCGGGCCGGCCGCTCGTCGTCGGGGACACCCAGGGGCTGCGCGAGATCGTCGAACCGGGCGTCGACGGCGAGCGTGCTGCTGCGGGTGACCCGGACGCCCTCGCGGACGCCGTCCAGCGCGTGCTCGCCGACTGGCCCGCGGCGGTGAGCCGCGCGGAGCGGGCGCGCGGGCGTGCCGCCCAGCGGTTCGGCCCCGACCAGTACCGCCGGGAGCTGCTGAGCTGGGTGACCCGAGTCGCCGGTCAGGCGTCGACCACCGCGGTGCGGATATAGCGGATCTTGCCGCCCTCGTGCGGGATCGCGGGCACGAACTCGTGCCGCACCGGCACGGCGTGGCCGAGCTTGTGGCGCAGGTCCTCGACCACACCCTCGACCGCGCTCCGGGCGCCCGGGTCGTCGGTGAGGACGCAGCGCAGGGTGACGGAGTAGTCGGCGGCCTGGTCGATCTGCGCCTCGCGCACGGCGGCGTGCACGGTGTTGAAGATCTGGTAGAGGCCGACCCCGGCGACCCAGGTGCCGTCCGGCAGCCGGAGGCCGTCGGTCTGGCGCCCCTCGACACGTGCGATCCGGGGCAGCGTCACTCCGCAGGGGCAGGGGTCGCTGATCGCGTGCGTGCGGTCCCCGAGGCGATAGCGCACGAGCGGGAAGACCCGGTTGGTGAGGTCGGTGGCGACCACCTGCCCGGTCTCCCCCGGCGGCACCGGCCGGTCGACGTCGTCGAGGAGCTCGACCACCCGGTCGAGGACGAACAGGTGATGACCGGCCCGCTCCCGGCACTCGCCGCCCATCCAGGGGATCTCCGACGACCGGTAGTGGTCGTAGACCGGAGCACCCAGGAGCGACTCGAGCTCGGAGCGGTTGGCGTCGGTGAGCGGGGAGGCGGTGGTCGCGACGGCGGTCGGCGCCGGAACCTCCAGCCCGAGCCGAGCCAGGGTGCGGGCCAGCTCCAGGACGCCCCCGGCGTAGCCCGTGAGCAGGGCGGGCCGGACGCGGTGCCACTGGCGGACGAAGGCGCGCACCTCGTCCTCGCCGATCCGGTAGGCGTCCAGCTGGATGCGCCGCGACGGCCACCACTTGAGTGCGTGGACCTTCTCCTCGCGCCCGGTCTTGATGTGCCGGAAGACGATGGCGACATTGTCGGAGGGGTGTACGCCCCACCAGCGCATCAGCCGCCACTCCAGCGGCTGGGCGGAGATGCGGGTGTCCCGCAGGATCCGGAGGGGCTGACCCGTGCTCCCGCCGGTCCTGGAGACGGCGATGGTGCCGTCCACCGCCTCGGGCGTGCGGAGCTCGTCGAAGTGGGCCCGCACGTCGTCCTTCTCGACGACGGGCAGGGAGGTGAACGCCTCGGGGTCCCGCAGGTCGTCGAGGCTGATCCCGGCGTCGGAGTAGAGCTGCCGGTAGAAGGGGGAGTTCGCCATGGCGTACCGCGCCTGGGCGATGGCCAGCTGACGCTGCCGGCGCAGCAGCTCCTCGACCGGCGCGACCTCGTCGACGGCGGCCCGGCGCGCCAGCGCGTCGCTGCCGCGCAGCACGGTGCGGCGCTTGAGCGCGAACACCCCGCGCCTGAGGCCCTCGCCGGGGCGCCGCGCTGCCACGGTCACCGCGGTGCGCGTGGGTGCCATGCTCATGAGTCACCTTCGTCGTGGCCGGTGCGGTCGACACCACGCACCGACGGAGAACGGACGGCCGGGTCTGGAGTCGGTGACCCGGAACAGCCGGCTCTGCGCGCCGACGCGGCCGTACGCTAGCAGCGCCGCTGTTCTCGCCGAGAGCCTTTCCGACCCGGCTCCGGCCGCGCGTGTCGGTACAGTTCACGATCCGTTCCACGCACCAGCGGCAGGAGGACAGCAGCTGTGAGCGCCATCGGGCCGCCCGCGTCCGTCCTCCCGAGAGGGCTGGGCCGGGGCGGCGCCCTGAACCTCACGGGTGCCGTGGTGCAGCAGGCGTCCCTCCTCGCCGTCACGACCATGATCGCCCGCGCGCTCGGCCCGGCCGCGCTGGGGCGGTACGTCCTGGCGTACGCCCTCTTCACGCTGCTCTCGCTGTTCTCGCTGCTCGGGTTCCGCTACGCCGTGATCCGCCAGGTCACCGCGCACGTCGCGGACGGCAACGCCGGCGCGGTCCGCGCGACCATCCGGTTGGCCCTCCTGGTCAGCGGCACCGTCGCGCTCGGCCTGGCCGGCGTCCTGGCGCTGTTCTCCTCGTCGCTCGCCGAGCTCTTCCACGACGGCGACCTGCGGCTCGGGTTCGTCCTCGTCGCCGCGGCGTTGCCCGCCTGCGTGACGCGGGACCTCTCCCTCGCCGCCACCCAGGGCTGGCGCTCGCAGCGCGCGTTCACGGTCGTCGCCTGGGTGGTCGAGCCGGTGTTGCGCCTGGTCGGCACGGCCGTGGCGCTGCTCGCGGGGTTCGGCGTGCCCGGCGCGCTCGTGGCGCTGCTCGTCGCGTCCTGGGTCTCCGCCGGGCTGGGCGTCCGGGCGCTGCGCCACCGCTTGCGGGCGTTCCCGGGAGTGCGGACCGCTGTGCCGTGGCGGCCGCTCGTCGCCTTCGCCGTCACGAGCTGGGCGACCGTCGTCGCCGCGACCGGACTGGTCTGGGTCGACACCCTCCTCCTCGGGGGCCTCGCCGCGGCCGCCGACGTCGGCACGTACAACGTCGCGACCCGGCTGGTCGGCCTGGCCGTGTTCGTGATGGCACCGATCGACACGCTGTTCGCGCCGCACTTCGCGCACCTGTACCACGTCGACGACCGGCCCCGGCTGCGCGCGACGTACACGGCTGCCACGAACTGGACGCTGCGCCTCTCCGTGCCGGCCTTCGTCCTGCTCGCCGTCTTCCCGGGCGACCTGCTGGCCCTGTTCGGGCCCGGCTTCGTGGTGGGGGCCACGGTCACCTTCGTGCTGGCGTGGGGGCAGCTCGTCAACGCCGCCACCGGCCCCTGCGGCTCGCTGCTCGTCATGAGCGGCGCCAACCGCACCAACATGATCGACAACGTGGCCGCCCTGATCCTGAACATCGTGCTCAACCTCGTGCTCATCCCGCCGTACGGCATCGTGGGCGCCGGCATCGCCTGGAGCGTCTCGCTCGGGCTGATCAACCTGGTCAAGCTGTTCCAGGTGCGCGCCCTGCTCGGCGTGGTCCCCTTCGACCGGGTCACGGCCCGGTGCCTCGCGGCGGGGGCGGCAGCGGCGGCCGTGGCACTCGTGCTCCGCGCCCTCCCGGCCGCGGGCACGCTCGGGCTCGTCGCCGACGCGCTCGTCGTCTATGCCGTCTACCTCGCCGTCACCCTGGTCCTGGGGCTGGGGCCGGAGGAGGTCGAGACGCTGCGGGGACTGCGCGGCCGCCGGGAGCTGGCGCGCGAAGGTCGGTGATCACCCGGATCGCCCCCTTCGTACGGTTCGACCCGGGTCGGCGGGCGCGATGGTCCGCTCGGGCGACGACCGTGGCGAAGCGTGCCGGAGCCGGACGGGCGTGTGATGTCATTGCCCGTGGACCAGGTGGGCCCGCCGGGTGACTCGGAAAGACCGGCCTGGCAACGGCCCCCGGCACCGCTCCCGACGACAGGAAGGTGGGACCGTGGCTTCGAGGCGAGAGCTGCCGGCTCCGGGACTGCTCCCGTCACTGTGGCGGTTCCGCAGGTCCAGCGCGGCCATCGTGATCGGCGTGGCGCTGTTCAGCGGGGTGGCGGGGTACCTGCTGTCCGCGCCCCCGAGCGCCACGGCCACGATCGCCCTCAAGAACCCCGGGGCGAACAACCTGCTGGCGCAGGGCGTGGTGGGCGACGCCTCCCTGACCCGGTACACCACTCAGCGCGCGGAGTTCCTCAGCAGCGACGACGTCCTGGGCGCCGTCTCGCTGGCCCTGCCGCAGTACAGCCTCACCGAGCTGCGCCAGGACATCCTGGTCGACACGTCGCCGACGTCGAACCAGCTGACGGTCACGGCGTCCGCTGCCAGCGCCGGGAAGGCCGTGCAGCTGGTCAACGCCGTCGTGACCAGCTATCGCCAGGTCACCGCCGACCAGGTGAGGAACCTGACGCAGGCGGCGATCGCAGCGATCAATGCCCAGCGCACCTCGTTGCTCACCCCTGCCCCTGGTCGCAAGACGGTCCCGAACTCGGTGCTCTCGAGCGTCGCCGTCCTCGACCAGAAGGCGTCCAGCCTGCAGACGGACAGCGCGGTCTTCAACGACGGCGTCCAGTTCGTCCAGCTGGCGTCGGTCGAGGACGCCACGGCCCGCAAGCTGCCGTACCGCTACGTCGCCGCCGGCCTCCTGCTCGGCGTCGTGCTCGCGGCCCTCATCGCCTGGCTGCGCGCCGATCGCCAGCGCCGGGTCGAGGACGAGGAGTCCGTGGAGGCGCTGCTCGACGCCCCCTTGCTCGGGACCGTCGTCCTCAGCGAGAAGTCGGCGCGATCCGGTACCTCCTCCGGGATCCGCCAGTACCGGGTGATCGGTGCGAGCCTCAGCGAGGACGAGCACGGGATCGTGTCCGTCGTCGAGGCCGGCGAGGGCCTGCAGCGCGCCGACGTCACGGCGAGCCTGGCCATGGCCCTGGTGCGGGACGGCGTCCGCGTGCTCGTCGTCGACGCGGACCCCGCGGCCCTGGTAGCGCCCGGCTGTGGAACGGGACGCCGGGCTGGCTCAAGCCGTCCCTGGACGGCAAGGCCGAGGCCGAGCTCGACGGCAGGATGATCGCGCGGCACGCGACCGCGCGCGGCGCCCAGTCCAAGGCTCCGGTTCCTGCTCCGTTCCTGCCACCGTTCCTGCCACCGTTCCCGCCCCGGGTCCCGTCCCGGTCCACGAGGACGCCGCTGCCGCTCGTACCGCCGTTCCGGTCGGCCTCGCCGCCGGCGTCGGCCCGGTGGTAGGACGCGAGGGCACGGACGTCAAGGCCGTCGCGCTGCCGACGCTCGCGCTGCCGGCGATGAGCGAGGCGGCCGGGACGAACGGTCACCAACCCGAATCGAACGGTGCGGCGACGGGTGACGTCGTGCCCGCGCTCAACGGCAACGGCAACGGCTCGGCTCCCTCCGGGCGCGGCGACGACGACGTGGACGACGCCGAGGGCGCGGGCGCCTCGGACGATCAGCCGGGCGACGGCGTCGACCTCGACGCGCTCGAGGTGGCCGCGATGGTCGAGCGGGTCCCCGTCCAGGGCACCTCGGGCGTGGACCTGCTCGCGGTGGGCGCCGCCAAGTCCCGCTACAACGCGGCCGGACGACGCCGGCTGGTCGAGGAACTGGTCGCGTCGGCCGACCGCTACGACATCATCCTGCTCGACCTCCCGGTCCCCGAGGCGTCTCCGCTCGTACCGCCGCTGCTCCGGATCAGCACCCAGCTGGTGGCCGTCGTCCCCGCGGGCGCCGAACAGCGTGCCGTCGAAGGCGTCCGCCGGACGGCGTCCATGTTCTCCACACCCGTCAAGGGCTACGTCTTCACCCGGATCCGCAGCTGAGCACGTGACGCGGCCGCCCCCGTTCCCCCGCAGCCGCGGGGGAACGGGGGCGGCCGGTGCCGTGCTGTCAGGTCAGAGCCACGCGCCGACGTGCGAGGCGTTCACCGGTCGGTGGACCAGCGCGCTCACGTCGTCGGGCAGCGGCCGGGGAGCCGGGGCCGGGCTCGTCGCCGAGAGCCGCCCCACCGCGTCGACGGAGGTGCCGCCGTCGGCGCTCGCCGACCCCTTGCCCTGACCGGTCGCCGCGGTGAACGCGGTCAGCGACGTGTAGGTCGCCGGGTTGCCCGAACCGGACGACCAGACGACGAGCCACGCCGGCGTCGTCGCTGCCGCCCGGGTGAACAGGTCGCCCTCCACGGTGACCTTCATCTGGGCGGCCGAGCGCTGGCGGGTGTTGTCCTCGACGCACAGCACGCAGGGGGCTGCCGCCTTGGGCGTGCCGAGCACCGAGTTGACGATCCGCACCGATCCGGTGAGCCACGTCATGGTCGGGTCCGGGAAGGGCTGGCGGGGGTCGTGGCCCGCGACGGACCGGTCCGAGGCGTGGCGCGGGTCCTGGACCACCCAGACGGCCCGTCCGTTGCCCACCACCGTGTCGTTCCAGAGGTCGACGCCCTCACTGTCATTGATCTTGAACCCGTTGCCGCCGTTGCCGCGCACGACGTCGTCGGCGAAGACGCCCTTGGCGGAGATCTCGTACGAGACGCCGTGGCCGGCGTTGCCGACGACGTCCGAGCGGGTCACCGCCGCGTCGTACACGGACTCGTCGAACCACACGCCGGGGCCCTGGTTGCTTCCGAAGTACGACGCGTCGACGCGCAGCCCGCGACTCCGGGTGATCTTCATGCCGCCCGACACCGGGGACATGTTGAAGTGCTCCGTGTTGTTGTTCTCGGCCCGGAGCCCGGTCACGCGCAGACCGTCCGCGTAGTTGCCGCCGACGCCGAGGATGCCGTTGCGGCTGGCCGTCACCCCGCGCAGCGAGGCGCCCGTGCCGGAGACCGCCACGCCGATGGCGGCGTTGTCCACGACCGTCACGTTCTCGAGGGTGAGGTCCGGCGCCTGGAGGCGCACCGCGGCCGGTCGCGGGAGCGACGTGGCGTACCGGCGCACGCCCACGCCCCGCAGGACGGAGCCCTGCGAACGGAACGTCACGGCCTCCGGCAGATCGCTGGACGCGACGTCATGACCACGCGGATCCGAGCCCAGGTAGAGCCGGTGCGCCGCCGTATCCACGAAGAACGCACCCGGGGCGAGCTCCGCCACGGAGCCGACCTGGCGCTGCGCCTTGCCGTCGACGAAGACCTGGTCCGGGTGGGCGGCCATGGGCGCGGCCGGGTTGACGAACTGGTTCGCCGCGCCGCTCGGGCAGTTGCCCACGCTGTAGCACGGCGTCGAGTCGAGGGTGACGTTCCAGCCGTCGTGCACCCAGGCGTTGCCGCTCGACGTCCAGGTCCGCACCGGGACGCTGCCGTCGAACCAGACCGCCTCGCCCGGGTAGGACTGGATCGTCAGCCGCTTGCCCGCTGGGACCGTCACGTCCTCGTGGTACGTGCCGGCGCGGAGGACCACCGTCGCCCCGCTGGGGGCCATGGCGACGGCGCGGGCGACTGTGCGCAGCGGCGCCGACACCGTTCCCGCCGCTGCGTCGGCGCCGGCCGGCGACACGACGACCGCGCCGGCGGGCACGGCGTACCTGGCGGAGCCGGGAGCGGCCGCCCCGGCCGAGGCCGCGACCCGCGAGCCGGTGCTCGCCCCCGGCGCGGAATCGGTCGGAGAGGGCTTGCTCGTGGCGGAGGCACTCGGGGCCGGCGTCGCCGTCCGGCTGGGCGTCGGCGTGGCGGTGGGCGACGGGGGCGCCGACGGGACCGGCGCCGGCGCGGCCTCGGCGGAGACCGGCTCGGCCCGCAGGTGCGCGACACGGGCGACGACAGCGGGGCTGCCCGACGACAGGTAGAGGTTGAGACCGACCGCGCCCGCCGCGTCGATGCGGTCCGTGGCAGCGTCTCGCGCCGACGAGAGCCACCCGGGAGCGGTGCCGCCCGCCCTCCATGCGCGGGCTCGCAGCGACACCTCGGTCGTGCCGGAGACGCTTCCCTCGACGACGACGTTCGCGTGCGGGGCCACGGTGACGCCGGTGCCGGCCTCGCGGGCGAGCACGGTGGTCGTCGCGCCCCGGGTCCGGACGAGGGCGAGATGCAGCTCGCCCCCCGACGTCACGCGCGCCTGCACCCGGTAGGCGCTGCCGTCCGGCTGGCGTCGCAGCAGCACCTCGTTGTACAAGCCGTTGCCGCCGGGCAGGTCGTCGGCGGAGAGGGTGACGGTGGTGTCGACGTCCCGTGCGGAGGTCTGGCCGAGGACGGCCGAGAGGGCGGAACCGGGCTGCAGGTCGAGGACGCCCGCGCCGTTCGTGACGGTGGCCCTCCCCGGCACGGAGACGCTGTAGGGGCCCCCGGTCTCGGCGCTGCCCCAGCCCGTGGCGACCGATCGTCCGAAGCCGTCGTCGGCCAGCAGGCCGTCGTCGAGCGCGGCCGTGGCCACGTGCAGTGAGAGCGGCACGGCGGCGACGGCCGCCAGGGCCGCGGGGAGCAGCCGTCGGCGTCGCCGAGGACGGGCGGTGCCACGACGCAGGGTCGGCGACGCGGGTCCGGGCAGGTCGGAACGACGCTGCCTCCGCTGATCGCCGACCGGTGCGGCGAGATGCTTGCCCATACACCCCTCACTGGGAAAGACGGCTCCCCTGCCGGGGCCTCGGACGACGACCGCGCACGCAGGGCCGGACGGGAACGACCGTCGTCCGGCGATCATTTTTCGCGCCCTAAGGCCCCCTCAAGACGAGCTCACGCGGGTGCCCGCGCACGCCGTCGTCCCGTTGGTCCTGGAGCAGACGGGTCAGGCAGCAGAGCCAGCCGACCGCCAGGAAGAACCAGGTGCTGCTCACGTTGCTGACCCCGCCCGGCCCCGCGCTGAACAGGCCGTCGACGAGCACCACGGTGAGGATCCCGGCGAGCAGGGCCCGGTCGACCAGGAGCCCCGTCAGGCCCTCGCGTGGCAGTGTCGCCGTCCGCAGCACGGTCGACCCGACGAAGAGCGCCCAGACCGCGAGACCGACCAGGCCGAGGTCGACCGCCACGTTGATCACCATGTTGTGACCGCCGCCGAGTCCGATCTCACTCACGAAGATCCCCTGCGACGCCCCGACGCCCCAGCCGTAGATCGGCTTGTGCGCGATCGCCTCGACGGCGTACGACCAGAGGTCGGTGCGGGCGTTCAGGGTGGTGAGCTCGTCGGCCGACTCGCCTCTGGCCAGGTAGTCCAGGATGGGCCGGCCGGCGACCAGCACGGCCAGCGCTGCGACGAGGGCGAGGCCCGCGAGCAGTTCGATGCGACGGGTCACGCTGCGCACCACGCTGACCGTCGCCATGAACACGGCGGCGACCGCTCCCAGCAACGCACCGCGCGCGTGGGCCCCGTACAGCCCGTAGAGCGAGACGACCAGCAGCACGACGTAGATCCGGCGGGGCCACCGCGGGCCCGGGCGCGGTCCCGTCCGGGTGACATAGACGTAGGCCACCAGGACGGCGAGGGCGCAGTACGTCCCCGCGAGCCCGGGGTGGACGGCGAACCAGGTGAAGCGCCCGACCTGCTGGTTCGACAGGGGTGCGGAGGGAACGGCGATCCCGTACAGGACGGACCCGGCCACCAGGAGGAGGAACCCGTGGGCCAGCCGATGGAGGTCGGCGCGGTCCGCCTGCCGCCACACCGTGACGGCACACCCGAGCAGGACGGCCATCTCCACGGTCCTCGCCGCCCCGTAGACGAGGTAGGGCGTGTTCACCAGCGAGATCGCGATGACGACGACGTACCCGCACCCCGAACGCCAGGGGCGCCGGGAGCCGCACGGCCCGTGGCGGGGAGGCCCGGCGGATCAGGAGGTAGGCCGCCACGGCTCCGTAGAGGGCGAGTTCGAGCAGGACGAACTTGTCGAGGGAGCCCGAGGTCCCCGCGGTGGGGTCCCGCCGCCGGAACTTGTAGTCGCTGCCGACGAACATGGCGAGGGCGCACAGCGGGAGCCAGTTGCGCGCGGCCCACGCGAGAACGCGGTTCATGGCGACCTCCGACCACGGGTGACCGACCGCCTCCGACGCCCTGCCGGGCCGGCTGCCCGCACCGCTCCTGTCGGCATCCCGGACGCAGACAGTAGCAACGCCGGCGGGGCGAAGGTCCGGGCAAAGCCAGGTTCGCCGGGCGGGGGCTGCCTAGTCTTCTCGCCATGGTCCTCGTCGACGCCGCTCCGGCGCGCCCCGCCCCGGCCGCCACCGCACCGGTGGCCGGTGTCGGAGCCGTCGCCGCCGCCGTCTCGCTGGCGTGGTCCTGGCAGCCCTCGCTGTGGACGGACGAGGCCGCGACCATCAGTGCAGCCGCGCGTCCCCTGCCCGAGCTCTGGCGGATGCTCGGCACCGTCGACGCCGTGCACGGCCTCTACTACCTCGGCATGCACGTCTGGCTGGCCGTGGCCGGGCAGTCCGCCCTGGCGCTGCGCCTGCCCAGCGCCGTGGCCGTCGGGTTCACCGCCGCCGCCCTCGTCGTGCTGGTCCGACGCCTCGGTGGGAGCGAGCGGCTCGCGGTCACGAGCGGCCTGGTGTGCGCCGCCCTGCCGCGCATGACCTGGTCGGGTGCCGAGGGGCGGTCCTTCGCGCTCACCGCACTCCTCGCCGTGCTGCTGACTCTCGTCGTCGCGCCGGCGGCGGCGGGTCCCCTTCCGGGCGCCCGGTGGGCGGGGTACGCCGTTGCTGGGCGGCCTGGCGGTGGCCGTCGACGTCTACCTGGCGCTCCTGCTGCTCGCGCATGCCGTGACGCTCGCCCGGTGGGGAGGCCGCGCCACGCTCCTGCGCTTCCTGGCCGCGGCGGGGGGCGCGCTCGCGCTGGCGGCGCCCGTGGTCGTGGTCGCGAGCAGGCAGACGGGTCAACTGGGTGAACAACGCCTCGGGCCGCTGGGACTGGTGCGCGCAGTGCTGGTCAACCAGGTGTTCCTCGGGGACACGCCGACCCCCGGAACGGCGCCCCGGACCGGGCTGACCCTGCACGGTGCGGGCGACCTGTGGCAAGTGTGCGCGATCCTGCTGGCGGTGGCAGGGCTGGGGCTGGCGCTGCTCGGCGTGCGCGCCGCGCGCCGAGCCGGCGGCCCGCCCTGGGTCGTCGCCCGGTGGGCCCTGCCGTGGGCGCTGGTCCCGCCGGCCGTGGTCGTGGCCGCGACCCTGGCCGGTGCGTCCCTGTACAACCCGCGGTACTTCACCTTCGGGGTACCCGCCGTCGCGGTCCTGGTGGCGCTGGGGCTCGGCGTGCTGCGGCCCGATCGAGCCGTCGCTGCATCGGTCGCCCTCGTCCTGGTCGTCGCCCCGGTGTACGTCTCCCAGCGCGGGGCCACCGCGAAGAGCGGAACCGACTGGGCGCAGGTGGCGCAGGAGGTCGGCAGCGGCCGGACGGCGGGGGACGGGGTGTACTTCGCCCCCGTCCTCCACCAGGCCCAGCCCACGAGGCCGCCCGGCCCGGGCATGGGTACCACCCTGCGGCAGATCGCCGTCGCCTATCCGGAGGCGTTCGCGGGCCTGCGGGACGTGACCCGGCTCCGCACCGCGGTGGACGCCGGCAACCTCACCGGCATGTCCGCGCCCCTGCTCGCCAGCGGCGGCCGGCTCGACGGGCTGACCCGGCTCTGGCTCGTCCGGGACGAGGACTATCCCGCGCCGCAGGCGGCCACGGAGGACGCCTTCCTCGCGGCCGCCGGCTTCCGGCCCGTCAGCCACTGGGCGGGGCCGACCACCGGCGTCACCCTGCTGCGGCGGTGAGCCGAGCGCGGCCGCGGCGCGGCTCGGCCCGTGCTCACGGGGACGGGAAGCGTGAGACCTCGCGGAACCACTTCGGCAGCGCCGCGAGCAGGAAGAGAGCGGTGCCCGCGAACAGCAGCGTGTAGACGGTGATGAATCCGGGTTGCCACGCGAGCAGGACGAAGGTGAGCAGCAGCAGGCCGTAGTCCGTCGGCAGCACGAGGAGGGATCGCAGCAGACCGGGGCCGGTGGCCCCCGCCGCGGGGGCGACGGCCGGGTGTGCGCGCCGCATCTGGTCGGTGATCCAGGTGGCGAAGAAGTGCACGGCTGCGACCAGCGTGTACCCGATCGGCACGAGCAGGGCGGGGCCGCGCAGCTCGTAGAACCGGTACCAGGCGACGAGCACGGCCAGGTGCAGGGCCGAGGTCTTGACCGCGTCCAGCACGTGGTCCAGCCACTCCCCGGCCGGCCGGCCGCCGCCGCGCAGCCGGGCCAGCTGTCCGTCGGCGGAGTCGAACGCGTAACCCACGGCGAGCAGCAGCGAGACCGCCACCCCGGTGAGCGGTGCCGGCCGGACGAGGGCGACGAGGGCGATCCCGGTCGCGGTGAACGCCGCACTGATCAGGCTGACCTGGTCGGGCGTGAGGGAGAGCCGGTAGGCGGCCGCGGCGAGGAACCGGCCCAGCCGGCGGTTGACGAACCGGGAGTACGCCGGGGAGCCCTTGGCCGGAGGCTTCTGGGCGGAGCGGAGCCGTCGCCAGGTCGCGACCAGCGGTTCCGTCGGCTGGGATCCCGGCAGAGCGGCCGCGTCCGAGACGCCTTCCTGAAGCATGCGCCGACGGTAGCAACGTCAGTCACCGGGTCGTTCCGCTTCGCGACCGGCGTCACTCTCGCGACGCAGCGGCCCGGAATGCTCGGGCGTCGGCCCCGGGCGGAGGAGGCGTCCGGTACCGTCGACCGCGCCCTGGAGGGGCGACGACCGATCCGGGGTGCTGACCCCGGGCGAGGAAAGGAGGCGCCGCCTTGAGGCGCGCACGCGTAGCGCTACTGATGGTGACCTCCTGCTGCGTCCTCGTGGCGGGATGCAGCTCCGGCGGGACGAGCAGCGCGGGTGGTGCCTCGCCGTCCTCGCCCTCGGTCACCCCGACCGCGTCGTCCCCCGCGGGCACGCCGTCGGCGACCGGCAGCCCCCGCTCCACCTCCTCGCGTCCTCGACGTCCTCGACGTCCAAGAGCTCGGGTGCTCCCGCCAAGGAGACGGCCAAGCCGTCCGTCGCCGTCTCCACCGCCCCTCCGGTGCCCGCGGGGCGAGCGGCGCAGCTGCGCACCGGGGTACTCGTGACCGCGTCCGCCCCGCAGCCCGTGTCGGTGACCGGGCACGGGCCGGGGGAGGTCTCGGGCCCGGGCGTCGTCGTGAAGGTGCGCGTGCAGAACTCCGGCTCGGGTGCCTTCGACCTCGACGGCATCGCCGTCAACGCCTCCTACGGCAGCGGCGCGGGCACGCCGGCCGCCCCCTCGGACTCCTCTCCCGCGAAACCGCTGCACGGTTCCCTCAAGGGCGGGGCATCGGCGTCGGGCACGTACGTGTTCCTCGTGCCGGCCTCCGCCCGCTCCCACGTGCGTGTCGACGTCTCGTCCAGCAGCGCCGCCCGCATCCTCGTCTTCCGCTCCTGACGCCGGTCACCCTGCGTCGAGCTTCCCGGCGTCCGTGGGCGTTTCGCCCGGCTTCGCCGGCTCGCGTTACGCCGAAGGGTGACGAGTGAGCTTCGTTTTCCCAGGAGTGCCTGACGCGCGCGTGACCGCCCTGCCTACTGTGCGGTGACGTGACGCACGGGGTGGCGTCGAATCCTCCAGGCCTTCCAGCGGGAGCATGATGCTGACGCACGTAAAGAACCTGCGCCGCCGAGTTGCGGGCAGTTTGGTCGCCACGGTCACGCTGGCACTCGCGGTGCCATTGCTGCAGTCCGGTCCCGCGCTCGCGGACACCGCCCCGGTTCCACCCGTCACGCAGACGACCGTGAGCGCCGACGCCCTCCCGACCGTCCAGATGGACGGGGTGGCCTGGGCGCAGGTCGTCGTGGGCAACCGGGTGTACGTCACGGGGAAGTTCAGCCAGGCCCGCCCCGCCGGATCGGCGGCCGGGACCAACCAGACGGCACGCTCGAACATCCTCGCCTACGACCTCACGACGGGGGCGCTCATCAGCTCCTGGGCCCCGTCGCTCAACGCCCAGGGCCTGGCCATCGCCGCGTCGGCCGACGGCACGCGCATCTACGTGGCGGGTGACTTCACCTCGGTCAGCGGCGTCGCCCGCAGCCGGATCGTCGCGCTCGACGCCACCACCGGGGCTGTCCTCACCGGCTTCAACGCCTCGGTGAACAGCCAGGCGCGGGCCCTGGCGGTGGTGGGCAGCACCGTGTACGCGGGCGGGGGCTTCACGACGGCCGGCGGCCAGCCCCGTCAGCGGCTCGCCGCCTTCAACGGCACCACGGGTGCCGTCCTGGCCTGGGCACCGACGGTGGACCAGGCCGTGATGGCGCTGACCGCCGTGCCCGCCGCCAACGAGGTCATCGCCGGGCGGCCGGTTCATCACGATGAACGGCGCCTCCACGATCGGCATGGGGGCCATCGACGCCACCACGGGCGCGAGCCTGCCGTGGGCGGTCAACCAGGTCGTCAAGGACTACGGCGCCGACGCGGCCATCTACTCCTTGGCGAACGACGGCAGCCAGGTGTACGCGACCGGCTACGGCTACCTCATCCACAACGACCCGACGACCAACGCCAACCTCGAGAACGTGGTCGCCGCCACGGCCAACGGCGGCAACCTGGTCTGGGTCAGCGGTTGCCGCGGGGACACCTACAGCGTCGGCTCCTTCGCGGGGGCCGTCTACAACGTCGGTCACGCCCACGACTGCAGCGCTGTCGGCGGGTGGCCGCAGACCAACCCGTGGACCTACCAGCGGGCGCTGGCCTACGCCGCGGCGCCGCCGGCCGACGGTCGCCTCAACAACGGCGGCTCCTTCTCCGGCCGGCCCGCTCCCGAGCTCCTCCAGTGGTACCCGACGTTCGCCGCCGGAACGGCGACGGGCCAGGGCCAGGCGCGCGTGGAGCGTCAGCGGCAACGACAGCTACGTCGTCCTCGGCGGCGAGTTCCCGAGCGTGAACGGAACGGCGCAGCAGGGGCTCGTGCGCTTCGCCGTGAAGTCGCTCGCGACGAACAAGCAGGGCCCGCAGGGCTCCACCGAGCTCAAGCCGACGACGACGGGACTGGCGCCGGGCACCGTCCGCGTCGCGTGGCAGGCGGCCTGGGACCGCGACAACCGCCAGCTCACCTACGAGGTGCTCCGGGGCGCCACGACCGCGACCTCGACCGTGATCGCGACCCGCACCCAGGACTCCTCCTTCTGGAACCGCCCGCCGATGGCCTTCACGGACCGGACGGCGGCCCCGGGCTCGTCCCAGACCTACCGGGTGCGGGTCAAGGACGCGCTGGGCAACACGGTCGTGAGCTCGGCGACGGCGGTGACCGTCCCGACCGGCACCGCGTCGACCAGCGCCTACGCGGATGCGGTCACGACGGACGCACCGGCGGACTACTGGCGACTCGGCGAGAGCGACGGGACCGTGGGCTACGACTGGGCCTCGGGGAACGACCTGACGCTGGCCTCCGACACGCAGCACGGTGTGGCCGGCGCGATCGTCGGGGACGCCGACGCCGCGAGCGGGTTCAGCGGGTCGGCGACCGTGCCCGCCGTCTCGGCGATCAGCCAGCCCGGTCCGCAGACCTTCTCGGTCGAGGCCTGGTTCCGGACGACGTCGACGTCCGGGGGGAAGATCGTCGGCTTCGGCGACAGCGCCACCGGCAACAGCAACAACTACGACCGGCAGCTGTACCTGACCAACGACGGCAAGCTGGTCTTCGGCGTGTACTCCGGCGGGGTCCAGACGGTGTCCGGCTCGCGCAGCTACAACGACGGCGCCTGGCACCAGGCCGTCGCCACCCTCGGCGCGAGCGGCGAGACGCTCTACGTCGACGGCAAGAAGGTGGGTACCCGGGCCGACGTCACCGCTGCCCAGCCCTTCAGCGGGTACTGGCGCTGGGCGGCGACAACCTCAACGGCTGGCCGAGCCAGCCGGCGAGCAGCGCGCTCAGCGGTGCCATCGACGAGGTCTCGGTGTACCCGACGGTGCTGTCGGCGTCCCGGGTCGCGGCCCACTACGGTGCCGCCGGGTACTCGGCGGTCGTGCCCCAGCGCCCGGCCGACGCGTACGGCGGGGCGGTCTGGGACGCGAGCCCGAGCCTGTTCCTCCGGCTCGACGAGACCAGCGGCAGCACGGCGGTCGACACCATGACGGCCGACACCGGTGCGACCTACACCGGCGCCACGCTCGGCCAGTCGCCGTCCCCGGCCGCCCCGGCGGGCAAGGCGGTCACCCTGGGCGCCGGCGGCACCGTCGTCGCCAGCAGCCAGACGACCAATCCGCAGGTCTTCTCGCTCGAGGCCTGGTTCAGGACCACGACGACGACCGGCGGACGGATCATCGGGTTCGGCGACGCGAAGAGCGGCCCGAGCAGCAACTACGACCGCCACCTCTACATGCTCGACGGCGGGCAGTTGCGGTACGGCATCTGGACCGGCCAGGCGTCCACGATCGACTCGCCGGCCGCCTACAACGACGGCTCCTGGCACCACGTCGTGGTCACGCAGGGTTCCGGCGGCCAGCAGATGTTCGTGGACGGCGCCCTGGTGGCCTCCGGAACCGCGACGACGCCCCAGGCCTACACCGGCTACTGGCGTCTGGGCAGCGACAACACCTGGGGCGGCGCGTCGACGAACGACTTCGCCGGCTCGCTGGACGAGGTCGCGGTCTACCCGGCGGTCCTCTCCGCCTCGACCGTCCAGGCGCACTACCACCTGGGCGTTCCGGCGGCGAACAAGCCGCCGACGGCGTCGTTCACGGCGACGCCGACGGATCTGGCGGTGGCGTTCGACGCGTCGGCGTCCGCCGACGTGGACGGGACCGTGGCGTCGTATGCGTGGGACTTCGGTGACTCCTCGTCGGGGAGCGGGGTCAAGCCGAGCCACACGTACGGGTCCGCGGGCACGTACACGGTGAAGCTGACGGTGACCGACGACAAGGGTGCGACGGACACGCCACGAAGTCGGTGACGGTGACGGCTCCGCCGGCGAACAAGCCGCCGACGGCGTCGTTCACGGCGACGCCGACGGATCTGGCGGTGGCGTTCGACGCGTCGGCGTCCGCCGACGCGGACGGGACCGTGGCGTCGTATGCGTGGGACTTCGGTGACTCCTCGCCGGGGAGCGGGGTCAAGCCGAGCCACACGTACGGGTCCGCGGGCACGTACACGGTGAAGCTGACGGTGACCGACGACAAGGGCGCGACGGACACCGCGACGAAGTCGGTGACGGTGACCGCCCCGGCGGCCCTCGCCGCGGACTCGTTCGGACGCACGGTCGCGAGCGGGTGGGGCGCCGCGGACACCGGCGGCACCTGGACGGTCGCCGGTGGCGCGACCAACTTCGCCGTCGGCTCGCGGCGTGGGCACCGTCAAGATCGCCACGAGCGCCGGCCCCTCGGCCGTCCTCGGCGCGGTCTCGTCGAGCTCGACCGACCTCGTGGTGACCATGTCGTCCGACAAGGTCGGCACCGGCAACGGCGTCTACCTGTACGCGGTCGGGCGGCGCACCTCCGGGGGCGACTACCGGGGCCGGGTCCGGCTGACGTCCAGCGGCGGGGTGGCGATCGCCGTGTCCCGTGTCGTCAGCGGGACCGAGACCATGCTCGGCAGCGAACTGGTCCTGCCCGGCGTGACCTACGCGGCCGGGACGAAGCTGACCCTCCGCCTCCAGGTCCAGGGCACCGGCACCACGACGCTGCGGCTGAAGGTCTGGCCGACGTCCGGTTCGGAGCCCGCGGACTGGCAGGTGGTCAAGACCGACACGACCGCGGGTCTGCAGACGGCGGGATCCGTCGGTCTGGTGACCTATCTGTCGGGCAGCGCGACCAACGGCCCGGTCGTCGCGAGCTTCGACGACCTCGCGGTGACCAGCGCGGGCTGACCCGCCCCGGCGCGCGTGCCCGCCCTGCCCCGGCTGCCGGGGAGGGCGGGCACGCGCATTGCCGGCTGCCTCGCCGGTGGGAGGCTGGGCACCAGTCGTGTGCCGAACCGCCGAGAGGACGTGCTCATGACCCCCGGCGACAGCCCGCCCGTGGAGCTCACGAACCGCCTCGGTGCGGCGACGAGCCCCTACCTGCAGCAGCACCGCGACAATCCCGTCGCCTGGCAGGAATGGGGCGACGAGGCGTTCGCCGCCGCCCGCGAGCTCGACCGTCCGGTGCTGCTGAGCGTCGGCTACGCCGCCTGCCACTGGTGCCACGTGATGGCGCACGAGTCCTTCGAGGACGCCGACGTCGCCGCCGTGATGAACCGCGAGTTCGTCAACGTCAAGGTGGACCGCGAGGAACGGCCCGACGTCGACGCGGTCTACATGGCCGCGACGCAGGCGCTCACCGGGCAGGGCGGCTGGCCCATGACCGTGTTCCTCACCCCGCAGGGGCAGCCGTTCTACGCCGGCACGTACTTCCCGCCGAGCCCGCGGCACGGCATCCCCTCCTTCCGGCAGCTGCTGCAGGCGATCAGCGAGGCGTGGCGCACCCAGCGCGACGAGGTCGAGGCCGCGGGTGGCCGGATCGCCTCGGCGCTCGCGGGGCGGCTCGTCACGTCGTCCGCCGCTCCGGACGACGCGGTGCTCACCGCCGCCGTCGAGGCGCTGGCGGCGGACGAGGACGCCGAGCACGGGGGCTTCGGCACGGCTCCGAAGTTCCCGCCGTCGATGAACCTGGAGCAGCTGCTGCGGCACGCCGCCCGCCGCCGCCTCGAGACCGACGACGACGTCGAGGTGTTCGAGGCCGGCTCGGGAGCCGTCGCGCTCGGCGTCGCGACCCGCACCCTGGTGGCGATGGCGCGCAGCGGCATGTACGACCAGCTCGCCGGCGGGTTCGCGCGGTACTCCGTCGACGCCGCCTGGGTGGTGCCGCACTTCGAGAAGATGCTGTACGACAACGCCCAGCTGGCCCGGGTGTACCTGCACTGGTGGCGGCTCACCGGCGACCCGACCGGCGCGCGGATCGCGCTGGAGACCTGCGACTGGATGGTCCGCGCGCTGGGGACGGCGCAGGGCGGCTTCGCCTCCTCCCTGGACGCCGACACCCCGGTCCGCGACGCCGACGGCGCCGTCCACGGCGTCGAGGGCTTCACCTACGTGTGGACGCCCGCCCAGCTGCTCGACGTCCTCGGCCCGCAGGACGCGGCGTGGGCGGGGGCGCTGCTACGGGTGACGCCGCAGGGCACCTTCGAGCACGGCCGGTCGACCCTGCAGCTGGACCGCGACGTGGAGCTCGACCCGGGGGAGCGGCAGCGGTGGGAGCAGGTCCGGTCGACGCTGCTCGCCGCGCGCGACCGGCGACCCCAGCCGGCCCGCGACGACAAGGTCGTCGCCGCCTGGAACGGGCTCGCGATCGCCGCCCTCGCCGAGACCGGAGCCCTGCTGGACCGGCCGGACCTCGTCGCTGCCGCGGAGCGGGCCGCCGACCTGCTGCTCGCCGTGCACCTCGCCCCGGACGGCCCCCGGCTGCGCCTGCGCCGGGTCAGCCGGGACGGCGCCGTCGGCGTCCCGGCGGGGGTGCTCGAGGACTACGCGGACGTCGCCGAGGGGCTGCTGACGCTGCACGGGGTGACCGGGGAGCCGGCCTGGCTCGAGATCGCCGGCGACCTCCTGGACACCGTGCTCGACGGGTTCTTCGACGGCGACACGTTCTACGACACCCCGGCTGACGCGACGGACGCCCCGCTCGCCGCCGTCCGGCGTCCGCAGGACCCGGCCGACAACGCCTACCCCTCAGGGTGGTCGGCGGCCTGCGGAGCGCTGCTGTCCTACGCGGCGCTGACCGGTGCCGAACGCCATCGCGCGGCGGCCGAGGCCGGTCTCGCCGTGGCCGCCGCGACCGGGGCGCGGGTGCCGCGCGCCTTCGGCTGGGCGCTCGCCGTCGCCGAAGCCCTGGCCGACGGCCCGCGCGAGGTGGCGGTGGTCGGCACGGACGCGGACGCCCGCCGCGGCTCTGCACGCGGTCGCGCTCGCGGGCACGGCGCCCGGGCGCGGTGGTGAGCGCCGGCGAACCGGACGCCGACGGGGTCCCGCTCCTCGCCGACCGCCCGCTGCGCGACGGGGCGGCGACGGCGTACGTCTGCCGGTCGTTCGTCTGCCAGGCGCCGGTCACCGCCCCCGAGGCCCTCGCGCCCCAGGTCGGAGCCCGGGCCGGGGCCGTCAGCCTGCAGCGAACGGCGTCCGTACCCCCTGGTGATATGGGTGTAAGCGAGTAATCATGCTTGCATGACGAACACCGAGAACAGCGCAGCGTCGATCGCCGCCTGGTTCACCCAGCGGCTCCCGCAGGAGTGGGTGGCCCCGGCCGCCCCCGAGATCACCGTCGACCGTGAGGAGATCACGGTCGTGCTCACCCTGACCGCCCCCGAGACCGCCGAGGGCGCCACGGACGCCGAGAAGGCCGAGGGGATCGCCGGACTGGTCGCCCGGTTCCGCGAGGACACCCGGGAGCGGCGCATCGCCGTCGCGCGCGAGGCGGAGCACCGGTTCCGTCGCAAGGTGGCCTGGGGAGTGCGCGCCGGCGACCACCGTGAGCTGTTCACCCACCTCGCCGTCCCCGTCATGACCCGGCTGCGCCAGCCCGAGCGTCAGGTGCTCGACACGCTCGTGGAGGCCGGTGTCGCGCGGTCCCGCGCGCACGCGCTCGCCTGGTGCGTCCGGCTCGTCGGCGCGAACACCTCCACCTGGCTGAGCGACCTGCGCAGCGCGATGGAGCGGGTCGAGCAGGTCCGCGACGCCGGCCCCGCGGCCTCGGGCGAGACCCCGCGCGGGGAGTGACGCCGGCGGGTCAGCCCCCGCGGACGGCGAACGCCAGCCCCAGGCAGTGGGCGCAGAACGCGACCACCGTGAGCGCGTGGAACACCTCGTGGAAGCCGAACCAGCGGGGGCTCGGGTTCGGCCGGCGGAACCCGTAGACCACGCCGCCGGCCGTGTACAGCAGCCCTCCGCCGACGATCAGGGCGAGCACCGCCGGCCCGGCATGCGCGAACCACGGCAGGTACGCGACGGCCACCCAGCCCAGCGCCACGTAGACCGGCACGTAGAGCCAGCGGGGCGCGCCGATCCAGAGCACCCGGAAGGCGACCCCGGCCACGGCCCCCGACCACACGATCCAGAGCAGGGTGCGCGCCGTGCCCGCGGGCAGCAGCACGACGGCGAACGGGGTGTACGTGCCCGCGATGATCAGGAAGATGTTGGCGTGGTCGAGCCGCTTGAGCACGGCCATGGCCCGCGGCCCCCACGGCCGGCGGTGGTAGAGGGCGCTCACGCCGAAGAGCAGGACGGCCGTGACGCCGAAGACGGCGACCGCGGCCCGGTGCCCGCCCGCCGGAGCGAGCACCGTGAGGGCGGCCCCGGCGACGAGGGCGAGGGGGAACGTCCCGAGATGGAGCCATCCGCGCAGACGGGGCCTGACGTTCGGCAGGTCCCCCTCGCTGATCACGGTTCCACGGTAGCTCGCGGAGCCGTGAGCCACCCAGGTCCGTAGGTGCAGGATCGGCCGCCCGCCGGGCCCCCCGGCGGTACCTTTGTCCTGCTTGGGGTCCCGCTCGGGCGCCGTCGCAGGAGGAACCGACCGATGAGCATCCGGCAGCTCGTGTATCGCAGCTACGAGCGCCGACTTGCCGCCTCGCTGTCGCGGGCCGCGGTGCCCCGTCACGTGGGGGTCATCCTCGACGGCAACCGCCGGTGGGCCCGGGCCGCGGGCGCCCGGACCTCGGAGGGCCACCGGGTCGGGGCCGACCGGATCCTGGACTTCCTCGGCTGGTGCGAGGACGCGGGCGTCGAGCGGGTGACCCTCTGGCTGCTCTCCACGGACAATCTCACCCGTCCACAGACGGAGCTCGCCGACCTGCTGGGGATCATCGAGGACGTCGTGGGCCGGCTCGCCGCCGCGCGGCGCTGGCGGGTGCACCCCGTGGGTGCCCTCGACCTGCTGCCGGCGTCGACGGCGCATCGCCTCAAGGAGTACGAGGAGGCGTCCCGGGACGTCGAGGGCCTGCACGTCAACGTCGCGATCGGCTACGGCGGCCGGCGTGAGATCGCGGACGCGGTCCGCTCGCTGCTGCAGGAGCACGCCGCGCGCGGCACGTCCATCGAGGAGCTGGCGGAGGTGCTCGACGTCGAGCACATCGCGGAGCATCTCTATACCCGCGGCCAGCCCGACCCGGACCTGGTCATCCGCACCTCGGGGGAGCAGCGGCTCTCGGGCTTCCTGCTCTGGCAGAGCGCCCACAGCGAGTTCTACTTCTGCGAGGCCCTCTGGCCCGACTTCCGCCGGGTCGACTTCCTCCGGGCTCTGCGCTCTTACACACAGCGACAGCGTCGCTTCGGAGCGTAACTGTATCGTGAGGGCATGTCGCCGTCCTCGTCGTCCCGTCCTCGCCGTGGGCTGCTCGTCGGTGGAGCCTCCGCCGCCCTCGGAGCCGTCGCCGTCGCCCTCGGGGCCGGCCGGGCGGAGGCCGCCGGCCCCGCTCCGCTGCTCGTCGGGAGGAGCAACAACGCCGGCTCGGCCGGCACGAGCCTGACGGCCGGCGCGGCCCGGACCGCCCTGACGATCGCCCAGCGCGGAGCGGGGCTCGGTCTGTCGGTGACGTCCGCCGCGACCGCCGTGCTCGGCGCCGCCGGGCTGGGCACCGCGTGGGGGGTCTGGGGGCGCAGCACCGCGACCCGGGCCGGCACCGGCGGCGGCGTCCGCGCCGAGGGGCGCAGGAACGCGGGCCTGCTCGCCGACACCACGGCCTCCGACGTCCCCGCCCTGGTCGCGATCGGCGGCGACGGTACCGGGGTCGCGCAGGTGTCGACGGGCCAGTCCTACCTGGACGGCGACGCTCTCGCGCTGCGCGCCTGGACCGGGGTGCTCGCGGCCGACGGCGCGCACGTCGCCTACGCCCCGCTGGTCTCCGCCGAATCGGCGGCGCACGTCATCGCGGGGACGGGCACGCTCGACGGAGCCGGGTCGCTCGTCGTCGCGTTGCCGGCGACGTTCACCGCGGCCTGCGACACGTCCTCGCTGGCGGTGACCGTCAGCCCGGTGGGCGCCGCCATGCCCGGCCTGTTCGTCACCTACCGGGCAGCCTCGGGTGGCGCCGGTGGCTTCGACGGCTTCACCGTCTCGGGTGGAGCGACGGGTGGCACGGTGGCCTGGACGGCGTGGGCCACCCGGCGCCCGGTGGACCTGCGCCGGGCCGGGGCCGGCGCGGTCGCCGGTGCCACGAAGGCACCGAGCTCGCCGGCCCCCGACGTGGAGGCGGGCTCCGTCGCCGCTGCTCCGGCCCGGGTCAGCCGGAGGAGCCTGCGCCTCCCCGCCCGCTGAGATCCTCCTCCGGGTCGTCCGCGTCGTCGGCGTGCGCGTCCGGGCCGGCGTCCGTCGTGCCGTTGCCGGTCCCGTGGGCCGTCCCGTTGCGCGAGCCGTTGGACGACCCGTTCTGCGACCCGTTCGGGGTCCCCTCCGCGCGCGGCGCGTAAGGTCCGGACGCCGGAGGCCAGGCGACCTCGGCGACGGCAGCGGTCCGTTCGTCGACGTCGACGAGCTCGCCCTGCACCACCTCGTTGTCGGGCAGCCGCGGCGCGGGCATCTGCACCGCGACCGATGCGTGCCGCCGGTGCGCCTCGACCGCCGCCTCGTGGTACGCCTCGAGCTCGGCGACGAACGCGGGGTCGCCGTAGATCCGGCCGTCGACGATGGGCCCGAGCCGCTTCTCGAGCACCGCGACGACGTCGTCCCCGCTCAGCGTCTTGTGCCGCTCGAGGGCGTGCGCCAGGGAGAGCACCTGCGCCCGGTTCTCGGTGAGCATCTCCTCGGCCTGGGTGAGCAGGCGGGCGAGGTCCGACTCGATGCGCTGGCCCAGCACCCCGCCGCTGCTCTCCTCGCGCTTGATCAGCCGGGCCCCGAAGCCGATGCCACCGCCGCCCTTGGGCTTCTCCTCGGGCACCGCGCTGTTGATGCCGAGGTCGCGCAGCGCCGGGAGCGACGAGACTGCCGGGCCCATGCCCCAGTGGCTCTGCATGAGGCCGGCGATGAGGGTCGCCGAGTGCAGGTCGCCGGAGACCCCGGAGGAGTTGTCGCCGCCGTAGAACAGCCGCTCACCGGCGAGGGAGGCGAGGCTGACGAGGATGTCGCTCTCGTACTCGCTGCGCCACTGGGTGAACTGGTCCTCGGGCGGGATGCTCGACACCATCCCGAGGTAGGTGCTGCCCTTGTCGATCGTCGCCACGTCGATCTCCATGTGGCGGCGCGTCTTCCACGCCATCACCGCGTGGCAGGCCTCGTGCACCGCGACCGCGTGCCGCTCGCGCTCGATGTACTCCACGTTCTCGGAGGGCCCGAGGTCCTTGAGGTGCTTGGCGTTGATCATGTCCTTCCACGTGATCGTGTCGTGCCCCTCGCGGATCGCGTAGACCAGCGCCTCGTTGACCATGTCCTTGATCTTCGCGCCCGTCGCGTACGCGGTGATCGTCGCCAGCTTGTCGACCTGCTCCGGCGTCAGCTCGTGCTGCACCTTCGAGAGGTAGCCCTCGAAGGTCCGCAGCCGGCCCTCCTTGCTCGGGTAGCCCACCCGGTACTCGCGGTCGATGCGGCCCGGGCGCCGCAGCGCCGGGTCGAGCGCCTCGGGCAGGTTGGTCGCCATCATGATCAGGATCCGGTACTTCGGCGGCGGCTTCGGCTGCATGAGCAGCGCCCGCCGCACCAGCCGGTTGAAGAAGCCGCGCGGCTTCTTCAGACCGGAGAGTTCGGTGAGCAGCGCCTGCAGCGTGCCCATGCCGCCGCCGCCGGTGTTCGTCGGCATGACGTACCGGGACCGCCCCCGTTCCAGCGGGTCCTCGCCCCCCGGCGGAGCGCTGAGCGCGGCCACCGCCTGGCGGGAGATCGGCGAGAGGTGGTCGAAGCCGCTGCAGCCCGCCTTCAGTTCGTGGAGCCGGTGCGCCTCCATGCCGTTGGCGCCGTAGACGCCCCCGGCCTGGCCCGGCATCGACGTCGAGCGGCTGCCGAGCGAGTCGGCCTCGTCGAAGAACACGATGACGCCGCCGTACCTCAGGGCGAGCTTGCGGAGCTTGCGGAACAGCCCCTTGACCTTGAGGATCCCGACCCCGAAGAACATGTTGTTGAACGCGCCCGGGTCGACGAAGACGAACGGCTTGCCCGTCTCGCCGGCGACCGCTTCGGCCATCAGCGTCTTGCCGGTGCCCGGCGGCCCCCACAGCAGGATCCCGGAGGGGACGTGACCGCCCCGGCTCTCGATGTCGTCCGGACGCTCCAGGAGGACGATGTTCTCCTTGAGCCGGTCGACGACGTGGTCCTGACCCCACACGTCGCTGAACCGGGTCTTGACGTCCTCGGGGTGGTAGGTCTCCACGCCGCCGCGGGACATGAACCAGAAGATCCCGACGAACTGCAGGATGCCGAACGCCAGCGCGAAGCCCAGCTGGAGCACCAGCGGCAACGCCTGCCAGATCAGCGCCGGCGCCTTGAAGAGGGCCAGCCCGGGCGACGTGCCCAGGACCTTGCCGAGGACGATCGCGAGCAGGGCGATCAGGAACAGGAGCTTCAGCGCCGTCGCGATCTTGTACCGGGTCCAGTCCGAGAACTTGCGCTGCGACCACCGGTTGAACCGGCCGAACACCCGCTCGGACCAGAACCGGTTGTACGCCGCGCTCCTCGTGCAGACGAAGAGGTGGATCTGGCGTACGACCTCGAGGCCCGCGAGCCACAGCAGCCACTGCTGCGACCAGGCGACCTGGTGCTGCGCCTCGGCCCACGACTCCGCCGGCGAGTACTTGAGGTACTCGCTCCAGACGAGCACCTCGAAGATCACGGCGAACAGCAGCAGATAGCGGGTGCGCTCCCACCAGCTGATCGGCTTGCGGGTGCCCTTGGCCTTCCAGGGGAAGCGCGGGTCCGGGGGTGGAGGCGGCGGCGCGGGCCGGGCGGCGCCGGCGGTCGTGAGCGTCACGAGACCTCCAGGGATGGTTCCGGTGTGCGTACCGGTGCGGGCATCGGTCTCACGGCACCTTCACCGTGAAGTGCGCGATGACGTCCTCGATCTGGGGCTTGTTCGCCGCGTAACAGGTCTGCGAGCAGCGGACCAGCAGGAGGTACACCCGCGTCCGTTTCGACCCGAGCAGCGCGGTCTGGTCGAAGACCTCCCGGCCCTTGCCGAGGTCGTAGCTGTACACGACGTGGACGCCGGAGCCGCCGGGCGCATGCACGTCGTAGTTGGCGATCTGCTTGAAGGTGGCCGCGCGGGGGTCGCTCGAGTACTGGGCGCGCGAGGAGGCCGTGAAGGGCAGCAGCAGGTCGCGCAGCTTGTCGCCGTTCATGCTCGACGCCTCGTCCGGGCTGAGCACCGAGACCTGCGCGTACGCCACCGGCTCCTTGACGTCGCTGTCGAGGTCCACGTGCTTGACGTCGGGCGTCCTCGCGGCGTCGAACACCGCGATCCACCCGCCGTCCGGCTGGCCCGTGGAGTCGGCCGAGGCTCCGTCCCGGACCGTGGACCAGGAGCGCGGCAGCTTCAGGACGAGGTCGTCCTCGGGGCTGGCGACGAACGTCGAGCTCGGCGCGCTGCAGGCGGCCAGGGCTCCGGCGAGGACGAGCAGCGCGGCGGCGTGGCCACGGAGCTTGCGGAAACCGGTCATGCTCACCTCGCCGTCGGCCGGTCGCAGCGTCGACACGGGCTCGTCGATATGCATCTGTTATCAACGGTGGCACCAGGGTCGCTCATCGAGCCCGCGAACGCACCCCCTTGTCCGCACCTCGGCCTGCTCCCGGCGCATCCGTCACCCGCCTGCCACATCACCGGCATCCGGCTGTCACATGCGAGGCGCTCCTGCCGACGGGGCACGCGTTCACCCGTCGTTTGCACGACGCGCCCCGGACGACCTCTTCTGCTGCCGGACGGCGCTGCCGTAGCTTCGAATCACGAGCACCCCGTAGCGGGTGCACCGTCGAGGGGAGACCCTATTGGCCAGTTCCCGCCGAGGTGCAGACCCACTGCTCGCGGAGCCCGCCCGCCGCACGTTCGTCCTCGACACCTCGGTGGTGCTCGCGGACCCGCGTGCCCCGATGCGGTTCGCCGAGCACGAGGTCGTCCTCCCGGTCGTGGTCATCACCGAGCTCGAGGCCAAGCGGCACCACCCCGAGCTGGGGTACTTCGCCCGGCAGGCCCTGCGCCTGCTCGACGACCTGCGCGTGAAGTACGGCCGCCTCGACGCCCCGATTCCGGTCGGCGACGAGGGCGGCACGCTGCGGGTCGAGCTCAACCACGTGGACGCCGGCGTGCTGCCGGTGGGGTTCCGGCTGGGTGACAACGACACCCGCATCCTCTCGGTCGCGCGCAGCCTCGCCGCCGACGGCCGGCACGTCACGGTGGTGAGCAAGGACCTGCCGATGCGGGTCAAGGCGTCGGCCGTGGGCCTGGACGCCGAGGAGTACGACCCGGGGACGCCGGTCGACTCCGGCTGGACCGGCATGGCCGAGGTCGAGCTCGGGTCGCAGACGCTGACCTCCCTCTACGCCGACCAGGTGGTCGAGCTCGCGGCGGCCGCGGACCTGCCCTGCCACACCGGGCTCGTCCTGCTCTCCGAGCGCGGGTCGGCCCTGGGCCGCGTGCTGGCGGACAAGCAGGTCCGCCTCGTCCGGGGCGACCGCGACGTCTTCGGCGTCCATGGCCGCAGTGCGGAGCAGCGGATCGCGATCGACCTCCTGCTCGATCCGGACATCGGCATCGTGTCGCTCGGCGGCCGTGCCGGGACCGGCAAGTCGGCGCTCGCCCTGTGCGCCGGTCTGGAGGCCGTGCTCGAGCGCCGCCAGCACCGCAAGGTGGTCGTCTTCCGGCCGCTCTACGCCGTCGGGGGCCAGGAGCTCGGGTACCTCCCCGGCACCGAGGCCGAGAAGATGAGCCCCTGGGCGCAGGCCGTCTTCGACACCCTCGGGGCGCTGGTCTCCCAGGAGGTGGTCGAGGAGGTGCTCGACCGTGGGATGCTCGAGGTCCTCCCGCTCACGCACATCCGGGGGCGCTCGCTGCACGACGCGTTCGTCGTCGTCGACGAGGCCCAGTCGCTGGAGCGCAACGTGCTCCTCACGGTGCTCTCCAGGATCGGCCAGAACAGCCGGGTCGTGCTCACCCACGACGTCGCGCAGCGTGACAACCTGAGGGTGGGGAGACACGACGGCGTCGCCGCGGTCATCGAGGCATTGAAGGGTCATCCGCTCTTTGCGCACGTGACGCTGACCCGGTCGGAGCGCTCGCCGGTCGCGGCGCTCGTGACGGAGATGCTCGAGGGTCTCGAACTCTGAGGTATTCGGAGCAAAAGGGGCAGGACGGGCGGCAACCGGCGATTCCGGTGACGGAACGTCCATCGCTGAGCCGGGGTAGGTGACCTTGGGTGAAGGTCGTTGCACACAGGATCACCCACCCCGGTTCTGGCCCGCTCGCCCAGGTGCATATGCAGCAGCAGGTTCACGCGCGACAGTGTGGTCTTCATCACATTCATATACCAGCGGTGACCATAGCGAGACCGAGGTCACTCCCCGTCACTGCTCGGCGCGTCGCAGGTTTACGCGGGAGCCCTGGATCGCCACGGTTGACCGGTCAGCGCCTCGGCTGGTGGATCGTCCGTCCTGGGGGGGACCGGAACCGGGGGAACGAGAGGTGACCCGTGAGGGGTCCTACGCAGAAGGGTCGACGTGGGGCGTCACGGCGGTAGGTCCGGAGATCACCCGGACCACGAGTTCGGCAGCAGTGACCACACCATCCCCCCCGCGGGCACGATGGCTCCGCCGCGTCCCCACCCGGGGATGGCAGGGCGGGCCCCGGTCCGCTCCACCGCGGGCATCGCCCCCGCCACGGGTGGCGGAAAGCGCTGGTGGGATTCCGCCGAGGTGCGTGCCGCGGCCCCCGCAGGTCACCCCTGGTGGGACGACGCTCCGGTACCCCCGCCCGTCGTCGTGGCCTCGGCCGACGGCAGGACGCCGGCGATGACGTTCACGCCCGACGCGGACCCCTTCTCGGCCGGAGGCCTCTTCGCGCCGCCCGTCGCGTGCGAGGACGAGCCCGCCGTGGTCGTCCACCCGGCGCCCGACGCCGCCGTCTCCGGTGGATCCCGCCGTGCCCGCTCCGCCGCCCGGGTCGCCGCCGACGCCGTCGGCAGCCACCAGGAGGTTCTGAACCTGCTGCGCGACCGCGACGACGGCCCCGACACGGGCAGCTTGGTCCGGCCGTACGTCACGCTCGCCGATCTCGCCGCCGCCGCGCCGGCCGCACCGGCGGAGCACGGGGACCCGGACGCCGAGGGCGCCGACCTCACCGACTTCCCCGACCCCACCAACCCCGACGGCCTCCGGTTCGACCTCGAGCCCGTTCGCGACCCGCGGCCCGCGCGCCGGGCGCGCCGCAGTGGCGGTCCGCTCGACCGCATCATCGACGTCGCCCCGCCGGCCCCGCCGGTCCCGCCCGCGGCCCGCCCGGTCCAGGAGTGGCAGGCGCCCTGGGCGGCGGACGAGGCCTCCTCGCCCGAATCCGGCGCCCGCTCCCTGTTCGAGCCCGCGTCCCCGGGCTCCACGAACGCGTGGGCGGCGCCGGGCGACCAGTCCCTGCCGTCGCGCAAGGCGCTGCGCGCCCGCGAGCGTGCCTCCGCCTCGGCGTCCTCGTCGCTCGACGCCGGGCTCGGGGCATCCGCTCGCGACACCCGCCTCACGGGCCGGCGACTGGCCAAGACCGGCGTCCTCGCCGTCACCGCCGTCGGCGTCGTGGCGGCGAGCGCGCCGAACGCGTTCTCGGCGCTGGGGTGGCGGCTTCCCACGCACGCGGGCGGCGCCACGAGTTCGGCGGCCCTGGTCAGCCTCGGCGGCAGTGGAGCGCTCCCGGCCTCCGACCTCACCCTGGGTTCCCAGGCGGGCAGTGCGCTCCTGGGAGCCACGGCCTCCCTCTCGGCCCCCAACAACGGCGCTGCGGCGCAGCAGCAGGCCGTTGCCGCGGCGAGGGCGAGCGCCCAGGCCGCCGCCCGGGCCGGGAAGGTGGCGTCCGGTGCCGGCCACACCCTGGTCGACGTCGCCCGGTCCCAGGTCGCCGCCGAGGCGGAGCGCAAGGCCAGGATCGCCCAGCAGGTGTCCCGGAACATCGTCCGCGACCCGCGGGCCTACGCCCGGCTCCTGCTCCAGCAGCGCGGCTGGAGCGGCCAGTTCACCTGCCTCAACCTGTTGTGGAACCGCGAGAGCGGCTGGAACTACCAGGCCTACAACCCTTCCTCGGGTGCCTACGGCATCCCGCAGGCGCTGCCTGGTTCGAAGATGGCGTCGATCGCGTCGGACTGGCGGACGAACCCCGCGACCCAGATCAAGTGGGGCCTGAACTACATCGCCGAGCGCTACGGGACGCCCTGCGGCGCGTGGGGTCACAGCCAGGCCACCGGCTGGTACTGATCCCAGCTCCTGGATGCGGGCCGGTTCCCCTCGGGGACCGGCCCGTTGCCGTTCCGCCGCGCGCTCTCCATCCCCGTGGCCTCCGTCCGCCGTCTCGCGCCTAACAGTGGGGCGTAAGCGGACAGATCGGGCACCAGCGGGGTGAGCCTCGCCACGTTCTGTACGAAGAGTGATGGCTGAGGCATAGTTCTGTCACTCACCGTGTCGTTGCGTTTGAAACTTTCTCTCCTTCTCGGTGACGGTAGGGCGTCAGCACCCCGCACGACCGCGGAATCGCGACTGGTATTGCCGGTCTTCGTGGTCGTGCCGCGGTGTCCGCCTCCGGACCCGGAGCGGCGCCGCCGGGCGGAACGCCACCTCGACCCCGATCCGGGGTCGAGGTCGCCCGTGACCGGGGTGATCAGCCACTGCGTCCGGCGTGCGGCGTGGACAGGAAAGGTCCCTTCTTGCTCGGCACCCCCTCCGTTCTCCCTGACAGCACCACCGGCTCGACCGACCCGATCGACGGCGCCACCAGCGCGACCGGCACCGACAGCACGACCGCCATGGACAGCACGACCGGCACCGACAGCACGGGCGCCCGGGCGCGGGACCGGCGGACCCGACTCGCCGCCCGGATGCGCCGCCGTCGCGGCGTCGCCCTCCGCGCCGGCGCAGGCGCCGCCGTCCTCCTCGGCCTCACCGCCGGCATCGACGCCCTCGACGGGACGATCGCCGACGCCCCCTCCGCCGCGGCCGCGGACGCGCTTCCCCCCTCGACCACCCCCGCGCCGGCCCTGCAGGCGCCGGTCAACGAGGTGGCCGGCGTGCCGGCCACGATCGATGCCTTGAAGCCGGCACACACCAAGGCCGTCGACCACGCGGTCAAGGCCGCCGCCGAGCATGCGGCGCACGTCGCCAAGGCCGAGCGCGAGGCTCGCGAGGCCCGCCTGGCCCGCGCGAAGCAAGCGGCCCGCGCGGCTGCGGCCAAGCGCGCCGCCGCGGCCGCCAAGGCGGCCCGCCAGCGCACTGCGGCCGCCTCGCGCGCCAGCTCCCGCGACCCCCGCTCGGCCGCTCGCGCCATGCTCGCGGCCCGCGGCTGGTCGGGCCAGTTCGGCTGCCTGGACTCGCTGTGGCAGAAGGAGAGCGGCTGGAACTACCGCGCCTCCAATCCCTCCTCGGGGGCGTACGGCATCCCGCAGGCGTTGCCCGGCGGCAAGATGGCCTCGGCGGGGTCCGACTGGCGGACCAACCCGATCACCCAGATCAGCTGGGGGTTGAGCTACATCAAGGCGACGTACGGCACCCCCTGCGGCGCCTGGTCGCACAGCCAGGCCACGGGCTGGTACTGAGCCCGCGGCACTGACCGACCCGCCACGACGGGCCGGCGGCGACACCCACGAGGTGCGCCTCCGGCCCGTCCGTGCGTCGGCCCCCGTCCGCTCGGTGTCAGCTCCCGGTCATCGTGCGGACGTCGAGGAGGTCGTCGAGCGCGGACTCGTCGACCTCGCCGCGCGCGACGAACCCGAGATCGACGACCGCCTCCCGGATCGTCATGCCCTGCGCCACCGCGTGCTTGGCCACCTTGGCGGCGTTCTCGTAGCCGATGACCCGGTTCAGCGGGGTCACGATCGAGGGCGACGACTCGGCCAGCCGCAGCGCCCGCTCCCGGTTCGGCTCCAGGCCGGCGACGCAGCGGTCGGCCAGCAGCCGGGTGGCGTTGGCCAGCAGGCGCAGCTGCTCGAGGATCGCGCGCGACATCACCGGCACCATGACGTTGAGCTCGAAGGTCCCGCTGGCCCCGGCCCAGGCGACCGTCGCGTCGTGCCCGACCACCTGGGCGCAGACCTGCAGCACCGACTCGGGGACGACCGGGTTCACCTTGCCGGGCATGATCGAGGATCCGGGCTGGAGGTCCGGCAGGTGCACCTCGCCGAGGCCCGCCAGCGGTCCGGATCCCATCCAGCGCAGGTCGTTGCAGATCTTGGTCAGGCTGACCGCGAGCGTCCGGAGCGCGCCGGAGAGCTCGACGAGACCGTCACGCGCCCCCTGCGCCTCGAAGTGGTCCCGGGCCTCGGTGATCGGCAACCCCGCACTCCGGCCCAGCTCTGCGAGGACCTCGGCCGCGAAGCCCGTCGGCGTGTTGATGCCGGTGCCGACGGCGGTCCCGCCGAGCGGCACCTCCGCGACCCGCGGCACCGCGGCGGTGAGCCGCTCGACTCCCCGGCGGACCTGCGCGGCGTAGCCGTCGAGCTCCTGCCCGAGCGTCACCGGGGTGGCGTCCATGAGGTGGGTGCGGCCCGGCTTGACGACGTCGGCGCACTGCTCGGCCTTGGTCTCCAGCGTCGAGGCCAGGTGCTCCAGGGCCGGCACCAGGTCCTCGAGCAGCACCCGGGTGGCCGCGAGGTGGACGGCGGTGGGGAAGGTGTCGTTGCTCGACTGGGAGGCGTTGACCTCGTCGTTCGGGTGCACCCGCCGGCCCAGCCGCTCCGACGCCAGCGCCGCCACGACCTCGTTGACGTTCATGTTCGTGCTCGTCCCGGACCCGGTCTGGAAGACGTCGACCGGGAACTGGTCCGCGTGGCCGCCGTCCGCGACCTCCTGCGCCGCCGCGGCCACGGCGTCCGCCACGTCCTGCGGCAGGACGCCGAGACGGGCGTTGACCCGGGCGGCGGCGGCCTTGACGGCGGCCAGCGCCCGGACCACCGCGGGGTCGACCCGGACCCCGCTCACCGGGAAGTTCTCGACGGCGCGCTGGGTCTGCGCGCCCCAGAGGGCGGACGCCGGCACCGCGACCTCGCCCATCGTGTCGTGCTCGATCCGCACGTCCTGATCGGTCGTCATGCGGCCATCGTCGTCGTGCCGGGCGGGGAACGCGAGATCACTCCAGCCGACGCGCCAGGTACACCGCGTAGGTGAAGGTGCGGCCCTCGCGCTGGACGTCGAGCAGCACCTCCTCGCAGCTGCCGCAGATCCGCTCCAGCACGAGGGAGAGCTCGGGCGACGCCTCCGCCGACCAGACGCCGAGCACGCCGCCGGGGCGCAGCGCCCGCGCCGCCAGGGAGAGGAACGGCGCGCCGTAGATCCGCGTGTTCCCGGGGTGCACGAGGAACCCGGGGCCGTTGTCGACGTCGAGCAGCAGGGCGTCGACGGACGCCGGCGGCAGGGCGGGGACGGCGTCCGCGACGTCCGCGACGGTGACGTGCACGCGCGGGTCGTCGAGCAGCCCGGCCACGGCGGGGACGCGGCCCTCCCGGACCCAGGTGACGAGCGGGGCGTGGAGCTCGACGACGTCCACCCGGGTGACCCGGGGGTCGGCCAGGAGTGTGGCCGTCGTGTACCCCAGCCCGAGACCGCCGACGAGGACCTGCAGGTGGTCGCCGCCCAGCTCGTCCAGGGCCAGCGCCGCCAGCGCACGCTCGGTGTCGGTCTGCTCGGTGTCCATCGCGAAGACGCCGTCGACGACGAGTTCGAGCACGTCGTCGCCATCGGTGCCGTCGCCGGGCGCGCGCCGGAGCAGGGCGAGTTCGGCGATCCCGTCGTCCGCCCGCGCCACCACCCGCGACCCCTGCGCTGCCGGCCCCCGCTCCACATACTGCATCCTGCCAGGACGCCGGTCAGCGGGCCTTCGGCGGCCTACACTCGGCCTCGTGGTGACGACGGCGGTTCGGGCCGCCGAGGAGCCCCCGGTCCGCGAGCGCCCGGCGTGGCGGCCACGGGTCCCCGGGCTCGTCGCGTGGGTGGTCCGGCTCGCGGCCGTCTTCGCCGTCCTCGACCTCCTGCACCCCCCGGAGGGCCGGCCGCATCCGCACTTCCGGCCCCTGGCCGGTGTCGTCAACGGTTCCGTCTTCGCGGCCGCCGTGTTCGCGGCCGGTGCCATGCTCGTGCTCGCCGGTGCCTGAAGCGCCGCAAGCGCCGCGCGTGGGTGTTCGCGGTCTGCGCCGTCACGCTCGGCACCGTCGCGCACGTGCCCGCCCACCGGTGGTCGGTCGTCGCCGTCAACGTCGCCGTCCTGGTGCTGCTCCTGCTCGCCCGGCGGGACTTCACCGCCGTCTCCGAGCGCGCCGGGCGCATCGTCGCGCTGCGGGTGTTCCTCATCATGGGCTCGGTCTCCGTCGTCTCGGGGCTCTTCCTCACCGCGCGGACGGCGCCGCAGTCCGGCCTCGGAGAACGGCTCGGGCAGGTGTTCGCCGGGCTGCTGGGGTTCACCCCGGAGCTCGAGTTCCCGACCCCGATCACGTCGAACATCACCGAGATCGCGCTCAACACGCTCGGCGCGCTGACCGCGCTGCTCACCCTGTTCACGCTGCTCGCGCCCGCGCGGAAGCCCGCGACCCTCAACCCCGCCGCGGAGGACGGGCTGCGCGGCCTGCTGGGCCACTTCGGGTCCCGGGACTCGCTCGGCTACTTCGCGCTGCGCGGCGACAAGACCGCGATCTTCTCGCCCAGCGGCAAGGCCGCGGTCGTCTACCGGGTGGTCGGCGGCGTCACGCTCGCGGCCGGCGACCCGCTCGGCGATCCCGAGGCCTGGCCGGGCGCGATCCAGGCGTGGCTGGACGAGGCGGACCGCTACGCGTGGATCCCCGGCGTCGTCGGGGCGGGCGAGGACGGCGCCATCGCCTACCAGCGTGCGGGCCTGGACTCGCTGGAACTCGGCGACGAGGCCGTGCTGCACCTGGACGAGTTCAGCCTCGAGGGCCGGTCGATGCGCGTCGTCCGGCAGGCGGTGAACCGGGTCAAGCGCGCCGGCTACACCCTCGACGTCCGGCGCCAGCGCGACCTGTCGGCCGAGGAGCTGCTCGAGGCGGAGACCACGGCGGAGGCGCTGCGCGGGGAGGAGGTCGAGCGCGGGTTCTCCATGGCACTCGGCCGGCTCGGCGACCCGCGCGACCCCGAGCTCGTCGTCGCTCGCGCCAGGGACGCGCAGGGCCGCCTGGTCGCGGTCCTGACCTTCGTGCCGTGGGGCGCCGAGGGGCTCTCGCTCGACCTCATGCGGCGGGCGCGGGAGAGCGAGAACGGCACCGTGGAGTTCGTCGTGGTCGGTGTCGCGGAGGCGGCCGCGGAGCTCGGCGTCCGGCGGATCTCGCTGAACTTCGCCGTCTTCCGGTCGGTGTTCGAGCGCGGCGCGCGCGTCGGCGCCGGGCCCGTGCTGCGGCTCTGGCACCGGCTGCTGCTCATCGCCTCCCGGTGGTGGCAGATCGAGTCGCTGTACCGGGCCAACGCGAAGTACCAGCCGGAATGGGTGCCGAGGTTCGTGTGCTTCCGCCGCGCCGGGGAGCTGCCCCGCGTCGGCCTCGCGGCGCTCGAGGCCGAGGCCTTCGTGCAGTTCCCCCGGCTGCGCTGGCTCGCGCGCTGAGATCGGGGTAAGCAGCACCTCGTGAGCGCGACCTCGTGGCCGCACGCCCGCGAGCTGGCGGCCACGGCGGCCGGGCCCGTGACGCCGTGCCGGCTGCCGCTGGAGCGGGCGTCGGGCGCGGTGCTGGCGGCCGACGTCCTCGCGCTGACCGACCTGCCGCCCGCCGACACCGCCGCGATGGACGGCTGGGCCGTCGCGGGCCGCGGCCCGTGGCGCGTCCGCGGGCAGGTGCTCGCCGGTTCCGTGCCGCCGCCGCTCCGGGCCGGGGACGCCGTGGCGATCGCCACCGGAGCGTGGCTGCCGGCGGGTGCGGACGGCGTGCTCCGTCGCGAGCACGGGTTCCTGTCGGACGCCGGGCTCGTGGCGACGCACGCCGGGGAGGTGGTCCGGGACGTCCGCCGGGCGGGGCGGGAGTGCCGGGCCGGGGCCGTCGTGCTGCCGGCCGGGACCCGGCTGACGCCGGCCGCGGTCGGGCTGCTCGCCGCCGCCGGCGCGGACGTCGTCGCCGTCCGGCGCGCCACCGTCGACGTCCTCGTGCTCGGGAACGAGCTGCTGGCCTCCGGCCCCGCGCGCGACGGGCGGATCCGCGACGCGCTCGGCCCGATGCTGTCGGCCTGGCTTCCCGCGCTGGGGCTCGCGATCGTAGCCCGCAGGCACGTGCCCGACACCCCGGAAGCGCTGGCCGCGGCGCTGGACGCCTCGACCGCGGACCTCACCGTGACGACCGGCTCCACGGCGCACGGACCGGTCGACCACCTGCACGAGGTCCTCGCGGCGAGCCGGGCGGAGCTCGTCGTCGACGGGGTCGCCGTCCGGCCGGGGCATCCGCAGCTGCTCGCCGTGCGCGCGGACGGGCGGCCGCTCGTCGGGTTGCCGGGGAACCCGCTCGCGGCGGCGACCGCGCTGCTCACCCTCGTCGTCCCGCTGGCGGACGCCCTGCACTGCGCCGAACCGCGCGGCCGGCGCAGGGTGCGGCTGGCGGAGGAGGTCGCCGCGGGGGAGGAGGCGACCCGGCTCGTGCCGGTCCTCGACGGCCGGCCGGTGCTGTTCGCGGGCCCGGCGATGCTGCGCGGGCTGGCGGTGGCGGACGGCGTCGCCGTCGTCCCGCCCGGGGGCGCGCCCGCCGGGGCCGAGGTGGAGCTGCTGCCCCTGCCCGGCTGACCGCCGGGGGCCGGGCGCGGCCAGGGGGCGACGCCGGTGTCAGCCGGACGACGGCCACCGCGGCTCGCGCTTGCCGAGGAAGGCGTCGATGCCCTCGGCGGCGTCCGGGGCCGAGAGGTCGCGCACCATGGCGTCGGCGGCGACCGCGTAGGCGGCGTCCAGCGGCTGGTCCAGCTGGGCGTAGAAGGTGCGCTTGCCGTTCGTGATCACCGGACCGCTGCGCGCCAGGATCGCCCGAGCGAGGGAGTCGACCTCGGCGTCCAGCTGCTCCGCCGGGACGACGCGGTTGACGAGGCCCCAGTCGAGGGCGGTGGCCGCGTCGATCGGCGTGCCGGTGAGGAGCAGCTCCATGGCCCGCTTGCGGCCGACCGCCCGCGCGACGCCCACGGCCGGCGTCGAGCAGAAGACCCCGATGTTGACCCCGGGCAGCGCGAAGCGGGCCGTGTCCGCCGCCACGGCGAGGTCGCACATCGAGACCAGCTGGCAGCCCGCCGCGGTCGCGATGCCGTGCACGCGCGCGATGACCGGCTGGGGCAGCCGGGTCAGGGTCACCATGAGCCGGTTGCACTCGTCGAAGAGCGCCGCCTGCCAGCCGTCGTCGTCCGTGTGGGCCCGCATCTCGGCCAGGTCGTGGCCGGCGCAGAACCCGCGGCCCTCGGCGGCGAGGACCACGACCCGGGCGGCGGCGTCGACGGCGATCGCGTCGAGCTCGGCCTGCAGCGCGGCGATCATCGCCCGCGAGAGGGGGTTGTAGCGGTCGCCGCGGGCGAGCGTCAGCCGGACGATCCCGTCGGCCTCCTCCCGGCGGACGACGGAGGCCTCGTGATTCCGGGTCGTCGGCGGACCGGTCACCGTCTCGGCCATGACCTGCTCCTACTCGATCGCCGCGGTCGAGCGGGAGCGCTCCCGCAGGACATGCTTCTGGATCTTGCCCGTCGAGGTCTTCGGGATCTCCGTGAAGACCACGGTGCGAGGGACCTTGAACCCGGGCAGCTGGGCGCGGCAGTGCTCGATCAGCTCGGTCTCCGTCACGGACGCACCGGGCTGGAGCTCCACGTACGCGCACGGGGTCTCGCCCCACCTCTCGTCCGGCTGCGCGACCACGCCGGCGAAGGCGACCGCGGGGTGCCGGTAGAGCGCCTCCTCGACCTCCACCGACGAGATGTTCTCCCCGCCGGAGATGATGACGTCCTTGGCCCGGTCCTTGATCTTGACGTAGCCGTCCGGTTCACGCACCGCCAGGTCGCCGGAGTGGAACCAGCCGCCCGCGAACGCCTGCTCGGTGGCCTCGGGGTTCTTGAAGTACCCCATCATCGTCACGTTCCCGCGGAAGACGATCTCGCCGACGGTCTCGCCGTCCGCGGGCACCTCGTCGCCCGTCGCCGGGTCGATCACGGTCATCCCGTCCTCGAGCAGGTAACGCACGCCCTGTCGCCCGTTGCGGCGGGCGCGGGTCTCGACGTCCAGCTCCGCCCAGGACTCGTGCTTGGCGCACACCGCCGCGGGCCCGTACGTCTCGGTCAGCCCGTAGACGTGGGTGAGGTCGATCCCGAGCCGTTCGGCGCCCTCGAAGGTGCGGGCCGGCGGAGGCGCGGCCGCGATCATGGCGTGCAGCTCGTGATCCAGCGTCGCGCGCAGCTCGGCCGGGGCGTCGAGAAGCAGGTTGTGGACGACGGGCGCCCCGCAGTAGTGCGTCACGCGGTGCTCCGCGACCAGCCGGTAGATCGTCGCCGCGTCCACGGAGCGGAGGCAGACGTTCGTCCCTGCGTTCGCCGCCATCGTCCACGGGAAGCACCAGCCGTTGCAGTGGAACATCGGCAGCGTCCACAGGTAGACGCTGTGCCGTGGCATGTCCCAGGTGACGATGTTGCCGATCGCGGTGAGGTGGGCGCCGCGGTGGTGAACGACCACGCCCTTGGGGTTGCCCGTCGTCCCGGAGGTGTAGTTGAGCGAGATGGCCTGCCACTCGTCGGCCGGCTCGGTGCGTGCGTGGCCGGGGTCCCCGGAGGCGAGCAGCGACTCGTAGTCCTGTGCGCCGATCCGCTCACCCGGGCCGGTGTACTCGGTGTCGTCGACGTCAACCACGACCGGCGGCCGCGCCAGGGGGGCGAGGGCCCGGGCCGCCAGGGCCGAGAAGGCCCGGTCGACCAGGAGGACCTTGGCCTCGGAGTGCTCGAGGATGAAGGAGATCGACGCCGCGTCCAGCCGGGTGTTGACGGGTACCAGGACGGCGCCGGTCATCGGCACCCCGAAGTGCGCCTCGATCATCTCCGGGGTGTTCGAGAGCAGGACGGCGACGGTGTCGCCGTGGCCGATGCCTCGCGTCGCGAGTGCCGAGGCGAGCCGCCGGCAGCGCTCGCGGGTGCCGCGCCAGGTGTAGCGGCGCTCACCGTGCACGACGGACGGCTGGTCGGGGTAGACGTCGGCGGCCCAGTCGAGGAACACCAGCGGCGTCAGCGCCGCGAAATTGGCCCTGCGTCGCTCCAGGCCGGTCTCGAAGTCCTCGATGCCCACATGCCCTCCACGCGTCCGCCCCTGACGAATCTAGGCGCTGGCGTTCCCCGAGGGGAGGGGCCGGCGTGCGGGACGAGGGTCACAACCCCGGGCGGCGCGGGATCGTCAGGGCCATCGGCCGGGTGACGTCGGCGAAGAAGTCGTTGCCCTTGTCGTCCACGACGACGAACGCCGGGAAGTCCTGGACCTCGATCCGCCAGACCGCCTCCATGCCGAGCTCCGGGTACTCCAGCACCTCGACGTGCTTGATGCAGTCCTGCGCCAGCCGCGCGGCCGGCCCGCCGATCGACCCCAGGTAGAACCCGCCGTGGGCGGCGCAGGCCTTCGTGACCGCGGCCGACCGGTTGCCCTTGGCCAGCATGACGAGCGAGCCGCCCGCGGCCTGGAACTGCTCGACGTAGGAGTCCATCCGCCCGGCCGTCGTCGGGCCGAACGAGCCGGACGCGTACCCCTCCGGTGTCTTCGCCGGTCCGGCGTAGTAGACGGGGTGGTCGCGCAGGTAGGCCGGCATCGGCTCCCCGGCGTCCAGCCGCTCCTTGATCTTGGCGTGCGCGATGTCCCGAGCGACCACGAGCGTGCCCGTGAGCGACAGCCTCGTCTTCACCGGGTACTTCGAGAGCTCGGCGCGGATCTCGGCCATCGGCCGGGTCAGGTCGACCCGCACCACCGAGTCGTCCTCCAGGTGCTCGGCCTCCCCGACGAGGGTCTCCGGCAGGTACTGCGCCGGGTCGGTCTCCAGCTGCTCCAGGAAGATCCCTTCGGCGGTGATGCGCCCGAGCGCCTGCCGGTCGGCCGAGCACGAGACGGCGATCGCGACCGGGCACGAGGCGCCGTGCCGGGGCAGCCTGACGACGCGGACGTCGTGGCAGAAGTACTTGCCGCCGAACTGGGCGCCGATGCCGAACTGCCGGGTCAGCTCGAGCACCTCGAGCTCGAGGTCGAGATCCCGGAACCCGTGCCCGGCCGCCGACCCGGAGGTGGGCAAGGTGTCGAGGTAGTGGGCGCTGGCGTACTTGGCGGTCTTCAGCGCGTACTCCGCGCTCGTCCCGCCGACGACGACGGCGAGGTGGTAGGGCGGGCAGGCGGCGGTCCCCAGCGAACGCAGCTTCTCGTCCAGGAACCGCAGCATGGACGCCGGGTTCAGGACGGCCTTCGTCTCCTGGTAGAGGAAGGACTTGTTCGCGCTGCCGCCGCCCTTGGCCATGAAGAGGAAGTCGTACTGCGCCTCGTGGCCCGGCTTGGTGTCCGCGTAGATCTCGACCTGCGCCGGCAGGTTCGACCCGGTGTTCTTCTCGTCCCACATCGTCAGCGGCGCGAGCTGGGAGTACCGCAGGTTGAGCCGGGTGTACGCGTCGAAGACGCCGCGGCTGATCGCCTCCTCGTCCGGCGTCGATCCGGGGGAGGAGAGCACCTGCGAGCCGCGCTTGCCCATCACGATCGCCGTCCCCGTGTCCTGGCACATGGGCAGGACGCCGCCGGCCGAGATGTTGGCGTTCTTGAGCAGGTCCAGCGCGACGAAACGGTCGTTCGGGCGACGCCTCGGGGTCGTCGAGGATCCGGCGCAGCTGCGCGAGGTGGGCAGGCCGCAGGAAGTGCGCGATGTCGTGCATCGCCGTCTCGGTGAGCAGCCGCAGCGCCTCCGGCTCCACCTCGAGGAAGGTCCTCCCCGCGGCCTCGACGGTACGGACGCCGTCCCTGCTCAGGAGCCGAAAGCCGGTCTCGTCCTCACCCCGGGGGAGCAGGTCGGCGTAGGCGAAGTCGGGCATGGCGGGAAGGGTACGCTGACCGCGCGCGGGGGAGGGCGGCGAGCGGATCGGGCATCGGGACCGCGGCGGGGCCGGGCCGGTCGGGGTAGGGAGGCGGTGTGGCGAGCGGCGGGAACGGTTTCGGCGCGGCCGGCCGGCCGGGTGAGCAGCGGGGCGCCGGGATCCTCGACGTGGCCCGGCGCGCCGGTGTCTCCGCAGCCACCGTGTCCCGCGCGCTGCGCGGGTTGCCGAACGTCTCCCGGGAGACCCGCACCAGGGTCCTCGCCGCCGCCGACGAGCTCGGGTACGCCGCGTCGCCGCTGGCCTCCGCGCTCGCGACCGGCCGGATGCGGTCGGTCGGCGTCGTCCTGCCGCAGGCCGGCCGCTGGTTCTTCGCGGAGGTGATCCGCGGCATCGAGGCCGCACTGCGCCGGCACGGCTACGACCTCGTGCTCCACGTGCTCGCCGACGACGACCGCCGCGCGGAGTTCTTCGGATCGCTGCCGGTACGGCGCCGGGTCGACGCCCTGCTGCTCGTCAGCCTCGACGTCACGGAGGAGGAGGCGGCCGTCCTGCACGACCTCGGTCTGCCGCTCGCCTGCGTGGGCGAGCCGGTCGCGGGGGTGCACGGCGAGTTCGTCGACGACGCGGACGCGGCGCGGCTCGCCGTGCGGCACCTCGTCGACCTCGGTCATCGCCGCATCGCGGCGGTCGGCGGCGCGGTCGCCGGCCCGGGCGCGTCCGCCCCCGCCGTCCGGCGGACGACGGCCTATCGGGAGGTGCTCGCGGACGCCGGAGTCGACGTGCGGCCCGACTGGGTGCGCGACGGCGGGTTCACGCCCGACGGGGCCCGCCGTGCGGTCACCGATCTGCTGAGCGCCCACCCCGAACCCCCGACCGCGCTGTTCTGCCAGTCCGACGAGATGGCGTTCGGCGCGCTGGGGGCGCTGCGCGCGCTCGGGCTGCGCTGCCCGGAGGACGTCTCGGTCGTCGGCCTCGACGGTCACGAGCTCGCCGCCACCTTCGACCTGACGACCGTCGCGCAGCCCGTGCAGGAGCTCGGCGCGCAGGCCGCGCGCTGGCTCGTCGCCCGCCTCGCCGAGTCACAGGACGACGAGGACGACGACGAGGACGACGACGACCTCGACGGCTCCGACGTCGGCGATCAGGAGCGGCGTCTCCACCCGGTACGGCTCGTCGTCCGCGGCTCGACCGCGCCCCCGCCGTCGCGGGCTCAGCCGATCCGGTCGGCCGCGTCCTCGGGATAGGCGGCGGCCAGTTCCGCCCGGGTCGGCGGATCGGCCCCCGGCCGGGAGCAGGTGACCGCCGCGACGCGGGTGGCATGGCGCAGCGCCGCGGCCAGCCCGGCGGTGTCGAGATCGCGCAGTGCGGCGGCGCGCTCGACCCCCAGCAGGTCGGCCGTGGCGAGGGCGTCGAGCAGGCCCGACATGAACGCGTCGCCGGCGCCGACCGTGTCGACGACCTCGACCGGCGGCGCCGCGACGTGCACCCGGCCCGCCGCGCAGACGCCGGTCGCCCCCTCCCCTCCGCGGGTGACCACGACGATCGCCGGGCCGAGCTCGCGCCAGCCCTCCGCGACCCGTGCGGGCTCCTCGCCGGGCGCCAGCCATGCCAGGTCCTCGTCGCTGACCTTGACGACGTCCGCGGCGGCCACGAACTGCTCGACCCGGCGCCGCGCCGCGGCCGGCTCGCCCATGAGCACCGGACGGGCGTTGGGGTCGTAGCTCACCGTCGTCCGGCCCGCGGCGGCCCGGGCGAGCCCGAGGACGGTCTCCCCGCCGGGTGGGAGGAACGCGGCGATCGACCCGGTGTGCAAGGCCCGCGCGGAAGTCAGCAGCGCCTCCAGCTCGGCGGCCGGTGGCAGCCGCCAGTCGAGATCGAAGGTGTAGGTGGCGGCCCCGCGCTCGTCCAGGACGGCGGTCGCGGTCGAGGTCGGCTCCGGCGTCCGGGTGCCGTCGACGACGTCGACCCCCGAGGCCCGGAGCCGGTCGGCGACGGCCTCGCCGCGGGGGTCCGGGCCGAACCGGCTCAGCAGGGACACGGCCAGGCCCAGCCGGCCGAGCCCGAGCGCGACGTTGGCCGGGCTCCCGCCCGGATGCTCCGCCGTCGACCCGTCGGACCTGCGCACGATGTCGACGAGCGCCTCGCCGACGACCAGGACGTCGTCCACGGTCGGGCCTCCTCCCCGGCTGCCGGATCGGCAGTGTCGGCGCATCGTAGCGGCCCCGCCTTGCCGCCCGGCTCGCCGAGCCGCCCGGTTCGGCGGGAGGGCGCAGGACACGGCACCATGGACCGGTGAGCACGACGACCGGCCCCCAGTCGCCGCCGCCGGTGCCCGACGCCGGCGCACCCGGCGGGCCGGACCCCGCGCCCCCGCCGCGCCGTCGCGGCACCCGCGGCACCGTCACGGACATGGTCCGGACGATGCTCGTCATCCTCGCGGTCGTCACCGTCATCTACTTCCTCGTTCCGCGGCCGAACCAGATCGTGCAGCCCGCCGCGGACGTCGGGGGTGCCGCGGCCGCCGCCGTCTCCGAACTGGGCTTCGCCCCGCTCGTGCCGCAGGGCCTGCCCGCCGACTGGGTCCCGACCGAGGCCGCCGTCCGCGACGCCGCCGACGGGATCAAGGAGTTCCACATCGGCTACCGGGTCGGTACGGACGTCAAGGACAACGCCTACGCCGGTGTCGAGCAGGCGACCCGCTCGACCGCGCGCTGGCTCGAGATCAACGACGCCGGGGGCACGAAGGTCGGGGACGTGACCATCGAGGGCGTCACCTGGGAGCAGCTCTACAAGCCGGAGCGCGCCTATACGAGCCTGCTGCTGAAGCGTCCGAACCAGGTGATCCTCGTGACGAGCAAGAACGGCGGGCTGGCGCAGGCCGAGGTCCTCGCCCGCGCGTTGCACGTTCCGGCATCGTGACGGTCGGCGCACTCGCTCCCTCGCAGGTGCCGGAGGCCGTTCCTCCGTCGGCACCGACCCGCCCGCTGCGCCGGGCCGACCGGCGCGCCCTCGCGGCGGTGTGCGCCGTCGTCTTCGCGGTGTACGGCACGTACGCCTGGATCCGGCACGCGCACTACGAGACGACGAACTACGACCTCGGCATCTTCGACCAGGCGATCCGGAACTACGCGCACTTCCGGGCGCCGATCGTGCCGCTCAAGGCGCCGGGCTACAACCTGCTCGGTGACCACTTCCACCCGCTCATCGCCGTCTGGGCACCGCTGTACTGGATCTGGGACGACCCGCGGATGCTCCTGCTGGTGCAGGCGGCGCTGTTCGCGGCGTCGGTCGTGCCCGTCGTCCGGTTCACGGAGCGCCGCATCGGCGGTCGCCGGGCGCTCGTCGTCGGCCTCGTCTACGGGTTGAGCTGGCAGCTGCAGCAGGCGGTCCAGTTCGACGTCCACGAGATCGCGCTGGCGGTGCCGCTGATCGCCGTGATCATCGACGCGATCGACCGTCGGGCCTGGCGGATCGTCGTCCTGTGCAGCGTGCTGCTGCTCGGTGTCCGGGAGGACATGGGGGCGATCGTCCTGGTCGCCGGGCTGCTGGTCGCGTTCCGGTCCCCGGCGCCGGGGTCGGCGCCCGCGCCGGCATCGGACGGCGTCGAGCCCGAGCCCGGAGCTCGCGGGCGGCTCGCCCGGTTGCGGCGCTGGGCGGCGCCGCGGCGGGTGAACCTGGCGTACGGGTCGGTGCTGGTCGCGCTCGGGTTCGCCGGGTACTGGGTGGCGACGTCGCTCGTCATCCCGGCGCTCGCGCCGTCCGGCTCGTTCGCCTACTGGACGTTCCCCGCGCTCGGGCCGGACCCGACCTCCGCCGTGCGCTTCGTGCTGACCCAGCCGTGGCAGGTCGTGCGTCTCTTCGTCATGCCGTCGGTCAAGGCGCACACGCTGCTCCAGCTGGTGGCCCCGACGATGCTGCTCGGCGTCGGGTCGCCGTACATCCTCCTGACACTGCCGATCCTCGCCGAGCGGATGCTCAACTCGCGCACGCAGCTGTGGGGGACGGGGTACCACTACTCCAGCGTCCTGGCGCCGACCGTCGTGATGGCCGCCGTCGACACCGTCGACAAGATCGCGCGGTGGTTGGGCGCGCGCCGGCCGGGGTGGCGCTGGTGGCGGGTCCGGCCCGTCGACCTGTGGGTCGCCTGGTGCGTCGGCTTCCTCGTGCTCGGGCACGTGCTGCACTGGCCGGACTTCCCCATGGGCCGGATGAAGAACTACTGGTTCTGGCACGCGAACGACCGGGTCGCCGCGATCGAGCGGGTGCTGCCACAGATCCCTGCCGACCAGTGCGTCGAGGCCGCGAACCAGCTGGGCCCGCACCTCACCGACCGGGACTACGTCACGCAGCCGACGCAGTCGCAGGGCCTGGCGACCTGGGTCGTGCTGGACATGAGCCAGCTCGACACCGGGTGGCAGACGCCGAAGCCGAACGACGCCCTCGCCATCTCACTCGCCCGCGGCTTCCGGATCGTCACCATCGACTACCCGGTCGTGCTGCTCCACAAGGACGCGCCCGTCCAGCCCATCTGCCGTACGCACTGACGGCTCGACCCGCCCGTCATTCCGGCCCGCGGTCGGCTCCGCTCGCGGCGGCGTCGACCCGGGCCCGCGCCCCCGCCAGCCACTGCTCGCAGCGGGTGGCGAGCGCCTCGCCGCGCTCCCACAGCGCCAGCGACTCCTCCAGCGTCACGCCGCCCGCCTCCAGGCGCCGGACGACGTCGACCAGGGCGTCCCGCGCCTCCTCGTAGCCCAGGTCCTGCGTGCGCGGCTCGACCGACTCCGTCATTCCTGTTCCTCCTCGTCCCCCTCGGGCTGCGACCATCCGGCGGCCGGAACCGGCCCCGCGTCCGGACCGCCGGCGGCGACCAGGGCCGCCAGCTCGCCGCCGTGCACCCGCACCCTCAACCGGTCGCCCGCCGACACCTGCGCCGGTTCTCGCACGACGTGGCCACCGGCGTCCTGCACCACGGCGTAGCCGCGGGCCAGGGTCGCGGCCGGGGAGAGAGCCGCCACCCGGTCCCGCAGGTGCGCGACGTCGTCGTCGGCGCGGTGCAGCCGGGCGGTGACGGCCGTGCGAGCCCGCGCCCGCAACGTCTCCACCTGGTCGGCGAGGCCGTCGAGCACCCGCGTCGGCTCGGCCAGGACCGGGCGGGACCGCAACTCGGCGATGAGGCGCTCCTCGCGTTCGATCCGCCCGCCGATCGCCCGGCGCAGCAGCGACCGCGCCTGCGACACCCGGCTCAGTTCCTCGGCGACGTCGGGGACGACGCGCTTGGCCGCGTCCGTCGGGGTGGAGGCGCGGACGTCGGCGACGAGGTCGAGCAGCGGGGTGTCGACCTCGTGACCGATCGCGCTCACGACCGGGGTGCGCGCCGCCGCCACCGTGCGGATCAGAGCCTCGTTGCTGAACGGCAGTAGGTCCTCCAGCGAGCCGCCGCCACGGGCGACGACGATGACGTCGACCTCCGGCTCGGCGTCGAGCGCCTCGATCGCCGCGATGACCTCGGGCACGCTGTTCGGGCCCTGCACCGCGACGGAGCGGATGTCGAAGCGGACGCCGGGCCACCGGCGGCGGGCGTTCTCCACGACGTCGCGCTCGGCCGCGCTCGCCCGGCCCGAGACCAGGCCGACGACCCGGGGCAGGAACGGCAGGCGCCTCTTGCGCTCGAGCGCGAACACCCCCTCGGCGGCGAGGACCCGGCGCAGGTGCTCCAGGCGTGCGAGGAGCTCCCCGATCCCGACCGGACGCAGGTCGTCCGCGCCCAGCGTCAGGCTGCCGCGGCGCGGGAAGAGTTGGGGCCTGACGTGGACGACGACGTGCGCACCGTCGGCCAACGGTGCGCCGAGCCCGTCGAGGATCTTGGCGGCGACGGTGACGCTGAACGACAGGTCGACGTCGGTGTCGCGCAGGGTCAGGTAGACGGTGCCCTGACCGGGACGCCGCGTGAGCTGCACGACCTGGCCCTCCAGCCAGACCGAGGGCGCTTTCGCGATGTACTCCGTGAGCTTGGCGGTGAGCAGCCGGACAGGCCACGGGTTCTCCGGTGTCGTGGCACCCGCCGTCGGCGGGATGACGACGGCCGGACGGGCGGGCGAGCTCACCCCGCCACCCTACGCAGCCGGGCCCCGCGCGCCGTCGACCCGCTCTGTTCCCGGAACGGCCCCCGCCAGGGCTGTCGGAGTCGTTCGCCTGGGCACCCCGGGCCCGGTCCTCCCGCGCCACCTACGATGGAGGAGTGGCCCTGTCCCCCCGCGTCGCCCTCCGCCCCGGCTCCCCGCTCGTCGACGACGTCCCAGCGCGGGGTCGCGTGCTGCTCGCCGCCCCCCGCGGGTACTGCGCCGGTGTCGACCGGGCCGTGGTCGCCGTGGAGAAGGCCCTCGAGCTGCACGGTGCCCCGGTGTACGTGCGCAAGCAGATCGTCCACAACAAGCACGTCGTCGCGACGCTGGAACGGCGCGGGGCGATCTTCGTCGACGACACCGACGAGGTGCCGGCCGGGGCGATCGTCGTCTTCTCCGCGCACGGTGTGGCCCCCGCCGTCCGCGAGGCGGCGGAGCGCCGCCGGCTGCAGACGATCGACGCGACCTGCCCGCTGGTGACCAAGGTCCACAAGGAGGCCGTCCGGTTCGCGACCAGCGACTACGACATCCTCCTCATCGGCCACGCGGGGCACGAGGAGGTCGAGGGCACCGCCGGCGAGGCGCCGCGGAACATCACCCTCGTCGAGGGCCCGGACCACGTCGACGCCGTCACGGTGCGCGACCCGGACAAGGTGGTCTGGCTCTCCCAGACGACGCTCTCCGTCGACGAGACGATGGAGACGGTGCGGCGCCTGCGCCAGCGGTTCCCCAACCTGCAGGACCCGCCGAGCGACGACATCTGCTACGCGACCCAGAACCGGCAGGTGGCCGTCAAGAAGATCGCCGCCGAGTCCGACCTCGTTCTCGTCGTCGGTTCCGCGAACTCCTCGAACTCGGTCCGGCTCGTCGAGGTGGCGCTCGAGCACGGCGCGGGCGCCTCTCACCGGGTCGACGACGTGACGGAGATCGACGAGCTGTGGCTGGACGGGGTCAGGACCGTCGGGGTCACGTCGGGCGCGTCGGTCCCGGAGGTCCTCGTGCAGGAGGTGCTGACCTGGCTCGACGAGCGTGGGTTCGGGCCGGCCGAGGAGGTCGTCACCGCCGAGGAGGACCTGCTCTTCTCGCTGCCGAAGGAGCTCCGCCGCGACATCAAGGCCGCGCGGGCCCCGCGGCCGACGTCGCCGCGCTGACGTCGTCCCAGCCGGTGAGCAGCTCGGCAGCGGTCATCGGGCGGGGCACCGACTCGACCACCTCGGCGGACTCGAGCGCGCCGTCGACCACGCCGAGGTCCGCCATCCGCCGGGCCGTGACGAGCACCCGCCGCTCGAGCGTCCCGACCACGACGTTGTAGTCGTCGACCGCGCGCTGCAGCGTCCGCCCGAGCTTGCCCACCCCGGCGCCCAGCGAGCCGAGCCGGCCGTAGAGGTCGCGGCCGAGGGCGAACAGCTCCTTCGCGCTGCCGGCCAGCGCCTCGCTCTGCCAGGTGAGGGCCACGGTCCGCAGCAGCGCCAGCAGCGTCGTCGGTGTCGCGAGGACGACGCGACGAGCCATGGCGTGCTCGAGCAGAGCGGGATCGGCCGAACAGGCGGCGGCCAGGAACGCCTCGCCCGGCACGAAGCAGACGACCAGCTCGGGCGACGGGTCGAACGCCGTCCAGTACTCCTTCGCGGCGAGCGTGTCGACGTGCGCCCGCAGCGCCCGCGCGTGCTTCTCGGCGGCCCGGCGCTGCCGCTCGTCGTCGTCCGCCGCCGGGCCCGGCTCGCTCGCCTCGAGGAAGGCGGCCAGCGGGGCCTTGGCGTCGACCACGACGTGCTTGCCGCCCGGCAGGTGGACGACGAGATCGGGACGCACCCCCGCCCCGCCAGGGGTGGTACCGACCGCCTGGGTGGTGAAGTCGACCCGCGCCAGCATCCCGGCGTGCTCGACCACCCGGCGCAGCTGCACCTCGCCCCAGGTCCCGCGCGCGGTGGGGGAGCGAAGCGCCCCCGCGAGGGCCGCGGTCTGCGCGCGCAACGCCTCGCCGGAGGTGCGGACCGCCTCGATCTGCTCGCCGAGCCGGGCGTACTGCTGGAGCCGGTCGCGCTCGAGCACGCGGACCTGCTCCTCGACGCGTTGCAGGGCGCCCGCGAGCGGGGAGAGCGTGGCGACGAGCTCGCGGTCCTGCGAGGCGGCGGACTCGAGGTCGGTCACGCGCTCGCGCAGCAGGTCGCGCTCCGCGACGGCGGTCCCGGCGCGGACCCGGGCCGTGAGCGTGGCGAGCAGTCCCCCGACGGCAGCCCCGATCAGCAGCCCGAGCAGCAGGGCGGCGAGGGTGGAGGTCGTCATGGCGGCACCGTCCCAGAGGGCACCGACACAGGGCGGAGATCGGTTCCAGCCGCGCCGCTCCGGCCGATCGAGCATGCCGGGGTGTCCGGAGGGGAAGTGATCGGGTCACACCCCCGCAACCCCCGGAGGCACCGTGATGGAGATCCGCGACGTGCACGCCCTGCTCGGCCGCACCGCATACGGCGCCGACGGCGACCGGCTGGGCACGGTCACGGGCGCCTACCTCGACACCGCGACCGGCCGGCCGAGCTGGATCACCGTCGAGCGCGGCGGGTTGTTCCGGACGACGCGCAGTTTCGTGCCGCTCGACGGCGTCGAGGTCGCCGACGACGCCGTGCGTGTGGCCGTGGACGCCGAGGCCGTGAAGCGGGCGCCGCACATCGACGACGACAGGGTGCTGACTCCGGCGGAGGAACGGGAGCTGCGCGCCCACTACGGGCTCACCCAGCCGGCGGCACCGGCGGCGGAGCCCCCGTCGGCCGACCCTCGGCCGGCGGAGCCGACCCCGACGGAGCCGGAGCGCGCAACGGTGCCGGCGTCACGGAGCCGGGCCCGGCCGCGGAGGCCGAGCCGGCCGCGGTCACCCGCTCCGAGGAGCGGGCCCGGGTCGGGACGACGACCGTCCCGGCCTCGCGAGCCGTGCTGCGCAAGACCCGGGTGGTCGAGGACCGCACGTTCTCCGTGCCCTTGGGCCGGGACCAGGTGCAGGTCGCCTACGAGCCGCTGCCGGACCCCGGCCCGGCACCGGTCAGCGCGCAGCGGGCGCAGGGAGCGACCCAGACAGAGAGCCAGGCCCAGACCCAGACCGGGGCGGACGCCGAGGACGACGGCTGGGTCGTTCTCTACGAGGAGCGGCTCGTCGTCCGCACCGAGTGGGTCCCCGTCGAGCGGGTGCGGCTGCGCACCGTCGGCGTCCAGGGCGAGGAGCTCGTGAACGTCGACCTGCGTCGCGAGCGCATCGACGTCGACGTGCAGCCCGCCGCGGACCGGCCGTCGTCCGCGCCGCCCGCCGCAGGCTGAGGGCCGGGGCCGGGACCTGGCAGTACAGGTCCTAGCCTGAACGGGTGGTGCTCATCGGTGCGCACGTCGACTCCGCGGACCCGCTGACGCATGCGGCGGCGATCGGCGCGGAGGCCGTCCAGTTCTTCCTCGGCGATCCGCAGGGGTGGAAGGCGCCGCCGCCGCACCCGCACGAGGCCGAGATCAAGGCCACCGACCTGGGCGTGTACATCCACGCGCCCTACCTGGTGAACGTCGCGAGCACGAACAACAAGATCCGCATCCCGAGCCGCAAGATGCTCGCCCAGCACGCGGCCGCCGCGGCGGCGATCGGTGCGAAGGGCCTGATCGTGCACGGCGGCCACGTCACCGCGAAGGACGATCCCGAGGAAGGCGTCGAGAACTGGCGCAAGACGTTCGAGCGCGCGCCGGAGGGCGGCTTCGGGCTGCCGATCCTCATCGAGAACACCGCCGGCGGCGAGAACGCGATGGCCCGCACGTTCGACCGGCTCGGCCGGCTCTGGGACGCCGTCGGCGACTTCGGCCCCGGCTTCGTGCTCGACACCTGCCACGCCTGGGCCTCCGGAGAGGACCTCGTCGGCATCGTGGAGCGGGTCCGTGGCGATCACCGGGCGGGTCGACCTCGTGCACGCCAACAGCTCCCGGGACGCGGCGGGCTCCGGCGCCGACCGGCACGCCAACTACGACTCCGGGACGATCGACCCCGAGCTGATCCTCGCCGCGTGCCGGGACGCCGGCTGCGACGTCATCGTCGAGACGCCGATGGAGGACATCGGCGTCGACGTCGCGTACCTGCAGAAGGGGTTGCGCTAGATCCGGCGCACGTAGCCGGGCGGGACGGTGCCGGTCAGCCAGACGCCGTTCGACGCCTGCCTGAACTCGTGGCCGGCGGCGTGCAGCCGCGCGGCGTCGACGACGAGCACGACCGGCTCGCCGCGCCGACGGCCCACGGTGCGGGCGGTGTCGACGTCCGCGCTGAGGTGCACGAACTGCCGCGACCCGGGGCGGAGCCCGTCGACGAGGATCGACGCCGCGTTGCGCTCGACCGTGCCGTGGTACAGGACGTCGGGCGGCGTGCGCGGATCGAGGCCGAGGTCGACCTCGAGCGAATGGCCCTGCACGGCGCGGATCCGCCCGCCCGCCAGCTCGTAGCGCCCCTTCGCGTCGCGGCCACGGTGCGCCGGACGTCGTCGGCGTCCACCCGGCGCCCGCTGCGCCGCAGGCCGGCGACGAGGTCGTCGACGTCCACCCAGCCTCCGGCGTCCAAGGTCACGCCGGCCACCTCGGGCCGGTGCCGCAGCACGAGCGCCAGCAGCCTGCCCAGGTGCTCCTGCCGTCGCCGCACGACACGAGCATCGCAAGGCACACTGTCCCGATGCCCGACGTGTTCGACGACACCACCGCCTTCCGAGGTGCCCGCTTCACGCACAGCGACCTGAGCGACGTCGTGATCCGTGACTGCGACGTCAGCCGGCTGCGGATCGTGGACTCCGTCGCCGATGTCGTGGACGTCTCGGGAGACCTCGGGCGGATCGTCGTCAACGACGTCGACGTGACGGACTACGTCGAGGCCGAGCTGAACCGCCGGTTCCCGGAGCGTGCCCGGGTGGCGGCGCTGGCCACCGTCGGACGACTACCGCGACCTGTGGCGCACCGTCGAGGAGCTGTGGGCGCAGACCCTGGCACGCTTCGACCGGTTGCCGGCGGCCGCGCGTGACGAACGGGTGGACGGCGAGTGGTCGCTGGTCGAGACGTTGCGCCACCTCGTCGCCGCGACGGACGGCTGGATCGGGAGGGCCGTGCTCGACCGCGACCAGCCCTTCCACCGCCTCGGGCTCATGTTCGACGGGTTCCCGCCGGAGCTGGCCGCGTCCATCGGCATCGAGCGCGGCGCGACTGCCGGCTACGAGGAGATCCTCCCGGTGCGCGCCGAGCGCACGGCGCTCGTCGGTGAGGTGCTGGCCGGGCTGGACGACGCCGGGCTCGCCCGCGTCGTCACCAAGTCACCGACGCCCGCCCACCCGCAGAAGGAGCGCACCGTGGGCGAGTGCCTCAAGGTCGTCCTGCAGGAGGAGATCGAGCATCGCCGGTACATGGAGCGTGACCTCGCCGTTCTCGAGGCGCGACTAGACTCTTGACCCCGTGGCTCTCACCATCGCGATCGTCGGTCTCCCCAACGTCGGCAAGTCGACCCTCTTCAACGCGCTGACGAAGGCGGAGGTGCTCGCCGCCAACTACCCCTTCGCGACCATCGAGCCGAACATCGGCGTCGTCCCGCTGCCCGACGATCGCCTCCAGGTGCTCGCCGGGATCTTCGCCAGCGAGCGGATCGTGCCCGCCACCGTGTCGTTCGTCGACATCGCCGGCATCGTCAAGGGCGCGAGCGAGGGTGAGGGGCTCGGCAACAAGTTCCTCGCCAACATCCGCGAGGCGGACGCCATCTGCCAGGTCGTGCGCGCCTTCGCCGACCCGGACGTCGTGCACGTGGCGGGCCGCGTCGACGCCGCCGACGACATCGAGGTGGTCCACACCGAGCTGATCCTCGCCGACCTGCAGACGCTCGAGAAGGCGATCCCGCGGCTGGACAAAGAGGTCAAGGGCAAGAAGACCGACCGCGCCGTGCTCGAGGCCGCCCTCGCCGCGCAGGACCTCCTGAACTCCGGCACCACGCTCTACGCCGGGGCGGGCAAGGTCGACCTCACCCAGCTCCGAGAGCTCTCGCTGCTCACCGCCAAGCCCTTCATCTACGCGTTCAACCTGGACGAGGACGGGCTGTCGGACCCCGCCCTGCAGGACCGGCTGCGCGCGTTGATCGCCCCGGCGGACGCCGTCTTCCTCGACGCCAAGCTCGAGGCGGAGCTGGCCGAACTCGACGCCGCGGAGGCGGCGGAGCTGCTGGCGAGCGTGGGGCAGACGGAGTCGGGTCTGGACCAGCTGGCCCGCGTCGGCTTCCACACCCTCGGCCTGCAGACCTTCCTCACGGCGGGCCCGAAGGAGTCGCGGGCCTGGACGATCCGGCAGGGCTGGACGGCCCCGCAGGCCGCCGGCGTCATCCACACGGACTTCCAGCGCGGGTTCATCAAGGCCGAGGTCGTCGCGTACACCGACCTCGTCGATGCCGGGTCGATGGCGGAGGCGCGGGCACGCGGCAAGGTCCGCATCGAGGGCAAGGACTACGTGATGCAGGACGGCGACGTGGTGGAGTTCCGGTTCAACGTGTGAGGAGGCCGAGCATGGCACCGATCCCACGCGCAGGTGCCTTCGTTGGCGGCCTGCTGGTCGCCAACAGCGCGCCGCATCTCGCCTCCGCCGTGGCCGGGCACACTCACCTGACTCCTGTCGCGGGCAGGAACTCCTCGCCGCGGGTCAACTGCCGGCGGGTCGACGACCCCGAGGTCCGCACGGTCGACTGCGCTCAGACGCACACGAAGAGGTCGTCGGGGTGTTCGACATCCCTCGGCGTCATGGCTGGCCGAGGACGCGGACGGCGTGCAGGTGGAGTGGAGACGCCTGCACGTCCCGCCTCGGGTCTACGTCGGAGCCTCCGCCGCCCCGCAACCATGACCTACTACAGCCCCGACAAGGACGACCTGGCGAACGGTGACCGCCGTGTGGTCTGCGCCGACGAGACGCCCGGCATGACGACGAGCGTCAGGAACTCGGCGCCCTGACGGCGGGCGGCTGACGGGTGCACACGCACAACTCGTTGCCCTCCGGGTCCGCGAGGACCCACCAGGACGGCGCGTGCTCGTCGGAGACCAGATGGCCGCCGGCGGCGAGCACGGCCTGCACGCGCGCCTCCGCCTGGTCGTCCGGCACGTGGACGTCGAGGTGGAACCGGCTCCGGCCGGGCCGCGGCGGGTCCATCGGCTGGAACCACAGCACCGGGCCCCGCCCGCGCGGGTCGTGCAGCTCGATCGCCCCGCCGCACCGCCGCTCCTGGTAGCCCAGGCCCGCCGCCCAGAAGGGGCGGACCGCGTCCGCGTCGAGGCAGTCGAGGGCGATCTCCACCCGTTCGGGCGCCGGCAGCACCTCGGCGCCGACCGCTCGCACCGACTCGAGGATCTGGTGGGCGAGCTCGACGTCGAGCTGCGTCAGCGCGCGTTCCCAGTTCGTCGACAGCACGAACGTCACCGTCCGCAGACGCAGGTGGATCTCCGGGTGGTGGTCCATGGCGTCGGCGTCCCGGGCGACCAGGTCGACCAGCCGGACGGCGTCCGCGAACGAGGGAGCGCGGACCGCGATCGCGAGTTTGGTGGCGGCGTCGCGATGCACGCCGGGCAGGTCCGCCACCTGCCGGTCGAGCTCCTCGTCGGTGAGCGGACGGGGCCTCGTCGTCATGACGCCAGTCTCCCGTCCGCCGACCCCGGCCTGCCCCTGGGGCCGGGGTGAGCGCGGTGCGGCCGTGGGCGACGATCGGGGCGCCGGGTGTGGAACGCTTCCGGCGTGAGCGCAGAGCCCCGCCTGGTGCTCGTCGTCGGCGCCGCGGTGCTCGACGACCTGCAGCGCCCCACGACGCTCCTCGCCGCCCGCCGGACCGAGCCACCGGGTCTGGCGGGAGGGTGGGAACTGCCGGGCGGCAAGGTCGAGCCGGGGGAGGCGCCGCTGCAGGCGCTGCACCGCGAGCTCGCGGAGGAGCTGGGCGTCGAGGTGGAGGTCGGCGCGGAGGTGCCGGGGCCGGACGGCGACGGCTGGCCGATGCCGCCCGCGCACCGGATGCGGGTGTGGCGGGTGCGGGTCGTCCGGGGTGTCCCGGCCCCGATCGAGGACCACGACGCGCTGCGCCTGCTGGGGCCGGGCGAGTGGCTCGACGTCGCGTGGCTGCCGGGGGACGTGCCGATCGTGCGGGCGCTGCTCGCGGTCAGCCCCGACGCCGGAGCGTAGACTAGGGGCAATCCCCCTTTTGTCGATACCGGATCGAGCCTGCACGCATGCCCACCCGCACCCGCGACGACCTGCGCAACATCGCGATCGTCGCCCACGTCGACCACGGCAAGACCACCCTGGTCGACGCCATGCTCTGGCAGACCGGTTCCTTCGGCGAGCACCAGCACGTCGACGAGCGCGCCATGGACTCGAACGACCTCGAACGCGAGAAGGGCATCACGATCCTCGCGAAGAACACGGCGGTGCGGTGGCGCGGGGCCGGAGCGCCCGAGGGCGGCGTGACGTTCAACATCATCGACACCCCCGGGCACGCCGACTTCGGGGGCGAGGTCGAGCGCGGGCTCTCGATGGTCGACGGCATCGCGCTGCTGGTCGACGCCTCCGAGGGGCCGCTGCCGCAGACCCGGTTCGTGCTCCGCAAGGCGCTGCAGGCGCACCTGCCCGTGATCCTCGTCGTCAACAAGGTCGACCGGCCGGACGCGCGGATCGCCGAGGTCGTCGACGACACCTACGAGCTCTTCATGGACCTCGCGGACGGCACCGGTCTCGACGCGGACGCCGTCCTCGACTTCCCCATCGTCTACGCCTCGGCCAGGGCCGGGCGGGCCTCGCTCACCCGCCCCGCGGACGGCGAGCTGCCGGACAGCCCGAACCTCGAGCCGTTGTTCCGCACCATCCTCGACCGGGTGCCGGCGCCGGTGTACGACCCCGAAGTGCCGCTCCAGGCGCACGTGACGAACCTCGACGCCTCGCCCTTCCTCGGCCGGCTCGCGCTGCTGCGCATCCACAACGGGACGATGAAGAAGGGGCAGCAGGCGGCCTGGTGCCGGCGCGACGGATCGATCCAGCGGGTCAAGATCACCGAACTGCTCATGACCGAGGCCCTGGAGCGCGTGCCCGCCGAGTCGGCCGGACCCGGGGACATCATCGCCGTCGCCGGCATCCCCGAGATCACCATCGGCGAGACCCTGGCCGACCCCGACGACCCGCGTCCGCTGCCGCTCATCACGGTGGACGAGCCGGCGATCTCCATGACCATCGGTGCGAACAGCTCACCGATGGCCGGCCGGGGCAAGGGCACCAAGGTGACGTCCCGACTGGTCAAGGACCGGCTCGACCGGGAGCTCGTCGGCAACGTCTCGATCCGGGTGCTCCCGACCGCACGCCCCGACACCTGGGAGGTGCAGGGCCGCGGCGAGCTCGCGCTCGCGATCCTCGTGGAGACGATGCGCCGCGAGGGCTTCGAGCTGACCGTCGGCAAGCCGCAGGTGGTCACCCGCGAGATCGACGGCAAGCTCCACGAGCCCTTCGAACGCCTGACCATCGACGCGCCCGAGGAGTACCTCGGCGCGGTGACGCAGCTGCTCGCCGTCCGCAAGGGGCGCCTGGAGCAGATGAGCAACCACGGCACCGGCTGGGTGCGCATGGAGTTCGTCGTGCCGTCGCGCGGGCTCATCGGCTTCCGGACCGAGTTCCTGACCGACACCCGAGGGACGGGCATCGCCCACGCCACCTTCGAGCGCTACGAGCCGTGGGCGGGCGAGCTGCGGACCCGCCCGACGGGGTCGCTCGTCGCGGACCGCGCGGGCGTGGCGACATCGTTCGCCATCGCCAATCTGCAGGAGCGCGGCACGCTCTTCGTGGAGCCGACGACCGAGGTGTACGAGGGCATGATCGTCGGGGAGAACTCCCGCGCGGACGACATGGACGTGAACATCACCAAGGAGAAGAAGCTCACGAACATGCGGTCCTCGACCGCGGACGAGTTCGAGCGGCTCGTCCCGGCGCGCAAGCTCTCCCTCGAGCAGTGCCTGGAGTTCTGCCGGGACGACGAGTGCGTCGAGGTGACCCCGACGGCCGTCCGGCTGCGCAAGGTGGAGCTGTCCGCCGTCGACCGGGAGAAGGCCCGCGCGCGCGGCCGCCGGGGCTGACCTGACCCCCTGGGGAGGCGGCCCATCCGAGGTGTGCTATCGGTGGTCGGTACGGCAACGGCCGGATCACATTAGGGTCACGAGTCCCGCGCCCGCTTTGCCCTGAGGTTCCCGTGAAGTAGCTTGCGTCGAGGCTCAGGACTCTCCGGCGACGGATTCTGTTGCCAAGAGCCCCCAGGCAGAGAGGTTCCCAGGTCAGCCATGGCTATCCCGCAAGAATTGCCGGAGCTCACCGAGTCGGTCGACATCGTCCCGTCCGGTGAGGAGCAGCGCATCGCCGGCCGCTCCCTCGGCCAGCTGGCGTGGGCCCGGTTGCGTCGCGACCACTGGGCGATGGCCGGCCTCGTCGGGGTGGTCCTGATCGTGCTGCTCGCCATCTTCGCGCCGCTCATCTGCAAGATCTTCGGCGTGGACCCGACCTCGTTCCACACCGACCTGATCTCCGCGGACACGTCCCTGCCGAGCGGGGGGTTCAGCGGCGCGTCGAGGGCCCACCCCCTGGGCGTGGAGCCCTCGAACGGGCGGGACATCCTGGCCCGCGTGCTCTACGGGGCCCGGATCTCGCTGATCGTCGCGGTGGCGGCGACCGTCGTGCAGGTGGTCATCGGCGTGGTGATCGGCCTCGTGTCGGGGTACTTCGGCGGCTGGGGCGACACCCTGCTCGCCCGGATCATGGACGTGTTCCTCGCGTTCCCGATCCTGCTGTTCAGCATCGCGCTGCTGGTGGTCTTCCAGGGCGTCGACTCGTTCCTGGGGATGTCCGGGCTCACCCTTCGGGTCGTCCTGCTGATCTTCATCATCGGCTTCTTCTCCTGGCCGTACGTAGCGCGCATCATCCGCGGCCAGGTGCTCTCCCTGCGGGAGAAGGAGTTCGTCGACGCGGCCCGCTCGCTCGGCGCCGGCTCGAACCGCATCCTCTGGCGCGAGATGATCCCCAACCTCATCGCGCCGATCCTCGTCTACGCCTCGTTGACGATCCCCGTGAACATCATCTACGAGGCGACTCTCTCGTTCCTCGGCGTCGGCATCCAGGACCCCACCTCGAGCTGGGGCAAGATGCTCTCCAACGCGCTGGGGACCTTCGCGATCGACCCCTGGTACATGTTCGTGCCGGGTCTGGCGATCGTCCTCACCGTGCTCGCGTTCAACCTCTTCGGAGACGGTGTCCGCGACGCGTTCGACCCGAAGGGCTCCCGGTGAGGGACCCTGCGGGCCCATGGGGCGCATGCCGATCGGCATCGCCTTGCGGTATCCAGTGAAGATCCAGTGGATGAGGAAGGGCACATGGTCAAGTACCGACGCCTGACTGCGCTCGCGGCAGGCGCCGCGCTCGCCGTGGGGCTTGCCGCATGTACGGGCGCGAGCTCGGGCGGCTCAGGAAGCACCAGCGGCGGATCGTCGTCCTCGAGCGGCGCCAGCGGCTTCAACGCGGCCATCACCAACGTGGTGAACCCGTCGACGAAGACCGGAGGCACGCTCAAGGTGGCGGCCCGCCGCGGCGACTGCGACGCCTGGGACCCGCAGCGTACGTACTACGGCTTCTGCTGGACGCTGCAGCGCCTCTTCACCCGTTCGCTGATGGGTTTCGAGTCAGTGCCGAACAGCACCAAGGTGGTGCCGGACATGGCGACGGGGCCCGGCGAGCACAACGCGGACAACACGCAGTGGACGTACCACCTGCGTGACGGGGTCACGTGGCAGGACGGCACGCCGATCACGTCGAAGGACATCAAGTACGGCATCGAGCGGCTGTTCGCGACCGATGTCATCTTCGGTGGCCCGAACCAGTACTACCTGTGCGTGTTGTCCAAGTGTGACGCGGACGGTACGCCGGCGTACAAGGGCCCGTACAAGGACAAGGGTGGTCTGGACACCATCCAGACGCCGGACGACAAGACGATCGTCTTCAAGCTCAACAAGTCGGTGGGCCTCTGGGACTACCTCATGGCGCTGCCGGCATCGGCTCCGGTGCCCCAGGCCAAGGACACCGGCGCGCGGTACACGAACAACGTGTGGGCGAGCGGTCCGTTCCAGTTCAAGTCGTACACCCCGAAGCAGTCGATCGTGTGGGTGCGTAACCCGAACTGGAAGCAGGACAGCGACCCGATCCGCAAGCCGCTGGCGAACGAGATCGACCTGAAGATGTTCAGCAACGTGGACCAGGCCGACGCCGCCACGGTCGCCGGGCAGTACGACTTCGAGGTCGACAACGGTGTCGGCCAGACCCAGCAGGGCAAGGTCATCGCCGACCCGAAGCTCAAGGCGAACTCCGACGACGTGTCCGGCGGGTACACGTTCTACTTCGCCGTCATGCAGTCGGTGCCGCCGCTGAACAACATCCACTGCCGTCAGGCCGTGTTCTACGCCATGAACAAGGCCGACCTGAACAAGGCCGACGGCGGGTCCTACGGTGGTGACATCACCGGGACGATGAGCGCTACGACCGTGCCGGGCTACGACAAGGCGACGAACCCCTACCCGTCGGGCGCGGACAACACCGGTGACCTGACCAAGGCCAAGTCGGAGCTGGCGGCCTGCGGGCAGCCGAACGGGTTCCCGCTGAAGATGGCCTACCAGTCCGGTGGTGGCCGGGCGACGCTGGAGTTCAGCGCGGTGCAGCAGGCGCTCAGCCGGGTCGGGATCCAGGTGTCGGGTCTGCAGCTCGACTCCTCGTCGTACTACTCGACGGGCATCGGTTCGCCGAAGAACATCGTCAACCAGAAGATCGGCATCGCGTGGGCCGGTTGGGCGCCGGACTTCCCGCTGTCCTACGGCTACTGGAAGTCGATCGTCGACGGCCGGACCATCCTGCCCTCGGGTAACAGCAACTACGCGTCGCTGAACGACCCGAAGGTCAACGGGCTGATCGACCAGTCCCTCAAGGCACCGATCGACCAGCAGGCCGGCATCGAGAAGCAGATCAACGACGCCGTCATGGCCAACGCGGTGTACCTGCCGTACAACGACAACAAGGCGCTCTTCGTCCGCAACCCCAAGCTGGCGAACATCTACATGCAGAAGGGCACCGGCAGCTACTACGACATCGTCAACGTCGGTCTGAAGTAACCCCGACGCGACGATCGAGCGGCTGCCGGCCGGCAACCGCACGGAACAACCAGCGAGGCAGGTGAACGCCGACGCGGCGGCTGGTGCCGGGATGACCTCCCGGCACCAGCCGCTGTCCGGCAAGAAATGATCACATTTCTCGTGCGCCGCGTCCTCGGCGGTGTCCTGGTCATCTTCCTGGTCAGTGTCGTGACCTTCCTGATCTTCCAGATCGGGCCCAAGATCACGGGTGCGGATCCGGCCTACCTCTACACCGGGAAGAACACGACCCCGGCCGCCGTCGCGGCCGTCGACCGTGCGCTCGGGCTCGACCAGCCCCTCCCCGTGCAGTACGGCACGTGGATCAAGGGCATCCTCGTCGGGCGGAGCTACACCGACGGGGTCGACACCGTCTCCTGTGCCGCTCCGTGTCTCGGCTACTCGTTCCGCGTGCAGGAGCCGGTGACGCAGATGCTCCTGGGCGCACTGCCCGTCACGATCTCGCTCGCCCTCGGCGCCTTCGTGTTGTGGATCACGGGCGGCCTGCTGATCGGCGTGGTCTCGGCGCTCCGACCCGGCAGCGTCCTCGACCGCGGCGGGATGGTCTTCGCGCTGGTCGGGGTGTCCCTGCCGGTGTTCTTCACCGGAATGCTCCTGCAGTACACGTTCAGCTACGGGCCGGCGGCGCTGCGCTGGTTCCCCGACCTCCATTACGTGCCGTTCCAGGAGAACCCTGAGCAGTGGTTCGCGAACCTGATCCTGCCGTGGATCACCCTCGCGCTCACGTACGCCGCGCTGTACGCGCGGCTGTCCCGGGCGAACGTCCGGGAGATCATGGGCGAGGACTACATCCGGACCGCCCGCGCCAAGGGACTGCCGGGTCGCACGGTCACGGTCAAGCACGCCCTCCGGGCGGCGCTGACCCCGATCGTCACGATCGCCGGTCTCGACCTCGGTGCCCTGCTCGGCGGTGCCATCGTCACCGAATCGGTGTTCAGCTACCCGGGTGTCGGACTGTTGTCGTTGCAGGCGATCCAGGCCCAGGACCTGCCTGTCATCATGGGTGTCACAATTCTGGGGTCGTTGTTCATCGTCGTCGCCAACATCGTCGTCGACATCCTCTACGTGGTGGTCGACCCGAGAGTGAGGCTTTCGTGACACGCGAGGTGGGTCCGGTCGGCAACTCCGAGGTCATGGGGAGTGCCTCGGGAACGGCCACGGGCTACGCCACCGAGCGGTTCCTCGAGGTCCGCAACCTCACCGTGGAGTTCCCCTCCGAGGACGGCGTCGTCCACGCCGTCAACGACCTGTCGTTCGGCCTCGACCCGGGCCGCACGATGGCGATCGTCGGCGAGTCCGGGTCCGGCAAATCCGTGACGAGCCAGGCGATCATGGGCCTGCACAAGGGCGGTCGGGCCCGCGTCTCGGGCGAGGTCTGGTTCGACGGTCAGGAGCTGGTCAGTCTCAGCGACGAGGAGATGCGGCCCCTGCGCGGCGAGAAGATGGCGATGATCTTCCAGGACCCGCTGTCGTCGCTGCACCCGTACTACAAGGTCGGCGCGCAGATCGCCGAGGCCTACCGGACGCACAACAAGGTCTCCAAGGGCGAGGCCAAGAAGCGCTCGATCGAGATGCTGGAGCGGGTCGGCGTGCCGAACCCGGACAAGCGGTTCGACCAGTACCCGCACGAGTTCTCCGGCGGCATGCGGCAGCGCGCCATGATCGCGATGGCACTGGTGTGCGACCCCAAGCTGCTCATCGCGGACGAGCCCACCACGGCGCTCGACGTGACCGTCCAGGCGCAGATCCTCGAGCTCATGAAGGACCTGCAGCGCGAGTTCAACTCCGCGATCATCCTCATCACGCACGACCTGGGCGTCGTGGCGGAGATGGCGGACGACGTCGTCGTCATGTACGGCGGTCGCTGCGTCGAGCACGCCTCGGTGCGAGATGGCGTTCGCGAGCCCGCAGATGCCCTACACCTGGGGCCTGCTCGGCTCCATGCCTCGGCTCGACCGCGACCGGCAGGAGCGCCTCGAGCCGATCGCCGGCTCGCCGCCCTCGCTCGTCAACCTGCCGAGCGGCTGTGTGTTCCACCCGCGCTGCCGGTACAAGAAGTACGTCGAGGGGAACGCCTGCTACGACGAACGCCCGGAGTTGCTCGAGGCGGAGCTCGGGCACTCCGTCCGCTGCCACATCGCGCCTCCGGTCCGCCGGCAGGTCTTCGTCGAACAGATCAAGCCGCTGCTGTGAGTGCGTCCGTGTCCACCGGCACATCCGGCAGCCGCCGAGAGGAGCTCCGTGTCCGCGTTTGAGTCGACCGAATGGACGCGGCAGTCCGTCCCCGAGCCGGGCGCCGCGTCCGCCCCGACGGTCGCGTCCTCCACGTCGACGACGACCCTGCTCGAGGTCGACGAGCTCAAGATGCACTTCCCGATCAAGGCCGGGCTCCTGCAGCGTCAGATCGGCGCGGTGAAGGCCGTCGACGGGATCTCGTTCGCGATCCACGAGCGCGAGACGCTCGGGCTCGTGGGCGAGTCCGGCTGCGGAAAGTCGACTGCCGGGCGGGCCATCACGCGCCTGTTGGACCCGACCGCCGGGCACGTCCGGTTCAACGGCCGCGACCTGGCGACCATCAAGGACTCCGAGGTCCGGCCGCTACGCCGCGAAATGCAGATGATCTTCCAGGACCCGTACTCGTCGCTGAACCCGCGGCACACGATCGGCACCATCGTCAGCGCCCCGTTCCACATCCAGGGCATCACCCCGCCGGGGGGGATCAAGGCGGAGGTGCAGGCTCTCCTCGACCGGGTCGGCCTGAGTCCCGAGCACTACAACCGCTACCCGCACGAGTTCTCCGGCGGGCAGCGGCAGCGCATCGGCATCGCCCGGGCGATCGCGCTGCGGCCCAGGCTCATCGTCTGCGACGAGCCGGTCTCGGCCCTCGACGTCTCCATCCAGGCGCAGGTCATCAACCTGCTGGAGAGCCTGCAGGAGGAGTTCGGGATGGCCTACCTGTTCATCGCGCACGACCTGTCCGTCGTCCGGCACATCAGCGACCGGGTCGCGGTCATGTACCTCGGCAAGATCATGGAGCTCGCCGAGCGCGACGAGCTCTACGCCCAGCCCCGCCACCCGTACACGACGGCGCTCCTCTCCGCCGTACCCGTGCCGGACCCGGAGAAGCAGCACGGCCGCCAGCGCATCCTGCTCACGGGCGACCTGCCCAGCCCGAGCAACCCGCCGTCCGGCTGCGTGTTCCGCACCCGCTGCTGGAAGGCGCAGCAGAAGTGCGCCGACGAGGTCCCGGTGCTCCGGGAGATCACCCCCGCGCACCAGGTCGCGTGCCACTTCCCGCAGGAGATCGGTGACCCGACGGGCGTTCCGGTCGCGGTCGCCGGCGAGTGACGGAGGCCGAACCCCGGCGGCTGCTGCTGGTCCACGCGCACCCCGACGACGAGACGCTCGGCAACGGCGCGACCATGGCGCGCTACGCCACCGAGGGCGTGCACGTCACCCTGCTCACCTGCACCCGGGGTGAGGAGGGCCTGGTCCTGGTGCCGGAGCTCGAACACCTCGCCGCGCACCGGGAGGACCGGCTCGGAGCCCACCGGGAGACCGAGCTTGCCGCGGCGATGGCGGCGCTCGGCGTCCGGGACCACCGGTTCCTCGACAGCGTGCCGCTGCCGGACGACCCCGGCCCGGTGCTCTACCGCGACTCGGGGATGGCCTGGGACGACGAGCACCGCGCCGTCGCCGCCCCCGACACCGGGCCGCACGCCTTCTCCCGGGTCGATGTCGACGCCGCAGCCGCCCGCGTCGCCGTCGTCGTCCGGCAGCTGCGCCCGCAGGTCCTCGTCACCTACGAGCCCGGCGGCGGGTACGGGCACCCTGATCATGTGCAGGCCCACCGGGTCGCGATGCGCGGCGCCGAGCTCGCGGCGCGGGACGGTCCCGGGGGCGCAGGCTGGCGGATCCCCAAGATCTACTGGAACGCGCTCCCCGAGGGAATGGTGCGCGCCGCCCTCCGGGAGCTCGCCGGCACCGAGGGCGCGCCCGCGGGCTGGACCCCCGACGGCCCGCTCCCGCCGATGGTCGTCCCCGACGACCTCGTGACCACCGTGATCGACGGCAGCTCCTGGCTGGACGCCAAGGTCGCCGCGCTGCACGCCCACGCGACCCAGGTCACCGTCGAGGGGGACACCGTGCTCGTCGGTGACGGCGCACGCCAACCCGTCGTCGGCATCGAGTTCTACCGGCTCGTCCAGGGAACCCCCGGAGGACCCCGGGACGCCGACGGCCGCGAGACAGACCTCTTCGCCGGCACGGAATGACGTGACGGATCGATCACGGTCCGCCACCCTCTTCGGCTCCCCGGGCGGTTCTGTCTCCTCCGGCGGCTGACTCGTCGGCCGCTCGGCCGCCCGCCGCCGTCCCTCACAGGCAGGCTGCGGCGAGGGGCTGGGACGCGAGGGAGCGGCGAGGAGGCTGACGGTGACGTCGGGGCTGGGCGGGATCGGAAGGCTGCCGGGGATCGACGTGGCGGCGGCCCGGGAGCGCCGTCGCCGGCGCCGGTTGGGCTGGGTGCTGGCGGTGGTCGCGGTGGTCATCGCGTGGCTCGACGTCCGGTTCGCGGCCGGCGCCGGTCTGCCGACCGTGTCCCTGGCCGGTGTCGACCCGCTCTACCTCGAGTCCGGGGCCTTCTTCGTCCTGCTCATCGCCGTCCTGCTCGGGACGACGCTGGCGTCGGGCCGGTCGCCCCACGTGGTGTTCCGCGCCGAGCAGATCGACGTCCGGATGGCTGACGTGGTCGGCATCGACGTCGTTCGGGAGGACGTCCTGCGTTCCCTCGACCTGTTCCTCGGCGGCCGGACGTTCCGGCGGGAGATGGGTGGCACCCCGCGTCGCGGCCTGCTCTTCGAAGGCCCGCCCGGCACCGGCAAGACGCATCTGGCCAAGGCGATGGCGGCGGAGGCGGGAGTGCCGTTCCTCTACGTGTCCGCGACCGCCTTCCAGTCCATGTACTACGGCGCCACGGCACGCAAGATCCGCGCCTACTTCCGGGCCCTGCGCCGGGCGGCGCGCGCCGAGGGCGGGGCGATCGGGTTCATCGAGGAGATCGACGCGATCGCCGTGACGCGGGGCGGCCTCGCCGCGTCACCGGCTCCCGCCGGTCTGACCCCCCTGACCCCGCTGACCTGCGGCGGCCTCGTCGGGCTGCCGTCGGCCCCCGCGCCGGTGGGGGCCGTCGTCGTCGACCGCGCCGGGATCAGCGAGGGCGTCGGCGGCGTCGTCAACGAACTCCTCGTGCAGATGCAGTCCTTCGACACCCCGACCGGCTGGCAGCGCGCCCGCAGCGCCGCCGTCGACGCCGCCAACCTGCTGCTACCGGCGACCCGGCAGCTGCCCCGGCCGCGTCCGGAGCCGGCCGACATCCTCCTCATCGCCGCGACCAACCGGGCGGACAGCCTCGATCCGGCGCTGCTGCGGCCCGGCCGGTTCGACCGGCGGCTGACCTTCGACCCCCCCGACAAGACCGGCCGCCGGCAGCTGATCGATCACTTCCTCGCCCGGAAGGCGCACGAGGCCGTGCTCGACGACCCCGAGCGCCGGGACGCCCTCGCCGGGATCACCCAGGGCTACACGCCGGTCAAGATCGAGCATCTGCTGGACGAGGCGCTGGTCCATGCCCTCCGGCGCGGCGGGGCCGGCATGTCCTGGGAGGACGTCGAGCAGGCGCGACTGGTGGGCGAGGTCGGGCTGGGCCAGCCGGTCGGGTACACCGAGCACGAGAAGCGGCTGATCGCCACCCACGAGGCCGGTCACGCCGTGGTCGCCTGGCTCGTCGCGCCCGAGCGTCGCCTGGAGATCCTGACGATCGTCAAGCGGGCGGGCGCGCTCGGCCTGCTCGCGCACGGGGACCGCGAGGACGTCTACACCCGCGGACGCCAGGAGCTGCTCGGGCTGGTCCGGATCGCCTTCGGGGGGCAGGTGGCCGAGGAGCTGTTCTTCGGGGACGTGTCCACCGGCCCGGGCGGGGACCTGGCCTACGCGACCGGGGTCGCCGCCCAGATGGTCGGCCAGGCCGGCATGGCGGGCACCCTCGTGTCGTTCTCTGCGGTCCAGGGCTCGAGCCTGTCCGACCCCGGGCTCGTCGGCCGGGTGCTCGCGGACGCGGCCGGCCGGCGCATGGTCGAGGAGCTCCTGCACGAGCAGCAGCAGGCCGTCCGGACCCTGCTCGAGGCGAACCGGCACCTCGTCGCGGCGCTGCGGGACGCCCTGCTGGAGCGGCACGAGCTCATCGGCTCGGAGATCACCGATGTGCTCCAGGCCACGGCGGCCCGAACGGCAGCCGTCCAGGGGAGCGCGTAGCCTCGCCAGCATGACCGCGAACGCGACCCCGCGGGACGCGGACCAGGTCTCGCGGGAGGGCGACGAGCATCGGCCGGCCACGGTCGAGAGCTTCCGCCGTGCGGTCGGCCGCTTCGCGACGGGCGTCTGCGTCGTCACCGCGGTCGACGCCGGCCTCGACCACGCCATGACGGCGAACGCCTTCACGTCGGTCTCGCTCGATCCGCTGCTCGTGCTCGTCTGCGTGGAGACCGAGGCCCGGTTCCACGACGCGATCACCTCGGCCGGGGCGTGGGCGGTGAGCATCCTCGACGCCACCGCGCGCCCGGCCGCCGCCTGGCTCGCGACCCGCGGCCGCCCGCTGCACGGGCAGCTGGACCGGGTGCCGTTCCACCGCGGGCCGGTGACCGGGGCGGCGTTGCTCGACCAGTCCGTCGCCTGGCTCGAGTGCCGCACGCAGGCGTTGCACCCGGGGGGCGACCACTCGATCGTCGTCGGTGAGGTCGTCGGCGTCGGGCTGGGCGACGAGTCGCCGGGGTCGCTGCTCTACCACCGCAGCGGGTACCGGGTGCTCGGCGCCCGGCCCTGAGCCGGCCGTTCCTGGTATCAGCCAGGCGCGTCGACCCTCCTCCAGACGCCGGCACGCGCCGGCGTCGCCCGAGGAGGGGACGATGGGAACGCTGTCGTTTCTCGCGAGCCGCAACGGCCTGCACTACCCGAACTCCTGGCCCCCGGTCCCGGACCTGAACGTCCCGACGCCGCTCGGGGTGATCCCGGTGGGCAACGCCGCGAACGGACTCTGCGGCGGGATGTCCTTCGCCGTCCGCGACCTGTTCGAGGCCCGCACGCTGCCTCCCGACTCCGGTTCGAACCCCGAGCCCGGCTCGCCGGCGTTCCGCTACCTGGTCGCCCGGCTCCTGGACAGCTTCTCGCTGCCGAGCGGCGTCCTGGAGTTCTACGCGTGGATGAACCTGCCGACCCATGACCTGTGGTTCGGGCCGCGCGGCACCTCGTGGCGGACGATCCGGGAGGAGCTGCCGAAGCTGCGCACGACGATCGACGGCGGGCACCCCTGCCCGCTCGGGCTCGTGCAGACGCACAGCTCGAACCCGAACGACCTCGGCCGCAACCATCAGGTGCTCGCGTATGGCTACGAGGACGCCGGAGCGCGGACGACCCTTCGGATCTACGACCCGAACCACCCGGACGACGACGGGGTCACGATCACCTTCGAGACCGGGCGTCCCTCGGCCACGACCGACTTCGTCCACTCGCGGCGGTCCACTCCGCCGGTGCTCGGGTTCTTCGTCGAGACCTACACCGCCCGCGATCCGGCTCCGCTGACCTCGGCCACCGCTGCGCCCGTCCAGTAGTCGTACCGGTGGTGGTGGGCGAAGCCGGCGGACTCGTACAGCCGGACGGCGACCTCGTTCGTCTCGCCGACCTGCACGAACGTCGACCGGGCGCCGCGCTCGGCCGCCCAGCCGGCGATCCGCGCGAGGACCAGGCGGGCGAGGCCGCGCCGCCGGTGGCCGGCGTCCACCTCGACCGCCGTGACGCCGGCCCACCCGCCGCCCACGGACCCCCGGCCGACCGCGACGGTGCGGCCGCCGTCCGTCTCGGAGACCACCGAGACGAAGACCTGCTCCGGCGCGGAGAGCAGCAGCGTCGTCGCGATCGGGGGGAGCGGCTCGCCCCGGTAGTGGTAGAGCCCGAGCCATCCGGCGTCCGGCTCCGGGTCGAGCCGGACGGCCAGTCCCGGTGGCGGCTCGGCGGGAGCGGCGATCAGGGCTGCCGTCGCCGCGGTGAGGACGAACGCGCCGCGCCTGGGGATCACGGCCCAGCCGGCTGCCGCGAAGGCCGCGGCGATCTCGGCGAGCTGGGCGGCGTCCGGCGGCGCGACGGCGCCCGAGGTGGGGCGGGCCAGGCCGGCCAGGGCCGGCCGGCCGCGCGCCGACGTACCAGGCGCGGGCGCGATCGACGGCCTCGGCGAGCTCGAGACCGGGCGGGCCGGCGGCCAGCACGGAGTTCGCGCGATGAGTGAAACCCTCGGCGGAGCGCAGCAGCCACCCGCCCAGCGGCTCCGCGACGGGGGCCCGCCAGTGCAGCGACGCCACGTGCTCGAGGTCCGCCGCCGCGAGCGCGCGGTGCGGCGGCGCCGGACGCGCCGGCCGGGGCGGCACCACCTTGCCGACGACGACGTCGGCCCGCGGGATCCTCACCTCGCCCGCCCGGCCCGCGACGGTGAGGGCGATGTCGTCGGCGCCGAGGAGCGGGCCGACCACGTCGGTGGCCGAACCGTCCGGCAGCCGCCGCCGCACGACGACGCGCTGGCCGACGCGCCCGGGCCACGGGTCGGGCGGGCGTTCCACCGGTGATTCCCTCCTCCGGACCCCTCGACGGTCTCGGCCCCGGATGTCGGGGATACTAGGGGGCGACCAGCCCCACAGGAGGACCAGCCGTGACGTACGTCATCGCCCAGCCCTGCGTCGACCTCAAGGACAAGGCCTGCATCGAGGAGTGTCCCGTCGACTGCATCTACGAGGGCGAGCGGTCGCTGTACATCCACCCGGACGAGTGCGTCGACTGCGGCGCCTGCGAGCCGGTCTGCCCGGTCGAGGCGATCTACTACGAGGACGACGTCCCCGACCAGTGGAAGGACTACTACAAGGCGAACGTCGAGTTCTTCGACGACCTCGGCTCGCCCGGCGGCGCCGCCAAGCTCGGGCTCATCCCGAAGGACCACCCGCTGATCATCGCTCTGCCGCCGCAGGAGCACGACAGCTGAGCACCGTGGCGCGCCCCGCCGGCACCGGCGCGGGCCGGCTGGCGCTGCCGGACTTCCCCTGGGACCGGCTGGCGCCCTCCGCGGCGACCGCGCGGGCGCACCCCGGCGGGATCGTCGACCTGTCCGTCGGGACGCCGGTGGACCCCACGCCCGCCGTCGTCCGCGCCGCGCTCGAGTCGGCGTCCGACGCGCCGGGCTACCCGCAGACCTACGGCACGCCGGCGCTCCGCGAGGCCGTCGCGGCCTGGTTCGCGCGCCGGCGCGGGGTGCCCGGACGTCGACCCCGACGGGGTGCTGCCGACGATCGGCTCGAAGGAGCTCGTCGCGTGGCTGCCCACCCTGCTCGGGCTCGGCCCCGGCGACCTCGTCGTCCACCCGGAGATCGCCTACCCGACCTACGACGTCGGGGCCCGGCTCGCCGGCGCGACGCCGCTGGCCGCGGACGGAACGGCGCAGGTCGGTCCGCGGGCGGACCGGGTGCGGCTGGTCTGGGTGAACTCGCCATCGAACCCGACGGGGCGGGTGCTCGGCGTCGAGCACCTCGCCAAGGTCGTCGCGTGGGCACGGTCGGTCGGCGCCGTCGTCGCGAGCGACGAGTGCTACGCCGAACTGGGGTGGGGCGGCGCCGAGGTGCCGAGCATCCTCGATCCGCGGGTCTGCGGCGGCTCGCACGAGGGCCTGCTCGCCGTCTACTCGGCGTCCAAGCAGTCCAACCTCGCCGGCTACCGGGCGGCCTTCGTCGCGGGTGACCCCGTGATCGTCCGGGCGGTGCTCGAGGTCCGCAAGCACGCCGGCATGATCGTGCCCTGGCCGGTGCAGGTCGCCCTGCGGGCCGCCCTGACCGACGACGCGCACGTCGCCGAGCAGCGCGAGCGGTACCGGGCGCGACGGGACGTCGTCCGCGCCGCGCTGGAGGCCGCGGGCTTCCGCATCGACCACTCCGAGGCCGGGCTGTACCTGTGGGCGACCCGCGACGAGCCGTGCTGGCAGACCGTCGCCCGGCTCGCCGAACGCGGCGTTCTCGTGGCTCCCGGCGAGTTCTACGGCCCGGCCGGCGCCCGTCACGTCCGGGTCGCCCTGACCGCGTCCGACGAGGCGTGTGCGCAGCTGGCGCAGCGGTTGGGCCCGGGCGGGGCGGACCCGACCTGAGGCTGGCACGATCGCTACCTGCGGGTAGCGTGAACCCTGCAGCGAGCGGGACCGCATCCGGCGGGGGCAGCGCCCACGAGGTGGCCGCCCGACCGGCACCAGAGCACAGGAGCCTTGCATGACTGACGAGCAGGTGGCCCAGAAGGTGACCCTCCAGCACCCCGGCGGCGCGCTCGACCTGCCGATCGTGCCGGCGGCCGAGGGCAACGACGGCATCGACGTCTCCAAGCTGCTGTCCGCGACCGGGTACGTCACGCTCGACCCCGGTTTCGTCAACACGGCGGCGACGACGTCCGCGATCACCTACATCGACGGCGACGAGGGCATCCTCCGGTACCGCGGCTACCCCATCGAGCAGCTCGCCGAGCACAGCAGCTTCCTCGAGGTCAGCTATCTGCTGATCTACGGCGAGCTGCCGACGGCGACGCAGCTCGAGGACTTCACGAACAGGATCAGCCGGCACACCCTGCTCCACGAGGACCTCAAGCGGTTCTTCGACGGCTTCCCCCGCGACGCGCACCCGATGCCGGTGCTCTCCTCGGCGGTCTCGGCGCTGTCGACCTTCTACCAGGACAGCCTGAGCATCCGGGACATCGACCAGATCGAGCTGTCGACGATCCGCCTCATGGCCAAGGTGCCGACGATCGCCGCGTACGCGTACAAGAAGTCGGTGGGCCAGCCGTTCCTCTACCCGGACAACAGCCTGGGCCTGGTCGAGAACTTCCTCCGGCTGACGTTCGGCTTCCCCGCCGAGCCCTACGACGTCGACCCGGCGATGACGCGGGCGCTGGACCTGCTCTTCATCCTCCACGCGGACCACGAGCAGAACTGCTCGACCTCGACGGTGCGGCTGGTCGGGTCGGGCCAGGCGAACCTGTTCGCCTCCGTCTCCGCCGGCATCCACGCGCTGTCCGGCCCCCTGCACGGCGGCGCGAACTCCGCGGTGCTCGAGATGCTCGAGCAGATCCGCACGAGCGACGACGACGTCGACACCTTCGTGCGCAAGGTCAAGAACAGGGAGGGCGGCGTCCGGCTCATGGGCTTCGGGCACCGCGTCTACAAGAACTACGACCCGCGGGCCGCGATCATCAAGAAGACGGCCGACGAGATCCTCGGCAGCCTCGGCCGGCGTGACGAGCTCCTCGACATCGCCATGCGGCTGGAGGAGATCGCGCTCTCCGACGACTACTTCGTCGAGCGCAAGCTCTACCCGAACGTCGACTTCTACACCGGGCTCATCTACAAGGCCATGGGCTTCCCGACGAAGATGTTCACCGTGCTCTTCGCGCTCGGCCGGCTGCCCGGCTGGATCGCGCAGTGGCGCGAGATGATGGCCGACCCGGCGACGAAGATCGGTCGTCCGCGGCAGATCTACGTGGGGGAGACCGAGCGCTCGTACGCGCCGCTCGACCGCCGCTGACCTCCGGCGGGGCTCGCGGGGCGCGTCAGCCCAGGCCGACGACGACGGTGCCCGCGGCCGGGGCGGTGGAGCTGCGGGTCCAGCCGCGGTCGGGCCGGTCCCGGTCCCAGCGCTGGCCGGCCGTCTGCACCGACGTCACCTTCAGGCCGTCCGCGCGTGCGACCGCCCACTGGGCCACGGCCCAGGCGGTCGCCGTCGCCGTCCTCCCGGTCGGCGTGAACCGCACCGACGAACCCTCGACCGTGCCGCGAGCGCCGATCTCCCGGGACGCCGCGGCGACGACGTCCGCCGGGCGGCCCGGGGCGCCGTCGACGCGGGTCAGCACGCACGTCAGACCGGCGGGGGAGTAGCCGGTCAGCGCGGACGCCAGGACGCGCGCCTCGGGCTCGTGCTCGGCGTACGCCGCCGGGAAGGCGGACCGCTGCACCTTCTGCGCCGCCGTCGTGATCGGCAGGTCCTGGTACCCCTCGATCTTCACGAGCACGTCGTAGAACGCGTTCGTCGCGTACACCGGGTCGCGGATCTGGGCCGGCGTGCCCCAGCCCTGGCTGGGCCGCTGCTGGAACAGCCCCAGCGAGTCGCGGTCGCCGCCGGTGACGTTGACGAGCTTGGACTCCTGCAGCGCTGTCGCGATGCCGATGGTGGCCGCGCGGGCGGGCAACCCGCGCTTGACGGCGGCACCGGCGATGATCGCGGCGTTGCCGGCCTGCTCCGGGTCGAGATCGGTGCTGTTGCCCTGCGCCGTGGCCGTGCAGTGCGGGCGGATCGGCAGCGTGCCGATCGAACCGCGCCACCAGATCCAGCCCGCCGCGCCCGCGACGAGCAGGACGACGAGGAGCGTGGCCAGCCAGGGCCGGCCCCGGCCGCGGCGGTTGCGACGCGGGGCCGAGGCGGGCGTGCGGGGCGATGTCGTCGTGGTCATGGGATCGGTCACGTCCTCAGGCGTTCGCGTGCAGCGCCTCGTTGAGCTCCACGGAACGGCCTCCCCGGGGGCGTGCCTCGACCGCCCCGGTCGCCGAGTTCCGCCAGAACAGCAGGCCGGACGCGCCGGAGAGCTCGGCCGCCTTGACGAACCGGTCCTCGGGGAGGAGCCGCAGCTTCGTGCCGGCCGTGACGTAGCACCCCGCCTCGACGACGCAGTCGTCCCCCAGGCTGATCCCGATGCCGGCGTTGGCGCCGACCAGGCACCGGCGTCCGATGGAGACGACGTGGGTGCCGCCGCCCGAGAGCGTGCCCATGACGGACGCGCCGCCGCCCACGTCCGAGCCCTCGCCGACGACGACCCCGGCGGAGATCCGGCCCTCGATCATCGACGTCCCCAGGGTGCCGGCGTTGTAGTTGACGAAGCCCTCGTGCATGACCGTGGTGCCGGGCGCGAGGTGGGCGCCGAGCCGGACGCGGTCGGCGTCCGCGATCCGGACCCCGGCGGGGACGACGTAGTCGGTCATCCGCGGGAACTTGTCGACGCCGAAGACCTCGACCCGGCCCTTGGTACGCGCACCGGTGAGCAGGCGGAGCCGGGTGCGCTCGAAGTCGTCCACCGCGCACGGGCCGTGGTTCGTCCAGACCACGTTGGCGAGGACGCCGAAGACGCCGGTGAGGTCGAGACCGTGGGGCCGCACCAGACGGTGCGAGAGCAGGTGCAGGCGCAGGTAGGCGTCAGCGGCGTCGGCCGGCGGTGCGTCGAGGTCGATCAGGGTACGGACGACGACGGTGCGGACGCCGCGCTGCGGGTCCTCGCCCTCGAGCGCGGTGAGCTCGGCGGGGACGCCCTCGGGCGGTCCGTCCGGCGGTGTCGACCCGAGCCGGGGGTCGGGGTACCAGGTGTCCAAGGTCGTGCCGTCGTCAGTGATCGTCGCCAGGCCGTAGCCCCATGCGGTGCGTACTCCGTCCCCCGCGGTCGCCCCGGTGCTCGCGTCGGTCATGGAGCCCAGACTAGGCGTACCCGTCCCGCCGTCCGGCCGACGTGGCCGACTCCCCAGGTTGTCCACAGGAGCCCCGCGTCGGTTCCCCCGGCGCACGCGGGAGGAGTAGGGTCGAACACATGTTCGAATCGCGAGTGTGCGGGGTGCGGCGCCCGGTTCCACGGCCCCGGGCAGGCCGATGCGGGCGGCGTCGGGCCCCTGCGCTGGTGCCGGGGTGCGGGGTCCGGCCCCGGGCGAGCCGTCCTCGTAGGCTCGGGGCATGACGCCTGCCGGTCTGCGCCGCCGTTCCGCCGTCGACCTCGACCTCGGCGCGGATGTCGTCGAGCTGACCCGCGCGCTCTGCGACGTGGAGTCCGTGAGCGGCAACGAGGGCCCGCTGGCCGACGCCGTGGAGGCGGCGCTGCGCCGGCTGCCGCACCTGGAGGTCCTGCGGGACGGTGACGCCGTCGTCGCGCGGACGTCGCTGGGGCGGCCCGAGCGCGTCGTGCTCGCCGGCCACCTCGACACCGTGCCCGTCGCGGACAACCTGCCGGTGCGCCTGACCGGGGACGCCGACGGCGACGGCGAGCTCGTGGGCCGCGGCACCGCGGACATGAAGGGCGGTGTCGCCGTGCAGCTGAAGGTCGCGGCGGCGCTCGCCGGCCCGAGCCGCGACGTGACGTTCGTGTTCTACGACCACGAGGAGGTGGACGCCGCCAGCAACGGCCTCGGCCGCCTCGCCCGGAACCACCCGGACTGGATCACCTGCGACTTCGCCGTGCTCCTGGAGCCCACGGCGGCGGGGATCGAGGGTGGCTGCAACGGCACGCTGCGCGCGCAGGTGACGACCCACGGCCTCGCGGCCCACTCCGCGCGCTGGTGGCGTGGCCGCAACGCCGTGCACGAGGCCGGCCGGGTGCTGGCACGCCTGCAGGCGTACGAGCCGCGCGAGGTCGAGGTCGAGGGCCTCGTCTACCGGGAGGGCCTCAACGCGGTCATGATCTCGGGCGGTGTGGCCGGCAACATCATTCCGGACGAGTGCCGGGTCGTCGTCAACTACCGCTTCGCCCCGGACAAGGACGTCAGCGTCGCGAGCGAGCACGTGCGCGAGGTGTTCGACGGCTACGAGGTCGAGATCGTCGACGCCGCCGACGGGGCGCGTCCCGGGCTGAACCGGCCGGCCGCGGCGGCGTTCGTCGCCGCGATCGGATCGCAGCCGTCCGCGAAGTACGGCTGGACGGATGTCGCCCGGTTCAGCGCCCTCGGCGTCCCGGCCGTCAACTTCGGCCCGGGCGATCCGAGCGTGGCGCACGCCGACGACGAGCGCGTGCCCGTGGCGCAGCTGCGAGGGTGCGAGCAGGCCCTGCTCCGCTGGCTCGGCTGAGCCGGGGCCGGCCGGCCGCTCGGCGCGGATCAGCCGAACGGGGTCCGCGTGGTCGAGGCGCCGCTGAGGTCGATGACCGTGGCTCGGCGACGCGACCGCGTCTCCGGGATGGGCGGGGTCGCCCCGACCGTCGTCCCGGCCGGATCGGGCTCGCCGGTCGCGACGCTCCAGTGCGACCGGTCGGAGGCGAGGGCAGGCACGGAACCGGAGAAGTACCCGCCCGGGTCGTTGCCGTTGACGTCCGGCCCGTACGGGCCGTGCGAGGCCAGATCGCCGACGGCGATGTGGGCGGCGGGCTCACGCCGCGGAGGCTGGGCCGGGGCAGGCGACGGCTGGTCCGCCGGGCCCGGGCCCGAGGTCCGGCTGATCCTCCCCGTCGGGAAAATGGTCGGCGCCCTGGTCGGGCGCGAGGTCGGGTCCGCCCGCCGGCACGAGCCCGGGTTCGTCCACGGCGGAGGGCCGCCGGCGTCGCGGCGCCGGCCACGGCGGCGTGGGATCCGTCCCCTCGGCGCGGCGACGCTTCGCCTCCAGCAGGGCCTCGTCGGCGCGCCGGAAGAGGTTCTCCGCGTCCCGGTCCGGCCGGCGGCCGGTCAGGGACCACAGCGCCGCGGAACCCGTGCTGACCTCGACGGCCAGGCTGTCGGCGAGCTCGCCCCAGGGCAGCCGGGCGATGGCGTCGCTCATCCGCTGCGCCACCTGGCGGGCCTCCTGGTCGCCGGTGCGCGGCAGCAGTGCGATGAACTCGTCGCCCCCGTACCGGGCCAGGTGGTCCCCGACGCGCAGCTCCCGGCCCAGGCACTCGGCGACCCGGCGCAGCACCTCGTCGCCGACGACGTGGGTGAACGCGTCGTTGACCTGCTTGAAGCGGTCGATGTCGACGAGCACGAGCGCCAGCGGCATCGGCGTGAAGCGCAGCATGTGCCGCAGCTCCTCGTCGAGCGCCCGGCGGTTGCCCACGCCCGTGAGCGGGTCCGTGCGGCTCTCGACCCGCAGGGCCTGGTGTTCGAGCACCTGGCGCGCGGTCTGCGCGACGAGGTCCATGCCGAGCCAGCCGATCCGGGCGAGCACGTCGTCGAGCCGGCTGAGCACGGGGACGACGGAGCCCCCGGCGTGCGTCTCGAGCCACAGCCGCTCCCGGGCGCGGCAGGCGTCGAGCACGAGATGGGGCAGGCCTTCCGGTGCCGGGATCGCCCCGTCGTCGAGACTGCGCGCCGTGGCGACCGAACCGACCAGGGCGTGGGCGTGGATCGCTGCGAGCGTGACGATCTGCCGCTCCAGCGGCTGCAGGTCCTTGGGCTCGCCGAACGCGTCCTGGCCGAGCAGGCGCAGCGCCTCCGACGGGCCGCCCGCGGTAGGCGGCCGCGAGGGCGCGCACCCCCTGGACGCCTCGGCGCAGCTGGTCGGGCACCACCGAGCGGGGCAGCTCCTCGATCCGCGTGCTCACCGCGAGGGCCCGCTCGAGCAGCGACTGGTCGGGCTCCCCACGCCCGGCGGCCACCGGGTCGAGGGCGCGGGCGGCGAGCTGGGTGCTCCACGAGGCCCAGTGCACGGCCCGGTCGAGCGGCAGGGCCGCGGCCACGCCCTCCTCGATCCGGCGGCGCACGTCCTCGACCCGTTCGTCGAGCCGAAGCCGGGCGTAGGCGCCGGCGAGGGCGTCCAGGAGGAGCAGCCCCGGGCGATCGTCCGCGGCGGGTGCGAGCTGGTCCAGCTGGATCCGCGCGAGGTCGCCCATCGCGGGGCCGATCTCCCCGGCGTCCAGGCGGGCACGCGCCCGCAGCGCCATGGCGGCCGCCGCCCAGACGCCGGCGCGCCGCTCCAGGGCGGCGCGCTCCAGGACGTCGGCGGCGTCCACGACCTCCGCGAGGGGCCGTCGGGCGAGCCTGCTGAGGACGATCCGCCCGTGCAGCGCCAGCAGCAGCGGCCGGTGGTCCACGCCTCGTTCCAGTGCGGGCATCGTGCGGTCGAGCCGCTGCAACGCCTCGTCGGCGTCGGTGAAGCGGCCCCAGGCGACGACTGCTTCCACGTCGGCTTCGGGCACCGTGGCGCCCGTCCCGTCGTCAGGCCAGCCGCGCACAGCCGCACCCTACCCTCGGCCGTCGAGGACATGTCAGGAGCGTGACCGGCCGTCACCGGTCACCTCAGGATCGCCACCGGAGTCGAGAGAACGTTCCACGGACGGTCACGAGGTGTCGACGACGAGGGGTCGGCGGCGACTACGACGAGGTGACCCCCATGCTGGGGTGGCCGACCGGCGGATCGATGGCGTGCCGATCCGCCCCGGTTGCCGTGCCCGCGCCGGTCGGTGGCCGTAGCGTCGGGGCGCGCCCGTCGGCGCTGCAGTCGCTGCAGTCGGCCCGCCCGGACGCCGAGGAAGGAGGAAACCTTGACCTCAGGAGGTCCGGTGGGTTCTGCCCGCGACTACCGCAAAGGCCCGGTGACGCTGCGCCGCAGCCTCGTGCCGCGTTCCACGACGGACCAGCGGCTGCTCGACGGCCGGGGACCGACCGACTGGGTGCACACCGACCCGTGGCGGGTACTGCGCATCCAGTCCGAGTTCGTCGAGGGCTTCGGTGCGCTCGCCGAGCTCGGGCCGGCGATCAGCGTCTTCGGTTCGGCCCGCACGGCCCGGGACCATCCCGAGTACGCGATGGCGCGAGCGCCTCGGCGCCGCCCTCGTGCATGCCGGGTTCGCCGTCATCACCGGTGGTGGTCCGGGCGCGATGGAGGCCGCGAACAAGGGCGCCGGCGAGGCCGGCGGGGTCTCCGTCGGCCTCGGCATCGAGCTGCCGTTCGAGCAGGGGATCAACCAGTGGGTCGACCTCGCGGTCAACTTCCGGTACTTCTTCGCGCGCAAGACCATGTTCGTCAAGTACGCCCAGGGCTTCGTCGTGCTGCCGGGCGGCTTCGGCACCCTGGACGAGCTCTTCGAGGCGCTGGTCCTCGTGCAGACCCACAAGGTGACGTCGTTCCCGATCGTGCTGCTCGGCCGCGACTACTGGCAGGGGCTGCTCGACTGGATCCGCGGCCCCGTGCTCACCCGGGGCATGATCTCCGCGCCGGACCTCGAGCTGCTCATCGTCACCGACGACGTCGACGAGGCGGTGTCCCTGCTCGCCGACTCCCGCGACCAGCGCGCGCACGAGCGGCACTCGGCGCAGGCGACGGCGGCGACCGGCGCCGAGCCCAGCTGAGCCGGCCGATGGCCAGGATCTGTGTCTTCTGCTCGTCCTCCGAGCGGATCCACCCCGCCCACGTCGAGCTCGCCGCCGAGGTCGGGGCCGAGATCGCGCGGCGCGGGCACGACCTCGCCTCCGGCGGCGGCCGGGTCTCGATGATGGGTGCGGTCGCCCGCGGCGTCCGGGCCGGCGGCCGGCACACCCTGGGTGTTCTCCCGCAGGCGCTGGTCGGCCTGGAGGTGGCCGACGAGGACGCCGACGAGCTCGTCGTCACCAGTGACATGCGCGAGCGCAAGGGCCGGATGGACGCCGCGGCCGACGCGTTCCTCGCGCTGCCCGGCGGTCTCGGGACCCTGGAGGAGCTGCTCGAGGTGTGGGTCGCGGGCACCCTCGGCATGCACGCCAAGCCCGTCGTCGTCCTCGACCCGACCGGCGTCTACGCCGCGCTGCGCGACCTGGTCGACAAGCTGCTCGTGCAGGGGTTCGTGCGGCCGGGCGCCGAGGCCTACGCGGTCTGGACGTCGACGGTGACCGAGGCGCTCGACGCGGTCGAGAACGGGCTCCGCCGCCTGCCTTCCGTGCCGGACCCGGCCGAGGTCAGCGAGGAGTTGCTCGAGGCCGAGCCCTGACGGCTCAGGCTCCGCCCGGGCTCGATGAGCTGCCCGGGCTCTTCGGCGGCGCCGACGGCGCACCCTTCGGGCGCTGAGCCGCACCCTTCGGGCGCTCCGCGACCAGCGCGGCCGTCGTCGTCGACCCCGACTTCGTGCCCTCGACGAGCACCGTGTCGCCCTGGGCGATGTCCTTCACCGCGCCCTGGGACCAGCCGGTCCGCACCTTCGTCGAGTCGTCGAGGGTCCAGACGACCTTGTAGCCGTCCGTGCTCGTCACGGTGATGGTCGAGCCGTCCTTCGCGCTGACGGTGCCGTTCTGGACGACGACGGTCCGGGTGGCGCCGTTCTGGCCGCCGGTCACGAACTCGCCGTGCAGCACCGGGCCCTGGCCCGCCGCCCGCAGTCCGCCGCCGCCCGGGCCACCGAAGCCCGGTCCGCCGTGCCGGCCGGGGCCGCCGAGCGGACCTGGACCGCCCCGGCGACCGGGTCCCTCGCCCGGGAGGACGGTGACGGGCCCGGGGTCGGAGTGGTCGCGGCGGGCGCCGACCCCGCCGCGGAGGCAGTACCGGCCGTGAGCAGACCGGCCGTCGCCGCCGCGCCGACGAGCAGCCCGCTCGCCGTCAGCGTCACCAGCAGGGTTCGCGTCGAGTTCATCGCACCTCCATGCCCTCGCTGCGGTCCCGGGCACGACGGACCGCCGAATGGCGCCCAGCGTGGCACCCGAAGCTGTGAGCACGCTGCGAGAACGGCGCCGGAACCGCTGTGCGTCACTCGTTCGCCGCGTGCGACGACCGGCGCCGGACGTGGGAGCATCGGGTCGTGACGCTGCTGCTCACCCTGCTGATCTTGGCGGTGGTCGGGCTCGTCGCCGCGGTCGCCGCGGGCCGGATCGCCGGTGGTCTCGACGAGCCCTCGTCGTCGCTGCCCGGGCGGGGTCTGCCGGCCGGACGTGTCGGCGTCCCTGACCTGGAGCGGGTGCGCTTCTCCCCGGCCCTGCGCGGCTACCGGATGGACGAGGTCGACGACGTCCTCGACCGGCTCACCGAGGAGCTGCAGGTGCGCGACGAGGAGCTGGCCGAGCTGCGCCGAACCGCCGGCGGACGGCTGCTGCACGACGGTCTCGAGCCGCGCGAGACGTCGCTCTGGGGGCGGCAGCCGATGCCGGAACCGGAGCCGCGACGACGAGGCCGCGTTCCTGCCGCCCACGGGTACCCAGAACGATCGCGGCGGGAGCCGCTGAGTGGCGCGCTTCACCGCCGTCGTCGACACCCCCGCATCCCCCACCCACACCTGGCAGACCCTGACCGACTGGCCCGCGCACGGTCGCTGGGTGCCGTTGACCACCGTCCGGGTGCTCACCCCCTCCGCCTCCGGGGTCGGGGCCCGGTTCGTCGGCCGCACCGGGGTCGGACCGCTCGGGTTCGACGACCCGATGGAGGTCGTCGAGTGGGCGGAACCGGCACCCGGCTCGCCGGGGCACTGTCGTGTCGTCAAGCAGGGCCGGGTCGTCCTGGGCGAGGCGTGGTTCGAGGTGGCCGAGCGACCGGGCGGCAGCCGGGTGACCTGGAGCGAGGAGATCGAGATCACACCCGTGGCGCTGACCCGGCCGTTCGGCGCGATCGTCGGACGCATCGGGCGCATCGCGTTCACCCGCAGCCTGCGGGCCATGGCGCGGGAGCTGGCGTGACGGCCGGTCTGGTGGTCGGTGAGGACGGGCTGGCCCGCTGCTCGTGGGCGGGCAGCGCGCCGGAGTACCTGCGCTACCACGACGAGGAGTGGGGCCGCCCGGTGCACGGTGACCGCGGCCTCTACGAGCGGATCACCCTCGAGGCCTTCCAGTCCGGGCTGTCCTGGCTGACGATCCTCCGCAAACGGGAGGGCTTCCGGGCCGCGTTCGACGGCTTCGACCCCGACGCCGTGGCGCGCTACGGCCCGGACGACGTCGCGCGCCTGCTCGCCGACGCCGGGATCGTGCGGAACCGGGCCAAGGTCGAGGCAGCGGTCACGAACGCCCGGGCGACCGTGGCGCTGCGGGACGCCGGCGGCGGGCTCGACGCCCTGGTCTGGTCCTTCGCCCCGCCGCCGCGGGACCGCCGGCCGGGCCCGGGCGAGGTGCCCGCGACGACGCCGGAGTCGGTGGCGCTCTCGAAAACGCTCAAGCGCAGCGGCTTCGCGTTCGTGGGCCCCACCACCGCGTACGCCGCCATGCAGGCCTGCGGCCTGGTGGACGACCACCTCGCCGGCTGCCACGTTCCCCGTCCGCGGTGAGACGGCGAGGTCAGCGGCCCTCGAAGACCGGCTTCTCCTTGGCGAGGAACGCGGCGACGGCGGCCTTGTGGTCCGCCGTGGCGCCGGTGAGCGCCATCAGCTCGCCCTCGTGCGCGAGCGACTCCTCGAGCGGGTGCGCGAGGGAGTAGGCGACCGCCCGACGCACCGCGCCGTAGGCGACCGTCGGCCCCGCCGCGAGCCGCTGCGCCACCTCGCGGACGCGGTCGGCGAGGTCGGCGTCCGGCACGACCTCCGTGGCCAGCCCCAGGTCGAGGGCCTCGCGGGCCCCGATCGTGCGCGGCAGGAGCAGCAGCTCCTTGGCCTTGGCAGCACCGACGAGCCGGGGCAGCCACCACGACGAGCCCGAGTCGGCCGAGAGGGCGATGCCGGTGAAGGCGAGGTTGAAGCCCCCTGACTCCGCCACGATGCGTAGATCCGCCGCGAACGCGAAGGCCGCGCCGGCTCCGGCCGCCACGCCGTTCACCGCCGCCACGACCGGCTTCGGCATCGTCGCCAGCGTCAGCGCGATCGGGTTGTAGTGCTCGGCCACGGTCGACCCCAGGACGTTCGAGCCCTCGCCCAGGAGCCGGACGTGCTCGCGCAGGTCCTGCCCCACGCAGAAGGCGCGCCCGGTGCCGGTGAGGACGACGCAGCGCACCTCCTCGTCCTGGGCGGACGTGGTCAGCGCATCACGCAGGGCGACCTTTGTCGGGACGTCCAGCGCGTTCATCGCCTCCGGCCGGGCGAGGCGCACGGTGGTCACGGCACCGTCGGCCGTGACCACGACGGGACCGGCCTCGGCGGCCGCCCGGGCGGTGTCCGGCGCGCTCGTCATGTGCGTCCTCCCTGCGTTCGCGCGTCCCGGGTGTCGAACCGCAGGGCGTCCGAGGGTGATGCCGTTCGTCCGCCAGTGTGCCTGACGCACGGGTCATTTCGTCCCGTCGAGCTCGGGCGCGATAATGGTCACCGGATACGCTGCGTGCCCGCTGGGCGCGCCGTGAGCGCGACACGAGGAAGGGGATGCCGCATGGCGGCCATGAAGCCGAGGACCGGCGACGGCCCGCTCGAGGTGACCAAGGAGGGCCGCGGCATCGTCATGCGCGTCCCCCTCGAGGGTGGCGGGCGACTGGTGGTCGAGATGTCGGCCACCGAGGCCGGCGAGCTCGGCGATGCCCTGAAGGCCGTCGCCGGCTGATCAGCGCGGACGAGGTCGAGCGGGGGGCCCGGGGCGAACGCCTCGGGCCCCCCGGCGCGTCCCGGCCCGCTAGCGTGACGCGCGTGACGACCGCACCGACGTCTCCTCCCGCCGCCCCGTTGCGGACCGCGGACGGTCCCCTGGACCGGGCCTGGACGCAGGCGGAGCTCGTCGCACTGTCGGTCGGCCGGCCCGCCGGGACGGACGAACCCGTCCCCGGCGAGTTCGCCGCTGTGGTGGCCGCGGAGCTCGGTCTCGACCTGCCGGCCGTCGTCGCGGCCGAGAAGGTGACCGGCCGGGCGGGCGACGTCACCCGGCTGCCCGTCCCGCCGGCGCAGGACCGGCCGGCCCGCATCCTCCTCGTCGGGATCGGAGCGGGGCGGCCCGAGGACCTGCGCCGGGCCGGCGCGGCCGTGGCCCGGGCCGCGCGAGGGCGGGAGAGCGCCCTCACCGATCTGGCGACGGGTGCGGACGCCGACGCCGTCCGGGCCGCCGTCGAGGGGTTGCTGCTGGGTGGCTGGACCTTCACCGTCGCCGGCACGAAGGACCGGGCGGACGCGGCCCCGGCCCGCGCCCTGATCCTCGACCCGGCGCTGCCGGCGGAGGCGGTCCGGCTCGGCCGCGTGCACGCGGAGGCGACGCTGCTCGCCCGGCGCCTCGCCGCGACGCCGTCGGACGTCAAGGACCCGGCGTGGCTGGCCGGGCAGGCGGAGGAGGCGGCGCGGTCGGCCGGGCTCGAGGTCGAGGTGTGGGACGAGCACCGGCTGGCCGCGGAGGGGTTCGGCGGCGTGCTCGCCGTCGCGGCCGGGTCGGCGGCACCGCCGCGATTCGTCCGCCTGGAGCACCGCCCCGCCGGAACGGAGGACGACCCGCCCGTCGTCCTCGTCGGCAAGGGCATCACCTTCGACACCGGCGGTCTCGCCGTGAAGCCGCGCGAGGGCATGGTCCCGATGAAGACGGACATGTCCGGCGCCGCCGCCGTCCTGGCCGCCGTGGTCGCGGCCCCCGCCGCCGGCGTCCGGCGCCGGGTCGTGGGCCTGCTCCCGCTCGCCGAGAACGCGCTGGGGGCGGCGTCCTACCGCCCCGGCGACGTCATTCGGCACCACGGCGGCCGGACCACGGAGGTCGTCAACACGGACGCCGAGGGGCGGCTCGTGCTCGCCGACGCCATGGCGTGGGCGAACGCGCACCTCGACCCGGCCGTCGTCGTCGACGTCGCCACGCTGACCGGCGCCGCCTCGCTCGGGCTCGGCCGCCGGCACGCCGCGCTCTACAGCACCGACGACGCCCTCGCCGGGCAGCTCGTCGAGGCCGCCGCCGCCTCCGGGGAGCGCGCCTGGCGGATGCCCCTGGTCGAGGACTACCGCGCGGCGGTGGACTCCGACGTCGCCGACGTCCGGCAGGCCGTGACGGAGCCCGGGTACGGGGCGGGCTCGATCACGGCCGCGCTCTTCCTGCGCGAGTTCGCCGACGGCCGGCCGTGGGCCCATCTCGACATCGCCGGGCCCGCGCGCTCGGACAAGGAGGAGCACGAGGTGCCCAAGGGCGCCACCGGCTACGGGGCCCGCCTGCTGCTGCGCTGGCTGGAGTCGGCCGGATGACTCACGGGTGAGTCACGAGTCGTCGGCCACGACGTCCCAGGTCGTCAGGTAGTCGGGGTCCACCACCGTCTCGCCCGTGGTCGCGAGCACGTAGCGGCCGGCGGGCGCCACGTCGTAGTTCTCCGGGTCCGCGGGCAGCACGGCGGGGTCGTCCGGGGCGTGCGGTCGCTCCACGACCACGACGCCGTCCGCGACCTCGAGCACGCGCCCGCAGAACTGCTCCCGATCGAGCACGGAGCCGTCGGGCGCCCGGACGTTCACCCCGACCAGCAGCCGGGCACCCACGAGATGCTGCAGCCGCTCGGCGCCGCGCAGCAGGCGGCGCGAGGGCATGCCGTGGGCGGGGGTGCTCAGCGCGGCCTCATCTCAGCACCGCCAGCAGCAGGCCGTCACCGACCGGCAGCAGCGCGGGCACGAGCCGGGCCTCGTCCCGGATCCGCTTGACGACCTCCCGCATCGTCGTGGTCGCCCGGTCGCGCTGCGCAGGGTCGGCGACCTTCCCGCGCCACAGCGCGTCCGTCACGGCGAGCACGCCGCCCCGGCGCAGCAGCCGCAGCGACTGGTCGACGTAGGCGTCGTACTCCGTGCTCTCGGCGTCCAGGAGCACGAAGTCGTAGGCGCGGTCCGTCAGCCGGGGCAGCACCTCCAGCGCCCGGCCGGTGATGAGCCTGGTGCGGTTCGGGCGGAACCCGGCCTCGGTGAACGCCTCCCGGGCGGCCCGCTGGTTCTCCGCCTCGAGGTCGATCGTGGTGAGCACGCCGTCGGCGGGCATCCCGCGCAGCAGGTAGACGCCGGAGATCCCCGCCCCGGTGCCGATCTCCACGACGGAGCGGGCGGAGCCGGACGCCGTGAGCAGGCGCAGCACGGTGCCCACTCCAGGCCGGACGCCGCGGCAGCCCAGCTCGTCCCCGCGAGCCCGGGCGCGCGCGACCACTTCGTCCTCGTCGACGAAGGTCTCGGCGTACGCCCAGCTGGCGGGCGTCGGTGCGCTGATCGGAACCTCCTGGGCCGGGGAGTGGCGGCGGCGACCAGGGTAGTTGGTCATTCGAGCGGTTGTGGGCGGCTAACTCTCAGGCAACCCTCAGGCTGGTGGGGGAACGTGGTTCCCGGAACCGGCGTTGCCCACGTCGAACCGGTGGTGTCCTGTCCTCCGCACGGGGGGCGCGGGGCGGTGCCGGATGGGGAAGGATGGGAGAACGGTGACCTCGTTCGCGCTACCGATGACTGCGATGCCGGGTGGGGCGGCAGCTGTGCGCCTTCCCGGTGTGCGCCTGCGGCGCCGGGGAGGGAGCGACGCGCCGGAGGCGCGCGCTGCCGAGCCGCACACCCCGTCGCACCCTCAGCCCACGGCCACCTTCGACGCCCACGAGCCGCACGAGGCCGAGGCCGCCGGCTCGGACGCCGCCGCCGCTACCGCCGATGCCGCCTGGACGCCGCCGACCTGGGAGCAGGTCGTCCAGGAGCACTCCGCCCGGGTGTATCGACTCGCCTACCGGCTGACGGGCAACCGGCACGACGCGGAGGACCTCACCCAGGAGGTCTTCGTGCGGGTGTTCCGGTCGCTGTCGTCGTACACGCCCGGGACCTTCGAGGGCTGGCTCCACCGCATCACCACGAACCTCTTCCTCGACCAGGTGCGCCGCAAGCAGCGCATCCGCTTCGACGCGCTGCCCGAGGACGCCGACGACCGGCTCGCCGGGTCCGACCCCGGCCCGGAGCGCGCCTGGGAGCACAACAACCTCGACCACGACGTCCAGGCCGCCCTCGACACCCTGCCGCCGGAGTTCCGCGCCGCCGTCGTCCTCTGCGACATCGAGGGGCTCTCCTACGAGGAGATCGCCGCGACGCTCGACGTCAAGCTCGGCACCGTCCGCTCCCGGATCCACCGCGGCCGGGCCGCCCTGCGCCAGGCGCTGGCGCACCGTCGTCCCGAGATCACCGGTGTCCTGGCGGACCGGGACGGGGACCGGATCGTCGCGGGAGGAGAGTCGGGGCTGTGAGCCATCTCGGTGACCGCGCCGCCGCGTTCGTCGACGGTCAGCTGAGCCCCGACGCGGTCGAGCGTGCGACCGCACACCTGGCCGCCTGCCGTCCGTGCCGCGACCTGGTCGAGCTCGAGCGGCTGACCAAGGTCCGGCTCGCCACCCTGCAGGGTCCCGCCCCCACCGCCGATCTGGTCGGCCGCCTGCTCGCGATGGGCGGTCCGGCGGGCCCGCTGCCGCCGCGACCGGGGCACGTGCCCGGGATGCCGCGGCCGCAGACCGTCCCGCTGCGGACGTCGGTGAGTGCCGGTGCTCCGCCGGGGACGGCGCAGCGCACCGCCGTCCGCCCCGCTCGCCGTCCGGTGCCCACGAGGCCGACCGGCCGCCCGGGCGTGCTGAACCAGCGCCGCACCCGGCTGGCCGCCGTCGTGCTGGGCGCCTTGTCCGTCATGGGCGTCGGCGTCGCCGGGGTCACGGTCGGGGCCGCCTCGAGCGGGGCCGCGCGTCCGCTGGCGCCCCGCCTGGGCACGGTCTCCTCGCCGGTGGGGGCGAGCGTGCTGACGACGTCCGTGGCCGGGCGGAGCTCCTTCGACTGGCTCGAGGGCACCGTCTCGGGGTCGTCCGGCGGCTCCGTATCCGCCGGGTCCTCCCAGCGCCTCCTCGTCCGCCGCTGAGAGCGACGGGCCCCGGGGCCGGCGGGCGGCCGTCCGGGGATGTCCACCTGGACCGGCCGGTACTCCGGCGCCGGTCGGGAAGTTAGGGTGAGGGTGTGTTCGGCATCAACGGCAGCGAGTTCATCGTGCTGCTCGTCGTCGCCGCGATCGTCCTCGGCCCCGAACGGTTGCCCCAGTACGCGCAGCAGCTCGCCCGGCTCGTGCGCGAACTGCGGCGGATGGCTCAGGGCGCCTCGTCCCAGATGCGCGAGGAGCTCGGCCCCGAGTTCGACGAGATCGACTGGCGCAAGCTCGACCCACGCCAGTACGACCCGCGCCGGATCGTCCGGGAGGCGCTGTCGGACACCGTCGACCCGGACGACCCGCTCGGTCTTCGTGGCGCGGGCCTCGACCGCGCCTCGCTCGGGCTCGACGACGACGGCATGAAGCCGGTATCGCGGGGCGGCCCGGCGGAGCGGCGCCGCCCGGCGCGGCCGCGCACCGCCGAGAACGGCACCGCGAACGGTACGGCGAACGGTTCGGTGAACGGCGCCACGGCCGCGACCCCCGCCGTGGACGACGTCCCGCTGGATCCCGACGCCACCTGAGGCGTGGCGGCCGGCTGGGTCAGCGCGAGACGGGGCTCAGCCCGAGGGAGCGGCCGGCGAGGCCGCGAGCGCGGCGGGCGAGCTGACGCGCGACGCCCCGCAGCGCCACCGCGGCAGGGGAGTCCGGATCCGACAGCACCACCGGCATCCCGGCGTCCCCGCCCTCGCGGAGCCGGACGTCGAGGGGCAGCTGGCCGAGCATCGGCACCGGCGCCCCGATCGAGCGCGACAGCGAGTCCGCCACCTTCTGCCCGCCGCCGGACCCGAACAGCTCCAGCCGTGATCCGTCGGGGTTGTCCAGCCAGGACATGTTCTCCAGGACGCCGACGACGTGCTGCTTGGTCTGCAGCGCGATCGACCCGGCACGCTCGGCGACCTCCGCCGCCGCCGTCTGCGGGGTGGTCACGACGAGGATCTCGGCGCCCGGCAGCAGCTGCGCCGTCGAGATGGCGATGTCGCCCGTGCCGGGCGGCAGGTCGAGGAGCAGCACGTCGAGGTCGCCCCAGAACACGTCCGTGAGGAACTGCTCCAGCGCGCGGTGCAGCATCGGGCCGCGCCACACCACCGGCTGGTTGCCGGGTACGAACATGCCGATCGAGATGACCTTCACGCCGTGCGCGATCGGCGGCAGGATCATGTCGTCGACGCGGGTGGGCGCGCGATCGACGCCGAGCATGCGAGGCACGGAGAAGCCGTAGACGTCGGCGTCCAGCACCCCGACCGAGAGGCCCTCGGCGGCCATCGCCGCGGCGATGTTCACGGTCACGCTCGACTTGCCCACGCCGCCCTTGCCCGAGGCCACCGCGTAGACGCGGGTCAGCGAGCCGGGCTTGGCGAAGGGCACCTCGCGACCGGCCTGCCCGCCGCGCAGCTGCTCGCGCAGCGCCGTCCGCTGCTCGTCGGACATGACGTCGAGCACGACGGAGACGGCGTCGACGCCCGCGACGGTGCCGACGGCGCTCTTGACGTCGGTGGTGAGCGTCTCCTTCATCGGGCAGCCGGCCACGGTGAGGTAGACGTCGACCCGGACGATCCCGCCGTCGGCCGTGACGTCCTTGACCATTCCGAGCTCGGTGATCGGCCGGCGGATCTCCGGATCGTTGACGCGGCCGAGGGCGGTGCGGACGGCGTCGAGGTCGACTGGCATGACTCCAGGGTAGGCGCGGCCCTCGCACCCGGATCAGCCGGCCGGGTACCCCCACGCGGCCTCCGGCGCCGCCTGCTGCCCGGGCGACCCCTGGGCGGGTATCGCCGGGGCGGGCGCGCCCGCCTGCGGGGCGGGGGTGCGGCACCAGGGGCAGATCCGCCAGTCCGGCTCGAGCTGCCGGCTGCAGCTGCGGCAGCGGCCGCGGTCCAGCGACGTCGAGCACCAGGGGCACACCACCATGTCGCGGGTGACCGAGCGGGCGCACGACGGGCAGGTCTCACCGCCCACGTGGTCGGAGTGGGTGACGCGCAGCGCCTCCTCGAAGGTGGTCTCGCCGGTGCGCGCCTTGTCGACGGCCGCGGCGCGCAGCGTCAGCATGCCGGCGGCCCGGGCCTGGGCGGCGACGGCCGCCTCGCTCGGGTCCTTGAGCAGCACCTGCCGCATGTCCGCGTCGACGTCGAGCACCTCGTACACGGCGGTCCGGCCGCGGTAGCCGGTGCCGCCGCACTCGGGGCAGCCCGCGCCGCGCATCGGCCGGGCGCCGGCGAGGTCGGCCCAGACCAGCCCGAGGGCGGCGAGGGTGACCGGGTCGGGCTCGTAGGGCCGCACGCACGCCGGGCAGGGCCGCCGGACCAGCCGCTGGGCAACGGCGGCGGTCAGCGACGACGCGACGAGGAACGGCTCGGCGCCCATGTCGACGAGCCGGGTCATGGCGGCGACCGCCGAGTTCGTGTGCAGGGTCGTGAGCACGAGGTGACCGGTCATGGCCGCCTTGAGCGCCAGCTCCGCGGTCTCCCCGTCACGGACCTCGCCGACGAGGATGATGTCGGGGTCCTGACGCAGGATCGACCGCAGCCCGCGGCTGAACGTCATGCCGGTCTTCTCGCTGACGCCGACCTGCGTGATGCCGGGCAGCTGGACCTCGACCGGGTCCTCGAGCGTGACGATGTTCTTGTCCGGGTTCCGGATCTCCGCGATCGCCGAGTACAGGGTGTTCGTCTTGCCCGACCCGGTCGGCCCCGTGATCAGCACGAGGCCCTGCGGCACCGCCAGCGCCGAGCGGAACACCGCCAGCTGGCGCGCCTCGAAGCCCAGCCCGTCGAGCGGCGGGACGGCGTCGCCGCGGGTCAGGAGCCGGATCACGATCTTCTCGCCGTGCAGGCTCGGCAGCGTGGAGACGCGGGCGTCGATGTCGTGGTCGCCGACGGCGAACCGGGTCCGGCCGTCCTGCGGGACGCGGCGCTCGGCGATGTCGAGGCCCGAGACGACCTTGATCCGGCTGATCACCGAGGTCGCGATCCGCTTCGGCGCGTTCATGACGTCGCGGAGCAGGCCGTCGACGCGGAACCGGACGCGCAGCGCGTCCCGCTGCACCTCGATGTGGATGTCGGAGGCCCGCAGGTGCACGGCGTCCGCGAGGATCTGGTTGACGAGCTTGACGATCGGCGCGTCCTCGGTGCCGATCGGGGTGTCGGAGAGGCCGCCGGCGTCGTCGTCGTCCTCGTCGACCGACTCGACGATCGCGGAGACGTCCCCGGAGTCGTGGCCGATCGACCACGCCCGGGCGATCTGGTCGCGGATCTGGCTGTCCGTCGCGACGAGGACCTGGAGCTCCGGGGTGCGGGTGTAGAGCTTGACGTCGTCCAGGGCGAGCACGTTCGTCGGGGTCGGCGGCGGCGACGACCAGGCCGGACGGCGTCCGGTCGAGCACGAGGACGCGGGTGCGCTCGGCGACCGCGCGCGGCAGCAGCCGGACGACGTCGGGCGCGGGCATCATCCGTGAGAGGTCGATGAGCTCCAGGCCGAGCAGGTCGGCCAGGGCCTTGGCGACGTCGCGCTCGGCGGCCAGACCCAGGTCGGCGACGACCTGCCCCAGGCGCCGGCGGGCGCCGGTGTCCTTGCGCTGCTCCTCGAGGGCGAGCTCGAGCTGCTGCGGCGTCGAGGAGGCCCGACTCGACCAGCACGTCCCCCAGCCGGCGCCGGATCTGCATCATGCCGCGGGCGTCGCCGTCGACGCTGCGGGCCCGGCGCAGAGCAGGCTCGTCGTAGCTGGTCACCCTGCCTTCCTCGGCAGGAGGAGCGATCGAGTTCAGTCGTTCGGCTCAGCCGGTACCGCGGAGGCCTCCCGCAGTTCGGCGGCGAGCTCCTCGACGAGGTCCCGCAACTCGGACCGGACGAAGTCGCGCGTGGCCACGTCGCGCAGCGCGATCCGCAGGGCGGCGACCTCCCGCGCCAGGTACTCGGTGTCGGCGAGCGCCCCGCTCGGACCGCTGCCGGTCCTGCTCGAACGACACCCGGTCGCGGTCCGCCTGCCGGTTCTGCGCGAGCAGGATGAGCGGGGCCGCGTAGGACGCCTGCAGGCTGAGGATGAGCGTCAGCAGCGTGTAGTTCAGCCGCCGGGGGTCGAACTGCAGCTGGATCGGGGCGAACGTGTTCCAGACGATCCAGACCACGACGAAGACGGTCATCCCGACGATGAACTGCGCGGTTCCCATGAACCGGGCGAACCGCTCCGACCAGCGGCCGAACGTCTCCGGATCGACCTGCGGCGTGGGCAGCACGGGCCGGCGCGACTCCAGCGGGGTGTCCAGGCCCGTGCTGCGCCGGTCCGGGCCGGGGGCGACGGCCCGCAGCGCCCGGCGTTCCGCGGCCCGGCGCAGCAGGCCGGCGCGGGCGTCGTCAGCCACGGTCGATCACCGTCGCCGGGGTGGGCGGGTGCTCGCCGAGGTAGTCGTCCGCCTCCCGCCAGTCCTCGGGCAGGAGGTGGTCGAGGACGTCGTCGACGGTCACGACGCCGACGAGCCGGCCTGCGTCGTCCGTGACGGGCAGCGCCACGAGGTTGTACGTCGCGAGCCGGCGGGTGATCTCGTCGAGCGAGGCGGCGGGCGGCAGCGCTTCGACCGCCTTGTCCACCAGGGTGCCGACGGCCTCGTGCGGCGGCTCGCGGAGCATCCGCTGGATGTGCACGAGCCCGAGGTAGCGCCCGGTCGGGGTCTCCAACGGCGGGCGGCACACGTAGACGGCGGCCGCGAGCGCGGGGGAGAGGTCGACCCGCCGGACGTGGGCGAGCGCCTCGGCGACGGTCGCCTCCGGCGGGAGGATCACCGGCTCGCTGGTCATCATGCCGCCGGCGGTCCGCTCCTCGTAGGCGAGCAGGCGCCGGACGTCGTCCGCCTCGCCCGGCTCCATCAACCCGAGCAGGCGCTCGGCCTGGTCGCTGGGCAGCTCGGAGAGCAGGTCGGCGGCGTCGTCCGGCTGCATGGCCTCCAGGACGTCGGCGGCGCGCTCGCCGGAGAGCTCGGAGAGGATCTCGACCTGGTCGTCCTCGGGGAGCTCCTCGAGGACGTCGGCGAGCCGCTCGTCGTCGAGCGCGGACGCGACCTCGAGCCGCCGCTTCGGGGTCAGCTCGTGGATCATCTCGGCCAGGTCCGCCGCCTTCAGCTCGTCGAACGCGGCCAGCAGGTTGGCCGCGCCCTGGCGCTGCTCCACGACGCCGAGGCCCTCGACGTCGTCGACGTCCACGAGCAGCGTCTCGCCGCGGCGCCGGAGCCGGCCGTACCGCCCGCGGCGGACGAACAGCTTGGTCAGCCGCCAGTCGCCGCGCCGGCCGTTCTCGATCGCGACGTCCTCGATCGTGACCTCGTCGCTGCCGCCGTCCGCGGTCCGGCCGTTGAGCCGCACCGTGCGGTCGAGGAGTTCGGCCAGCAGCAGGGTCTCCATCGGGCGCTGCTCGAACCGTCGCATGTTCACCAGGCCGGTCGTGATGACCTGGCCGGCGTCCATGCTCGTCACCCTGGTCATGGGCACGAAGACCCGGCGCCGGCCCGGCACCTCGACGACGAGACCGACCGCGCGGGCGTGCTGGCTGCCGGGACGGAACACGGCGACGACGTCGCGAACGCGGCCGACCTGGTCCCCCAAGGGGTCGAAGACGGCGAGGCCCGCGAGTCGGGCGACGAAGACCCTGCCGGGTGCTCCGGTCACGTCGCCAGGTTAGGGCACCTGCGCGGGTGGGGACCCGCCCCGCCGGCCGGGTCGCCCGCGCCAGTGCCAGGGACGTCGACCGGTCGTGGCACCGTCCTGCGGCGGCCGGACCACCCCCGCCGGCGTCCGGCCCGTACCGGCCCCGACGTGCTCGACCTGGACCGGCTCGAGCCGGACGACGGCGGCCTCCCGGGCCCACCGGTCGCGCTGGCCGGCCGGGTCGCGCTCGTTGAGCCGCTTGGCGGCGAGGACGGCGACGGCGTCGGCCCACTCCTGCGTGCCGGGGGCGAGCGTGCGCGGGCGGGTGAGGACGGTCGCGAGCCGGGCGCGGCTGTCCTTGCTGGGCACGACGACCTCGACGGTGCCCTCGAGCGGCGGCAGGGCCTGCTCGCCGCCGCCGGAGACGAGGACGACGGCGCCGTCGTGCCACGCGTGCCAGGCGAGGTGGTGCCGGTCGGCCCCCTCGGGGCGCACCCAGACGACACCGCTGCGGCTGGCCCCCTCGGCGACGAGCGCCAGCACGTCGGGCTCGATGGTCACCTCCCGAGCCTGTCACAGCGCGACGCGGCTCACCTTCCGCCGCCGGTGCCCAATCGTCGGCGTCCGTCGGGGTCCGCCGCTAGCGTCGCGTTCGACCCGCGACGAGGGAGGCCGACGATGACCGATCCGCCCGCACCCACCGGCGTCCCCGCGGTGCCCGGAGCACGGCCGGTGCGGCCGCGACGCTCGAACCTCGCCGTCCCCGGCTCCAGCCCGAAGATGATCGACAAGGCCCGGACGCTGCCCGTCGACCAGGTCTTCCTCGACCTCGAGGACGCCGTCGCCGCGGCGGCGAAGGCCGACGCGCGCGCGACCGTCGTCGCGGCGCTCAACGAGGGCGGGTGGGGCGACCGGGTGCGCGTCGTCCGGGTCAACGACTGGACGACGCCGTGGACCTACCGGGACGTCGTCGAGGTCGTCGAGGGCGCCGGCGCGAACCTGGACTGCGTTCTGCTCCCGAAGGTGCAGTCGCCGGAGCAGGTCGTGGCGCTGGACCTGCTCCTCACCCAGATCGAGCGGAGCGTCGGGCTCGACGTCGGGCGGATCGGCATCGAGGTGCAGATCGAGAACGCCCGCGGCCTGCTGGCCGTCGACGCGATCGCGAAGGGCAGTCCCCGGGTCGAGACGCTGGTCTTCGGGCCCGCGGACTTCATGGCGTCGATCGCGATGAAGTCCCTGGTCGTCGGGGAACAGCCGGCGGGCTACGACGTCGGCGACGCCTACCACCACATCCTCATGTCGATCCTGCTGGCCGCCCGGGCGAACGACAAGCAGGCCATCGACGGGCCGTATCTGGCGATCCGGGACGTCGAGGGCTTCCGGCGGGTGGCCGGCCGGTCCGCGGCGCTGGGGTTCGACGGCAAGTGGGTGCTCCACCCGGGGCAGGTGGACGCCGCGAACGAGGTGTTCAGCCCGCGCCAGGAGGACTACGACCACGCGGAGGACATCCTCGACGCCTACGCCTGGTACACCTCGGAGGCCGGCGGGGCGCGCGGCGCAGCGATGCTGGGCGACGAGATGATCGACGAGGCCAGCCGCAAGATGGCGCTCGTCGTCGCGGGCAAGGGACGCGCCGCCGGGATGACGCGCGCCCACCCCTGGACGCCGCCGGAGCAGGTCTAGGGCGCAGCGGTGAAGCTGACGTCCGAGATCGCGAGGTCGCGGTACTTCTGCGAGGGGTAGACGGCGGTCACCTCGAGCGTGACGGTCGACGTGCGGCCGAAGTCGTGCGTGAACGTCTGCGGCGCCCGGTCGTCGCGCAGCGTCCAGGTCGCGCGCCCGCCGTCCGTGACCACGGTGACGGCCCGCACCCGCTCGTTGAGCGCGTACAGGTCGACCTTCGCGCCGCTGCTGCCGCGCAGCACCTTCTGGTAGCCGTTGAGGACGGTCAGCGAGCGCAGGTCGACCGGGGTCGCGAACGTGTACGTCAGGGTGGCGCCGTCGCCCTTGCCGTCGCTGTTCCAGGCCGTCTCGGGGCGTCCGTCCAGCGTGTTCGCCGCTCCGTAGGTCACGCCGCTGTCGGGCTGCTGCGTGCTCGAGGCCCGGGCCCTGATGTCCGCGGCGTCCACGGTGGTCACGTCGCTCGTCGCCGTGCTCGCCGACGCCCGGCCGCTCGCGTCGTCGCCCGTTCCGGACCGCAGGCCGGCGACGGCGGCGCCGCCGACGACGACCAGCGCCGCGGCCCCGGCCAGCACGGCGAGCGCGCGACGCCGTGAGGTGTCGGAGCGGCCGGATGCGGGGCGTGCTGCCGGGGGCGGGGGGAGTTGCGGCGGCGGCGCGAGGGCCGAGAGGTCGAGCTCGGCGGTTCGCTCGGGCACGGGCGGCAGGACGACCGTGGCGTCGACGGGCTCACTCGCCGGCTCGCTGCTCGCGCTTTCCGGGCCGCTGATCGGGTCGCTGACGGGATCGATCGTGGCGCCGGCCGGGGTGGTCGGGCTGCCGGTCGGCGTTCCGGTCCGCGCCCCGCAGTGCGGGCACGGCGCTCCCACGGGGACGAGCCGGCGGCAGCCGACGCAGGCGATGCTCACCGTCGGCTCGCCGGCCGACGGGGCTGTCTGCGGGGGCTGCCCGGGCCGGTTCTGCTGATCGATGGGCGACGACACGGCATCGACCGTACCTGCTCGTCCGAGTCGGGTCCGTCCACCGAACGTCCGGACGCCGGGTCCGGGCGGCTGTTCCGCTGCCCCCGTGGGCACCGACGCCGAAGCCGCAGGTGGCTGGCCGCAACCCCCGGCACCGGTCGTCCCGCCTCCTGGAGGAGTACCGCTGAGATCGTGAGGTTGCGGGCACGGTCTGTCACCAGCACGTCGGCGCACGCCGGAATCGTCCGCTGCACACGTAACGATCCGATGATGATGACAACCCTGTAAGAGCACTTCGCGTCTACGCTGTGTCACGCGGCGCCGTGCCGCTTCGGAGCAGGGGAGAATCCGTGAAGACCAGCCATCGGCGCGCGCTCGCCGCCTCGTCCGTCCCTGTCGCGGCCCTGGCCGCGCTGTTCGCCGGCCAGGCGTCCGCCTCCGCGGCCACATCGGCTCCCGCCGTGGCACCCGCCTCCAGCGCCGCTCCCACTGCGGTCGCCCGCTCCGCGTCCAGCGGCCTGCTCAAGATCGGCAGCAAGGGCAAGGCCGTGCTCGCCGCTCAGAGGCGGCTCAGCGCCCTCGGCTACTACCTCGGATCGCTCGACGGCGTCTACGGCCCCGCCACCGCTCACGCGGTGACCGCGCTGCAGAAGGTGGCCGGCCTGTCGCGGGACGGCGTCCTCGGCCCGAGGACGTCGGCCGCGCTCACGAGGGGCGTCCGGCCCTCCGCGCGGACGAAGCGGGGCGACGCGGTCGAGGTCGACCTGAAGCACCAGGTGCTCCTCGTCGTCCACAACGGCACCGTCAGGCTCATCTTCGACGCCAGCAGCGGGTCCGGCGCCTACTACTACAGCCAGGGCCGCACCCACCACGCGGTGACGCCGAAGGGGACGTACCACGTCTTCCGCTCGGTGAACGGCTGGGACCCCGGGCCGCTCGGCAAGCTCTACCGGCCGCGCTACTTCAACGGCGGCATCGCCGTGCACGGCTACCCGACCGTGCCGAGCACGCCCGCCTCGCACGGCTGCGTGCGCGTCACCATCGGTGCGATGGACTACATCTGGTCGCACAAGCTGCTCCCGATCGGCCGCACCGTCGTCGTCCGCTGACCGTCCCCCCGCGGCGCCGCGGGAACCCTGATCACGAGCGGGTCGTCCTACGAGGCAAGTACCTCGTTGGCGACCCGCTCGGATCATGGTGGAGGATGGGCCCATGTCGAACCTGGGACTCGGCGGCGCCAACCAGCTCCGCATCCCGACCCCGCCGCGTGGTGACACGATCGCGCGGTACGCCACGTACCTGGAGGCGCAGCGGGCGGTCGACTACCTCTCCGACCAAGCGTTCCCCGTGCAGTTCGTGACGATCGTCGGGACCGGGCTGCGGATGGTCGAGCGCGTCACGGGGCGCCTCACCTACCCCAAGGTGGCCGGCGCCTCCGCGCTCTCCGGCGCGTGGCTGGGCCTGTTCTTCGGCCTGCTGCTCTCGCTCTTCGGCGGCACCAACGGCGGGATCCTCCTGCCCGCGATCCTCTTCGGCGCCGGGTTCGGCATCCTCTGGGGGATCATCACCTACTCCCTCACGGGCGGCCGACGCGACTTCACCTCGCAGAGCCAGGTCGTCGCCAGCGAGTACGAGGTCCTGTGCCTGACCGACCAGGCCGGGCGCGCCCGCGAGCTGCTCGGGCGGCTCCAGGCCGAGGGGCAGGTGCACTCCCTGGGCGAGGGACCCGGTGCCGGCTCGAACCCCTACGCCCCGCCGCCGTACGGTTCGCCGCCGCCCTACCAGTCCAACCCTTACGGACAGGGCCGACCGAGTTCCGGCCAGCCCGGTCCCGGCCAGCCCGGTCCGGGGTCGGCCGGAGGCCCTCCCGGCTACCGCCCCCAGCCGCCGCCCTACCAGCCGCCGTCGCCCTACGGGGAGCCCCCGAGCCAGGCTCCCGCGGAGCCGGCACCGCCGGTCACGGGACCGACGTACGGCGAGATGATCGAGCGGCAGCGTCGCGAGCGCGAGGAGGCGGAGCGCCGTCGCCGCGTGCAGGAGGCCGGCGAGCGCGCCGCCGCCCGGCCCCCTGAGCCGCCCGCCCCTCCGGCTCCGCCCGCCGAACCGGGAGCGCCCGACCAGCCGGCACCGACCCAGCAGATGCCCACGGACGATCCCCGCCGCGACACCTGACCTCGGCTCGATCCCGCACGTCAGGGCAGGTCAGGGAGCGATCAGGTCGCTGTAGCCGGGGACGTCGAGGGTCGGCGTCCGGGTCCCGGTCGCCGTCAGCACGGCGTCCAGGACGGCCAGGGTGACGACCGTCGCCGCCACCGCCTGCAGGGCGATGAGCGGCCTCCGGCGCGATCGGGATCTCTCCGGTGGCGAGCGCGAACACCGTGTCGCCGTCCAGCAGGGTGTGCACCGGGTCGAGCGCGCGGGCCAGCCCGGCGTGCGCGGCCGTGGCGGTACGCGAGGTCCACGCCGGGTCGAGCGCGGCGTTGGTGGCCACGACGGCCAGCGTGGTGTTCGCCGCCGGAGCCTGGTCCGGCGGCGGCGCGGCGAGCAGCCGGGCGATGTGCGCGGCCCGGTCCGCCGGCGGGGTAGGCGGCCGCCGCAGCCCGGGGGGCACGAAGGCCGCGCCGAGGAGCCCGCCGGTCACCCGGTCCACCGGGGAGCCGAAGGCGTTGACCACGGCGAGCGCGCCCACGACGACGCCGTCCACGCCCGGCACCGGGAGGGCCGCCGTCCCGACCCCGCCCTTGAGCCTGCGTCCGGCGACGAGCGCGCCGGTGCCGGCCCCGACGCAGCCCCGCTGCACGCTGGCCGCCGGCCGCCGTCGCGGCCGCCCGGCCGAGGTCGGCGTCCGGACGTGCCCGCGGGTTCCCGCCGCGGCCGAGGTCGAAGATCGCCGCGGCCGGGACGATCGGGACGACGAGGGACCCGCGGTCCTCCGGCGGCCCGACGCCGAAGCCGCGCCCCTGCTCCTCCAGCCAGGCCTGCACCCCGCCGGCGGACGCGAGCCCGTAGGCGCTGCCACCGGTCAGCACGACGGCGTCCACGGTCGGGACCAGCGTGGTGGGGTCGAGCGCGTCGGTCTCGTGCGTGCCGGGCCCGCCGCCGCGGACGTCGACGCCGCCGACGGTCCCCGGCGGCGGGACGACGACGGTGACGCCGGTGAGCCAGCCGTCCCCGACCCTGCCGGCGTGCCCGACGCGCACGCCGGGGACGTCGGTGATCGCTCCCCAGCCGAGCTCGCCGGTCACAGCCACCCGTTGCGCTTGAAGCCGCGGTAGAGGATGCCGCAGATGGTCACCATCGTCCCGAGCACGACGGGGTAGCCCCACGTCGTCTGCAGCTCGGGCATGTGGGCGAAGTTCATCCCCTCGATGCCCGCGATCATCGTGGGGACCGCCGCGATGGCGACCCAGGCGGAGATCTTCCGCATGTCCTCGTTCTCCGCGACGGAGAGCCGCGCGAGGCCGGCCTGCAGGATCGAGGACAGGAGCTCGTCGAAGCTCTGCACCTGGTCGCGCACCCGGGAGAGGTTGTCCTCGACGTCCCCGAAGTACTCCCGGATGTCGGGGTGCACGAACCGGCGGGGCCGCTCCGAGAGCTCGCGCAGCGGACCGGCGAGCGGACCGACCGTCCGCTTCATCTCGATGACGTCGCGCTTGAGCTGGTAGATCCGCTCGATGTCGGTCTTCCCGCGAGGGCCGAAGACGCTGCTCTCGATCTCCTCGATGTCCTGGTTCACCGCGTCGACGACGGCCAGGTAGTCGTCGACGACCTTGTCCGCGACGGCGTGCAGCACCGACGACGGACCGAGCGCGAGCACCTCCGGCTGCTCCTCGAGCGTGCGCCGCAGCCCGGTCATCGACGCGTGCCGCCCCTGCCGGACCGTGACGACGAGGTTCTCGCCGACGAACACCTTGATCGCGCCGGTCTCGACGACGTCACCGCCCTCGTCACGGTCGGAGCTCTCGACGTAGGCGAGCGTCCGCAGGGCCAGCAGGAGCATGTCGTCGTAGCGCTCGAGCGTCGGCCGTTGCAGGGTGTCCTCCGCGTCCTCGACGGCCCGCCGGCTCAAGCCGAAGGCGTTCCCGAGCTGCTCGAGCTGGGCCGCCGTCGGCTCGTGCAGACCCAGCCACAGGAACCCCTCGCCGGCCCGGGCGGCCTCGCACGCGGCGTCGAACTCCCGTGGCGGCTGCCGGACGCCGTCGGCGTAGAGGCCCCAGTCGACGACCGCGTCGAGGAAGCTGTCGTCGTGCGCGCGCGGGACGGCCCCCGGGCGATCCGACGGGCGACGGCCGGCCGTCACCGCACGCAGCGGCAGGGTGCGTGCGAGCGGAGTGCGGGTCAGCGGAGTGCGGGCCATGGCGTCACCTCGGAGCGTCGCGGCGGAGCGGGGAAGGAGTTCCGCGCGACGACGTCCGACCCGGGCCGACCGGGGCGGCGCCTCGAGGGGCGGCGGGCTCAGCGGCAGGGGGGCGTGCGCCGGCGTGCGGGGCGGCCGGTACTGGCGGGGCTGCTATCGCCGCTGGGCATGGCCCCCACCTCCTCCGGCCGGATCCGCACGCGTCAGGGTCCGGATCGCCGCACCCTCAGGGGCAGGGTAACCCCTGATCACCGCGGCGTCCGCCTCGGCCCGGTGGTCAGCCGCGCAGGCGCGCCATCCAGGCCTCGACGTCGTCCGGACGCCGGGGGAGCATCGCCGACAGGTTCTCGTTGCCGTCCTCGGTGACCAGCACGTCGTCCTCGATCCGGATGCCGATGCCGCGCAGCTCCTCCGGGACGAGCTCGTCGTCGGGCCCGAAGTACAGCCCGGGCTCGATGGTGAAGACCATGCCGGGCTCGAGCACGCCGTCGAGGTACATCTCGCGCCGCGCCTGCGCGCAGTCGTGGACGTCGAGGCCGAGGTGGTGGCTCGTGCCGTGGACCATCCACCGCCGGTGGTACTGACCCTCGTCGTCGAGCGTGTCCTCGACGCTCACGCCGTCCGGCAGCAGCCCCCACTCGTGCAGCCGCGGCCGCGATGACCTTCATCGCGGCCTCGTTGAGCTCGCGGAAGGTCCGCCCCGGGCGAGCCACCTCGAACGCGGCGTCCGCCGCCTCGAGCACCACCTCGTACACCCGCCGCTGCGCCTCGCGTGAAGCGTCCGGAGACCGGCAGCGTCCGGGTCACGTCGGCGGTGTACAGCGAGTCGACCTCGGCGCCGGCGTCGACGAGCACCAGGTCGCCCTCGCGGACCTCGCCGTCGTTGCGGATCCAGTGCAGGGTGCACGCGTGAGCGCCGGCCGCGGCGATGGTGTCGTACCCGACGTCGTTGCCCTCGCGGCGGGCCCGGCCCTCGAAGGCCGTCTCGATCACACGCTCGCCGCGTAGGGCCGCGACGGCCTCGGCGAGGGCGCGGACGATGTCCTCGAATCCGCGCGCCGTCACCTCGACGGCGAGGCGCATCTGCTCGACCTCCCAGGCGTCCTTGACGAGGCGCAGCTCGCTGACACCGCGGGCGAGCTCGGCGTCCGCCTGGCGCTCGTCCTCCTCGGTCAGCTCGCGGACCTCGTCGAGGATCGCGTCGAGGCTCTCGTCGGCCTCCCGGACGATCCGGACGACGAGCCCGCCGGGTCCGACGTCCTTGCGGACGGCGTCGGCGGCCTCGTCGAGGTGCCGGGCGTCGATCCCGGTCAGTGCGCTGATCTCCTCCAGGGTGGGCCGGACGCCGACCCAGAGCTCGCCGTACCGCGCGTCGGCGTAGAACTCCTCGGTGTCGCGCTCGGCCCGCGGGCGGAAGAAGAGCACCGCGTCGTGCCCGCCGTCCTGGCCCGGGCGTGGCTCGAGCACCAGCACGGCGTCCGGCTCCTGGTCCGTCCCCAGCCCGGTGAGGTGGGAGAAGGCGCTGTGCGGCCGGAAGCGGTAGTCGGTGTCGTTGCTGCGGGTCCGCAGGCGGCCGGCCGGGACGACGAGCCGTTCGCCGGGGAACTGCGCGCGACAGCCGCTCCCGCCGCGCGGCCGCCCACTCCGCGACCTCCGAGCGGGCCGGGAGCGCCGGACGGCCGGGGCCCCCAGCCGGAGGCGATGAAACGCTTGAAGGCCTCCGAACGCGGCCGCTGCCGGTGCTCGACCTGCTCGACCCGCCCAGCCTGTTCGCCCTGTTCGACCTGAGGGTCCGCGGGCGACGCCTCGGGGGCGGCGGGGGTGCTGTCGGTCGTCATGCACCCATCGTCGCACCGCCGGCCCGCATGCCGGCGGGCGTGCCGGGGCACTGCAGCGGCATGGCTGAGGAGACGCTGACCTTCGTCGGCAACGCCACCACCGTGCTGCGGCTCGGCGCGTTCACCGTGCTCACCGACCCGAACTTCATCCGCCGGGGCGAGCGCGCCTACCTGGGCAAGGGGCTGTGGAGCCGGCGCCTGAAGGACCCGGCGTTCGGGATCGACGAGCTCCCGCCGCTGGACGCCGTCGTGCTCTCCCACCTGCACGGCGACCACTTCGACCGGGCGGCGCGCCGGGGACTCACCCGGGACGTCCCGCTCCTGACCACGCCGGCCGCGGCGCGCCGGCTCTCGCGCTGGGGGTTCCCGGCCGAGCCGATGCGCACCTGGCAGCGCACGTCGCTGGAGCGCGGCGGCGAACGGCTGGACGTCGAGGCGCTGCCCGGCGTCCACGGTTACGGCGTCATGAAGGGGTTGCTCCCGCCCGTCATGGGTTCGCTGCTGGAGCACCGCGCCTCCGACGGCAGCACGACCCGGATCTACGTCACGGGCGACACGCTGCCGGGGGAGCACCTCGACGAGATCGCGCGGCGGTACCCGCAGATCGACGCCGCCGTCGTCCACCTCGGCGGCACCCGGGTGCTGTTCCACACGGTGACGATGGACGGGCGGATGTTCGAGGACTTCCTGCGCCGGGTGCGGCCGCGCCGCGCGGTGCCGGTGCACTACGACGACTACGGGGTCATGGCCTCCGGTCTCGAGGATGCCCGGGCGGCGGCCCGGGAGGCGGGCTTCGCCGAGCGGCTCGAGGTCGTCCCGCGGGGCGGCACCGTCGCCCTCGCCGGCCCGGTCGGCACGCCGGGAGCACCGGCCTGAGGCTCGCGGACGGCCGTTCCCCGATTCCGTCGATATTGGTTCGCATCCTCCCGCATGCAGCCGCCGGGCGTGGGTACGTCCAGGTCGCCACTGCAGGGCCGCGCGCCGGGGGCCTCCGGACGACGGCGTGGCCTGGCCGCTCGCGATCGCCGTGGGCGACCGATACCAGGATGACGGAGGGACGATGACGACGCAGACATCTGCACAGACGGGCGACCAGCCTGTCTCCGACCGCGCGTCCGAGGTCAAGGACCGCGCGGCCGACGTCGGCAGCACTGCCCAGGCGAAGGCCGGCGAGGTCGCCGGTACCGCCCAGGAGCGGGCCGCGGACGTCGCCGGCACCGCGAAGGACCAGGCGCTCGAGGTCGCCCAGGAGGCGCAGCGCCAGGCCCGTGACCTGCTCGGCGAGTTCCGCGGGCAGATTCAGCAGCAGACGCAGCAGCAGCGCGACCGGCTGGTCGAGATGCTGCGCGAGTTCGAGGACGAGCTCCAGAACATGGCCCAGGCGGGCGGCCGTAGCGGCGCCGCCACCGAGGTCGTCCGCCAGGTGGCGGACCGGCTCGGCGGGATCCGCTCCTACCTCGAGAACGGCTCGAACCCGCTCGACGACGTGCGCTCCTTCGCGCGCCGCCGCCCGGGTACCTTCCTGTTCGTCGCGGCCGCCGCCGGCGTCCTCGCCGGTCGGGCCACCCGCGGAGCGGCCGCTGCCCGCAAGCAGCAGCAGCAGTCCTCCGGGCGCCACGTCATCGACGTGCGCGACGGCCGGACCCCGGCCAGCTACGGCACCGGCTACGAGACCGGCTACGGCACGGGTTACGCGAGCGGGACGTCGACCGGCTACACGACCGGCACGAGCGCCGGGTACGCCGCCGGCGCGACCGGCACGACCACCGACTACGGCCAGACCGGCGCGACGGGATATCCGACGACCGGCGAGACCACGACGGGCTACCGCGACCAGTACGGCACGGCCGAGGGTGACCCGACGTACGGCCTGCAGCAGACGAGTGACCCGAACCTCGCACCGACGAGCGGGACGTTGACCGGGGCCACGGACGCCGACCTCGGCGTGCCCGGCGAGCCGGTCGCCCCGGAGTACGGCGGCGAGGGCGTCGGCCAGCCCGGTCCGAACGCGCCCACCGGCAGCGGTGAGCGTGACTACTCCAGCGAGTACGGCACCGGCCCGACCTACGACAACGGTTCCTCCGAGGGGTCGCGGTGAGCGGCAGCGAGCGGCTCGACACCCCTGGCGTCTCGCTGTCCACCTCGGGTGCGACGAGCTACGACGCGAACGGCGGTCACGACGACCTCGAGGTCGAGAACTCCTCGCTCGGCGAGATCGTCGGCCGGCTGACGTCGGACTTCTCCCAGCTCATGCGGGCGGAGATCGCGCTGGCCAAGGCCGAGGCCAAGGAGGAGGTCAAGGACGCCGGCAAGGGCGTCGGACTGCTGGCGGGAGCCGGGTACGCCGGCCATCTGCTGGTGCTCTTCCTCTCCCTGGCCCTGATGTTCCTCCTGGACGTCTGGATGCCGATCGGCTGGGCGGCGCTGATCGTCGGTGTCATCTGGGGGATCGTCGCGTTCGTGCTGCAGGCCAGCGGCCGCAAGAACCTCCAGCGGGCCACGCCCCCGATGACCGAGACCGTTGAGACCCTGAAGGAGGACGCCCAATGGGCGAAGAGACCGCGCGGCTGAGGGCAGAGATCGACCAGACCCGCGAGAACCTGACCCGTGACGTCGACCTGTTGGCCGAGAAGACGAGCCCGTCCCGGATCGTCGAGCGCCGGGTGCAGCGGACCAAGCGCGGGATCACCGGACTGAAGGACAAGGTGATGGGAACATTGCCAGGCTCCGACGACGACTCGGACGAGCGCTACGGCTACGGCTATTACTCCCCGCAGGGCACATACGGCAGCGAGTCCGGTGACGAGTCGGGCGGCGGCGTCCGCTCGGCCGTATCGGGCGCGGCGTCCAACGCCGGCTCGGCGGTGTCCGGTGCCAAGGACTCGGTGACCGGGGCGGCTTCGTCCGCCGTCGGTACCGTGCAGGGCACGGTGAGCGGCGCGGCGTCCTCCGTGGGCGACGCGGCGACCGGCGCGGTCGGCACCGTGCGCGAGCAGGCCGAGGGCAACCCGCTCGCGGCAGGCCTCGTCGCGTTCGGCGTCGGCTGGCTCGTCTCGTCCCTCCTGCCGGCCAGCGAGGCCGAGCAGCGGGCGGCGCAGCGAGCGGTCGAGACGGCCAAGGAGCAGGGCCAGCCGGTCATCGAGCAGGCCAAGCAGGCAGCTCAGGAGGTCGGCCAGAACCTGCAGGAGAGCGCCGGTCAGGCGGCTCAGCAGGTGAAGGACCGGGCCCAGGACGCGACGCAGACCGTCAAGGACGAGGCTCAGGGCGCCGCCCAGGACGTCAAGGACACCGCCTCCGGCGCTGCCCAGGACGTCAAGGGCACGACCCAGCAGCACGTCGAAGAGGTCCGCAGCGGCTCCGGCTCGAGCACGGGCAGCAGCTACTGACGTACGTCCGACCACACGATCGGCGAGGCGCCCCGGCCAGAACGGCCGGGGCGCCTCGCCGTTCTCGTCCCGCCGCCGCTGACGCACGGGCGGCGAACGTTATCGGTCCTTGACCTGCTGCCACCGGACGAGGGAACGTCGAGGGGTGACCGGAACCCTGACCTGCCCGCGCTGCGGGCGCGAGGTACGGCCGCCCGGCCTCTGGTCGGACACCTGGACCTGCCCGGTGCACGCGGCCGTCGCGCCGCTGCACCCGCCGATGGTCGGGTCCGAGGACGCGCTGCGCCAGCTCGGTTCCCGCTCGCAGGTGCCGATCTGGATGCCGTGGCCGCTACCGCTCGGGTGGCTCGTCTCGGGGATCCAGCACGCGGGCGACGAGCACACGGGACCCGTGGCGACGGTGCTCGCCTGCTCCGGCCCGAACCCGCTCACCGTCGAGCTCGACGACCTCTCCGCGGACCTGCTCCTCGTCGCCGAGCAGCCCGGGGTCGGGCTCGGTGCCCGGCTCGCCGGCCTGGAGGCCCTCGACCCCGGAGGGCGGATCATCGGAGGCTCCCCGGGCCTCAAGCTCGTCGCGGCCGGCCACGACACCCCGCTGTGGGCCGTGGACGTCGACGGCGTCTCCGCTTTCGTCGGCGAGGCGGCCGGCGTCTGGCTCTGGGCCCTCACCTGGCCCGGCACGGCGGCGGCGGTCCTGCTGGAGCAGTTCGAGCTGCGTGACGCCTGCGACCCGGACAACGTCTTCGACCTGCCGTACGGAGCGCTCTCGCCGCGCCTGGGGTGACCCGCCGGCGGGAGGCCGGGTGCGTCGCACCCCGCCTCTAAGGTGGCCTCCGTGCGGATCGACCTCCACGTCCACTCGACGGCCTCCGACGGCACCTCGCCGCCGGCGGCCGTGCTCGAGGAGGCGGCCTCCGCCGGGCTCGACGTCGTCGCCCTGACCGACCACGACACCACCGCGGGCTGGGCCGAGGCCGCCGCGGCCGTCCCCGCCACCGGGGTCACCCTCGTGCCGGGTACCGAGATCTCCACCCAGGCCCGCGGCATCAGCATCCACCTGCTGGCCTACCTGCAGGATCCGGCCGAGCCCACCCTCGTGGCCGAGCTGGAACGCACCCGGACGGACCGGCTGTCGCGGGCGCGCCGCATGGTCGACCTGATCGCGCGTGACCACCCCCTCACGTGGGAGGAGGTCGAGGCCCAGGTCGAGCCGGGCGCCACCGTCGGCCGCCCGCACATCGCCGACGCCATGGTGGCCGCCGGGCTGGTCCGCGACCGCGACGAGGCCTTCGCCACCGTCCTGCACAGCCGCTCGCCGTACTACGTCCGCCACTACGCCCCGGACGTCGTAGATGCCGTCCGGCTCGTCCGGGGTGCCGGGGGAGTGCCGGTCATGGCGCACCCGCTCGCTGCCCGCCGCGGGCTCACCGTGTCGGACGCCGTCATCGCCGAGATGGCCGCGGCCGGTCTGGCCGGTCTCGAGGTCGAGCACCGCGACCACGAACCCGCCGAGCGGGAGCACCTGCTGCGCCTCGCCCGCGACCTCGGCCTCTTCACCACGGGGTCGAGCGACTACCACGGCACGGGCAAGCTCAACCGGATCGGCGAGAACGTCACGGCGCCGGCGGTGCTGGAGCTGATCGAGGCGCAGGGGGCGGGGACGCCGGTGGTCCGGCCGTGAGCTCCGTCGTCAACGGCCGCTTCTTCGTCGAGTCGTTCGTCACCCTGTTCGTGATCATGGATCCGCTCGGCACCCTGCCGGTCTTCCTGGCGCTGACGGCGACCGCGGGACGCGGCGAGCGTATCCGCGCCGCCCGCCAGGCCGTCGGCGTCGCACTGCTCGTCATCGTCGTGTTCGCCGTCTTCGGGCAGGCGATCCTCGGGTACCTGCACGTCACGCTCCCGGCACTACAGGGCGCCGGGGGACTGCTCCTGCTGCTCATCGCCCTCGAGCTGCTCACGGACCAGGCCGACACCGAGCCGGTCCGCACCGAAGGCGTCAACATCGCGTTCGTCCCGCTCGGGACGCCGCTGCTGGCCGGGCCCGGAGCCATCGCCGCCGTCATCGTGTTCGTCAACCAGGTGCACGGCGTCGCCGACGCCGTCGGGCTGGCGCTCGGCGTCCTGGGCATCCACATCGTCCTGTACCTGACCATGCGGTTCGGCACGATCTTCCTGCGGCTGCTCGGGCGCAGCGGGGTCAGTCTCGTCACCCGGATCTCCGGCCTGCTGCTCTCGGCCATCGCGGTGCAGCTCATCGCGGACGCCGTGCGCGCGTTCGTGGAGGCGTCATGAGCGCCGACGCCCGCCGCCGGCGTCCAGGGCGTGCTCGAGGGGATGCCGCGCCGGCTCTACCCCTGCACGCCCACCCGGCTCCTGACCTGGCTGGACTGCCCGCGCCGCTACCGCTTCAGCTACCTGGACCGCCCCGCGCCGCCCAAGGGCCCGCCCTGGGCGCACACCGGGCTGGGGACGTCGGTGCACACGGCACTGGCCTCGTGGTGGCGGCTGCCCGCGCGGGAGCGGACGCCGGACCGCGGCGCACAGCTGGTCCGCCAGGGCTGGGTCCGCGAGGGCTACCGCGACGATGCGCAGTCCGAGGCGGTGCGGGAGCGCGCGGCCGGCTGGGTGCGCGACTACCTCGCCGATGTCGACCCCCGGACCGAACCGATCGGCGTCGAGCGCACGGTCTCCGCGCCGACGCCGGCGCTCGTGCTCTCCGGGCGGGTGGACCGGATCGACGAGCGCCCCGACGGGAGCGTCGTCGTCGTCGACTACAAGACCGGCCGCCGGCCGCCCGCGGACCACGACGCGCGGGCCAGCCTCGCCCTCGCCGTCTACGCCGTCGCCGCGGCGCGCACCCTGCGGCGTCCGTGCGCCGTCGTCGAGCTGCACCACCTGCCGACCGGGACCGTCGCCGCCGCGGCGCACGAGGAGGGGAGCCTGGCGCGCAAGGTGGCCGAGGCGGAGTCGATCGCGCGTGAGGCGCGGGCCGCCGACGAGGCCTACGCCAGCAAGTTCCGCCACGGAGCGCACCTTCCCCGTCCGTCCGTCCGGGTCGTGCGGTTGGTGCGACTTCCGTGCAGCCTGTCCTGAGGGGCGGGCCGCGGCGCCGCAGCGGCACCCGTGGGACGCCGTCGACGACGCTGGACGCCGGCTGAGCGGTTACGGCTCGGTCGGGTCCGGGCTCGGCTCGACGGAAGGGTCCGTGCACGCGTCGGTCAGGGGATCGGTCAGGCGCAGCCGGGTCTTCGCCGCCAGCAGGTGCGGCCCCTCGTGCAGCGGTGGGACCCGGCCCTGCGCGCCGCGCAGCGCCGCCCGCAGGGTGCGCAGCCCCACGGTGGTGGCGGCGTCGGGAAGGCCGGCAGCGCCGGGCAACTCCGGCAGCGCGTACAGCCGGCGCCCCCACGGCGGCAGCGCCGCGAACGCGAGCCCGGCGATGTCCGCCCACGCCGGTGACGCCGGCGTCGTCAGCGCCACCCGTGCCGGCGCCGGGGTCGTCACCAGGTCCAGCGCGGTCCGTCGCGCCGCCGTCGTGCACTCCAGCGCCGGTCTGATCACCCGGAAGTAGTCCTGCAACGCGGCGCGGTCGTGGGGCACCTCGTCCGGCTCCAGCCCGACGAGCATCGCGGCGCGCACCTGCTCGGCGATGTACGCGTCCTGCTCCGCCCCGGTCAGGCTCAGGCCGCCGCGCGTGACGACCTCGAGGAACGACGCGACGAGGCAGCAGTGCACCCAGGCGAGCAGCTGCGGGTCCTCGGCGTCGTACGCGATGCCCGACGGCAGCGTGCCGTGCACGCGGGCATGGATCGCCCGTACTCGGGACGCCGGCGAGCATCGCGTCCGTCGCACTGCCGAAGGTGGTGACCGCGATGTACTCGGCCGTCCGCGAGAGCCGGCCCCACCAGTCCTGGTGGAAGGTCGAGTGCTCGACGAAGGCCTCGAGGGCGACGGGGTGCAACGCCTGCAGCAGCATGGCCCTCAGGCCCGGCCACGCCCATCAGCAGTTCGGCGTGCACGCGCCAGGTCACGCTGTCCGGGCCGAACAGGCCGGCGTCCCCACTGCCGAGCCTCGTCGGAGCGCATGCGTCGAGCCTCGTCCCGAGCCCGGGACCGATCCCTGGGACGGCCGTCCGGACCGGTCCGGAGGCACCGGTGGGTCGCTCAGCCCTGATCAGCCTGGCCCGGGGCCGCGCTGATCGCAGGTCGAGGCCCTGACCGCCGCTCACGCCCGGCCGGCCGGGGAGGTCTCCCGGTGACGGCGGCGGTAGGCGGCGGCCTTCGCCCGGTCGCCGCAGCCCTTCATGCCGCACCACCGGCGGCGACCGCCGCGCGACCGGTCGACGAAGAGGCGCGTGCAGTGCGGGTCGGCGCACTCGCCGCAGCGCGGCCAGATCGTCGGACGAGGAGGAGGTCCAGGGCGTCGCGGGCCACCGCGCCGAGGAGCCCGTCCAGGCCGCCGGTCCAGCGCACGGCGCCCGTCCCGGTGAGTTCGGGCACGAGGGTGGCCCGGGCGGCGGCGTTCACCAGCCTCCGGTCGCGGTCGGCGGTCCGGACGCCGGTGAGCCGCGCGGTGACGACGGCGTAGAGCGCCTCGCGCAGTTCCCGGATGCGGTCGAGGTCGGCGTCGTCGCCACGCAGGTCGTCCACGGCGAGAGCCGGCGGCGCGGACCCAGCTCTCGACGTCCGGCCAGCTCCGCAGCCGCTCGACGTCGGCGCTGCCCCGGTCGGAGAGCGTGCCGACGAGGTCCAGGACGGGCCGTCCTCCGGCGTGGTCGAACTCCACGTCACCAGTTTGAGACGGTGACGCGTGCATGGGCAACAGGACAGCGGGTACGACGGATGCGTCACCGGTTCGACCGGTGACGCGTGACAAGCGAGTCGACGAGGAGCTCGTGATGAGGCGTCAGATCGTCCACTACGCCGGCGCGGCCGTGCTCGTGCGGACCGCGGACGAGGGGGCCCGGGTCGCCCTCGTCCTTCTCGCGCTGGAGCGGACCCGCAGCGCGGCGCTGGGCGGGCTCCTCGTGGCCGCGCTGCTCGTGCCGCACGTCGCCGCGGCGGGTGTCGTCGGCGCCCGCGCGGACCGGTCACGCCGTCCGCTGCGGGTCGTGGCCGTCGCCGCGGCCGGTTTCGGGATCGCGCTGGGCCTCACGTCGGCCGCGCTCGGACCGGTCCCGGCGCCCGTCGTCCTCGGCGTCCTGCTCGCCGGCGGCTGCTGCGGACCGGCCCTCACGGGGGCGCTGTCGAGCCACCTGCCCGCGCTCGTGCCGGCGCGGGACGTGCCGCGCGCCTTCGGCGTCGACGCGCTGACCTACGACGTCGCGGGAATGCTCGGCCCGGCCGTCGCGGGCGTCGTCGCCGGCCGGGCCTCGGCCGCCGTGGCGACGGTCGTGCTCGCGGTGGCCGCGCTGGCCGGTGCCGCGGCGGTCGCCGCGCTGCCTGCCCCGCCGGATCGCGAACGCCCGGAGCCGGGGTCGGTGAAGCTGACGGACGGGGTGCGCGCGATGTGGCGCGAGCGTCCGCTGGCCGTGGTCACGGCCGCGACCAGCGTCGGTCAGCTCGGGTTCGGCGCGCTGCCCGTCGTCGTCGCCGTCGTCGCCGTGCGGCACGCGGCGCCCTCCACCGCGGGCCTGCTGCTGGCCGCGCTCACCGCCGGAGGGCTCGTCGGCTCACTGATCTGGACCTGGCGGCCGGCCGCGCCCGGAGCACGCGCCCTGGGTGGTCGTGGCCGCGCTCCTCGGCACGGCGCTGCCCGTCGCGGCAGGGGCGCTCACGACGTCGCCGGCCGTGCTGGCTGCCCTGTTCGCGCTGTCCGGCGTCGCGAACGGCCCGCTCATCGGCGCGCTGCTCGTCACCCGGGAGCGGTTCGCGCCGTCGGCGGTCCGCAGCCAGGTGTTCACCCTGGGCGCGGGCGTCAAGACCTCGTTCACCGCGGCCGGCTCGGCGCTCGCCGGCCTGCTCGCGGCGTGGCCGACGGCGACGCAGCTGCTGCTCGTCGCCGCCTGCCCGGTCGTCGCCGCCCTCGGCGGAGCCGCAGGTCTGCGGCTCGCCCCGAGGGACGGAACGACGGAGAACTACTCGCCGACGGCGACGTCGACGGCGTCGACGGCCGGTCCGCTGTCCTGACCGGCACCCTGACCGGAACCGCGGCGGCGCCGGCGACGACGGGGACGCCGGTCGGCGTCGGCGGCCGGAGCGTCCGGCCCGTCACTGGACAGCTCGACGACGGTGGCGTCGGGCGAGCCCTCGACCGCCCCCTCCAGGGGGACGCCCGCCCGGGTGCGGCGGCGCTGACGGGTACGGGCCGGCCGCTCGGCCGCCGTCGCGTCCTCGGCGGGCTCCGCCGCCAGCGTCTCCGCTGCCTCACCACGGCTGCTGCGCCGCGGCCGGCGGCCGCCCTCGGCGTCCGCCCCGCCACGCCCGCGAGCGCCCTTGGCGCCCGGCTGGCGACGGCCGGTCTCGCCCAGGTCCTCGACGTCCTCGGCGTCCAGGCCGGCACGCGTGCGGGCGCCCCGCGGCAGGGTGCCGCGGGTGCCCTCGGGGATGTCGAGGTCCTCGAAGAGGGCCGGGGACGAGGAGTACGTCTCGGCGGGCTCGGGGATGCCCAGGTCGAGGCCCTTGTCGATCAGGCTCCACCGGGAGAGGTCCTCCCAGTCGACGAACGTCACGGCCGTGCCGGTGTTGCCGGCCCGCGCGGTGCGGCCGATGCGGTGGAGGTAGGTCTTCTCGTCCTCCGGGCACTGGTAGTTGATGACGTGCGTGACGTCGTCGACGTCGATGCCGCGGGCCGCGACGTCGGTGGCGACGAGGACGTCGACCTTGCCCTTGCGGAACGCGCGCAGCGCCTGCTCGCGCGCGCCCTGGCCGAGGTCGCCGTGCAGCGCGCCCACCGCGAACCCGCGCTCGCCGAGCTCGTCGGCGACCTTCGCGACGGTCCGCTTCGTGCGGGCGAAGATGATGGTGAGGCCGCGGTCGCGGGCCTGCAGGATGCGCGCCAGCATCTCGACCTTGTCGAGCGCGTGGGCGCGGTAGACGACCTGCTTGGTCGCCTTGACGGTGGCGCCGGTGTCGTCCGGGTCGGCGGCGCGGATGTGCGTCGGCTGCGTCATGTAGCTGCGAGCCAGCGAGACGACCGGACCGGGCATCGTGGCGGAGAAGAGCATGGTCTGGCGGCCGGCCGGGGTCTGCGCGAGCAGCTTCTCGACGTCCGGCAGGAAGCCGAGGTCGAGCATCTCGTCGGCCTCGTCGAGCACGACCATGCGGGCGTGCCCGAGCGTGAGGTGCTTCTGCTGGGCGAGGTCCAGGAGCCGGCCGGGGGTACCGACGACGACCTCGACGCCCTTGACGAGTGCCTCGATCTGCGGCTCGTACGCCCGGCCGCCGTACACGGTGAGCACGCGGACGCCGCGGAGCTTGCCCGCGACCTGAAGGTCACCGGAGACCTGGACGGCCAGCTCCCGGGTCGGGACGACGACGAGCGCCTGCGGCTTGCCCGGCGCCTCGAGCGCCTCGAAGCCCTCCTCGCCCGGCGCGACGACGCGCTGGAGCACGGGGATGCCGAAGCCGAGGGTCTTGCCGGTGCCGGTCTTGGCCTGCCCGATGATGTCGTGCCCGGTGAGGGCGACCGGCAGGGTCATGGCCTGGATCGGGAAGGGGTGGGTGATGCCGACGCCCTCGAGCGCGGCGACGATGGGGGCCTGGACGCCGAGGTCGGCGAAGCTGGGGCCGCTGGTCGCCGAGACGTCGTCGGACAGGTCGTCCGAGATGTCATCCGAGATGTCGGCGGAGATGTCGTCCTCGAGCACGGTCTGCTCGTCGAGGTCGGCGGTTGCGTATGCGTCTGTGGACACGGACTGCTTTCTGGTCGGGGCGGGGGCCGCGCACCGCAGCGCTCAGCACCGGGTGGAGCTGAGGCGCGACGGCGGGCACATCGCGATCGTGGGAGCCGATCGGGCACCCGACCGGTCATCCGTTTCCGTCGGCGGGAAGTCGCCGATCCTGTACAGGGTAACCGGCTCCGACGGGCAACCCTTCCCACGACGGGCGTTTCCACCCGGATAACCTGCGGACCATGACCGAGCCCGGCAGCGCCCCCGAGGTGGAACCCGCGCTCGATCCGGCGCACCGCGCCGCCGTGGTCGACCTGCTCGGTGCGCTGGCCTATGGGGAGCTCACGGCCTTCTCCCGCCTCGCGGCCGACGCCGATCTCGCGCCGTCGCTCTCCGCCAAAGCGGTGCTGGCGCGCTTCGCCGTCACCGAGTTCCGGCACTTCGAGCTGCTCCGGGGGCGGCTCGAGGCGATCGAGACCGACCCCGACGCCGCGATGGAGCCCTTCGTGGCCGCACTCGACGCGTTCCACGAGCGGACGGCGCCGCAGACGTGGCTCGAGGGCCTGGTCAAGGCGTACGTCGGCGACGGGATCGCCCGGGACTTCTACCGGGAGATCAGCGCCTTCCTCGACCCGCGGACGCACGAGCTCGTCACCACAGTGCTCCAGGACGAGGGGCACGCGGAGTTCGTGCTGCGCGAGGTCCGGCAGGCGATCGACGCCGATCCGCGGATCGCCGGGCGGCTCGCGCTCTGGGCGCGGCGGCTGGTGGGGGAGGCGCTCAGCCAGGCGCAGCGGGTGGCCGCCGACCGCGACGGCCTCACCGCGCTGCTCGTCGGCTCGGTGCCCGGCGCGGGCGCCGACCTGGCCGAGCTCGTCCGGATGTTCGGCCGGATCACCGAGGCGCACATCCGCCGCATGCAGCTGCTCGGGCTGTCCGCGTGAGGCTCGTCCACTCCGGCAAGGTGCGCGACGTCTACGAGGACGGGAGCGACCTCGTCCTCGTCGCCTCCGACCGGATCTCGGTCTACGACGTCGTGCTGCCCACTCCGATCCCGGACAAGGGCGCGATCCTCACCCAGCTGTCGCTGTGGTGGTTCGAGCAGCTCGCGGACGTCGTGCCGAACCACGTCGTCTCGGCGACGCGACGTCCCCGCGCAGTGGGCCGGCCGCGCGGTCCGCTGCCGGCGGCTGTCGATGGTGCCGGTCGAGTGCATCGCCCGGGGCTACCTCGCCGGCTCCGGGCTCGCCGAGTACCGGACGACGGGCGGCGTGCAGGGCAACCGGCTGCCCGAGGGGCTCCTCGAGGGGTCGCGACTGCCCGAGCCGATCTTCACGCCGAGCACGAAGGAGCCCGCGGGGAGCGGCCGGCACGACGCGCCCCTCACGTTCGCGGAGGTCGAGCAGCTGCTCGGGCCGGACGACGCCGCCCGGCTGCGCGAACTCACGCTCGAGGTCTACCGCCGCGGCGCGGAGCTGGCCGCCGCCCGCGGCGTCGTCATCGCCGACACCAAGCTCGAGTTCGGCCGCTCCGAGGCCGGTGAGCTGATCCTCGGCGACGAGCTCCTGACCCCGGACTCGTCGCGGTTCTGGCCCGCGGAGGACTGGCAGCCCGGTCGACCGCAGTTCGCCTTCGACAAGCAGTACGTGCGCGACTGGGCGGCGTCCACCGGCTGGGACCGGACCGCCCCCGGGCCCGAGCTGCCGGACGACGTCGTCGCCGTGACCCGGGAGCGCTACGTCACGGCCTACGAGCGGATCACCGGCCGCGACTGGGTCTGATCCGTTCGCCGGTCAGATCCGTTCGCTCGTCAGAGGCCGCCGAAGCCGACGCGGCGCGTCTCGGGGGCGCCGATCTCGACGTAGCCGATGAGCGAGCCGTTGATGAGGACGAGCTTGCCCTTGTCGTCGACCAGGCGGAGCTGGTTGCCGGTCGTGATCGCATTCTGCACGGCGTCCGCGATCTGGTCCGGCGTCTGCTCGGACTCGAGCACGACCTCACGGGCGACGTCCCGGATACCGATCTTGACCTCCACAGCGGTGGCCTCCTGGTGAACTGCTACGGGTGGACGGCGGAAGAACGGTGGCAGGCTAACCCAGCCGGGGCCGGCCGTTACGGCTGACCCGCCTCCGCACCGGTCCTGCCGTCGGGCTTGCCGTCCGTCTTGGGGAAGCCGCCGATGCCGCGCCACGACAGGTGCGAGACGAGCGCCGCGGCGGCCTCCCGCGGGATCGGGCGCCCTGCCTGGATCCACCACCGGGCCGTCACGTGCGAGATGCCGGTGAGGCCGACGGCGAGCAGCTGCGCCTCCGTGGCCGGCAGCCCGGTGTCCTCCTCGATCACCTCGGCGACCGCCTCCGCGCAGCCGCGCTGCATGCGCTCCAGCAGCTCGCGGACCTCGGGGTCGTTCGTGAAGTCCGACTCGAAGACGAGCCGGAACGACTCGCTCTCGGAGTCGATGAACGCGTAGAACGCCTCCATCGTCGCGGCGACCCGCTGCTTGTTGTCGGGGGTCGAGGCCAGCGCCCGCCGGGTGGCCTCCACGAGCTCCTCGGTGTGCTGCTCGAGCAGGGCCAGGTAGAGGTCACGCTTGCTCGGGAAGTGCTGGTAGAGCACCGGCTTGCTGACGCCGGCGCGCTCGGCGATCTCGTCCATCCCGGCCGCGTGGTAGCCCTGGGCGACGAACACCTCGCGGGCCGCTCCGAGCAGCTGCGTGCGCCGGGCGCTCCGCGGCAGGCGGGGCCCACGGGGGCGGACCTCCGGTGCAGCCATGCCGCACCTCCCGTCTGCGCGATGAGCGGGCCGACCGATCCTGGCGATCCTACCCGCGGGTAACCGATCCCACTCCGGCCGCATCTCCTGGCCGGCATCTCCCCGCGGACGCAGCCGTCCTGCGTGTCATGCTCGGAGGCGTGTCGCTGCCGCCGCTCGTCGAGCCGGGGCCGCCGCTCGACCGCACGGAGGTCGAGCGCTACGCCCGGCACCTGATCCTCCCGGACGTCGGTCCGGTCGGGCAGCGCCGGCTCGCGAACGCGAAGGTCCTCGTCGTCGGGGCCGGGGGCCTCGGCAGCCCCGCCCTGCTCTACCTCGCCGCGGCCGGCGTCGGGACGATCGGCGTGGTGGACGCGGACGTCGTCGACGTGAGCAACCTGCAGCGCCAGATCGCGCACACGGACGCCGACGTCGGGCGGCCCAAGGTCGACAGCGCGCGGGACCGGATCGTGGCGACGAACCCCCACGTCCGGGTGCGGACCCATCCGGTGCGGCTGACCGCGGAGAACGCGGTGGAGATCGTCGCGGGGTACGACCTCGTGCTCGACGGCGCCGACAACTTCCCCACCCGCTACCTCGTCGACGACACCTGCGCCCTGCTCGGCAAGCCCGACGTCTGGGGCTCGATCCTCGGGTTCGACGGCCAGGCCGGTGTCTTCTGGGCGCCGCACGGCCCGACCTACCGCGAGCTCTTCCCGACGCCGCCGGCACCGGGGACCGTTGCCGACTGCGCCACGGGCGGCGTCCTCGGCGCCCTCTGCGCGACCGTCGGATCGGTGATGGCGACCGAGGCGGTCAAGCTCGTCTGCGGCATCGGCGATCCGCTCGTCGGGCGCCTGCTCGTCGTCGACGCCCTGGGCGCGGCATGGCGGACCATCACCGTCCGGCCGCCCGCCGAGCGCGTCCCGGTCACCGCGCTCACCGACTACGAGGCGTTCTGCGGGATCGTGCCGCAACCGGCGGCACGCGGAGCAGGACGAGATCGACGTCCACGCCCTCGCCGGCCTGCTCGCCGCCCGCGAGCGCGGCGAGGCGGACTTCGTGCTCGTCGACGTCCGCGAGCCGTACGAGCGCGAGATCGTCGACGTCCCCGGCGCCGTCGGCGTCCCGCTCGCCCGCCTGGAGGCCGACCCGCACGGCGCGCTGACGGAGCAGGGCGCCGACGGGCGTCGCGTCGTCCTGCTGTGCAAGAGCGGCGCGCGCTCCGCCCGCGCCCTGGCCGCGGTGCGCGCCGCCGGCCGGCCGGACGCCGTCCACGTGGCGGGCGGCGTCCTGGCCTGGGTGCGGGAGATCGAGCCCGACCGGCCTGTCTACTAGAACGGCAGCGAGCTCAGCAGCGCCAGGTCCCCGGTGGCGTGCGCGGCCAGGACCGCTCCGGACGACGTCGGCGCGAGCGTCCACAGCAGGTCGCCGTCGGCGAACGTCCGGGCGCGCGAGGGGTCGAGCCCGTCGCCGGCGCCGCTGCCGAGGCCCAGCAGGGACGGCGTTCCCAGACCGCGGTCGCTCACCGGCACCGCGAGGACGCCGTTCTCCACGGGCACCATCGCCAGGCCGGCGGCGTAGGCGAAGGCGTGCGCGTCGTTCTCGACGCCCGACCACGCGTTCGGCACGGTCACCCGGTCGAGCAGCCGCGGGTGGGCCGGGTCCGCCACGTCGAACAAGGACACGAGCACGCGCGTCCGTCTCGCCGTCCGCGGAGCCGGCGCGGCCCACACCCAGGAGCAGGTCGCCACCGAGCGGGTGCAGGTACGCCGAGTAGCCCGGCATGGTCAGCTCGCCCGCCACCGCGGGGTGCGCCGGGTCCGCGAGGTCGAGGGTGAACAGCGGGTCGGTCTGCCGGAACGTGACGACGTAGCCCACCGGCCCGGCGAACCGCACCGCCTTGATCGTCTCGCCGCGTCCGAGGCCGTCCACCCGGCCGACCTGGCGCAGCGCGCCGTCGCGCAGCTGGAGCACCGTGACGGCGCTGGACGACGGGGTGATGCGCGTGGTGGGCGGCACCGGCACCGCGTCGCCCGAGCCCACCGAAGATCCGCTGCCGCCCTCCTGCGCCTGCATGGGGTACGCGATCGGGCCGGAGGGGCCTGTCGTCGTCGCCACCCGGAGCCGCCCCTGGTACTCGTCGAGCGCGTACTGGTCGAGCAGGCTGCCCTCGACGTCACCCGACCCCAGGTAGTGGACGCGGCCGTCGGTCGCGAACTCGTGGATCTGGGTGTGGGCCGCGCGGCCGGGCGGGACCACCACCGAGGTCGCGGAGTCGGCCTCGGCCGGGCGCAGCGGGCCGACGCCACCCTGCCACGCCGTGGTGGCGACGTAGGCGTGGTCGCTCGTGGCGTAGAGCACCGCGCCGCTCGCGACGACGCCCGCGGCGTCCCACCGGGCCAGGCCCTGGGTCCCCAGGTCGAACGTCAGGAGCGCGAGGGTGCCCAGGCCGGAGAACTGGCCGGGGACGCCGACGCGGGAGCAGTCCACGACGGTGCCGGAGGTGGAGGCGCCGCCGGCGGGCGTCAGCGTGTAGTGCGGCAGCCACTGCTCGATGGTGCTGCCGTCGACGACAGCGCGGTTGCGGGTCTGGGCCTGCTTCAGGGCCCGGGCTGCCGCTCGGGTCGTTCGCGGTCGGGTGCGGCTGCACGAACGGCAACCGGGAGGGCTGCGCCGACAGCGCCAGCCGGAGCACCCCGCCGCTCAACCGGGCGCCTGCTGACGTGCCGTCGAGGGTCAGGGTCCGCACGAGCCGCGGGTGCGCGGGGTCGGCGAGGCTGACCTCGACGATCCGGGTGCTGGGCGTCAGGGTCGGTGCCGGGGCGACCTCCGAGGTGACGCGTTTCGGCGTCGACGCGTCCGGCCTCACCTGGGGGCTGCCGGCGGGGCCCAGGAGCAGCACGGTGGAACCGTTCACGAGGAGCTCGTCGGGGTGGAAATCGGTGGCCAGCCGCCCGACGACCTTCGCGCTCGAGCCCGAGGTCCGGAGCACGGTGAGGCCGTTCCGGTCGCCCGCGACGGTCAGGACGAGGTCCCCGGAGCGCTTGGTGACGTCGGCCTCGTCCACGCCGGCCACCTGGACGTTGGTGCCGGTGCCCGAGACGGCGCCGGCGTCGGCCGGGGCGGCCGCCGGCGCCCTCCCCTCCGAGGCGGCTGAGGGGGCCGAACTCATGCGCTCCGCCATGACGGGGGTCACCCCGACCCCCTCCACGCCGTAGGCGCCCACGAGCGGCCGCGCCTGGGAGCGCAGGTGGTCGAGCAGCGCGGGGCAGCCGTCGAAGGTGCGGTAGGCGGCGGTCGCGACGCGGTCGCCGCCCAGGCGGAGCGGGCCGCTCCCGCCGCCGCTCCCCGCGCCGGCGGAGGTCGCGCCGGCGGGGCGCAGGGCCCACGCGCCGGCGCCCGCGGCGACGACGACGGCCGCGAGCGGGACGACGGTCCTGACCAGACGGGAACGCTTCACGAGGCACCTCCCAGGCGCAGCACGGGTGGGGGCTGCAGCGACCGCTCGCCGGCGACCGCTCGCCCGACGCCTCGGACGCGACCGTCCCCGCTCCGGTTCCCTGTTCCGGGCGGTGTTCTCAGCCGGTGCAGACCTCGTCGTGCACGCGCCGCACCTGCGCCGCGCTCGCCTTGCCGCCCTGGTCCACCAGCGGCCGGACCGCGTCCACGACCTGGGCGGGGACGCCGGCGGCCGCGGCCGCGTCGAGACCGCCGCGCAGCTTCGCACGGTCGGAGGAGCTGAGCCTGCCGTCCTGGGTGAGGGAGCAGACCGTGGAGCGGAAGGCCTGCGCCGCCACGTCCTTCGCCTTCTGCTCGGCGGCCTGCTGGGCGGACGCCGTGGCGCTGGAGACCGCGTCCTGCGCGGCGGAGCAGCCCGCGAGCGCGGCGAGGATCGGGGCGGCCAGGAGCGGGGCCAGGACGGCGGCGGACCGGGTCATGGGGCCACCCTAGGGTCGGGCATGCTCGGTCCGGTGGACGAGCTGCCCGACCTCGCCGCGGCGGTGCTGGACGTCGTCGACCTCGTCCCGCCCGGGCGCGTCCTGACCTACGGCGACATCGGTGCCCTCGTCGGCTGCGGCCCGCGCCAGGTGGGCCGGGTGATGGCGCTCTGGGGCGGCGCCGTGCCCTGGTGGCGGGTGCTGCGGGCCGACGGCTCCCCGCCCCAGGGGCACGAGCGGGAGGCGCTGCGCCGCTACCGCGCCGAGGGGACGCCGTTGCGGCGGGCGGCACGAAGGTCGACCTCCCGGCGGCGCGCTGGCGCGCGGCCGGGGAAACCGGTGAGTCTGTCGGCGGCCTGTGATGGACTCGACGCCGTGACAGCAGCGGTGGGGGTTCCGGCGGCGCCGGCCGCACGGCTCGTGCGGCCCCGGCAGGTGCTCGCCACGGCGCCGGTGCTGGACGCCGAGCAGCAGCGCGTCGTCGACTCCGCGCAGGGCAGCGGGCCGCTGGTCGTGCTCGGGGCGCCCGGGACGGGCCGGACCACCGCCCTGATCGAAGCCGTCGTCGCGCGGGTCGAGCGCGACGGCGTCGCGCCGGACGCCGTCCTCGTCCTGGCCGCCACCCGGGTGGCGGCCGCCGGCCTGCGCGACCGGATCGCCGCCCGCCTCGCCCGCACCGTGCGGGAGCCGCTCGCGCGCACGCCGCACTCCTACGCGTTCGGCCTGCTCCGCCGCGTCCACGTGCTCGACGGCGACGTCCCGCCGCGGCTGATCAGCGGTCCGGAGCAGGACCTCGTGCTGGCCGACCTGCTCGCGGGGCACGAGGCCGGCGCCGTCCGCGGTCCGCGCTGGCCGGCCGCGATCGACCCGCAGCTCCGTGGCCTGCGCGGCTTCCGGGACGAGCTGCGCGAGCTCCTCATGCGCGCGGTCGAGCGGGGGATGGGCCCGGAGGACCTCGCCGACCTCGGCCGGCGCCGCGGCCGGCCGGACTGGGTGAGCGCCGCCGAGATCCTCGACGAGTACGTCGAGGTCACCTCGCTGGCCACGCCGGGGGCCTACGACCCCGCCGGCATCGTCGACGCGGCCGCGAACCTGCTCACCGCCGACCCGGCCCTGCTCGCCGCGGAGCGCGAGCGCTGGTCGCTCGTCGTCGTGGACGACGCGCAGGAGGTCACGGCGGCCACCCAGCGGCTCCTGGAGGTGCTCGTCGGGGACGGCGGGGACGTCGTCCTCGCCGGCGATCCGGACGCCGCGACGCAGATCTTCCGCGGCGCCCGGCCCGACGTTCCTCGCCGCGGCTGCCTCCTCCTGGCGGCGTGCGGACGGCGGTCCGGCGAGCACCGTCGTCCTGCGCACCGTGCACCGGCACGGCCCGGCGCTGCGGGCGGTCGCCGCCCGCGTCGCCGAGCGGATCGGCGCGGTCGGCGTGGCGGCGCAGCGGAAGGCGGTCCGCCGCGCCGGACGCTCCGCCGGGCAGCGTCGCGGTCCACGTCCTCCCCTCCGCCGCCGCCGAGGCCTCCTTCGTCGCGCACGCGCTGCGGGAGGCGAATCTCGCCGGCGGGATCGGCTGGGGCGACATGGCGGTGCTGGTCCGGTCGGCGCGCCGCACCGAGGCGCTGCGTCGCGCCCTGGCCGCCGCCGGCATCCCCGTCGCGGTGCCGGCCACCGAGGTGCCGGTGCGGGACGAGCCCGCCGTCGTCCCCCTCCGCCGTGCCCTGGCCTGCGTGCTCGACCCCGGCGCGCTGACGCCCGAGGTCGCGGCCGAGCTGCTCACGGGCCCCTTCGGCGGGGTCGACGCGGTGGCCCTGCGGCGGCTCCGGCAGGCGCTGCGCGCCCGCGAGCTGGAGGGCGGCGGCGAGCGCTCCAGCGACGAGCTGCTCGTCGCGGCGCTGCTGGACCCGTCGCTGCTCGTTCCGCTCGACCCGCGGGCCGTCCGGGGCGCCCGGCGGGTGGCGGCGGTCCTGGCGTCCGGGCGTCGGGCCGTCGCGCAGCCCGGGCGCGAACGCGGAGACGGTGCTCTGGGAGCTCTGGCAGACGGCGGGCCTCGCCGAGCCGTGGCGGCGCCGCGCGCTCTCCGGCGGTCCCGGGGTGCGCGCGCCGACCGCGACCTCGACGCCGTCGTCGCGCTGTTCGAGGCGGCCGGCCCGGTTCGTCGACCGGCTGCCGCACGCCGGCCCGGCGCGCGTTCCTCGCCTACCTCGAAGGCCAGGACGTGCCGGGGGACACCCTCGCCGAGCGGGCACCGACGTCGGACAGCGTGACCCTGGTGACCCCGCACGGCGCCGCCGGGCCGGGAGTGGGCGGTGGTCGCGGTCGTCGGCGTGCAGGAGGGCGTCTGGCCGGACCTGCGGCTGCGCAACTCGCTGCTCGGGGCCCAGGAGCTGGCCGACGTCGTCGACGGGCGGGCGGTCGACGGCGCCGCGGAGGGGCGGGCGCAGCGCCGCGCGGTGCTCGACGACGAGCTGCGCCTGTTCCACGTCGCCGTCACACGCGCGCGGCGCCGGCTGCTCGTCACCGCGGTGAGCTCGGAGGACGACCTGCCGTCGCCGCTGCTCGACCTCGTCGACCCGCTGCCGGACGACGTCGAGGTCCGCCCCGTCACCGACGTCCCGCGCGTCCCGACCCTGGCCTCGCTGGTCGCCGAGCTGCGCGCGGTCGCCGTCGACCGGGCCGCCCCGCCGCGGCGGCGGCTGGCCGCGGCCCGGCGGCTCGCCGGCCTGGCCGAGGCGGGCGTGCCCGGGGCGGACCCGCAGGAGTGGTACGGCCTGGCACCGCTCTCGGACCCCCGGCCGCTGCGCCTGCCCGGTGAGGCGGTGCGGGTGTCGCCCTCGAAGGTGGAGCAGTTCGACCGGTGCCCGCTGCGCTGGCTGCTCGAGACCGCCGCCGGCGGCGGCCGCGGCCCGACCGCTTCGACCGCGCTCGGCACCCTGATGCACGAGATCGCCGCCGAGGTCCCCGACCTCGACCGCGAGCGCCTGAGCGAGCTGCTCGAACGGCGCATCGACGAGGTCGGCCTGCCGGAGGGCTGGATCGGCGACCGGGAGCGGCAGCGCGCCGTCCGCATGGTCGTCAAGCTCGCCGAGTACGCGGCACGGGCGCGTCGCCAGGGCCGCAGCCTGGTCGCGGTCGAGCAGGACGTCGAGGTCCGGCTCGGCGAGCTCGTCGTCCGGGGTCAGGTGGACCGCCTGGAGCGCGACCGCGACGGGCGGCTCGTCGTCGTCGACCTGAAGACCGGCAAGAGCAAGCCGACCAAGGCCGAGGCCGAGCGCAACCCTCAGCTCGGGGTCTACCAGGTCGCCGTCGAGGAGGGCGGGTTCGAGGCGGTCGAGCCGCAGGCACGCACCAGCGGCGGCGCGGAGCTCGTGCAGCTGGGCGCGGACACCCAGAAGGTGACGGTGCAGGAGCAGCCCCCGCTACCGTCCGCCGCCGATCCCGACTGGGCGCGCACCCTGCTGCTCACGGTCGCCGCCGGCATGGGGGCCGAGAGCTTCGAGGCGCGCTCCGGCTCGCACTGCCGGATGTGCGGCGTCCGACGCTCCTGCCCCACCCAGGTCGAGGGCCGGCAGGTGCAGCCGTGAGCGGCGCAGGGGGGCGGCGAGCAGCTCGGCTTCGACGACCTCCTCGGTGCCGGCCCCCGGCACCCGGCGCTGGTGCCCGTGCCGACGGCGCGGCGGGCGGGCACGCGACGGGCGCCGGTCGCCGGTGGGCGGGGCACCGCCGTCCAGGAGCCCCTGCTCCCGCCGGCTGCCCCTCGTCGAGGGTCCGCTCGACGCGGCCGAGATCGCGCGTCTGCTCGGGCGGCCGGTGCCGACGCCCGAGCAGACCGAGGTCATCGAGGCGCCGCTGGAGCCCCTGCTCGTCGTGGCCGGCGCCGGGTCCGGCAAGACCGAGACGATGGCCGCCCGGGTGGTGTGGCTCGTCGCGAACGGGTACGCGCGGCCCGAGGAGGTGCTGGGCCTCACCTTCACCCGCAAGGCCGCGGGCGAGCTCGCCGAGCGGGTGCGCAGCCGGTTGCGTGCCCTGCGGCGCCGGCTCCGGGCGGCGGGGGAGCCGTTCGCGGACGAGGCCGTCGTGACCGTCTCGACCTACCACTCCTACGCGGCCGCCGTCCTCGCCGACCACGGTCTGCGGCTCGGCGTCGAGCCCGGCGCGCAGCTGCTCGGCGAGGCCGCGTCCTGGCAGCTCGCCGCGGAGGTCGTGCAGGCCTGGGACGCCGACCTCAGCGTCGCCGACCGGACGCCGAACACCGTCACCGAGGCGCTGCTCGGGCTCGCCGGCGAGTGCGCCGAGCACCTCGTCGGCCCCGGCCAGGTCGCCGCGTTCGCGGACGCCCTGCTGGAGCGGATCGAGGAGCTGCCCGCGGCCGTGGGCGACCCCGGGCCGGGCGAGGTCAAGGGGACGATGCGCGAGCGCGTCGCCACCATCCGGCGGCTGCGCGCCCTGGTGCCGCTGGTGGAGCGGTACGCCGAGCGCAAGCGCGAGCTCGGCGTTCTCGACTTCGGCGACCAGGTCGCGCTCGCGGCCCGGCTGGCGAGCACCTCGACGGAGGTCGCGGCCGGCGAGCGCGCCCGGTTCCGGGTCGTGCTGCTCGACGAGTACCAGGACACGAGCCACGCCCAGCTGGTGCTGCTGCGCTCGCTGTTCGGGCAGGGCCACTGCGTCACCGCCGTCGGCGACCCGCACCAGTCCATCTACGGTTGGCGCGGCGCCTCGGCCGGCAACCTCCAGGCCTTCCCCGAGGACTTCCCCGTCGTCAGGGAGGACGGCGACGGTGGCGAGACCGGGGTGACGCCGGCGCGCACCCGCTACCTCTCCACGAGCTGGCGCAACGACGCAGCCGTGCTCGTCGCCGCCAACCGCCTCGCCGAGCCGCTGCGGCAGCCGCCCTCGTGGGTCGACGCCGCGGCCGCGGTCGGCGTTCCGGCGCTGCGCGGGCGGCCCGGCGCCGGCCCCGGCGAGGTGCTCGTCGGCTGGCACGCGACGCTCGACGAGGAGGTCCGCTGGATCGCGGAGGTCGTCGAGCGGCACTGGCGGGCCGGGCGGGCCACCGGCGGGATGCCCGCCGTCGACGCCCCCACCGCGGCCGTGCTCTGCCGGACACGAGCCCAGTTCCCGCTCGTCGAGGCCGCGCTGCGTGCGAGGCAGCTGCCGGTCGAGGTCGTCGGCCTCGGCGGACTGCTCCATGTGCCGGAGGTGGCGGAGCTGCGCGCCGCGCTCGAGGTCCTGCACGACCCCACCCGCGGCGACTCGCTGGTCCGGCTGCTCGCCGGCCCCGCCGTGCGGCTGGGGCCGCGCGACCTCGAGGCGCTCAACCTGTGGTCGCAGGAGCTGCTGCGCCGCTGGGGCCGCGCACCCGGGCCGAACCTGCGCGAGACCGTGCACCAGCCGTCGCTGGTCGAGGCCCTCGACGAGCTGCCGCCGCAGGGCTGGGAGGGCTCGGGCGGGCAGCAGCTGTCCGACGTCGGCCGGCGCCGGCTCGAGCGGCTCGGCGGCATCCTGCGCGACCTGCGCGCGCGGACCGGGCTCGCCCTGCCGGACCTCGTCACCGAGGTCGAGCGGGCGCTCCTGCTCGACGTCGAGGTCACCGCGCGGCCCGGCGTCCGGCCCGCGACGGCGCGCGCCCACCTCGACGCGTTCATCGAGGTCGCGGCCGCGTTCTCCGAGGCGGGCCGGGGCAGCGGCCTCGCCGGGTTCCTCGCCTGGCTCGCGGCCGCGGACGACCGGGAGCGCGGGCTCGACGCCCCGCTCGCCCAGGTGCGCCCGGACGCCGTGCAGGTCCTCACCGTGCACGCCGCGAAGGGGCTGGAGTGGGACGTCGTCGCCGTTCCGGGCCTGGTCGAGGGAACCTTCCCGACGGGCAGCGGACGCTCGCCCACGTCGGGCTCGAACGGCTGGCTCACCGGCGCCTTCGGTGCCCTGCCCTACCCGTTGCGCGGTGACGCGGCCCGGCTGCCGCACTGGGCCGCCGAGGCCGCCCGCAGCCAGGCGGACCTGGCCGGCTCCTTCGACGCCTTCCGTGCGCTGGCCCGCGAGCACGAGGTCGCCGAGGAGCGCCGGCTCGCGTACGTGGCCGCCACCCGCGCGCGGTCGGTGCTCGCCCTCTCGGGCTCCGTCTGGGGCGACGGCACGACGCCGCGCGAGCCCAGCCGCTTCCTCGTCGAGGTCGCGGAGCTGGGCGGCGAGGCCGCCGAGGCCCGTCAGGGACCGGACGCCGGCGGAGTGCGGGTCCTCACCTGGGCGGAGCCGCCCGAGGACGGCGCGGCCAACCCGCGCGACCTCGACCGGCCGATGCCGTGGCCGGTCGACCCGCTGGGCGAGGCGCGCACCGCGGTCGAGGAGGCCGCGGCCCTGGTCCGGGCCTATCTCGCCGGCACGGCACCCGGCGCGGATCCCGCCGGCCGTCCGCCGGCCCGTCCGGCGACCCGTCCGGCGACCCCTCCGGCGGTCCGTCCGCGGCGGACGTCGACGAGGAACTCGGCATCGTCGATCCGGTCGTCGCCGGCTGGGACGAGGAGGCCGCGTTGCTGCTCGCCGAGCGCGAGGCCGCCGTACACGGCGCCGTCCGCGTCGAGCTCCCGGCCCACCTCTCGGCGTCCAAGGTCGTCGCGTTGGCAGCCGATCCGGACGCGTTCGCCGACCGGCTCCGGCGTCCGCTGCCGCAGCCGCCGCAGCCCCAGGCCCGCCGCGGGAGTGCGTTCCACGCGTGGCTGGAGCGCCGCTTCGGTGCCGCCGCCCTGGTCGACCTCGAGGAGCTGCCCGGCGCGGCGGACGACGCCGCGGCCGACGAGGACCTGGCGACGCTGCAGGAGCGGTTCCTGGCCAGCGCGTGGGCCGGTCTTCTCCCGGAGGCGGTCGAGGTCGCGGTCGAGACGCCGGTCGCCGGGCTCGTGGTCCGGGGCCGCATCGACGCGGTGTTCCGCTACGAGACGCCGGAGGGCCCGAGGTGGGACGTCGTCGACTGGAAGACGGGGCCGCCGGCGCGGGGCGAGGCCGAGCAGCACGCCCGCGCCGTGCAGCTGGCCGTCTACCGGCTGGCCTGGGCCCGGCTGCAGGGCGTGCCGGTCGAGCACGTCGGCGCCGCGTTCTTCCACGCGTCGACCGGGCAGACCGTCCGGCCCGTGGAGCTCCTCGACGCGCCCGCGCTCGAGGCCCTCATCGCCGCGCGGGTTCAGGGGTGAGCGGAGCCGGCTCCGGCGCGGGAGCGACGCTCGGAGCGCGCAGCTCTCCCAGCCGCACGAGCGCGACCCCCGCGATCACGACCACGCCACCGATCGCCTGCACGGGCGTCGGCACCTGGCCGACGAACAGCCACGCGAACCCGACGGCGAACAGGACCTCCGCCAGGCCCACGAACGACGCCAGCGTCGCGCCCAGCAGCCGCGCGCCGACGATGCCGAGCACGTAGGCGAGGGCCGCGGCGACCAGCGACACCCCGAGCACCGGCACCAGCCAGCTCACCTGGTGGCCGGCGAGCTCGACGTCCGCGGTGGACGTCCGCAGCGGCACGAGCCCGGCCAGCCCCCCGGCCACGAGCACGAGGGCACCGACCCAGAGCGCTGCGCAGGACAGCACGATCGGAGGCAGCGGCTCCGCGTCGTCCGAGGCGAGCACGAAGTACACGGCGAGCCCGACCGCCGCGACCAGGCCCCAGAGCACGCCCACCCCGTCGAGCCGGAACCCACCGACGACGTCGAGCACGAGCGCGAGACCGACGACGGCGGTGACGGCTCCGGCGACGACCAGCCGGCCGGGGCGACGGCCGTGGCGCAACCACATCCACAGGACGACGAGCACGATGCCCTGGTACTCGAGCAGCAGCGCGACCCCGACCGAGACGTGCGCGACCGCGTTGAAGTAGGCGAACTGCGCGGTCGCGACGGCCACCACGCCGTAGAGCGCGATCGTCCGGGCGCGGCTGACGAGCAGGGACCACCTGCCGCGCAGGGCGAGCACCGCCGGCACGGTCAGTGCGGCGGCCGCGACGACCAGGCGGGCGACCACGGCACCGCCGGGGCTCCAGCCGGTGGCGATGAGCGCTCCCGCCAGGGGGCCCGACGTGCTGAACGCCGCCGCCGACAGCAGGGCCAGAACCAGACCGGCGCTTCGTGCGTTTCTCATCGTGCCACCTCCACCGCCGCAGCCACGCGACTCGAAGTAAGGGGTGTAATCGACGTACACTCCTGACATCCCCGACCCTAGGGGTCGGCGTGAAAGGGGTCAAGTGCATGTTTGCCCATGACACCGAGGTCGCACTGGCCGCGGCTGCCGCGCTGGTCAACACCGGCCGGCAGTCCGAGGAGCGGCTCCCCGACGTCGCCGCGCTCGACGCCTTCGTCGACGGGTGGGGCTGGACCGGCGACCGGACGCACGACGAGGCCGAACTCGAGGCGGTCCGCGCGCTCCGCCCGCGGCTGGCCCGGTTGTGGGAGGCGTCCGAGGACGAGGCGGCCGACATCGTCAACGGTCTGCTCCGCGAGGGCGGGGCCCTGCCCCAGCTCGTCAGGCACGACAGCTGGGGCTACCACGTGCACGCCACCTCGTCGCACGCCCCGCTGGCCGACCGGATGGCGGTCGAGGCGGCGATGGCGTTCACCGACGTCATCCGCGAGCAGGCGCTCGACCGGTTGCGGGTCTGCGCGGCCGACGACTGCATCGACGTCCTCGTCGACGTCTCGAAGAACTCCTCCCGGCGGTTCTGCGACGCCTCCTGCGGCAACCGGATGAACGTCGCCGCCTACCGCCGCCGGCGGTCCGCGGCCCCCGCGACCAGGCCCTAGAGGTCCAGCTCGACGGACAGCGCGCGGTGGTCGCTCAGCGGGAGCTGCGTGATCACCGGGGAGTGCTCGGCGCCGGCGGGGACGGCGTCAGCCAGCACGTGGTCGATCTGCAGCCGCGGCGCCGGCGACGGGAAGGTCGCGCCCGCCGCGAGCGCCCGCCAGCCGAGCACGCGCGCGGGCAGGCCACCCGGCAGGTTGAGGTCCCCGAGCAGCACCCTCGGCGCCGGCATCGTGCGCAGCGCGGCCCGCAGCCGGCGCAGCTGCACCACGTTCACCCCGGGCACGAACGACAGGTGCGTGGCGGCGATCGTCATCCGCGGTTCCGCCAGCACCGCGACGACGGCGGCGCGCGGCTCGTCCGGGATCCAGACCACGCGCGGCGGGTTCGTCGGCAGCATGATCGGGTACCGCCCGCGCGCCCGGCCCAGCCGGAGCACGCGCCACGCCTCGACCCGCCCCCGGGTGGCGAGGGCGATGCCGTACGTCGGGTCGCCGTCGCCGGGCTCGGGCGGCACGGGCTGCCAGCCCTTCGTCCCCGGCGTGCCCCGCACCAGCGGCACGAAGCGCAGCTCGGTCGCCCCCATCGCCGCCGCCGCCACGGCCGCCTGGTCGACACCCCCCGACCGCGGCTGGTGCCGGTCGACCTCCTGCATGGCGAGCACGTCGGCGCCCAGCGAGCGCACGGCGTCGGCGAGGGTCTCGGCGTCCGCGCGTCCGTCCTGCAGTGATCGGCCGGAGAAGAGGTTGAACGTGGCGAGGCGCACGCGCTCACGGTGCCATCCGGCACCCACCGCCGCCCGTCGGCCCCTAGAGCGGGGCGCCGTCCAGCGCGTCCTCGAGCTCGCCGAGCATCGCGTCGGCGTCCGCCACCACGCTCTCCGCGCCGGAGGTCACGCCGTGCAGCAGCCAGCGGGCCACCGCGAGCTCACCGCTGAGGCGGGCGCGCCGCAGCAGGTCGCGGTCCGGCGCGTCACGCCGGTGGTGGGCGTAGGCCTCCAGCACCGACTCCGTCGCCGCCGCCGGAGCACCGGCCACGAGCCAGGAGAGGTCGTCGGCGGGGTCGGCGACCCGCGCCTGGCCCCAGTCGACGACCGCGGCGATCTCCGCGCCGCGCACGAGCACGCTCTCGGCCGCGAGGTCGCCGTGCACCACGCACGGCGTGAAGCGCCACGCCCCGGCCTCCTCCAGCGCCCTCTCCCAGCGCGCGAGCAGCCCGGGCGGGACGTGCCCGGTGGCGGCCGCGCGGTCCAGCTCCGCCAGTCGTCGCCGGCGGTACTCCGTCGCCGTGTACGTCGGCAGCTCCGCCGCCTCGGCCACCGAGGTGGGCAGGTCGTGGACCGCGGCCAGGGCCCGGCCGAGTGCCGCCGCCAGACCCGGGCCGGGGGCCAGGGACGCGAGGTCGATCCGGGCGCCCTCGAGCGCGGGATGGACGCCGGCGCGGCCGCCGTCCGGCAGCTCGACGGTGCCGGCCACCTGCGGCACGGCGAAGGGCAGGAGCTCGGTCAGCGCCCCGAGGAAGCGCCACTCCTGCTCCAGCAGCGCGGCGGCCGCCGACGTCCGCGGCGCCCGGACCACCCAGCGCCGGTCCTGGGTGTCGGTGACCTCCGCCACGTCGACGTCCTCCGCCTCGCCGGCGGTGCCGAGCGTGCGGGCACCGACCGGCTCCAGGTCGAGCACGGCGGCGCTGGCCAGGGCGGCGAGCACGAGGGGGGACCGGGCGGGCACCTCGCCACGGTACGGCCTGCGCCGGGCGCCGCCCCGGTCGCCCGGTCGCAGCGCGCCGACGCCCGGGGGCGTGGGTAGGGTCGGGCCGTGACCGCACCGCCCTCCGGCCTGCACGGACTCGCGCTCTCCCGGGCAGCGGTCGACCGGCGTGCGGAGCGCCGTGCGGAGCCGGGCCTGCTCGACGGCTCTGCTCGCCGATCCGGCGACCGCGGTCGCCGTGCTCGCCGGGCACGAGATCCTCGTCGAGGAGGACGCCGGCGCGCCCGCGGTCGCGCTGCTGGCGCCGGGGTCGCTCCCGGAGGGCCTGCGCGCCGCCGCACTGCCGCTGTTCCTCGGCGAGGACGACGCGGGGCGGGCGTACGTGGCGCTCGCGGTGCCCTCCGGGTCGGCGGACGCCGAGGGACTGGTGGGCGGAGCCCTGCGGTTCGCGAACCTGCGCGAGATCGGGTCGCTGCTCGACGACGCCGGGGCCGGCATCTTCACGACCGCGCTGGCGCTCGGGAACTGGCACGCGGTGCACGGTCACTGCGCGCGGTGCGGAACGCCGACGGACGTCGTCCAGGCGGGCTGGGCCCGGAGCTGCCCGCACTGCGGGGCCGAGCACTACCCCCGCACCGATCCGGCGGTGATCATGGCGGTGGTCGACGACGCCGGGCGCATCCTGCTCGGCCGCCAGGCGAGCTGGCCGGAGAAGCGGTACTCGACGCTGGCCGGCTTCGTCGAGCCGGGGGAGCCGCTGGAGTCGGCGGTGCGCCGCGAGGTCGCGGAGGAGTCCGGGGTCGTCGTCGGCGACGTGGAGTACCGGGGCAGCCAGCCGTGGCCGTTCCCGAGCTCGCTCATGCTCGGCTTCCGCGCCCACGCGCTGACCACGCAGGAGCAGGCGGACGGCGTCGAGCTGGCGCACGCGCGCTGGTGGACCCGCGAGGAGTTCGCCGCCGACATCGCCTCCCGCGAGCTTCTGCTGCCGCCGCGGGTGTCGATCGCGCGGCGGCTCATCGAGGACTGGTACGGCGGGCCGATCGAGGACGCCGCGGACTGGGCGCGTCCCTGACCCTCAGCCGCCCGTGATCAGAGCGGGGTGGCTCGGACGGTCGTAACGGACGACGAAGGCGGCGGACGCGGCCGGGTCGTACCACTCCAGGTACTGCTGCCAGGCGGGGAGCACCCGCGGCTGCTCGTCGTCCGGCACCCGCCGGGCCTGCGCGGCGGGCGAGACGTCGAGGTGCACGAGGAGGTCGAGGGCGTCGGCGACCTCCCACCGGGCCAGGAAGGGCGCGTCGACGACGGCGACCGTGCCGGCGGCCGCGTCGACGGGCGGACGGCGCAAGGGGCGATCCGTCTCCGGGTCGCGCAGGCCCGGCAGCCATCGCAGCGACCCGCCGGGGCCGAGCGGGTCCAGGACCTCGCGACGCAGCGCGGCGAGGTCGTACCAGCCGTCGGCGTACGTCTCGGGGTCGGCGGGGCCGCGTTCGAGCCGCAGCGACCGTGCGCGCAGGAACTCCCGGCCGCGGGCTCGCGCCACCGGAACCGCCCGGTGCTCCAGTTCGGCCGCGACGGCATCGGCGAGGGCCTCGGTGTCGGCCGCGACCGGCCCCTCCACGCCCAGACGCACGCCGCGGCCCTCGCGGGCGGCGTCGGCGGACGCCGACTGTGCGGCGTCCGCGACCGCCGCGGCGAGGGCCGCGGGGGAGACGGCGGTGACGGTGACCAGGGCGCTGACCAGGTGGGAGGCGTCAGGCGGCGAGGCGGGCCTTGACCTCGGCGAGGGAGGGGTTGGTCGCCGCGGAGCCGTCGGGGAACAGGACCGTGGGCACCGTCTGGTTGCCGTTGTTGACCTGCATGACGAAATTCGCGGCTTCCGGGTGCGACTCGATGTCGACCTCGGTGTAGGCGATGCCTTCGCGCTCGAGCTGACTCTTGAGCCGGCGGCAGAAGCCGCACCAGTTCGTGGAGTACATCGTCAGCGTGCCGGCGTCGGTGGTCGCCATGGGGTTCTGCCTCCTGAGGCATGTCGTTCCGAAATGAACGACCTCGTCAACGACCGGGACGTCCCCAGGCTTCCCGTGCCGGTCCCGTCGTCCACACCCCGCGTTGCCGGCTTCCGCGCTGTCGGACGGGGCTGCGAGGATGCCTGCGATGACCGCGACCGCTCTGCTCCCCGGCGCCCCCTCGGCGGACGACGTGCTCGCCGGGCTCGACCCGGAGCAGCGCGAGGTGGCGACGGCCCTGCGCGGGCCCGTCTGCGTGCTCGCCGGAGCCGGCACCGGCAAGACCCGCGCGATCACGCATCGGATCGCCTACGGGGTCCACTCGGGCGTCTACACCTCGCAGCACGTCCTGGCGGTGACCTTCACCGCGCGGGCCGCGGGCGAGCTGCGCACCCGGCTACGCGCGCTGGGCGTCGGCGGCGTGCAGGCCCGGACCTTCCACGCGGCGGCGCTGCGCCAGCTGTCGTACTTCTGGCCCCAGACGGTGGGTGGCCAGCCACCGAGGCTGCAGGAGCACAAGGCCCCGCTCGTGGCGGAGGCCGCGGCCCGGCTGCGCGTGTCGGTCGACCGGGCGGCGGTGCGCGACCTGGCGGCGGAGGTGGAGTGGGCCAAGGTGAGCCTGCTCCTGCCCCAGAACTACGCCGAGGCAGCGCGGCGGGCCGGGCACGCCGAGCCCGGCGGGTTCGACCTCGCCACGGTCGCCCGGCTGCTCGAGGTCTACGAGCAGGTCAAGACCGACCGCGGAGTGATCGACTTCGAGGACGTCCTGCTCCTCACCGTCGGGATCCTCACCGAGTACCGGCACGTGGCCGAGGCGGTCCGCGGCCAGTACCGGCACTTCGTGGTCGACGAGTACCAGGACGTCAACGCCCTCCAGCAGCGCCTGCTCGACCTCTGGCGGGGCGATCGCGACGACCTCTGCGTCGTCGGCGACCCGAGCCAGACCATCTACTCGTTCACCGGGGCCAGCCCCGCGCACCTGCTGGAGTTCCCCCGGCGGCACCCCGACGCCGCGGTGGTCCGGCTCGTCCGCGACTACCGGTCCACGCCGCAGGTCGTCGGGCTGGCGAACGCGCTGCTCGCCCGTGCCGGTGGGCGCCCCGCGACGGCGCGGCTCGAACTCGTCGCCCAGCGTCCTCCCGGGCGCGGAGCCCACGCTCACCGGTTACGACGACGACGTCGCCGAGGCCCGGGGGGTCGCGACGCGGGTGGCCCGGTTGCTGGCCGACGGGACGCCCGCCAGCGAGATCGCGGTGCTCTACCGGACCAACGCGCAGTCGGAGCCCCTGGAGCAGGCGCTGGCGGACGCCGGCATCCCGTATCTCGTGCGCGGCGGTGAGCGGTTCTTCGCCCGGAAGGAGGTCCGCGACGCCGTGCTGCTGCTCCGCGGGGCCGCCCGGGCGACGGCCGGAGGACGCCGCGCTCGGTGAGGCCGTCCGCGGCGTCCTGGCCACCCTCGGCTGGAGCGCGGAGGCCCCGGCCGGTGCCGGCGCCGTGCGGGACCGGTGGGAGTCGCTCCAGGCGCTCGTGGCGCTGGCCGACGACCTGGCCGGGCAGGACGCCGACGCCGGCATCAGCCAGCTCGTCGCCGAGCTGGACGAGCGCGCCGCAGCCCAGCACGCGCCGACCGTCCAGGGCGTGACGCTCGCGTCGCTGCACGCGGCGAAGGGCCTGGAGTGGGACGCGGTGTTCATCGTGGGGCTCTCCGACGGCCTCATGCCGATCTCGCTCGCCGACGGGTGGGACGCCGTCGAGGAGGAGCGGCGGCTGCTCTACGTGGGCGTCACGCGCGCCCGGGAGCACCTCCACCTGTCGTGGGGCCGCGCGCGGACGCCGGGCGGGCGCGCCTCGCGCAACCCGTCCCGCTTCCTCGACGGGCTGCTCGGCTCGACGGCCTCGCCCGCTCGAGGCAACGCAGCGGGCGGCGAGCGCCGCCGTGGTGGCGGCAAGGCCGCCCTCCCGACGACCTGCCGCACCTGCTCGGCACCCCTCTCCACCGGCGCCGAGCGGAAGATCGGCAGGTGTTCCACCTGCCCGCCCACGTACGACGAGGAGCTCTTCGAGCGGTTGCGCGCCTGGCGCTCGGGCGTCGCGGCCGAGGCGAAGGTGCCGGCCTACGTCGTCTTCACCGACGCCACGCTCGTCGCGATCGCCGAGACGCTCCCCGGAGACCTCGGGCGGCTGGCCCGCGTGCCGGGCGTCGGCCCCACCAAGCTGGAGCGGTACGGCGAGCAGGTCCTGGAGCTTCTGGCGCAGGGTTGAGCCTCGCCGGAAAAATCTTCGGTGAAACTCGCGGGAAAAGCCGTTGTGCGCCTCCCGGACGCTCCTCTAGCCTCGATCCCACGACGAAACAGCCAGGCGTCGCGTCTCGCGCGCCCGGACGATTGCTGAGAGGAGGTGGCGACACGTGAACAACATCATGATCGAGAAGCGCGGCTATGAGTCCGCGCTTTCGGCATGCCCGGCTCCGGCCGCCGCCTTCGCCGCGGCTGCTCCGGCCCCGGTGCGTCCGCGCGTCGTCGCTCCTGGCAGCCGCCACTTCCTGGGCGCCACCACGCCGTTCCAGGGGACCGGTCTGCCCGTCGCCGGCCAGTTCGTCGCCGATCGCGTCGTGATCGACGGTCCCACGATGCTCGTCCAGCCCCACCCGGGTGACACAGCCCGGAGACCACCCGCCTAGCTCGAAGAGCAGCCGGTGACTCCAGGCCGCGGAACCCGAACAGGGTCCGCGGCCTTCTTGATTTCCGCGGCCCCTGCGGCGTCGGTCCCCGACGCCACCTGCCGCGGAGAACCCTCGGCAGGCCGCCCGACGACGGTGGCGATCCCACCGCCGAGGAGTTCGAGGAGGAAGACCGTGCAGCTCACGGCCTTGTTCGACACTCTCGACGAGAGCGTCGACGACCCCATCGCGAGCCAGATGCCGTGTCGCGTCAACGACCCCGAGCTGTGGTTCGCCGAGTCCCCCGCGGACGTCGAGTTCGCCAAGTCGCTGTGCCGGACCTGCCCGGTCCGCGAGGCGTGCCTGGCGGGCGCCCTCGAGCGGCGCGAGCCGTGGGGCGTCTGGGGCGGGGAGCTCTTCATCGCCGGCGTCGTCGTGCCGCGCAAGCGGCCGCGCGGACGCCCCCGGAAGTGCGAGGTCGCCGCCTGATGTCCACCACCTACCTCGCGGTCGTCGACCGCACGCGTCCCGGCTCCGATCGGGACGACGTCCACAACCCGTCCATCCGCATCGTCGGCGCGTCCCGGCCGTCCGCCGTTCGCGCCCTGCTCGCGAGGAGCATCACCATGACCGCACTCGAGTTCGAACGTCGTGTACGAACCTTGCGTCGCCGTCCGTATACGAGGGCCCTGGCCCTGCCGACCGGCGCCGAGCGGCGCGGACGGCAGACCGACAGGGCCCGCCACGAGCTCCGCGTCGCCGAGGCCGGCCTCGCTCACCGGCTGACCGTCCTCCGCTGACCACCCGCCTGCCCTCCCGCCCCTCTACCTTCCTCGATCACCGCCGAGGGGGAGGGGTGGGAGGGGCTCAGGGAACGAGGAGGAGCTTGCCGGTGATGGTCCGGGACTCCAGCAGGCGGTGGGCCTCCGCGGCCTCGGCGAGGGGGAGGCGTGCCGCGATCCGGACCTCGAGGGCCCCGGCGGCGACGAGCGCCGAAGAGGTCCGCCGCCCGGGTCCGCAGCTCCTCGGTCGTCGCCGTGTAGTCGTGCAGCGTCGGCCGCGTGAGGTACAACGACCCCTTCCGCATGAGCGTCAGCGGAGCCACCGGGTCGACCGGGCCTGACGCGTTGCCGAAGGTCACCATGGTTCCGCGGGGCCGCAGCAGGTCGAGCCCCCGGGCGAAGGTGGCGGAACCGACGCCGTCGTAGACCACGTCGAGCGGACGCGGGCCGGCGGCGGCCTCGACGGCGTCCCCGAAGTCCTGCGCCCGGTAGTCGATGACATGGTCGGCGCCCGCCGCCCGGGCCAGGTCCGCCTTCTCCGGCGACCCCACCGTGGCGAACACCTCCGCCCCTCGGCGCTTCGCGAGCTGCACGGCCAGGCGCCCGACGCCACCGGCGGCGGCGTGGATCAGGCAGCGGTGGCCAGGTCGGAGCGGAAAGGTGTCGTGCGGTGAGGAAGTGGGCCGTCAGCCCCTGGAGTGCCGCGGCCGCTGCGGTCTCCGCGTCGACGCCGGGCGGCACCGGGACCGCGTGCCCGGCGGGTACGCGCACCAGCTCGGCGTAGGACGCCGGCGCCTCGGTCCACGCCACGACGTCGCCGACGGCGAAGCCGTCCACCGACTCCCCGACCGCCACCACGGTCCCCGCGCCCTCGATACCCGGCACGAACGGCAGGTCCTGCGGGTACAGCCCGGAGCGGTGGTAGGTGTCGATGAAGTTGACCCCGGCGGCGGCGACCCGGACCAGGAGATCTCCCGGGCCGGGCCGGGGCTCCGCCAGGTCGACGGCGGCGAGGACCTCCGGCCCTCCGGTCCGCGGCACGCTGATCGCTCGCACCCGCCCAGTCTGCTGGGAGGGCCGGGACGCGCCGCAGCCGGGGACACCTCCGGAGCCTTCGCTCCACGGAACGTGTCGGAGAAGTTACGCCGAGCAGCTGATTTGTTGCACGAGTGTCGAGGGTCTGTAGCCCGGCCGACGCACGACCGATCTAGGTTCATGGACATGACCTCGAGCACCTGCTGCGCCGTCTGCGGCCTCCCCGCCTCCGCCGACCGGTTCCGTTTCAGCTGGGCCCTCACCATCGAGCGGGACGGACGGCGCAGCTGGACCTGCGTCCCCTGCGCCCGCGCCGCCCTGCCCGTCATCGAGAGCGGTGTCCCGACGCTGATCCTCTGACGGCCGAGCGGCGCGACTCCCGGCCGCTACGATCACGGGCCATGACGTCGGCGCCCGCGATCTGCTCCGTCTGCGGCACCACGGCTCCCGGCCCGGTGCCCGTCACATGGTCCGTGGCCGTCGAGAGCGGCCACCGCGTCTGGACCTGCGACCGCTGCGCCCGGGAGAACGTCCGGAGCATCGAGGCGAAACTCGACGCCTCCTGGTGGTGACGCGGCGGCCTCGAGGCCGCCGCTGACCCTCACCGCAGCGTCGCCTGGTCGCCCTCCTCGACGTCGCCGATCTCGTCGGCGTCCTCCTCGGCGTCCTCGGCCTCGTCCTCGAGGCCCTCCTCGTAGGCCGCGACGGCCTCGGCGTCGAAGTTCGGCAGCCAGTCCCCGAGCACCTCGAGCACCGGCACCTCACCCTCGATCTGGCAGAGGACGCCGATGCCGCCGAGCCACACCCGGTGGATCAGCAGGTACTCCGGCGGCAGGTTGAGCTTCAACCCGACCGACCACTGGGGCCGCCGGGGATCGTTGATGTGGGCGAACAGCGCACGCATCCAGTCCCGCGAGAACCTCCACTCCGCGTGCCGGGCCGGCTCCAGGAACGGCGAGAGGTAGTCGAGCAGGCCCTCGGCGTCGATGCTGATCGACGCCTTGATGAAGCCTTCCTCGCGCAGCCCGGCGACGACGCCCTCGGCGTCCCCGAGCAGGGCCAGGGTCAGCAACTCGCCGATCTCGGGCGGCATCCCCTCCGGCAGGCGCTTGACCGCGCCGAAGTCGAGCACGCCCAGGCGGCCGTCGTCCGTCAGCCGGAAGTTGCCCGGGTGCGGGTCCGCGTGCAGCAGGCCCGCCCGCGCCGGCCCGGCCAGGAGGAACTCCATGTAGCGGCGGGCGGCCAGGTCGCGGTCCTCGGTGCTGCCGGAGGCGATGAGCCGCGAGAGCGGCACCCCGTCGAGCCACTCGCTGACGATCACGTGCGGGCTGTGGGTGACGACGTCCGGGACGGCGAACGTGGGGTCGCCGCGGAAGGCCTCGGCGAACGTGGCCTGTGCCTGCGCCTCGAGCCCGTAGTCGAGCTCCTCGACGATGCGCGCCCGCAGCTCCTCGAGGATCGGCTTCAGGTCCAGGCCCGGGATCCATCCGGCCGCGACCCGGGCGACCCGGGCGACCTGGGTGAAGTCCGAGATCAGCGCGTCGCCCGCACCCGGGTACTGGACCTTGACCGCGACGGCGCGACCGTCCTTCCAGACGCCCCGGTGGACCTGGCCGATGGACGCCGCCGCCGCCGGCCGGTCGTCGAAGCTGCGGAACTGGCGCCGCCACTGCGGGCCGAACTCCTGGGCCAGCACCTTGTGGACGGTCGCCGCGGGCATCGGGGGAGCGGCGTCCTGCAGCTTGGTCAGCGTCGCCCGGTACGGGCCGGCGAGCTCCTCGGGCAGCGCCGCCTCGAAGATGCTCAGCGCCTGGCCGAACTTCATGGCCCCGCCCTTGAGCTCGCCCAGGACCTTGAAGAGCTGCTCGGCCGTCCGGGCCTGCATCTCGGCCGCGACGAGCTCCGCGGGGCGGCCGCCCACCCGCTTGCCGAAGCCGAGCGCTGTGCGGCCCGCGAAGCCGAGGGGGAGGGTCGCCAGCTTCGCCGTCCGCGTCACGGCTCGCCGGGGCAGGTCACTCACCTCTCCATTGTCCCTTCCGGCGCCTCCGGCCGCTCCCGGTGACCCGGCGCGGCGGTCCCGGGTATCGGCGACGTGCAGCCGCAGGAGGGATGCGGCGGCCACGGGCGGCGGGAGGGCAGGCCGTCCGGCAGTTCCACCTCGAGGGTCGCCCCGAGCGCGGCCGGGCGCACCCGCCCGTCCAGGTGGCCGAGCACCTGCAGGGCGGCGAGGGACGCCGCGAGCAGCGCGGAGGCCGTCTCCTCGGGCACGCGCGCCGGCCGGCCGGTCAGCTGGGCCAGCACCCGCGGCCACGCCGGGTCGCGATCGGCGCGGTGCAGGTCCAGGCACCGCAGGCACGCGGTCGCGCCCGGCAGCACGAGCGGACCCACGAGCACCCCGCGCTCGCGGAGGACCACGGCCAGGTGCGGCAGCCCGGCCGCGACGAGAGCGGCCGCCTCCGCGCTGTCCGCCGCCGACCCGCGTACGAGCACGACGAGGTCCGGCCCTCCCGCAGGAGTGGGCGCGGTCGCCCCACCGGCGGGAGCGCGCAGGGCCTCGCCCGCCCGCCGCGCCGCCTCGTCCGGACGCCTCCCGACGTCCGACCAGGCCGCGCCCGCAGGGCCCACGTCCCCGGGCGTCACGGGCCGCCCGGCGACCAGGTCGACCTGCCCGACGCCGGCACCGGTCAGGGTGGTGGCGAGCGCGGCGGCGGTCCGCCCGGCACCACGGATCTCGACGACGCGCCGTGCGCGAGCGGCCAGCAGCTCCCAGCCGTCGCCGGCGTCACCGTGCACCACGCTCCAGACCGCGGCGTCCGGGGCGAGCCGCGGCGCGTCCCGCGCCAGGCGGGCGAGCACGTCGCGGCCGGCGCGGCGGCCCACGAGGACGCCGCTGCCCGCCAGCAGGCGCACCAGCGCGTAGCGCCCGATGCGCTTCCGGCGACGCCGCATCCGGAAGGGCGCGCTCGTCGAGGCCGGTCCGCAGCAGCTCCAGCAGTTCACGGTCCTGCGTCGTCAGACCGTCGAGCACCGCGCCCTGCCCGCCGTCCAGGCCGATCTGGACGCTGCCGTCCCCGCGCCACACCGTGCGCAGGCCCGGCTTGATCTGCAGCCGCATCCCGCCCCCACTCGACCCGCCCGCCCCGGGTCGAGGGTGCCAGGCCGTCGCCCTCGGCGTCCGACCGCCGTCCACAGGCTCCCGGCGTCCACAGGCGGACCGGAACGGCCGTCACACGCGCGACGGCCCGCCCGGAACCGGGCGGGCCGTCGCGATTCGGCGAAGGTCAGGCCTTGCCGAGGATGCGGTTGAGGTTGGTGCCGCACACCGGGCACTTCCCCTTGGCCATGCGGCGGCCGTTCGTCTCGACGACGTTGCCCTCCGCCTGCCGCTTCTCCTTGCACTTCACGCAGTAGAACTCGCCGCTGTAGGTCTCGGCCATCGTGGCTCCTCGTTGTCCGTGGTCAGGTCGTCGTGGGGCCGGCCGGGGGCCGGCGGATCCGGGGCCCGGCGTGACCCGGGACTCGAAGGGCACGAGCCCGCTCCGTCACGACATGCACGCACCTTAGCCGAGGACGGCGCGTTGTCCTGCTCAACCCGGCCCTTCCGGTGCGCGGCGTCATCACGCAGGGTCACCCCGGTTAGGGTCGGCTCGACCGGATGAGCGCGCCGCAGACCGAGATCGGGGACGCCGATGAGCTGGTGGCAGGAGACCTACGAGCACCTGCGCGTCCGACGGGAGGACGACGGGGTCGCGGTGCTCGTCCTCGACCTTCCCGAACGCCGCAACATGATGTCGGCGCCGATGACGGCGTCGTGGCGCCGGGCCGTGGCCGGGATCGCCCAGGACCGCGGCGTCCGCTGCGTGGTGGTCAGCGGGGCGGGCGCGGCGTTCTCCTCCGGAGGGGACCTGGCGTGGATCGGTGCCGAGCCGGACGCACCGATCGACCGCCTGCGCGCCCGGATGGACGCGTTCTACCGGGACTGGCTCTGCATCGCCGATCTCGAGGTCCCGACGGTCGCGGCCGTCTCCGGAGCGGCCGTCGGGGCCGGTCTCGCCCTCGCGCTCGCCTGTGACCTGCGGTTCGTCGCCGAGGACGCCCGCCTGTCGGTGCCGTTCACGCGGCTCGGGATGCACCCCGGCATGCTCACCACCTGGTCGCTGCCGCGGGTCGCCGGCGTCGCCGTCGCGCGTGACCTCCTGCTCACCGGGCGCGCCGTCGACGGCGTCGAGGCGGTGCGGCTCGGCATCGCCAGCCGGGCGCTGCCTGCCGGGGAGGTGCTCACCGTCGCGCTCGAGACGGCCCGGGGCATCGCCGCCAACGCTCCTGTCGCGACCCGGCTCACGAAGCTCGCGCTGGCCGGCGAGGGGCACGCGGACCGGGACGCCGCCCTCCGCTGGGAGGCGCTCGCCCAGGCCGTGACCCTGGCCTCGGAGGACCTCCAGGAGGGGCTGACCGCCCAGCGGGAGCGGCGTCCACCCCGCTTCACCGGGCGCTGACCACCGCCGCCCCCCACCCGGGACGAGGAAGACCCCGGGACCGGAGAGGCGCGCCTTCCCCTGCGCACATCCCCGGCCCGGGGTCTGGTGCCTCACGCTAGGCCCGCCTCCGGGACCGGTCAACGGCACTCCGCCCACCGCTGTGGACGCACCTGTGGACGGTGTGGGGAGAACCCGGGCCGGGCCTGGGGACGACCGGGGGACGACGGGGGACGACGTGTGGAGCACCGGGTCCGCCCGGAGCACCGGAACCGGACGGACCTGCGGCTTCGTGCGTCCTCACCCTGTGGACGGAAGGATTCTTCGCCGCGCGCCGGTACTTTGGTGGCATGGGACGTCGTGGCCCTGCCCGCGCAGCCGCCGGACGTGGACGTCCGGCGCAGCCGGCGGCGCCTGCGCACGGTCACGGCCTACCGCGAGGGCGACCGGACCGTCGTCCTCATCCCGGCGCGGTTCACCACCGCGCAGGAGCAGGAGTGGGTGCGGCGCATGCTGGCACGACTCTCCGCCCAGGACCGTCGGCGGCGCCCCGGGGACGCCGACCTCGCCGCCCGCGCCGTCGAGCTCTCCCGCCGCTATCTCGGCGGCCTCGCCCAGCCCGCGAGCGTCTCGTGGGCGACGAACCAGAACAGCCGCTGGGGGTCGTGCACCCCGGCGGACCGCAGCATCCGACTGAGCACCCGGCTGCAGGGGATGCCCGCGTGGGTGATCGACTACGTGCTGCTGCACGAGCTCGCCCACCTCGTCGAGCAGGGACACGGGCCACGCTTCTGGCAGCTGCTGGAGACCTACCCCAAGACGGAGCGGGCCCGGGGCTTCCTCGAGGGGTTCGCCGCCGCCCGCCAGCTCCCGATCAGCGAGGGCGACGGCGAGGAGCCGCACGAGCCGGCGGACCGGCCGGCTCAGACCGAGCCCGCCTCCTGACGGCGTCCGCCCACCAGCGCTGCCGCCCGCTCGACGACGGCGACGACGCCGGGCGCCACCGCCTCCGGCAGCCCGTCGACGGGCCACCACGCCACCTGCAGGCTCTCCGGGCTCAGGTAGCTGAGCGGACCGGGCTCGGCCCGGTCCGCGCACGACGAGCGCGTGCTGCACGTCGAGGTGCCAGTCGACGACTCCGGGCCGGCACGGCGCCCGGTGCCGGGAGAGGGCCACGACGTCGGGCAGGAGCTCGCCGGTCAGGCCGGTCTCCTCCTCGACCTCGCGCGCCGCTGCGAGCGGCAGGGTCATGTCCTCCGGCTCCAGGTGGCCGCCCGGCTGCACCCAGACACCGAGCCGGCCGTGCAGCACCAGGCAGGTCAGCGCGGCGTCGGGGGAGAGGACCACCGCCGACGCGGTCACGTGGCTCGGAGCCGCCTGCCGGGTGAGGAGCGCGGCGCCGTGCTCGTCGAGCAATGCCCGCCACGCCCAGGCCTCGAAGCGTTCCTCCGGTGTGTCGCGCGGCGCGTGGGCGATGGCGTGCCGGAGGTCGGCGACCAGCCCCTCGCGGGGCCTCCAGTTTCCGGCCGTCACCGTCCGCCCTCCGGCCGGCGCGGGCCGGCGTCCCCGCCGCCGTCGTCCGGAGCCTCGTCGGGAGCCTCGTCGGGAGCCTCGTCCGGAGCCTCGTCGTCCGGAGCCTTGTCGTCGCCGAGCTCGACCCGCTGGTCGAGGATCTCGGCCAGCGCCTCGTCCATCGCCGTGCTCGCGGTGGTGCCGGCGCCCTTGGCGAAGCCGACGGGGTCGGCGAACGACTCCTCGGTGGGTGCGAGATCCGGGTGGGCCCAGAGGGCGTCGCGGCCCTCGACCCCCCGCTCGGCGGTGAGCGCCGCCCACACGGCCGCCGCCTCGCGGAGCCGCCGCGGCCGGAGCTCCAGGCCCACGAGCGAGGCGAAGATGTGCTCGGCGGGTCCGCCAGCTGCCCGGCGACGGCGGACGGTCTCGCGCAGCGCCTCGCGGTGCGGCAGCGTCGAGGCCGCCGCGGCGTCCACGACCTCGTCGATCCAGCCCTCCACCAGGGCGAGCGCGGTCTCCAGCCGATCGAGGGCGGCCCGCTGCTGCGGCGTCGTCTGCGGCTCGAACAGACCCGACGAGAGCGCCTCCTGCAGGGCCTCGGGGTCGCTCGGGTCGACGCTGCGCACGGCCTCCTCGAGCGCGTCGGCGTCGATGGTGATGCCGCGCGCGTACTCCTCGACCGCGCCCAGGAGGTGGGCACGCAGCCAGGGGACGCCGGCGATGAGCCGGGCGTGCGCAGCCTCGCGCAGCGCGAGGTAGAGGCGGACCTCGTCGCCGTCGAGCCCGAGCCCGGCGCCGAAGGCCGCCACGTTGGCGGGGAGCAGGGCCGCACGGCCGGCCGGCAGCAGCGGGATCCCGGTGTCGCCCGCTCCCACGACCTCGCCGGCGAGGGCGCCGAGCGCCTGTCCGAGCTGGGCGCCGAAGAAGGCCCCGCCCATCCGGCGGACCATCGGCAGCGCCCCGCCGATCATCGAGCGCATCTCCTCGGGCGCCTGAGCGGCCATCGCCGTCGACATCGCCTCGGCCACGGACGCCGCGATGGGCTCGACGATGCCCTTCCAGGTCGGCAGCGTCTTCTCGACCCACTCCGCCCGGCTCCACGCCTCGCTGCGCGCGGTGGCCGACGGCAGGTCGGTGACGCGGTCGAGCCACAGGTCGGCGGTGCGCAGCGCCTCGGCGACCTGCCGATGCTCGGCGTCCGTCACCGCCGGGTCGCCGCCCTCCGCCTGTGCGGCGACGGCGCGTGCCACGTCGTGCGCGGCGTCCCAGTTGACCGGTCCGTCGCCGCCGCCGGCGAACATCTGCTGCACCTGGGCGAGCACCGCCTGCAGGCCTGCGGCGTCCTTGGGGAAGCCGGGCAGGTCGGCGAAGCCCGGCGGCAGCATGCTGCGGAGCTGCTCGGGGTCCACGCCGCCGGGCCCGAACATGGCCTGCAGCATCGCTGCGAGGGGGTCGGGCTCGTCGTCGTCCCGGCGCTCGGGCAGTCCGCCCTGGCTGTCGCTCATCTCCATCACGCCCGTCGTGTCGGGGCCCCGAGCCGGGGGCCGTCGTCCGGGGCAACGCACAAGGCCGTCCGGACGTCCCCACGGTATGCGACGAGGCGTCCGCCGCGAACCGGACGCCGGGCCGCGTTCGCCGACGGCACAGCGGGCCCGCGTACCCTGATCGGACAGGCGGCCGTAGGGGGCCCCGACGAGGTGGAGGGAGGGCCGCGTGTCCCACGACGTCACGGGTGCGCCCGCCCTGCCGCACCCGTCGGCCGGCGGTCCCGTGGCCCCGCCGGACCGCGGCTTGCGGCCGCGCACGGTCGTGCTGCTGGTCTCGCTGTTCGTCTCGATCCTGCTCGTCGGCGTCGTCGCGGTGCTCCCGGTGCCGTACGTCGTGCTCAGCGAGGGTCCGGCGCTCAACACCCTGTCCGCGCCCGGCGGGAAACCGCTCATCGAGATCACCGGCCGGACGACGTACCCGACGACGGCCGGCGGGCTCTACCTGACCACGGTGTCGGTGCTGGGCGGCCCGCGCCCCGTCACGCTGCCGACCGTGCTGCGGGCGTGGCTGGACCCCGACGAGGCCGCCGTGCCGGTGGAGGCCGTCTTCCCGCCCGGGCAGACCGCTCAGCAGGCCGACCAGGAGACCCGCCAGGAGATGTCGGACTCGCAGACGGCCGCCACCGCCGCCGCCCTGCAGGAGCTCGGCATCCCCGTCACGGTGTCCGTCGGCAGCCTCGTCAAGGGCGTGCCTGCCGCGCGCGTGCTCCGGCCCGGGGACGTGCTCCTGGCCGTGCAGGGCCGGCCGGTCACGGGCTTCGCGTCGCTGCGCGAGGCTGTCGCGCAGGTGGCTCCCGGCCAGACCGTGCAGGTGCGCCTGCGGCGCGGTGGCGAGGAGCGGACGGTCGACGTGGCGACCACCAAGGACGCCGCGGGCCGGACCGCCGTCGGCCTCTCGCCGCACTACGCCTTCCCGTTCGACGTGAAGATCCAGATCGACGACATCGGCGGGCCGAGCGCCGGAACGATGTTCGCGCTCGGCATCGTCGACAAGCTGACGCCCGGGAACCTCACCGGCGGTCAGCAGATCGCAGGCACGGGCGAGATCGGCCCCGACGGGACGGTCGCGCCGATCGGCGGGATCGCGGAGAAGATGATCGGGGCCCGGCGCGTCGGGGCACGCTGGTTCCTGGCTCCCGCGGACAACTGCAGCGAGGTGGTCGGGCACATCCCCGACGGGCTGCACGTCGTCCGGATCTCCACGCTGCACGGGGCGCGGCAGGCGGTCGAGGCCATCGCGCAGGGCGGCAGCGCGACGGCGGCCCTGCCCACCTGCTCCTGACGACCGGGTTCCTCTCCTGACCGACCGGCCGCGCTCAGGCGAGGGTCGCGGCCAGGGCCTCGAGCAGGCCCGGCACGAGGTCCGGGCCGACGGCGACGTCGACGGCCCGGTCGTGATCCCGGGCCCGGACGGCGCATCCGTTCGTCCCGTCCCGCAGGATCGCCACCGCCAGCCGGACCTCGCGCCGCGAGGGGTGCTGCGACAGCCAGGTGACGGCCTCGTCCGGGTCCGGCGGCATCTGCGCCTCGACCTCGGGCGGGACGACGACCCGCTCGGTCACCACCGCGGCGCCGTCGACGGTCTCGGGCCAGGTGAGCGAGCCCAGGAGCTGTTCCATCGTCGACGCCTGCGGCAGGTCCTCCTGCTCGACGATCGTGATGTGCTCCGGGTCGGCCTCGCGCGGCGGCGACCACCTCGGCGGGCAGCCGGTCGGCGAGCTCCCGGTCGCGGGCGAGCGCGCCGGCCGTGCGGACGAGCGCGAAGAGGCGGATCGGGCCGTCCCACCCCCCGGCGGCCACGTGCTGCTCGAGCTCGCGAACGGCGCGCAGCACGGCGTCCTGGCGTGACGACACGGCGGCCTGAGGTGGCGGGGAGGCGGCGGGGACGGCGTCCTCGGAGGTCACCCGGCGATCCTCGCACGGCCCCCCGAGCACAGCCTGCGCGGGGAACCACAGGTTCGCTGGGTAAGTTCTCCCCCCGTGAGCTTCGAGTCCGAGCCCGTCCGCGGCTCGCGACCGGTCGTGCGGCGGCGCCGCCGGCGCGGTGCGCTGATCCCTACGCTGATCGCCCTCGGCGTCCTCGTCGTCCTCGTCCTGGTGGTGGACGGGATCTGGACCGACGCCCTGTGGTACGGCCAGCTGGGGTTCGTCTCGGTGTACCGGACGCAGCTGCTCGTGCAGGTCCTGCTCTTCGTCCTCGGGGCGCTCGTCATGGCCGGCTCGGTGCTGTCCGCGCTGGTCATCGCCTATCGGACCCGCCCGGTGTACGTGCCGACGGCATCCGAGCAGAGCGGCATCGAGCGCTACCGGGAGGCGCTGGAGCCGCTGCGGCGCCTCGTCGTGCTCGCCGTCCCCGCCGTGCTCGGGATCTTCGCCGGGTCCGCCGTCACGGGCCAGTGGCAGACGGTGCTGCTGTGGTGGAACGGCGTCTCGTTCGGGCGGGACGACCCGCAGTTCGGGCTCGACGTCGGCTTCTTCGTCTTCACGCTGCCGTTCGTCGAGTTCCTCGTCGGCTTCCTCACCGCGGTGGTCGTCCTCACGGGGATCGCCGCCCTCGTCGCGCACTACCTCTACGGCGGCCTGCGGCTCACCGGTCCGGGGCCGCGGCTCACGTCAGCCGCCCGGATCCACCTCTCGGTGCTCGCGGCCGCGTTCCTGTTCCTGCGCGCCGTCGACTACTGGCTCGGCCGGTACGACCTCGCGGTGAACTTCTCCGGCCGCTTCACCGGCCTCAACTACACCGACGCGCACGCCACCCTGACGGCGAAGGGCATCCTCGCCGGCATCGCGCTCATCGTGGCGGCACTGTTCATCGTCGGTGCCCTGATCGAGGGCTGGTGGCGCTCGCTGCCCGTCTACGGCGTCGTCGGCCTGCTCGTCTGCGCGATCCTCATCGGCGGCATCTACCCGGCGATCGTCCAGCGTTTCCAGGTGACGCCGAGCGCGCAGACGCTGGAGGCTCCCTACATCCAGCGGAACATCGACGCGACCCGCGCCTCCTACGGGCTCGACCACGGTGAAGGTCTCCGCGTTCAGCGGCCAGAGCGAGGGCGCCCCGCAGGCGACGAAGGCCTCCGAGACGGCGGCACCGGGGATCCGGCTGATCGACCCGAGCATCGTCAGCGACGCCTTCCGGCAGCAGCAGCAGATCAGCCAGTACTACACCTTCCAGGACAACCTGGACGTCGACCGGTACACGCTCAAGAACGGGAGCAAGGAAGAGGAGCAGGACAGCGTGGTGGCGGTCCGCGAGCTGAACCAGGACGGGCTCGGCGCCGACCAGCGCAACTGGTACAACGACCACATCGTCTACACGCATGGGATCGGTCTGGTCGCGGCGTACGGCAACAAGCGCGGTGCGAACGGGAACCCGCTCTTCTACGAGGAGAACATCCCGCCGTCGAACACCGTCGGTCCCTACCAGCCGCGGGTGTACTTCGGCGAGGAGTCCCCGGACTACTCGATCGTCGGCGGCCCGAAGGGCACGGCCGCGCGAGCTCGACTATCCCAACAGCAGCACGCTGCGGCAGCAGAACACGACGTACGCGGGCCAGGGCGGGGTCTCCATGGGGTCGGCGGTCAACCGGCTGCTGTACGCGATCAAGTTCCGGGAGCAGAACATCCTGCTGTCCGATGCCGTGACGGACCAGTCGCGAATCATGTACGACCGCTCGCCGCGTGACCGGGTCGAGAAGGTGGCGCCGTACCTGACCCTGGACGGCGACCCGTACCCCTCGGTGGTGGACGGGAAGATCGTGTGGATCGTCGACGGGTACACGACGACGAGCCAGTACCCGTACGCGCAGACGACGTCGCTGCGGGACGTGACCTCGGACTCGGTGACGCAGTCCAAGAGCAGCGTCGTCGCCCTGGACGCCCAGGACATCAACTACATCCGCAACTCGGTCAAGGCCACGGTCGACGCCTACACCGGTGCGGTCACGCTCTACGCCTGGGACGACAGCGACCCGGTGCTGCGGACCTGGATGAAGATCTTCCCCGGCACCGTCAAGCCGCTGTCGCAGATGACCGGCTCCCTGATGTCGCACGTGCGCTACCCCGAGGACCTCTTCAAGGTCCAGCGGACGATGCTCGGCCGCTACCACGTGACCGACGCGAACTCGTTCTTCGGGGGGCAGGACTTCTGGCAGGTGCCGGCCGATCCCACGGACAACGACGCCTCGCCGGGCCTGCAGCCGCCGTTCTACTTCTCCGTGCAGATGCCCGACCAGCAGTCGCCGTCGTACTCGCTGACGTCGACGTTCATTCCGCAGAGCAACGGGCAGCAGACCCGGAACGTGCTCACCGGCTACCTCGCCGTCGACAGCAACGCCGGCGCGCAGAAGGGCAACCGGAGCCCGAACTACGGTCAGCTGCGCCTGCTCCAGCTGCCGAAGGACACCTCCGTGCCGGCACCGGGCCAGGTGCAGGCGAACTTCAGCGCGGACGCCGTCGTGAGCAACCAGCTCAACATCCTCGGCGGCGGCAAGACCGGCTCCGGCTCGCGACTCGAGTACGGCAACCTGCTGACGCTCCCGCTGGCCGGCGGCCTGCTGTACGTCGAACCCGTGTACCTGCGCAGCTCGGTGGGTCAGACGTCGGTCCCGCTGCTGCAGAAGGTGCTGGTCTCGTACAACAACAACATCGGGTACGCCGACACGCCTGCAGTGCGCGCTCGACCAGGCGTTCAACGCACGGCAGCCGGGGTCGACCAACAGCCCGGCGTGCGAGGGCGACTCGGGCACGAGCGGGACGAACCCGAACCCCGGGACGGGCGGCACGACCACGACGCCGCCGAGCTCGGGCTCGACCAGCCCGGGCACGACCACCGGTGGGAACCTGACCGCGCAGCAGCAGCTGCAGCAGGCCCTGGCCCAAGCGCAGGCGGCGTACGCCGCGGGTCAGGCGGCCCTGAAGCGCGGCGACTTCGCGGCGTACGGGAAGGCGCAGGAGCAGCTGGCCGCCGCCCTGCAGCGGGCCTCGCAGGCGGAGCAGCGGCTCGCGGCCTCGTCGTCCCCGTCCTCGTCGGCGACGCCCAAGACGTCACCGACCCAGTAGGGCGACGGGAGGACACCTCGGCTGACCCGATTTGGCCGCGCGGACGGCGGACAGTAAGCTGGTGTCACCGACGCGGGGTGGAGCAGCTCGGTAGCTCGCTGGGCTCATAACCCAGAGGTCGCAGGTTCAAATCCTGCCCCCGCTACCAGGGGAAACGCCCTCTCAGAGATCATCTGAGGGGGCGTTTTCGTGCGCCGTGCTAACGGATTTTGCTAACGGGCGGCGTCAGGGCCGCCGGCACTGAACCTGGGGTGGCCCGGTCAGCCAGTCGAGGCGGACCTGACCTTCTGCCTCCCCTACGGCTGCCTTCACGAGCTCGGTCGCTCCTGACGTGTCCCGCGTCTACTCGACGCCGGTCGCGGTGGATGGCTTGTTGGCCCAGCCGCCAGCGTCATACGCGTTGCAGCCGTAGTGCGCGGGTCGGCAGTTGCCCGTGACATGGTCACCGCCGCGCCACAGCGGGGTCGCGTGATCGACCGACGCGAGGCGGAGATTGTTGGAGACGGCGCGCCGGCGCTCCCTCGACGGGCCCCTAATGCTCGCCTATCAGGACCGTTGCGGAGAGCATTGGGATCAGGGGACGCCGCAGTAGGCCCGCCCCCATGCCGAGGTCTTTAGGGCACATCGAGGGCACGCGAGAACGGTCAGGGTCAGCAACGGACCGCAACAGCCAAGAGACGTTGAGGCAGATCAGGACGGCGAGGGGATGCAAGCCTGACGATCACGTGGGGGCCGCACACGAGTCCGCACGCAGCGGTGGCGGACGGCCGTGGGATCGCGACTTCGCGGCGGGTGTTCAGACGAGGGCAACAAGATCGGTTCACCAGCTCCACAGGCTCGGCCTACTCGCACTCTGCCCATCGAGACGGAGGGCGAGGAGCCAGGTTTGGTGAGCCCGTCGGGGCCCTCGGGTCGTCAGGCGCCTCTCAGCACGGCCGCGAGCGCCTGACGGGCCTGCGGCCTTGCGGGCCGTGGTGGACCTACCTCATCGGGTGCCCGCCGCGACCTCGAAGGCGGCCAGGGTGAGAGTTCGCGACGCTCTCATGCAGGCCGGTCCGGGGTGACCGCTGGCGCGCCCAGCGCTCCGCTTGGTATGCGGCCCCGACCAGCCGCTTTGCCCTCACCACATCGACCCTTATCGGAAACCGTCGAGGAATCGCCGGAACACCCCTCCGGTACGGGGGAGCGGTGCGGCGGGGGCCGGGGCCACGGAGTGCTGAGTGGCGACGGGCTGGTCGTAGTCGGTGCGCGTGATCACATCGACGACCTGCTCGTCGTCGAAGTCCTCGGAGCCGGCAATGGACGGGACGAAACCGACCAGCATTCCATCGCGCATGACCTGAGCTTCCAGGCCTGCCGTGCCGTCGCTGTCCCAGATCGCCTCGCGACCGCCGGCAATCTTGATCCGGATCCCGAACTGATAGACGCCCGACTTCTCCAGCTGGGCATCGGTTCCGCGATCACGTAACTCGTCGACGATCCGCCGGGCGCGCTTCTCCTCCATGCGTCCAACATCCCACGCACCCGCCGCTGCCGTCGTCGCGCCGCACGAGATCCGGCAAGCAGCCGAGCCGATCCCGCTGACCGCCTCGCTGCGCTGGCCGGCGTCCTCGCTGCACTTGCCGGCGTCGGTCTGCTTCCCAGACCGAGCATGTGCTGGCTATCGGGGGTTCCGCGGACCGCGTGGTTTGTGTGCTGGGCAGCGGTAGGCGCCCAGAGTCGTCACCGGTCCGTGTCCCTGACGAGCTTGAACAGCGCTGAGAGGAGCTCGCGCTTCACGCAGGCGGGCCGCAGTGGTGGCACGAGACCTCGGCGACGGTGAAGTAGCTGACCAGGGCGCTGTTGCCCTGCATCCACTGCAGGGAAGGCAGTCCCGGACGACGTGGCCGCCGTCAGACCTTCTCAGCACGAGTCGACGCTACCCAGGCGCTGCCGCGCTACTGCGCCCATGGTTTATCCATGCCGATCGTCGCGAACCGGCGGTCCATGATGGGGAGCAACGAGGGGTCCGACGCGGCAACGTCGCTAGTCCCGAGCACGAGCAGGTACTAATGGGTACGCACAAGTACGACGGATCTTGATTCAGCGGGTTCGGGTTCCAGTCGTGACAGCGCACATCCCACGGCTCAGGGTGCGGGCACGTCCGGGCCATCAGCGTTCGCCGGGACTGTCGAGGATCAGTCGGGGTGGTGGGCTGGGTCGGTCTGCCGGTCGGGCGTGTGGGTGGCGCCCAGCTGGCCAGTAGCCGGATCGCGTCTTCGTCGGGTGAGCCGGCGGGGGTGGTGAAGGCGATGAGGAGCAGTCCGGGCTGGCCTGGGAGTTCCGTCGCCTCGTAGTCCAGGTGCAGCTCGCCTACGACGGGGTGGCGGACGTGCTTGGTGCCGGTCTGGTGCAGGCGTACGTCGTGGGCCGCCCATCGGGTGCGGAAGGCGGGGCTGCGGGTAGACAGCTCGCCGACCAGGTTGCTCAGCGCCCGGTCGTAGGGGTCGCGGCCGGCCTCGGCGCGCAGCTGGGCGACGGCGTCGTCGGCGGCGCGTTCCCAGTCGATCCAGAAGTCGCGGGACCGGTCGTCCAGGAAGGTGGCCCGAGTCGGGCGAGAGACGGACGGGCCATCGCCAGTGCCTCACGCTGCGTTGGAACGCGGCGGCGGCTCCGAGCCGCAGCACTCCGTCTGGACTCCGTAGAGCACCCGCGCCACCGGCCCGGTCCCGAGGAACCTGGATCTGCACGTCGGCGACCTCGATGCGCACCGTCTTGGCCGACGAACCGTTGCGGATGTTGCCTTCCGGGCCCGGCACGCCGCCGTGCTGGTGACCAGGGTGCTCGGTCAGCTCCGCCTCCAACGCGGTCTGCAGCACCGGGAGGTGAACCCGGACAACACCCCACCCGGCTCGGTCAACGCGACGCCGGACCCGCGGGCGTGTACCACCAGCTCCTCAGCCAGGGCGTCCAGGCCGAATGAGGAGACAGGCTTACCAGCTCGACCGCGATGACGCAGGGCGGCTCCTCCGGACTCTGGGCCTGGTCCGGGTTGGGCATCGGAACAGTCTGTGTGCTCATGCGTGATCTTCTCCAGCCCACGGCCTCAAGCCTGGAGGTCACGCCGTGCTCACCCACCAGAGTCCCTGACAGACCCATCACCCCCGCGGGGTGATGGCGTGGTTGGCGAAACGCACGAGCCTGACCGGCAGTGCGAAGGACGACTTCGCGGATTGGAGGATCTGTGATGTGCCAGTGGCTGGCGTACTCGGGAACCCCGATCCTGCTCGAGGAGCTGCTCTACAAGACGGACCACTCGCTCATCCACCAGAGCACGCACGCCCGGATGGGCGTGGAGACGACGAACGGCGACGGCTTCGGGGTCGGCTGGTACGGCATCCAGGCAGATGCGCCCGGTGTCCCCACCGCCCGAGGCGCCGGCATCCCCGTCGTCTTCCAGGGGGTGGGCTCCGCGTGGAACGACGTCAAGCTTCGGGAGTTGGCGCGTTCGACGTCGTCGGGCCACTTCATCGCTCACATCAGGGCGAGCAAAGGAAACCCGGTGCAGCAGACGAAGTGCCAGCCGTTCCGCCATGACCGATGGCTGTGGGTGCACAACGGGGCCATCAAGGACTTCCCGCGCCTGAAGCAGGACCTCCTTCTGGCGGTCGACCCGGCCCTCTACCCGTCGATCGCCGGGTCCACCGATTCAGAGGTAATGTTCTACCTCGCGTTGACGTTCGGGCTGCAGGACGAGCCTGTCGGCGCGGTGGAGCGCATGGTCGGCTTCGTCGAGGCGATCGGTCGGCAACACCACGTCGACAAACCGGTCCAGATGACGATCGGGACGACCGACGGCGAACGCCTTTTCGGCTTCCGGTACTCCAGCGAAGGCAGACCCGGGACACTCTACTTCAGCACGGCCGTGGCCACCCTGCGGGTCATTTACCCCGAGAACGATTTCTTCCAACGGTTGTCTGACGAGTCGCGGATCGTGGTGTCGGAGCCGCTGGGCGGCCTGCCCGGGGCGTGGAACCCCGTGCCGGAGGGCACCTACGGGATCGTGCAGAAGGGCGAGGACGTTCTCGGCCGATTCGTGCCCCGCATGCCTTGATCACCACTCGCTCACCCGGGTGGATGAGGCGGCCGGGGCGGCGCGGCCGAAGGATGGGCTGACGACGCGAACTGTGGGCGTTCTCGAAGGCACCGCGTTCGTCATCATGGACGAGCACGGCGACATCGACGGCTGACCCGTGGAGGCTCACGGGCTGTCCGACAGAGACACCCGGCATCTGTCCCGCGGGTTCTCGCCGTAGATGGGCAGTGCGGAACTTGCGGAGCTAATTGCGCGGGTGTCGCCCTCGGGCTCTTTAGCCTCAAGGCTTCTAGGTGTTGTCTAGGCCTCGCCGGGGCGTCTGATGAGGGGCGGTGGCCTGCGCGGGATCAGCCGAGCCAGCGGCCCACGCACCACGATCCCCGGGACCGGGCCGGAACACGACAGCGGCCAGCTTCGACGAGACGAATCTGGAGCCGAACGCCGAGCTGCTGCCTTTCATGACCCTGCCGTATGAGTCTTGGGCGGCGGGTTCGGGCGCCGGCTCGAGGTCGATTGTGCTGCTCGGGTCGGACATGGCGTGACGCAGCGGCCGGTGTCGGTCCGGTGTCGTCGGCTTCCACCGCCGGGGCGGTTGCCGGTGGATCGTCGGGGCGGGAGTCGGGGCCGGCCGGATCAGCCGGTTGCGGTGGCGGCGGTGATCGCGCGGAGCCGGGTCAGGGCCTGGACGGCGACCTCTTGCCCGCCAGGGGCTGCGGCGGACAGGTGCACGGGTCACGGTCCGGCCGGTGGCGGCCAGGACGTCGGCGAGGCAGAAGATCCGCAGCCGTGATGACCGGATCTGGCTGGCCGTCGTTGCTCTCGCCGCGGACCTGACCGCGTGGATGCGGACGCTCGCCCTGCACCACCACCCCGCCCGGCGCTGGGAACCCACGCGGCTGAACTTCAACGTCGAGGCGCAGGGCAACCAGCTTGGGCCCGGTGCCGCAACAGCTCCCGCACGCTCCCGCGATCCGCCCCGGCGCGATCCATGCCTCCGGCAGGTGGCTCATCCGCAGCAGGTCGGCCAGATCCGCGGCGTCCCGGACGTCGTTCTTCACCCGTCGATAGGTGAAGCCCTTCACGCCCAGGGGATGCGCCAAGTGCACCGCGGCGCCCGCGCGGCAGCGCGTCGGCCGCCCAGTACCAGCCATAGGTGGCCTCCAGCACCACCTCCGGATCCAGACCCGCCTCGGCCATCTCCGGCGCCAACGCGACCAGATCATTGTGGATCCGGACCGTCTCCAGCCGCTCGCCAGCCGTCGGTCATCCGCACGATCACACCGGCGCCGATGCAGATCAATACCCACGAACTGCCTTCCCGCGTACTCTTCCATCAGGGGCCTCCTTCGTCGTGAGACGTGACACTCCCAGCATCGGCGGGATCACACGAGGAGCGGAGGCCCCGCTCCTTCATCGCATCAGAGGCCCTGTCCGGTTCGCCGGGCAGGGCCTCTGACCGTCTCCTGCCCGCCGCTGCCCGCGGTCTTGCCGCCAGCGTCCACCTCGGGTCTGTCCGATCTTCGGTGTAAGTGATCCTCACTGGTTGGTGGTGGTGGGTGTGAGCCGGCCCTCGAACGCGATGGCGAACGCGTTCAGCGCCGGCTTCCAGCGGATGATCCAGCGTGCCCTACCCCGCCCGGTGGGGTCGAGGGATCGGGTGGCCAGGTAGAGACACTTGATCGCGGCCTGCTCGATGCCCCTATGTTCGTCAAGGCGCGGCAGGGGCCAGTTCCGTGATGATCTTGAAGGTTTCTCGCGCGATGTAGCGCTTCAGGCAGCGCAGGATCTCGCGTTTGGTTCGCCCGTCGGTGGCTCGGCGTTGGACGTAGGCGCGGGTGCGGGGGTCGGCGCGGAGCCGAGTGAGGGCGATGCGGAACAGGGCGGCGTTGGCTTGGCGGTCGCCTCCGCGGTTGAGCCGGCGTCGCTGGGTCTTGCCGGAGGAGCTTTCGACGGGGCTGACTCCGCATAGTGCGGCGAAGGAGGCCTCGCCGGTGAGGCGTTCGGGGTTGTCGCCGGCGGCGATGAGAAGGATCGCGGCGCTGTCGTGGCCGACGCCGAACACGTCCAGCAGCTTGGGTGCGGTGGCGCGGACCTCGGCGGTGATCAGCTTCTCGAGTTCGCGGATCTCGCCGGTGAGGTGCCGGATGCGGCGGGCGAGCATCCGTAAGGTGCGGTGCCCGGCGGCGATGGCGGGGCCGTCGGTCACGGGAACGAGTTCGGCGCACCGCTGCACCTGAGCGTGCGTGGTCAGGCCGGTCAGCTGTTCACGCAGGACGGGGTCGCCGTTGATGATGACGCCCTTGAGCTGGTTGACCGCCTGGGTGCGGGACTTCACCGCGGAGTCCTTGGCAAGCTTGTAGAACCGGATGGCCTCGACGGGTCCGTCGGCGGTCTTGGGTGTCACGGTGGCCTGTCCGGAGATCACCGCCCGGGCTGCCGCTTCGGCGTCGATCGTGTCGGTCTTGCCTCGGCGTCGACGCATCGAGCGGTCGGGGCGGTTCACCTCGATCACCTTGACGCCCTCGGACCGAAGGAAGCGGGCCAGCCCGGCGCCCCACGAGCCGGTGCCCTCTACCCCGGCCACGACCGCCGCGCCGAACCGCTGCGCCCAGGCGAGGAGGTCGCGATATCCGGCGGTGGTTGTCCGGAACGAGGAGCTTCCCAGCATCCTGCCGGTAGTCGTCAGGGCCACCACGACATGGATGTCCTTGTGGGTGTCCACCCCGATCACGACATGGTCGTCCGGGAGGTCGCTCTGGTCGGTCGCGGGCGGGGCGGGCATGCTGGTCAAGGCCGTTCGTCTCCCAGTCATCGACAGCTGGCGGATGGCCGGCCTCGGACCGGGGCGGGTGGTCAGAACTGTGACGGTGCCTGTCGCGAAGGCCCCTATCGGGACACGCCTGCACCGGCCCGAGGACCAGCAAGCACCACTGCGACCCGGCGGTCGACAGATCGAACACAAGGCACCGCAGGCCAGGTGGGGAATGGGTCAGGCCGCGGACCGCAGCAGCACGCACCGATACTCACAGGTCGGGAAGTGCCCTCGGGCCCGGACCGCGCGGCGGTAGCGGGCGTTGAGGGACTCGATCGCGTTCGTGGAGCAGATGATCCGTCCGGATCTCGACGTCGTAGTCCAGGAACGGCACGAACTCGGCCCAGGCGTTCCGCCACAGCTTGCATGATCGCCGGGTACCGGGCGCCCCAGTTCTCGGCGAACTCGTCGAACCGGGCCGCGGCCGCGGCCTCGGTCGGGGCGGTGTAGACCGGCCGCAGGTCCTTGGCGCATCTGCGTCCCAGTACTTCCGGCCGGCGTAGCGGAAGGTGTTGCGCAGCAGGTGGATGACGCAGGTCTGCACGATCGTCAGCGGCCAGACCGTGGTGATCGCGTCGGGCAGGCCCTTGAGCCCGTCGCAGACCAGCGATGCACACGTCCTCGACGCCGCGGTTCTTGATCTCGGTGAGCACCTGCAGCCAGAACTTCGCGCCCTCGCCGCCGTCGCCGGCCCACAGCCCGAGGATGTCGCGCTCCCCGTCGCACGGTGACCCCGATGGCGACGTAGATCGGCCGGTTGGCGACCTGGCCGTCGCGGACCTTGACCACGATCGCGTCGATGAACATCACCGGATAGACCCGGTCCAGCGGCCGGTGCAGCCACTCGGCCATCTCCTCGATCACCTTGTCGGTGATCCTGGAGATCGTGTCCTTGCTGACCGATGGCGCCGTAGACCTCGGCGAAGTGCGCCGACGATCTCCCCGGTGGTCAAGCCCCGCGCGGTCAGCGACAGCACGATCTCGTCGATCCCGGCCAGGCGCCGTTGCCGCTTCTTCACGATCGCCGGCTCGAACGTGCCTTCCCGGTCCCGGGGCACCTCGATCTCGACCGGGCCGATCTCGGTCAGCACCGTCTTGGCCCGGGTGCCGTTGCGGGAGTTGCCGCGGTTGCGGCCGGCCGGGTCATGCTTGTCATAGCCCAGGTGCTCGGTCATCTCCGCCTCCAGCGCGGTCTCGAGCACCGTCTTGGTCAGCTCGGTCAGCAGCCCGCCCGGGCCGACCAGCTCGACCCCCTCGGTCCTGGCCTGCTCAACGAGCTCCTCCGCCAGCGCCTGCAAATCCTGGCGGTTCTTCGCCTCGTTCGCCCCGTTCGTCCCCATGGGCTCGATCGTCTCGGACAAGATCCTTCCTCGCCGCCAGGCCATGAGCCCGGCGTGTCAAGAAGGATCACTTACACCATCAATCGGACAGTCCCG
>CAVWLJ010000003.1:0-183831 GCA_963755755.1 uncultured Actinomycetota bacterium
ACCGGACCGTGACCTGTGCCTGGACTGACCCGTCGTACGCGACGGCGACACCCAGCTTCGCCGGTCGCTTCTGTTCGGATTCTGTCGTAGGGCGATTGATGTTGTCGGTCATGGCGGCCTCCCTGACGGCTGAGCATGAGGGCAGCAGCTCCCTCTGCGTCTCGACGCTAGGGCGATGATCAGACGGCGGTCAGAGTCCTTCGGCCGGTCCTGCTCGCCGAAGTGCCCGAGAGTCCGATCAGGCGGGAACGCCGGCAGCGCGGCCCGCGGGGAAGCGTTCACTGCGGACCGACTCGTCTGCTCCTCCATTCAACGGGGGAGGTTCCAGCTGACGTCCGGCAACTCGACACCGCGTTGGTCCCGACTTCGCACGCGCCCTGCAGCCGGGCCATTCGACTCTGCTCCCGGCTCGACAGGGCGTCTAGCGTCGAAGCCTCGGGACTCGAGACGGCCCCGTCCGGTCTCAACCTTGTGAGGTCACGATGCAGGCGCGCGAGTTCATGACCACGACGGTCGCCACGGTCCAGCCCGACACCTCGATCTCCGATGCCGGCCGGCTGCTTCTCGAGCGGGACGTGACGGCGCTGCCGGTCGTCGACGTGGACGGCAAGCTTGTGGGCATCGTGAGCCGGACGGATCTCGTCGAGCGGCGCGTTCTGCCCGATCCACGAGCGCACCTGATCCCGGTCTCCGTCGAGGACTCCGAGTCGCCCCACGCCGTCGGGAGCGTGATGACCACCGATGTCGTCACGCTGTCGCCGGGCGCCGACGAAGCGGAGGCAATGAAGCTGATGCTCGAGCACCGCGTCAAGAGCATCCCGGTGGTCTCCGACGGTAGGCCGGTCGGCATGGTCAGCGTGACGGACATCCTGCGCAGCAAGCTCCGGGGCGACGCCGAGATCGAGGGCGATGTCCGCTCCAGGCTCGAGCAGTTCAAGGCGGCGGACGACGTGTGGTCGGTGCGGGTGGAGGACGGCGAGGTAACCCTCAGTGGTTCCCCGGTGCCGGACCACCGGCGGGTGGCAGTCCTGCTCGCGGAGACCGTTCCCGGCGTCGTCCGGGTCCGGTATGTCGAGCACGACCAGGGACGGCAGGCGCCGGCGGATGCTCCGCCGACCGATCGGCGCGGCCTCGTGGTGCTCGGGTTCGACGAGTGCTTACGCCGGCTCGCCTCCGCTCCCGTCGGCCGGGTGGCGTTCGTCGTCGCGGGTAGCCCCGTCGTCCTCCCGGTCAACCACAGGCTGGACGGCACGAGCGTCGTCTTCCGAACCACCTGGGGGTCCAAGCTGCAGGCCGTCGGCGGCGCCGCGGACGTCGCGTTCGAGGTCGACAACTACGCGACCGCGGCGCGGACCGGCTGGAGCGTCCTGCTGAGGGGAAAGGCCTCCCTCGTCTACGAGGCCCCGAGATCGACCGCCTCGAAGCACTGGGCATGCGCCCGTGGCTGAGCATCGACCCCGAGCACGCCGTCTGGATGCGGATTCGCCCGAGGAGATCACCGGCCGCGAGATCGCCCTCATCTGAGTCGCGGCTCACTGGTTCTCGGCCGAGTGCGCCGACAGACGCAGGCGGATGCCGTCGGCCGCTTGCTCCTCCTCCAGCGAGGACGGAAGCGGTCAAGCGGCGCCGCCTGTCGGTGGTCAAATGCTCATGGAGCGGGCGGCGCGGCCCGCCGCGGCCCAGAGCCTTGCGCCGCGAACGCAGCTCGGAAGGAGCGCACGCATGAACAGAACGTTCCGCGCGGCGCGGCAGTGTTGGCGGCCTGGCCGGCCTGGCCGGCCTGGTAGGCCTCGTCCTGGCCTACGGCTACGCCTCGCGGGGCCGGCGCAGCTTCCGGGCGGAGTACAGCAGACGTCGGGAGGCCGCCCTCCGGGCGCCCTTACCTTCGGAGCCGATAACCGACCGCGATCTGGAACGGCTTCCCGAGCCCGTCCGAACGTACGTGCGCCGGGCCGGGGCCGTCGGCCGTCCCCACGTGAGGCACCTCGACCTCCGCCTGCACGGACGCATCCGCAGCGGGCCCGGCGCGCGGTGATGACGTTCACCGGCTAGCAGTTCAGCGTGTTCGGGGAGCACGCGACGGTCTATTTCTGGAGGCGTGCCGAGACGCCGCAGCTGCGCGTCTTCGCGGTGCTCAAGGGAATCATTTGGCCGGCTCTGCTCGTCCACAAGGCATTCGAGACGATCGACCTGTGACGTCTTCACCGCGCAACGCCGCCCCGCCTCGTGACCAGGCGGTGCACGCTCAGAGCAGGCCGAGGTAGTGCGCTTCCTCCCGGAGCTCGTCTCGCACCCTGGGGTGCGCGGCGCACTCGATGAGGGCCTCGGCCTGCTCCCGCTCGGCGCGGCCCCACACGGGAGCCACGCCCTGCTCGGTCACCACCGCGCTCGGCTGGAACGAGGTCGCGGGCTGCTCCAGCAGCGGCACGATCGTCGACACGTCGGCTCGCGGGTGCCACGAGCGCAGCGCCACGATCGCCTGACCCCGGGGCATGCAGCGCCCCGACGAGGAAGTCGGTGGCGCCGCCGAACCCGGAGTGGATCCTGTCTCCACCCGTGACGCGTTGACCTGGCCGAACAGGTCGACCTGCAGGGCGGTGTTGATCGAGGTCATCGCCGGTTGTCGGGCGATGACGGCGGGATCGTTGGTCACCTCGGTCCGTCGCAGCCGGACCCGCTCGTTGCCGTCCACCCAGGCGTACAGCTCGTCGCTCCCGAGCAGGAACGACGCCGTCAGCGGATGCTCCGGGTCGAACACGCCGGCGCGTTCCAGCGCCAGCACCCCGTCGCTGAACATCTCGCTCCACACCCGAAGACCGCGGCGTCCGTGCAGGCCCGCCAGCGCCGCGTCCGGGACGGCGCCGATGCCCGTCTGGAGGGTCGCCCCTCCGGCACCAGCGCGGCGACGCGTTCGCCGATGAGGCTCGAGGCCTCATCCAGGGACTGGCGACGTGTACTGGCAGGGGCTCGTCCACCTCGAGCGCCAGGTCGATCATGTCGACGTCCAGCTCCCCGTCCCCGAAGGTGTACGGCATCCGCGGGTTCAGCTGGGCCAGGACCAGGCCGCCACGGGCGCGAGCCTCCTCCACGGCCGCGGGCAGGACGTTGACCTCCATGCCGAGCGACACCTTGCCGCGCCGGGGCACGGTGGTATGCAGCAGGACCACGTCAGGTGGCAGCGCCGTGCGCCACAGCGCAGGGACCATCGACAGTCGGCTCGGGACGTACGCGAGCGTCGGCGACCGGCGCATCCCGGACCCGACGAAGGACGTCTCGTGCACCACGCCCGGCCGCGTCGGAGCCCCAGGCCCCGCGTTGAGGGCGTTGAGCCGGTACGTCGCCAGCACCTGGTCGAGGAACTCCAGGGCCGTCACGGGAAGTGCCCCGTTGCCGCTGGCGACGACGCGCGGGGGCACGCCGTGCCGCTCGCGCTCCGCGAACACGGCCACGGCTCGCTTGAGCCCTTCCATCCCGACCTGACGCACTCGCCCACCTCGCGTGTCGAGAACCCGACAGCCGTACCGGAGCATTTCCCGGCCGCTCTGCTCTGTCCATGGCCGAAAGGCCGGAGCCGAGGTGCAAGCCCGGTGGCTGGACGTGGCGGCGGCGGGCTCGCTGGGTGGAGAACGCCCCCTGCTCGAGCGGAGGGCTGTCGGCGGATGCAGAGGTCCTTCGGCCCTGCCGCATCCGCGTGGCGACGGGCGACGGTGGAAGCACGGGCGCGAGAGAGCTCCGCCCGTGCAGATCTTGGAGGTTTCCATGTCCCAACGTTCCGGACTCATCGTCGTCGGGGTCGACGGATCCCCGCAGGGCGACGCGGCCCTGGCGTTCGCGCTCGAGGAGGCAGCGCGCGTCCGGTGACGCCGTCCACGTCCTGACCGCGTGGCACGTCGACCTCCCGGCGCTGTCCTACCCCACCCTCCCGCAGGCCGGGACGCTGCCGTCGAGGAGCGAGCTCAAGGCCCACGCGGAGGACGATCCAGCGGCGGGCCCTGGAGCGGTGCCGGCGTTCCCAGCGATGCCCCCGTGTCGACCGAGGTGGTCGAGGGTCTGGCAGGTCACGCGCTGGTCGAGGCCGCACGCGATGCCCGCCTTCTCGTCGTCGGCAGCCGAACCGTGGGTGAGATCCGCGCTGTTCTCCTCGCATCCGTGAGCCGCTACTGCGCGCACCACGCGACCTGCCCGGTCGTCGTCGTCCCCGACGTCCGACCGCACCCCGAGCGACAAGGGCGACGCCGCGCTGACGGCCGTCCACTCGGCCTCGAGCGTGTGAGAGGTCGCGCTCCGAGCCGTGAACAGCCCCACTGAAAGGCGAAGGACGATGACGACATCCGCACGGCCGTTCACACCCGCGCAACGGCCGGGAGCAGCTACTGGGCCACGAGGGGAGATACGTCTTCGCGTTCGCCGAGGGCGGCATGGACCTCAAGGATCTGCTCGGCGGCAAGGGAGCCAATCTCGCGGAGATGACGAGGATGGGGCTGCCGGTTCCGCCGGGCTTCACGGTCACCACCGAGGCCTGCCGGGCGTACCTGACGACCGGCGCCTCCCCCGCGGGTCTGGCGGAGGAGATCCTGACGCATCTGCGGGGCATGGAGGAACGGACCGGGCGGCGGCTCGGTGCGGCGGACGACCCCTTGCTCGTCTCGGTCCGGTCCGGTGCCAAGTTCTCCATGCCGGGGATGATGGAGACGGTGCTCGACATCGGGCTGAGCGACAGGAGCGTCGACGGCCTCGCCGCCCGCAGCGGGGACCCCCGGTTCGCCTGGGACTCCTACCGCCGGCTCGTGCAGATGTTCGGGAGGACCGTCTACGGCGTGCCCGGCGAGAGCTTCGCCGCCGTCCTGCACGCGGCGATGGCGGACGCCGGTGTCACCGCCGACAACGAGCTACCGCTGGATTCCCTGAAGGTCGTCGTCGACCGGTACAAGGACGTCGTCCTGGCGCACACGGGCCACCCCTTCCCGCAGGATCCTTTCGAGCAGCTCTTCGCGGCGGTCGACGCCGTCTTCGCGTCCTGGAACTCCGAACGGGCCATCGCCTACCGCCGGCAGGAACACATTCCGGGCGACCTCGGGACCGCCGTGAACGTGATGGCCATGGTGTACGGGAACCTCGGGAACGACTCCGGCACCGGCGTCGCGTTCACCCGCGACCCTGCCACCGGCGGCCGAGGCGTCTACGGCGACTACCTGCAGTCAGCGCAAGGGGAGGACGTCGTCGCCGGCGGTCACAACACGATGCCTCTGGCACAGCTGGAGAAGGTCGACAAGACGAGCTTCGACCAGCTCGCGTCCTTCATGGACCAGCTGGAGCGCCACTACCGGGACCTGTGCGACATCGAGTTCACGATCGAACGCGGCAAGCTCTGGATGCTGCAGACCCGCGTGGGCAAGCGGACGGCGGCCGCCGCGTTCGTCATCGCCTGCCAACTCGTCGACGAGGGCATGATCAGCATGGACGAGGCGCTGGCGAGGGTCAGCGGCGCCCAGCTGACCCAGCTCCTCTTCCCCGCGTTCGCCCCCGCCGAGGACGACGAGGTCATCGCCGTCGGCGTGCCGGCATCCCCGGGGGCCGCGGTCGGTCGCATCGTGCTGGACTCCCGCAGCGCGATCGCCGCCACCGACCCGGTGATCCTCGTGCGCCGCGAGACCACGCCCGACGACCTGCCCGGCATGATCGCAGCGCGCGGAGTGCTCACGAGCCACGGCGGGAAAACCTCGCACGCCGCTGTGGTGGCACGCGGCATGGGCAAGCCCTGCGTCTGCGGCGCGGATGGCATCGAGATCGACGAGGATGACCGCACCATCAGCGTCGGCGATCTCGTTCTTCGCGAGGGTGAGCTCCTCTCCGTCGACGGCGCGAGCGGCCGTGTCTACCGCGGCGAGGTCGCCGTCCGGCCCTCCCCCGTCGTCGAGTACTTCGACACCGGCACGATGCCCAGGGTGATCCGGTCGTCGCCGCCGTGGATCGGCTCGTCCGCCACGCCGACCACCTGCGCCGCCTGGGCGTGCAGGCCAACGCCGACACACCGGACGACGCCGAGCGCGCGCGACGTTTCGGCGCGGAGGGGATCGGGCTCTGCCGGACCGAGCACATGTTCCTCGGTGCCCGGCGGGTCCTCGTCGAACGGCTCGTCCTGGCGTCCTCGGACACCGAACGCCAGGCCGCTCTCGACGCCCTGCTGCCGCTGCAGCGCGCCGACTTCGTCGAGATCCTCCGGGCGATGGACGGGCTGCCGGTGACGATCCGGCTCATCGATCCGCCCCTGCACGAGTTCCTGCCCCGGCTGGAGGAGCTCATCGAGCGCGTGACCCGCGAAGAGGTCACCCAGACCCAGGACGGCCAGGTGGCCGGCGCCCTCGACCGGGATCGCCCGCTCCTCGACGCCGTCCGGCGGATCCACGAGGAGAACCCGATGCTCGGGCTGCGCGGCGTCCGGCTCGGCCTGGTGATCCCCGGCCTGATCACGATGCAGGTGCGCGCGGTGGCCGAGGCGGCGGCACAGCTTCGTCGCGAGGGGCTGGACCCCCGTCCTGAGATCATGGTTCCGCTGGTAGCGACCTCCGCCGAACTGCAGGTGGTGCGCCCGCAGGTGGAGGCCGTGACGGCGTCGGTGCCGGACGCCCCGCCGATCCCGCTCGGCACCATGATCGAGGTGCCGAGGGCGGCGCTGACGGCGGGTGAGATCGCGCGGGGAGGCCGAGTTCTTCTCCTTCGGGACCAACGATCTGACCCAGATGACGTGGGCGTTCTCACGCGACGACGTGGAGGCGGCGTTCTTCCCTCGGTACATGGCTCTCGGGGATGCTCGCGGTGTCACCCTTCGAGTCCCTCGACGTGACCGGCGTCGGGCGGCTCGTGTCCCTCGCGGTCCAGGAGGGTCGGGCCATGCGCGCGGATCTCCGGGTCGGCGTGTGCGGGGAGCACGGCGGAGATCCCGCCTCGATCCACTTCTTCCACTCCGCCGGCCTCGACTACGTCTCGTGCTCCCCGTTCCGCGTCCCGGTGGCGCGGCTGGAGGCCGGACGGGCCTCGCTCGACACCGCCACGCCCGACAGCCGGTGACTGGCGGGAAGGACGTTCGCCGCAGTCGCTCCGATAAGCAGATAAACAACTGAACGTCCCGCGTAATGCGCTGGAGGCAGCCATGCAGAACAGGGTCCTTATGCAGATCTTGTGGCTCGCCTGCGGGGCGTCGACGATCATCGCCGCCGCCCTGGCCGGGCGAAGCACACGAGCGCGGTACCTCGGGCGCGCGGCGACCGGCGTCCTCTTCATCCTCGGAGGAGCACTCGTGCACGTCCTCAACCTCGCGTCCGGCGGCGACCACGCCGGGTTTGCCGACCCCGCGCACTTCGCCTGGGTGACGCAAGCCTGGCGTGACGTCGTCGCACCACGACCGGTCCTGTTCATTGGATTGCTCGTGCTGTTCGAAGCGACCGTCGGCGTCTTGGCCGCTCAGCGGTGGACGGAGAACGCAACTGGGCTACGCGGGCGCGAGAGCCCGGGCCCGGGGATGTGGTCGGGTCTGTTCCCGTCGGAGGATCCATATAGCGCAGCCGATCACGAGCACGCTTGTGGCCGTCCCGACGACCGCGCCGGTGGCCTCGGTGGCGGAGGTCAGGTTGAACGTGCTGTGCCAGGCGGCGACGAGCAGCACGCTGCGATGACCCTCCCGGTACAGCCAGGTCAGCACCACCGAGCCGGCGATCAGTGCTACAGCCCACCCGACCGCGAGCGGCCCCATTCCACGGAAGCCGGCGACCATCCAGAAGAACGGCAGGTGCCAACCGCCCCAAGCCACCGCCACGACGAGCGCAGTCCATGTGAACGAATGGTCGCGTAGCAGCCGGTCGACGGCGAAGCCACGCCAGCCGGTCTCCTCGCCGAGGCCGTTGACGAGCAGCACCACCACGACGACGCCGAGGGGGCTGATCGCCCCGACGCCGCTGTAGCGGGTGAACGCGTCCAGGGGTGGCACGTCGCCGCCTGTCAGCAGCGGGAGGATGACGCCGACGAGAACCAGGCTCAGGGTGCCCGCTACCACCGCCCACCAGCGCCAGCCGATTCGCCACCGCGTGACCCTGGCCCACAGGTCACCCAGTCCAGCGCGACCGTCGACCAGCGCGGTCACTGCGGCCGCCGCCAGCGCGGGCCCTGCCAGCCCCGGCAGGTGCGTGGGCCAGCCGACACCCATGCGCACGACGTCCCCACGCATCGCCAGTGGCACGTACCAGGACCATGCCAGCGCATAGGCCAGAACGACGTAGCTGAGGACCGGGTGCCGCCGTACCAGCGCCCGGGCCTCCACAGTGATCCGCACGGCGGACTCCCCTCAGGCAAGGGCGGCTGCCCCTTGACTTCAGGCTCGTACCGAGACGAGGGCACCACCAGGGCCCAAAGCCCTAGGAGAAGTTCGGGCCCGGCGTGCGACGGTCAGGCAAACCACCGCACAGCAGCACCGAGCCTCCGCTGAGTAGTTCCAGGCTCACGAGAACGCGCCGGCAGCGGCTCGTCGCGCGCACGCCCTACGTGGTTTCGACACTTCAGCCCGAGTCGCGAGGTTCGCTCTGGTCACGCTCATGACCTCAGACTGACGTCGCCTCGCGTGCAGGCCCGTGCGACGGCTCTTCAGTGTTCGAGGTGATCCGTTGCATCTCCCGTGGATGCGGGAGGCGGCAGCCAACCGCGCGGTGATCCGGCGACCTCCTGATCTCAGGGGATTCACGGCTCTGCCAATGTGCCCGTGGCACTTCTGCCGGAAGGCCCGCGGACCGCCCGCACGCGAGGCCACTGAGAGAGATCCAGCCGCTATGGGCCGGTGGATCCGGCTGAGCCCCCCGAGCCTGGCGCACGGGCTGCAAGGTCCGGGGACATCGGCCAGCTCGACTGCGTTCGGGCGGGCGTGATCCCTTCGCGTCAGGCGAAGGCGGGCACGGCGATGATCAGGGCCTCGCCGTCGGCGCCTACCTCGATGCGGTCGGTGACTACGTAGACACCTGCCGTGGTCCAGGGGCCTTCGCCGCAGAAGGCCCGCTCACCGACACGCATCGTCGCCGTCTTGGTCAAGCCGTCGAGCGGCCCCCCGTGCAGCAGCAGCCGCCTGGGCCGCGAATCGGGTGACGATGCCCGTCGGTACTCGTGTTGGATTGGGGTGCCGTGGCTGGGTGATGTCATGATCTGTCTCCTCCTGAGGTGGCCGACGCGTCGGTCAGGTGAGGTGTTGCTCGTGGGGGCGCCGCGAGCGCGTTTGCTGGTGCATCACCGAACACGCGCTGCTGGAGTCCGGTCCTGTGCCGTCGTCGGCAGGCTGGTTCTGCATCGGTGGCGCGCCGCCCTGGCGTCCGTCCGGCTCCGTTCTGGGTGGCTGCCATGCCGCGGCGACGTGGTCGGCGATGAAGCGGTCGAGGGCGATTGGCTCGCGCCCGAGCAAGTTGGCACGTGGGCTGTGAGGCGGTCCGCGAGGCCGAGGCTGGCGACCGCAGCGATGACGAGCGGGACGTTGACGAAGGCAGACTCCACGCCCGTGCGAACAGCTCTCGTCGATAGCGCACCGGCCCGAGCGGGCGGCGCATCTCTGGTGCTGGAGCCATGCCGCTCCGCGGCGAGACGAGAACCCTCATGCTGAAATCCGTTCGTTGATGTAGCGTGCAGAACCAGGGGCGCTCTGTCTGCGCGTCCCCGCCTCCTCAGGCCACCGGGGTGCGTGGGCTGGCCGGCGACTGGGCCGGGACCGGCCGGGAGCACCGAACGGGCTGTGGAACCGGGGGACGCAAGCGATGAGGTAGACGACCGTGGCGACGAACCCGAAGCTGAGCAGGCCGCAGACCAGCAGGACGATGAACAGGCTCTCTGTCGGGAGCTGGGCCATGTTGAGCCACTGCGGCGATCCACGCCACGAACTGTGCTACGAGAGCGCCGATCATGGTGAACATGCCCACGATGGCCAGCAGGATCAGGGCCGAACCTGAATGAAGTGGAGCCGGACCCGCTCGATGACGTCGGGCCCGTCCATGACGAAGTTCCCGTTGGCGTATGCGAGGCAAGCCGCGCTGCAACGAGCAGGATGAGGCCCCCCGCGAACGCGACGCAGGCTTCCGACGAAGATTCTCCGTGATCTTCGATTTCTGCATTGCAACCGCCTTCACAATTTGAGGGACGACCTACGCTTCCAGCCAAGGTCCACGAGGAGGTGGCGCGGTAGAGGCGAAGGACTCAGGTCCGAGTCCTGCCACCACCGCCGCCCCGGGTGGCCCCGCACGCATCGCTGGCGCGTCGGGCGGCTCGCGCTCGTCCCCCTCCCGCGGGACGACGTCAAGCGGCTGCCCCGCAGTGGGAGACCGTGCTCAAGCGAACGGCGTGATCGGCAGCGGCATCGCCACCAAGGTCGCGACTCCGGAAACGCGCTCGTCGCCCTGCGCGTGCGGGCAGCCGTCGGGCTGGCGAACGCTGTCCTGACCGGGCCCGGCTTCGACGACCTTCGCCCGGCGCGCACGGAAAGGAGGTCATCGCGCCGGCGAGTAGATAGGACCTGAGTGAAGATCAGACGACGTCACGGCGTTGGAGGGCCACCAGTCCGGCGGCGGCCGGGACCAACGCCCAGGCGGCGACCGCCGTGGCAAGGGCAGCCCAAAGGCTGACGTCGGTACTGACCCCGGAGATCACGGCAAAGAGCGCCGTCGGGATCCAGGACCCCGCGTCGTTGACCAGTTGTACAGCGAGCGGGGGAATCACGAACACCACCAGCACGGCTGTTGTGACCGCACCACCGATGTTGCGGATGATGGCCCCGAGCCCGGCGCCGAGGATGGCGCCGATGGCGCCGGCGAGCGTCGTGGCCGCGAGGAGCTGGGCGAGGGCACCGGCCGGCACCATGAAGCCGTACTGGGTGCTCGGCAGTGCCAGCGCGACCCCGGCGATGACCAGTGCCTGGCCGACGAGCGCCAGCACCGCCCCGGCCAGCAGGACTGGAGTTCAGCTGCGCAACGACCGCTCGAGAGCGGTTCGGGGACGTCAGGAAGGTCGGCACGACCGTGTGGTGCCCGTACTCCCGGGCGACCGCGATGGCGCCGAACAGGCTGGTGCCCACCATGGCGTTGAAGGCGAATGTCATCAGGGACTGCTGATCTGTGGCGGTGGCGACGAACGCCTTGCTGCCGCCCATGTCGGTGCCGAACGCGACGACGGCCGCGTCGAGGCCGGCGACGAGGACCAAGACGGCGAGGAACGCCCAGGGCAATTTCGTGGAAGTGAGCTTGCGGATCTCTCCTCGGACAAGACGTAACGTGATCATGCCGGTTGTACCTGCCTCTCGGTCTCGGCCACGTGGGTGGTGTCAGCTTCGTTGGTGTGGGTTTTGTCGTTACTCGTCCAGCCGAGGAACAGCTCTTCCAACGATCCGGCCTGCGGACGTCAGCTCGTGGAGCGCGATTCCCGCGGCGCAGGCTCGGTCCCCGATCTCGGTGATCGCGAGGCCGCGGACGACAAGCTCACCCTCCCTGACGATGTTGACGGTGGCACCGGCCGACCTCAGGAGCGGGATGAGTCGGTCGGGCGCCGGCGGTCCGGACCGACGTGCCCGCCTTCTCCAGCGTGGAGAGGGCGCCGGCCGCGACGAGCTGGCCGTGACTGAGCACGACGATCTCGTCGGCCAGGTGCTCGACCTCGGCCAGCAGGTGGCTGGAGACGAACACCGTGCCGCCGGCGGCAGCACGCTCGCCGCAGCAGGTCGCGGAGCCAGCGGATGCCTTGCGGGTCGAGCCCGTTCCGGGCTCATCGAGCACGAGCACAGGTGGGTCACCGAGCAGCGCGGCCGCCAGGCCGAGCCGCTGTCGCATCCCCAACGAGTAACCGCCCACGCGCCGGTCCGCCGCGTGCGTCAGGCCGACGTCCTCCAGCATCTGCGCGACGCGGCTGAGGGCCGATCCCGGCGCCGTCGGCGAGAATCCTCAGATGGTTGCGGCCGCTGCGCCCGGGGTGGAAGGCATTCGGCTCGAGGGCCACACCGACGGCGCGGGCCGGGTCACGCTATCTCGCGGTACCGCCTCCCACCGATCGTGGCATGGCCGTGCTCTGCCTTCGCCAGGTCGAGCAGGATCTTCATCGCCGTGGACTTGCCCGCGCCGTTGGGCCCCAAGAAACTCGTCACTCGTCCCGGCTGGACGGTGAACGTGAGGTCGTCGACCACGACCTCATGGCCATAGCGTTTCGTGACATTCTTGAAATCCAGCGTGTACATGTTGGGGGTCCTCGTTCCGTTGTGGATTCACGAGCCTGCTGGCAGACTGTGGCTCGAAGGCGGTGTCCTTCGACGCGCAGGTCCAGCCGGAGGGGCGGCAGGCGACGGCGCCGACCATTGCCTCGATGCGGGACCACTTGTCGTCGAATCCCTTCGTCCGAGGTGATCCCGGCCGCGGCCGCTGCGCGAAGGCCGGCTCAGGCGCTGACTTCAGCCTGGTCTCGCGTACGCCTGCCCGGCAGAGGCGAAAGACCTGGCGTCATCACCAGTGGCGTGGCGCTGCTGCGCCGCCACCCGCTTGGGGTACGCCGCTGCCGCCGGCCGACTGGTCTGGATCGCCCTGACCTGCGTTCCGATCCTGATCAGACCTCTGGTGGCGGACGCCCGCGGCCACGCCCCTGGCTGGGCCGTCACGTCCCCCTAGGTGTTCTACTGCTGGCCACCTTGACCGTGCTGGGACGGCTGCTGCGAGACACCGCCAACGTCCACCCGGAGACAGGCCTAAAGCCTCTGGCGCCGGTCGAGCCGGGCACGGAAGCTGAAGCTGGATATCTCTGGAGGAGAGTAGTGATGATGGATTGGTACGGCGGTATGGGATGGGGTGGCTGGCTGGTCGGCAGTGTGATGATGCTGGCCTTCTGTCGCGCTCGTCGTGGTCGGCGTCATCGTCCTGGTGCGTGGCTGGCCTACCGGCCGGGTTGGTGTCGACCGGCGCAGCGCCCGACCAGCTACTCGATGACCGCTTCGCACGCGGGGAGATCGACGTCGAGGAGTACACCCGTCGACGGGAACTGCTCCGCGGGGGCAGTGATCCGCAAGTACTTCGGTGAGCCCTCGAGCGTGAACGACTGGGACAGGGCGTCCACGAAGTCTCGTGTCGGTCCTGAAAGCTCCTGGTCCCAGGGTCTCCAACTTCCACCGGCTGATGGCCCGAATCGAGACCTGATGCCAGCCGGCACAGGTGGCGCCACCTGACGGAACGCCGGCGGGTACGGGCCACGCGCGGCCGAGCATGCCGCCGGGGTGGTCGGCGGGATCCGGCCTGCAGCATCCAGACTCGAAGCACAGGAGCAAAGCGATGGGTACCTATTCCCGGACGGCCGACGAAGCCGCGATCGTGCCCGATGCCGGGAGAATTCGGCGGGTTGCGGCGCGCTCGGCCGGGCCTGGCGGGACCGTCGAATCGGCGTGGCCGCCGTGGTGGTGGCCGCCGGCCTCTACGGTGTGGTCGCCGGTTGGTGGACGCCCCGGGGGCCTGTGACTACCCCGCAGGCGCTGGCAGCCATCGGCATCAGCCTGGTGGTGGGTGTGTTCGCGGGCCTGGTGATGCGGTCGCGGTGGGCGATGCTGATCGCGCCGGTCACGTTCGCGGTCGTGTTCGAGCTGACCCGCAGCTCGGCGGTCGGCCCGCTGGTGGACGGCATTCACGTGACCAGCACCTACGGCGTCCTGGCGTTCGCCCTCGGCCGCGGCGTGCACGGCGTGCTCGCCCTGCTGCCGATGCTGCTCGGCGCGGTGGCAGGGGCGGCCCTTGCGCGGCGCCTGCGCGACGCCGGCTCGCGGAGGGACGGCGCCGGGGGCGGTCCTGGCGGGTGGCCCGCCGCTCGGTCACCGCGCTGGTCGCCGTCGGGGTGCTCGCCCTGACCCTGGGCATCATCCGGCCCGCGGGCACCGACCCCATCCTCACTCCCGGCTGGCAAGCCGCTGGCGGGCAGCGTCGCCGAGCTGACCGGGTGGACATCGGCGGCAGCAGCCTGGCGATGATGATCCGCGGGGACAACGTGAAGAACCCGGTCCTGCTCTACCTCGCCGGCGGCCCCGGCGGCACCGACATCGGAGCGTTGCGCCGCAACAGCCAAGGACTGGAACGGGCGTTCACCGTCGCCACCTACGATCAGCGCGGCACCGGAAAGTCCTACGACACCCTCGACCCGACGTCCACCCTGACCCTCGCAGGGGGCGGTCAGCGACGCGGTCGAGCGTGACCAACTACCTGCGTGCCCGCTTCCACCAGAACAAGATCTACCTGGTCGGTAACTCATGGGGCTCGATCCTGGGAGTTCTCGCGGCTCAACAGCACCCCGAACTGTTCGCCGCCTTCGTCGGGGCCGGTCAGATGGCCGACATCACGGCGACCGACCGGCTCTACTACCAGGACACCCTCGCCTGGGCTCAGCGCACCGGAAACACCTCGGTCGTGCAGCAGCTGACCCGAAACGGCCTACCCCCGTACACGAACCCGCTCGACTACGAGCCGCTGCTGGGCAACGAGCAGAAGGTCTACCCCTACGACGCCGCCGGGCTCGGTGAGGGCGCCGCCGGGTTCTCCGAGAACCTGTTCTTCCGCGAGTACAGCTTGATGGAACAGCTGCACTATCTCGCCGGGTTCCTGGACACCTTCACGGTGCTGTACCCGCAACTGCAGAACATCGATCTCCGCAGCCAGGTCACTCAGCTCGAGATCCCGGTCTACCTCGTCCAGGGAGGGCATGAGACCCGGGCGCGCTCCGAACCCGCCGCGCAGTGGTTCCGGATACTCAAGGCACCCGTCAAGAAGACGATCATCTTCGAGCGGTCCGGTCACCGGTCACTGTTCCAGCAACCCGACCTCTTCTATCAGGTGATGACCGGGACGGTCCTGGCGCAAACCTCAACGCGGTGACAGGGGTCGGAAACGACGGTCGGGAACCGCGGCTACCGGGTCCTTCGGCCTGGGAAACGGCGTCGTCGGGGTGCAGCGTCAAATGCGGGAGTCCGTGTGGAAGGTGATGGCGATGACGAACCCGACCAAGCCAGTATCTGTGCAGTCGGAGTCCCACAGCAGTGCCCCTCACAAGCCACGGCCGACGATCGAGCGGGCAAGTGCGACGGACCTGATGCAGTTGGCCTGCGACGCGCCCGAGTCGCCGATGCAGGTCGGCGTCATCCTTGTGCTGGCATCCGGGCCTACGCCAGACCTGACAGCCGTGCGGGCTGCCCTCGCGGCCCGCATCCCAGCCGTTCCGCGGCTACGTCAGCGGCTGGTCAGTACCCCATTCGGTTGCGGGCGACCGATCTGGGTCGACGACCCGGAGTTCGACGTCCGTCGCCATGTCTGGGAGGTTCGTTGCCCGGCTCCTGGAAACGACGCGGCCTTGCTGGCCATCGCCGCCGACTCGGTCATCAGCCCTCTGCCTCGGGGCCGGCCACTGTGGTCCGCGACGCTGGTGACCGGCCTGGCCGGGAACAGCGCGGCGCTCGTCGTGGTGTTCCACCACGTTCTTGCCGACGGCATCGGGGGGCTGGCGGTACTCGCGCAGCTCGTGGACGGCGCGCCGGCCGCACGGGTCGGCGAGTTCCCCCGGGCAGCGCCCTCCCGCCGTCGGTTGTGCGTCGACGTCTGGCGGTCCAGGCTCCGAGCCGTCGCCCACCTGCCGGCCAGCCTTCGCCAGCTGCGGCACGCCGTCGCCGAATTGGCGCCGCGAGATGCAGTCCGGCCGCCCGCATGCAGCTTGAACCGGCCCACTGGACCTCGCCGAAGCCTCGCTCTGGTTCAGGCCGACCTCGCCGACCTACGAGCGGCGGCGCACGCCGGCGGCGGGACCGTCAACGACGTCGTTCTCGCTGCCGTGACCGGTGCTCTGCGCTCTGTCTTGCTCCGTCGTGGTGAGAACGTCGACAGATTCGTCATCTCCGTGCCCGTCTCGGCCCGCGTCTCGGCGAGCGCCACCCGGCTCGGCAATCAGGTGGGCGTCATCCCCCTCGGGCTTCCTGCGTCCGGGCACCCACGGGAGCGACTGAGCGCGATCGCCGCGATCAGCCGACAGCGCAAGACCGCATCCCCTGGAGCGTCTGCCGCGCTGATGGCCCCGGCCTTCCGGACGCTCGCCAGGCTCGGCCTCCTGCGGTGGTCCCTCAATAGGCAACGGCTCGTCTCGACGCTTGTCACCAACCTGCGCGGCCCGGACAGAAGCCTGTCCTTCCTCGGCGCCGCTGTCTCCCGCCTCATTCCGGTGCCATCGACCATGGGCAACGTCACGGTGGCCTTCGGGGTGCTCTCCTACGCGGGAACGCTGACGCTCACAGTCGTCGCCGACCCGGAGCGCTGCACCGATCTGCCCGTCCTGGTCGAGGCGCTCCGGAGAGAATTGGACGCCCTGGCGTCCAGCGACAGAAGTCTTCCTTCCGCTGCGGGCCTGACCGAGGAGGCGTCAGCTTGAACCTGATGCCCCTTGCGCCCACCACTGGGCTCAGGACCAAAGACCCCCCTGCCAGGTGGCCTGCGCCCCTGCCGCGCCGCCCGGGCGTCAAGGAGAATTCTGCTCAGAGCGGCGACAAGGAAACCCGCCGCGCCACGCACGCTGAAGGGCTGTCATGACCTCACAGACCGAACGCACCCGGCTGCGGGACCCGCAGACCACCATTGCGGACAGGCCGGAGGCCCGTACGTCGACAGCCTTCCGGTACGTCATGGCCGCGCTGCGGCTGAGCCTCGGCTGGGTCTTCCTGTGGGCGTTCCTGGACAAGATGTTCGGGTTGGGCCACGAGACCACGAGCGCGCAGGCGTGGATCAACGGGGGGCATCCGACCGCGGGCTTCTTGAAGAAGGCGGCCGAGGGGCCGTTCAAGAGCTTCTACAACGGCATCGGCGGCGCCTGGTGGACGGACACGCTGTTCATGCTCGGGCTGGCCGCGATCGGCGTCGCGCTGATGGCGGGCATCGCGATGCGGTTCGCCGCCGCCGCCGGGAGCCTGCTCCTGGTCCTGATGTGGACCGCGGTCCTGCCGCCGGCGAGCAACCCGTTCATGGACGACCACCTCATCTACGCGATGGTCCTGGTGGCCCTGGCCCTCGCCGGAGCCGGCCGATTCCTCGGTCTCGGCCAGGCATGGGAACGCCTGCCCATCGTGCAGCGCCACACGTTCCTGAAGTGATCTGACCTCCCCACCGGCCCCGGGTACGGGCGACCGCCCCACGGCGGTCGCCCGTACCCGGGGCCGCGTCGTTCACCACACCTGCAGCCCGAGGAGGTCCTCGTGCCCATCACGGCCGCAACGCACAGCATGACCCGTCAGGAGATCATCGATCTGGCCAGGGCCGCCCACCTGGCACCCTCGATCCACAACAGCCAGCCCTGGATCTTTCACGCCCGCACGAACGGCCTCGATATTTACGAGGACCCGCGCCGCGGCCTGCCGGGTACCGACCCCCACGGTCGCGACCGCCTGATCTCGTGCGGGGCCGCGGTGCGCAACGCCGAGGCAGCCATGGCCCGCCTCGACCGAAAACCCATCACGACTCTGTTCCCCCACGGCCCGCACGGTGACCATGTCGCGGCTGTCACCTGCGGTCCGCCGTCCACGGCATCGCTCGAGGCCCTGGCGCTCTACCGGGCGATCTGGGCGCGGCGAACCCACAGACGGATCTTCATGGCGCCGGCATCCGCCGAGAGGCACCTCCCGGCCCTGTACGCCGCGGTCGAACCCGCCGGCGCGCGAATGGCCGTGCTGCCGCCGTCCGGCCGGGCCCGCTTCGCCCGGCTGCTGTGGCGTGCCGCGAAGTCGCAGGTCCTGGATGACGCCGTCCGAGCCGAGATGCGGGAATGGACCCGGACAATCGGCGCGACCGATGGTGTCCCGCTTCGTTCCCACGGAACCTCCCCGTTTCCCGTCGACGGACTGCTCGCCCATGCCCTCCCCGGGGATGACGAGGTGCCGCCGTGGGTGAGCGACGACCTAGCCCAGGGCACCGTCGTTGCCCTCCTCACCCCCACGGACACGCGGATGGACTGGGTCCAGGCCGGCCGCGCGCTCGAAAGCGTGCTCCTGACGGCCACCGCGGCCGGACTCGTGGCGTCCTATCTCACCCCGCCCATGCAGCAGGAGAGCTACCGCCAGGAGCTCGCGGCGCTGCTCGACCAGACCGGATACCCACAGGTGGTCCTGCGCATCGGGGAGCCCCTCGTCACTGTCCCCGCGACTCCCCGGCGCCCCCTCATGGACGTGTTGCGAGACTGACGAGTCCTGCACCCGAAAGAACCCGTCAATCGGTAGCTAAGATTGGTGGTGTCGACCACCGGTGGAGGAAGGCTGCCCGGCTCGTTCCCAGGTGGTCGTCGCGGTGATCGCCTAGTGACCTTTTCGTCGACGGTGGTGGCCTCGCTCGGGACGCTGACGTGAGATTCTTCGGCGCGGGTGCGGCAGAGGGCGATTTCGCGACAGGGCCAAAGGTCACATCAGTTCCCAGGCGTGCGCCCCTGGATATTTGTGATGAACACGGATGGAATGAGGCGGGCTCCCCTTCATCCCCACGCCGGGGCGCCGATCGGCCTCCGGTCGACTCCCACTCGGGGAATCGAGGCAACATGTCTGGACCAAGCGTCACCGGCCGGGAATACCCGGTCCTGGTGCGCGGTCGTCTCCAGGAGCCGCTCAGCCGATGGTTGTGGCTGGTGAAGTGGCTCTTGCTGATACCGCACTACATCGTTCTGGCCTTCCTCTGGATGGCCTTCTTCGTCGTCACCGTGGTGGCCTTCTTCGCCATCCTGGCCACCGGCCGTTATCCCCGCGGCCTCTTCCACTTCAACCTTGGAGTGCTGCGCTGGTCCTGGCGCGTCGCCTACTATGGCTACAGCGCCTTGGGCAGCGACCGGTACCCGCCCTTCACCCTCGCCGAGGAGCCGGACTACCCGGCGACGCTCGACATCGAGTACCCGCAGCGGATGTCGCGCGGCCTCGTCCTGGTGAAGTGGTGGCTGCTCGCGCTTCCGCAGTACCTGATCCTGGGGTTCCTCGTCGGAGGCGGGCTGTGGACGTACGACGCCGCCAGCGGCGGCCGATTCCTGTCGCAGCCGGTGGCGACCGCGGCGACCTCGGGAGGCCTGATCGGCCTTCTCGTCCTCATCGCCGGCGTCGCTTTGCTGTTCACCGCCTGGTACCCGCGCAGCCTGTACGACCTCGTCGTCGGGCTCGACCGTTGGGTGCTGCGGGTGGTCGCCTACGCCGCGCTGATGACCGACGTCTACCCGCCCTTCCGGCTCGACCAGGGCGGTGCGGAGCCGGCCTGGCCGGCAGGTCCGACTCCCTCGCGCCTGGACGAGGGCGCGGGACACCCGAGCCGCGCAATGGCTCCCCAGCCGGGGCGGCCGGCGGCCGCGGAGACGGGGCGGCGCAGTTCGACCGGCCCCGTGATCGCGCTGGTCGTGGGCGTCCTGGCCGTGTTGCCGGCACTGGCGGTGACGGGCCTGGGCGGCGCGGGACTGTGGCTCAACAATCACCGAGACTCGGCGGGCTTCGTGAGTACAGGCGCGCGCCCGCTGGCCAGCACCACGGCCGCGATCACGGCTGAGGACGTCGACCTGCAGTTCGACCGCGGCACTGCCACCTGGGCCTCCCCGGACAGATTCGGGACGCTCCGGGTGCGGGCCACCTCCCCGGATGGCAGCCCGCTCTTCGTCGGAATCGCGCCACAGGCGGCTCTCGACGGCTGGCTGGGTCGAACGGCGCATGACCAGGTGCGCAACATCGGCTATGGCGGTATCACCTACCAGCGCCATACAGGCGACGCGAGCGCTGGGGTTCCGTCCGAGCAGACGTTCTGGACCACCTCGGTCAACGGCGCGGCAACCCAAGAACTGACGTGGCCGGTCCAGCCCGGTCGCTGGGCTCTGGTGATCGCCCGTGCGGACGGTGCGCCGGGGGTCCGGGCTCGGGTGGACGTGGGGGCGAACATCCCGTCACTGACCGGCATCGCAGTGGGCTTCCTGGTCGCGGGGCTGATCCTGCTCGCGGTCGCCATCGGCCTGATCATCATCGGCGCGGTCGGTCTGGGTCGCCGGACGGCGGGACCGACCGGCCGTAACGGGCCAGGACACGGACCGGTGGGTCCGCCACCCCTTCCCAGGCCGGCTCCCGAGGCCGAGCTCGGCGAAAGGGCGGGAGCAGTGACGCAACCGCCGGCAGGTACTGGCTGACCTAGCCGAAGCTCGGCGCGTCCGCGGTCCACACCCTTTGAGGGACGACCGCCGACGCGCCGCGCCTCGCCTCGCCGACTGCGGGAAACTGACAGCGACGCGGAGCGTGCTCGGTCATCCCCGATCCGACGCTTGGGTCACATTGCAGTGCGGGACCTCGCTTCAAAAAGGCCAGGGGGAACTAAACGCAATCGCGCAGCATGCGGCGGCACAATTGCAATGCATGCCCCGCAGAGTACGTGGCTTGCCCGACCAGCGTCGGACGCTGTCCCCCCTTCCGCAGAGGACGCCGGATGACGGCAACCGGGACGTATGGCCCTGGCAGCAGGCTCGGGGAGCGAGGAGGCTGTGAATATGACCATTGACGCCCGCCCGAATGCCGCCGAAACGCTAGAACACAACGAGGCCGCCGGATGGCGACAGCTCCTCGCCGCGGTGAGCTTTGGCCGTCTGGCGGTGGTGGACGAGGGGCAGCCGGTCATCGTGGTTCTCAACCATGGTCTTGACGGCGAAGACATCGTCTTCCGCACCCGCGAGGACTCGCGCATCGCGCAGCTGACCGGCGACGGTCGAACCGTCCCCGCTGTCTTCGAGGTAGACAGCGCCTATCCCTCCCAGCGCTCAGGATGGTCGGTGATCGCTCATGGCGGCCTTGTGCGTGAGAACGACCTCGAGCGACGCCGGAAGGTCCGGTCACAAATCACGACTTGGGCCAAGGGCGAGCGTGACGTCATCTTGTCCTTGCGGGTACAGGAACTCACGGGCAACCGCGTGGGTCCCACCGACGGGGCGAGAAACGCCAACGCGTTACCCTAGTCCTCTTCCGGGTTCCACGTGCCTATCCCGAAGCGCCGGCCTCCGCGCCGACGGCCATGAACTGGGCTAGCAATAGCCCGACACCGGCGCTCGTCGATCCGTACAGGGAGTTCGGCAAACAGGTGCGCGCCACCACGATGCAGGCGGGATGACATGACTCAGCGGCTTACTCCCAACCCCGTGCAGGCACTTCGCCGAGCGGCGGTGCGGGCGACGCTGGCCCCCTCGGTGGACAACACACAGCCATGGCGGTTCGTCCTGCGGCCCGACGCGCTCGAGCTCCACGCGGATCCGACCCGGTGGTCGCAGGTCCAGGACCCAGCCGGGCGCCAGATGCTCATCAGTTGCGGATGCGCACTGTTCAACGCGCGCGTGTCCCTGGCCGCAGCCGGCTACCTCACGCACGTGGAGCGCTTTCCGGATCCTTCGCGGCCGGCGCTCCTTGCCCGCATCGCCCCCGACACCGCACTCATGGCGCTCGGAGCCGAGAACACAGGACTCACCATCGGAGTGCTCGACCCGCTGATCGACCAGCGCCGTTACGACAAGCGCGGGTTCGTGGCGCAGGCCGTGCCCGACGAGGTGATCGCGGACTTGATCGATGCGGCTGCCGGCGAGGGAGCCGAGCTGAGGCATGTGACCCGCCCGGACGACCGCCGCTGCCTTGTGTCACTGAGCCGGGAGGCCGGCGAATGGGGGCCGGCGGACGGACCCGGCGCCGAGCTGCCGCTGGTCCTCGACCGGACAACCGGGGGTCTCGACGAGTGTCTGCTGGTGCTCGGAACCGCCGGGGACAGCCTGGTGGAATGGCTTCGCGCTGGGGAGGCTCTCGAACGTGTTCTGCTCGAGGTCGCACGTCGAGGTCTTGCCGTGCTGGCGCTCACCCGCGTGATCGAGGTGGCGCACCTGCGATCCCGGCTGCGGTCGCAGTTGCAGCTCTCGATGCAGCCGCACGCGCTGTTGAGGATCGGCAGGGCGCCACCGATGCCTGCGCCGCGACGACGGCGGCTGGTCGACATGCTGGTGGAGACGGCATGATCGGGGGTGGCCCCGTCCCACGGGCCGGGTGTCCCCGCTCTCCCGACGTCGACGGTTGAGGTTGATGGAGTCCTCGAGTTCGGACGCGTTCCTCGAAGCGGACCCGGTGTCCCTTCGTGGGACGCGGCTCGAGCTCGATGAGCTGCTGACGCAGCTGGTCGACCGAGCGCAGGACGTGTTGGCGGCGCAGCGGCGGTTGCGTGGTCTGCTGCGGGCCAACCTGCTCATCGTGGGTGACCACGAGCTGTCCGTCGTCCTGCACCGGGTCGTGGAGGCCGGCTGCGAGGTGGTGCAGGCCCCCGTGGGCGGTCTCAGCGTCGTGTCGCCGGGCGGCGGTCTGGAGCATTACGTCCACGTCAGCGGGGACGACGAGACCGCGGCGGCGGTCGAGCACCTCCCCGCCTTTCAAGACCTTGTCAGCGCCCTGATCCGCGACCGCAACCTGATCCGGTTGCGTGACCTGGCCGAGGACCCGCGCTCGGCCGGTTCCTCCCCGACCTGGCGACGGCGCGCACCTTTCTGGGCGTCCCGGTCCGGGTCCGCGGCGAGGTCTACGGCGGCCTCTACCTCAGTGGACATGACGATGGCCAGGTCTCGGTCGAGGACGAGGAGTTGCTCCTCGCGCTGGCCGCAACCGCAGGAGTCGCGGTCGCGAACGCCCGCCTGTTCGACGAAGCGCAGCGCCGCCAGGAATGGCTGCAGGTTTCCACCGAGATCACCCGTCAGCTGCTGTCCAACGAAGGAGAGGAGCCGCTGCAGGTCATCGCCCGTCGGCTGCAGAGGATCGCGGACGCCGACGTTGTCAACGTCGTCCTGCCCACGCCGGACGGGGCGCGGCTGATGGTCGAGGTGGCCACCGGCGCCGGCGCCGCCCAGCTCACAGCGCTCAGCTACCCGGCCGGCAACACCGTGTCAGGAACCGTGATCGAGACCGGGCAGCCGGTGCTGATCGCCGACATGGCCGACGAGCACGACCAGACCGTGCACCTGAGCGAGGTCGTGCGTGTCGGCCCGCTGATGGTCCTGCCGCTGGTCGGCTCCCGCCGGGTCCGGGGTGCCCTGGTCGTCGGCCGCCTGGAAGGCCGCCCGCAGTTCACGCCCGCGGACCTGGACATGGCGACGACATTCGCCAACCACGCGGCGGTCGCACTCGAACTGGCCGACGCACGCACCGCCCAGGAGCAGGTCGCCCTGCTCGAGGACCGCGACCGCATCGCCCGCGACCTGCACGACCACGTCATGCAGCGGCTGTTCGGTGCCGGCATGACGGTGGAGAGCATCGCTGCGGGACTGGGACCGGACCCGCGGGCTGACCGGCTCGGCGCGTGTGGTCCGCGACATCGACGACACGATCCGCCAGATCCGTACGTCGATCTTCCAGCTCCGGGGGCCGCTCGGGCCCCAGACCGGGGCGGTCAGGTCCCAGCTGCTCGGCTGTTTGCGCGGAGGCGGCCTCCTCGCTCGGCTTCGACCCCGCCGTCAGCTTCTCCGGCCCGGTGGACGCCGTCATCTCGCACGCCCTGCTGGATGACCTGGTCGCGGTCGTCCGCGAAGCGTTGTCCAACGTCGCCCGTCATGCCCGCGCCAACAGCGTCCGCGTCGACGTCGCCGTCACCCACGGCGAACTGATCCTCCAGATCGACGACGACGGCGTCGGGATGGGCCCCACCGCGCGGCGCAGCGGGCTGGCGAACCTCCACGAGCGGGCAGCGCGACGAGGAGGGAACCTTGAGATCACCTCCCCTCGCACGGCCATCGAAGGTCCCGGCGCAGAAGGCACTGAAGGAGGGACGAGCCTGCGATGGACGATCCCCATGACCTGACGGAACCGGCGACGCCGCAGATCCGGGTTTTCCTGCTCGACGACCACGAGATCGTGCGGCGCGGCATCAGCGACCTCATCAGCACCCAGCCCGACATCAACGTCGTCGGCGAGGCAAGCAGCGCCGCCGAGGCCCTGGCCCGTATCCCCGCCGTGCGACCCGACGTCGCCATTCTCGACGCCCGACTGCCCGACGGCAGCGGCATCGACGTCTGCCGGGAGATCCGCTCGGCGATGCCCGAGGTGCGCTGCGTCATGCTGACGTCTTACGACGACGACGACGCGATCTTCGCGGCTGTCATGGCCGGGGCGGCCGGCTACCTGCTCAAGGAGATCCGCGGCTCGGTCTTCGTGGACGCCATCCGCCAGGTCGCCGCGGGCAAGTCGCTCCTCGACCCCTCCGTGACAGGACGGCTGCTTGCCCGTCTGCGGGACGGCGAACCCAAGGACGAGCGGCTCGCCTCTCTCACCGTCCGTGAACGCGAGGTGCTGGCGCTGATCGCCGATGGGCTGAGCAACCGGCAGATCGCGGGGCGCCTGTTAATCGCCGAGAAGACCGTGAAGAACTACGTCTCCGCGGTATTCGTGAAGCTCGGCATGCAGCGACGCACCCAGGCCGCCGTCTACGGTGCCCAAGTACGCGAGACCTGAACGAATTCGGCGGGCGCTCAGAGCCCCGGGTGGGTCGGCACCGTCTGAAGCAGGGCGGCAGGCGGCGGCACCGGGTCTGGCCGGAAGTAGAGCTGCACTGCTCGGGAACGTTCGTTCCGCGGGCATAGTCGACACGCTGGCGCTGTCAATCATCGACCGGACCCGCGAGCTCGGACTACTGCGCGCCGTCGGCCTGTCCCGAAGCCAGACTCGCGGGATGATCACGTCGGAAGCCGTGGCGGGCTGGGTCCGGCGCGCCCACCGGGACGTCAGTCGCGGGACCTGCTCGGTGGACGTGGCGACGGGACAGCCGGGATTGGTGCAGCGGAACCGGCGCACGCTCAGCCGCACTACGACCTCCCGGCACCCGGGCCGGCACGTCTACCAGCGTCCGCTGGTATCGGCCGTGCACCCGCCGGGTCGGGGTTTGGCAGGCGGGGGCAGTCCCGGACTTCGTCACCACAGCGCGCGGCGATCGCCACACCCCGGGTCATGCTGGTCATGTCATCGATGACTACGCCCTGCAGGTGAGGCAGGAGAACGCGCTCGTGATCACACGGGCGAGGATCAAAACGAAGCTCGAGCTACGACGTGCGCAACCACACCGACGAACCGGCTCCAACCGTCACACAGTTCGTGCGAGAGCCAGTTTTCACGCGTCGCCGACACCGCTCCCCCTCGGGTGCTTCGGCCCCACCTTCTTCGGTGTCCTGTTCTCGTCCGTTGTGCTGTGCCTGATGCTCATTGACGCGGCGGGAGGTGACCTTCGCCTCTGACTGGAAGGTTGGACGGCGACCAGGCTGGTGGGGTGGACGACACACGAACGGCGACGTCCGGAGGCCATACGAGCATGACGTCCAGTGGGCTTCAGGCGACCCGTTCCGGCCCCACGCACCGGCCGCTCTCAAGACCTGCAGTGCTCGATCGGAGCAGGCTCCCGTACATCCTTTCCGGTTCCCTTGCCGTCGTGGCGACCGCCGCAGCCTTGCTCAGTTTGCTGTTCCCTGCGCTGCTGACCGGCTCGAAGGTCGCTACGGGGAACCTGCGAGGGACCGCTCTCACGATCCTGGTCGTAGGACTGCCCGTGCTCGTCACCGCGATGCGGCGCGCCGCACGCGGATCGGCGCGGGGACTGGTGGTGTGGTTCGGAACGCTCGCTTACCTGCTCTATCAGGCGGTCCTGTTCTGCTTCGCCACACCCCTGAACCATCTCTTCCTGGTCTACATCGCCTATCTCGGGCTGTGCTTCTGGAGCCTGGTGACATTGCTCCTACGATGCGACCTGGCGACGTTCGAACAACGGTTGTCCGCGCGGATGCCGGCCAGACGTCTCGCTGGGGTCGCCCTGACGCTCGTCGTACTCAACGCTTACGCGTGGCTCTCGCAGATCGTCCCGGCGACGTTCAGCAGCCGTCCCGGATCTCTGATGAAGGACACCGGGCTCTTGACCAACCCGGTCTTCATCCAAGACCTGGCGATCTGGCTGCCCCTACTGACAGCCGCGGGGATCGCGAGCTGGAACCGTAAGCCGTGGGGGCTGTTGGTCACGGGCGCCATGCTCGCGATGTTCGTGCTGGAAAGCATCAGCATCGCGACGGATCAGTGGTTCGGCTCCCAGGCGGCCCCGTTGTCGGAGTCTGCGTCCATGTCGGCGGTACCGGCCTTCGCCGCCGTTGCTCTGCTGACGGCGCTACCACTCCTGTGGTACTGCCGGTACCTAGACCGAAGGTAGCGGGGCAACACCAGACGGAATCACCTGCCGATCCGGCGGCCCCGGCAGCGGTGCCGGCCTGCCAGGGCAAGAGCCGGCGGCGCGCGGCGCTGCTCGTGGGCGCGCTCTGGTGACGACCGGGATGGCCGGAGTGTGCGGTGGCCTGGCGGTCCCCTGCGGCGCGGTGGATCACAGTACGAGCCCGGCCCCAGGCCGTCCGGTCAGCGGAGGTCAGCGCATGGAGGAATGTGAGTTCCCGGCGAGAATTGCGGGGTGAAGTCATAGGTGTCCGCGCGAGACGAGCGCCACGCGAGACGAGCGCCACGCCTTGCACGGTCAGCGCACCCGTAACAGCGGGGCTTGACCCGGTCAGCGGATGGCGGGCGACCGCCAAGGAGATCAACAGAAACGAGCCGTCGACGTGAGAGTTCTGGTCAGCACCGCAAGCAGACACGGGTCCACCAGCGAAATCGGTGTCCGCATCGTTGCGGCGCTCCGTGCTGCCCTGGCCGGCGACGCCGTCGTCGATACCCTCCCCGCCGCTGAGGTAGGCGACGCGGAGTCCTACGACGCCTTAGTACTGGGCAGCGCCGTCTACATGGGGCACTGGCTGGAGGATGCCCGTCACGTCGCGGAACAGATCGCGGCGTCTCCACCCAGGCACATATGGCTGTTCTCGAGCGGCCCGATCGGCGATCCGCCCAAGCCGGAGGAGGAACCGGCCGAAGTCAGCGACATCGTCAAGAATGTGCACGCCCGGGGGCACCGCGTCTTCGCGGGGCGCCTGGACCGGCACCGGCTCGGCTTCGCCGAGAAGGCCATGGTTTCGGCCCTGCGGGTGAAAGACGGCGACTTCCGCGACTGGGACGCGATCGAGACTTGGGCCGAGCAAATCGCTGCCGAACTGAGCCGAGTCACCGACGGCTGAGCCAGCAACCGAAACCACATAGGCGGATACCCGGCGGACCGAGGGAACGATCGTGATCGAGGAGTACCTGCCGGAGCCCCCACTCGTCCGCGCGACGCGCACCCAGATCGTCCCGATGGTGGCCGTAGATGTCTGCCGCACCGTCTTGGTGCCGCCGGACGGGTGTTGCGGACGCTGATCGAGCAAGGCCTCGCCCAGGAGGGGCAGGCACCGTCGGCGGCGAGCTCGTTCCGTTCGAGGTTGACCCGTCGGGGCGGCCCTGGCGATGCCGACTGCCCCGGCATCGCGGCTCAGGTCCGGGCTGGTGGGGTGACGCGCCTGCATGCTGCGGCGTCGGCGTGTAGCGCCGTACCGTCGTCGTAGTCAGGCAGCCGCAGGATCATGGGCTGGCGCAGGGCGATCGCTGAGGTCGCGCGGGCACTCCAAGCTGAGAAGTCGGCGCAGGACACGTTGCAGAAGACGGTCGAGTTGGCGGTGGCCACGGTGACCGGCTGCGAGCACGCCGGCATCACGAGCCTCCACGACGGGAGAATGTTCAGCCCTGCCGCCAGCAGTGACGCGCCGGTCCGGACGACGAGATCCAGTACGACACCGACCAGGGCCCCTGCCTGAACGCGATCCCGCGTGTACCCCATGTTCCAGACCGATGACCTGACTGCCGAGGATCGCTGGCCGGGCGCGGGTCTGTCGCTTGCTTTTCTCTCAAGCGGCGTTGAGTTCGGCGCGTGCTGAGGTCGGCTCGTAACGCTTGGTAGGCGACGTCGGAGAGTCGGCGTTTGAGCACGCGGAGGGCTTCGCCGCCTCCATCACCAACCGCCCGACGTCGTTCGATCATCGCCTTGGCGGGTGGGCGGACCCGCATCTGGGTCAGCGCCATCCGGTGCAGCGCGGCGTTGAGCTGGCGGTTGCCGGTGCGGGAGAGCCGGTGTCTGGCCCGGTTGGACGACCAGACGGGTAGGGGTGCGGTCCCGGTGTAGCGGGCGTAGGCGTTCGGGATGTCGTCGGCTCGTAACGCTTGGTAGGCGACGTCGTCCTGCCTGGTCCGCGCCGAGCTCAGCTCCGTAAGGGTGTGCGTCGTCGTCAGCTGAGCGCGGAAGGTCGACGACGCGGGGAACTCGGAGCCAGCAAGCGGCGGCCGGCGGGCGGGTCGGCGGGACACAGCCGTGACGTCGACCAGCTCCCGCCCCTCCGCGACAGGCAAGCACAGGCTCACCCCGACGTCCGCAGCATCGCTTGGGGACAGTCTGTCCACGCAACAGGTGATAGATGGTGACCCGGATCCTCGTTGTGGATGCATGATTGCCCTGTCCGAGCCTCCGGGGAAGGTGGAGGTCTGGCGTGCCGGTCACTGGAAGGGGATGGCCTGGCTGGCCCGTCCTGCGGGGGCTGGCGTCGGGTGGGCAGGTGCACGTCGCGGGCGACGTGCTGGCTGGTGTCACCTTGGCTGCGCTGGGCATCCCGGAGGTGCTTGGCTACGCGAAGATCGCCGGCATGCCGGTGGTGACCGGCCTGTACACGCTGTTGCTGCCGATGGCCGTGTTCGCCGTGCTTGGTTCCTCGCGTCACCTCGTTGTCGCCGCGGACTCCGCCACGGCGGCCATCCTCAGTGCGTCCGTTGCCGGGCTCGCGATCGCGGGCTCGACCCGGTACGTCCAGTTGGCTGGGCTGGCGGCCTTGCTGGCGGGTGGGCTGCTATTGCTGGCCCGGCTGGCCCGGCTCGGGTTCCTGGCGGTCTTCCTGTCCAGGACGGTCTTGGTCGGATTCCTCACCGGGGTGGGTATCCAGGTAGCCGCCGGTCAACTCCCGGACATGCTCGGCGTCAGCTCCACAGGCAGCGGCACTGTGAGCAGGCTCTGGGACACGGCGCGCGCGCTCCCGCAGGCTCAACGCGAGACGGTGGCGATCTCCATCGCGGTGATACTGGTCGTAGTGGTGGCCCGTCGGGTGAACCGCCGAGCCCCTGGAGCACTGATCGCGGTGATCGGCGCGATTGTGGTCAGCCGGGCCGCGGATCTGGCCTCTCATGGCGTGGCCGTGCTCGGCGCCGTTCCCCAGGGACTGCCGCACCTAGGATTGCCCGCCCTCGGTTGGCAGGATGCCACCGCGCTTCTGGGCACCGCAGCGTCGATGTTCGTCGTCATCCTCGCCCAGAGCGCGGCAACCTCCCGCGCCTACGCGGTGAAGTACGAGGAGCCGTTCAGCGAGGAAACCGACCTGGTCGGTCTGGGCGCCGCGAACGTCGCGGCAGCCTTCTCCGGCACGTTCGTCGTGAACGGCAGCCCGACCAAGACCCAGATGGTCGACAGTGCGGGCGGGCGGACCCAACTCGCCTCGCTCACCACCGCCGCGGTCGTGCTGATCGTCCTGCTGATACTCACCGGGCCCCTGGCCAGCCTTCCCATCGCCGCCCTGGCAGCGGTCGTCTTCCTGATCGCCGTCGAACTCATCGACGTCCGTGGAATGCGGCGGATACTGGCCGTCCGTCGTCACGAATTCGCCGTCGCGCTGGTGACCGCGGCTGCTGTTGTGGTCCTGGGCGTTGAAGACGGCATCGTGGTGGCGGTCGTCACGTCGATCATCGACCATCTACGGCACAGCTACCATCCCGGCAACAGCGTGTTGGTGAAGTCACCAGACGGACATTGGCAGCCCGCGCCCGTGCTGCCCGGCGCACGGACCGAGGAAGGACTGGTGGTTTATCGGTTCGGCAGCAACCTCTACTTCGCCAACGCCTCCCGCCTCCTGGACGACGTCACGGCGCTCACCGGGCAGGGCAGCCCACTGCGGTGGATCATCCTGGACGGCGCGGCGATCGGTGACATCGACTACACCGCGGCCGCGGTCCTGGCCAGGGTCATCGAACACCTCCACCAGCGGCGCATCCGGTTCGTCGTTAGCAACCTGCTCATCCCGGTACGCGAGCAGCTCGGCCGCTACGGGATCAGTGCCACCCTCGGCCCCGACGCCGTCTACGACACCCCAGGAGAGGCACTCGAAGCATTCCAGGCCACAACCAGCCCACGTGCACTCTCCCGCCCCCGCGCAGACCGACAACCCCCTGCACCACCCGAATGCTGAAAGCGAGGGATGCCGGCGTAGCCGCCGTCGGCTCCCATCGGTCCTGCGCGTCGTCGAGGGTTCGGCGCGGTTCAGACATGGCTGCGGTACGGCTCAACACGCCACACGTGGTCAGGATCCCCATGGGAGCCTCCGGGTAACCCCGCCCGGCGGCAACGATCGCTGGATGACCGGCGGTGTCATTGGTGTCGGGCGGGACGACGACAAGGATGACCCGCCGCCCGTGGCCTTTGGCGGTGTCGAAGATCGATTCGATCACTTGCCGTAGCGGCTTGAAGAACGGTTGGTCGCCTGCGTGCCGGCTCGCCGGCGCGGGCTGGGCGCAGCAGGCGCAGACCGGCGGCGCTGATGGTCGGCCTCGAAGTCTCGTCCGTAGTAGTGCTTGTCGGCGATCAGCGTCTGCCCTGGTCGGGCCGCGATCAGGTCGGGGTCCGGCGCCGAGAATATCGAGCAGGGTCTGGCGTTCGTCGGCCTTGGCGCCGGTCAGCGCGAACGCGATCGGCAGGCCGTGGACGGTGGCGACCAGGTGCAGGCGCAGTCCTCAGAAGTAGCGGGAGTGGCTGGCGCAGTACCCGTATTCGGCCCACCCGGCCAGGTCCGAGCGGTGCACCGCCTCCCGAGAGCGGGCGCACTCGATCGGGGTGGAGTCGATCACCCAGACGTCGTCGGACCACGCGCTGGTGTCGGTGGCGAGCTGACGGATCAGCCAGTTCGCCGTGCCCGCCAGCTTGCGCAGTCGCTTGTTGTAGCCCGGCTTGCTGCGGCAGGTAGGGAAACAGGTGGCGAAGGTGGGCTCGGGCGTGGGCGCAACCATCGCGCCTCACTGGTGAAGCCCAGCAGCGCCTGCATGACGCACAGCGTGAGCAGTTCGGCGTCGCTGATCCGCGGCGCGATCCCGATCCGTGGACGCCACGGCGCCCGGTGCGGCGCAGCGATCAACAACTCGTCGAGAGCCGTTCGACTATCGGGACCGCTGGGGGTCCCGCCGACGAGTCAGTATGGTGATGTCCGGCCCGTCTGCCGGCAGGGTGACGGTGCCGTGCGGCTCGAAGCCATACCTGGCGTAGAGGGCGACGTTGGCGGGGTTGCTGGCTTCGAGGTAGGCCGGGGCGCCCGCGTGGTCGGCGAGGTGCAGGGTGTCGTGGAGCAGGCGCAAGCCGTGACCGCGTCCGCGGTGCTGGGGTTCGGTGCCGAGCAGACTGAGGTAGTAGAAGTCGTCGCGGTCGGGACGAGCGTGCTCGAACGCCTTGAACGTGCGCATGAGCCGGTCGGCGTCGCCGCCGAGCAGCTCGCTCGTCAGCTGTTCGAGCTCGGTCTCATGTTCCGGGGACAGTTCGGTCCCGCCCGGTGGTATCCACACGGCGGTGGCGGTGCTGTCGGCGTTGAGCCAGACCGCGTCGGGGTAGCGAGGGCGCCGCGTACCAACAGCTCCCACAGGCGTCGTTGCTGCTCACGGCGCCGCTGTGGGTCCGGGAACGCCCACGTCCAGGTCGGGTCGCTGTAGAAGGCGCCGGCCAGGATCTGCACGACACGGTCGAGCTCGTGGAGGCGAGCCCGACGTGCGGCCGGTTCTGCCGCGGACGCACCGGTCATGACCGCTTCTGCTCCTGCTGGTTCCGCTGAGTCAGTTCTGCGAGCCTGTCGCGAGATCACTGACCCTGTCTACTCATTCCCCGGGATGCCTCGATCTGCGGCGAGGCTCATCGCCCGCCTTCGACGCCGATAGGAGAAGGTGAGGGGATGACCATCAGCCTCGAGGACCGGATCGTCATCCACGAGCTCATCGCGCTGCACGGGCACCTGGTGGACACCGGCGAGCTCGAGCGATTCTCGGAGGTGTTCACGCACGACGTCGTTTACGACTTGTCCGCGATGGGTGGCCCGACTCTGCATGGCGTCCACGCGGTCAGCGACGCTGCTCGACGACTCGGCGACGGGAATCCGCTGGCGCACCTCGTGACCAACACGGTGGTGACCACGAACCAGAAGCACGTCATGGCGCGGTCCAAGTTCCTCGGCGTGCAGCGCGACGGGCGTGTGGGCAGCGGGGTGTACGAGGACGCGCTGCGACGGACAGCGGACGGGTGGCGGATCGCTGTTCGCTCCGTATCGCTGCGGCGCGAGCCGCTCCAGCCGTAAGACCTGGCAGGCGTCCCGATGAGCGAACGACCAACGGGACCACGCGTGGAGAGTCAGCCCGCTTGGTTCTAACGCTCGCCCTGCAAGCCGGGTAGTCCCGCAAGACCTGACCGGTGGAGCGTCCCGGTCAGGTGCCTCTTGCGGAGGTCGTAGCCACCCGAGGACGCGGACTCAACCTGGACTCCGGCGCCGCCCGGGCCGACGAGGCCACAAGGCGTCGGCGCCTTGATCATCCCCCAAGAGTCCGTGGAGGTCCGAGTCATCACGGCGAAGTCCGCGGACAATCTGCCGGAGCAAATGATCTAGAGGTAGTCCCATGAAGGTGAGCGAGAAGTAGGGTCCTGACCTGCGGATTCGCGAGTGCCCCCGGCAGGATTCGAACCTGCGCCACCTCTTTAGGAGAGAGGTGCTCTATCCCCTGAGCTACGGGGGCGCGGGGCACAGCGTAGCGAACGCCCGACCGCCGCCAGGCGGTCACCGCCGCCAGCCGAGGCGCTGCGCTCCCCCACGTCACCGGCGCACGACCATGAGGGCGTTGCCCCACGAGTCGATCTCGTGGAAGCCACCCACTCGTAGAGACGCCTGGCGACGTCGTTGTCCTGCTCCACGCTGAGACTGATCTGCTCCACGTCCGCCGTGCGCGTCTCCGGGAGCACCCGGTCCAGGAGCCGCCGCCGATGCCCTGGCCCCGATGGTCGCCCAGCACTCCGATCGTTAGCTCCGGTGTCGCCTCGTCGACGAAGCCGTACCGGAGGTTCGAGGTGTTCGGCGAGCGCCAGAGTGCACACCGATGTGACCGGTCGAAGAGCTGCCGAGTCCGCGACGACGACCTCACCCTGCCTCTCCAGTCTCGGCCGAGGGCGGTCTTACCGGCGCCGCATTCCGGGAGATGCGGGCCCGTCAAGCGTCGAAGTCGAGCACGACCTCGGCGTCACGGGTACGGACTGGCAGGCGAGCACGAACCCCTCCTCCACCTCGTCGTCGTCCAGGGCGTAGCGACGCGCCATCGTCACCTCGCCCTCGACCAGCCGCGCCCGGCAGGTGCCGCAGACGCCGCCCTTGCACGCGTACGGGGCGTCGGTCCGAACGGCGAGCGTGGCGTCGAGCACGGAGCCCTCGGCCGGCATCCGGAACGTCGTCGTCCGCCCGTCGAGCCGCACCGTCACCTCTGCGGCGTCCGTCTCCGACGACGCCGATGCCGCCGCCGGGCGCCGGACCGGCAGGGGCTCACCCTCGACGTGGAACAGCTCGAGGTGGATGTTCCGGCTCGGGACGCCGCGGGTCGAGCAGCTCGCTGCGGACCTGCTCGACCATCTCGAAGGGGCCGCACAGCAGCCATTCGTCGACGTCGTCGGGCGGCACGAGGGTGGCCAGCAGCCGGTCGAGCTTGGCCGCGTCGATCCGGCCGGTGAGCAGCTCGGCGTCCCGCACCTCGCGGGAGAGGACGTGCACGAGATGGAGCCGGTCCGGGTAACGGTCCTTGTCGTCCGCCAGCTCCTCGAGGAACATCACCGACCCCGCGTCCCGGTTGCCGTAGACCAGGGTGAACCGGCTCCCGGGCTCGGTCTCCAGCACCGATTCGAGGATGGACAGCACCGGCGTGATCCCGCTGCCGGCCACGATCGCCACGTACTGCTTGGCCTTGGAGGGTCGAGCCGGACGCCGAACCGGCCGGCAGGCCGCATCACCTCGATCACGTCGCCGACCCGGAGCTGCTCCAGGGCGTGCCCCGAGAAGACGCCGCCCTCGAGTCGCTTGATCGCCACCCGGAGGCGTCCCGGACGAGGGCGGGCTGCAGATCGAGTAGCTGCGGCGGACCTCCTCGCCGTCCACCGTCGCGCGCAGCGTGAGGTGCTGGCCGGGCGCGAACGCGTACTCGTCGCGCAACTCGGGCGGCACGGCGAACGTGATCGCGACGGCGTCCGGCGGTGAGCTGCTCGACATCGCGCGACCCGCAGCGGGTGGAACGCGGCGTGGCTCCGGCCGACCTGCTCCTGCGTGCTCGTCGTCACGGCGGCTACAGCGTCTTCATGTGGTCGAAGGGCTCACCGCAGGCCCGGCACTGCCAGAGGGCCTTGCACGCGGTCGACCCGAACCGGCGAGATCTCCCGCGTCTCCGGCGAGCCGCACTGCGGGCAGCGGACGGCCAGGGCGAGGCCGACGGGCCCGTGCCTCGGCGTCCCGGCGGCGCGATGCCGAACTCCTGCAGGGCGGCGCGGCCGCGATCGCTGATCCAGTCGGTCGTCCACGCGGGCGCCAGCACGGTCCGGATCCGGACGTCGGAGAACCCGGCGTCCGCCAGCGCGCCCTCGATGTCGTGGCGGATCGTCTCCATCGCCGGGCAGCCCGAGTACGTCGGAGTGATCGTGACCTCGACGGTGCCGTCGTCCCCCACCTCGACCCCCCGCAGGACGCCGAGATCGGCGATGGTCAGCACGGGCAGCTCGGGATCGGGCACGGCGCCGGCGATCTCGAGGGCGCGGTCCCGAGCGCGGTCACCATCGGGCTCCCGGATGCGACCGGTGCAGGTGCTGCATCTCGGCGAGCAGGTATCCCATCGCCTCGGTGTGCACGCCCTGCCGGCCGCCGGCCGGCCGCGGCGGCGACGTCCGGCCAGTCCAGCGTCGCCTCCGCGAGCACCTGCCGGAGGAAGGACTCCCACTCCGGCCGGAGCTGACCGGCGTCCACCGCCACCCCCTCGGCGAGGAGCTGCGGAGGGATCCAGGACGCGTCGAAGGGCTCCTCGACGTACGGCCAGACCCGCTCCAGGCCCGCCTGCATGCGCCGGTGGCTCAGCTCCGTGCCGTCGCCGAGCCGGACGACCCAGCTCACCGCGTGGTCCCGGTGGTAGGCGACCTCCTTGACGGCCTTGCCGGCGACGCCGGCGAGCGTCTCGTCCGCGCTCTGCGTCAGCCGCTCGTACAGCGCCAGCTGGTAGGTGGAGAAGGCGAGCAGCCGAGCCATGGTCACGGCGAAGTCCTCGTTCGGGAGCTCGACCAGCTGGACGTTCGTGAACGCCCGCTCCTCGCGCAGGTAGGCCAGGTCGTCCTCGTCGCGCCCCCGGCCCTCGACCTCCCCCGCGTAGGTGAGCAGCGTCCGGGCCTGGCCGAGCAGGTCGAGGCCGATGTTGGCGAGCGCGACGTCCTCCTCCAGCTGGGGCGCGTTCGCGATCCACTCACCGCAGCGGTGGGCGAGGATCAGCGCGTCGTCCCCGAGGGCGAGGGCGTACCGGGCGCGCCCCTCCAGCAGGCCGTTCACAGGTGCCGCACCTCGGCGGGGATCTCGTAGAACGTGGGGTGCCGATACACCTTGTCCGCCGCGGGGTCGAAGAAGGCGTCCTTCTCGTCGGGGCTGGACGCCGTGATCGCGGCCGCGGGCACCACCCAGATGCTCACGCCCTCGCTGCGGCGGGTGTAGAGGTCGCGCGCGTTCCGCAGGGCCATGGCCGCGTCCGGCGCGTGCAGGCTCCCGACGTGCTGGTGCGCGAGCCCGCGACGGGCGCGGACGAAGACCTCCCAGAGCGGCCAGTCCCGGCGGGCGGCGCGCGCGGCGGTCTCGGCGTCCTCGCGTGCCGGGACTCCCCGGGTGGGGACGGCGCCGTGCCCGCCCTCTGCCTGAAGCCCGCTGTCGCCGGACGCCTGAAGCCCGCTGTCGCCGGACGCTTGGAGCCCGCTGTCGCCGGACGCCTGGAGCCCGCTGTCGCCGGACGCCGGAGCGGCGCCCTCGTCCATCGGCACCGGCTTGCCGGTCACGCCGCGGGCTCCTCGGCCCGGGCCGCCTGCTTCGCGGCGTAGGCCGACGCCGCCTCGCGGACCCAGGCACCCTCCTCGTGCGCCCGGCGCCGGTGCTCCATGCGCTGGGCGTTGCACGGGCCGTTGCCCTTGAGCACGGCGTAGAACTCGCTCCAGTCGATCACGCCGAAGCGCCAGTGCTCGCCGTCGAAGTGCAGGTCGGGGTCGGGCAGCGTGAGGCCGAGGACCTGCGCCTGCGGGACGGTCATGTCCACGAAGCGCTGCCGGAGCTCGTCGTTGCCGTGCCGCTTGATGCCCCACGCCATCGACTGCGCCGAGTTGGGCGAGGCCTCGTCCGGCGGTCCGAACATCATCAGGCTGGGCCACCACCACCGGTCGACGGCGTCCTGCGCCATCGCGTGCTGCTCGGGCGTGCCGTGGCTCAGCGTGTGCAGGATCTCGAAGCCCTGCCGCTGGTGGAAGGACTCCTCCTTGCAGATGCGGACCATCGCCCGGGCGTACGGCCCGTAGGAGCAGCGGCACAGCGGGACCTGGTTGACGATCGCGGCGCCGTCGACGAGCCAGCCGATCGCGCCCATGTCCGCCCAGGTCAACGTCGGATAGTTGAAGATCGAGGAGTACTTCTGCCTGCCCGCGTGCAGCAGGTCGAGGAGCTCCGCGCGGTCGACGCCGAGGGTCTCGGCCGCGGAGTAGAGGTAGAGCCCGTGGCCGGCCTCGTCCTGCACCTTGGCCATGAGGATGGCCTTGCGCCGCAGGCTCGGGGCCCGGGTGATCCAGTTGCCCTCCGGCTGCATGCCGATGATCTCGGAGTGCGCGTGCTGGGCGATCTGCCGGATCAGCGTCTTCCGGTAGCCCTCCGGCATCCAGTCGCGCGGCTCGATGCGCTCGTCGGCGCCGACGAGCCGGTCGAACTCGGCCTGGCGCTCGGCGTCCCCCGCCGGCTCGCCGGCGTCCGGCGCCGGTGCCGGACCGAAGTCGTTGCCGTACACCCGCTGCCCTCCGCACTCCTGAAACCGACCGAACGTTCGGTTCCAGTATCCGGAGGGGCGAAGCGCAGGTCAACCGCATCCGCCGGTCAGCGCGGTCGTCCGGGGCGCAGGAGAAGGTGCGAGCGCCGGGTGCAGCGGGCCATGCCGGGCTGACCGGACTGAGGACAAGGTGATGGAGGGGGCATCCGTGAGCGCTGTGCACTGAGTCGGACAGCGACTCAGTGCACAGCGGCGAGAAAGGGCCACCCCCGAGCGTCAGCCCTCGACGGTGGCAGGGCGCCGCCTACTCCTGGATCACGGACAGCACGTTCCCCGCGGGGTCGGTGAACCAGGCGATGAGGGGGCCGCCGCCGCGGAAGACGCCCTTGTCGTCCTGCTCGAACCCGTCGTAGCGCACGAACTCGACGCCGCGGCCCGCGAGCTCGTCGACGGCGGCCTCGACGTCCGGCACCGGCAGGTTGAGGATCGTGAACGTCGCCGGCTGGTGGTTCGGCTTGGGGTAGACGAGCACCTGCGCTCCGTTGGCCACCGTGAGGCGGAGCATCCCGTACTCCTCCTTGACGGTCATGCCGAGCGTCCCCTCGTAGAAGCGGCGCGCGGCGGGCACGTCGTCCACGGAGAACCCGCTGAAGGCCCGGCTCGTGTCGATCATCGTCGTTCCTCTCGATCGTCGTCCGGATGGTGACGACGCCGAGGTCCCGGACTCATCGGCCCGGCACCCACCCGGCGGGCCGCTCCCGCTTCGGCAGCTTCGCGACGACCATGTCGTACGACCCGTCGACGGCCTCGAGGAGCTCGTCGTCCGGGATCGGACCGTCGAGCCGCAGGACGTTCCAGCCGCTCCGCCCGATGTACGGCATGACCGTGGCGTGCTCGGGGTATCGCGCGAGCCACTCGTCGGCCTCCTCGCGGCTGGCGCCGCACTTGACGCCGATGGTCTCCTCACCGATGAACGCGAAGATCTTCTGGCCGACCTTCGCCACGTGGTCGCCCTCCCACGGCTGGTCGGGCCAGGCGCCCGGCTTGTCCAGGCAGTACGCGCGCATGCTGTCGGCGTCCACGCCCCGATGATCCTCGCTCCGCGGTCCCAGAGGCCAGTCAGAGTCAGCGGCGGACGTCGGCCGGGCCGTCGGTGAGTGGCAGCCCGTCGGCCGCCCAGGCCTCGACGCCGCCGACCACGTCCGTCGCACGCCACAGTCCGACGGCCCTCAGGCTCGCCGCGGCGAGGCTGGAGCTGTAGCCCTGCCGGCACAGGACGACGACCTCCAGGTCGTAGCCGGTCGCTTCCGGGATCGCCGCACCGCTCCCCGGGTCGAGGCGCCACTCCAGGACGGTCCGATCGATGACGAGCGCCCCCGGCACCTCGCCCTGCGCCGCGCGCTGCCACTCGGTGCGGGTGTCGACCAGCAGCGCGCCGGCTCGGGCGGCGTCCCAGGCCTCCAGCGGCGTCAGGCGCCGGACGCCGGTGCGCGACTCCGCGAGCAGACCCTCGACCCCGTCAGCCACGGGCTCATCCTGACCGCGTCCGTTCCCCTCGCACGTCGGTACGGTTCCTGGGTGACCGAGGGCAGGGACCAGGCGCGGCAGCGGACATCGGGAGCGGCGTTCGCGGCGGCCATCGGTGCGGCCGGAGGAGCGGCGCTCGCCTCCCGAGGCGGTCGCCGGGCACGCGTTCTCGCGGCCGTCGCCGGCGGCGTCGCGCTCGCGGCCACGGACGCGGCCGCCCGCGCCGTGCAGCGGCCGAACGAGATCCCGGCGCTCTGGTCGCGCATCGCCGCGAGCACCGCGCTCGCGGCACCGCTCGGCCTGGTGCTCGATCGGGCCACCGGTCGGCGGCCCGTCGCCGTCGGCGTCCTCGTCGGTGCGCTCGCCGGCGCCCTCGGCGTCCGGCCCCAGAAGGCCGTGCTCGGGCCGGCGGTCGGTTTCGCCGTGGGACGTGCGGCCGTGACCGGTGGACGCCGGCCGAGCGGCGCGCAGGTGGCCGCGGCGACGATGCTGGCTTACCGGACCACGTCGGCCGCGCTCTTCCGGGACGGGCAGGTGAGCCTGCTCGCCGACGCCGTGCCGGCCGAGGACCTGCCGTTCGTCGTGCCGCTCGAGGCCAGGACCAGGTACGTCGGCACCGGCTACGTCGGTGACCTCGCCGAGGTGCTGGGCGGCCGGTACGTGCCGGCGGCAGCGGACGCCGGCATCGTCGCGTCCCTCGACGAGCTGGCCGGGCCCGACTTCGACCCGGCGGCGGCGCACCCGCTGGTCCGGGAGTTCTACGAGCACACGACGCGCTTCGGCCTCGACATCGTGCCGGAGTGGCGGGCGTGGATCCGGCCCGGTTACCTGCTCTACCGCTCCCTGGTCGCGCGCCCGCTCGGGCAGGCCAACGTGCCGATGAACCAGCGCGAGGCGCTGCGCGGCGTCCGGAGCCGCATCGACACGATCGAGCGCCCCGACCTGCCGACGATCAGGGGATGGATCCGCTCCTTCGCCGACACCGACGAGCCGATCTACGTGGGCATCTACACGACGTACCGGGACGGCGACCGCGGCTACGTCAGCGTCGGCTTCCCGGTGCCGCAGGGGAACTTCACCGCGACGCTGCTGCCGACGGCGGCTCCGGGCGGCGGACTCGTCCTCACCAGCCACAGCGAGCTGCGCGACCCCGGGCACTACCTGACGTTCGTCGACCCGGAGGATCGCCGGCTGACCGCACTCGCCGTCCGGGGATTCGGTGAACGACTGGACGTGCGCGTCGAGAACGGCGAGCTCACCGCGGACCACGCCTTCGACCTGTTCGGTTACCCGTTCCTCGTGTTGCACTACCGGATCACGCGCAAGCCCGCGTAGCGCGGAGCGGGACGGCGACCACCGGCGGCGTGCGCCTCTGTCAGCGAGGTGACGGCCGCCAGGCCGTCGGGCGCTCACGCCTTCGCCAGCTTGGAGACGACCAGGTCGTACGACACGTCCACCGCCTTGAGGAGCTCCTCGTCGGGGATCGCGCCGTGCAGGCGCAGGACGTTCCAGCCGGACCGGCCGATGGAGGGCATCGCGCCGCGTCGTCCGGGTACCGGGCCAGCCACGCGTCGGCCTCCTCCCGGGTGGCGGCGCACTTGACGCCCACGCGTGTCCTCCCCGAGGAAGGCGAAGACCTGCGAGCCGATCTTCACCACGGGGTCGCCCTCCCTGGGCTCGTCCGCCCGCGCCCCGGGCTTGTCGAGCGCGTACCTGCGGATCGTGACCGCGTCCACGCGACCAGCCTGCCAGGCCCGGCACGACCTGCGCGCCGGCGCCGGACGGGAGCCGGATCGCCCCGAAGTGCGCACGAAAGCCGAGCCCTTCTGTCTTTCGCGCCATTGTCGCCGGAAACGGACGGCGCTAACGCTCTGCGGCACCCCTCAGCGCCGAGGGGTCCAACCCTCGACGGGGGATCGTCATGATCAGACGGCGAAGTCTTCCACTCCTTCTCTTGACGGCGGGAGCGCTGGTGGCCGCGATGGCGGCTCCCGCCGCCGCCGGATCCGGCGGGGGCAGCAAGCCGTCCGCCACCTCGATGCTCGCGAAGGGGTCTCGAGCGGCCGCCTCCGCATCGACCGTCCAGCGGGCCGCGGAAGCGCCGGGCGAGACCGACGCGGACGAGGCCGAGAACCTGCGGGCGCGGGACGCGTTCCTCCAGTCCATCACCGCCGCACCCGCCGTGGTCGCACCGATGAACGCGCTCGTGGCCGCACGTTCGGCCGCGGATCACCTCCCCTCCTACGGCGGGCCACTGGGCGGAGGTGACGAAGAAGCCCTTCGTCAACGACCCGATCAACCGCGGCGCCAACTACGGCGTGGGCTGGGGTCTCGTCACCGGCCGCATGACGGCCTTCACGGCCGCCGGACGCGCGGTCTACGCCGGATCGGCCAGCGGCGGCGTCTGGCGTTCCTACGACCAGGGCGCCACCTGGCGGGAGATCGACCGAGGCCTCCCGCGCCTCGCCGATCGGCGCCCTCGCCACCGACCCCCGTGACGGCTCGGTCTGGGTCGGAACCGGCGAGCCGAACAACAGCTCCGAGGGCCAGTACGGCGTGGGCATCTACCGCCTGGCCCGCGGCTCGGACACCTGGCGCAGGGTCGGCGGGACCGAACTGTTCGGCAACGCCGTCCACCGGATCGCCTGGATCAAGGGCTACGTCTACGCGGCGACCAGGTGGGGGCTGTACCGGCGGTCGGTGCACGCCTCGCGGTCGGCGCACTGGTCGCCGGTGCTGCAGCCCGCCGGGCCCAAGAAGTACCCGCCGAGCTCGGAGGTCACCGACGTCCTGACCGTTCCCGGCAGCCACGGCCGGCAGATCCTCGCCGTCGTCGGCTGGGCCGGCTACAGCAATCCTCCGGGTGTCGAGTACAACGGCTTCTACGTCGGCACCGGCGCGCGCGGCAGCTTCCGGAAGGTGACCCCGACCGGGGACATCAACCCGGCGACGATCGGCCGGACGACGCTGTCCTCCTCCGGCGGCTGGCTCTACGCCGTCGTCCAGGACACCAGCACCGGCGACCTGCGGGGGCAGGGCGCCTACGTCTCCACCTCGGGCCGCCCGACCGGGCCCTGGACGCGGATCGCGACCGTCGACAAGCTCGCCGCCTCGGGTTCGGCTCTCGGCGACGACGACGAGCGACTACTACCCCGGCGTCCAGGCCGACTACAACCAGTACATCCTCGCCGACCCCGCCAACCGCAAGCACGTGTACCTGCAGCTGGAGGAGGTCTTCGAGTCGGTCGACGGCGGCGCGACCTGGAAGGCCGTCGGCCCGTACTGGAACTTCGACATCTCGTGTAACCCGACGGGCAACACCCCCTACGCGTGCCCCCCGACGACACACCCCGACCAGCACGCCGGCATGATCCTCAAGGGGCAGTTCTGGGCGGGCAACGACGGCGGCGTGTGGCGCCGGCCGGTCTCGTGGCACGACCGCGGGCAGTGGACCAACCTCAACGCCACGATCCACACCCTGCAGGACTACTCGATCGACGTGGGCAAGGTGCCGAGCGGGCTCGCCTACTGGGCGGGTACGCAGGACAACGGCGAGCCGTACACCCGGACCGACATGAGCACCGTCGAGCAGGCCTTCACCGGTGACGGCGGAGACACGATCGTCGACCCGAACAACGGCGACCGGGCGGTCGAGGAGTACGTCTACCTCGACATGTACCTCACGACGGACGCCGCGACGAACACCCTGCGGGAGATCTCGCCGTCGTGCCTGACGGCCACGAATCCCCCGGCGGTGTGCGACCCCAGCCCGCGCTTCATCGCCCCCATCGAGAAGGACGTCAACAACCCGGACCACTGGGTCGCCGGCGGCCGCTACGTCTGGGACGACACGAAGTCGTGGGCGACGGTGTGCGCCGGCGCCACGTGCGACTGGAAGATCGCCTACGACACCGGGGCCGGTAACTCGACCACCGCCCTGGCGGCCAACGGTGCGGTGACGTACGCCGGCTGGTGCGGTGGCGGCTGCAACCCGCCGACCTTCAGCCGTGGGATGGCGACCAACTACGGCGGGACGTGGCACCAGCTGTCGCTCGCCGGGCTGCCGAACCGGTACATCACCTCGATCGCCGTCGACCCCAAGAACGCGGCGCACGTCTACGTCAGCTTCGGCTCCTACAGCCGTCGCTGGATCCCCGACGCGGGCGTGGGTCACGTCTTCGAGTCGACCAACGGCGGCGCCTCCTGGCGTGACCTGACGGGGAACCTGCCCGACGCGCCCGTCTTCAAGGTGGCCCTGCGCGGTCACCAGCTCATCGCCGGTTCCGAGGTGGGCGCCTTCGTCCTCGCGAGCGGACGGCACGGCAGCCACTGGGTGCGACTGGGGTCCGGGCTGCCCAACGTCACGGTCTGGGACCTCGTGGTGGCGCCGAACGGAAACGTCGAGGCGGGCACGCACGGACGTGGCGACTGGGAGCTGGTGATGCGCCACTAGCACGACCGACCGAGTGAACGACTGACGTGACCGGGGATGCCGGGTTCGGAGCCACTCCGACCCGGCATCCCCCGGTCGCTCGCCCGACCGGCCGCGTCAGCCGCGCAGACCGTCGAAGGCGAGCCGGACGACGGCGTCCGCGAGGTCGGCCGGCGCCATGCGGGTGTGCCGGGCGGCGCGCGCCGCGGCGCCGTCGGGGCGGTACCACTCGACGAGGGAGTTGATCATCCCGAACAGCAGCCGGGTGACGACGGCCGGGTCGAGGTCGGCCCGCAGGTCGCCCTCGTGGGCCGCCCGGGCGACGAGCCCGGCGACGATCTTGTCGAAGCCGCGCCGCTGCTCCCCGTCGAGCAGACCATCGATGCCGTCGGCCACGCGGCTGTCCTCGCCGGCCCAGTCATGATCACAGCCGGGCACCGCGCCGACGTGGTCACCGTGTACGTCAGCGCATACCTCCCGCTCCCCTGGCGAGCCTCACGGCGACGCCGCTCCTGATCCGGCGAGCCAACGGAGGGGCGGTGCTGACGAGCTGCATGCAGCTGCGGAACCGCGGCGCCAACCGGGCCTTCGGGCCTGCGGGCGCGGGCCGGTCAGGAGCTGACCGCAGCCGGGAGGTCCACCGTTCATCTGATCCTCCCCTTCGGCCAGACGCCCGATCCTGCCCATGAGAAGCGGGGGGTGTCGAGTCCGTCGATAAGGTCCATCCAGGCACGTACGCGACGGGAGGCGCCAAAGACTGATGGAACAGATCCGGTCCGAGCCTCCGCATGCCTTGTCCGTGCAGTCGGCGACGATCCCCGTCAACGATATCTCCAGACATGTCGGACCCTTGATCGCAGAGATCAGCGACTGCTTGCGCCGGGTCGTTTCGAGTGGCTGGTTCGTCCTTGGCCGCGAGGTCCGCGCTTTCGAGGAAGAGTTCGCGGCCTACCTTGACGTGGCGCACTGCGTCGGAGTGGCCTCAGGCTCGGACGCCCTGGAGTTGGCCCTTCGAGCCGTCGGCGTCACCCGAGGCGACCGAGTCCTGACCGTGGCGAACGCGGGCGGCTACGCCTCGCTCGCCATCGTGGCGATCGGGGCCACACCCGTCTACGTCGACGTGGATCCCCAGACCTTATTGATCAGTCCTACCGAGGTGGAAGGCGCAATCGCGGGCTACTCCGAAGATCCGCCGCCACGTGCTGTGGTCGTCACTCACCTGTACGGGCAGGTGGCGGACGTCGTCGCGCTGCGAGAAGTCACTCACCGGTTCGACATCGCTGTCGTCGAGGACTGTGCTCAGGCGCATGGCGCCTCGCTTGACGGCCGCCGGTGTGGAGGGCTGGGCGATGCCGCTGCATTCAGCTTCTATCCCACCAAGAACCTCGGAGCCCTCGGGGACGCCGGCGCGGTGACAACCTGCGACGCCGCGGTCGCCGGGAGAGTTCGGGCGCTGCGGCAGTACGGTTGGTCGGCGAAGTACCAGGCCGATGAACCTGGGGGGCGCAACAGCCGCCTCGACGAGATGCAGGCGGCTGTCCTGCGCCTGCTACTACCGCGGCTGGACTCCTACAATGCGCGACGGTGTGGGATCGCCACGCTCTATCGGGAAGGTCTCGCCGGGCACCCGAGGCTGTCGCCGATCGGTTCCGACCGCGCCGGTGAGGTCAACCATCTTTTCGTCGTCCGGACCTCGGACCGTGAAGGACTGCAGCGAATGCTCGCCGATCAGGCGATCTCGACGGAGGTTCATTACCCCGTGCCGGACTACGACCAACTGCGGTGCGCGCTCAACTGCGCCGGAGGCCCCCTCCTGAGCCGCTACCAGTGACGGAAGCGGCCTGCCGTGAGGTACTGACCCTGCCGTGCTTTCCCGAACTGCAGGACGCCGAGGTCGTCCGCGTCGCCGATGCGGTGAACGATGGTGACCGAGCCCCGCCAGTCCTCAACGTCGTGGTCCGGTCTACCGCAACGCCGAATCGCTGCCGCAACTGCTCATCGAACTCGCCGCCGTCGCCGCCCGAGCCGAGAGCCGATTTGCCGTGCGCGTACGGACGTTGTTCGTCGTCGACGGCAGTCCTGACAATTCCCTCGCCGTGCTCCAGCGGCTCCCTCCCTGGGGTGCGACTGGAGTCGACCCTGATCGAACACTCGCGCAACTTCGGCTCTTTCGCGGCCATCCGAACCGGGATGGCCGCAGCGCCGCGGACTGGTACTGCTCCCTCGCCGCCGACCTACAGGAGCCCACGGAACTGGTACTCGACTTCCTTCGCGCCCTGGTCGAGGGAGCCGACGTGGCGGTGGGCACCCGGGCAGCTCGTGAAGACGCCGCCAGTTCGCGCTGGACGTCCGGCATATTCTGGCGGCTCTATCGCCGGTTTGATGCAACCGTGACATCCCCAGTGGGGGTGTCGACACGTTCGCGTGCTCCCGCCAGGTCCGGGACGAGCTTCTGGCTCTGCCGGAGGCGAACAGTTCACTGGTGGCCCTGCTGTATTGGATCGGTTTCCGCCGCGTGGAGGTTCCCTACACCCGCATGCGCCGCCCGTACGGCCGCAGCGCCTGGTCGTTCCGCCGCAAGGTGCGCTACCTGCTTGACAGCGTCTTCGCGTTCACGGATCTGCCGATCAGCCTCCTACTCGCAGTCGGGGGCTTCGGCATCCTCTGCGCGACGGTGCTGGGAGTCGTCACGTTCGCAGCTCGCGTGTTCGGCGGGATCGCCGTTCCCGGGTACGCAGCGCTCACTCTGATCGTCACCTTCTTCGGTGCGCTGAACCTGTTCGGGCTCGGGCTTGTCGGCCAGTACGCCTGGCGGGGGTTCGAGAACACGAAGCGCCGCCCGAGCGCGATCTCTCGTTCCCGGGAGGACTCCCCCCCGTGCCCGCACCAGTCCTCGAACCCGGGTCGGACGACCCCACCCCTGTTCCCGCGAGCGCCGTCCCGGTCGAGAGGGCGGGGTGATGGATCGCGTCTTCGTGCATGAGCGAGCACTGTGCGAGTCAGCGCAGGTGGGTCCCGACACGCGGATCTGGGCGTTCGCACATGTCCTGCCCGGCGCGGATTGGTCGTGGCTGCAACCTCTGCGACGGCGTCTTCGTCGAGAACGACGTCCTCCTGGGCGACCGGGTCACAGTCAAGTGCGGCGTCCAGCTCTGGGACGGCCTTGTCCTCGAGGATGACGTGTTCGTGGGCCCGAACGCCACGTTCTGCAACGATCCCTTCCCTCGAAGCCGGGTTCACGATCGGCCTCCGGCTCGCACGGTCATCCGCCACGGAGCCTCCATCGGCGCCAACGCCACCATCCTCGCCGGAATCGAGGTCGGACCCGGCGCGATGGTCGGTGCCGGCGCTGTCGTGACGCGCTCGGTCCCGCCGAATGCCATCGTGGTTGGCAACCCGGCCCGCATCATCGGGTACGACGGCTCTCGGGAGACGACAGGGACCGCAACGCTCGGGGTGACCACGCCGACAGCCACGACGGGCACCCGACCGCTAGGCGTCGGCCGCGCGCAGCTCATCGAGACACCGCTGATCCGCGACCTCCGCGGCAGCCTCACCGCTGCGCAGGCCGACGGCCTCCTGCCTTTCCCGCCGGAGCGCTACTTCGTCGTCTTCGACGTCCCCAGCCGCGAGGTACGTGGCGAGCACGCCCACCGCCAATGCTCGCAGCTGCTGATCTGCCTGAAGGGGTCGTGTAGGGCGCTGGTGGACGACGGGCACGTTCGGCGTGCAGTGCTGCTGGATCGGCCAACCCTGGCACTGCACCTGCCGCCGATGTTGTGGGGAACCCAGTTCAACTACTCGCCGGACTGCATCCTGCTCGTGCTTGCATCGCACGCCTACGATCCCGACGACTACATCCGCAGTTACGACGAGTACCTCGCCCTGCTGCCGCTACAGGAAACGGTGGCGCAGTGATGGTCGCTCTCGAACCGCGCGTGGAGAACGTGAGCGGCCGTACGGGTCAGGCGGCGTCCCGCGGCAACGGCAAGGTCTTCCTGATCGCAGCGTTAGCCCTCGTGATCGTGGCCATGACGGCGTCGCTCAGCACCGGCAGCTGGTGGATCCCGCACAACGACGACTGGGCGTTCACGAAGATCGCGGAGAGATTCGCGCGGACCGGCGACACGAGCCTCGCGGGCTGGAACAACATGAGCGTCGTCGGCCAGGTGTTCATCCTCGGCCCTCTGGGCACGAGCGCCCTCGCCCGACACGTCTTCGTCCTGGCGGGGGCCGTCCTCTTCGTTGGGTCCTGCTACTGGGCGGTCCGGGAAGGCCATGGTCAGTGGTGGGCAGCTTTCGCAGCCCTGACTCTGGTGATCAGCGGCCCATTCCTGCCTCCTGGCGACCTCCTTCATGACCGATCTGCCCGCAGCGGCCTGATGCTCTTCAGCTTCATGGTCGGTCGGCGGTCCGTGTCCAGCGTCAGTCGGCCGCACTCCTGGCCGCGTCGCTCGTGGCCGGGCTCTGGGCGGCCACCATCAGGGAGACGGCGATCGTGGCGCCCGTCGTGGTCGTGGCGGAGCATGTCTGGATACGTCGTCGCGGTCTTCCGGCGCGGTCGAGGCGTGTGCCCGGGCTGGTCGTCGGCGCGGGCAGTACTGCCATGGTCGGCGGTTTCCTGCTCTTCGAGATGTGGCGCCGCGCCCTGCCCAACGGGATGAACCCGGAAGTCCGGAACGAGTTCGCGGGCGACGTCACTCAGATCGTCGTGCTGTTCTTCACGGTGTCTGTCTTCGCCTTGCCGTGGTGTTCGTGCTGTCGCGCCGGTGCTGGAACCTGAGGTCCATCACGGCCGGCGCCGTTACGTTCGCGCTCGCCGCGGTCGTGCGATCGCGCGGCACGGGGTTGGTGAGCGACAGCTATGTCGCGACTAGCGGCTCTTACAACGGGGTGGCCTTGGGCGAGCAGACGCTGTGGTTCACGGCGTTCCGTGGTCACTGTCGGATCTACCTGCGCCCTCGTGGCGGGCATCCTGGCGCAGCGGTCGCTCGCCGCCCCTGGCGCGCTCCGGATGCTCGACGAGAGATGTGGACGCTGTACTTCCTGGGCGTCGCTGCCTCCCTGCTGGCCCCAGCGCTCCTCGGCGAAGGACTGTTCGACCGCTACGTGCTTCCGCTCGTCGTGCCGATGATCGTGATCGTGCTAGCAGGAACGGGCAGCGACTTCGAGGCGACGGTGGCGTCGACGCCCCTCCGCAGGGTTCTGGGAGCAGGGTGCTGGACTGTCGAGGGTGCTGGTATGGCCGCCTTCACCATGTCCCTGGCCCTCAACGCGCTCGCCTACGACGCTGCACGGTGGCGCGCAGCCAGGACATCACCCGGGCTGGGACGTCAGCGACAGATAGTGGCTGCTGGTCTGAGTGGCTCGGCTGCCGCTCGAACGGTCCCGCGCACGGCGACAGGAGGGGTCGTGACGCTTGGTTCTGGGCAACATCCATGTTCGACGGCGCCCGCAGTTGCTACCTGGTGTCGGCCTCACTACGTGAAAGGGGCCGAACTGGTGAGCACGAGCACCCTACGGACGTATACCTGGCTCGGAACGTCCACCCTGTACGATACGCGACGCACGATTGCTCAGACGGCCCTGCTAGATGGCCTCGATCCTCGCAGTCTTGACGGCATCGGCGTCTGCCGCCGGGCTCGCTGAGACGGGCGGCGGACCAGTCGAGGCGATGGCCGTCGTGATCTTGCGCCGGGCCAGGGCCTGGAAGGCGCCGTTGACTTCGCAACGGCATCACGCACGGCTGCCCCTGGTTCGGCGAAACGTGTTCGAATGCCGTCGACTCATCATCACCTGCAGCGACGGTTGAAGACCGTCGAATGCAAGGCAGACGATCGCTGACGCGAGATCCGGCGGTGCGAGCCGCTCGCCACGGGCGCCGTCGGGTCGGTACCACTCGACGAGGGAGTTGATCATCCCGAACAGCAGCCGGGTGACGACGGCGGGGTCGAGGTCGGCCCGCAGGTCGCCCTCGTGGGCCGCCCGGGCGACGAGGCCGGCGACGATCTTGTCGAAGCCGCGCCGCTGCTCCAGCGCCCAGCGCTCCACCTCGGTGTTGCCGTGCACCCGCAGCAGGAGCGTGACGTAGGGCAACTGCTCGGCCAGCACCTCGACCTCGCGCCGCACGACGTGCTCGAGCCGCTTCATCGCCGGCCCCTCGAGCGCCGCCGGTTCGCGTGTCACCGCGAAGAGCGGCTCGACGGCGCGCTCCAGCGCGAGCCGCAGCAACTGCTCCTTGCTCTCGATGTGGTGGTACAGCGACGACTTCGACAGGCCGGACGCCCGCGCGAGGTCCTCCATGCTCGTGCCGTCGTAGCCGCGCTCGGTGAAGACGGCGACAGCCACCTCCAGCAGGGACTCGGTGTCGTACCGCCGCCGGACGGGCAGGCTCATGCGCCCGCCGACGGGGACGCCGGGGGCTCGGCCGGGAGGTGCCGCCGGGACTGGACGACGGTGAACCTGCCGGCGACGAAGTGCCCGTCGGTCAGGGAGGCGTTGGCCGCGGCGTTGGCCCCGGTCGCGTGGAAGTCGGAGAACGCTGCCGACTGGTTCACGTAGACGCCCTCCGTCAGGTTCTCCGAGAGGGCGACGCCGACGTCGAGCGCCGCGTTCCGTACCGCGTCGAGAACGGCCGGGTCGGTGCTGTAGACGGACGCCGTGATCGCGCCGCGGCCGCCGACGGTCCGGCGGACGAGTTCGACGGACTGCGCCGTCGAGTCCGTGGTCACGAGGAACGCCACGGGGCCGAAGCACTCGCTGCCGTAGACCTCCTCGTCCCCGGCCTCGACGCCGACGACCGTCGGCGTCCGGACCCGCGCGTCGGGGTACGCCGGCGCCTGCACGGTGCGCGACGGGACGACGACCGAGCCGAGCCCGGGCGCGGCCTCGAGCCGGGCGAGGACCTCGTCGTTGACGACGGCGCCCAGGAGTTCGGCGGCCTTGGCGTCCTCACCCAGGATGCCGTCGACCGCCGTGCCCAGATCCTTGCCCAGCTGCTCCACGGACACGTGCCCGGCGTCCGTGTCGATGCCCTCGCGGGGGACGAAGAGGTTCTGCGGGGTCGTGCACATCTGGCCGCTGTAGAGGACGAGCGAGAACGCGAGGTTGGAGAGCATTCCGCGGTAGTCGTCCGTCGAGTCGAGGAGAACCGGGTTGACGCCGGCCTTCTCGGTGAACACCCGCGCCTGCCGGGCGTTGGCCTCGAGCCAGTCCCCGAAGGAGGTCGAGCCGGTGTAGTCGACGATGCCGACCTCCGGGCGGAGGGCGAGCTCCGCGGCGAGCCGGCCGCCGCCCTGGTCCTGACGCGGTTCGGCGGCCAGGCAGACCAGGTCGGGGTCGAAGCCGTGCTCGGCGAGCACCTCGCGGACGATCCGCACGGTGATCGCCAGCGGCAGGACGGCGCGCGGGTGCGGCTTGACCAGGACGGCGTTGCCGGTGGCGAGGCCGGCGAAGAGGCCGGGATAGGAGTTCCAGGTCGGGAAGGTGTTGCAGCCGATGACGAGGTCGATGCCGCGCGGGACGACGGTGAAGGTCTTGGCCATGCGGATCGGCGCGCGCTTGCCCTGCGGCTTCTCCCAGACGGCCTCCGCCGGGTACCGCGCCTGCTCCTCGTAGGCGTAGGCGACGGCCTCCAGCGCGCGGTCCTGCGCGTGCGGGCCGCCGGCCTGGAAGGCCATGACGAACGCCTGCCCCGAGGTGTGCATCACGGCGTTCGCGAGCTCGAAGCTGGCCGCGTTGATGCGCGCCAGCATCTCGACGCACAGCGCGGCGCGGGCGACGGGGCCGGCGGCGCGCCAGGCGGGGACCGCCGCCGTCTGGGCGGCGAGCAACGCGTCGACGTCCGGCACCGGGTACTCGACGCCGAGCTCGGGGCCCCACGGCGAGCGCTCCGTCGCGACCCACGCCGCCGTCGCCGGCTGCCCCAGCTCGAAGCGACGGTGGAGCAGCGTCTCGAACGCCTGCCGGCCGGCGTCGGCCGCGTCGTCCCCGTAGACCCGCGGGCTCGGGGACTCCGGGAAGGCGGAGAAGAAGGTCCGCTCGCGGATCGCCCGGACCGCGCGGTCGAGCAGTTCGCGCCGGCGTTCGACGGTGGCCGTCACCTGCTCGGCGTCGTAACCGGCGTGCTGCGGGGTGAGGACGGACATGCGAGGACGCTCCTGGATCTCGACGACGGGGCTCTTGACAACGGGGGCCCTCCGGCCACGATAGGACCGAACGTTCGGTCGGACAACGCTCGTGTCGCGTCCCCTGAAGAGAGCCCGAAGAGGTGCCCGTGCTCGACCTGACGCCGCCCCGCGCGAGCCTCGACCCGATCGAGACCGCGTCCCGCGACGAGCTCGCCGCCCTGCAGCTCCGGCGTCTCCAGGAGACGTTGCGACGCGCGTACGAGCACGTCCCCCACTACCGGCACGCGTTCGACGCGGCGGGGGTTCACCCCGCCGACTGCCGGTCGCTGGACGATCTCGCGAGGTTCCCGTTCACCACCAAGCAGGATCTGCGCGACAACTACCCGTTCGGGATGTTCGCCGTGCCGCGCGAGCAGGTGTCACGCGTGCACGCCTCCTCGGGGACGACGGGCAGACCGACGGTCGTCGGCTACACGCGGACGGACATCGACACGTGGTCGCAGCTGATGGCGAGATCGATCCGGGCCGCCGGAGGGCGGCCCGGACACGTCGTCCACGTGGCGTACGGGTACGGCCTGTTCACCGGCGGCCTCGGCGCGCACTACGGCGCGGAGGCGCTGGGCTGCACCGTCGTCCCGGTGAGCGGCGGCATGACCGAGCGTCAGGTCCTGCTCATCCGCGACTTCCGGCCCGACGTCATCATGGTGACCCCGTCGTACATGCTCGCGATCGTCGACGAGATGGAGCGCCAGGGCGTCGACCCCCGCTCGACGTCGCTCAAGGTCGGCATCTTCGGTGCGGAGCCGTGGACCGACGACATGCGCCGCGAGCTGGAGCAACGGCTCGACATGCACGCCGTCGACATCTACGGGCTCTCGGAGGTCATGGGCCCCGGCGTCTCGGTGGAGTGCGTCGAGACCAAGGACGGCCTGCACATCTGGGAGGACCACTTCTACCCGGAGGTCATCGACCCGCTCACCGAGCAGGTGGTGCCGGACGGCGAGCCCGGGGAGCTCGTGTTCACGTCGCTGACCAAGGAGGCGATGCCGGTCGTCCGCTACCGCACCCGCGACCTGACCCGGCTGCTGCCGGGCACGGCGCGGACGATGCGCCGGATGGAGAAGGTCACCGGCCGGACCGACGACATGATCATCCTGCGGGGCGTCAACCTCTTCCCGACGCAGATCGAGGAGCTCATCCTGCGGACGCCGGCGCTCTCCCCGCACTTCCAGTGCGTCCTGACCCGCGAAGGCCGGCTCGACGGGATGACGGTGACGGTCGAGCGGCGGCCCGAGGTGACGCCGGAGGCCGCGTCGCAGGCGGCCGAGGAGCTGACTCAGCACGTCAAGGCCACGATCGGCGTCACCGTCGAGGTCGTGCCGATGGACCCGGGCTCGATCGAGCGGTCGATGGGGAAGATGCGCCGGATCGTCGACCGCCGCCCGCACTGACGCCCCTGCGCACCGCGTCAGATCTCGGACGACCTCGACGGGCACCCCGGGGTTCAGGTGCGCGGCCTCGGCGGCGAGGACGTCCCCGTCCACCGGCGGGGCCTCGGCGAAGAGCGCTATACGCACCGCCCCGCCCGCGACCTCCCAGGTGCCGGCAACCCGGCCCGCGACGAGCACGACCGGGGCGATCCAGCCCGCCGCCCGGCTGACGTCGCCGCGCCGGTCGGGATCGAGGACGTGCGGATCCTTCGTCCCCGGCCCCAGCACGTACTGGTCGAACGCCGGCAGCAAGCGCACCGCCTCGGACGGGCGCTCGGCCGCCAGTTCGTCGACGTCCGCCGCGCGCGCCCAGCAGGTGGTGCCCTCGACGTCCACCGGCACGACCGCCCCGCCGGCGCGCAGCTGCGCGAACCACCCGCGCAGGAGCTTCTTCGGCGTGACCCCGCGCAGCAGCCAGTCGTCGACCGCGGCCTCGGTCGCCGGTCCGTAGACCGCGAGGTACCGCTCGACGATCCGAGGCCCGGCGTCCCCGGCGTCCGGCAGGCCGGGCCAGGCCGGGAGGTGGAGGTCCGGGCGGGCGAAGGTCACGGTCCCGCCCACGGAGCCGGCCTGGCACAGGAGGCCCTGCCAGGCGAGCGGCTTCAGCACGGCGCCCCAGCTCGAGCGCAGCTGCTCGGCGAGCGCGGCGTCACCGGTGGCCTCGACGACGGCCGCGGCGAGCTCCTCCCGGGTCAGCGGTCCGGCGGCGAGTGCCTCGACGGCGGCGTCGGCCAAGGCGGCGACCTGCGCCGAGGGGAGGAAGGTGCGCTGCCAGGACCCGCGCTCCCAGGTGCGGGCGGCCGCGAGCAGCGCGAGGACGTCGGCGGCGTCGTCGACGGCCAGCACGTGCAAGGTCCCCCGCATCGCCCAGGTGCGGACGAGCTCGCCGGCGGCCAGCGGCGCGGCGAGCGCTCCCGGTGCGGGCACCGGCGTCCGCACCGCGACCGCCTGCTCTGCCGCGGACATCACCTGGGCCTGCAGGCCGATCAGCCGCCGCGCGACGCCGACCGACGACGGGCTCTCGCTGCGGTCCAGCAGCTGGCGGCGCTGCCGCCACGCGAGCACCTGGCCCCACGTCACCGGCATGCCCGCGATCCTGCCAGCGACGTGCGACAGTGACCTCCGTGACCGCCGCGCGCACCGTGCTCGTGCTCAACGGGCCCAATCTCAACCTGCTCGGCACCCGCGAGCCCCGCGTGTACGGGTCGGCGACACTGACGGACGCCGTCGAGCTGTGCCGCGCCGAGGCCGCCCGCTACGGGCTCGACCTGGAGGCCCGGCAGAGCAACCACGAGGGCCAGCTCGTCGACTGGCTCCAGGAGGCCGGGAGGCGTCACCGCGACGGGGAGCTCCTCGGCGTCGTCCTCAACGCAGGCGCCTTCACGCACACCTCCGTCGCGCTGCGGGACGCCGTCAGCGGCACCGGCGTCCCCACGGTCGAGGTGCACGTCTCGAACGTCCACGCCCGCGAGGAGTTCCGGCACCGGTCCCACCTCTCGCCCGTGGCGGCGGGGATCGTCGTCGGGTTCGGCGTCGACGGGTACGCGCTCGCGGTCGCCGGCCTCGCCCGCCGCGCCGGGCTGTCGCTCGTCTGACCCGACAGGCTCAGAAGTCCCCCGGCGCGACCTGCGCACAGGTGAGGCCGAGGTCGCGCCACATCCGCACGACCTGGTCGCGGTCGTCGAGCACGCCGCGCACCTGCCACACGTGCCGGACGTTCCGGTCGAAGATCTCGCGCTTGACGACGCTGTCGCGCCGGGTGTCCCCGCGCGCCCGCAGCAGCAGCACGTCGTGCGGGATCGCGTGCCGGTCGAGCCACGCGAGGGTCGCGGCACGCGCCACGCCGTCCCGGCCCGAGACGACGACGATGGCGTTCCCGGCGGTGCGCAGGGCGCGCACGAGCTCGACCACGGGCGGGTTCGGCGCGTCCTCCCCCACCCGGTGCCAGGCGTAGGGGCTGCGGTCCGCCATGAGCGCCAGCGTGCCGTCGACGTCGACGATCCAGGCCGGCGGCAGGTCCGGATCGGGGACGTAGGTGCCGGGCACCGCCGCCTCGATCAGGGGCGCCGTGCGCGGCACCGCCGGGAGGGGGCCGTGGGCGAGGAATCGGGCGTGCAGGTCCCGGATCACGGCCTCGCCCACCGCCGGCTCGCCCGCCGCGGCGCGGGCGGCGTCCCGGGCCAGGCACACCTCGAGCGGGACGTCGGTGAAGTCGCGCACCTCGAACCGAGCACCGGCCCGAGCGGCGAGGCTCCGCCCAGGCCCGGGCGTGGCGCAGCCGGAGGTTGGTGTCGTCGACGACGACGTCGTGCCCGGCACGCAGCAGCGCCTCGGCCGCGGCGTGCTGCGCGAGCGTCAGGGCGTCCTCGAGCCTGCCGGTCAGCACGGGCCGCCCGGTCGTCATCATCCGCAGGTCGTCGCGGTTGACCCGCAGCCGCCACGGGTCCTCCGCGACCCACGCCCGGGCCCACGTCGTCTTGCCGGACGCCGGGAGTCCCCGGGTGATCACCAGTCGGGCCGCCACGCCGGAAGTGTGCCGCCTCGCGCGCCCGACCGCCCGGGTGCCCGGTACGTTCGGCACGTGACGGTGTCGGCCTCAGGAGGGCAGCCTCCCGTCGGGGCCGGGGTGGAGGCCGCCGTCGGGCTGCCCGGCCTCGCGCTGCTCACCCAGGCGCTGGAGGACGCCCCCACCCTCTCGGCGGTCCTGTCGGGCCCGGAGCTGTGCCTGGTCGTCCAGAACCGGCGCTCGCGCGAGCTGATCGGTGCGCGCGCACTCGGGCAGCCCCTGGTCGAGGCGTTCCCGGAGAGCGCCGAGGCGATCGCGGGGATGCGCGAGGTCCTGCTCAGCGGGCGGACGCTCGAGGAGCAGCGCCTGGTGCGGGTCCGCGACGTGACGGGTCAGGAGCTCGTGCTGCACTTCGTCGTCTCGGCCCTGGGGTCCGGCCCTCCGTACCCTGCCGTCCTCATCTCGGGCGTCGACGTCACCACCGCCGTCCGGGACCGGGAGCAGGCGCGCCGTGCCCAGCTCCTCGCCCGGATCACCCAGGCGATGACGACGGCCGCCGACCCGGACGCCGCGCTGCAGGCCCTCACCGACGCCCTGGTGCCCCAGATCGCCGACGTCGCGGCCGTGTTCGTCATCCCCGCGACCGGCACGCCGCCGGGCGGCAACCCTCCGGCGGCGATCACCATCAACCCCGTCGTCCTCGCCGAGCTCGGTCCGCCGCCCGCGACGGAGGCCGAGCCGGAGCCCGCGCCCTGGGACGACGCCATCGCCGCGGGCCGCACCGTGCTCATCGACCTGCGCGGCCGCGATCGCGACGCCGTGAACGCGTCGTCGCGCACCTGGCTCGACCGCGCTCGCGCCGCGACCATCGTCGTCGTCCCGCTCGTCGTCGCCGGTGAGCTGGCCGGGGCGCTGGTGCTGGCCGACGGGCCCGACAGCCGGCCCTTCGAGGAGGCCGACCTGCCGTTCCTCGAGGACGTGGCCGCCCGGGCCGGGACCGCCGTCGCGCACGTGCGCAACGTGCGGGCGCAGTGGCAGGTCGCCCTCGCCCTGCAACGGGCTTTGCTGCCGAGCGTCCTGCCGGTGCTGCACGAGGTGGACGTCGCCTCCCGCTACGTGGCCGGGAGCCCCGAGATCGACGTCGGCGGCGACTGGTTCGACGTCACCGATCTGGGCGCCGGGCGGTTCGGGATCGGGGTGGGCGACGTCTCGGGCCGCGGCCTGCCCGCCGCCGCGGTCATGGGCCAGGCCCGCGCCGCCATGCGGGCCGCCGCGCACGCGGCACTCGGGCCGGGCGACCTGCTGACCCTGCTCGACACGCACGTCGCGGAGCTCGTGGCCCCCCAGCTGGAGTCGGGCGCGCGCGTGCCCCCGCGGTTCGCGACCGCGGTGTACGGCGTCCTGGAGCCCTTCGACGAGACGCTCCGCGTGGCCTCGGCCGGGCACCCGCCGGTGCTGGTCCGCGACCCCGAAGGCCGGGTGCGGGCGGTGTCGGCGCCGCCCGGGCCTCCGCTCGGTCTGGCGATCGGGCCCTTCGAGGAGATCACGACGTCGTTCCCGCCCGGGAGCCTGCTCGCCGCGTTCACGGACGGGCTCGTGGAGTCGCGCGACGTGGACGTCGAGCTCGGGATGTCCCGGATCGCCGCCCGGCTCGAGCGGGCCGGCGCGACGAGCGATCTCGAGGAGCTGGCCGACGACCTGCTCACGGCCGCCGGCGCGGACCGCGCCGCGGACGACGTCGCGCTGCTGCTGGTACGGCTGTCCCCCGCTGCGACCCAGCTGCGGAAGACGCAGCTGCTCCTGTCGGGGCTCGCGGACGTCGCGCTCGCCCGGCGCGCGGTCGCCGCGGTCGCGGACGCCGTGCAGCCGCAGCGGTCCAGCGCCGTCGTGCAGGTGGCCTCGGAGCTCGCCGCGAACGCCGTCGAGCACGCCGGGCCGCCGGTGGAGTTCCGCGCGTTCGCGACGGCGCACCGCGTCGTGGTGGAGACGACGGACCGGTCCGCGCTGCCGCCGGTGCGCCGCCGCTCCGGGCGGGACGACGAGCGCGGCCGGGGCCTGGCGCTGGTCAGCGCGCTCGCCGACGCCTGGGGCGTCCGGCTCGGGCTCGGCGGCAAGACCACCTGGGCCGAGTTCCGCGCCTGACCCGAAAGTCGCCGGCGGCCGCTTCCCTCAGGCACCGCGCCGCGCGGCCCTTCCCTTCTCACGGCCGAAAGTCGGCGGTGGTGGGGCCGGGCGGCGAGGCGGAGATCGACGTACAGTCGAGGGGAGGGTCGACCAGCCGTTCGACGAAGGAAAGGCGGCGACCATGAAGGGCGACAAGGTCGAGATCGTCATCGACGCCGGCGGGGACACGCGGACCTACGAGGTGTCCGCCACCCGGGCCGGCCGGCGGGTGGAGATCAGCCAGGGCCGCGGCGTCGTCGAGGTCACCGAGGTGACCCGGGGCGGGACCGCCGTCCGCACCGCGCGGTTCATGGCGGCGCGGGTCCTCGCGCTCGTCGAGCACCCGGCGCCCCGCCCGGCGCAGCCGGACGACGAAGAGGTGCCGCAGCTGCACCGGTCCGCCTGACCGCGCCAGCCGGGTCGGCGCACGACCCGGCGACCTGCGCGGCAGGATGGGGGCATGGACCAGATCGGGGACGCGGGCGGGCAGCGCATCGGGTCGGCCGAGCGCGACCTCGCCATCGGCCAGCTGCAGCAGCACTACCAGGCGGGGCGGCTGACCCCCGAGGAGTACGAGGACCGGTCGGTCCGCGCGTCGAAGGCCCTGACGTGGGGCGAGATCGCACCGTTGTTCAGCGACCTGCCCGAGCCCCGGCCCGGGCCGGTCCGCGTCAACCTGATGCCGGCGGCGCCGCAGCCGCAGGGGCTCGTCCCGATGAGCGACCGCGCCCGCGAGACGCTCATGGCGATCACGCCGATGGCCGCGCTCGTCCTCTTCTTCGTCACCGACTTCACGTGGTACTGGTTCCTCGCCATCCCGATCGTCGGGATCCTGCTCTACGGCCCGGACGGCCGGCACAAGCGCGGACGCCGGTAGGTCCCGCGCCGAGATCAGTCGGTCGGCTCGCTGAAGCGCGGCTCGAGGCCGTCGCCCTGCGGCCCGCCGGTCTCGGACAGGTCGGGCGCGTCGTCCGCCACCTCGATCGCGGTCTCGTCCGACGGGTCGATCGGGCCGCGCTCGCCCGGCGTCCCGTCGTCCTCGCCGGTGGCCATGGCGCTCTCGAGGACCGTCGGAGGCAGGTCCGGCGTCACGGCGCCCATCTCGTTGTCGCCGTCACGTGGCCGGTCGTCGTTGATGGTCATGCCCCATGGTCTACCCGGCCGTCGGGCGCTCCACCATGTGACCCGGCTCGTGCAGCGTCGCGGACCGGGCCGGGGCCGTCGGCCCGGAGCCCGCCGACGACGGCCGTGCCGGAGAGCGGACGGTGAGCCACGAGAGCAGCCCGCCGACGGCGAGCAGCACGGCGCAGGCGACGATCGCGCGGGACGCCGCGTGGCCGAACGCCACCGGGTCCTCGTAGACCGCGGCGGTGATGCCGGCGACCAGCGGAAGGGCGGCGACGGCGAGCAGCCCCGCGGCCCGCGCCACGGCGTTGTTGACGCCGCTCGCCACACCGGCGTGCCGGACCTCGACCGCGCCGAGGACCGTCGCCGTCAGCGGCGCCACGGTGAGCGACAGCCCGAGGCCGAGCACGATCGTGCCGGGCAGGACGTCGACGACGTAGGAGGCGCCCGGCCCGATCCGGGCGAGCCAGAGGACGCCGACCGCGGAGACGATCGGCCCCACGGTCATCGGGATCCGCGGGCCGATCCGCTGCCCCAGCGCGCCGCCGCGTGCAGCGAGGAACAGCATGATGATCGTCACCGGCAGCAGCGCGGCACCGGAGGCGATCGGCGAGAACCCGGCGACGACCTGGAGCTCCACGACGAGCACGAAGAACACCCCGGAGAGCGCCGCGTAGACCGCGAACGTCACGACGTTCGTCGCTGTGAAGAGCCGCGACCGGAACACCGTCAGCGGCAGCATCGGGCTCGGCGAGCGGGACTCGACGACGACGAACGCCGCGAGCGCGAGGACGCCGCCGAGGAGCGCTCCCCAGACCAGCGGCGACCCGGCGCCCTGGTCGGGCCACGCGATGAGCCCGTAGGTCAGGCCGGCGAGGCCGAGCGCGGCCAGCACCGCGCCGGGGACGTCGAGCCCTCGGACCATCTCCGCGTCGCTGGACTCGGGCACGTGCCGCAGCGAGACGAGCACGACCAGGGCCGCCAGTGGCAGGTTGAGGAAGAACACCCACCGCCAGCCCACCGTCTGCGACCAGGTACCCGCCGGCGAACGGTCCGAGCGCCCCGGCCACGCCGCCGAGGCCGGTCCACGCGCCGATCGCGCGGGCCCGGTCCTCCGCCCGGAACGACGCCTGCAGGATCGCCAGGCTGCCCGGTGTCAGCAGCGCTCCGCCGACCCCCTGCAGCCCCCGCGCCAGCACCAGCACCAGCAGGTTGGGCGCGAGGCCGCAGAGCAGCGACGCCAGCGCGAACCACGTGACCCCGACGAGGAACAGCCGCCGGCGGCCGAACCGGTCGCCGAGCGAGCCGCCGAGCAGGATGAGCGCCGCGAGGGTCAGGGTGTAGCCGTTGACGGTCCACTGCAGGCCGGCGATCTGGGCGCCCAGGTCGCGGCCGATCGCGGGCAGCGCGACGTTGACGACGGTGCCGTCGAGCATCGTCATGCCCGAGCCGAGCACGGTCGCGAGGAGCACCCAGCGGGCCCGCGCCGTCCCGTAGGCGAGCTCGTTCATCGGGAGGCCGCTGCCACGAGGCCGAGCGCCCGCTCGTAGGCACGACCGCTCCGCGCCACGACCTCGTCCCACGTCACCGAGGGCGGCACCGCGCGGTTGTGGGCGGCGATCCGGTCGCGCAGCGCGGGATCGGTCACGAGCCGGGTGACGGCGTCCGCGAGCCCGGCGTCCGAGGTCGCGAGCAGGCCGTCGACGCCGTCCTGGACGAACTCGACGACGCCCGTCTCCGCGCGCGCCACCACGGGCAGCCCGGCGGCGCGCGCCTCGAGCGCGGCGATCCCGAACGACTCGAGCACGGACGGCACCACGTAGACGTCGGTGCCGGCCGTAGAGCTTGCGCAGGTCGTCGGGCGCGAGCCGGCCGGGCAGCGACACCCAGCCGAGGTCGTGCCGGTCCCGGTACCGCTCCAGAGCGGCCCGCTGCGGGCCCTCCCCCGCGATCACCGCGCGCAGCCGCGTCGACGGGGGCGTGGCGGCACGCACCCGGCGCAGCGCCTCGAGCAGCGCGATCGGCCGTTTGCGCGGCGCCAGCCGCATCGCGGCGGCGATCACCACCTCGTCCGGGGTCCGCTCCGCGAGGTCGACCCGCCACGCCTCGACGTCGATGCCGTTCGGCAGGACGCCGACGTCGACGCGTCCGCCGAGCACGGCCCGCACCGGCCGGGCGGCGACCTCGGAGACCGCCGTGAACACCGCCGGCCACGTCCCCCACCGGGCGACGAGCTCGGCCACGCGCATCAGCGGTGTCGCCCCGCCCCAGAGGGAGTGCACGGTGACGACCAGGGGCACGCCGGCGCGGACCAGCGTCGGCATGGCTCCGCGCGCGAACGGCGCGACGACGCCCACGTGGGCGTGGACGGCGTCGAACCCGCCGGCACGCACCACGCGCAGCACCTCGCGGCCGGGGCGGGGGTGCACGGGCAGCTCGTACGGCAGGTCGACGGTCGTGCGGTGCACCGGGACGCCCTCGACCACCTCGAACGCCGTCCGGTCGTGCCGGGCCCTGGGCGTGGCCGTGACGACCTCGGCGTCCAGACCGGCCGCGCGCTGACGCCGGGCGAGCCCGTGGACCTGGGTCTCGATCCCGCCCAGCCGGGGCAGGTAGCAGTCGGAGAGGTGGAGGACTCTCACGCTCGCACCCTACGGCTCCGGGGTGCGCCGCCGCGTGGTGGAGAATCGGCGCCCGTGGCCTACACCGTCGTGTCCTTCCACGCCCATCCGGACGACGAGGCGCTGCTGACCGCGGGCACGCTCGCGCGGATCTCCGCCGAGGGTCACCGGGTCGTGCTCGTCTCGGCGACCGCCGGCGAGGTCGGCCTGGCCGCCTCGTCGTTCGGGACGGCGCAGACGCTCGCCGCCCACCGCCGCGACGAGCTGCAGCGCTCCGCGGCGGCGATCGGTGCGGCGCGGGTGGAGTTCCTCGGGTACGCCGACTCGGGCCTGGACGGGCAGGCGGTGCCGCCCGACGGGGTCGAGGCCTTCGCGCGGGCCGACGTCGAGGCCGCCGCACAGCGCCTGGCCGCGATCCTGCGCGAGGAGCAGGCCGACGTGCTCACCAGCTACGACTCCTCGGGCGGCTACGGGCACCCGGACCACGTGCAGGTGCACCGGGTCGGCGCCCGCGCCGCGGAGCTCGCCGGCACCCCGGTCGTCCTGGAGGCGACCGTCGACCAGGACCTGCTCCGCAAGGCCGTCCGGCTCGCCTCGCGGCTGTACCGGTTCCCGCCGGAGTTCGACCGCGCCGCGTTCGAGCAGGCCTACGCCCCTCGCCGGGTGCTGACCCACAAGGTCGACGTCCGGCGCTACGCCGATCGCAAGCGCGCGTCGATGGCGGCGCACACGAGCCAGGCGACCGCGGACACCGGTGACCGGACCCTCGCCGCCCTGCTCCGCCTGCCGCGGCCGCTGTACCGGCGCGTGCTGGGGCGGGAATGGTTCATCGAGCGAGGGCGCAGCCCGGGCGGTCCCCTCCTCGACGACGTCTTCGCCACGCTGCGCGAACGTCCCGATCTGTGACCACCGCCCCGGCTGTTCGGACCATATGACCAGGGTCGGTTGCGCTGCGCACACGAGCGCACACAGGATGCATGCGAAGGGCCTCCCCTCATCCGGACGCGGAGGCTGCCGTCCACGCCTGCGAAGGATGCCGACGTGACCACAGCAGAGTCCCGCGCGGGCGCGCCGACCGTCGTGCTGCGCCTGCTCGGACCGGTCCGCCTCGAGGTGGGCGGCGCCGACCGCACACCGCTCGGACCGGTGCTGCGCGGGCTGCTGGCCACCCTCGGCTGTGCCCGCGGCCAGGCCGTGCCCCGGACGACGCTCCACGGCGTCCTCGCCCAGCTCGGCGAGAGCGACACCGGACAGCTGGACGCCCACCTCGCCAAGCTCGCCGAGGCTCTCGGAGCCGCCTCGGGCCTGCTCATGCGCGGTGCCAGCGGGGTCCGCCTCGCCGGCCCGGGGCTGGTCACCGACCTCGACACCGTCGACGAAGCCGTGGACGCCGGTCGCGCCGCCACCGACGGCGGGGACGGGGCGGGAGCCGCAACGGCCTTCCGCCGGGCCCTGACGCGCTGGCCCGGGCCGGTCGCCGACGACCTGCCGGGCCTGCCGGTGCTCGCGGAGATCCGCGCCCGGTACGCGACGTTGCGACCCGACATCGTCGAGGACCTGGCCGACGTCGAGCTGCGCGACGGCTCGCTCCTGGCCGCCCAGGTGACCGTGCGCGAGCTCGAGGCCCACGCCGCGCAGCACCCGGAGCGGGCCCGTGGCTGGGGCCTGCTCGTGGAGGCGCTCTATCTCGCCGGGCGGCCGGTGGAGGCCTTGCAGGCGGTCCGCCGGGCGACCGCGACGGAGCTGGTCGAGGGAGGCCCGGGCCACACCGGGACGACGTGCTGCGACCCGTCGAGCGGGCGGCGCTGCGGCGGTCCCGGCTGCCCCTGGCCCGGACCGAGGACAGCACCCGGCGCCCGTCGCTGGTCTGGGTGGACCCGGCGGGCAACGCGCTCTCCCGGGCGCTGCCCTCCACCGGCAGCATCCTCGTCGGGCGGGACGCCGGTGCGGACGTGCCGCTCGCCGACGCGTCCGTCTCGCGGACGCACGCGGCGGTGCTGCGCTGGGAGAACGGCTGGACCCTGCTCGACCTGGGCTCGCGCGACGGCACGACGCTCGACGGCCGGCCGGTGACGGACGGGACGCCGCTGCGACCCGGCGACGTGGTGCGGTGCGGCGAGGTCGTGCTGCTCGTGGCGGACGCGCGCGCGGACGGCGTCCCGGACGACGGACGGCCAGGCGGGCGGCGCCGCCGACCTGCGCGACGCGAGCGCGCTGGCCGAGCCGCTCGTGGTGGAGCTCGGCGAGGAACAGCGCCCCGTCGTCTGAACCCGGCCCGCAGGGTCAGGCCTCGACGCGGGCCTTGAGCTTGGCCAGGCTGCCCCGCAGGGAGTTGCCGACCTCGCTCTCCAGCTGCGAGCCGACCATCATGACCGCCGCGCCCTTGAACTCCATGTGCGCGGTCACGGTCGAACTAGCCGCCCTGCTCCTCGACGCCGTACTCGGCGCGCAGGTTGATCCCCATCGGCCCGGTGCCCTCCAGCTCGAGGCGCACCGGCTCCTGGAGCCCGACGATGGTCCAGCGGACGTCCGCGGGCATGCCGAGCACCCGCACGCGCTGCACGAACGCCCCGCCGGGGAAGAACTGCGCGGGCGCCTCGCCGGCGAAGCCCTGGTGGATCTCCACCCAGTCGCCCCAGGTCGCCGGGTTGGCGAGGACCGCCCAGACCTTCTCGGCGTCGGAGCGGATGTCGGTGGTCACAGTGACGTCGGCCATGCCCGCACGCTATCTGTTCGGGGGATGTCAGCGCCGCGCGGCGTCCTGCCGCGTGCCGGCGCCCTGCTGCTCCGGGTCCGGGTCCGGCTGGTCGGGAGTGACGTCGGCCTTGACCGCATCGCGCTCGCCCAGCGGCTTCTCCGGGCCGGCGGTGGTGTCCCGCACGGTCTGCTTCTCCGCCTCGGCGTTGATCTCCGCGCCGAGCAGGACGGCGATGATGCTCAGCCACAGCCACAGGAGCAGGACGACGACGCCGGCGAGGCTGCCGTAGGTCTTGTCGTAGCTGGAGAAGTAGTTGGCGTAGAGGGAGAACCCGATCGAGGCCAGGATCCAGATGACGACGGCGACCGCCGCGCCCACCGACGTCCACCTGAACTTGGGGTCGTCGCGGTTGGGGGCCACCCGGTAGAGGATCGCCAGCGCGATGGCGAGGACGAAGAGCAGCACCAGCCAGCGGAGCACCTGGACGCCGACCAGCGCGGCACCCTTGAGCCCGAGCGCGCTCGCGACGGCCGGGAAGACGGCGACCAGCGACGCCGCGATCGCGAAGAAGAGGATCGCGCCGACGTCAGGACCAGCGCGAGCGCCTTCTTCTTGACGAAGCCGCGGTTCTCCTGCTCGTCGTAGGCGTCGTTGACCGCCTGCGATGAGGTTCTGGGTGCCGCTGGACGCGCTCCACAGCGCGAGCAGCAGGGAGACGATCACGCCGATGCGACAGCCCGCGACTTCGACTGGCTCGCGAGCCGCGTCATCTGCTCCTTGAGCAGGCTCTGGGCGGACTGGGGCAGCGCGCTGGAGAAGCTGCTGACCTGGCTCTGGACCTCGCTCGGACTCGTCACGAGACCGTAGATGAGCATCGCCGCGATGAGCGTCGGCACGATCGCCAGGAAGGCCTTGAAGGCGACACCGGCCGCGATCAGGGACATCTGGTCGCGCGCTGAACTCCTTGAGGCCCCGGCGCGTGATCTGCCACCAGCCCTTGGCGGGCACCTCGGTCGGCTTGTCCGGCGTTCGCGCCCGGGTACTGCTGCTCGAGCCGGTCGACGTCGACGCCGCGCCCGGACGCCTGGGATTCGTTAGCACTCGCCACGTAGGGTTGTTACCCGCCGCTGCCCCGCCCATGCAGTCCTGGGCCGCCGGGAGCCGGGCCGCAATCCGCTCGCCCCGGCAGGTGGCCCACTGCTTGGATGACGCGGATGCTGCGCGGTCGACTGGTCGAGTTGCGGGACTACCGGCGCGAGGACGTCGAGGCGCTCTTCGAGCTCGAGACGGATCCGGAGATCGTCTCGCTGACCGAGACCCGGCCGTTCCGCGCCCGCCCGCTGGCCGCCCTGCTCGCGGAGTACGACCGCCGGCTGGCCGAGCCGGACGGCGTCGGCGTGACCTTCGCGATCCAGCGGTTGGACGACGAGAGCGGCGCCGCGGTCGGGCGGATCGTGCTCTGGGGCGTCGACGAGCACCAGCGGACCGCGCACGTCGGCGTCTCGCTGTTGCCGTCGGTCCGCGGGCAGGGCCTGGGGCGCGACGCCGTCGAGGTGATCTGCCGCGTCGGCTTCGACATCCGCGGGTTGGAGCGGCTGTCCCTGGAGACGCTGGAGGTCAACGGTCCCATGCGGGCCACCGCCCTCGCGTGCGGCTTCGTCGAGGAGGCCCGGCTGCGCGGTGCCGCCTGGCACCTCGGGCGCCGGGTCGACGAGATGGTCTACGGGATGCTCGCGCACGAGTGGCGGACGCGCCGGGCAGCGGCGCAGGAGACGGTTGAAAGCTGGAACACGTGACCGTCGGTCCGGGACACGCGCAGCGGCGACCGAGACGGAGTCACGTTCAGTCACGGCACTTTGCAAGGGCCCTCCGGTGTGGCACGCTCGTCCACGCACCGGCGCCAATGGCGCCGGTGCACCAATTTCGGGGTGCACCGGCGCCGCCGCAGAAGCGGTCAGGCGGCGGCCTCTCCGAGGTAGGCCTCCCACGAGGGATCACGCTGATCGGCGCCCCGGACGACCCAGGCGGCGCCGCGCGGCGCGTAGGGCTTCACCCGCAGGGACCAGCCCTTCTCCTCCGGCGTCCGGTCGCCCTTGGCGTTGTTGCACCGGACGCAGCAGGCCACCAGGTTCTCCCAGCTGTCACGCCCGCCGCGGCTGCGGGGAAGGACGTGGTCGACCGTGGTGGCGTGGCCGGCGCAGTACGCGCACCGGTGCGCGTCCCGCCGCAGCACGCCCCGGCGGCTGACGGGGACGGCCCGGCCGTGCGGCGCGCGCACGTACCGGGCGAGGAGGATGACCGAGGGCCGGGGCAGGGTCAGCGTGCCTCCGACGACGGGGTTGCCACCGTCGGCGATCACTGTGGCCTTGCCGGCGAGGACGAGCACGAGGGCCCGGCGGAACGAGACGACGGCGAGCGGTTCGTACCCGGCGTTGAGCACCAGTGTGCGCACGGGCAGTCACCCCCTTTCGTTCGGGACGCTCACCTGGCTGGTGGCGTCACGACCTGCCGCGGGAGGGGTTCCCGACGACTCCTGCCTGCGACGGCGCGAGCTCCCGCTCCCGTGAACCGGGCGGACACGGGGCCAGGACGACCGAAGGCGCCGCTTCCCGGGGGAAGCGACGCCTTCACGGCAGTGCGCAGCGATACGTGGCGGAACCGCACAGGCATGTGCGGCCACCCGACTTCGTACCGCGTCGCGCACGGGTCCTCCTGACGGGTGCGTCGAACCGTCGCTGCAAGCAGAGTAAGGACCAGCCCGGAGGATGGCACTACCTTTCGGGCCGCGATTCGGTGAACATCATCGGCCGCACCCGCCCCCGGACGCACGCCGGCCCCGGTCCTCGCGGCGTTGAGGACCGGGGCCGGGCGATCGGTACGGACGCCGTCAGGGGCGTCCGAAGGCGATGTTCGACGAGTAGATGTCCTGCACGCGCACGACCTCGCCGGTGTGCGGGGCGGCGATCATCCGGTTGCCGCCGAGGTAGATCCCGACGTGGTAGGCCGAGCCGCCGCTCAGGTAGAAGACCAGGTCGCCGGCCTGGGCCTGCGAGCGCGCGATGCGCGGCACCGAGCGGTACTGGCCGTCGGCACTGCGCGCGAGCGAGACGCCGAGCTGGGCGAAGACGTAGCCCGTGAAGCCCGAGCAGTCGAAGCCGCGGGGCGAGGCGCCGCCGTACACGTACGGGACGCCGAGGTAGCGCATCGCGATCGCGACGATCGTGGACCCGCGGCCGCTGCTGAGCACCGGGACCGGCGCCGTCGAGCCCGACGTCGACGACCCGGTCGCCGCGTGCCGCGCGGTGCTCGCCGAGCGGGCGGCGAGGTAGGCGGTGCGGGCGAGGGAGCGCGAGACGCTGGCGACGTCGCGGGTCGCCGTTGCCGGCGTCGCCGACCGAGCGGCGGCGCCGTGCTTGGGCTGGGCGGTGAAGGCGCTGTGCTCGAACGTCACCTTGGCGTGCACCGGCGCGCTGACCGGCGCCGAGGCGAGGGCGTCGGCGCCCGCTGCGAGGGCGGACGTGGACGCGGTCTCCGAGAGCAGGGGGACGGACGCCGTCTGCGGAACGGCTCCGCCGGCGGACGCCCGGGTCTCGGCTCCGGCCGGCAATCCCACGCCGGCCACGAGTCCCGAGGAGACCGCCACGATCATGCCGGTGCGGCTCAGCGCCGCCGCGTGGTCGCCGACGGCCGCGTTGATGGTCATCGACAGGCCGGTCAAAGGGGTCGAAGGGGGCAGATCGGCCCGGTGGCGCGCACGTTCGCTCACGCGTCGTACCTCTCCGTACGCCTACGAGGTGAGCTGTCGGGTTCGGGTGGGAGAAGACACCCGGCCGTCCGACCGTAAGGAAGGACGGCTTCACCCCGAGGAGCCGGCCGGATCGCCCGAGAGCGGTCCGGGGGTCGGCCCCGAAGGTGGGTCCCCCGCCTCTGCCATGCGGTTCGAGCGGCTCCACGGCGGTGGCAGAGTTCGGCGTCCGCCTGGAGGCTCCCTGGAGGGAGGGAGCGCGCCAGAAGTTACCCGAACCGGCGGGCGTATGTCACATCTGGGTCACGACACGCCGACGCCGGTTCGGCGCTCGTCCGCCAAAAACAGATGTCACATCTGGGTCACGACACGCCGACGAGCACGTCGACGAAGACGTGGAGCGCCGCGGGGGCCGGGACATCGATCTCGCCCTGCCCGGTCGTGACCCTCACGTCGTCGCCGCGGCGCTGCGCGACGACCGAAAGACCGGGCCGGATGCCGAGCCGGGAGAGCCGGCCCATGAGCTCGAGATCGGTCTGCAGCGGCTCGCCGAGCCGCCGGACGAGCAGCTCGCGCCGGGCGCCGTCCGTCAACGCGTCGGGCAGCGCGACGACCCCGGTGCGGAACTGGTCGGCGTCCGCCGGGCCACCCAGCTCGGCCAGGCCCGGGATGGGGTTGCCGTACGGGGACTCGCGCGGGTCGGTGAGCATCGCGAGGAGCTTGCGCTCGACCCGGTCGCTCATGACGTGCTCCCAGCGGCACGCCTCGTCGTGCACGTACTCCCACTCCAGACCGATGACGTCGAGCAGCAGGCGCTCGGCGAGCCGGTGCTTGCGCATCACGCGGGTGGCCTTCTCGCGGCCGAGGTCGGTGAGCTCGAGGTGCCGGTCGCCAGTGACGGAGAGGAGCCCGTCGCGCTCCATCCGCGCGACCGTCTGCGAGACCGTCGGTCCCGACTGGGCGAGGCGCTCCGCGATGCGCGCGCGCAGCGGGACGATCCCCTCCTCCTCGAGCTCGTAGATCGTCCGTAGGTACATCTCGGTCGTATCGATCAGGTCGCTCACGCGAGCCGGCCTCCATCCGCGCCGTCCGCCCCCACCGGTCGTGGGCGCCCTCGGCTCTCCAGCACCCATTGTCCGTCGTCCCGCCGCCCGGCACGTACTCGATGCCGGCGAGTTCCCGGCGGGCGAACAGCCGCCCCGCCGACTACGGTCTGCCTGCGTGGTGAGCGTGCTGTGGTTCCGCCGCGACCTCCGCCTCGGCGACCACCCCGCGCTGCTCGCGGCGGCGGACGACGGCGGGCGCCGGCACGGGGTCGTCCCCTCTTCGTGATCGACCCGCACCTTGGGGGCCGAGCGGCCCGGTGCGCCGCGCCTGGCTGCTGCGGTCCCTGCGGGACCTCGACCGGCGGGCCGCCGGCCGGCTGGTCGTCCGGCACGGCGATCCCGCCGACGTCGTCCCCGCGCTCGCCGCGGAGGTGGGCGCGGACCGCGTACACGTCACGGCGGACGCCGGCCCCTACGGACGCCGTCGCGACACCGCCGTCGCGGCCGCGCTCGAGACCGCCGGCCGCCGGCTGGTGGCGACCGGCACGCCCTACGCCGTCGGGCCCGGCACCGTCACCCAGCCGGGCGGCGACCCGTACAAGGTCTTCAGTCCCTTCTACCGTGCGTGGACCCGGCACGGTTGGCCCGGCCCGGCACCCAGCGCGGCCGTGGCGACGGGGGCTGTGGGCACGGACGTCGACACCGAGGAGCTCCCGCCCGAGCCGGACGCCGCCGAGATGGCCGGCACGACGCTGCCCGACGTCGGCGAGGACGCCGCCCTGCGGCGGTGGCACGCTTTCCGGGACGGCGTCCTCGAGGGGTACGACGAGAGCCGCAACCGCCCGGACATCCCGGGGACGTCGGCGCTCTCCGCGCACCTCAAGTACGGCGAGATCCACCCGCGGACGCTGCTCGCCGACATCGCGGATCTGCGCACTCCCGCGGCCGACAGCTACCGCAGCGAGCTGTGCTGGCGGGAGTTCTACGCGGACGTGCTGTGGCACCGGCCGGAGTCGGCCCGCCAGAACCTGCGGCACGAGTTCGACCGCATGCCCGTCGACGAGCCCGGCCCGCGGTTCGAGGCGTGGCGGAGGGGCGCACCGGGTACCCGTTCGTGGACGCCGGGATGCGGCAGCTGCTCGCCGAGGGGTGGGTGCACAACCGGGTCCGCATGGTCGTGGCGAGCTTCCTCGTCAAGGACCTGCACATCTGGTGGCCGCTGGGGGCGCGGTACTTCATGGCGCGGCTGCGCGACGGCGACCTCGCGAGCAACCAGCACGGCTGGCAGTGGGTGGCCGGCACGCGGCACCGACCCGGCGCCGTTCTTCCGGATCTTCAATCCGGTGACGCAGGGCGAGAGGTTCGACCCGAACGGCGACTACGTCCGGCGGTACGTCCCGGAGCTGCGTCACCTCGCGGGCAGGGCGGCACACGAGCCGTGGACCTCGCCCGAGGGCTACGCCCACGGCTACCCGCCGCGCATCGTGGACCACGCCGCCGAGCGCGCCGAGGCGCTGCGTCGCTACGAGGCGATCCGGTGAGCGACCCCGTCGCCACCCTCACGATCCCGCGCCGGTTCCGGGGGCCGGCGACGTCGGGCAACGGCGGCTGGACGTCGGGCGCGCTCGCGGAGCTGCTCGCCGGCGACACCTTCCCGCGCCCCGCGGTGCGGGTCAGGCTCTCGGCACCGCCGCCGCTGGAGACGGTCCTGACCGTGACGGGGGACGAGCGCACCGCCACGGCATCCGCCGGCGAGCGGGTGATCGCGAGCGCCACGATCCTCGACGACGCCGAGGGGTGGGCGATCCCGCCGGTGCACCCGGTGGCGTGGGAGGAGGCCGAGCGGGCCACCGGCGCTACCCCGGCCTCACCGCTCACCCGTTCCCGGAGTGCTTCACCTGCGGCACCGACCGGCCGCGACGGTCTGGGGCTGCGGCCGGGCCCGGTGCAGGACGGTTCCGGCGAGCGGGTCGCGGCGGTCTGGCACCCCGACGTGTCGCTCGTCGACGCCGACGGCCTCGTGCGCCTGCCGGTGGTCTGGGCCGCGCTGGACTGCCCCGGCGGCTGGTCGGTCGACATCGCCGGCCGCCCCATGGTGCTCGGCACGATGACCGCCTGGGTGCAGGAGCGCCCTCTGCTCGGGGAACCCCTCGTCGTCGCCGGTCGTGCACTGGAGGTGTCCGACCGCAAGGCGGTGACGTCGACGACGCTCTACCGCTCCGACGCCCAGGTGATCGCCCTCGCCACCCACGTCTGGATCGCCGTCGACCCGTCGACGTTCGGCGCCTCGCCCACCTCCTCCCCCGCGTCGTGACGGACGGGTCCGTGGGGCGTGGCACGGTGAAGCGAGGGCTGGTGCTCGTCGCCGGGGTCGCGGTGCTCGCAGCCTGCTCGTCGTCCGGTTCCCCGCCGGTGCCGGTGTCCTCCACGTCGCCGGCGCCGTCGTCCGCCACGGCCGCCGCGCTGGTCGGGTCGCGGCTCGGCGTCCCCGCCGGGCTGGACGCCGAGCCCTTCGACGTCCCCCGCACCGTGCGCGCGCCCGCGGGCTGGAAGGTGACGGTCTGGGCGCGAGTGCCGGGCGCCCGCCTCGAGGCCTGGACGCCGGACGGCGCCCTGCTCGTCTCCCGTCCGGGGTCGGGGGACGTCGTCGAGCTGCGTCCCTCCGGCGCCGGCGCCCCTGCGCAGCGGACCCTCGTCGACGGGCTCGACCAGCCGCACGGGCTGGCCTTCGACGGGCCGACGCTGTACGTGGCGGAGAGCAACCGGATCGACGCCTACACCTACGCGGGCGGAGCGGTCTCCGGCCGGCGGACGGTCGTCGACGGACTCCCGGACGCGAAGAGCCCCGAACTGCACGGCAGGTACGCGCACGCCCTCAAGAGCGTGGCCGTGGGCCGCGACGGGTGGCTGTACTTCTCCATCGGCAGCACGGGCAACGTCTCCCCCGACGACCGCAGCGCCGATCCGCAGCGCGCGACGATTCTGCGGGTACGGCCGAGCGGGGGCGCGCCCGAGGTCTACGCCCGCGGCGTCCGGAACGGCACCGGCCTCGCCGTCGACCCCGAGGGTGCGGTCTGGACCGCGGTGAACAACCGCGACAACATCGCCTATCCGTACTCGGGGGACTACGACGGGGACGGGACGTCGGACCGCGGCCGCGTGCTGCAGGCGTACGTCAACGACCACCCGATGGAGCTGCTCGCGCGGCTCACGCCGGGGCGGGACCTCGGCTGGCCGTACTGCAACCCCGATCCGGACGTCGACCCCGGTTCCGCGGCCACGGCCTTCACCTACACCGATCGCCCCTACATCCGGGACGTGGAGACGAACGCGGACGGCTCGAAGCTCGACTGCGCGGCGCTGCCGCCCGTGGAGCAGGGTCTCGGCGCGCACTCGGCTCCGCTCGGGCTGGCCTTCGTCGACGAGCGGAACTGGCCGGCCGCGTTTCGGCAGGGTGCCCTCGTCGGCGTGCACGGCTCGTGGAACCGGCAGCCACCGCGGGCGCCGGAGGTGTCGTTCTTCCCGTGGCGGGGCGGCACGCTCGGGGCCCAGCAGACCTTCCTCGGTGGGTTCCAGGACGCCGAGGGCAACCGGTGGGGGCGCCCGGTCATGGCGGTCCCCGGTCCGGACGGCGCCGTCTACGTCACCGACGACGCCGCCGGGGCCGTCTACCGGATGACCCCGCCCGCCTCGGCCTCGCGCTGATCCTGCGAACCGGTCCGATCACCCGAGACGCCGAGAACGGCCTGGTCAGCTCGAACTCGTCGAGGCGATGGTCGCCGCGGTCACGGCCGCGGTCGTCGCGGCAGTCATCGCGTCGTAGGCGGCCTTCACTGCGCGACGCACCGACTCGGCGGCCCAGCCTCCCTCGCCGATCTCGGTCGCACGCCGCGCGACCGCCTTCCGGGTGGCACGGTCGGGCGCGCTCACGGCAGCGTGCGCGGCGTCGATCGCAGCGAGCACGGCGACCAGAGCCGCGGTACGCGGATCAGGCGTGACGCCGGTGACCAGCACGTCGGAGAGGCGAGTCGTCAGCGCCCGCCGCCGAGCGCCGTCGGCCTCCGGCCAGCGGTCCGGGCGCAGGGTCAGCCGCTCGTGCCGCACCTCGCCGCGCTGCTCGGCACGCTCCAGCAAGCGGCTGCGCACCCCCTTCGCCAGCGCCGGGACGAGGCTGTCGGCCTTCCGACGCTTCTCCGCGATCCGGCGCAGGGCGTCGGCGAGCAGGTCGTCGTCCGGCGGGGTGTCGTCGAGGACGATGACCTCGGCCTTGGCCGGCTTCGGCCCGACGACGTCGATGCGTTCGGCGAGCGCCAACTCGAGGAGCAGCGCACCGCCGAGGCCGTAGTCGAGCTTCGTCCCCTCGACCCGGGGCTTGCCGGACGCCGGGTCGAGCAGCACCAGCAGCAGGTCGTCGGCGAGGACGGTCATGTCAGGCTCCTTCCGGAACGGGGGTGGCGGTGCCGCGGCGGCCGAGGCCGAGGGCGGCCCCCCAGCCGACGCGTCCGCCCGAGCGGAGCAGGGAACGTTCGTAGATCCGGGTGGCCACGGCGACGAGCAGGACGGCGGTCGCCGCCACGATCAGAGCCGAGAGCGGGCCCTCCCACCAGGCGGCGTCGCCGAGCGCGAGCCGGCGCGGCATCGCGATCGGCGCGGTGAACGGGATGTACGACAGCGTCGTCAGCAGCGTGCCCGGGGTGTAGACGTAGGCCGCGGCGAAGAACGGGACGAAGACGAGGACCTGCAGCGGCACGGTGGTGGCCTGCAGGTCCTCCTGCCGGCTGGCCACGGCGCCGGCCGCCGCCCAGAGGCAGGCGAGCATGAGGAACCCGAGCAGGAAGAAGATCAGGAACCAGGGGCTGGACCGCAGCAGCAGCGACACGAGCCCGGACTGACCGGCAACGCTCGCGCCGGCGAGACCGACGGCCACGAACAGCACGATCTGGCCGAGCGCGAGCGCCGTGTTGCCGAGCACCTTGCCGGCGAGCAGCACCCGGACGGGCACGGCCGCGACGAGGATCTCCACGATCCGGCTCTGCTTCTCCTCGACCACGCTCTGCGCGATCGCCATCCCGAAGAGGAACGTCGTGAGGAAGAACAGGAACGCGAACGCCGTGCTGGAGGCGAGCGCCAGATCGGTGTTCTTCGACGGCGGCTCGAGCAGCCGTTGCTGCGGCGCCGCGTCGGCCGCGGCCGCCAGCGCCCGGCGGGCCTGGTCAGGGTTCACCCCGGCGTCCGCGAGTTGCCGCGCGACGGCGTCGGACGCGGCGGCGGCGGTCACGAGCGCGCGCAGCTCGGAGGGCACCTCGCGGCGTCCGACGAGCTGCAATCCGCTCGCGCCGGGAGCCGCGCCGGGAGCCGCGCCGGGAGCCGGGACGAGCGCCGCGTCGACCGCGCCGGAGCGGACGCGGGCCTGCGCGGCCGCGGCGTCCGGAACCTGCTCGACGGTGATCCTCGCGGCGGGGGCCGGGGCCTGCCCGGGCAGCGCCGGGCCCTGGGCCTGGTCGGACGCCGTCTGGGCGGCGTCGGCGGCGGCACCGAGGGTGCGGGCGGCGTCGGCCACGGCGGTGGCCTGCCCACCCACGGCCGCGACCGTGATCCGTGGCGCGCCCTGGTCGCTGAGGAGGATCGGCAGGGTGGTCGACACCGCGACCAGGACGAGCAGGAAGATCGTCGAGATGACGAACGTCCGGTCGCGGACACGGGCGAGGATCTCGCGGCGCGCGACCACGGCGACGAGGGAAGGGGCGCTGGGGGTCATGCGACGGTCTCCCGGAAGATCTCGGCGAGGGTGGGCAGCGCGCGGCGGAACTCGTGCACCGGCCCGTGGGCGAGGGCGGTGGTGAGGAGCCGTTGGTCGTCGGCGAGCGCGGGCAGCTCGACCAGCGCCCGTGGGCCGTCGACGTCGAGCACCCGCAGGCCGCGCTCGTCCCGGAGCCAGCCGGCGTCCCCGCCCAGCCGCAGGTGGTAGCGCGCCCCCGCGCGCTCCTCGCGCAGGATGGCGGCGTGGCCGGCGGCGTGGACGCGGCCACCATCGATGATCACGATGTCGTCGCAGAGTCGTTCGACGAGGTCGAGCTGGTGGCTGGAGAAGAGCACCGGGACGCCGGCCGCCGCGTGCCGGCGCAGCAGGGCGGCCATGACGTCGACGGCGACCGGGTCGAGGCCACTGAACGGCTCGTCGAGCACGAGCAGGTCCGGCTGGTGGACGAGCGCCGCGGCCACCTGCGCCCGCTGCTGGTTGCCCAGCGAGAGCTTCTGCAGCTGGTCGCCCGCGCGCGGGCCGAGGCCGAGTTCGTCGAGGAGCTCCCGGGCGCGGCGATCGGCCGCCTCGGGGGTGTAGCCGTGCAGCCGGGCGAAGAACACGAGCTGGTCGATCACGCTCATCTTGGGGTAGAGGCCCCGCTCCTCCGGCATGTAGCCGAAGCGCCGCCGCTCGTCGCGGCCCGGCGGGCACGCCCCTCCAGAGCACCTCGCCTTCGTCCGGCGCGAGGACCCCGACGACGATCCGCATGGTCGTGGTCTTGCCGGCGCCGTTCGCGCCGATGAAGCCGGTGAGGACGCCCGGGCGCACCGCGAAGCTGACGTCGTCGAGTGCCAGGACCGGGCCGAAGCGGCGGGTCAGGGAGCGCAGTTCGAGCATGGCCACGACGCTACGGAGCGGCCCGCGGTGCCGTCGTCCGCCCCCGGTCGGAGCGGACGTCCGCCGCGGGGATGACTCAGGCGCCCGCGGCCTCGCCGCCGGGCTGGACCAGGCCCGCCTCGTAGGCGAAGACGACCGCCTGCACGCGGTCGCGCAGGTCCAGCTTGAGGAGCACGCGCGAGACGTGGGTCTTGACGGTGGCCTCGCCGACGAACAGGCGCCGCGCGATCTCGCCGTTGCTCAATCCGCGCCCCAGCAGCCGCAGGACCTCGTGCTCGCGTTCGGTGAGCTCCGCGAGGCGGTCGGCGTGCTCGGCGGTGACGGGCGGCCGGAAGCGGCCGGCCGCGGCCTCGACCACCCGGCGGGTGACCTCGGGCGCGAGCAGCGCGTTGCCGCGCGCGACCGTCCGGACGGCGGCGACGAGGTCCTCCGGCGTCGGAGTTCTTGAGCAGGAACCCGCTGGCACCGGCGCGCAGCGACTCGAAGAGGTAGTCGTCGCGGTCGAAGGTCGTGACCATGACGACGCGCGCGCTGCCGTCGGCGACGATCCGGCGGGTGGCGCCGAGCCCGTCGAGACGCGGCATCTGGACGTCCATGAGCACGACGTCCGGCCGTTCGCGGCGGGCCAGCACGACCGCCTCCTCGCCGTCGCGGGCCTCGCCGACGACGTCGACGTCCCCCTGGGCGGCGAGGATCATGCGGAAGCCGGCCCGGACGAGGTCCTGGTCGTCGGCGAGGAGGACCCGCACGCGCCCGAGGTCCTCCTCGCTCATCCGACAGCGCTCATGCGTACGGCGCTCGTGCGAGGGTCACGGGACGACCTCGGGCTGGCGCTCCGCCGCGCGCGCCTCGGCCGGCAACGGGAGCCGGGCGCGCACCCGGTATCCGCCCGCCGGCCGCGGCCCGACCTCGAGCTCGCCGCCGTGCAGCCCGACGCGCTCGCGCATACCGGCCTGCCCCAGGCCCCGCCGGCCCGCGTCTCCCAGCGAGCGGGCCGCGGCGCGTCCGTCGTCGACGACCTCGACTTCCAGCGCGCCGGCGAGGTGGCGCACACGGACGTCGATCCTCGTCGCGGCCGCGTGGCGGATGGTGTTGGTCACGGCCTCCTGGACGATCCGGTACGCGGAGAGGCCGACACTGCCGGGGACGCCGGCGCGCTCGCCGACCTCCGCGAACTCGACCGCGAGGCCCGCGGCCCGGGCGTGCTCGAGCAGCGCGGGGACGGCCTCGAGGCCCGGTGGCGGCGCTTCCCGACCGGCGTCGGCGCCGGCGGGGACGACGTCGGGGTCGCGCAGGACGCCGAGCAGCCGGTGCATCTCGTCCAGCGCCGCGCGTGCGCCCGCCTCGATCCCGGCCAGGGCGCCCCGGGTCTGCTCGGGGTCGCGGTCGAGGACGACCCGGGCGGCGCCCGCCTGGACGCCCATGACGCTCACGTGGTGGGCCACCACGTCGTGCAGCTCCCGCGCGATCCGGACCCGCTCGGCGAGGACGGCGCGTCGGGCGTTCTCGTCACGTTGGTGCGCCAGCTCGACCGTGCGCTCCTCGAGCAGGGCCTGCTGGCGGGCCTGCCGCCAGGCGAGCTCGCCGAAGAACCAGGCGGCGCCGAAGTACAGCACGTTGACGGCGGTCAGCCAGATCATGCTCGCCGTGGCCGGCGGCAGCAGCCGGTCGGCGCCGTTGCTCTGGTCGTGATCCGCCCAGGCGGTCGCGGACAGCACGTAGGCGAGCCACGCGAACATGACGACCACGACGACCAGCCGGACGGCCCGGCCCAACGTGCGGTCGGTGGCCCAGGCACCGGCGGTGAAGAGGGCGAGGAACAGGCAGATGCTCGAGAGCTGGGTCTCGGCGACGTAGCGGGCCTGGAGGCCGATGAACGCGGCGGAGACGAGGACGAGCACGACGAGCGGGGCGCGGCGACGCAGCGCGAGCGGCAGGCTGACCGCGAGGCACCAGAGGATCTCCTCGACGGGGGCCGGCGGGGTACGCCCCAGGTCCACGTCGGCGGCCCGGGCCAGGAGCACGCTCGCGACCGCGCCGGCGGCGAGCGCGAGGGCCACGAGCAGGTCGATCCGCTGCTGCCGGGGCGTCGGCGCAGGCCGCCGCCACGGGCCGGCGACCCCCGTCGTCTCGCTCATGTCCCCAGGCTACGACCGCCCTCCGACACCCCTCCCCTCGCTCGCAGCGATCATGTGATCCGCGTCGATCATCGCGAGGACTCGTCACCTGCTGTGCTCACGGCGAACACGCCGCCAATCCGCTTGGCGTCCTCGCGAGGGCCGACGTAGGTTCGCCGTACACGGGAAAGGAGGTGGTCCGGAGTTGGATATCAATCGGACGCGTGAGGTGGCTGTCCGCTAGCCGCTGTCCTTCGGACGGACTGCCCCGATCCCGGTGATCGGGTGCTTCCACCGGCTGCCAGCAGCCGGCGAGAACCAGGCAGTCACCGCAGCCCGCGGGGGTCGTGCCTCGTCCAGCACGGCGCCCTCCCGATCAGACGGGAGGAACCCGCGGGCTGTTGCCTGCCCGGATACGGGCGTTCTCAGCCGATTCCCACCATCCCCTGACGACGGGCCCCAGGTGCCCCCCCGGCCTCACCCTGGCCCCGGCGACGGTGACGAAGCTGCTCTACCGGAGCGCGGTCCCGCAGGCCTGCCCGCAGCCCCGGCTGTTCCACTACGAGCGGATCCTGCCGGACGGCACGGTCGCGACGGCAGACCACCTCTGCCAGGGCGGCGTGACCTTCAACGGGTTCTACGGGCACGGCATCGTCAACGCCTACGCGGCGGTGGCAGGCAGGCTCCGCTGACGACCTGAGGCATGAGGCGTGGGGCCGGTTCCGGGGACGGAACCGGCCCCGCGTCCTGCCCGGGGGCTCACGGCTGGCGACGCTCCACCCGCCACCCGTCCGGGTCGTCCAGCCGCGGCACGCCGGCCTCGTCCCGGGGCACGAACACGAGCCGGTCGTGCAGCCGCGAGGGGCGGCCCTGCCAGAACTCGACCTCGACCGGGCGGATCAGGTAGCCGCCCCAGTGCTCGGGCAGCGGGACGTCGTCGGGGCGACCGCGGTCCGGCCAGCGGTCGGCGAGCTCCTGCCACCGGGCCTCGAGCACGTCGCGCCCCGGGACGACGGCGGACTGCCGGCTCGCCCAGGCGCCGATCCGCGAACCCCAGGGGCGCGTCGCGAAGTAGGCCGCCGACTCCTCGCGCGGCACCTTCTCCACCAGGCCCCGGACGCCGACCTGCCGGTGGATCGGGTGCCACGGGAAGAGCAGGGCCGCGCGACCCCCCGCCAGCTCCGCCGCCTTCCGCGAGGTGTAGTTCGTGTACAGCACGAAGCCGCGCGCGTCGGCCTCCTTGAGCAGGACCGTCCGGGCGGAGGGTGCGCCGGCGGCGTCCGCGGTCGCCAGGACCATGGCATTGGGCTCGGGGAGCCCGGCCCCGACCGCGTCGTCGTACCAGCGCCGGAACTGGGCCAGCGGGTGCTCTTCGAGGTCCGCCTCGTCGAGGGCGCCGGCCTCGTAGGAGACGCGCCGCTGAGCGAAGACGGGGTCGGGCTCGGGCGCCGGGATCGGTGTGGCCATCACCTCATCAGTTTGTCGTCGTGAGCGCGTACCGTCGGGGCCACCGACACACGAGCACGGCCCACCAGCCAGGGCAGAACACCGCCGCCGACCGCGGCGGCATTGTGGACCGCACCGCCGCGGTCAGAGGAGGAGCGCGAAGATGTCCGACTTCGTCCCGGGCCTCGAGGGGGTCATCGCCTTCGAGACGGAGATCGCCGAGCCCGACAAGGAGGGCGGGGCGCTGCGCTATCGCGGCGTGGACATCACCGATCTGGTCGGCCGGGTCTCCTTCGGCAACGTGTGGGGCCTGCTCGTGGACAACGAGTTCAACCCCGGCCTCCCGCCGGCCGAGCCGTTCCCGCTGCCCGTCCACACCGGGGACGTGCGGGTCGACGTCCAGAGCGCCCTCGCGCAGCTCGCGCCGATCTGGGGGTTCCGCCCGCTGCTCGACATCACCCCCGAGCAGGCCCGCGACGACCTGGCCCGGGCCTCCGTCATGGCGCTGTCGTTCATCGCGCAGTCCGCCCGGGGGCTCGACGTCCCGATGGTCCCGCAGCGCGAGGTCGACAAGGGCCGCACGATCGTCGAGCGGTTCATGATCCGCTGGCGGGGCGAGCCGGACCCGCGGCACGTCGAGGCCGTGGACGCGTACTGGGTCTCCGCGGCGGAGCACGGTATGAACGCCTCGACCTTCACCGCCCGGGTGATCGCCGGCACCGGCGCGGACGTCGCGGCCTGCCTCTCCGGCGCCGTGGGCGCGATGAGCGGTCCGCTGCACGGCGGTGCCCCGTCCCGCGTGCTCCACATGATCGAGGCCGTGGAGAAGACCGGCGACGCGCTCGGCTACGTGAAGAGCGTGCTCGACCGCGGCGAGCGGCTCATGGGCTTCGGCCACCGCGTCTACCGCGCGGAGGACCCCCGTGCCCGGGTGCTGCGCGCGACCGCCGAGCGCCTCGGCGCGCCGCGGTACGAGGTCGCCAAGGCGCTCGAGGAGGCGGCGCTGGGCGAGTTGCAGTCCCGCCGGCCCGACCGCGTGCTCGCGACGAACGTCGAGTACTGGGCGGCGGTGGTGCTCGACTTCGCCGGCGTCCCCTCCCGGATGTTCACCCCGATGTTCACCTGCGCCCGGACGGCCGGCTGGTCGGCGCACATCCTCGAGCACAAGCGGACCGGCCGGCTGGTCCGGCCCAGTGCCCGCTACGTGGGCCCCGGCCCGCGGCCGCCGGAGGACGTCGCCGGCTGGGACGCCGCCACGGCGCACCCCGGCCTGGTCAGCTGAACCGCCTGCGCCGGCGAGCGCGTCCGGCATGCGGCCGGGGCCGCGGGCGATCGGGCCGGTGGGAGACACTCGAGACGTGAGCACGACCACCGCCCCCGCCGTCCAGATCCCCGCCGACCTCAAGCCCTCCGACGGACGCTTCGGATCCGGGCCCAGCAAGGTCCGGCCCGAGCAGGTTGCCCACCTGCAGTCGATCGCCACCACGGTGCTCGGCACGTCGCACCGGCAGCAGCCGGTCAAGGACCTGGTGCGCCGCGTCCGGACCGGCCTCGCGAGCTTCTTCGACCTCCCGGAGGGGTACGAGGTCGTGCTCGGCAACGGCGGTGCGACGGCGTTCTGGGACATCGCCGCGTTCACGCTGGTCCGCGAGCGCGCCGAGCACCTCGCGTTCGGGGAGTTCTCCAGCAAGTTCGCGGCCGTCACCCGCAGGGCGCCCTTCCTCGCCGACCCGGTCGTCGTCAGCGGGGAGCCCGGCACCGTACCGGTGCCCACGGCGCAGCCGGGCGTCGACGTCTACGCCTGGGCGCACAACGAGACGTCGACCGGGGCGATGGCGCCGGTGCGCCGGGTGGAGGGTGCGGACGCCGACGCCCTCGTCGTCATCGACGCCACGTCCGGCGCCGGCGGCCTGCCGGTGGACGTCCGCGAGGCCGACGTCTACTACTTCGCCCCGCAGAAGTCCTTCGCCTCGGACGGCGGCCTCTGGCTGGCGATCCTCTCCCCCGCCGCGCTGGCCCGGGTCGACGAGATCGCCGCGTCGGGCCGGTGGATCCCCGACTTCTTCGACCTCGTCACCGCGATCGACAACTCCCGCAAGGACCAGACGTACAACACCCCGGGCGTCGCGACCCTCGCTCTGCTCGCCGACCAGATCGAGTGGATGAACGGCCGGGGCGGCCTCGGGTGGGCGACGAGCCGGACGGCGGACTCGGCGTCGCGCCTCTACGGCTGGGCGGAGCGGACCGCGTACACCACGCCCTTCGTGGCCGACCCCGCGCACCGCAGCCAGGTCGTCGGGACGATCGACCTCGACGCCGCCGTCGACGCCGCCGCCGTCGCGAAGATCCTGCGCGCCAACGGCATCGTCGACACCGAGCCGTACCGCAAGCTCGGCCGCAACCAGTTGCGGATCGCGATGTTCCCCGCGATCGAGCCGGACGACGTCGAGGCGCTCACCCGTTGCGTCGACCACGTGGTCGAGCGCCTCTAGGGTCCTCTCTCTCGTCAGGTCCGCGGGCGCCGCGGGCCACGGTTCCCGTTCGCCGGGCGGCGCCGGACGCCGACGGCCGCGACGGTGAGCGCGACGACGGCGGCGAGCCCGGCGATCGCGCCGCCGGTCAGCGCGCCGACCCGGAGCAAGCCGCCGTCCGCACCGTCCGGCGCCACGGCCGGCGCGGGATGCGAGGACGCGCTGGGCGTCCTCGACGGCCGCGTCGCCGCCGGGCTCGGGGTCGCGGGCGGCGGCCCGAGGAGCGCCCGGATGTCGTCCGGGAGTGGCACGCGGAGCACGGCCTGGTCGCTCCCCTCGCTGGAGAGGAGCACCGACCGGCCGTCCGGCTCCAGGGTGAGTCCTTCGCCCTGCTGCTGGGAGGGCAGCCCGGCGGTGGCGCGGGGCGTCAGGAAGCGGCCGCCGGGGTCGACGGGGAACGGGTCGAACGCGGCGAGGTCGCCGTAGGTCCGCAGCAGCACGGTGCCGTCGGGCGCCACCGTCCCGTCGGTCACGAGCACGAGCGGGACCGTGCCGACCGGCACCAGCGTGGCGGACCGTGTGGCGGGCCGGTCGGGCACCGTGCCGTCCCACGCCGAGGAGGGCACGGCGTACACGGTGCCGGTGAAGAGACCCTTGCTGACGATCCACATCCGGCGGCGGCTGCTGTCGACGAGCAGCGTCTCGGCGTCCCGCGGTCCGTCCGGATAGCGCAGCCGCAGGCGCAGGCGCGCGGGCTCGACGTCCGTGCCCAGCCGGGCCGGTTCCGGGACGACGTCCACCTCTACGGACGGCCGCTGGGCCTGGTTGTCCCCGATGTCGGCCGCCGCGAGCCAGGCGCGGCCGGCCGGATCGCGGAACGCGGCCATCGCCTCCCAGTCGACGTCCGGCACGCCCGTGATGCGCACCGTGCCGGTGACCCGGCCCGAGGGCGCCAGGGCGAAGAGCAGCGGAGGGTTGCCGGAGTCGTCGTGGGTCCAGAGCACGCCCGCATGCGTCGGGCTGACCGCGAGCCCGGACGACTCGGTGATCCGCGGATCGCCGACCCGCCGGTCGACGGCCGGGCCGGCGGCAGCCGCCGGCGGCGCGAGCAGGAGGAGCGCGGACGCCGAGAACGCGAGCAGAGCGGCGGCGACGGGGGCGGGCCTCACTACCGGGCGCCGGCGGGCAGCGGCAGCACGCCGTCGAGCCGGTCGGCGAGCCTCACTGCCGGTCGCCAGCGGCCAGGGGCAGCACCCCCTGCAGCCGGTCGCTGAGGGCGGGCCGCACGTGCCAGGCGGCGGCCAGCTCGGCGTGCTCCGCGAGCAGCGCCTCGTCGGGCGGCCCGCCCCAGCGGTCCCGGTGCTCGGCGCGGAGCAGGGCGTTGCGCGGGGTGTGCCTCGAATCCACGAACTCGACGACGTCGACGCGGTAGCCGGCCAGGCGCAGCAGCTGCGACCGGAATGTGTCGGTGAGCACGTCGGCGAACCGCTCCCGCAGGATCGGGTGCCGGACGAGCGCGGCGTGCGGCTCCGGCGGGGTCAGCCCGGCCGCGCGGGCCTCGTCGAGCTGGCGCTGCACGTCGTGGTGACAGCAGGGGGCGGCCAGGACGACCGGCGCCCGCCAGTCGACGGCCCGCGCCAGCGCGTCGTCCGTCGCCGTGTCGCAGGCGTGCAGGGCCAGGACGACGTCGACGGCCCCGCCGGGGTCCGCCGCCTCGATCGTGCCGACGGCGAACGTGAGGCCCTCGAGGCCGAGCTGGGTGGCGAGCGTGGTGTTCCGGTCGACGAGATCGGGCCGGACGTCGACGCCGAGCGTCCGCACGCCGTTCGGCAGCCGGCCGGCGAGGTAACGGTGGGCGGCGAAGGTCAGGTAGGCGTTGCCGCAGCCGAGATCCACGACGCGCAGCGGCCGGTCCTCCGCGCGGGCACGCTCGATCGGTGCGACCGGTGACGGCCACGAGCTGCCGGAGGAAGGCGTCGACCTGGCGGCGCTTGTCCGCGTCCGCCCCGAGGGCCCCGAACAGGGGGTCGCCGGGGTCGAGCAGGTGGTGCTTGGCGCGGTCGTGCGCGTCGTCCGCGACCGGTCGGTCCGACGCCGTCCGGTGCACCTGCGCGTCACCGCTCTTCGTGACCCGCAGCTGGATCACCTCCTCGCGCGTCTCCACGTGCCAATTGGCGAACGGCTCGGCGAGCAGCGCGTCGACGGCGCGTCCGGCGTCCGGGCCGGGCGCGTGGTTCGCCGTCGTCGGCACCCGGCCGTCCGTCGTGGTTACCTGCAGGTGCAGGCCCGTCTTGAGCCGCACCGGCCGGAGCTCGGCCCGCACCACCGAGGGCTGCGTCCCGCGCCGCCTGCCGGCGGCCACCGCCCGGACCAGGCGTTCGGGGTCGACGACCAGCGCGCGCAGCCGCGCGAGGGCGGGCTCGAGGGGTTCCGGCACGGGTCCATCCTCCCCCGGACCGCGGTCCCGGCTCGGGCCGCGGTCCACCCGCGGCGGCGGCGAACCGATCGGTAACAGCGGCGCAACGGCAGATCCTTTCCGCCGGCTCCCGACCCCGCTACGCTGCGCGCGACCGCACTCCTCTCCGACCCGAGGATGGTTCCGTGGCCACCGAGACCGGCGCAACGCCGTCCATCCCCGCCGAGATCCGGGAAGGCGAGTACGGCGACCGCGTCGTCGCCGTCGAGCCCGGCGGCGCGGAGTTCATCCCCCTCGACGAGCGGCACGGCCGTCCGCTGTCGCTGTTCTGGACGTGGATGTCGCCCAACCTCGAGTTCGCCACCGTCTTCGTCGGCGTGCTCGCGATCGTCGCCTTCGGCCAGACGTTCTGGCAGGCGACACTGGCCATCGTGCTCGGCACCGCGCTGGGCGCACTCTCGCACGGGCTGCTCGGCACGCGAGGGCCGTGGTTGGGGGTCCCGCAGATGATCCAGTCGCGGATCCCGTTCGGGTTCCGTGGCAACATCCTGCCGGCCGGCCTGAACTCCGTCACGGCGGGTATCGGCTGGTTCGCCGTGAACAGCGTGAGCGGCACCCTGGCGCTGAACACGCTGACGTCGTTGCCGAAGTGGCTCTGCCTGGTCGTCGTCGTGGCGGCCCAGATCACCATTGCCTACCTCGGGCACAACTTCCTGCACGCCTTCGAGCGCGTCGCGTTCCCCCTGCTCGCCGTCGCCTTCGTGCTGGCGACGGTCGTCATCGTGGGCAAGGCGCACCCGTCGGCGGCGGCCGGCGGCGGCGGCATCGGCGGATTCCTGATCACCCTGGGGGCGACGTTCGGCTACGCGGCCGGGTGGAACCCCTATGCGAGCGACTACACCCGCTACTTCCGGCGAGACGTGGACAAGCGGGCCACCTTCGTCTGGGCCGCGCTGGGTGTCTTCGTCTCGTGCGTCGTGCTCGAAGTCGTCGGAGCGCTCTCGGCGACCGTCGCGGCGCCGCAGGACGCCACTCCCACCGGCGCCTTCACCTTCAGCATGCCGACCCTGATCGCCGACCTCGTGCTGCTCGCGATCACCATCGGCGCGATCTCCGCGAACGCGATCAACATCTACTCCGGCACCCTCTCGTTCCTCGCCCTGGGGTTCCGGCTGTCGCTGACGCTGCGCCGGGCCATCGTCTCCGTCGTCTTCGGCGCCATCGGTTTCGTGCTCGCCTACACCAGCCTCGAGGACCCCAGCCGGTACGAGAACTTCCTGCTGATCATCGCGTACTGGATCGGCCCGTGGCTCGGCGTGGTGTTCACCGACTGGTACCTGCGCCGACGGCACCGCGTGGACGGCTTCCTCTTCGACGCGAGGCACAACCCGTGGGCGGGCTGGGTCTCCATGTTCGTCGCGGGTGCGGTCTCGATCCTGCTGTTCTCCAACCAGCAGCAGTTCGTCGGGTACGTGGCCCGCACGAACTCCTCGCTCGGTGACATCGCCTTCGAGGTCGGCTTCCTGCTGGCGGCGGCGCTCTACGCCACGCTCTTCCGCGTCCAGCGCGACCGCACCGACGAGGCCCTCGCCCTCCCGGGCTGACCGCTCCGTTCCCCCCGAGTCCCTTCATGCGATCCGATCCGCCGGGCCCGGCCGTGCTCGTCTTCTCCCGCACGACCGGGTTCCGGCACGACTCGATCCCCGCCGCCGTGAGCGCGATCCAGGAGCTGGGAACGGCGGCCGGCTTCGCCGTGCACCCCACGGAGGACCCCGCCGCGTTCAGCCCGGCGAACCTGAGCCGGTACGCCGTCGTGGTCTGGGCGCTGACCAGCGGGGACGTGCTGGACGACGACGGGCGGGCGGCCTTCGAGGCGTACATCGCGGACGGCGGTGGCTACGTCGGCGTCCACGCCGCCGCGGACACCGAGTACGGCTGGCCGTGGTACGGGGGGCTCGTCGGCGCCTGGTTCCGGTCGCATCCGGTGCCGCAGCAGGCGGTCGTGCGGATCGAGGACGGCACCCACGCCGCGACCGCGCACCTGCCGACCCGCTGGACGCGGTTCGACGAGTGGTACGACTACCGGACGAACCCGCGCCCGGGCGTGCACGTGCTCGCGACCGTCGACGAGTCCACGTACGACGGCGGGGGCATGGGCGCGGACCACCCGATCGCCTGGTGCCACACCTACGGCGGCGGCCGTGCCTTCTACACCGGGATGGGCCACACCGACGAGTCGTACGACGAGCCGGACTTCCGCGCCCACCTGCTCGGCGGCATCCGCTGGGCCGCCGACCCCACCCTGCGCTGATCATGCAATCCGCGTTGATCTGTGTCCCGTCGGTTACAGATCAACGCGGATTGCATGATCAGCGCAAAGTCATGTGGTGGGGCGGAGGAAGGTGACCTCGCGGGTCTCGCCGAAGGTCGTCACGGTCGTGGTCGCCGGCCGGGTGCGGGCGACGACGACGCCGTCGCGCAGCACGAGGAACCGCGGCGTCACCCGGCGCAGCGCGTCCTCCGGGGTCGGCGCGTCGAAGACGACGAGGCTCGCCGGGCCGCCGACCCGGACGCCGCCGGCGTCGACGCCGAGCGCCCGCGCCGGGTTGAGCGTGATCATCTCGAGGAGGTACGGCAGCTCCGTCGCGCCGCTCATGTGCCCGAAGTGCGCGAGGACGAAGGCCGCCTGGGCCGGGTCGCCGTAGCCGAGCGGGTACCACGGGTCCATGACGGAGTCGTGGCCGATCGCGACGTTCACGCCGGCGGCGACGAGCTCCTTGACCCGGGTGTGCCCGCGCCGGATCGGCCCGGTGTCGAACCGGCCCTGCAGCACCGAGTTGTCCAGGGGGTTGGTCACCATGTTCAGGCCGGCGCGGGCGATGTTGGTGATCAGCCGGCTGGCGTAGGCGTTGTTGTACGAGTGCATCGCGGTGGTGTGGCTGGCGGTCACCCGGCCGCGCATCCGGCGCCGGATCGTCTCCGCGACCATGACCTCGACGAACCGGGAGTGGTCGTCGTCCGTCTCGTCGCAGTGGATGTCCACGAGCAGCCCGTAGTCGTCGGCGAGGGCGAACGCGAACCGCACCGATTCCACGCCGTCCTCGCGGGTGAGCTCGAAGTGCGGGATCGCGCCGACGGCGTCCGCGCCGTGCTCGACGGCGCGACGCATCAGGGCCTCGCCGCCCTCGTACCCGTAGATCCCCTGCTGCGGGAACGCGACGAGCTGGAGGTCGACGACGCCGCGGAACTCCTCCCGCAGTGCGGTCAGCGCGTTGAACGCGCGGAACGTCGCGTCGCACACGTCGACATGGCTGCGGACCGTCTGCACCCCGTTCGCGAGCTGCCACAGCAGCACCTCCCGGGCGCGGGCCTGGACGTCCTCCTCGGTGAGCGTCGCCACCCGTTCCGCCCAGACCGCGATCCCCTCGAAGAGCGACCCGCTGGCGTTCGCCCGCGGCTGGCCGACGGTGAGGACGGCGTCGAGGTGGATGTGCGGCTCGACGAGCGGCGGCGTCACGAGCCGGCCCTCGAGGTCGATCACCTCGGCGTCCTGCGCCGCGGCGTCCAGACCGGGGGCCAGGGCGTGCACCCGGCCGTCGGCGACCCCGACGTCGACGACGTCGTCCCGGCCGAGCAGGCGGGCGTTGCGCAGCAGCAGGTCCACGCGTCCTCCTAGCCCTCGGTGAAGTGCGCGAGCACGCGGCGCAGCGCGACGCCGCTGCGGTCGGAGCGTACGTGCAGCTCGTCGCGCAGCCGCAGGGGCAGGCCGCGCACCGTCATGGCGCGCTGCAGCTCCAGGTCCTCGGCGAGGACGGCGACCTCGAACGCGACCTCCTCGGCCACGACGTCCGGCGGCGGGACCGGCACACCGCCGATGCCGTGCAGCAGCATCTTCGTGTAGATCCGGGTCGACCCGGCGTCCTCGGGCTGCAGCAGGAAGACGATGGTCTTCACGGCGCCGGCGTCCAGCTCCTCGAGGCGCAGAGACAGCTGGAAGGGCCAGCGGTAGGTGTAGGTGGCGCGGCGGCGCTGCCGGACGGGCCGGACGCCCGCCGCGACGCCGGGATCCCCCGGGTTGTCGAACCACTGCTCCTGCACGCTGGTCAGTCCGTCCGTGGTGGGCGAGACCTCGAACGGCTCGACGTAGGTCTGCTCGGCGGCGCCGAAGGTCCCGGCGTGCACGAACGGGAAGTGCGCGACGTCGAGGAAGTTCTCCGCGAGGACCCCGGCCGGGCTGGCCGAGCGCTCCGGCACGAGCCAGCCCTGGGCGTACAGCGGATCGGCGTCCTCGGGGACGTCGAGCAGCGGGGTGCGCGGCGACTCAGGAGCAGCGAACACGACACCGAAGCGTTCGGCGACGGCCGCTGGTGGCGGCCCGCTCCCGACCGGGTCGACGCGGACGCCGCCCGGCGCCGTCGCCACGGCGTAGGTCCGGCCGAGCAGGCGGACGGTCGAGGGCAGCTCGCTTCTGAGCGCGACCGGGTGCCAGCCGGAGCGCAGACCGGCGTCCACGTTCGTCAGCACCTGCTCCTCCGCCCGCCGGTCAGGGCCGGCGTCGGGGCCGCCGGGAGCGGCCGGGGCGATCCAGATCGTCCCGCCCTCCTCGCGCACTCCCCAGGGCGTCCGCAGCCGGGCCCGGGGCGGGACGGCTGCATCCGAACCGTTGGACGGGATGACGGCGCACGCGCCGTCCGCTCCGAACTCCCACCCGTGGTACGGACAGCGCAGCCGGTCGCCCACCCGGGTGCCGTGCACGAGCCGGACCAGGCGGTGCGGGCAGCGGGCCTCGACGACGGCGGCGGGGGCGCCCGGCTCCGGCCGGTAGGCCAGCCACCGGACGCCGCCGGCCTCGGCCTCGACGGGCGTCGCGGCGACCGCGTCCGAGGCGGCGAGCGGGAACCAGGCGGCGTCCTGCATGAGGCGAGTCTCGCGGGCGGGGGGCTCGGGCGTCGAGCGCGTCTCGCCCCGTGGTGCGTGCCGGGCGGGGAGGAGTAGCGGTCCTCGCTCCGGCGTGCTTGGCTTGACCCGCTCGGGCACGCCCGATTCGTCCCGCACCACCGACGCACGGGAGCGGCCATGACCACGACGTTCGACCGGAGCGCCACCGCGGACCGGCCCTTCGCCGTACCCGTCGTCCGGGCGAAGACCGGCCCGCGCTGGCTCGCGCTCATCACGACGACCGACCACAAGCTGATCGGCTACATGTACCTGGTCGCGTCCTTCGCGTTCTTCCTCCTGGCGGGCGTCATGGCCCTGCTCATCCGGGCCGAGCTGTTCAGCCCGGGCCTGCAGATCGTGAACACGAAGGAGGAGTACAACCAGCTCTTCACGATGCACGGCACGCTGATGCTGCTGCTCTTCGCGACGCCGACCTTCGCAGGCCTGGCCAACGCGGTCATGCCGTTGCAGATCGGCGCGCCGGACGTGGCGTTCCCCCGGCTCAACGCGCTGTCGTTCTGGTTCTTCCTCTTCGGCGGGATCATCGCGACGGCCGGGTTCCTCTTCCCCAGCGGGCCGGCAGACTTCGGCTGGACGGCCTACACGCCGCTCTCCACCCAGTTGGGGTCCCCCGGATACGGCGGGAACATGTGGGTCGCCGGGCTCGCGCTCGCCGGCTTCGGCACGATCCTCGGCTCGGTCAACTTCATCGTGACGATCGTCTGCATGCGCGCGCCCGGCATGACCATGTGGCGGATGCCGATCTTCACCTGGAACATCCTGCTCACGTCGGTGCTCGTCCTCATGGCCTTCCCGCTGCTGGCCGCCGCGCTGCTGGCGCTGCTCGCCGACCGGGTGCTCGGCGCACCGATCTTCCGGGCCGAGGACTACGGGCCGATCCTGTGGCAGCACCTGTTCTGGTTCTTCGGCCATCCCGAGGTGTACATCATCGCGCTGCCCTTCTTCGGGGTCATCACCGAGGTCATCCCCGTGTTCTCCGGCAAGCCCGTGTTCGGGTACCGGAGCCTGGTCTTCGCGACGATCGCCATCTCCGGGCTGTCGGTCTCGGTGTGGGCCCACCACATGTACGTCACGGGCCAGGTGGCACTGCCGTTCTTCGCGCTCATGACGATGCTCATCGCGATACCCACGGGGATCAAGTTCTTCACGTGGATCGGCACGATGTGGCGCGGTCAGGTCGTCTTCACCACGTCGATGATGTTCGCGATCGGGTTCCTGATCACGTTCCTCTTCGGCGGCCTCACCGGCGTCATCCTGGCCAGCCCGCCACTGGACTTCCACCTCTCCGACAGCTATTTCGTCGTGGCCCACTTCCACTACGTGGTGTTCGGCACGGTCGTGTTCGCCGCTCTTCGCCGGCTTCTACTTCTGGTGGCCGAAGTGGACCGGCACCATGCTCAACGAGACGCTCGGCAAGATCAACTTCTGGATGCTCTTCATCGGGTTCCACACGACGTTCCTCATCCAGCACTGGCTGGGCGTCGAGGGCATGCCGCGCCGCTACGCCGACTACCTGCCCGAGGACGGCTTCACGACCTACAACCGGATCTCCACGGTCGGCTCCTTCATCCTCGGCGCCTCGATGATCCCGTTCCTGGTCAACATCTACGTCACCTGGCGACGCGGGGAGCGCGTCACGGTGGACGATCCGTGGGGTACCGGCCGTTCCCTGGAGTGGGCCACGAGTTGCCCACCGCCGCGGCACAACTTCGACTCCCTGCCGCGCATCCGCTCCGAGTCCCCCGCCTTCGACCTGCACCACCCGGAGCTCGCGGCGATGAACCAGGTGTCGCCCCAGGACGACAGCCCAGGCCGCAAGATCTTCGGAGACGCGGAGCGCGGCGAGGATCATGACACCGACGAGTTCGCCCACACCGAGGACAAGCGCGACTCCTGACGGAGCCGGTCACACGGAGGGGACCTGCTGGGTCACGCAGTGCACGTTCCCCCCGCCGAGCAGGATCTCCCGGCCGGGCACGGGGACCACGCGACGCCCGGGGAAGAGGGCGGCGTAGGTGGCCAGAGCGGACTCGTCGTGCGGGTCGTCGAACACGGGCACGACGACCACCGAGTTCCCGATGTAGCAGTTGACGTAGGACCCGGCCATGCGGCCGCCGGCGGGCCGCGACTGCGTGCCGTCGACGACGTCGAGCCCGGCCGCCTCCTCCGGCGTGATCGTCAGCGGACCGGGCTGGTGCAGCAGCACGACCTCGATGGCCCGGCCCCGGGCGTCCGTCGCCGAGCGGAGCACGTCGAGCGCCTCGGCCGACCGCTCGTACTGCGGGTCGGACGTGTCGTGCGTCCACGTGAGGACGACGACGCCGGGGGCGACGAAGCGCGCCATGTTGTCCACGTGCCCGTCGGTCTCGTCCAGGTGCACACCGCGCGGGATCCAGACGACCTTCTGCAGCCCGAGGTGGTCGACCAGGTACCGCTCGATCTCCTCCCGGCCGAGGTCCGGGTTCCGGTTCGGGTCGAGCAGGCACTCGGACGTCGTCAGCGCCGTGCCCTCGCCGTCGACGTCGATGGACCCGCCCTCCAGGACGATCGGCGGCTGGTAGCAGTCGACGCCTTCGAGCTCGGCGATCTTCCGCCCGAGCACGTCGTCGTCGTCCCACGGGAAGAACAGCCCCCCGCGCAGCCCGCCCCAGGCGTTGAACCGCCAGTCGACGGCCCGCAGGCCGCCGGCCCCGTCGACGACGAAGGTGGGCCCCGTGTCCCGCACCCACGCGTCGTTCGTGCTGGCCTCGACCACCCGGACCGTGGATGGCAGGCGTGCGCGGGCGTTGCGCCACTGGCCCCCGGAGGCGACCACCGTGACCGGCTCGCTCGCCGCGATCGCCTCGGCGAGCGCGACCCACGCCGCCTGAGCGGGCTTGCCGCCGTTCCGCCAGGTGTCCGGACGCTCGGGCCAGACGAGGTAGCAGCCCTCGTGCGGCTCCCACTCCGCGGGCATCCGGTAGCCGTCCTCCCGGGGGGTCCCCGACAGCACGCTGGGCATCGCTCGCTCCTCCGCGTCCGATCCGATGTCGGGCAGGCACGTTAGCAACCGCACAATGAGCGGTGTGACCATCGAGCCGGCCGTCGACGTCAGCAGGGGCCGGCTCAAGGCGGAGATCTGGATCGTCCTGGGCGTCTCGCTCGGCCAGTCCGGCGTCTACGCGATCATCAGCCTGATCGCCGACCTCACCCGCGGTCCGCTCTCGGAGGCCACCGCCACCCTCAACAACTCCCAGAGCTCCCGCCCGTACCTCGACCTCACGTACCAGCTCGTCGGGATCGCCTTCACGCTCGTGCCGGTGGCGCTCGCGCTGTGGCTGCTGGCGGGCGACCGGACCCCCGTCCCCGTGACGCGCCGGCTCGGGCTGGACGGCACCCGCCCGCTCGCCGACCTCGGCGCCGGGGCCCTGCTCGCCGCCGTGATCGGGCTGCCCGGTATCGCGCTCTACCTCATCGGCCATGCCCTCGGCATCACCGCCACCATCGTCCCGGCCAACCTCAACGCCTACTGGTGGACCCTGCCGGTGCTCGTCCTGCAAGCGGTCAAGAACGCCGTCCTCGAGGAAGTCATCGTCGTCGGCTACCTGCTCACGCGGCTGCGGCAGCTCGGCGTGAACCCCTGGGTGGCCACCGGCATGAGCGCCCTGCTGCGCGGCTCGTACCACCTCTACCAGGGCTTCGGGCCGTTCCTCGGCAACGCCGTCATGGGCGTCGTGTTCGCCGAGTGGTTCCGGCGGCGCGGCCGGGTGATGCCGCTCATCGTCGCCCACACGATCCTCGACACGGTGAGCTTCGTCGGGTACCAGCTCCTCCGCTCCTGGCTGCACCTGCCCTGACGTCCGGGACGGGCGACGACGTTGATCCACTTCGCCTGGAAGCGATTGCAGCTGCACGTGCGCAGGACTAGCCTGGACGGCTTCAGGTCGCGGGGTCACAGGGTCGTGGGGCGGGACGACGGTGTGACGGGAGCGCGACGGTGGGCTCGTGGACGATGCTGCCTCTGACGGTCGCCGCGGTGGCGGTGTGCTGGCTGCTGGCCTGGGTCGCGCTGCTCGTGGTCTTCGCCTGGCTCGTCCGGCGCAGGGCCGACGCCGCGACGCTCCGGGCACTGGTGCGGCTCGCCCAGGCCTGGCGGATGCCGGGCGGTCCGTTCAAGGTCCTCGAGGACGCCGGCCGCCGCCGAGACGACTGGAGCGAGTGAACCGGCCGGCCTGGGGAGATCAGGCGAGCCGGTGGCGGGCGTCCTCGAAGCGCGCGCGCACCTCCAGGATCCAGCCGATCGCGTCGATCCGGGGCTCGACCAGCCCGGCGTCCGACGCGACTGCGAGCTCGCCGAGCCGCTCGGCGGCCGCCTCCAGCGGCAGGACGCCGGTGCCCGCGAGGGCCAGCGCGCCGGCCCCGAGGACGGCGGCGTCCGGGACGGCCACGGGGCGCAGCGGCGTCCGGAGCGTGTCCGCGAGCAGTTGACGCCACGAGGGGTCCACGCTGCCGCCGCCGATGAGCAGCGGGACGCCGGCGTCCGCGCCGGTCTCCGCGACGGCGTCCCAGGCGTCGGCGATCGCGCAGGCGACGCCGGTGAGCGCGGCGCGCAGCAGTGCGGCACGGTCGTGCTCGAGGCCGAGCCCGGTCCAGGCGCCGCGCAGTCGCGGGTCGAGCCAGGGCGTCCGCTCGCCCGCGAGATGCGGGAGGAAGACCGGGTCACCCATCCGCGGCGTCCGGACCGCGGCCAGGGCCTCGTCCCAGCCGGCGCCGAGCCAGGCCAGCACGCGTTCGAGCGCGAGCCCGGCGCTCTGCACCGCGCCCATCCGGTACCAGCCCCCGGGCCCCGGCGGCAGGGCGGAGCGGTAGGTGTGCGTCACGGGATGCGGGCCCGGGATGGTCGGGGCGGCGAGCGGGACGACGACCTGCGCGCCGGTGCCGACCGAGACGAGACCGCGCCCGGGCTGGACGGCGCCGGCGCCGAGCGCGGCGGCCGCCATGTCACCGGCGCCGACGACGACGGGCAGTCCGGGCGGCAGGCCGAGCGCGCCCGTCGTCCGGCCCGCGACGTCGTGCGAGGCCCGCACCGGCGGGAGGAGGTCGGGGTCGATCTCCAGGATGCGGCAGGCCTCGGCGTCCCAGCGGTTGCCCGGCACGTCCCAGAGCAGGGTGGCGCTGGCGTCACTCGCGTCGGTGCCGAGCGCGCCGGGACCGGCGACCGCCACCCGCAGCCAGTCCTTCGGCTGTACCGCCGCGACGGTCCGCCAGAGCGTGACGGGCTCGGCCTTCGCCAGCATGGCGAGGATCGGCCCGGCCATGCCGGGCACGAGCGGGTTGCCGAGACGGGTGCGGAGGTCGGCGGGCGCGGCGGCGAGCCGGGCGGCCTCCGCCTGCGCCCGCGTGTCCGGCCAGAGGACGGCGGGGGCGAGGGCCTGGCCGTCGGCGCCGAGCAGGACCAGCCCGTGCATCTGCCCGCACATCCCGACCGCGGTCGGAGGCTCGGACGCGGCCGCGAGGACGGCGCTGACGGCGTCCGTGACCGCCGCCTGCCACTGGGCCGGTTCGGTCTCGGCGGCCCCCGCGCGCCCGGCGCGCACCGCGTAACCCCGGGACGCCGAGGCGAGCACGCGGAGGTCGTCGCCGACGAGCGCGACCTTGACGGAACCGGTGCCGAGGTCGACGGCGAGGACGCTCACCGACCCCTCGACCTCATCGACTCAGGCTACCAACCGCAACCGGACGTTCGTCATCCGTGACCGCCTCGGTCTCGCCCTCACCCTCGGCTTCGGCCGCGCCGGAGCGCACGCGCACCCGGACATGCTCGTGCAGGGCCAGCCAGACGAGGACGGCGCCGGCCGTGGCCAGGGCCACGACGCCGCCGAGCACGATCGTCCAGCGCGCGCCGACGTGCTCGCCGATCCAGCCGATGATCGGGGAGCCGATCGGCGTCCCGCCCATGAAGACGGCCATGTAGAGGGCCATCACCCGGCCGCGCATGGCCGGCTCCGTGGAGAGCTGCACGGAGGCGTTCGCGGCGGTCATGAGAGTCAGCGAGGCGAGGCCGACCGGGATGAGGGCGATCGCGAAGAGCTCGTAGGTGGGCATGAACGCGGCGACCGTGGCGAAGACGCCGAACGCGATCGTGGCGCCGATCACGAGGCGCAGCCGCGGGTGCTCCCGCCGGGCGGCGAGCAGCGCGCCGGCGAGGGAGCCGATGGCCATCACCGACCCGAGCAGGCCGTACTCGCCGGCGCCCTTGTGGAAGACCAGACGCGCCATGAGGGCGGTGGTGATCTGGAAGTTCAGGCCGAACGTCCCGACCATGCCGACGATGACCATGGTGAGGAGGATGTCCTTGCGGTGCCGGACGTAGGCCAGGCCCTCCCGGACGGCGTGACCGCCGCGCGGGCGTCGGGGCGCGGGGCGCAGCTCGCCGATCCGCATCCGGGTCAGGCTGGTGACGACGGCCGCGAAGCTGACGGCATTGATGAGGAACACCGGGCCGGTGCCGAACCAGTGGATGAGCAGCCCCGCGATCCCGGGGCCGATCAGCCGGCCGGCGTGGAACGAGGCGCTGTTCAGGCCGACGGCGTTCGGCAGGTCCTCGTTCGGCACCAGCTCGGAGACGAACGCCTGCCGGGCCGGGGAGTCCACGGCGGTGACGGTGCCGAGCAGCAGCGCCAGCAGGTAGACCTGCCAGAGCTGCGCGACGCCGCTGATCACCAGGCCGCCGAGGACGAGGGCGAGGACGCCGAGCGCCGTCTGCGTCGCGACGAGCAGCTTGCGGCGGTCGACCCGGTCGGCGAGCGCGCCGGCCGCGGGGGCGAGCAGGAGGGCGGGGGCGAACTGCAGGCCGGTCGTGATCCCGACGGCCGTGCCGGAGTTGTCCGTGAGCACCGTGAGCACGAGCCAGTCCTGGGCGACGCGCTGCATCCAGGTGCCGGTGTTGGAGACGATCGCCCCGCTCGCCCAGAGCCGGTAGTTGTGGATGGACAGGGAACGGAACGTGGGACTCACGAGTCGGCGATCTCCTTGAGGATCTGGGTGGCGCGGGCGAGGACGTCGCGCTCCTCTGTGGTCAGCGCGGCCAGCCGCCGCGTCAGCCAGGCGTCGCGACGCCGGCGGGTCTCGCGCACGGTTGCGGCGCCCTGCTCGGTGACGGCCACGAGCACCTGGCGGCGGTCCGCGGGGTGCTCGGTCCGGGTGACCAGGCCGAGGTCGAGCAGGGCGGTGAGGGTCCGGGTCATGGACGGCGGCTGGACGCGCTCGTGCTGGGCGATCTCGCGCGGCGTGCTCGGGCCCTCGCGCTCGAGCAGGGCGAGCACGGAGAGCTGGCCGTCGGAGAGGTCGGCGTCGGACTTCTCGGCGCGGAGCCGGCGCGTCGCCCGCATGAGCCCGATGCGCAGCTCGGTCGCGAGCGCGGCGGCCCCGCTGCGCGGTGCCTGGCGCTGCTTCGGGGCGGCGGCGGCTTCCATGACAGTTAGCCTAACTCATTAGCCACGCTAAGCATTCCGACGGCGCTGCCAGCTGCGCCGCCGTGGGAGATCGGGCACCCGCAGCCCGTGCGCGCGGCGCTGGTGCAGCGCCAGCTGCAGCGGGCAGCGGGGCGGCCCGATCAGTGCAGGGTGGGCCGATAGACCAGCTCCTGGGTACGACCGTCGAGCGTGCGGCTCTCGATCAGCTCCAGGTCGAAGTCCGCCGCGCCCTCGAAGATCGGGTTCAGCCCGGTCTGGCCGGTGATGACGGGGAAGATCGTCACCTGCACGCGGTCGACCAGGCCCGCGGCCATGAGCGCGCGGTTCAGCGACAGGCTGCCGTGCGAGCGCAACGGCACCTCGGACTCCTCCTTGAGCCGGGCGACGACGTCGACGGCGTCCCCGCTCACCACGGTCGCGTGCGGCCAGTCGAGGGGCTCGTGCAGCGTCGAAGAGATCACCGTCGCCGGCGATCGCCACATCCGGGTGACCCAGGGGTCGCGCACGTCGGAGTCCTCGGTGCTCGAGGCCAGCATCTGCGAGAACTCTTGGAAGGTGCGAGCCCCGAAGACCATCCGCACCTGCCCTCCGTACAGCGCGAGGCGATGCTCGAGCAGTTCGGGTCCCTGCTTGCCCCAGTAACCGCTCCAGTTCGCGCTCGCGGCGGCGTAGCCGTCGAGGCTGGAGAAGACGTCGAACGTGTAGGTGGCGGTCATGCCGCTCTCCTTCTGATGTGGTGACGCGGTCCGGGTGCAGACGGCCGGCCTCCGCACGACTCATCGTTCGCGGCCGCCTGGCGCAATCAGGTCGATGCGGCCGGCACTGCCGCGTCGACCACCAGGGCGCAGGCAGCCAGGCCTTCGAGGGCGCGGTTCTGGTCCACCGGGGACTGCAGGTCCCGGGCGAGTGCCAGGGCCTCTCGGAACGCGTCCGCGGCGCGGTCGGTGTTCCCGATCGCGAGCAGGGCGGCACCCACCCCGTTGAGAGCGCGCGCGACCCCACACCGGTTGCCGTTGGACCGGAAGATCGCCAGGGCGGCCTCGTGGTCGGTCAGGGCCTGCTCGTGGCGCCCCTGTGTCCGGCGGATCGACCCCAGCGCGTCGAGCGCGTCGGCCTCCCCGTCCACGTCCGCCCGCCGGCGCAGGAGCGGCAGGGCCTCCGCAAGCCGCTCGGCGGCGAGGTCGGGCTGCCCGGCCTCGAGATGAGCCTCGGCGAGGGTGCTGAGCGTGCGCGCGACGCCGTCGTCGCTGCCGATGTCGCGGAACAGGTCGAGTGCCGCGGCGCCGGTGGCCACCGCCTCGGCGTGACGGCCCGTCGCCGACTGCAGTCCGGCCAGGTTCTGCAGCGCCCGGCCCTGGCTGACCCGGTCACCACTGCGGACAGCGGTCGCCCAGGCCAGCCGATGGCACGTCTCGGCCTCCTCGTACCGGCCCCACCGGAAGTAGGTGCTGCCGAGGTTCGCGTTCGCGCGCGCCTCGACGACGAGGTCGCCACACGCCCGGGCGAGCGTGCCCGCCGCCCTGAACGCCTCGGCCGCGCGGGCGTAGTTCCCGGACAGCCAGCGGATGTTGCCTAGATTCACCAGCGCGCCGGCCCTGCCTGCGGGGTCGCCGGCGGCGGCGCAGGCGCCCTCGTGCAGGATCGCCCCCTCCGTCAGGCGCCCCGTCCGCTCGAGATGACGGGCCAGGATGGCTGCGAGCTGAACGGCCCGACACACAGACGTGCTCCCCGCGGACGTAGACGCGAATCCCGACCACGCGCTTGGTGAAGGCGTTCCTGATGCCGCCGTCGAAGATCCACGGAGTGGTCGGCCCGTGGATGAAGGCCCCGTCGAGGCTCCGGTTGAGCGAGGTCGCGACGCCGATCCGCAGGTTGTTCCCGCCGGCGACCTCGAGCGGGGTCCGAACGCCATGTTGCGCCTGCAGAGCGTCGGTGACCGGCATCTGGTGGAACGGTGCTGCCACCACCGGGTCGAGGGCCGAGCCGGCCGGCGGCGGTTCGGGATCCGAAAGGGCCGAGGCCGTGGCCGGGACCACCAGCACGACGGCCAGGGCCAGGACGGTGCACGCGGTGCCGTGCCAAGTGCTGGTTCGTGCTCTGCCGGATCTCAGGACCGCTTCCGCTCCACACCGCCCGCCGTCGGGCGGTCGTGGCAGGAGTCTCGGGGCAGCTTGCCGAAACCATGCTCGGCGGGCGAGCGGGTGCAGCCTGGTCGAGCAGGTGGCCGGTGGACGAGGTCGACGACCAGCAGGCGCTTGTCTCTCAGAGCCAGCCGGCGTCGCGCGCGATACGAATCGCGTCGATCCGGTTGCGAGCGCCTAGCTTGGCGATGGCGTAGGAGAGGTAGTTGCGCACCGTCGCGGGCGACAGGGACACCTTGTCGCCGATCTCCTCGGTGGAGAGCCCCGAGGCGGCGGCCCTCAGCACGTCCGTCTCGCGGTCGGTCAGGGGGTTGGCGCCGGTCTCGAGTGCGGCCGCCACCAGGACCGGGTCGAGCACCCGCTCGCCCGCGGCGACGCGGCGGATCGCGTCGGCGAGCTCGGAGGCGGGGGCGTCCTTGGGCAGGAACCCGCGCACGCGCCCCTCGAGCGCGCGCAGGAGGTGGCTGGGCTGGCTCAGGCCGGTGAGGATGAGGCTCTGGCACGCGGGCAGCGAGACCTGCAGCCGCCGGGCGGCGGTCAGCCCGTCGAGGCCGGGCAGGTCGATGTCGAGGACGGCGACGTCGGGCTCGACCCGCAACGCGGTCGGTTCGATGAGGTCGCCGCGGTCGAGCTCGGCCACGACCTGCATGTCGTCCTCGAGACCGATCAGCGCGACGAGCGCTCCCCGGATCAGGTGCATGTCCTCGGCGACGAGCACGCGGATCATGTCGCGACCTCGATCCGAAGGGTGAACCGGTGCGCGTCGGCCTGCGTCCGCACCCGCCCGCCCACGGCGCGCAGGCGCTCGCTCATGCCGAGCAGTCCGGTGCCGGCGGGTCCGGTGGCCGACAGCGGGCGGTCGTTGGTCGCCTCCAGCCAGACCTCGTCTCACCGTGGCCGGCCCGTACCGTCCAGAGCCGGGCGTCGCTGTGCCGCAGGACGTTGGTGGCGGCCTCCCGCACGACCCAGCCGAGCGCGATGTCGACCGGGTGCGGAACCGGGCCCAGCTCGCCCTGGCGCCGGACGTCGACCCCGGCCTGGCGCAGGAGCCCCTCGGCCCGGGCCGCCTCCACGGCATAGGACGCCGACTGCTCCGCGACGACGATGTCCGGCAGTTCGGCGCGCACGCGCTGCGCGACCTCCGCCAGCGAGTCGATCTCCCGCTGGGCCGCCGCCGGGTCCTTCTCGAGGAGCGCCAGCGCGAGGTCGCCCTTCAGCGCCACCGCCGACAGGCCCTGCCCGAGCGCGTCGTGCAGGTCGCGCGAGAGGCGGCGGCGCTCCTCGTCGGCCGCGGTCAGCTCCAGCTCGCCCGGGTGCGGACGAGGTCGTCGACGACGCCGAGCAGCACGGCTGCCAGGAACGGCCCGACGGCGCCCGGCACCACGGCGGCCAGGTTGTAGGTGACGTCCGCGACGCTGAAGGCGGCGGTGTAGCTCAGGTCCCAGCACTGACACTCCGGCGAGGCGAGGAGGGCCAGGACGACGAAGACCAGGACTGTCGCGACCAGCACCGCGACCGCCAGGCGCCGGGGGAAGGCGAAGGCGGCGGCGGCCGCCACGAACCACATGGCCGCGAGGTCACCTATGCCGATCTCGGCGATCAGGACGACCACGCAGACGACGACGCCCAGCCAGACGACCTCGCCGTACCGGGGGGTGCGCCGCCGGAGGGCCGACAGGACGAGGTAGCCGTGCAGCGCGAGAAGGACGAGCGCGACAGGCAGCCAGGCGGCGTCGGCGTGGAGGTTCCCGAGCTTCGAGGTCCCGGTGTTGAGGATCAGGAGAGCCGTGGCCGGCGCCTGCAGGACCACCGCGGCCACCCTCGCGCCGCGGAGCGTGGCGAGGCTGACATCGGCCGGAGCGCTCACGGCCGGCCACTGTCCGGGGCGGTGAGCAGCCTCGCGGCTGCCTGGAGCTCCTTGCGCGACGAGCCCTGCCGCATGTCGCCGACGACGGCGCGGGCGGAGGCGAGCGTGGCCCGGGCGTCACGGTCAGGTGCTCCAGCGCCTGCCGGGCGGACCGCGCGTCCCCGTCGGCGAACGCGGCGCGAGCCCGCTGGGCCTCCGTCTCGATGCGCTCGAGGTCGCCGCGCAACGTGCTCAGCAGATCGGCATCGACGCGCGCCCGCTCCCGGGCGGTCGACCGCCGGGCGAGGACCTCGCGGGCCACGCGCAGCCGGTGGACCCCGGCGACCAGCCATACCAGCGTGAACAGGACCGCGCTGCGGAACGCGACCGACACGGTCATGTACCAGCCGCCCTCCCCGAAGACCCCCGTCCCCAGGGGGTAGGCCGCGATCATCAGGCCGGCCGCCCACGTCACCGACCAGGGCGGGCGGAAGACCAGCAGGGCCGAGGCGATCAGCAACGAGGCCATGAACGTCCAGACGTGCCCGAGGACCAGCTCCCCGGCCACCAGTGCGGCCAGCATGACCGCGAAGGTGGGAACCCCGTGCGGCGGCACCTCGTCGCGCACCCGTGCCACACGTGCCGCAGGTGCAGAGGCACCATCACCGCGACGAGCAGCGAGGCCACGACGACCTGCCAGCGCGGCACGAGCGTGTCGTAGTAGCCGCCTGGATAGAACCCGAAGGTGACCAAGGTCGACACCGGCAGGGCGACGGAGAGCACCAGGGCGCCGACCGTGGCGACCGCGGTCCAGGCGTCTGCCGTGCTGGTCAGCCGGCGCATCGGGACATTGTGTACGTCGTTGGGGTCAATCGGCCACGGGCGCGTAGCTGACCCTCACGACGCCGCTGTCGTACGACGAGGCCGTGATCAGCCGGAGCCGGAGCGGCAGTTCCCCGGCATGGAAGGACCGGACGCCCTCGCCCCAGACCACCGGGTGCAGCCACACGCGGACCTCGTCGACGAGCCCATGGTGGGCGAGGAAGGTGGCCAGCGCGCCGCAGCCGTACGAGATCAGGCTGCCCTCGTGCTTCTCCTTCACCGCCGCCACGGCGGCTGGGGTGTCGGCGCCGAGGAGTTCCGCGTTCCAGTCGAGCGGTCCCGACAGGGTCCGCGAGGCGACGTACTTGGGGATGGGGTTCACCAGGTCCGCGTAGCGGCCGGTCGCGGAGGGCCAGAAGCCCGACAAGGCTTGGTAGGTCTCCCGGCCCAGGAGCACGGCGTCGGCCGCCTCCAGCTCCTCGATCCCGTGGGCCTCGAGGTCCCCTTCCTCCTGGAACCACTTCTCCTGCTGGTCCATGACGCCGTCCAGCGTGGTGTGTACCGACACGATCAGTCTGCCCATCACAGTGGCCTTTCCTGGTTCGGCGGGTGCTACTCGGCAGGGTTCTGGACGGCGTAGCGCAGGTGCAGGGTGCCGGGCGCCTCGAGCACCCGGACGAGGTCCAGCTCGACGAGCTCGGCCGGCAGGCCGTCGAACAACCGGCGGCCCTGGCCGAGGAGCACCGGGCGCAGCTGGATCTCGATGGCGTCGAGCACACCGGCCTTCAGTGCCTCCTGCGCAGTGGTGGCGCCATGCAGCATGACGTCGCGGTGGCCCGCGGCCTTCTTCGCGCGGCTCACGCACTCGACGATGCCGTCCGTCACGAAGTGCACGCGCTCGAACGGGTTCTCGGCGGGTGCCTCGTGCGTCGGAACGAAGATGTCGACGCCGTCGTGGTGGTCCCCGCCCCAGTAGCCCGCGAACTCCGCGGTCCGCCTGCCGGAGATCACCGCGCCGGTTGCGAGCATCTCGTCGAAGACGACCTGGCTGAAGGGATCCTGCGGCCGCCACTTCTGGCCGCCACCACCTCCGGCGTCCTCCTCCACCGCCTGGCCGGACCGGTCGAGGCTCAGCCAGTCCATCAGCCGCATCCCGTTGGTGCCGGCGGGGTTCTCCGCGTTGTCGCCGGGCCCGGTGATGAAGCCGTCCAACGACATGGCCATGGTCACGAACACTCGGGACATAGAGGCTCCTCGTCGTCCGGGAGGGACGGGCCGGATGCTCGTCCCGTTCGTGCCCTCGACGCTGGCAGCCGCGGGACCCGGCCCGACAGACGACGACGTCACCGTCAGCTGATGACATCTGTCATCGCGCGTCGAGGACATCCGCTCCTGGTGCTGGCGGCGCCGAGCCCGAGCAGGCTGGCTGGCGAGATCCCCCGGACCGAAGGTGAGGGTGCGATGACCGTGACCCGCTCCGGCGAGGCGACCACGGCTGACGCTGTCCGCGCGAGGTCGGCGTCGCGTTCGAGCTGGTTGGCGCTCTACGTCCTGTGCGTCGGCGTCCTGATGATCGTGCTGGACCAGAGCGTGGTGAACGTCGCGCTGCCGTCCATCCGCGACGACCTCGGGTTCAGCCCGTCGTCGCTGGCCTGGGTGGTCAACGGCTACCTGCTGACCTTCGGCGGCCTCCTCCTGCTGTGCGGGCGGCTGGGTGATCTGAGGGGAACCGGCGCGTCTTCCTGGCGGGCACGACGCTCTTCACCGTTGCGTCCGTCGCGTGCGGTCTGGCGACGTCGTCACAGGTCCTGGTCGTCGGCCGGGTCGTTCAGGGCTGCGGCGGCGCCGCGGTCACCGCTGTCGGGCTGGCGCTCATCGTGGGCCTGTTTCCCGACACGGCCGAGCGGGCCAAGGCCATGGGCGTCTACGGGTTCGTGCTGTCGGGCGGGGGCGCCGTCGGGGTACTCCTCGGCGGTGTCCTGACCGACCTGCTGTCGTGGCACTGGATCTTCTTGATCAACGTGCCGATCGGCATCGTCGTCCTCGTGGCGGCCAGGTCCGCGCTGCCCGTCGACGCCGCCACCGCGCAGGGTAGGCACCTCGACATACCTGGAGCGGTGCTGGTGACCGCGGCGCTGATGCTCGCCGTCTCGGGGATCGTCGGCGGCGACGAGGCCGGCTGGGCGTCCGGGCGCACCCTGGGCCTGCTGGTCGCGAGCGCCGGCCTCTTCGCGGCGTTCGTGGCCCAGGAGGCCCGGGCTCCGGAGCCCTTGGTGCCCCTACGGGTCTTCGCACTGCGCAACCTCGCCGTGTCCCAGGTCGTCGGCATCCTCTGGACGGCCGCGATGTTCGGCTGGTTCTTCCTGACGGCGCTCTACCTGCAGGACGTGCGGGGCTCGAGCCGCTCGAGGTCGGGCTCGCGTTCCTGCCGGCCAGCCTGGTGCAGATGGTCTGCTCGCTGTGGGTCTCCGACCGACTGGTCATGCGGTTCGGCATCAGGTCGCCCATGGTCGTCGGCCTGGGCCTGGCGGGTGCCGGTCTCGCGCTGCTGGCGACGGCCCCGGCCGACGGCACCTTCGTCGTGCACGTGCTGCCCTCGATGCTCCTGCTCGGGCTCGGCGCCGGCATCGCCTTCAATCCGGTGCTGATGGCTGCGACCGGTGACGTCGAGCCCCACGAGGCCGGGCTCGCGTCGGGGGTGCTGAACACCGCGTTCATGCTGGGCGGCGCGCTCGGTCTGGCCGCGCTGGTCGCCGTGTCGGACGGCCGGCGCGGTGCACTGCTCGCCGCCGGCTCCGACCAGGTCGCCGCTCTGAGCGGCGGTCTGCGCGCGGGCTTCCTCGTCGGGGCCCTCGCAGCCTTCGGCGCAGCAGTGATCGCGAGGCTGCTGCTCCGCCCGACCTCCCTGACCCATGCCAGAACTAAGACCGAGACCTCAAGGAGCACGACATGACCGCCACCTACACCTGGGACGTCTTCTCCACCCTCGACGGCTACGGCTCCTACCAGCCGCCCGGCGACTGGGGCGGCTACTGGAGCAAGCAGGGGCCCGAGCTGCTGAAGCAGCGGGCCGCCCTCTTCGACACCGAGCAGCGGATGGTCTTCGGCGCCACGACCTTCCGGGAGATGGCCGAGATCATGACCTCCGGTCTCGACCCGAACTCCCTCGACGAGTGGAACGTGCGGACGATGCGGATGCCGGCGACGGTGATCTCCTCGACGCTGCAGGACACGCTGGGCTGGCCGGACGCGACCATCGTGAGCGGCGACGCCGTCGACATCGTCAGCCGGCTCAAGCAGGAGTCGGACGTCCCGCTGCGCTCCCAGGCCAGCCTGTCGCTGAACCGCGCCCTGATGGCCGCGGGCCTGGTCGACCGGCTGGAGGTGACGATCTTCCCCGTCATCTCCGGGCGGACCGGGATCAGCCCGATCCTCGGGGGCGCGGCCGACTTCGACCTCGAGCTGCTCGAGAGCCGCACGCTCGACGGCCGCACCCAGCTGCTCGTCTACCGCCCGACGCTCCGCATGTGGGAGTGAGGACCGGCGCCAAGACTCGGCGCGGAGCCGGCGCCGCAGCGGTCCGCTCCCAGTGGGCGCAAGGCAGTCCCTGACAGACTGGCGTCATGCAGGAGGCCTTCGGCATGGCGATCCCCGACACGGTGGTCGAGATGTGCCGCCCCGATGCGAGCGCGGTCCTCGTCTACGACGTGCAGGACGGCATTCTGGCTCACGTCCGCGACCGCGATCACCTCGTCGAACGCATCGACGAGGTGATCCAGGCGGCTCGCGCAGCCGGGGTTCCGGTGTTCTACGTCAGGCACGTGTCGCTGCCGCCGTCGCACATGGGGGTGGGCGCACTCCGCACGGCCATGGCCTGGCAGCGGATCACGACGGCCGCCGAGGTCACGACGGCCTTCCCCCCGGAGGCCGCCCACACACAGATCGTGTCCGAGCTCGCACCGAGAGACGGCGAACCGGTCTTCGAGAAGCTCGGTATGTCAGCGATGGTCGGCACGCCGCTCGAGGCCGCGCTGCGCGACCGGGGAGTGACGACGCTGGCTCTGGTCGGCGCCGTCCTGGAGATCGGGATCGAGCCCACCGCGCGGCACGCCGCGGACCTCGGGTTCCTGCCGGTCGTGGTCGAGGACGCGTGCGGGATCGTGGATGCTGCGGCTGCGGAACGGTCCCTTGCGAGCCTGGATTACAGCCTGCTGAGCTACCGCTGCTCCACGCAGACCCTCGTCGAGGCCTTCCAGCACTGAGGGCAGCCCTACGCGGGAAACGCTAGTCGCCGTCCGCGCGCTCGCGGTCGAGGGCCAGCTCGACGGCGAGCACGGACGCGAGCACGAGCAGGTGGTCCTCGCCCTCGGCGACCTCGACGCCGTAGGTGTCGCGCAGGCTGAACCACCGCTTCGACACCGCCGCTACCTGGTCGCCGTCGCGCTCGATCGTGAACTCGTGGTCGAGCAGATGGCCGGTTACCTCGAGGTCGCCCGGGCCGGGAATGTCGATGGTGAACTTGTTCCGGAACGGCGTGAAGAGGTGCTTGCGCACGTCCGCCGCCTTCTCGCCGCCGATCGTGACCGCGTACGTGGGGCGCAGGGAGACGAGGTGCCGCTCGATGGTGGCGACCTCCTGGCCGTCGGGGTTCGCGATCACCAGCCGATTGCGCAGCGAGAACGCCTTGCCGTCGACGTGGTAGACCACCCGCCCCGTGTCGTCGGTGATGTCGAAGTCGTCGCCGACGCTGAAGAACCGTGCCCTGATCACGTACATGGCCCCGAGTCTGCGGCCCCTCGTGGTTCCGTGCAGAGCCAGCAGCCACCAGCCATGGACGCCGTCCGCGAGCAGCTCGACCGCCCTCCGGGTGGCCGATCTCCCGGGCCCTGTCACTCCTGCGTCGGCCACTGCCACTGCGGGACGGCGCGCAGCGGGTGCAGCTCGTCGTCGGTGCGGGCGTGGGAGTTCTGCATGGCCACCCGCGAGCCGAACTCGACGTGGGAACGCAGCGCCTCGCGGAACGCGGCGTCCGGCGGCAGCTGCGCGGAGTCGGCGGCGGCGAGGTAGAGCTCGACGAACCGCCGCCGCTGCGGCTCGGTGATCTGCAGCCCGCGGTGCACCTCGATCAGGTGCGCGAACCCGCCCATCGTGCGGCTGAACTCGTCCGGCCCCCCGAACGACTCGCTGTCGAACGCCGTCAGCTGGTCGACGTGCTCCGGGCGGCCCTCACCGAACAGCGGCTGCAGCACCGGGTCACGGAGCACGCTCGTGTAGAAGGCGTCGATGAAGCGGCGGAGTGCAGGACGGCCGCCGGCGTGGTCGAACAAGGTCTGCATCGGGCACCCCTCAGGTGGATCGAGTTGAGCGACGTCTCATCCCGAGTCCACCGGTCGCCGGTGGCGTCGTCCAACACCTCCTGGGACTCGGCGACAACTGCTGGTTGTGTCAGGCTGAGGTGTGGACCTCGACCTCGGACAGGTCCGCGCGTTCGTCGCGGCCGCCGACGCGCGCAACTTCAGCCGCGCCGCCGAGCAGCTGCAGCTCACGCAGCAGGCGCTGTCCAAGCGGATCGCCCGTCTGGAGGGCGACGTCGGCACCTTGTTCGCGCGCCGGCCCGGGGGCGTGGCCTTGACGGCCCGCGGCGTCCGTTTCCTCCCCGCGGCACGGGAGCTCCTGGCCGTGGCCGACGAGGCCGCCGCCACCGCCCGCACCGGCAGGACACCGCCGCTCCGGGTCGACGTCTGGGGACACCTGCACCCGCCGTACGCCCTGGTGCAGGCCTTCGCCGAGGCCCGGCCGGATCTGGTCGTGGAGACGAGCATGCGCCGCAGCCTGCCGCTGGCACTCAGGGCCGTGCAGCGCCGCGAGCTCGACGCCGCGCTGGGCAACGTGGCCGGGCTCGGCACGCCTCTGCCGTCCAGCATGACCAGCGAACCTGTCACCACCACGCCGCTCGCGGCACTGCTCAACACCCGGCACCCGTTGGCCGGCCGGTCCCAGCTGCTTCCGAGCGACCTCAGCCGGCACCAGTTGTGGTGGCCGACCGAGCCGGGTAGCCCCGAACTGGACCGCTTCGCCGCCGACTACGCCCGGGCCGTCGGTGTGGACTTGATGACCGCGGGCCGCAACCTCGGCCTGGACGGTCTGCTGGAGTCGGTACGCAGCGATCCGAGCCGGATCACCATCGTCAGCAGCCAATGGCCGATACCGAGCGACGACGGCCTGCGCCTGGTCCCGATCCGGCCGACACCGCACTACCCGTGGTTCGTGGTCTGGCCGGCCACAGGCGCCCACCCGGCCCTCGCCGCGCTGCGCGACCACCTGCGGGCGCGAGGACACCTACCCAGGGCGGATGCTGCCGACGTCTGGCTCCCAGCTACCGCCAGCTGGTGACTCGCGCGCGCGACACTTCCACGGCAGCAAGGAGGACGACATGGGCGGCCTGTTGACCGCGGCACCACGGACGGGACCAGGCTCAGAGTGGGTGTGCGGGCGTCCGGTCGAAGCGAGTCGCCTTGATCCATCCACCGTGGTTCGACGACGAGGTCGACGAACTGGGCTCGAGGTACTTCCGCGACCAGGGGTTCGAGGTGTCGCCGGCGAAGGCGACCGGGCTCCCGAACGATCCAAGCCGGGTACAACCCGCCAGGTCATCGACTGGGTCGTCCGGCATGTCGGTGACGAGGCCGATGCCGTCGTCCTCGCCGGAAACGGCTTTCGCGCCGCCGGCGCGATCGAGGAGCTGGAACGGCAGACGGGCCTGCTGGTCCTCGAGGCGAACCAGGTGATGCTGTGGTCGATCCTGGCCGCCACCCGCACACCGTGGGAGGTCACCGGCTACGGGCGACTCTTCCGAACCTCCCGGTCCGCGTCCGGCTGACACGTTCCGCACGGCACGGCGATCGCCCGTCCGGAACAGCGGATCAGGTCTCGCGGCGGGCGGAGACGGTGGCGCTGGCCTGGGCGACGGGCTTGACCACGACGAAGTCGACGTCGACGTGCGGCGGCCGCGTGACGCAGAAGGCGACCACGTCGGCGACGTCCTCGGCGGTCAGCGGGGTCAGGCCCTGGTAGACGGCGGCGGCCCGCTCGGCGTCACCGCCGAACCGGACCAGGGAGAACTCCGTCTCGACCATCCCGGGCGCCACCTCGGTGATCCGGATGGGCTCCCCGACGAGCTCCAGCCGCAAGGTGCGGCAGAGCGCGTTGACCGCGTGCTTCACGCCCGTGTACCCGGCCCCGCCCGGGTACACCTCGAAACCGGCGATCGAGCCGAGCACGACGACGTGCCCGTTCCCGCTCGCCCGCAACTTCGGCAGGAGCGCCTGGTGCACGCGCAGGACGCCGAGCACGTTGGCGTCGTACATCGTCCGCCACTGCTCGACGTCCGCCTTCTCCACGGGGTCGAGCCCGAGCGCTCCGCCGGCGCTGTGGACGACGACGTCCACCTGGTCGAGCCGGTCGGCGAGTCCGGCGACGGAGGCGTCGTCGGTGACGTCCAGCTCGAACGCGCGGCCGCCGACCTCCCGGGCCAGCTCCTCGCAGCGCTCGACCCGGCGTGCCGCCGCGACGGTGTCGAACCCCGCCGCCGCCAGCGCCCGCACGGTCGCGGCTCCGATCCCGCTGCTCGCCCCGGTCACGAGCGCCACTCGCTTGGTCATGCCGCACATCCTCCCGTGTCGCGGCCGCCTATTCTCGTCGGGTGCGCCTCTACCAACGGTCGGCGGACCGGCGGCCCGATCCGCCGCCGCTGGCCACCGACGACCGCGCGACGGTGCTGGTCGGCATCGGGCTGTGGCTGGTCGCCCTCGTCGTCACCCTCGTTCTGCACGCGCGGCTCGCCGACCAGGGCCGCACCTGGTGGATCTGGACGGCGGTCACCGGCGTCCTGCTCGGTCTCGCCGGGCTGGTCTACCTCAGGCGCCACGGCCGGGGCTGAACGCCTCGTCGAGCAGCACCGCCGGCAGCTCGGCGGGGTCCACCAGCACGGCGGCGAGCGACCAGCGGAAGGACCAGGCGCCGGCCTCGTGCGCCAGCCCGCGGGCGAGGCCGTCGAGCGTGGCCGCATGGACGAGGCCGCCGTCGTCCACCCACCAGTCGACCTCCGCGTCGTCGACGAGCAGCACCTCGTGCTCGCACCACGTCCGGGCCGCTCCGGGCAGTACCGCGGCCACCGCCGCGGGCACGGGAGCCCGCCGGCCCGCCGCGTCGCCCTCCTCGGCGACCTCCCCCGCGGCGAGGTCCGCGGCCAGGGGCAGGTCGAGGACGGCGGCGAGCGCGGCGGCGCCCTCGGCGTCCGGAGCGACGACGAACGGCGCGAGATCGCTCCGCTGCAGGCGCATCGGGTCCCCGACGACGCAGACCTCGTCCGCGTCGACGACCGCGGTGCGGCCGTCCGCCAGGACGACCCGGACGCCGGGAGGCGGCGGCGGATCCTCGGCGTCCGGTGACCGGGCGACGAGGACGGCGGCCAGCGCCGCCCACACCCGCAGCACGGTCGGCGCGTCGAGATCGACCTCGGGGTCCGCGAGACCGTCGAGCACGTCCGCTACCGCTCCGGCGTCGAGATCGGCGACGTCGGCGAGACCGCCCAGGGCGGCGCGGACGGCGGGATCGGCGTCGGCGAGCCCGGGAGGCGGCGCGGGCAGGAGCGCGGCGAGGGCGTCCGGCGCGTCCGGGTCCGCCCACACCCCGCCGTCGGCGAGGCGTTCGCGCAGCCACCACGCCGTGTACGAGGGACCGGAGATCGAGGCGCCGCCGGGGGTCACGACCCGGACCGGGGTCAGCAGCGCCGACCGCAGCGCGGGCTCCTGGCCGAGCAGGGCCAGCACGGCGGGCCAGGCGTCGTCCCGGACGGCGTCCAGGTCGCGGACGGCGACGAGCTCGGGGACGACCGCCCCGAGCGGCGGCCCGAGCTCGGGTTCGGCCAGGGCCGCGAGCGCGTCGAGCCACCCCGCGACGTCGTCGAGCGCGTCCAGCGCCTCGTCGGGCGGGGCGTCCAGCGGCACGTCGGCGGCGCGGAGCAGGGCGGGCCCCTCGAGCACCCCGACGGCACGCAGCACGTCGGCGCCCCAGCGCTCCACGGTCGCCTCGTCCACGACGCCGACCGCATCGGGGTCGAGCAGTCGCGCCGCCGCCGAACCCGGCAGGGCGAGCTCGGCCGCCGGCGCGAGCTCGCCGTCGGCGTCCGGCAGGGGCAGGCTGCCGAGCCACGGCAGGTCCCCCGGCCCGAGGGAACCCTCGCGCACCGCGGTCGCGACCAGGGTGAGGACGGCGTCGAGCCGCGCGGTGTCCGGCGCCTCGTCGGGATCGGCGAGTTCGGCGACGGCGGCGTGGACGCCCGGGAGATCGAGCGCGGCGCGGGGCGGGACCTCTGTGGCGCCGAGCCGCTGGAGCAGCCGCCGGACGCGGTCGTCGCCGGCGACCTGGGGATCCACCGCCCGGACGCCGAGGGACGCCAGGGCGGCGGCGACCGCGGGATCCGGTGGCGGCAGGGCGACGCCGCGGACGCCGCGGACGATCCGGCCGTCGGCCAGCGGCACCGGCAGGGCGGCGAGCGCCTCTCGGCTCAGCGGATCATCGGCCAGCGCCGGCGAGCCCGACGTACCGCCGGACCCAGCCGGCGGCGTCCGCGGCCGGTGGGAGCTGGTCGACGACGTCCGCGAGAGCGAGGCGCCGGACGCCGAGCAGGTCGAACACGGCCGTCGCCGCCCGGGGGGCGGTGACCAGGCCGGCGACGACGTCGGCGAGCGCGGCGACGGCTCCGGCGTCCCCGCCGGCGGGCGGTTCGAGGGCCACGGCGTCCCGCGGGCGGAGCACGACCTGCGGGTCCTCGGCGGCGCGCAGCATCGGGGTGCGGGGCAGGAGCTCGAGCAGCGCGGCCCGCAGGGCGCCGTCGAGCACGCCCGCGGGAAGCCCGGTCGGCACCAGCCGCCACGGTTCGCGGCTGCGCGGGTCGCCGTCCTGCGGGCCGGCCGGAGGCTGCGCCGCGATCTCGGCGAGCAGGTCGGCGTAGGCCGCGGCCGCCTGCCGCACGAGCTCGTCCGTCGCGGGGCCCGGCGCGACGTGCCGCCGGCCGGCGTCCAGGGGGAAGCCGGCGACGAGCAGCGCGGGCCACGCGAGCGGCTCCTCGCTCGGGGTCGGCGCGTGCAGCACCGGCGCGAGCGCCGCGGCCGGGTCCCGGGGCAGCGCCCAGGTCAGGCTCCAGCCCGGGCGGGCGCGCTCCTCGGTGGGCCGGTCCGCGAGCAGGGCGGGGTCGAGGACGCCGGAGCGCCGCACGGTCCGCCACCGGCTCGCGGCATCGGCGATCACGCGCGCGGGCCTGCCGGGGACGTCGATGCGGATCTCGGCCAGCGCGGGCAGCGCGAGGAGCAGGGCGTCGTCGACCGCGTCGAGCTGCGCGCGGACGGCGGCGACGGCGGAGGCGTCGCGCAGCGGCAGCGCGACCAGGGTGTCGTAGCCCGCGGGCACCTCGCCCGCGGCGGGGAACGGCAGCCGGAGCGCCGGCACGTGACCGGCGCGAGCGGCGAGCTCGCCGGCGAGCGCGGGGGCGGCGTCGACCAGCGCGCGGGTCGCGGCACGATCGAACCGGACGCCGCCGGCGCGGCCCACGATCTCCGGTGCGTCGGTGACGCCCAGCACGGCCGCGAACCCGACCCCGAAGCGACCGACCGTCGCCCCGTCGCGCTTCGCGCTGGCCCGCAGCGTGGCGAGCGCCTCGACGCCGTCGGCGTCCAGGGGCGCGCCGGTGTTGGCGGCGAGCAGCCGGGGGACGTCGCCGTCGACGAGCCGCAGGAGCAGACGACCGGGGGCGCCCGCACGCAGGGCGGCGTCCGCCGCGTTCTGGGCCAGCTCGACGACGACCCGGTCCCGGTAGGCGCCGAGCGCCAGGTCCTCCTCGGCGTTCGCGTCCTCCCGGAAGCGGGCCGGCGACGCGGTCCAGGCGTCCAGGACGCGGCGACGGATCGCCGCGGTCAGGAAGGGGTCGTCGGCCGGCTCGCTCACGCCTCGCCGTCGGAGGCCCGGGCCTCCTCGGCCGGCGCTTCGTCGGCCGATGCTTCCTCGACCGGCGTCTCCTCGGAAGCCGCCTCCTCCGCGGGCGCTTCCTCGACCGGCGTGTCAGCGGCCGGCGTCTCGGCGGCGGCTGCGGCAGGTTCCCGCGGCGGCAGCGCGACGGCCTCCGCACCCGTCTCGTCGAGGATCGGCTCGGGCAGCGGCTCGGGCGTCAGCGCCTCGACGTCGGTCTCGCTGTGCGCGCCGCAGCCGTGGTCGGCGCTGACCACCCGGGCGTCCGACGGCGACCACTCGTTGGCGCAGATCCCGAAGGCGCGGCGCAGGCCGCCGGCGACGGGCACGAAGTAGCCGCAGGTCGAGCACGGGGCGGACGCGTGCAGCGCCTCCTCGCCGGTCGGGCCACGGTCCCCGTGGTACCAGCGCTCCGCCGCGGCGTCGCGGCCCTCCAGCGAGAGCACCCGCGCCCGGCCGAGGCCCAGCTCCCAGATCTGCTGCTGGTCCTCGTCCTCGGCGTCCGTGACGGTGTAACCGGGCGAGAGGTAGGGGTCGTCCGGGCGGTACGGCAGCACGTCGGCGGGGCCGAGGTCACCGGGGGCGATGCGGTCCTGCCAGGGCAGCCAGGCCGGGGCCAGGACGGCGTCCGGCCCGGGCAGCAGCACGACCTCGCAGACGGTGGCCACCCGGGAGCGCGGGGCGCGCGCCACGGTCACGGCCCAGTGCCAGCCCCGGTAGCCCTTCGCCAGCGAGGCGAAGGAGTGGGTGAGGAGCCGCTCGCCCTCGACCGTCGCACCCAGGTGCTCGCCGACGGTGCCGGGCTCGGCGTCCTCCTCGGCGGCGGCACGGGCGAGGTCGACCGCCGCCGCGAGGGCGGCGTCCGGCTCGCCGGAACGGGCCGGACGGCTGCTGCGCGGCCGGGCGGCAGGGGTGGTCCCGGCGTCCTCGAGGCTGGTGGGTGGCACGGACCGATTGTTCCTCATCGCAGCGGTGATCGAGGACGCGCCCGGCGTCCCCCGCCTCGTGACCCCGCCGCAGCCGGGAGGCAGGATGTGACCATGGCCGCGCCGGAGCCTCCCAGGACCCGGGTCGAGCGGCCGGGCGCACCGGCGGCCCGCCCCGGAAGCCGGGTGGGTGGGGCGCTGCGGGGCGGCGGCCGCGCGGCCGCGACGACGACGCGGGCGACCGGTCGCGGCGCCCGCGCGGTGTGGCGCGGCGGCCGCCGCTGGACCCACGCGCGCGGCGCCGGTGAGTCCGGGCTCGCGCGGATGTCCGAGCTCGGCTTCGTCGCCACCGCCGGCGACACCCTCATCGTCACGGCACTGGCCGGGACCCTCTTCTTCTCCGTCTCCGCGACGGCGGCGCGCGAGCGGGTCGCGACCTCGCTGCTCGTGACCATGGTCCCGTTCGTGCTGCTCGCGCCCGTCATCGGGCCCGTGCTGGACCGCATCCGCAGCGGACGCCGGTACGCCATGGCGACGACGATGCTCGGCCGCGCCTTCCTCGCCTGGGTGATGGCGGACGCCGTGGCCGGCGGCTCGACCGCGTTCTCGCTCTACCCGGCGGCATTCGGGTTCCTGCTCCTGCAGAAGGCCTACCTGGTGACGCGCTCGGCGGCGGTGCCCCGGGTGCTGCCGCAGGGCGCGACGCTGGTGACGGCGAACTCCCGGATCTCCATCGCCGGCGTCGTCGCGATGGCCGTCGCCGCGCCCGTCGGTGCGGGTCTGGCGCACGGGTTCGGCGCGTCCTGGGCGCTGCGGCTGGCGTCCCTCGTCTTCGCGACCGGGACGGTGCTGGCCGTGGCGCTGCCGGAGCGGGTCGACTCCGCGGCCGGCGAGGAGCGCGCGGAGCTCACGGCGTCCCCGGACGGCGACCCACCGACGCAGACACGGGCGGGCGGGCGGACCGCCCGCTCCCGCCGGGGCCGGAGCATCGGCCCCCGTGGTGTGCAGGGTCTGCGGGCCAACGTCGCCACCCGGTGGCTCGCCGGATTCCTCACCCTGTTCCTCGCGTTCCGGCTGCGCACGGAGCCGCTACCGGGCCTCGGTGAGACCGCGTCCGTGACGCTCGTCGTGGTGCTCGCCGCGGTCGGCAGCGCCATCGGCTCCGTGCTCGGCGGGCTGGTGCGGCGGCGACCCGAGCTGGTCATCGTCGTAATCCTCGCGGTGACCTCGGTGGTGTGCGCGTGGTCGGCGCTGCGCTACGGGCTGGTGTCGGTCTCGGCGGTCGCCCTCGTCGCGGGTGCGGCCGCGTCGCTGGGCAAGCTCGGGCTGGACGCCGTGATCCAGGCCGACGTCGCCGAGGCCGTGCGGACCTCCGCGTTCGCGCGATCCGAGACCGTCCTGCAGCTGGCCTGGGTGGCCGGCGGCGTCGTGGGGCTGTTCCTGCCGCTCTCCGGGCGCTGGGGCCTCGGGCTGGCGACGGCGGTCGTCACCGCCGCGACCGTGCTCGCCGTCGTCGACCTCTCGCACCTCCCGCGGGCCCGGGGGCCCGCGACGGCGACCGCGTAGAGCCTGGGCTCAGTGCGACGACGCCTCGAGGTCGTCCGCGACGGCGCGCAGCACCGTGGCGACCTTCCGGGAGTGGGCGCGGTCCGGGTAGCGGCCGCGGCGGAGGCCGTTCGAGACGTCGTCGAGCAGCTTGATCAGGTCCTCGACGATGACGACCATGTCCTCCGGGGGCTTGCGGCTGGCCTTCACCACCGAGGGCAGCGGATCGAGCACCCGCACCGAGAGGGCCTGCAACCCGCGCTTCCCCTGGGCGACGCCGAACTCCACCCGCGTCCCCTGCTTGAGGGTCTCGGTCCCCGCGGGAAGCGCCGAGGCGTGGACGAAGACCTCGCCCCCCTCGTCGTTCGAGAGGAAGCCGAAGCCCTTGTCGGCGTCGAACCACTTCACCTTGCCAGTCGGCACGTCGAAGTCCTTGCCCGTAGTCGCAGCGAGTTCTCAGCCTAGCCGCGATACCGCGGAAGGCGCCCCGGCACCTTACGCTGGCGCCGTGTCCGACCCGGTGACCGCCCCCCGCCCGGCCGACCGCCTCTCCGGCCGGCTCGTCGCCGTCGGCGGGGTCGTGTTCCTGGCCGGCCTGGTCGCGCTCGGGATCGCCCTGGCGCTCTGGGCGAAGCGCGGATCAGCCCCCGGCGGCCTCGCGGCGCTCGCCCTGCTCTGCCCGATCGGCTTCGCCGTGGCCTTCGCCGGGCTCGTCGTCCAGGCCCGCGCCGGACGCCGCTGAGCGCCCGCCGTCCCGCGCCGCCGGCCACCCCTCCAGCCACCCCTCCAGCCACGCCGGGAACGCCGCCAGCCCGGGCAGGACGACGTCCGCGCCCGCGGCCCGCAACGCCGCCGCCCCGGTGCCCCCGGTGGTCACGCCGACGGCCAGCGCGCCGGCGACGTGCGCCGCTTCCATGTCGCCCGCGTGGTCGCCCACGTAGACGTCCGCACCCGCCGCCCGGAGTCGCACGCCCTTGGCACCGCCGAACAGACCCCCGACGACGAGATCCGGCGCGAGCGGCGGCGAGACCAGCCCGACCTGCGCCAGCACCGCCCGCACCGCCGGCTCGACCTTCGCGGACACCACGAGCACCCGCCCACCCCGAGCCCGGACCGCGGCGAAGGCGTCCGCGACACCGGGCAGGAGCGTGGTCGCCGGCACCCCGAGCTCGGGATAGAGCTCCCGGTAGCGGCGCGCGACCTCCTCGGCGTCGGCGTCCGGGTCGACCAGCGACACCGTCCGTTCCAGGGGGAGGCCGATCAGCGGCCACAGCTGCGCGTCGGACGGCCGGGCCGGGCTCCCCGCCGCCGCGAGGGCGGCCCGCAGGGTCAGGCCGATGCCCGCCGCGCTGTCCACGAGCGTGAGATCGAGGTCGAACCCGACGACGGGACCTGCGAGGACCGGCATGGCGACGACGGTACGGCGCAGGTGCGTCTGCCGACCGTTGATCGTCACGCTATGTTGTCCCGGTGACCGGGGGTGAAGCGCCGCTGCGAGCGCTACGCCGGGCCGGGGTCGCCGCCCTGGCAGCCGAGGGACTCTTCGGTGCGCTGTGCATCGCGACGACGCGCGTGCACGCCGTGCACATCAGCAGCCCGCTCGGGAACGACCCGTACGACGCGGTCGTCTCGGCCGTGATCCTCGTGCTGCCGCTGGTCGCGCTGCCGACCGCCGTCCGCCTCCTCGCCCACCGCGGTGCCGCCTCCGCGCCCCCGGCCGTGGCCCGGGCGGTCCTCGCCGGCTGCGTCACCGGCCTGGTGTGCATGGCCGCCGCCCTGGTCGCCTGCACCGCCGCGCTCGCGGGCGACGTCGACGGCGTACCGGGTGTCGGCGCCGCGCTGCTCGCCGCGTCGGCGGTGGCCGCGGTGGTCGCCACCTGGCTCACGCTGCGGGCATACGACGTGTGGCAGCCGGCGCTGGCCCGACTCCGGCACCTGCCCGCCGCGGCCCGGCCCGACCTCGCGGACGAGATCGCCACGCTGGCGGCGTCCCTGTGGCCGGGCAGCCTGCTCGCCCGGACGGCGGCCTGGCTCGACCGCGGGCTCGACGTGTGGCGAGCGAGCCCCCGGCGCCACCCGTGGACAGCGGTGATCGCGACGGCGTGGGCCGCGGGCTGGGTCGTGGCCCAGTGGCACGCCGTGCGCGAAGGCCCGTGGGCGGGGCTCGCGCCGGCGGTGGTCTTCGCCGGTACGGTCGCGGTGCTCGTGGGGGCCGGTCTGGGCGCGGGCGTGCTCTGGCTCGGCCTGCTCCGCCCGGCCGGTCGGGCCCAGCAGACCGCCTGACCGCTAGGTGCGTTCCGCCGGCGTCGACCCGCCTGCGGGGACGCGATCGGGGCGCACTCCGTCGAGCTCCGGCGCATGCCGACCCTCCGCCAGTTCGGCGGCGACGAGCCGGCCGACCACGGGCGCGAGCGTGACGCCTGCGTGCATCACGGCCAGGTAGAGCCCGGGCCGGCCGGGAACCGGCCCCACGAGTGGCAGCCCGTCGACCGGCATCGGCCGCATGCCGACCTCGACGCCGACCAGCCGCACCTGCTCCGCCCCGCGGAAGGTGGCGCGCAGCCGCGCGAGCGTGCCCTCGGCGCTGCGCCGCAGGTCGTCGCGGCTCGTCTCGCCGCCGTACTCCCCCGCGAGCAGCAGCTCACCGTCGCGCACCTCGCGCACCTCGAGGTCCGGGCCGGCGACGACGGTGCGGACCAGTCCCGGCGGCGCCGCGGCACGCACGAGCAGAGCCGGCGACGCGGTGACCGGGACGTCGACCCCGACGGAGGCGCACAGGGCGCGGACGCCCACGCCGGCGGCGAGGACCACACTGCCGGCGTCCACCGATCCGCGCTCGGTCTCGACCCCGACGACCACGTCGTCCCGCATTCGCAGCCGGGTCACCGCCGCGCCGAGACGCGCGGTCGCGCCGGATGCGACGGCCGCCCGCACGAGAGCCTCGGTCATCTCGACCGCGTCTACCGCACCGTCCGACCGCCGGAACACGGCACGGGCCGGTGGCACGCGCAGGTTCGGCTCGAGCCGGCTCACCTCGGCCGCTCCCAGGATCTGCTCGTCGGGCCCGCTCGCGACGGGTCCCCCGTCGTCCGGATGCGGCGACCGCCCCCACACCAGGGAGCCGCTCCAGCGGACGCGGACGCCGGGAACCTCCCGCTCCAGACGCCGGTGGTCCTCCAGCACGGACCGGCGCAGCGGCGTGCTGCCGTCGACGGGGTCCCCGCCGGCGGGACCGCCGATCCACCCGAACGAACGGCCGGTCACACCCTCGCCCGGCAGCGCCGACGCGTCCAGCAGCACGACGGAGGCGCCCGCGCGGGCGGAGTGGTAGGCCACCGAGGCGCCGACGACGCCCGCGCCGACGACGACGAGATCCGCCATGCGCCGTCCCGGCCGCGCAGTCGTCAGCGGGACTGTCCGGGCGCCGAGGACTCCTGCTCCTCGACGAGGTCGAGACGCACCGCCGCCGGCCGCTCCTCCGGCTGCTCGACGGGGGCGGGGGCCGGTGCTTCCGGCGGTGCCGGCGCCTCGGCCGGCACGGGTTCGGCCGCGACCGCGGGAGCGGGCTCGACCGGCTGCGACTCGACCTGGTCCGGCTCGACCGGCTGCGGCTCGACCGGCTGCGGCTCGACCTGCTGCGGCTCGACCTGCTGCGGCTCCGCCTGCGCGGGCTCCGCAGGCGCCTGCTCCGCCTGCACGGGCTCCGCCTCGGGGAGAGCCGGCGGCGTCGACCCACCGGGCAGCGCCGCGGCGTCGCCCCTCTCGTGCTGCGCGGGCTGGTTCAGCCGCTCGAACACGTCGCGGTACCCCAGGAACGCCTTCCGGAGCCGCTCCGTCTCCCCGGACCCGGTGCGCAGGTGCCCCGCGTAGGTGTCGTGCGCGTCCCGGTACCGCTCGACGATGTCCTGGTGGTCGGTCGCCACGAGCGCCACCCGGTCGTCGAAGTTGTCCACCGGGTACCCCCGGCTGCGCAGCACGGTGTTGAGCAGCCCGTCGGCGTCCGCGACCGCCTGACCCGGGTCGTCGACGAAGCCGCGCTGCACGTCGTCCCACTGCCGGGCGAACCGCTGGTGCTCCTCGACGGCGACGTCGTGGATCTCGAGGTTGTCGCGGCGCTCCGCCAGTGCGGTGAGGCGCTGCTCGACGCCCCGCCGGTCCTTGCCGCGGCGCACCGCGAGGTCGTACTCGGGGCCGAACCGCTCGCGCAGCCGCGCCCGGCGCTGGTTCCGGCGCGCGATCAGCACGACGAGGGCGACGACGAGCAGGATCACGACGATGGCGACGACGATGCCTGCGGTTCTCACGGCGACCTCCTGACGACGTGCGCGGACCTCGATCGTCCCGCCCCCGGAGCCCGGCGCACGCCGAGATCGGCTCTAGCTGCCGCGGACCTCGTCGAGGACTGCCGCGACCGCCTCGACCATGGCCTCCGGGGCGTCGTAGACCGGGCCGCCCGGTATCGGCCAGTGCGTCACCACGTCGGTGAACCCGAGCTCGCGGGCCCGGCCGACGTAGTCGGTGAAGACGCCGACCGACTCCAGCGCGAAGCGCGGAGCGGAGTCGATCGAGAGCATCCGGTCGACCTCGCGCCCGGCCTGCGCGGCCGTCTCGCCGAACCGCTCGGTGAGGTCGCGGACGCCGGACCACCACGCCGTCTCGCCGTCCTCCCGCCGGCCGGGGCCCGTGGTGACCCAGCCCTGGCCGGACCGTGCGGCGAGCCGCATCAGGCGCGGCCCGTTGGCCGCCACGACGAACGGCAGCCGGGGCCGCTGCACGCAGGGGATGGTGGTCCGGGCGTCGACCGCCGTGTAGAAGCGGCCCTCGACCGACACGTGGTCGCCGACGAGCACGCGGTCGAGCACGTCGACGAACTCCTCCAGCCGGGCCGCGCGGTCCGCGGGCGGGAGCACCTCGGCGCCGAGGACGCGGGCGTCGTGACCGGTGCCGCCCGCGCCGATCCCGAGCAGGGCGCGCCCGCCGCTCACGTCGTCGAGCGCCGCCAGTTCACGCGCGAACGGAACGGGGTGCCGGAAGTTCGGCGACGCGACCCAGGTGCCGAGCCCGACGCGGGAGGTGACGCCGGCGGCGGCGACGAGGGTGGGCAGCGTCGCGCCCCACGGCGTCCCGGCCAGCGGATCCCAGGTGAGGTGGTCGTACGTCCAGAGGTGGTCGAAGCCGAGCTCCTCGCCGCGGCGCCACATCGCGGCCTGCTCGGCCCAGCGTCTCTGCGGAAGGATCACGAGGCCGACGCGCACGAGCGCAGGCTACGCCGCGCGCACGACCTAGAGTGAGAAGGATGTCCAGCCGACCCGACGCAGGGTGCCGCACTGCGGCGCCGGTGAGCTGAGACGTGTCCAGCCGCCGGGGCGCCACGCCGCGCAGTCTCACCGACGAGCTGCGCTCCCGGGCGGACGACGCGCTCGCGGCTCTGCTGCGGAACCGGCCCGACCTGGCGGTGCCGCTGCCGTCGGACCTGTCCGCCCTCGGCGTCCGGGCCGCGAGCCGGCTCTCGGTGCAGCGCGCTCTCGACGGGCTGGACACCCCCGCCCTGCAGGTGCTCGAGGTGCTCGCCGCGCTGCCGGAACCGGCGGCGCCCGGGCAGGTCTCCGCACTGTGGGGTGCCGCGGCCGGTCCGGTGCTGGACCGGTTGCGCGGCCTCGCCCTCGTCTGGGGTGCGCCCCGGGCCCTGCAGCTCGTGCGCGCCGCGCGCGACGTCCTCGGCCCCTACCCGGCCGGGCTCGGCCCGCCGCTGGCCGACGCGCTGGGCCGGCGCTCGCCGCAGCGCATCGCGGACCTGCTCGACGACCTCGGGTTGCCGCCGACAGGCGATCCCGAGACGGCGCTGGCCCGGCTCGCCGAGCACCTCGGCCGCGCCGACGTCGTCCACGGCCTGCTCGAGGAGGCCCCGATCGGTGTGCGGGCCGTGCTCGACCGGCTCACCTGGGGGCCGCCGGTGGGTCAGGTGTCGGACGCCGACCGGCCCGTCCGCCGCTCCGCGGCCACCGGTCCCGTGGAGTGGCTGCTCGCGCGCGGCCTGCTGGGCGTGGCGGACGCCGGCCACGTCGTCCTGCCCCGCGAGGTCGCGCTGGTGCTGCGTGGGGGCCACGTGCACCGGCGTCCGGAGACGCGGCCGGCCGCCCTGGAGACCGAGCCGAAGCCCGCAGCCCGGGTGCAGGGGACGGCTGCGGGTGCAGCGGCCGAGGCCGTCCGGCTCGTCGGTGCCCTCGGCGAGGCCTGGGGCACGAACCCGCCGCCGGTGCTGCGGGCCGGGGGGCTCGGCGTCCGGGAGCTGCGCAGGACGGCGACCGCGCTCGAGGCGGACGAGGGTGTCGCGGCGCGGGTCGTCGAGCTCGCCTTCGCCACCGGACTGGTCGCGGACGACGGTGAGCTCGACCCCCGCTGGGCCCCGACGCCGGCGTTCGACGCGTGGAGCGAGCTCGGCACCGGCGACCGCTGGACGGCACTCGCGATGGCCTGGCTGGGCACGACGCGCTCCCCCGGGCTGGTCGGCACCCGCGACGAGCGGGACAGCCCGCGCGCCGCGCTCGGCGGCGACCTCGACCGGGCCGCCGCTCCGGAGGTCCGCCGCTGGGTGCTCGACCGCCTGGCCGAGGCGGGCACGGACGCGGACCCGTGCGCACCCGACCCGGGATCGCTGCTCGCCCTGCTCGACTGGACCGCGCCCCGGCGCGCCGGCCGGATGCGGTCGCTGCTCGTCGGCTGGGCGCTCGACGAGGCGGCCTGGCTCGGCGTCACCGGCGCCGGGGCCCTCGCCCCGCACGGGCGACTGCTGCTCACCGCTCCGGGAGCCGCCGCAGCGAGCCTCGACGCCGCGCTGCCGCCCGCGGTCGACCACGTGCTGCTGCAGGCGGACCTCACCGCGATCGCCCCCGGGCCGCTGGCACCGGATCTCGACCGGGAGCTGACCCTCGCCGCGGACGTCGAGAGCCGCGGCGGGGCCACCGTGTTCCGGTTCACGCCCGAATCCGTCCGGCGTGCCCTGGACGCCGGGCGCAGCGGCGACGACCTGCTCGCCTGGCTGACGCGGTCGTCGAGCACACCCGTGCCGCAGCCGCTGGCCTACCTGGTGCAGGACACGGCCCGCCGGTACGGGCGGATCCGGATCGGCACCGCGCAGTGCTACGTGCGCGGTGACGACGAGAGCGCCCTGGCGGAACTGCTCGCCGACCGGCGCACCGCCGGGCTGCGGCTCCGCCGGCTCGCGCCGACCGTGCTGGCCGCGCAGGCGCCGCCGGAGACGGTGCTCTCGGTGCTGCGCGGCATGGGGCTGGCGCCGGCCGCCGAGTCCGCCGAGGGGGACGTCGTCGTCCGTGGCCCCCAGTCGCACCGCACGCCGCCGCGCGCACGGCCCCGGCCCGTGACCCCGCTGCCGCCGGCGCCCGGCGAGGCCGCGCTGCTCTCGGCCGTCCAGGCGCTGCGGTCGGCCGACGAGGCGGCGGCGTCGCGCGCGGCCGGCCGGGTGGACGTCGTGGACGTCGGCCCGCCGCCGGTTCTCGCCGCGACGGATCCGGCGTCCGCCCTCGCGCTGCTCCGGGACGCCGCCGCCGCCCGGCGTCCGGTGTGGATCGGGTACGCGGACGCCGGGGGGCACGTGGCCCGGCGTCTCGTCGAGCCGCTCTCGGTGGACGCCGGCCGGATCACGGCGTTCGACCGCGGCTCGGAGGAGGTCCGGACGTTCTCCGTGCACCGCGTCACCGGCGTCGCCGCCGCCTCCTCCCCCCACCCTCCCTTCCCCCCTCGCGCTGATCATGCAATCCGCGTTGATCAGTGTCCGGTTCGGTGACAGATCGACGCGGATTGCATGATCAGCGGAAGAGGCGGCGTGCGAGGGTGGTTGTGCTCGGAGCATCCCGACGGAAGGTTGTGCCTGCGTGACCGACGGACCCCTGATCGTCCAGAGCGACAAGACGCTGCTCCTGGAGGTCGACCACCCCCTCGCCGACGCCTGCCGGCAGGCCATCGCGCCGTTCGCCGAGCTCGAACGCGCCCCCGAGCACGTGCACACCTACCGGCTGACCCCGCTCGGCCTGTGGAACGCGCGGGCCGCGGGGCACGACGCCGAGCAGGTCGTCGACGTCCTGCTCGAGTACTCGCGCTACCCGGTGCCGCACGCGCTGCTCGTCGACGTCGCCGAGACCATGGCCCGCTACGGCCGGCTGCAGCTGGTCAAGCACCCCACGCACGGGCTCGTGCTGCACGGGCTCGACGTACCGGTGCTCGAGGAGGTGCTGCGCAGCGCCAAGGTCAAGCCGCTGATCGGCACGCGGATCGACACCGAGCACGTTCTCGTCCACCCGAGCGAGCGGGGGCACCTCAAGCAGGTGCTGCTCAAGCTGGGCTGGCCCGCGGAGGACCTCGCCGGCTACGTCGACGGCGAGGCGCACCCGATCGCCCTGCACGAGGACGGCTGGACGCTGCGGCCCTACCAGAAGGAGGCCGTCACCGGCTTCTGGCACGGAGGCTCCGGCGTCGTCGTCCTGCCCTGCGGTGCCGGGAAGACGATCGTCGGCGCCGCGGCGATGGCGCGTGCCAGCGCGACCACCCTGATCCTGGTCACGAACACCGTCAGCGCGCGGCAGTGGCGCGACGAGCTGCTCAAGCGCACGTCGCTGACCGAGGACGAGATCGGCGAGTACTCCGGCTCCCGCAAGGAGATCCGGCCCGTCACGATCGCCACGTACCAGGTCATGACGACGAAGCGGAAGGGCGTCTACGCCCACCTCGAGGTCTTCGACGCGCGCGACTGGGGGCTCGTGATCTACGACGAGGTGCACCTGCTGCCGGCGCCGATCTTCCGGATGACCGCCGACCTGCAGGCGCGGCGGCGTCTCGGCCTGACCGCGACGCTCGTCCGCGAGGACGGCCGCGAAGGTGACGTCTTCTCGCTCATCGGGCCCAAGCGGTACGACGCCCCGTGGAAGGACATCGAGTCTCAGGGCTACATCGCGCCCGCCGACTGCGTCGAGGTCCGCGTGACGCTGCCCGAGCGGGACCGCCTGCTCTACGCCACGGCCGAGCCCGAGGAGCGCTACCGGCTCTGCTCGACCGCCGCGGAGAAGACCAAGGTCGTCGAACGACTCGTCGCGCAGCACAAGGGCGAACCGACGCTGGTCATCGGGCAGTACATCGACCAGCTCGACGACCTCGGCGAACGGCTCGACGCCCCGGTGCTCAAGGGCGAGACGACGGTCAAGGAGCGGCAGCGGCTCTTCGAGGCGTTCCGGCACGGCGAGATCACCACGCTCGTCGTGAGCAAGGTCGCGAACTTCTCCATCGACCTGCCCGAGGCGAGCGTGGCCATCCAGGTGTCGGGGTCCTTCGGGTCCCGGCAGGAGGAGGCGCAGCGACTCGGCCGCGTGCTGCGGCCGAAGGCCGACGGCCGGGCGGCCCGGTTCTACGCGATCGTCGCGCGCGACACCCTGGACCAGGAGTTCGCCGCGCACCGCCAGCGCTTCCTCGCCGAGCAGGGCTACGCCTACCGGATCGTCGACGCCGACGACGTCCACCAGCCCTGAGCCGCGCCTCTCCCCTTGATCCGCGCGGAGTCTTAGCGGGAGCCTGGGTCGTCCACAGGGTTCTCTCAGGCTCGGCGGCTTCTCTTGAGGACGTGAGCAGCGCGACCGCTTCCCGACAGGAGTCCCCGGCGTCCCCCTTTCCGGACGCCGGGCGGGTGATCGCGAGGCGACGCCCGCGGCCCGTCCCGCGCTGGTACCGGGACGCCGCCGTCGTCGTCACCTGGCTGAGCATGCTCGTCGTGGTCGCCCTCTGGGTGTCCGGCGGCGGCATCCGGGCCCTGGCGAACCCGCTGAGCGGCGACGGGCTCACCACGCTCGGCCGGATCACCGGCCTCGTCTCGGCCGACCTGCTCCTCATCCAGGTCCTGCTCATGGCCCGGATCCCGTTCGTCGAACGGGCCTACGGCCAGGACGAGCTGGCCCGCCGGCACCGGCTGGTCGGCTTCTGGTCCTTCAACCTGATGCTCGCCCACGTCGTGCTCATCACCGTGGGGTACGCCGCGACGTACGCGAACAACGTCGTCTCCGAGTTCGTCCACATCGTGCTCGACTACCCGGCGATGCTCCTCGCCCTGGCCGGGACGCTGGCGCTGATCCTCGTCGTCGCCACCTCGATCCGCGCCGCGCGACGCAAGCTGCGCTACGAGGACTGGCACCTCATCCACCTCTACGCCTACCTGGGGGTGGGGCTCGCCCTGCCGCACCAGTTGTGGACGGGCGCGGACTTCCTCTCCAGCCCCGCCGCCACGGTCTACTGGTGGACGTTGTGGGCGGCGGCGGCCGCCGCGATCCTCACCTGGCGGGTCGGCGTCCCGCTCTACCGCTCCGCCCGGTACGGCCTCGTCGTCGAGCGCGTCGTGACCGAGGGCCCGGGCGTGGTCTCCGTCGTGATGCGCGGCCGCGACCTGCAGAGACTCCGGGTGAGCGCCGGGCAGTTCTTCACCTGGCGGTTCCTCGACGGGCGCGGCTGGACGCGCGGCAACCCCTACTCGCTCTCCGCGGCGCCGACCCCGACGCAGCTGCGGATCACGGCGAAGGACCTCGGCGACGGCAGCCGTCGGCTGGAGCGGCTGAAGCCCGGCACCCGGGTGCTGGTCGAAGGCCCGTTCGGCCGGATGCACCCCGGCGTCCGGACCCGCCGCAAGGTCACGCTGCTCGCCGGCGGGATCGGCGTCACGCCCCTGCGGGCGATGCTGGAGGAGCTCGAGCAGGGACCGGGCGACGTGACCCTGGTCTACCGCGCGCACAGCAAGCACGACGTCGTCCTCCGACGCGAGATCGACGACCTCGTCGCGGCCACCGGCGCGCGCGTCTATTACGCCCTCGGCCCCCGCATCCCGAACCGCCGCAGCTGGCTCCCGCAGGCCGCCGCGCACCTGGACGACGTCAGCGCGCTGCGGCACCTCGTGCCGGACGTCGCCGACCACGACGTCTTCATCTGCGGCGCCGTGCCCTGGATGGAGGCCGCCCGCGACGCCTGCCTCGCCGCCGGCGTCCCGCCCGAGCGGATCCACCTCGAGCGCTTCTCCTGGTGACCCGCCTCCCCGCGACCCGGAAGGACTGACATGCGCCGCAACCTCGTAGCCCTCCTGGGCACGCTGAGCGCCCTGGTTCTCCTCTTCAGCTACCACACCAGCCTCGACAGCCAAGCCTCGACGTCGACGTCCGCCACCGCGCCCGTGACGCCGGGCAGCAGCTCGGGCAGCGGCAGCAGCAGCGGCTCCACCTCGTCCGGCGGCGACTCCGGCAGCAGCGGCTCGTCGTCCGGCTCGAGCGCCGGCTCGAGCTCGGGCTCGAGCTCGGGCTCGACCAGCGGAACGAAGACCTACACCGGCGACGTCGCGGACACCCGGTGGGGGCCGGTCCAGGTGAAGATCACTGTGACCAACGGGAAGATCACGGCGGCCGAGCCGACCCAGGTGCCGAGCGACAACCCGCGCGACCAGGAGATCAACTCCTACGCCGTGCCGATCCTCAACCAGGAGGCCGTGAAGGCGCAGAGCGCGCAGATCGACGCGATCTCCGGCGCGACCGTGACCAGCGACGGCTACATCCAGTCGCTGCAGTCCGCGATCGACCAGGCGCACCTGTAGGCCGCGCCGATGCAGACGACGACGCAGACCGAGCGGCTCGCCCACGTCGAGCAGGTGATGGGGATGCCGGTGAGCATCCACGTCCGCGGTCCGCATGCCCGCACCGATCCGGCCGTCGCGGACGCCGTCGCCCGCGCCGTCCGCGGCCTGCACGACGTCGACACCACGTTCAGCACCTGGAAGGCCGACAGCGTCGTCAGCCGGATCCGGCGCGGCGAGCTGAGCCTCGACGAGGCCCCGGCCGACGTCCGCGAGGTCGCCCGGCTGTGCCTGCAGGCCCGCGACCGCACCGAGGGCTGGTTCGACGGCTGGCTGCCGGACGGCCCCACCGGGCCACGGCTGTTCGAGCCGACCGGACTGGTCAAGGGCTGGGCCGTGCATCGGGCCTGCGACCTGCTGCGCGGGGCGCTCCCCGGCCACGACGTCCTCGTCGACGCCGGGGGCGACGTCGCGCTCGCCTGCAACCGGGTCGACACCCCCGCCTGGACGGTCGGCGTCGAGGACCCGCGCGACCGCTCGCGGGTGCTCGCGACCCTCGAGCTCCGGGTCGGCGGTGTCGCGACGTCCGGGTCCGCCGCCCGCGGGGCGCACGTGCTCGACCCGCGGACCGGCGAGCCCGGGGGGATCGGGCTGCTCGCCGTCACCGTGGTCGCACCCGACCTAGTCACGGCGGACGTCGACGCCACGGCGGCGTTCGCCCGCGGCGGCGGGCGCCGAGGCGTGGCTGGCCGACGCTGCCGGGGCGGACGGCGCTCGTCGTCCCGGTCTCCGGAGCGCCGCGCACGGTGACCGGCACCGCGACCGCGCCCCTGTCACCCCTGCGCTGACCCGCCGGACTCCGCCGGCAGGAGGGACCGCGTCGCCAGGTCCAACGCCTCCTCCGGCGCCAGCGCCGCACCCTCCGCGAAGGCGGCGTCGAACCGGGGGGTCGAGGCGCGCACGAACCCCTCGAGTCGCTGGCGCAGCGGCCGCACGAACGGCCAGACCGCGACCCCCACGAGGTGCCGGGCGTGCTCGGCCGCGCCCATCAGGCGCGCGGCGAGCTCCGGTTGCTGGGTCGCGAGCGCCAGCGACGGCGAACCCCTCCAGGCAGTAGGCCGTGCTCTCCCGGTCGTGCAGCGTGCGGTGCAGGCCGGCGGCGCGCCCCAGCTCGGCCCGCGCCGTGTCGAGGTCGAAGGCGAGCAGGGCGTCGAGCGCCAGCTGGTCGTGGGCCTGCGCGATCATGTGGTCGTCACCGATGCCGGTCGCGTGGCGCAGCACCTCCTCGTGCATCGCCTGCGCGCCCGCGACGTCCCCGGACAGCAGCGCCAGGTCGCCCAGCGGGATCAGCGCCAGCGCGACGCCCCAGTCGTCACCGGCCTGCCGGAAGAGGCGGACGGACTCCTCGAGCATCTCGCGCAGGTCCGCCGACGGCTCCTCGCCGTCGGGCAGGGGGCGGGTGAGGGCGAGGCTGAACAGCGCCTGCGCCAGGAGCCGGTCCTGCCCGGTCGCGCGCGCCGCCGGCGCGAGCTGCTCCAGCAGTGGCACGGCCTCGTCGCCGCGGCCGAGCGCCACCCGGATCGTCCCCCGCGTCCAGAGCAGCAGGGTCGCCTCCTCCGGCGGCAACGCGGACGCCGACGGGAGGGCGGCGACCCCGTCCGCGACGTCGAGCATCTGCCCGAGCAGGCCGCGGCTCCACCAGTACCGCGTGAGCGGCGCGGTCAGCCGGACGGCCAGCGTCGCGTCGTCCTCGTCGAGGGCCCAGGCGAGCACGGCGCGGATCGTGTCCACGTCCTCGTCGATACGCCGCACCCAGACCCGGCCCTGCCCGCTGCCGAGCCCCTCGCCCGCGCGCGAGGTGAACCCGCAGAGGTAGGCGGCCAGCCGGCGCATCGTCGCCTCGCGCTGCCCGGCGTCCGCGAGCCGCTCGGCGGCGAACTCGCGCACCGTCTCGAACATGCGGAACCGCGGCTCGCCCCGGCTGCGGCCGTCCGGGGTGACGAGGCTGTGGGCCACCAGCGAGGAGAGGGTCTCCAGCACGTCCGCGCCGCTGTCGTCGCCGTCGTCCGGCCGGCCGACCGCCTCGGCGGCCTCGAGCGACCACCCGCGCACGAAGACCGAGAGCCGCCGGAACAGCGCGCGTTCGTCGTGGTCGAGCAGCGCGTAGCTCCAGCCGATCGTCGCCCGCAACGTCTGCTGCCGGGAGGGTCGGTCGATCTCCAGCGACTTGAGGTCCAGGCGCCGGTCGAGCCGCTGCGCGAGCGCTTCCGGCGAGAGCACCCGCACCCGCGCAGCGGCCAGCTCGACGGCCAGCGGGATCCCCTCCAGCTGCTCGACGATCTGCGTCACCGCGGGCCCGGACGTCGCGTCGAGCTCGAAGTCGTCGCGCACCTGCCGGGCGCGTTGGACGAAGACCTCGACCGCGGCCTCGGTCAGCAACGGCGCCAGCGCGATCTCGTGCTCCCCGCGCAGGCGCAGCGCCGTCCGGCTCGTCACGAGGATCTGCAGCCGGGGGCACGTCGCGAGCAGCCGGCCCACCGCCGGCGCCGCCTCCACGACGTGCTCGAAGTTGTCGAGCACGAGCAGCAGCGGCCGGTGCCCGATCCGGTCCGCCAGGACGTCGGTGAGCGCCCGGCTCCCCTCGGCGCGGATGCCGAGCGCGTCCGCGACGGCGGTGGGTACGAGCGCGGGGTCGCCGAGCGGTGCGAGGTCGACGAACGCCCGGGTCGGCGTGCCCGCGCGGGCCGCGACCTCCAGGGCGAGGCGCGTCTTGCCGATGCCACCCGGCCCGAGCAGCGTCACGAGCCGGACGTCCGGCCTCCCGAGCAGCCCGAGCACGGTGGCGATCTCGTGCTCACGACCGACGAGCGGCGTGGTGGGGACCGGCAGCGGCGCCGGTTCCACGTCCTGGCCCGGGGCGGGCGTCTTCGCGTCGAAGCGCTCCGTCAGCAGCACGGCGAGGTCGTCGGCGAGCAACGTGCCCAGGTGCTCGGCGTCGCGGTAGGGGGTGGTGGAGACGCCCGAGTCGCTCCAGATCCGCTCGATCATGGCGGTGAGCCGTGGCTCCCGGTGTGGCGCGGGCGTCTTGATGTAGAGCAGCTTCGGCCGGTCGCCGGAGAGCAGGTACTCGTCCTCGAGCCCCGAGACGTCGCTGCCGGGCGCGACCCAGCCGTAGCTCTCGCCGTAGATGCCGACGAAGACGTCGCTCTGGGCCAGGTAGGAGCGGTAGAGCTCGCGCGGCGGGTGCGGGCGGGCCCCGAGCTCGAACATCACCGGCGTCAGGCGGAGCCTGGTGATGGCCGCGCGGGCGGCGTCGCGCTCGGCGGCCAGCTCGTTCAACGTGGAGGAGACGAAGATCCGGACCCGACGGTCGTGCGGCGCGACGATGGCGTCGAGCGACGTCTGGCTGGTGGTCCGGGTCTCGGTCATGGCCTCGTAGCCCGTCGGACGGTGGGGGATCATCAGGATATGGACGTGACGTGGGTCGCGTCGACGTGGTGGACTCGGGAACCGTGGAGGTGGAGGCCGTTCAGCACGTCCCCGTGCTGCGCCCGACGCGGGTGCTGCTCGTGGCTTTCGGCGTCCTCACGCTGCTCGCCGTCGCCGCGCTCTTCGTACGGCCCGACACGACCGACCAGTTCTTCGCGTGGACGATCAAGCCTCCGCTGACCGCCGCGTTCCTCGGCGCCGCCTACGCCGCCGGCTTCACGCTCGTGCTGCTGTCCCTGCGCTCGGAGGCGTGGGTGCACGCACGCGCTGCCATCCTCACGATCTTCGTGTTCACGGTGCTGACCCTGATCGCGTCGCTCGCCCACCTCGACCGCTTCCATCTCGACGTCCCCACGGCGTTCCCGCGCTACGCCGCCTGGTTCTGGCTGACCGTGTACGTCGTCATTCCGGTCGCCCTGGTCGTCCTGCTCACCCTGCAGGCGCGCGCACCGGGAACCCACCCGCCACGGGCCCGCCCGCTCCCGCGCCCGCTCGCCGTCGCGCTCGCCGTGGAGGGCGCGGTGATGCTCGCCGCCGGCATCGCCCTCTTCGTGCGGCCCGGGTGGCTCTCCGCGTGGCCGTGGCCGCTGTCACCGCTGACGTCGCGGATCATCGGCGCATGGCTGGTGTCGTTCGGGGTGGCGGCCTTGGCCGCCGTCGCCGAGGCGGACCTCGGCCGGCTGCGGGCGCCCGCGATCGCCTACCTCGTCTTCGCGCGTCGCGGAGTTGCTCGCGCTGCTCCGCTACCGCTCCACGCTCGCCTGGGACACCGCCCCGGCCTGGCTGTACCTGGGGTTCCTCGTGCTCGTCGGAGTCACCGCCGCCGTCGGCGTCCGGCTCTCCGCGGACCCCGCCCCCGTGCCGACCTGATCCACCCCGATCCACCCCCGACCGTCGCTCCGGAGGTGCCCGATGACCGAGCAGCGCGTGCGACCCCGGGTCGTCGTCGTGTCCCGCTCGGAGGTGGTGCGGGAGCAGCTCTGCGGCGAGTTGCAGGCGCGCTACGCACGGGACTACGAGGTGCGGGCGTTCCCCGACCCCGAGGCCGCCGAGGCCGCGGTAGCCGGCGTGGAACCGCCGGTGGCTCTCGTGCTGGCCGGGTTACGGCGATGAGGACGACTCGGGCCTCGCCGTGCTCGCCCGGCTGTCGTCGGCCTGGCCCGGGGCGATGCGCGTGCCGGTCGTCCGGTGGGGCGACTGGCGAACCACCACCCCGATCTTCGAGGCGCTCACGCTGGGTCAGGTGGACCGCTGGACCTACCGGCCGGAGACCACGCCGGACGAGGACTTCCACCAGTCCGTCACCGAGTTCCTGCAGGAGTGGCAGGGCCGGCAGGGCCGCGGCTTCCAGGCGGTGCGGATGGTCGGCGAGCACTGGTCGCCCCGCTCCCAGCAGCTGCGCGACCTCTTCACCCGCAACCGGATCCCCCTCGGCTTCTACGACGCGGACACGCCGGCCGGCCGGGCGCTGCTGGAGCGGCTCGGGCTGTCGGAGCCGGAACTGCCCGTCGTCCAGCTGCGCTTCGCCGAGGGCAGCCCGGCGCTGGAGAACCCCACCGACCTCGACATCGCCCTCGCGTTCGGACTCATGCAGCCGATCGCGGAGGACGAGGTCTTCGACGTCGTCATCGTCGGCGCCGGCCCGTCCGGGCTCGGGGCCGCCGTCTACGCGGCGTCCGAGGGTCTGCGCACCCTCGTCCTCGAGCCGGAAGCGGTCGGCGGCCAGGCCGGCACGAGCTCGCTCATCCGCAACTACCTCGGTTTCCCCACCGGCATCAGCGGCAGCCGCCTGACCTTCGGCGCCTACCAGCAGGCCTGGTCGTTCGGGGCGACCTTCCACTTCATGCGTGCGGCGACCTCGCTGGCGGTGGACGGCGACCTGCGGCGCGTCGGCCTCTCCGACGGGACGACGGTCAGCGGGCCGCACGGTCGTCGTGGCCACGGGTGCCAGCTACCGGCGCCTCGGCGTCCCCGCGCTGGAGGCGCTGCAGGGGCGCGGGGTGTTCTACGGCGCCGCGGTGGCGGAGGCGCACGCGATGCGCGGCCGTCACGTCTACGTCGTCGGCGGCGGCAACTCCGCCGGGCAGGCGGCGGTGTACCTGGCCCGCTACGCCGACCGGGTGACCATCCTGATCCGGCGCCCGGACCTCACCGAGACCATGTCGGACTACCTGATCAAGGAGATCGAGGCGCTGCCGAATGTCGACGTCCGTGGCCGGGTGCAGGTCGTCGACGGTCGCGGCGACGACTTCCTCGAGGAGTTCGTCGTCGAGGACCTCGACACCGCCGAGCGGACGACGCTGCGCGGGCGTGCTGTTCGTGCTGATCGGTTCGCAGCCCCGCTCGGACTGGCTGGACGGCGTCGTGGCCCGCGACCGGTGGGGGTCGGTGCTGGCACGGGGCGAGGAGGCCGGCGGACGCCGGGTGGCCGCTGCCGCGGCCGCCGCTGCTGCTCGAGACCTCCGTGCCGGGCGTGTTCGCCGTCGGCGACGTGCGCGAGGGCGCGGTCAAGCGGGTGGCGCCGGCGCCGTGGGTGAGGGCGCGCTCGCCGTGACGCTGATCCACCAGTACCTGGCGTCACTCGCGCACCCGTCATCCTCCTGAGCCGCACCGAGCCGACCTCCAGAACGTTCCCAGGTAACTCACAGGCAGCTGGCCGACACTGTGCTCGTGAACGACCGGACCCCCGAGGCGCGCCTGCTCGTCGTCGACGACGAGCCGAGCATCCGCGAGCTGCTCACGGCCAGCCTGCGCTTCGCCGGCTTCGAGGTGTTCCCCGCCGCCGACGGCGCCGAGGCCCTCAAGCTCGCCGAGCAGCACCGGCCCGACCTCGTGGTGCTCGACATCATGCTGCCCGACCTCGACGGGTTCACCGTCACCCGCAAGCTGCGCGAGCGCGGCCGTGACGTGCCCGTCGTCTTCCTCACGGCACGCGACGACACCAGCGACAAGGTCACGGGCCTCACCGTCGGCGGCGACGACTACGTGACCAAGCCGTTCAGCCTGGAGGAGGTCGTCGCCCGCATCCGGGCCGTGCTGCGCCGCACGGGCGTCGGCGGCCAGCCCGACACCGGCCGGCTCGTCTTCCACGACCTGGAGATGGACGAGGACTCCCACGAGGTGCGCCGCGCCGGCAAGCTCGTCGACCTGTCGCCGACGGAGTTCAAGCTCCTGCGCTACCTCATGCTCAACCCCAACCGGGTGCTGTCGAAGGCGCAGATCCTCGACCACGTCTGGGCCTACGACTTCAACGGCGAGGCGGGGATCGTCGAGTCGTACATCTCCTACCTGCGCCGCAAGATCGACGCCTTCGACCCGCCGCTCATCCACACCCGGCGCGGCGTGGGATACGTCCTGCGCCTGCCTCCGCAGGCATGAGTGTGGCGTCGACCGTCCGGACGCCGTGGGTGCGCGCGCGGCGGGCCTGGGCGGGCGTTCCGCTGCGCGCCAGGCTCGTGGCGATCCTGCTCGCGGCGCTGCTGGCGGCGCTCGTCCTCACGGGGTGGACGACCAGTACGTCCTCCGCGGCTACTCGATCAGCCAGCTCGACGCCCAGCTGCGCGCGAACGCCCGACAGGCCGGCCAATTACGCGGCCTTCTACTACGAGAACGGCGGCCAGGCGCGCGGGACGAGCCTGCCGCGACCTCGCCGTCGCGCTCTGGCCCATCGACGGTGGCGAAGGCGTGCTCCTCCGGCCGACGAACGTGCCGATCGGCCGGCTCTCCGCACCCGTCACATGTCGCGGGAGGCGTCACCCAGCCTGGCCGTGCGAGCCGCAACCTCGGAGGGCGGCGGCACCACCTGAGTGGCACTACGTCGTCACGGTCGTCCGCTCGCCCGGCAACGCCGACGGCTACCTCGCGGTCGTTGACGGCCCTGCCGCTCGCAGCGTCGAGCGCGACAGTCGCCCAGCTCCGCCTGCTCATCCTCGGCCTCGGCGGCATCGTCATGGTCGTCTGCGCCCTGCTCGGGTGGCTGGCGATCCGGCGGTCGTTCCAGCCACTGATCCAGGTCGAGGAGACCGCGGCCGCGATCGCCGCCGGCGACCTCTCCCGGCGCATCCCCGAGCGTCCGCGGACGACGGAGGTCGGCCGGCTCACGGCGTCCCTGAACGGGATGCTGGCCCAGATCGAGTCGGCGTTCCGGGCGCGGGCGGCGTCCGAGGACCGCACCCGGCGCTTCGCCGCCGACGCCTCGCACGAGCTCCGCACCCCGCTCGCCGCGATCCGGGGATACGCGGAGCTGTACCGGCAGGGCGCCGTGCCGTCGAGCGACGTGCCCCGGACGATGCAGCGGATCGAGGACGAGGCCCGGCGGATGGGCGGGCTGGTCGAGGACCTCCTCCTGCTCGCGCGCCTCGACGCCAGGCGGCCGGCCAAGGCCGAGCCGGTGGACCTCGCCGTCCTGGCCGGTGACGCCGTGCACGACGCGCGCGGCCTGGCACCCGACCGTTCGGTGCGGCTCGTCGGTCTCGAGAACTCCGCGGGCCCGGTGCCCGCCGTCGTCATCGGCGACGAGGGGAGCCTCCGCCAGGTCGTCACGAACCTGGTCGCCAACGCCGTCCGGCACACCCCGAGCGGGACGCCGATCGAGGTCGCCGTGGGCACCGAGCCGGGCGACGACACGTCCCCGCAGGCCGTGCTCGAGGTGCGCGACCACGGCGCGGGCCTTCCGCCGGACGAGGCGGAGCGGGTGTTCGAGCGCTTCTACCGCATGGACTCCTCCCGCCAGCGGGCGCACGGCGGGGGGTCCGGCCTCGGCCTGTCCATCGTGGCTGCCGTGACCGCCGCCCACGACGGCACCGTCGGGGTCCTCACGACGCCCGGCGGCGGCGCGACGTTCCGCGTCGCCCTGCCGCTCGCCCCGTCCCCGCGCCCGTCGCGTGATCAGGCGTCGGCCGGGGCAAGAGCAGAGGCGGAGCCCATGGAGCAGCCCTGGGAAGTTCTCAGCCAACGTCCAGGAACACCGGAGGGAACCTCAAGGCGCGAGGCGTCCAATGGACCCATCCGATGACGAGAGGTGACGCGAGATGTCCAACTCCCCCGAGCCCGGGCGTGAGCAGTGGCCGGCGCCGTGGGCGAGCCCGAGCCCGACGGGCGGCACGATGACGGAGGGGCACTCCGGCACCGAAGGGACGCCGGACGCCGACGCCGAGACGGCCCGGACCACGCCGATGCCCGCCGCCGGACCCGCTGAGCAGCACCCCGGCTCGTCGTACCAGGCTCCCCCCGCCTACCCCGGCGACTACCAGGGCCCGTACCAGGCGCCGGGCCAGAACCCGGCCAGGGCCCCGGGCAGCCGCCCCACTCCCCGATCTTCACCACCCCGTACGGCTCCCCCGCGCCGCAGCAGCCGCGGCCGGTGCGCGACCGCCGCGGGCCGGGCTGGATCGGCACGGTCGCGGTCGGCGCCGGCGCCGCCGTGCTGGCGAGCCTGCTGACGGCGGGCATCGTCGAGAGCCGCGACGACAACTCCGCTCCGGCCTCGCAGCCGTTCACGAGCTCCGCCCCGTCGCAGAACGCGGCGCCGCTGGTCAACAGCACCGCCGCGAACCCGAACTGGACGGCCGTCGCCGCCGCCGTGCAGCCCAGCGTGGTCGCCGTCCGGCTCGACCTCGGCAACGGCCAGGGCGACGAGGGCTCCGGCATCGTCTACGACACCAAGGGTCACGTCGTCACGAACAACCACGTGGTGGCGGAGGCCGGCAACGGTGGCCAGCTCTCCGTGATCCTCAGCGACGGCCGGACCTACAGCGCGACTGTCGTCGGCACCGACCCGTCGACGGACCTCGCCGTCCTGCAGATCAAGAACCCGCCGTCGGACCTCAAGCCTGCGACGTTCGGCAACTCCGCCGCCATCAAGGTCGGCGACCCGGTGATGGCGATCGGCAACCCGCTGGGCCTCTCCGACACCGTGACGACGGGCATCGTCAGCGCCCTCAACCGCCCGGTGACGACGACGCAGGGATCCGAGGGCGGCGGCAGTGACAACCCGTTCGCCCCCGGGAGCGCCCAGGCGGAGCCGGTGGTGACGAACGCCATCCAGACCGACGCCGCGATCAACCCTGGCAACAGCGGCGGCGCCCTGATCGACGCGCAGGGGCGCGTGATCGGTGTGACCTCGTCCATCGCGTCGCTCGGTTCGTCGTCGTCCGGCCAGGCCGGCAGCATCGGGCTCGGCTTCGCGATCCCCGCGAGCGAGGCGAAGGACGTCGCCGACCAGCTCATCTCCACCGGCAGCGTCAAGCACGCCCTGCTCGGCGTCACGCTCAAGGACGGCACGACCAAGGTCAACGGCGCCCAGCGCCGGGCGGCGGTGGTCGACAGCGTGACGTCCGGCGGCGCGGCGGCGTCCGGCGGCGTGAAGTCCGGCGACGCGGTCATCGCGCTCAACGGCACGACGATCGACGGATCCGACTCGCTGGTCGCGCAGATCCGGGCGATTCGCCCGGGCACCAAGACGACGCTCACCGTCGTCCGTGACGGCAAGAGCCTGAACCTGACCGTCACCCTCGGGACCCGGCCGGCCGACAACAGCTGACCGACCCCGAGCACCCGAACCGGCGAGGCCGGTGCAGCCCGTCACCCCCACGGGCTGCACCGGCCTCGCCCTTCTCCGGGCACAGAATGGCCTCGTGCCCGAACTCGAGCAGGCCTGGGCGCGGGCCGTGCGCGCCGCCGGTGCCACGGCGGACGACGCGGAGGTCGCGTCGGCCGGCGCCGCCCTGCTCGCCCGCTGGCGGGAGCCGCACCGGCGCTACCACGACAAGGAGCACCTGGCGGACGTGCTGCTCGCCGTCGACGAGCTCGCTCCGGGCGCGCCGGACGCCGACCTCGACCTCGTGCGGCTCGCCGCCTGGTTCCACGACGCGGTCTACGAGGGCCGGCCCGGGGACGACGAGGAGCGGAGCGCCGCCCTTGCGCGCGAGGTGCTGACCGGCCTTGGGCGTGCCTGCCGCGCGCGCCGAGCGGGTGGCTGCGCTGGTGCGGGTCACGCTGCACCACGACCCCGCTCCCGGGGACTCCGAGGCTGCGGTGCTGTGCGACGCCGACCTCGCCGTGCTCGCTGCCGGGCCGCAGCGGTACGCGCGCTACGTGTGGTCGGTGCGGCAGGAGTACGCACACGTGCCCGAGCCGATGTTCCGCAGCGGACGCGCGGCCGTGCTCGAGGGACTGGCGGCGATGCCGCGGCTGTACCGGACGCCGGTGGGCCGCGAGCGGTGGGAGGACGCGGCGCGCGCCAATCTCGCCCGAGAACTGGCGGAGCTGAGGGCGTAAGGTCCGACCACTTCCGCCATGTCCTGACAGGGTGGCCGGCTCTATCGGGCTCCCTTTTCGGTATCCTCCTCCGCCGCCCCGCCGGTGCTTGAATCGCATGTCACGTCCGCCGTTCTCCGCGACGGGCGGAGGACCCGAGTTTGTCGGTGGTGCCTTGTAGTGTTTGGGTCATGAACGGGGGGACGGATTCAGCGGCGGAAACGCCTGACCCGGAATCGGCGCGACCGGATTCGAGGCTGTCGGGAGAAGCGCGCGAGACCAGCGGTTCGGCGACGACGGAGCCGATGTCGCGGGGGTCGGTGGCGGCTGCGCGTGCGGCGGCGGACTCCGCGACCTTGGAGGAGGACGCGTTCCTGGGTGAGGTGTTCACCCGCCTCCACGAGGTGATCGGCGAGGTCGCGTGAGGCGCGGTGGCCGGCGCGTGGTCCGCGTGTGGTGGCGGCCGCGGTTCGGGTGCTGGCCCGGGAGCAGGCCCGTCTGGACGCCGCCTACCTGAGGCTCCTGCATGAGGTCGAGGGCCGGGAGGACGTGGTGCCCCGGGTCCGCGGTGGATCGAGTCGGGCGGCCGCGTTCGCCCGCGCCTCCCTCGGCCTGGATGCCCGCCCGAGCCGGTCGGGACGCCGACGCCGCCCGCCTGACCGCGGGCGGTGACCCCGGCGCCTGCGGGACGGCAACGACGACGGGCCGACGGGCGACGGGGACGGGGTCGACGGGGTGGACCTGGCGCGGGTGGGCGCCGCCTACGCCGCCGGTGACATCAGCCGGGCGCACGTGGATGTCGCGGTCGGGGTGCACCGCCGCCTCCACGCCAGCGTCCGTGAGCAGGTCATGCCGGTGACCGACCCGGTCACGGGTGAGGTGCGCGAGGAGCGGTGCATCCGGGTGGTGGACGCCGCCTTGGCTCGGCATGCGCGGGGGTACACGGTGCCGGAGTTCACCCGGATCGCCGACCGCATCGTGGCAAGACCTGGATCCGCCCCGGCCCGGGGACGCCCACCGGCGCCGCTACCTGCACCTGTCCCGCCTGCCCGACGGGTCACTGTTGGGCAGGTTCGCCTGCGGCCCCGCCCAAGCGTTGACCCTCACCACCGTCCTGGCCGCGCTGGCCGGGCCCCGGCCGGGGAAGGCGATCGACGCCGACGGCGTCGAACGCGACCTGCCCGACGAACGCACCCCGGCCGAACGCCGCATGGACGCCCTGGCCGAAGCCGTCGACCACAACCACCGAACCTGCCACTGCCGCCACACCCACACCCACCGCGGCGCGACCACCGCCGCCGGCGCGGCCGGCTTCAACCCCGCCAGCGCCGCCGACGGAACCGGAACCAGGGCACACAGCAACGGCCACGGCGACGAGACCGACGGCGGCGACGTTCAGCACAACGCAAGAACCACTGCAGCCGGCGGCAGCGTCGATACCCGCAATGTGAGAAGCAATGCCATCGACATCGACGGTGACGCCAGCGCTGATGCCGAAGACCGTGACGCCGTCGTCAACGGCGGTGACGCCACCGCCAGTTATACCCGGTCCGAGACACAAACAGATGACGGAATCGACGGCGACATCAACGGCGACATAAGATGACGAGATAGAGGGCGGCATCGATGACGGGATCGAGGATCCCGACCTTGCCCAATACGAGGACTTGCCCAACGCCGAGACCTTGCCCAATACCGTGATCCGCCAGTGTCTGAAGGGGAACTTCAGGTCCGGCGGCCACCCGGGGTACGGGCCGGGCCCTACCCGGACATCCAGATCATCGTCACCGCCACCACCGAACACCTCGCCGCGGCACGCCTCCACACCGCCGGCCCACCACCACGACACCCCGGCTGGACCGACCCCCTCGACCTCGGCCTCAACCTCGGTCGCGTCGCGACGGACACCAACACGGGCGTCGCCAGCGGGAGCGGCACGGGCGGCACCGGCGGTAGCGCGGGCAGTGGGTTCGGGTTCGCGCACGCCCAACACACCGGACCGATCCACCCCAGCGTCCTGGCCATGCTCGCCTGCACCGGCAAGATCCGCCGCGTCCTCCTCGACGAACACGGCGCCGTCCTCCACCTCGGCCGCAGCCACCGCCTCGCCACACCCGCCCAGAAAGCAGCCCTCTCGCGCGGGACATCGGCTGCGTCATCCCCGGCTGCACCACCCCCGGCGACCTCTGCGAGATCCACCACGTCACACCCTGGACCGACCACGGCGACACCAACATCGACAACCTGGCGCTCCTCTGCCCCAGGCACCACGCAGAGGTCACCGACGGCACCTGGGAGATCCAGATGCTGCACGGCGTGCCCTGGGCTCGACCACCCGCCTGGGCCCACCCCACCCGACCCCTCCTCCGCAACACCAGCCACCACGGACGAGCAGCCGCATGACCCGACCCGCGCGGGACGGCAGACGACCGCCGCGGCACGGCCGAGAACCGCGGCAGGCGCGCCGGCAGGGGACGCGCAGCGGCTTCGGCAGATGGTCACGCGGCCACCAGCGGGACCGGCGAGGGTGTGCTGGCCGGGTCGGGAACCGACCAGGACCGCTACGCGGGCAGAGGAAGCGGGGACGACACGTGGGCGCGCAGCCAGGTCGTCAGCACCTGGTCGTAGGCGTCCGGATCCGCGTTCCACGCCTGTGTGTGACCGACGTCCGGCACCAGGTGCAGTGTCACGAGGTCGGGCCGGAGGGCGGCGAGCTTCTTGGCGGGACCATCGGGCACGTAATCGTCGGCGTCGCTGTGGACGAGGAGCGTCGGCACCTTCAAGATCCTTTGCCCGGGCGACCCAGTCGAACCGGTCGAAGTCCAGCCCGAACCGTCGCTCCGCGACCCAGATCGCCAGCCCCGTCTGCGCCGACGGCAGTCCCCGGGCCGCGCCCTGGTGGTGCAGCACGTCCCGCCAGTCCACCACGGGCGAGTCGAGCACGAGACCCCGCACCGCGCTCGCGACGTCCGACCGGTCTGCGACCTGCAGGGCGATGGCGCCGCCCATGGACCATCCGCCCAGCACGACGTCCCGCGCCCCGTGGTCCAGGGCCCAGTGCACGGCAGCGTTCACGTCCTGCCACTCGGTGCCGCCGAGGTGGTCGATGCCATCAGGGGATGCCGGGGCGCCGACGTCGTTCCGGTACGTCGGCACGAGCACCGGCATCCCGAGCGCATGCAGGGTAGAGAGGTACCGCAGCGACTCCCCGCGGTTCCCGTTGTGCCCGTGGACGAAGACGAACCACGTGCTGCCCGTGTTCGCCGCCGGCACGTACCACGCCGGGAAGTTCCCGAGCGCGTCGTGCACCGTCACGTTCTGCAGATCGAGGCCCAATGCGGTGTGCGGGTCCCCGGTGTACGCGTACGTGTCGACGCGCACCGACGTCCCCGGCGCGAGCGAGCCACTCACCGCCGTGAAGGGCCGGACGACGCTGCCGCCGTCCCGCTGGGTGATGTCCCCGATCTGGCCGTATCCGCCGTTCCACTCCAGGCCGTACCGCCCGCGGAGCAGCGCGTCCCCGGTGGCGGGCAGCCGGACGCGGTCGGAACCGAGGAGCGTCGCCGTCAGCGGCCGCTGCACCGAATGGTCGACGGCGACAGCGACGCCGGCGAAGTACCAGGCGATGCCGAGAGCCGCGAGGAGCACCAGGACGACGAGAGCGCCGACGACGCCCACGACGACGCGGGGCCACCGGCGGCGGCCGCTCCCCTGCAGCATCCGCCCACGGTAACCGCCGTCCTCAGGAGGGCCGCACCAGCGGAGCGAGGACGACGGGCAGCAGCGCCGCGGCCTGACCGGCGTCCACCCACGACCCGGCGATGAGGGGCTGCGGCGGGGCGACGAGCCCCGGCCACCTCCACCGGAGCACCAGTTCGCTGTCGGCGCCCCCGACCCGCTCGCCGCGCACGTACCTCAGGTACCCGACCTGCACCGGCGGCCCGCCGTACCGCCAGGCGGACCCGAGCACGTCGCCGCCGAGCGCGGCCAGCGCGACCTGAGGATCAGCATCCGGCACCAGCGACGCCCGGGGCAGCCGGAAGCCCTCCGTCCCCGTCGCCCCGTCCGGCAGCACGAGCACCTGCGCCCGCGCCACCGCGAGGAGGTGCACCGCGCGCACCGGCCCGGGCGGCGACAGCGCCGACCGCAGCGTGTCCAGCCGCGCCCCGTCGGGCTGGGCGAAGCTCCCCAGCACCCGTTCCCCACGGCGCTTGGGACGCCGAAGGCCAGAGCGTTGCAGCCGCCGGACGAGCTCACGACCCGGCACCGGTACGGCCCCCGCGGCCACCATGGCGGCGTACCGCTCCTCGGGAACGTCGTAGTGGTCGCCCTCGAAGCTGCGGCCTGGGACGCCGGCGCGGCGGGCGAAGGCGTGGAGCTCGTCGAGCGAGACGTCGCTGGCGAGGTGCGACCAGAGGCGCCCGTGAGCCGGCCAGCCGGGCGGATCGATGAGGACGGCCACGGCCTTACCGTAGGCCTGCGCCGACCCGGGCTCGGGCCAGGTGCCGCGGCATCGCGACCCCCCGCTCTCCGTTCTCCCGGACGCGGACGACAGCGAGGCGGAGGTGGCGACGGCTCTCCTGCCGTCGTCACCCCCGCCTCGTCTGTGCGTCGCTCGGAGGCCTCAGGCCGCCGTGCTCGTTCCCGTCGCGTCCGGCGCCGCCAGCGGCACCTCGACCGTCGGCACGGCCCACCTCATCTCGAGCTGTGCCCGGCCGTCGCCGTCGCGGACGGGGACCCAACGCGCCACCGGCCGCAACGGAGCAGCGGTCCACTCGCTGCGGGAACCGATCGTCGTCGTCATGGGTCCACCTCCCGTTCACCTTCTGTTCACCTGAGGGAAGATTAGCATTCACGGGAGGAGGGGCGAGAAAGGTCGACCTCCCACGGCCTGCGGTGCACTCGTTCGGCCGAGGCCGGAGCGGCGCGGGGCGCGGCCCGGATATTCACGCGACCGGCGACAGGACGGCGCGTACCGTAGAACCTCGTGCCTGACGTCGCCGACCCCCTCCGACGCGCCGATCCGACACCCGACACCGACTCCCTCGCCGCCGAGCAGGCGTACCTCGCCGAGGCTCGCGGCCACCTCGCCCGGATGCGCGAGCGCACCCTGAGCCTGCGGGTCCAGGGCGGCGACGCCGTCTCCGCCGAGTACCTCGCCCAAACGCTGCACAAGCGGGCCCAGTCCCTCGTCGACGATCCGTCGACCGCCCTGTTCTTCGGACGCACCGACCACGCGGACGGCGAGCGCTGGTACGTCGGACGACGCCACGTCGCGGACGCGACTGGTGACCCCGTCGTCGTCGACTGGCGCGCCGACGTCTCCCGCGCCTTCTACCGGGCCTCCCGGAGCGAGCCGATGGGCGTCCTGCGACGCCGCCGCTTCGGCATCGAGGCCGGCCGGATCACGGCCTACGAGGACGAGCACCTCACCGACCCCGCGGAGACCGACACCCGCAGCGCGATCCTCGCCCGCGAGATCGAGCGGCCGCGCGTCGGGCCGATGCGCGACATCGTCGCCACCATCCAGCCGGAGCAGGACGAGATCGTCCGCGCCGACGCCGCCACCACCGTGTGCGTCCAGGGAGCCCCGGGCACCGGGAAGACCGCCGTCGGCCTGCACCGAGCAGCCTGGCTGCTCTACGCCTACCGCGAGAAGCTGGCGCGCTCCGGCGTCCTCGTCGTCGGCCCGAACCGGGCCTTCCTCGAGCACGTCGGCGCCGTCCTGCCCAGCCTCGGGGAGGTGGAGGTCCGGCACACCACCGTCGAGGACCTCGTCGCGGGCGAGGCCGCCCGCACCGCCGCCGACGGCGGCGTGAAGCAGGTGCGCACCGGCGTCGTCCCCGTCCGAGGGTCGGACCCGGTCGCGAGGGCTGTGCTCAAGGGCGACGAGCGGATGGCGCGGGTGCTCCACGCCGCGGTCTGGGCCCACGTCCAGGCGCCCGAGGAGGCCCTCGTCCTCCCCCGCGGCTCCCACAAGTGGCGGCTGCCGGCGTACCAGGTCCGTGAGATCGTCGCCGAGCTGCGGGCACGGGGCGCCCGCTACGCAGCCGCCCGGGACATGCTTGCCCAGCGCCTTGCCCACGCGATTCTCGTGCTCATGGAGGAGGCCGGCGACTCCCCCGACGACCGCGTGCAGGACGCCGTGGCCCGCAGCCGGGAGGTGCGGCGCTACATGGACGCGGTCTGGCCGGCGCTCGAGCCGCGCGCCGTGCTGTTCCGGCTCTTCACGGACGTCGAGTTCCTCGTCGCCTGCGCGGGCGGGATCCTCGACGACGACGAGCAGGAGCTCCTGCTGTGGGACCCCGCCCCCCGGTCGCGCGCCTCCGCGCGGTGGTCCCCGGCCGACGTCGTGCTCCTCGACGAGCTCGCCGACGTCCTGCGGCGCACGCCGAGCCTGGGTCACGTCGTCCTCGACGAGGCGCAGGACCTCTCCCCGATGCAGCTGCGCGCCGTCGGACGCCGATGCTCGACCGGCGCGGCGACGGTGCTCGGCGACATCGCCCAGGGCACCACCCCCTGGGCGACACCGTCGTGGGAGGTGGCACTCGCGCACCTGGGACACCCCGAGGCCCACCTCGAGGTGCTCGACCGCGGGTTCCGGGTGCCCGCCGCCGTCATCGCGTTCGCCGCGCGCCTGCTGCCGGTGATCGCGCCCGGCATGGCGGCGCCGACGTCGGTGCGCGACGACCCCGGCAGCCTGGAGCTCGTCGGCGTTCCCACGGCCAAGGGCCTCTGGGCGGCCGTGCTCGACGCCGTCCGCAAGGCCCTCGTCGAGGAGGGATCGGTGGGCCTCATCGCGCCGGACGGCTGGGTCGTGCGGGCGGAACGGGCCCTGACGGACGCCGGGATCGAGCACGCCCTCGCCGGCGCCCCGCTCCCGGACGAGGGGCTGCCGCCGCGGGTGTCCGTCGTCCCCGCGACCACGGCCAAGGGCCTCGAGTACGACCGGGTCGTCGTCGTCGAACCGGCGCAGATCGCCGACGACGAGCCCGACGTCCGGACCGGCCTGCGCCGGCTCTACGTCGTCCTCACCCGCGCCGTCAGCGGACTCGCCGTCGTCCACGCCCGCCCGCTCCCACGCGAACTGACGGACTGACGCACTGACGCACTGACTCGCGCTCACGGACTGACCGGAGCGGCGGCCCGCCCACCCCCTGACCCGACCGCGCGACTCGTTCCCCGAGAGGTCTTGACCTTGCTGCATCTCCGAGTACTCTAAATCGAGTAATCGAGATGGAGGTGTAGCGATGACACGTCGACGGGTCTCCAACCCGCTGGCCCTCGCCGTGCTGGGGTGCCTCACGGAGAAGCCGATGCACCCCTACGAGATCTCCACGACGCTGCGCACCCGCGGCAAGGAGAAGAGCATCAAGCTCAACTACGGCTCGCTGTACGCCGTGGTCGAGTCGCTCCAGAAGCACGGGCTCATCGCCGCCCGCGAGACCACCCGGGACGGGCGGCGTCCCGAGCGGACCGTCTACGAGATCACCGGTGCGGGCGTGGAGGAGTTCGAGGACTGGCTCGCCGAGCTGCTGTCCACGCCCGTGCGCGACTTCACCTCGCTCGAGGCCGGGCTGTCGCTGATGCCCGGGCTGCCACCGGACGAGGTCGCCCGGCTGCTCGACGACCGGTGCGTCAAGCTCCGCAGCGAGCTGCGCGCCCTCGACGCCGAGCTCGCCGAGTCGGAGGCCCTGCAGCTCCCGGCGCTCTTCGTCATCGAGAGCACCTACCGGCGGCACATGCTCGAGGCCGAGCTCACCTTCGTGACCGAGCTCGCGCAGGGCATCCGGAGCTCCTCGTTCCCGGGGACGAAGACGTGGCGGCGGCTGCACGAGCTGGTCGCCGAGGGCACCTCGTTCGAACAGATCATGGCCGACCCCGTCCGCCACCTCGGCGAGGAGGCCAAGCCCTTCCTCCCGCAGTAGGAGAGCAGTACAGAGAACAGCCCCTGACCGGTGCGGCAACACCGATCAGGGGCCCGTCACCCGAGCCGGGGCCACCCATCAGACAGGCCCGATCCGAGGCGCACCCCCACGATAAGCGCCACGGCCGGCTCCCCACCGATCCACGCATCGAGAGGGAACCGTGATGCCCACAGCGCCACCGTCCACCGTCCAGACCGTCGTGTCCGCCGACGGCACCGAGATCGGCTACGAGCTCCGCGGCTCGGGGCCGGGACTGGTCCTCGTCCAAGGCACGATGGGGACCGCCTACAACTTCCGGGACCTCGCCGAGGCCCTGGCCGGCACGTTCACCGTCGTCCTGCCCGACCGCCGGGGCCGGGGATACAGCGGGCCCGGGCGCAGCCCCTACGGGCTGGACCGCGAGATCGAGGACCTCGCGTGCGTCCTCGCCGCCACCGGAGCGCAGCGCGTGTTCGGCCTGAGTTCCGGCGCGATCATCGCACTCTGGGCGGCCCGCCGGCTGCCCGCCGTCCACGCGGTCGCCGCCTACGAACCGCCGCTGTTCCCGACCCCCGAGAGCCTCCCCCACCGGGAGCTGAAGGCCTTCGACGCCGCGATCGCCGCCGGGCGGCTGCCCACGGCGCTCGTGCTGGCGATGAAGGCCGGGCAGTTCGCCCCGCCGCCGGTGGCGGCCGTGCCCACGCCGATCCTCGCCCCGCTCGTGGGCCTCGGCCTGCGGCGCGAGGCGAAGCACCCGCCGACGGGGTACGCCACGATGACCGACCTCGCCCCCGCGCTGGTCCACGACTTCGCGCTGCTCCGCGAGGTCGCAGGCCGGAGCGCGGAACTGCGGGACGTCGCCGTCCCCGTGCTGCTGCTCGGCGGGAGCCGCAGCCAGGCCTATCTCGAGCGCGCCCTCACGCTCGCGGCGAGCGCCGCTGCCCACAGCCCGGCGGGTCGAGCTGCCCGGTCTCGATCACGGCGCCGCCTGGAACGCCGACCGGCGCGGCAACCCGGCGCCCGTGGCCGCCGAGCTGGCCCGCTTCTTCGCGTCCTGACCGCCGGACCTTTCCCCTCCCCAGCCATCCGTAGCCGCTCCGCGGCTCCCCTCGCGACCCCAGGGAACCCTCATGTCCGAACCCGCCATGTCCGAACCCGCCATCGTCACCGACGACCTGGTCAAGACCTATCCGGGCGGCCGCCGCAAGGCGCCCCGCGTCCGCGCCCTCGACGGGCTCACCGTCGAGGTGCCCGTCGGCACCGTGTTCGCCCTCCTCGGGCCCAACGGCGCAGGCAAGTCCACCACCGTCAAGATCCTCACGACCCTGTCGCGGCCGGACGGCGGGAGCGCCCGCGTCGCCGGCCACGACGTCCTGCGCCGACCGGACGCCGTCCGGCACGCCATCGGGCTCGTCTCGCAGAAGCCGTCGAGCGACCCGATGGCGACGGGGCGGGAGAACATCGAGCTGGCCGCCCGCGTCCAGGGGCTCTCCCGGGCCGACGCCCGGGCGCGGGCCCGTGACCTGCTGGGCCGCTTCGAGCTGACCGAGGCCGCCGATCGGCTCGTCAAGACCTGGTCCGGCGGGATGTCGCGGAAGCTCGACGTCGCGATCGGCCTCGTCCACCGTCCCCAGGTGCTCTTCCTCGACGAGCCGACGACGGGTCTCGACCCACAGGCCCGCGGCGAGATGTGGGCGGAGATCGGGCGGCTCGCCGCCGGGGAGCGGGTCACCGTACTGCTCACCACGCACTACCTGGACGAGGCCGACCACCTCGCCGGGCGCGTGGCCATCGTGGACCACGGCCGGATCGTCGTGGAGGGCACGCCCGACGAGCTCAAGAGCGGCCTGCGCGGGGACGCCGTCGACGTCGGCCTCGCATCGGCGGACCATGCCGCCCGGGCGACGGCGACGCTCGCCCGGCTCGGCCTGCGCGACGTCGTCGTCGAGGGGAACCGCCTCCGAGCCCGTGCGGACGACGGGGCTCGAGCCGTCCCCGCCGTCCTCACCGCGCTCGACGAGGCCGGGACGCCGGCGACCGCCGTGACCGTGGCCCGTCCGTCGCTCGACGACGTCTACCTGCAGCACATCGGACACACCCTGGAGGTGGCGGCATGACCGCGACCACGCTCGAGCCCCGCGCTACCGGCGTCTCGGACCGGCCCCGGCGCGGCTCCCTCGCCCGGCACTCCGCGTTCCTCGCGATCCGTTCGCTCAAGGCGCTCTGGCGCCAGCCGGCCTTCGCCGTCGCGACCCTGGTGCAACCGATCATCTGGCTGCTCCTGTTCGGGGCCCTGTTCGAGCGGGTCGTCGAGATCCCCGGCTTCGACGCGACCGGGACCTCCTACCTGGAGTTCCTCACGCCCGGGGTCGTCGTCATGACCGCCCTGTTCTCCAGCGGCTGGGCCGGCACCGTGCTCATCGAGGACATGAACCGCGGCGTGATGGACCGGTTCCTCGCCTCCCCCGTGCGGCGCGGTGCGCTCATGGCCGGCACGCTCGCCTATCAGGCGGCGACGACGATCGTGCAAACGGTCGTCGTGCTCGTCGTCGCGGTTCTCGCGGGCGCCCGGTTCCCCGGCGGCGCGGCCGGCATGCTCGTCACGCTCGTGGCGGCCTGCCTCATCTCAGTGATCATGGCGTCGTTCTCGAACGCGCTGGCGCTGCTGCTGCGCTCCCAGGAGGCGCTCATCGGGGTCAGCCAGTTCGTCGTCCTGCCGTTGCAGTTCCTCTCCTCGGCGCTCCTGGCGACGGCGCTCGCCGCCTCCTGGGTGGCGGACGTGGCCCGGTACAACCCCGTCGACTGGGCCGTGGTCGCGTCGCGCGAGGCCCTCTCCGCCGGCACCGACTGGGGCGCCGTCTGGCCCCGGCTCGGTCTGCTGGCCGGTCTCGCCCTGGTCATGGCCTGGCTCGGCACGCGTGCGTTCCGGACCTACCAGCGCTCGCTGTGACCGCGCGTCCGGCGGCGCTCCCTGACGGGGGCGCCGCCGGACACGAGCTTCGTCAACGGCCTCATCGGCGGGCTGATCGCCGGCACGGTCGCCGGTGTGGTCGTGCTCGTCGTCGGCTTCCTGCGCGCCAGGCGCGCCCCCGACCCGGCCGCCGTGCCCGACGAGGACGATCTGTGACACCTCGCGCGGGCGGGCCCGTCCGCGCGACGGTGTCGGACGGCGCGGCGGCCACCCTGGTCCGGAACCGGCGCAAGGAGGTCGGCCTCACCCAGCAGCAGCTCGCGGACGCCGTGGGCGTCAGCCGCCAGACCGTGATCTCGTTGGAGAGCGGCGACTACGCACCGTCGGTGTACCTGGCCCTGGCGGTCGCGCGGGCGCTGGAGACGACCGTCGAAGCCCTCTGGAGCTAGCGGGTCCGGCGCCGCACCAGCCAGACGACGAACACGGCGAGCAGCCCGGCCAGCACGGCAGGTCCGTACCGCTTGGCCAGCGTCGGGAGCACGACGGCACCGAGGTCGAGTTCCGCCACCTGCTCGGGGGCAGCGGTGGGAGCGGGGGCCGTGCCGGCGAACGCGGGGGGCGCGGGAGTCGGGGTGGCCGAGGCCTCGCCCGCGGACTCCGAGGCGTCGGGCACCGCCGAGGTCGTCGCCGGCATGGTCGCCGCCGGCGTGGTCGCGGCGGACTCGTCGGCGGACGCCGCGGCGTCCGCGACGGCACCGTTGGCGAGGGCCGTCGCCGGGGCCGGCGCCGGGGACGTCGTGCCGGACGCGTCCGAGGACGTGTCGGAGGACGCATCGGAGGGGGTGTCGGACGCCGAGGGCTCAGGGGGCGCCGCCATCCGCGACGCGAGGCATGTCGCGAACTGGTCGATGATCTTGCCGCCGACGTCCTGGAGGACGCCGCGCCCGAACTGCGCGGGACGGCCGGTGACCTTGAGGTCGGTCTCGACGACGACGGTGGTGGCGCTGTCGCCGTCGGGTTCGAGCCGCGCCGTCACGGTCGCACCCGCCGTGCCGTTGCCGCGCTTGTCGCTGCCGTTGGCCTCGAGCAGCAGCCGGTGGGCCGCCTCGTCGCGCTCGACGAAGCGGCCCTTCCCGGCGTACTGGAGGGAGACGGGGCCCAGCTTCACCTTCACCGTCCCGGAGAACTCGTCGCCGCTGACGCCGGTCAGCGCCGCACCCGGGAAGCAGGGGGCGATGCCCTCGACGTCGAGCAGCGTCGACCACGCCTGCTCGATCGGCGCCGGAACGGTGAAGGTGTGCTGGAGCTCCACGTCGAACCTCTCCGCTAGCTGGACCGCTGGCTCAGACTCCCGCCGCCGCGAGCACCGCACGACCGGTGAGCACGGTGGCGAGGTGACGACGGTAGTCCTCGTCGGCGTTCGCGTCCGTCGCGGGTGAGGTCCCGTCCGCCGCGAGGCCCGCGGCGTCCCGGATCGCCTCGGCGGTCGCCTCCCGGCCGACCAGCGCCTGCTCCACGGCGGAAGCCCGGATCGGCACCAGCCCCATGTTCGTCAGGGCGACCTTCGCCTGCGCGATCGTCCCGTTCTCCACCCGGACCGCCGCCGCGACGGCGACGATCGACCAGGCCTGGGCCACCGGCGAGAACTTCTCGTAGTGCGCGCCCCAGCCGGTGTGCTTCGGGACCCGGATCTCGACGAGGACCTCGTTCTCGGCGAGCGCGGTGGTGAAGAGGTCCTGGAAGAACTCCGCCGCCGGCACGGTCCGGCGTCCGGTCGGTCCGGCGATCACCATCTCGGCGTCCAGGGCCAGGGCCGGCGCCGGCATGTCCCCGGCGGGGTCGGCGTGCGCGAGCGAGCCGCCGAACGTGCCCCGATGCCGGATCTGCGGGTCGGCGACCGTGCGCGCCGCCTCCGCCAGCAGCAGCGCGTGCTGCCGGACGAGCGGCTCGCGGGTGACGTCGTCGTGTGTCGTCATCGACCCGAGGACGATCGCGTCGCCGTCGTCGCGGACGCCGCGCAGCTCCGCGATCCGCCCGAGGTCGACGATGAGTTCCGGCGCCGCCATCCGGAGCCGCAGCACCGGCATGAGGCTCTGCCCGCCCGCCAGCACCTTGACCTCGCGGTCATCCGCCTGGGCGAGCAGCGCGAGCGCCTCGTCGAGGCTGGCCGGCGACTCGTAGTCGAACGCCGCGGGGATCACCGGTTGTCTCCGTTCTCGTCGTGGTCGTGCCCATGTCGACCGCCGTCGATGTGGTCCTCGGCGGACTCCAGGCCGATCTCACCCTGGGCCAGCCGGCCACCGGGCTCGAGTTCCTCGTCCGGCGTGCCCAGCGGGAGGTCCTGCGGACGACTCCGCGGTCTCGCCCTCCTGGATCGCCCGCCACACCCGCTGCGGCGTGGCCGGCATCTCGACGTCGTCCACGCCCCACGGGCGCAGCGCGTCGACGACGGCGTTGACGACGGCCGGTGTCGAGGCGATCGTCCCGGCCTCGCCGACGCCCTTGACGCCGAGCGGGGTGTCCGTGGACGGCGACTCGGTGCGGTCCGTCGTGTAGGAGGGCAGGTCGACGGCGCTCGGCACGTAGTAGTCCGCGAACGTGCCGCTCGTCAGGGTGCCTGACTCGTCGTGCCGGGCGTCCTCGTAGAGCGCCTGGGCGATGCCCTGGGCGAGGCCGCCGTGCACCTGGCCCTCGACGATGAGCGGGTTGAGGGCCCGCCCGATGTCGTCGACGCACACGTACTTCCGGATCGTCGTCCGGCCGGTCTCGGTGTCCACCTCCAGCGCGCACAGGTGGGTGCCGTGCGGGAAGGAGAAGTTCACCGGGTCGAAGGTCGCGTCGGCGTCGATGCTCGGCTCGATGCCGTCGGGCAGGTCGTGCGCGTCGAACGCGGCGAACGCGATCTGCTGGATCGGCACGCTCTTGTCCGTGCCGCGGACGGTGAACTCGCCGCCGGCGAACTCCAGGTCGTCGGCGCTGGCCTCGAGCAGGTGCGCGGCGATGACCTTGGCCTTCTCGATGACCTTGTCCGCGGCCATCGCGATCGCGGGGCCGCCGACCGCGAGCGACCGGGAGCCGTAGGTGTCCAGGCCGCGGACGGCGACGGCGGTGTCACCGTGCAGCACCTCGACGTCCTCGAACGGCACGCCGAGGCGGTCGGCGACGATCTGGCTGAACGCCGTCTCGTGCCCCTGACCGTGCGCGCTGGCACCGGTGACGACCTCGACCTTGCCGGTCGGGAGCATCCGGACGGCCGCGTGCTCCCAGCCACCGCCGACGTAGGACAGGTTGCCCAGCACGCCGGGACGGCGCGAGCCCGCACATCTCGGTGAACGTCGAGATGCCGATGCCGAGCTGGACCGGGTCCTTGCGGGCGCGGCGCTCGGCCTGCTCGGCGGCGCAGCTCGTCGTAGCCGAAGAGCTCCGTGGCCCGGGCCGTGGCCGCCTCGTAGTTCCCGCTGTCGTAGGTCATGCCCGCGACCGTGGTGAACGGGAACTCCTCGTGCTTGATCCAGTTCTGCTCGCGCAGCTCCAGCGGATCGCGGCCGAGCTCGGCGGCGAGGCTGTCCATGAGCCGCTCGATGGCGAACGTCGCCTCTGGGCGGCCGGCGCCGCGATAGGCGTCCGTCCAGGTCTTGTTGGTGAAGACGTTCGTGCAGACGAACTTGTACGCCGGGAACTTGTAGATCCCGTTGTACATGAACGCGCCGAGGATCGGCATGCCGGGCGTGACCAGGCCGAGGTAGGCGCCCATGTCCGCGAGGATCTCGACCTTGAGGCCGGTGACGCGTGCCGTCGCGCTTGGCCGTGAGCGTGAGCTGCTGGATCTGGTCGCGGCCGTGGTGCCCGGCGAGCATCGTCTCGCTGCGCGTCTCGGTGTACTTGACCGGCTTGCGCAGCTGCCGCGCCACCAGGAAGGTGATCGCCTCCTCGGGCGTGAACTGCAGCTTGCCGCCGAAGCCGCCGCCGACGTCCGGCGCGATGACGCGGATCTTCGACTCCGGGGTCCCGGTCACGAGCGCCATGAAGACGCGCACGAAGTGCGGCACCTGCGTGGCGGACCACACGGTGATCTGCTCGCCGGTGGGGTCGACCACGACCGAGCGCGGCTCCATGAACGCCGGGATGAGCCGCTGCTGCCGGTAGCGGCGCTGGACCACGACGCTGTCCGGGTCGTTCTTGCGCGGCCGCGATGACCTGCTCGACGTCCTCGCCGGTGCCGGCGGTAGCCGGAGTCGAACTCCCACGTCGCGTTCTCGTTGGTGCCCAGGTCGGGATGGACGAGCGGGGCGCCCTCGGCGAGCGCAGCCTCCATGTCGAGGACGACGGGGAGGTCCTCGTACTCGACGTCGACGAGGTCGGCGGCGTCCCTGCGCCTCGCCGGCCGAGCGCGCGGCGACGACGGCCACGACCTCGCCGGCGAACCTCACCGTGTCCTGCGCGACCGCGGGGTGCGTGGGCGACGCCATCCCGGGTCGTGATCGGCCAGGCGCACGGCAGCCCGGCCTCGGAGCCGGGCAGCTCCGGCCCGGTCCAGACGCCGAGGACGCCGGGCGACTGCTTGGCGGCGGAGGTGTCGATCGAGGTGATCCGGGCGTGCGCGAGCGGGCTGCGGACCATCGCCAGGTGAAGCATGCCCGGGCAGCTGGATGTTGTCCGTCCACCGCGTCCGGCCGGTGACGAGGCGGGCGTCCTCCTTGCGGCGCCGCGCCTTGCCGAACTCGCGCTCTCGACGGCAGGGGTCTCGTCGACGGCGGTCACGCTGCACCTCCCGCGGTCGCGGGCGCCTCGTGTGACTGCCGGGCAGCGGCCTGAATCGCGCGGACGATGTTCTGGTAGCCCGTGCAGCGGCAGAGGTTGCCCTCGATGCCCTCGCGGGCCTCCGCCTCGGTCGGGTCGGGGTTGTCGTTGAGCAGGTCGATGGCCTGCATGATCATTCCGGGCGTGCAGTAGCCGCACTGCAGGGCGTGGTTCTCGTGGAAGGCGCGCTGCATCGGGTGGAGCTCGCCGTCAGGCGACAGACCCTCGATGGTGGTGACCTCGCTGCCGTCGGCCTGGACGGCCAGCACGGAGCAGGACTTCACGCTGCGGCCGTCCAGGTGGACGGTGCAGGCACCGCAGTTGCTGGTGTCACACCCGACCACGGTGCCGGTCTTTCCCAGCCGATCACGCAGGTAGTGCACGAGCAGCGTGCGCGGCTCGACGTCGTCGGCGTAGCGCACGCCGTCGACGGTGACGGAGATCCTCCTGGTGCCCATCCGGCCTCCACGTCCGTGGTTCCTGGTGCGGGGCAGGCAGGCGCCACCCCGCTGTGGCTACGCGCATCCAATGTCGTTGAACGCAAGAACACAAGACCCCTACGCGAGGGGGCAGAACCCCTCCGGGAGCGGCCGCCGTGCTCCACGTGACGATCGTCGTGCAGAAGTCGCTGGACGGCCCGCCGAACCGCTCGGCACGCTGCTCCGCATGCCCGGCGTCGAGGTGCACTGTGCGACGACCCGCGCGAGGTCGAGCGGATCGCCGGCCGGTGGCTCGCCGAGCACGCCGTCGAGGCGAACATGCCGGCGACTCTGCTGGCCCGGGAGCTCCGGCGCCTGGAGGCGGGCGAGGAGCCCGAGCTCGCCTGGGCGCTGGCGCTCGTCGGTGACGAACCCGTCGCGGTCGCCGCTCCGGTGCCGGGCGACCCGCCGTGATCGCGGGCGCGGACGCCGCGATCGCCGAGGCTCTCGCGGACGCGTGGTACGCGGTCGGGGCAGCGATGACCGGGGCCGCCGGGGACGCCGAGGCCGCCGCCGCCTTCGCCCGCCGCTGGGAGGTCCTGAGCGGAGCGCGCGCCCGGATCGGCATGCGCGAGGGCCTGCACGTGCTCGGGACCTTCACGCCGGCCACCGGCGTCCCCGGCCGTGCCCGGCCGTCGACCCGACCGACGAGGCGGATCTCGAGCTCGCGGCCCGCTGGCTGCAGGACTTCGACGCCGAGGCGCTGCCGCACCTGCCGCCCATGTCCCCCGAGGCCGCGCGCACCCGGGTCGCCCAGGGCGGCTACCTGCTGTGGGAGGACGGCGAGCCGGTGAGCATGGCCGGCTTCCGGACCGCGGTCGGCGTCGGGCGCGTCGGCCCGGTGTGGACGCCGCCGGATCGGCGTGGCAAGGGGTATGCCGCAGCCGTCACGAGGGCGGCCACCCGGGCGATCCTCGACGTCGGCGCCGTCGCCGTCCTCTACACCGACCTCGCCAACCCGACGTCGAACGGTGTCTACCGCCGGCTGGGCTACCGGATGGTGGCGAGACGGCCGAGTGGGTCTTCGACCCGGCGCGGCCTCAGCGCGGCACGCCGTGGTGGATCGGGCCCTCGCGCTCGCCGAGCCGGCCGCCGTCGCCGCCCCACCGCATCGCGATGATCTCCGCGGCGATGCTGACCGCCGTCTCCTCCGGCGTCCGCGCCCCGAGGTCGAGGCCGATCGGTGAGGACAGCCGCTCGAGCTCGTGCTCGGTCAGCCCGGCGTCCAGCAGTCGCTTGCGGCGGTCCTCGTGGGTGCGCCGGGAGCCCATCGCCCCGACGTAGGCGACCTCGGGCAGCCGCAGGGCGACCTCGAGCAGCGGGACGTCGAACTTCGGGTCGTGCGTGAGGACGGCGACGACGGTGCGGCTCGTCGACGCGCCCGGCCTCCGCCTCCGCCGCCAGGTAGCGGTGCGGCCACTCGACGACGACGCGGTCGGCGTCCCTGAACCGGGATCGCGTCGCGAACACCGGCCGCGCGTCGCAGACCGTGACGTCGTACCCGAGGAACGCGCCCATCCGCGCGACCGCGGCGGCGAAGTCGATGGCGCCGAAGACGAGCATCCGCGGCTTGGGCGCGAAGGCGGAGACGAAGACCCGCATCCCCTCGCCGCGGCGCTCGCCGTCCGGGCCGTAGGTGAGCGTCTCGGAGCGCCCGGCGGCGAGCAGACCGCGGGCGTCGTCCGTCACGGCGTCGTCGGCGCGCGGCGAGCCGAGCGTCCCCAGCGAGGGCGCGTCGGGCCGGACGACGAGGCGCCGGCCGACCCGGCCGGGCAGCGGGTGCTCGATGACGGTGCAGACCGCGACGGGCCGGCCGGCCTCGACGTCCGCGGCGACCTCGCCCAGCTCGGGGAACGTCGCGGGCCGACACCTTCTCGACGAAGACGTCGAGGATCCCGCCGCAGGTGAGCCCGACGGCGAAGGCGTCGTCGTCGCTGATGCCGTACCGCTGCAGCACCGGCTCACCCGGAGGAGACGACCTCCTGCGACAGCTCGTAGACGGCGCCCTCGACGCAGCCACCGGAGACGCTGCCGACGGCCTCCCCGCCGGGGCCCACGAGCATCGACGCACCCGCGGGCCGGGGCGCGGAGCGCCAGGTCGCGACCACGGTGGCGACCCCGACGGGCTCGCCGGAACGCCACCAGCCGAGCAGCTCGCCGAGCACCTCACGCACGGGCCACCACCTCCAGGACGTCGGCGAAGGTCGCGAGCGAATGACCCGCCACGAAGTCGTCCACGTACGGCAGCGCGGCGACGATCCCGCCCTGCACCGGGCGGTACCCCGCCTTGCCCCGGTGCGGGTTCACCCAGACGACACGATGCGCCAGCCGGTGCAGCCGCGCCATCTGGTCGGCGAGCAGGCCCGGTTCACCCCGTTCCCACCCGTCGCTGAACAGGACGACGACCGCGCCGCGCGCCGTCCCGCGCGCGCCCCACCGGTCGAGGAACGCCTTGAGCACCTCCCCCAGCCGCGTGCCGCCCGACCAGTCGGGCACCTGCTCGCCGGCCTCGCGGAGCGCGGCCTCGGCGTCCCGGCCGCGCAGCGCCGTGGTGACCCGGGTGAGCCGGGTGCCCACGGTGAAGACCTCGGTGGTGCGGGGCGCGCTGCGGACCCAGACGTGGGCGAGCCGCAGCAGCGCGTCCGCGTACGGGGTCATCGAACCGGAGACGTCGACGACGAGCACCACGCGGCGGGGCCGCGTCCGCGGACGCCGGTAGCGGATCCGCCCCGGTTCGCCGCCGCGGCGCAGCTCCTCGCGCAGCGTGCGGCGAGGGTCGAACTCGCCGCGGTGGTGCGGCGAGCGGCGGACCGCGCGGCGGCGCGGGGACGCGGGGTTCAGGGTGGCGAACATCTGCGCGAGGAGGGCGCGCTCGGCGGCGGTGAGCTCGCCGACGTCACGGTGCCGCAGGACGTCCACGGCCGAGGCGCGCGCCCGGACGAGCTCCGTCTCCCGTTCGCGGTCCGGCCGGGTCTGCCCGGCGGCCGACTCGTCGCCGGCGAGTGCGGTCCGCACGGGCACCGGCCGCGGGCCGGCCGGACGGGCGCCGGCGCGGCTCCCCGCCGAACCACTCGGCGTAGACCTGGTCGTAGCGCGGCAGCTGCTCCGGGTCCGAGCAGAGCGTCGCCCGGCCCGCCCAGTAGACCCGCCGGGCGTCGTCGGCGCCGGCGAGCGCGCACGCCTCGACGAAGCGCCTGCGTCCTCGTCGGCCGTCACCGGCAGCCCGGCGGCGCGCAGCGCGCGCGCGAAGCCGGCGAGGGCCAGGTCGGGGCGCTGCGATCACGGCGTGCGCCGCCGGCGCGGTGACGTCGTGCACGTGATGGACGACGTCGTGGCGCGACGTAGCGGCAGAGGGTCGTGACGGTGAACACGGCGCCGTCGGACCTGCCGCCCGGTGCGCTCCCAGCTGCCGTCGGGGACGCCGTCGATCGCGGCGGCGAGCCGCTCGGCCGCCTCCGCCAGCTCGAGGCCGACGCGCTCCGGGTCCTGCGCGTCGTACCCGTCGCGGACGGCGGCGGCGTCCTGGTCCCAGTTCTCGAAGATCGGGTCGTCCAGGACGAGCAGGAGCCGCAGCCGGGCATCGAAGCGGCGGCAGACGTCGCGGACGTGGCAGGCGTACTCCAGGGCGGACCACGACGCCGGGCCCGGGCCGGGTCGCGGCGCCGGCCCGCGGCGAGGACGGCGGCGAAGGTCGAGGCCGCGGCGCGCAGGAGGCGGCCGGGACGTCGGCCGGCGGGAGCTGCCGGGTGTCGAGGCCGCACTCGCCGCACGGACGCCCCAGGACCCAGGTCCAGTCCTTGGTGTCGGGCGTCACGCTCACGTCGATCAGGCTACGTCGGCGGTCGCGGGTGCGGGTTCAGCCGGCGAGCAGACGGCCCAGGGAGTCGCGGACCCGGTCCGCGTCCTCGCGGTACTTGCAGACCGCGCCGAGGGTGGCCGCCGCGGTCTCGACGTCCAGCTCGCTGCGACCGAGCGCGGTCAGGCACCGCGCCCAGTCCAGGCTCTCGGCGACGCCCGGCGGCTTGAGCAGGTCCACGCCGACGGGGCCGCCGGCGCCGTCCCGGAGCCCGTGCACGGCGCGGGTGACCTGCTCCGCGAGCCGGGCGGGGACGTCGGGGAGGCGGCGGCGCAGGATCTGGACCTCGCGCGTCAGGCCCGGGTGCTCGACCCAGTGGTAGAGGCAGCGCCGCTTCAGCGCGTCGTGCACCTCGCGCGTCCGGTTCGACGTGAGCACCACGAGCGGCGGATGCTCCGCCCGCACGGTGCCGAACTCGGGGATCGTCACCGCGTTCGTCGACAGCACCTCGAGGAGGAACGCCTCGAACTCGTCGTCGGCGCGGTCGATCTCGTCGACGAGCAGGACGGCGTTGGGGCTGCGCAGCGCGCGCAGCACGGGCCGCTCGAGCAGGAAGCGCTCGTCGAACAGCGAGCTCTCCACGGCGGCGACGTCCAGGCCCTCGCCGTCCCGGCGGGTCGCCTCCAGCGCCCGCAGGTGCAGCACCTGGCGGGGGAAGTCCCAGTCGTACAGGGCCTGCGCGGCGTCGATGCCCTCGTAGCACTGCAGCCGGACGAGCTCCGCGCCGAGCCCCTGGGCCAGCGCCTCGGCGAGCGCCGTCTTACCGGTGCCGGGCTCGCCCTCGAGCAGGAGCGGGCGGCCCATGGTGAGGGCCAGCCAGGCGACGGTGGCCAGCCCGTCGTCGGCGAGGTAGCCGGTCGAGGCGAGCCGGCTCTCGAGGTCGGCGGGCGACGCGGGGCGGGCGGCGCTCATGCGCTCAGCATGACTCATGCCCGGCCGAGGTACCCGGCCGGAGCGGTGATGACCCCGCGGACGACGGAGGCGGCGGCGCCGCGCACCGCGGCGTCCGGACCGAGCCGGCCGGGGACCACGCGGACGGGACGCCAGCGCGCCGCGGCGACCCGGCTGTCGAGCTCCGCCGTCACCGGCGGGGTGAGCCAGGGCGCGAGTGGCGCGAACGCGCCGCCGAGCACGACGGTGTCGACGTCGAGCAGGTTGAGCGCCCCGGCGAGCACCCTGCCGAGGGCCGTCCCGGCGCGTCGCAGCGCTCCCAGGGTCGCCTCGTCGCCCCTGGTGGCGGCGGTCGACGAGGGCAGGGGCGGGTCCGTCGTCCCCGCCCGGCCAGGGGCGGATGGGTTCGGGCAGGCCGGCGGCCCGCAGGATCGCGTCCTGCCCGGCGACCTGTTCCAGACAGCCCCGGGCGCCGCAGGGGCAGGGGGTGTCGTCGCCGTCCACCGGGGCGTGCCCGAGCTCGCCGGCGAAACCGTGCAGGCCGCGCAGGAGCTCGCCCCCCAGGACGACGCCGGCGCCGACCCCGACCTCTCCCGAGACGTGCACGAAGTCGGCGAGCGGGGCCCCGTCGGCGCCGCGGTGGCCGCCGAGCCAGAGCTCGCCGAGGGCGGCGAGGTTCGCCTCGTTGTCCAGCCGCAGGTCGAGGTCGTCGGGCAGGCCCGCACGCTCGCGCAGCTCCTGGAGGAGCGGCACGTCGCGCCAGCCGAGGTTGGGGGCGGTGCGGACGAGGCGACCGCCGGTCTCGACCAGACCCGGGACGCCGACCGCGACCCCCGCGACCGGCGCCGGCGCTCCGGCCACCGCCCGGCGCACCGCACCCGCCGCCCTGCGCCAGCACGGTCTCGAGCGGGGAGGGAGCGGAGATCGCCCACCACCACCTCGCGCTGGCGGACTCCGCCGGCCAGATCCACGGTGCAGGTGGCGACGTAGTCGACGTTGATCTCGACCCCGATCCCGACGGGACCAGCGGGGGCCAGGGCGAGCGCGGAGGCGGGGCGGCCGACCGAGGGCGTCGCCGGCCGGCCCAGCTCGGCCAGGAGCCGGGCCTCGATCAGGGTCTCGACCAGGCTCGACACCGTGGCCTTGGTGAGACCGGTGGCGGCGGCGATCCGGGCCCGCGAGACGGGGCCGCCGTCGGCGACCTCGCACAGCACCAACGCCAGGTTGTGCTCGCGCAGGGACGACTGCCGTGCCGGCACCGCCCGTTGCGTCATGCCGCGCAGTCTATTCGTTCACCCTCCGAACTGGGCAACCTCTCGCCTCGCTGGCATTGACAACGCTGCGCAGCAGTGGACTAGGTTCGACTCCTGAACGAATCGCTCGCCGACGATGCCGACGGAGGCAGACATGACCGAGGGGACGACCACGGGCACGGGCCCCACACCCACCCGCGAGGACAAGTTCACCTTCGGCCTCTGGACCGTCGGCTGGCAGGCCCGCGACCCCTTCGGTGACGCGACCCGCGCGCCGCTCGACCCGGTGGAGAGCGTGCACCGGCTGGCCGAGCTCGGCGCGGCGGGCGTCACCTTCCACGACGACGACCTCATTCCCTTCGGCGCGGACGACGCCACCCGGTCCGCGGGACATCGAGCGTTTCAAGGCGGCACTGGCGGAGACCGGGCTCGTCGTGCCGATGGCCACGACCAACCTCTTCACCCACCCGGTGTTCAAGGACGGCGCGTTCACGAGCAACGACCGGTCCGTGCGCCGCTACGCGATGCGCAAGGTCATGCGCAACATCGATCTCGCGGCCGAGCTCGGTGCGACCACGTACGTGTTCTGGGGCGGCCGGGAGGGCACCGAGACCGACGCCGCCAAGGACGTGCGGACCGCCTTCGACCGCTTCCGGGAGGCGATCGACACGCTCGCGCAGTACTCGATCGACCGCGGGTACGACCTCCGGTTCGCGCTGGAGCCGAAGCCGAACGAGCCGCGCGGGGACATCCTGCTGCCGACCGTCGGGCACGCCCTGGCCTTCATCGACAGCCTCGAGCACCGCGACATGGTCGGCCTCAACCCCGAGGTCGGGCACGAGCAGATGTCGAACCTCAACTTCGTGCACGCCATCGCCCAGGCGCTGTGGCACGGCAAGCTGTTCCACATCGACCTCAACGGCCAGCACGGGCCCAAGTTCGACCAGGACCTGATCTTCGGGCACGGTGACGTGCTGAGCGCCTTCTTCCTCGTCGACCTGCTGGAGAACAGCGACTACACCGGCCCCCGGCACTTCGACTACAAGCCGCTGCGCACCGAGGACATCGAGGGCGTCTGGGCCTCCGCGGCGGCGAACATGCGGACCTACCTGCTGCTCAAGGAGCGCGCCGCCGCGTACCGGGCCGATCCGGAGGTGCAGGAGGCGCTCGAGGCGTCCGGCTACAACGAACTCGGCCGGCCGACGCTCGGCGAAGGCGAGACCTACGAGGACCTGCTGGCCGACCGCAGCGCCTTCGAGGACTTCGACCCCGACAAGGCCGCCGACCGCGGGTACGGCTTCGTCCGGCTGAGCCAGCTCGCGCTCGACCACCTTCTCGGCGCGCGCTGAGGGAGGCCGCTCGTGCCGCTGGTAGCCGGGGTCGACAGCTCGACCCAATCGTGCAAGGTCGTGATCCGCGACGCCGGGTCCGGCGCCCTGGTCCGTGAGGGCCGCGCACCGCACCCGGACGGCACGGAGGTGGATCCGGCCGCGTGGTGGTCCGCCCTGCAGTCCGCGGTGGACGCCGCCGGCGGCCTCGCCGACGTCGACGCCGTCGCGGTGGGCGGCCAGCAGCACGGCATGGTGGTCCTCGACGACGCCGGCGAGGTGATCCGGCCGGCCCTGCTGTGGAACGACACCCGCTCGGCCGGCCAGGCGGAGCGACTCGTCGCGGAGCAGGGCGGCCCGGCGGCGTGGGCCGAGGCCGTCGGCTCCGTCCCCGTCGCCTCGTTCACCGTGACCAAGCTGGCCTGGCTCGCGCGAGGACGAACCCGCGAACGCCGCCCGCGTGGCCGGGATCGCCCTCCCCCACGACTGGCTCACCTGGCGGCTGCGGGGCACGACCGGACCTCGACGACCTCGTGACCGACCGCGGCGACGCCTCCGGCACCGGGTACTGGTCGCCGGCGACCGGGGACTACCGCCGGGACCTGCTCGTCGCCGCCCTGGGTCACGACGCCGTCCTGCCCCGCGTCCTCGCGCCCGCCGACTCCGCCGGCAGCGACGGCCGTGCCGGGGCTCACCGAGGGTGCGGCGTCGGGCCCGGGCACGGGCGACAACATGGCCGCCGCCCTGGGGCTGCAGGCCCGCCCGGGCGACGTCATCGTCTCCGTCGGTACGTCGGGGGTGGTCTCCGCGGTCGCGTCCGTGCCGGCGAGCGACGACAGCGGCATCGTCGCGGGCTTCGCGGACGCCACCGGCCGCTTCCTGCCCCTGGTCTGCACGCTCAACGCCGCCCGCGTGCTCGACGCGACGGCGCGGCTGCTGGGGGTCGACCTCGCGACCCTCAGCGACCTCGCGCTGGCGGCGCCGGCCGGTGCCGGCGGCCTGGTGCTCGTTCCCGTACCTGGAGGGCGAGCGGACCCCCAACCGTCCCGACGCCACCGGCGCCCTGCACGGCCTGCAGCTGTCGACCGCGACCCCCCAGTACGTGGCCCGCGCCGCCGTCGAGGGGCTGCTGTGCGGACTCGCCGACGGGCTCGACGCGCTGGAGCAGCACGGCGCCCGGATCGAACGCGTCCTCCTCATCGGCGGCGGCGCCCGCTCCGACGCGCTGCGGCGCGATCGCCCCGGCCGTCCTCGGGCCGGCCGGTCCTCGCTCCACCGCCCGGCGAGTACGTCGCCGACGGGGCGGCGCTGCAGGCGGCGTGGGTCCTGGCGGGTGGCGACGAGCCTCCGGCGTGGCCGCTGGCGGCCGGGGAGCGCTACGAGGCCGAGCCGACCCCGGTCGTCCGGGCCCGATACGCGGAGGTGCGGGATCTGACCGCCGCATCGCCCGATCAGCTAGGTGGATGACCCTCCGTCATTGCCGTTGTGCGCAAAGCGTCGACACCAGCGCGCGATCGGTCACTAGGTTGACCGCATGCCTGTTCCGCTCCCGGCTGCGCTCGCGCCCGGTCTGAGCGACCACGTCTGCCATGCCTACGGGGGTCGCGGACGAGCTGCGGCAGGCAGGCCCGACCGTACCTCGCCGACGGGCATCGCGCTCGGTCAGCGGCCGCTGGTCGTCGCGCCCGAACGCGACCTGCCGCTCGGCCACGAGATCGCGCGGGACGTCGCGGCCGATCCGGGGATGAGCGTCGACGTCGTCGAGCTCGGCCCGGCGGTGGGCTCGCGCGACGTCGACATCGACGCGGCCCTGCAGGCGCTGGAGGCCACGCTGGCCCGCGCCCTCGACCAGGGCTTCTCCGGTCTGCGCACCGTCGCGCTGCTCACCCACATCGCGACCGAGCCGTTCCTCCGTCAGGCCTGGGCGTCGTGGGAGCACGCCGTGGGCCAGTGGCAGTCGCTGCGGCCGGTCGCCTCGGCCTGCAGCTTCGACCGCAGCGTGCTCGGCGACAAGGCCGTCCAGGAACTGGCGTGCCTGCACCCTCGCGTCCTCACGACCGGCCCGGCGGTGCCGTTCCAGCTGTACTTCCGGGGCGGCCAGCTCGTTCTCGAGGGCGAGGTCGACTCGTTCACCGCTCCGCTGCTCACGCAGGCCCTGGCCCACGTGCAGCCGCCCGACGGGTGAACGGCTGATGATCGACGCACGGGGCCTGACCTTCCTCAACCACCGCGGGCTCGCGGCGCTCGTCCAGGGTCTCGCGGGCCGCGCGGGCGGCGTCACCCTGCTCGGCGGCCCGGCCCTCGTCGTCCGGATGTGCGCGGGGATCGGGCATCGGCGAGGACGTGCTCGACGTGCTCCCCTGCCCCTGGTGAATGCTCATCCTGACCAGGTGGCCGTTACCCTGAGTCGGTGAGTCTCCCCGTCGCCCTGGGCATGCCCGCGGTGCGCCGTGCGGCGGCCGCGCCGGGCGTCCCGGACGGCCGGTCCGGCGAGCGCCCCGCCGACGACCGGCTCGTCGACCGGTTCGGGCGGGTGGCGACGGACCTGCGGGTGAGCCTGACGGACCGCTGCAACCTGCGCTGCACCTACTGCATGCCGGCGGAGGGCCTCGACTGGCTCCCCGACGAGCGGATCCTCACCGACGACGAGCTGGTCCGGCTCATCACCATCGCCGTCCAGCGCCTCGGCGTCGAGGAGATCCGGTTCACCGGCGGCGAGCCCCTCCTGCGCCGCGGCCTGGAGAAGATCCTCGCTGCCACGAACGAGCTGCGGACGGCGTCCGGCGCGCCGCCGCACACGGCGCTCACCACGAACGCCCTGGGCCTCGCCCGCCGCGCGCAGAGCGCTCGCCGACGCCGGCCTGCGGCGCGTCAACGTCTCCATCGACACCCTCGACCGGGAGCGTTTCGCCCGCATCACGCACCGCGACCGGCTGCCCGACGTCCTCGCGGGCCTGCGCGCGGCTGCGGACGCCGGGCTCGACACCCGATCAAGCTCAACACCGTCCTGCTGCGCGGGGTCAACGACGACGAGGCCGTGCCTCTGGCCCGGTTCGCCCTCGAGCACGGGTACGAGCTGCGGTTCATCGAGCAGATGCCGCTCGACCCCCAGGGTGCGTGGAGCCGGCAGGGCATGATCACGGCCGCGGAGATCCTCGACGCCCTCAGCGCCGAGCTGACGCTCACGCCCGCCGACCCGGCCACCCGCGGGGCGGCACCCGCGGAGACCTGGCTGGTGCAGGAGGGAGCGCGCACCGGCCGCGTCGGGATCGTCGCCTCCGTCACCCGCCCGTTCTGCGGCGACTGCGACCGCACCCGGCTGACGGCCGACGGCCAGGTGCGCAACTGCCTCTTCGCCCTCGGGGAGACGGACCTGCGCGACCTGCTCCGGAGCGGGGCGGACGACGAGACGCTCGCGCAGGCCTGGCGGGGGGACATGTGGGCCAAGCGGCCCGGTCACGGCATCGACGACCCGGCGTTCCTGCAGCCCGCTCGTCCCATGAGCGCGATCGGAGGCTGAGGTGAGCCTGGTCGTCCGCTACTTCGCCGGGGCCCGCACCGCCGCAGGCGTCGAGGAGGAGACGGTCGAGGTGCCCGAGGGCGGCGACCGTCGACGCGCTCGCCGGCCTCCTCGCCGACCGGCACGGCGCCTCGCTCGCCCGGGTGCTCGCCGCGAGCACGTTCCTCGTGGACGAGGTGCCCGGCGGCCGCGACCGCCCCGTCGGCGGCGCCCGCGCCGTCGACGTCCTCCCGCCGTTCGCCGGCGGCTGACGGCCCAGGACGCCGGAGCGACCGGCCCGCATCCGCGGGGCAGCGGGTCAGGGGCAGGCCACCCACTCGTCGCTGCCGTCCGGGAAGACCTGTCGCTTCCAGACCGGCAGCCGGAGCTTGACCTCGTCGACCAGCAGCGCCGCGGCCGGCGAACGCCTCCTGACGGTGCGCCGCGGACACGGCGACGACGAGCGCCGCCTCCCCGACCCGCAGCGGCCCGACACGGTGGGCCACGGCGAGCGCGTCGACGTCGGTGCGCGCGGCGACGTCCGCCGCCACCTCCTCGAGCACCGCCTGCGCCGTCGGATGGCCCTCGTACTCGATCATCGTCACGGCGCGGCCGCCGTCGTGGTCGCGCACGACACCGGCGAAGCTGACGACGGCACCGGCAGCGGCGTCCGCGACCATCTTCTCGAGCTGCCCGACGTCCACCGGATCGGACGTGACCAGGACGTGCTCGACGCGCCGGGCGGGTGGACGCAGACGCGAGGTGTCCCGTTCCTGCGCCGAGCGCGCGTCGCCCAACGGTGCGGTCATGGGCCCACGATAGGCGGGACCGCCACCAGCGCCGCCCGCGTGTCGACGTCGAGACCGGTGCCGACGTCCCCGCACTCGATCAGCCGGACCGGTCGGTCCCGCAGGTAGTCCCGGGCACCGGCATCGCCGCGGGCCGCGGCGCGCACGCCGGCCCAGTGGTCCCGCCCGATGAGCACGGGGTGGCCGGGTACGCCGTCGAAGGCGGCGCGCGCCAGCACGCCGGGTCCGGCCGCGGCCGCGACGACCCGCTCCACGACGGCGGTGGTCATGCCGGGGGTGTCGACCAGCGCGACGAGCGCGGCGTCCGCGGGCTCCCTGCGCGCCCCCAGTGCGACGAGACCCGCACGGAGGGAGGCGCCCATCCCCTCGTTCCATCCGGCGGCCTCGATGACGTCCCCCGGCGGCACGAGGTGCGGGGGCACGAGCGCAGCCACGTCGGAGGCACGCGCGCCCACGACCACGACGACGGGCCCGCACCCGCCCGCGACGAGACGTCCGGCCGCACGCTCCACCCAAGACCTGCCGTCGGCGTGACGGAGCAGGGCCTTGGGGGCGCCGAGCCGGCGCCCGGCGCCGGCGGCCAGCAGCAGCGCGGCCACGCGTGGGTGCGATTCGGGCACCTCCCCAGCGTAGACGGGCTCCGCGCCGGTCCTGCCGACCTGCCGGAAGGGGGCCGGCGCCGACCCGGCCGGACTACTCCGGGTCGGGGTCGAGGCTGGGCACGCTCAGGCCGATGTCGGCGAGGGCTCCGGTCCGCGCCTCGCGGGTCTCCTCCTCCTGCGTCAGCAGATGGGCGAACTCGACGAGCGCCGAGGGGTCGGGAAGGTCCTCGAGATCCTCGACGAAGCGGGCCACCGCGCGGACGGCGTCCACGTGCGCGCGGGCGTCCTCCGCGGCACGACGCAGCGCCTCGCGGTCGGCGTCGGAGGGGCCGGAGGTGTCGAAGGGGTCGGAGGACGTGGGGGTCTCGGTCACGCAGGTCACGCTGCCACGCTGATCAGCACCGCGCACGACCGCGTCCCGCGTGAGCCGGACGTCCCGCGGGAGGATGCGAGAAGGGGCGGCCCCCGAGGGAGCCGCCCCTTCTGGCGTACTGCGGACGATCCGATCCGGCGTGCGGATCAGAAGTCCATGCCACCGCCCATGTCGCCGCCCGGCGCCGCCGGAGCGGCCTTCTCGGGCTTGTCGGCGACGACGGCCTCGGTGGTGAGGAAGAGGCCGGCGATGCTGGCGGCGTTCTGCAGCGCGGAGCGCGTCACCTTGGCCGGGTCGATGATCCCGGCGGCGATGAGGTCCACGTACTCGCCGGTCGCGGCGTTGAGGCCGTGACCGCTCTGGAGACCGCGCACCTTCTCGACCACGACGCCGCCCTCGAGGCCGGCGTTGACGGCGATCTGCTTGAGCGGAGCCTCGAGCGCCACCTTGACGATGTTCGCGCCGGTGGCCTCGTCACCGTCGAGCTGCAGCTTCTCGAACGCGGTCTTGGACGCCTGGAGCAGGGCGACGCCACCACCGGCGACGATGCCCTCCTCGACGGCGGCCTTGGCGTTGCGGACGGCGTCCTCGATGCGGTGCTTGCGCTCCTTGAGCTCGACCTCGGTGGCCGCGCCGGCGCGGATGACGGCGACGCCGCCGGCCAGCTTGGCGAGGCGCTCCTGGAGCTTCTCGCGGTCGTAGTCGGAGTCCGACTTCTCGATCTCGGCGCGGATCTGGCCGACCCGACCGGCGATCTCCTCGGCGTCACCGGCACCCTCGACGATGGTCGTCTCGTCCTTGGTGATGACGACCTTGCGGGCGCGGCCGAGCAGGTCGAGGGTCGTGTTCTCGAGCTTGAGACCGACCTCCTCGGAGATGACCTGGCCACCGGTGAGGATCGCGATGTCCTGCAGCATGGCCTTGCGGCGGTCGCCGAAGCCGGGAGCCTTGACGGCCACCGAGCGGAACGTGCCCCGGATCTTGTTGACGACGAGCGTGGAGAGTGCCTCGCCGTCGACGTCCTCGGAGATGATCAGCAGCGGCTTGCCGGACTGGATGACCTTCTCCAGCAGCGGCAGGAGGTCCTTGACCGCGGAGACCTTGGAGTTCGCGATGAGGACGTAGGCGTCCTCGAGCACGGCCTCCATGCGCTCGGCGTCCGTGACGAAGTACGCCGAGATGTAGCCCTTGTCGAAGCGCATGCCCTCGGTGAGCTCGAGCTCGAGGCCGAAGGTGTTGCTCTCCTCGACGGTGATGACGCCTTCCTTGCCGACCTTGTCCATGGCCTCGGCGATGAGCTCGCCGATCTGGCTGTCGGCCGCGGAGATGGACGCCGTGGCGGCGATCTGCTCCTTGGTCTCGACCTCCTTGGCCTGGTTCAGCAGCTCGGTGGCGACCACGTCGACGGCCTTCTCGATGCCCCGCTTGAGGGCCATCGGGTTGGCGCCCGCGGCGACGTTGCGCAGACCCTCCTTGACGAGGGCCTGGGCGAGGACGGTCGCCGTCGTCGTGCCGTCACCGGCGACGTCGTCGGTCTTCTTGGCGACCTCCTTGACGAGCTCCGCACCGATCTTCTCGTACGGGTCGTCGAGCTCGATCTCCTTGGCGATCGAGACGCCGTCGTTCGTGATGGTGGGTGCGCCCCACTTCTTCTCGAGGACGACGTTGCGGCCCTTCGGGCCGAGGGTGACCCTCACGGCGTCGGCGAGGACGTTCATGCCCCGCTCGAGACCGCGCCGGGCCTCCTCGTCGAAGGCGATGATCTTGGCCATCTGGTGGTGTTCCCTCCACGGACGGTGGGTGGGTGGCCGGGCGGTGCCCGCGACGGACGGACCGCGGTCGGCGGGCCTGTCCCGCCTCCGCGCGGCCCTCACCGGGACCGGCTGATACCTGTCACTCTCCTACCGAGAGTGCTAACCCCATGATTAGCACTCTCACCCACTGAGTGCAAACCCTGCCCCGCGCCGTCAGCCCCCCGGCCGTCACCCGGCGCACCGGGCCTGGAGGGTCAGATCTCCTCGTCGCGGGACAGCGCCTCGAGCACGGGCAGGGAGGCGTCGAGCGCGGCGCGATCGGCGGCCGAGAGGGCCGCGACGCGGCGACGCAGCGCCGACGAGCGGGCGAAGCTCTCTCCCTGGACGAGCGCCGTGCCGGCCCGGGTGGCCTCGACGACGACGGCCCGGCCGTCGGCCGGATCGGGACGCCGCTGGACGAGACCCGCCTCCTCGAGCACGGCCACGATCCGGGTCATCGTCGGGGCCGCCACCCCTTCGCGGCCGGCGAGGTCGCCGAGCCGACCGGGGCCCGTGCGTGTCAGCGTCGACAGCGCCGAGAGCGCGCCGGGACTGACGTCCGCCGTCCCGGTCCGCCGCAGGAAGCGCACCAGCCGGCCGACGGCGACGTAGAGCCGCGCGGCCGTGTCGTCCGGCGCGGGGACCTCGGGACCGGAACGGGTCATGGTCCGATCCTCCTCCACCCGGATGCCCGATCCGACCGACGCGGCCGAGCACGCGAACCGCGGGGATCCGGAGATCCCCGCGGTTCGCACCGTGCTCGTCCTGCGGCGGCCGATCTGTCAGGCGCGAGCGGACGCGGTCTCGTCGGTCGTGTCCTCCGACGCCTGCTCCTGCCCCTCTGACCCGGCGTCCTGCAGGGCGTCCTGCGCGGCGTCCTGCTCGGCCTCCTCGCGCGCCGACCTCGCGCGCGGCGTCTCCTCGCGCCCGGTGGCGAACGAGGCGATCGCGGCGATGACCATCATCACCGCGGCGGCGACGAACACGACCACGAGGCCGTCGTGGAAGGGCCCGGAGATGAGCTGGGGGAAGAAGGTGTTCCCGGTGAGCGTCGCGGCCTGCTGCGGCGGCAGCTGGTGCAGCACGCCGGTGGGGCCGAGCAGCTCCGCGACCGGGTTGTACCCGAGGAACGCGGCGAACAGGCTGCCCACGGGCGGCAGCTGCCCGATCTGCTGCGCCACCTGGTTCGGGACGCCGTGGGCCTGCAGGCCCGAGGTCAGCGTCGTCGGCAGGTGCGCCGCGAGCCCGATGATCATCAGCGAGAAGAACACGCCGATCGAGAGCGACGAACCGGCGTTGAAGAAGGTGCCGCGCATGCCGGCGGCGGCGCCGCGGTCCTCCGCGGGCACGGCGTTCATGATCTGCGCGGTGTTCGGCGACGCGAACATGCCGGACCCGACACCGTTGAGGAAGGTCAGGATCGCGAACGGCCCGTAGCCGAAGTCCACGGGCAACACCAGGAGCCCGATGAAGGTGGCCGCGACGATCAGCAGACCGGTGCCGGCGAAGAGCCGCGTGCCGTACTTGTCGGAGAGCCAGCCGGAGACCGGGCCCGAGGCCACGAAGCCGACGGTCAGCGGCAGCAGGTAGATGCCCGCCCACAGCGGCGTCGACTCGAACGAGTAGCCGTGCAGCGGGAGCCAGATGCCCTGCAACCAGATGATGAGCATGAACTGCAGGCCGCCGCGACCCATGGAGGAGAGCAGGCCGGCGAGGTTGCCGAGCGCGAAGGCGCGGTTGCGGAAGAGCCCGAGCCGGAACATCGGCTCGTCGACCTTGGTCTCGACGACGCAGAACAGTACGAGGAGGACGACGCCGCCGATCAGGCCGGCCAGCACCCAGGGGTTGGTCCAGCCGGTGGAGTGGCCGCCGTAGGGCTGGATGCCGTAGGTGATGCCGGCCAGCAGGATCGACAGGCCGACGGCGAAGGTGCCGTTGCCGAGCCAGTCGATCTTGGCGGAGCGCCGCACCGTGAGCTCGTGCAGCGACTTGTACGACCACAGGGTGCCGACGATGCCGATGGGCACGCTGACCCAGAAGACGCTCCGCCAGGAGATCTCGGAGAGCACGCCGCCGAGCACGAGGCCGACGAAGCTGCCGGCGATGGCGGCGATCTGGTTGATCCCGAGCGCCATCCCGCGGCGGTGCGCCGGGAAGGCGTCGGTGAGGATCGCGGTCGAGTTCGCGAAGAGCATGGAGCCGCCGACGGCCTGCACGAGCCGCCAGCCGATGATCCACAGGGCGGCGCCGCTGCCCGAGCCCGGCGTCAGCGCCAGGGCGATCGAGGCCGCGGTGAACACGGCGAAGCCCAGGTTGTACATCCGCACGCGCCCGACCAGGTCGCCGAGCCGGCCGAGGCTGACCACGAGCACCGCGCTGACGAGCAGATAGCCCATGATCATCCACAGCAGGTACCCGACGTTCTCGGGAGCCAGGGGGTTCATCCCGATGCCACGGAAGATCGCCGGCAGCGAGATGAGGACGATCGAGGCGTTCACGGTGGCGATCAGCATGCCGATCGTGGTGTTCGACAGGGCCACCCACCGGTAGTGGGGGTGGTCGACGTCCCACCGAGGAGCCCGCCGCCCGCCGGCACGGGCCTTCGTCGTCGCGTCCCCGGAGTCGTCGAGGATCGAGGTCACAGCAGTCCTTCCAGAGGAAGAGATCCCGGGGCGTAGACCTCGTCGTCACGTCCCGCTCAGTTACTTAGTTGTTGCTAACTAACTTGATGGTAGTGCGATTCCCCGCTCGCCGCCCCGTGATGCCCATCCGGCGGACCGTGTCGGTGCCAGGAGGCAGGATCGAGGGGTGCACGCCGCCCTCGCCCTCGTCCCCGGTGGTGGGGCGGAGCTGCGCGTCCTGGAGGACGACGGCACCCCCGCTCGCCCGCGTGCGGGACGACGATCGAGCAGCCGCCGGGCAGAGCACCGACCACGTCGCCGACCTGGAGCGGTCGGCATCGCCGCGCTGGGTCCTCGCCGACGTGGCCGCCGGGTACCCGCCGTTGCTCCGCGCCGGGGTCCGGCTCGCCCGCTGCCACGACCTCGCGGCGACCGAGGCGCTCCTGCTCGCGGCCGAAGGGGACGCCGCCGGCGCCGCCGCCATCACCGCCGCGCGGGCGGGTGCGGCGACGGCCGCCGCCGACCCGGCCCCGCAGCCGTCGCTCTTCGAGGCCGGGCCGCCGACCGCGCCACCGCCCGACGCCGCGGCGCTCGCGTCCGCCTACGCCGAGCAGCTCGTGCGGATCGAGCGGGTCCGTGCCGGCCTGCCAGGCTTCGGGCTGCTGGTGGCCGCCGAGTCGGCGTCCTGCCTCGCCGCGGTCGAGATGAGCGCGACGGGCGTCCCCTGGGACGCCGAGACGCACGACCGGTTGCTCGTCGAGCTGCTCGGGCCGCGCCCCACCTCGCCCTCGGTCCGCCCGGCCGCGCTGCAGGCGCTGGCCGAACAGGCGGCGGCCGCGCTGGACGACCCGCGGGTCAACCTCGACTCCCAGGTGGATCTGCTCCGCTCGCTGCGTCGCGCGGGGCTCCCGGTCACCTCGACGGGCCGGCGCGAGCTGCGCCGGCACGACCACCCCGCCGTCGAGCCGCTGGTCCGGTACCGGGAGCTCGCCCGCCTGCACGCCGCGCACGGCTGGGCCTGGCGCGACCAGTGGGTGCGCGAGGGCCGGTTCCACCCGGAGTACGTGCCGGGCGGGGTGGTGTCCGGTCGCTGGGCGACGCGCGGCGGTGGAGCGCTCCAGATCCCCAAGGCGGTGCGCGGCGCGGTGGTCGCGCCGCCCGGCCGGGTGCTGGTCGTGGCGGACGCCGGGCAGCTCGAGCCCCGCGTGCTGGCCGCGCTGGCGCGCGACCCGGGCCTCGTGGCGGCGACGAGGGAGGGCGACCTGTACACGGCGCTCGCCCGCGAGGCGCTGGGGCGCCCGGAGGCGCGCGCCGAGATGAAGGTCGCCCTGCTGTCGGCGATGTACGGGGGCGGCGCGGGCTCCCCCGCGTTGGCCGCCCTGCGGCGGCGCTTCCCCGCCGCGCTCGCCCTGCTGGAAGCGGCCGCCCGGACCGGTGAGGCCGGGGGCAGCGTGCACTCCGTGCTCGGCCGGACCTCCCCCGCCGCTCCGCCCGACTGGCTCGCCGGCCTCCCCGATGCGGCGGCCGGCGCCCGCTCCCGCGCCTACGGCCGCTTCACCCGGAACTTCGTCATCCAGGCGTCCGCCGCCGACTGGGCCGCCGTCCTGCTGGCGACGCTGCGCCTGTCGCTGGCACGGCTGCGCGAGCGCGGCTTCGCCGAGCTCGTCTTCTTCCAGCACGACGAGGTCGTCGTCGAGGTCGAGGCCCCGCTGGCCGGCGCCGCGATCGAGGCGGTGCGCTCGGCCGGGGCCACCGCGACCCGGCTGGTCCTCGGGGACACGGGCGTCGACGTCCCGCTCGAGGCCCGCGCCGTCACCAGCTACGCCGACCGCTGACCTCGCCCTCGGGGCCTGCCGGCCAGAGCCAGGAGCGTAGGAGGGTCAGGAGGACGTGCTGAGGCTCGCGGCGGCGCCGCTGGTCGCGGTGTCGTGACGGCGCAGCGCACCCATCAGGGAGCGCCGGCGACCGGCCCGCGCCGTCGCCGGGAGCACGTGGTCGAGCCGGTGCCGGCGCAGCTCCTCGACGAGGCCGTCGTCGACGGGCGGCAGGTCACCGATGGCGTGCCCGAGCACACGGTCCGCCAGCACGGGGTTGAGCGCCAACGCCGGACCGTGCAGGTAGGTCCCGTAGACCGTGCCCTGCACCGCACCCTCGGTGCCCTGCTCGCCGTCGCCGTTCCCGACGCCGATGCGCATCCGGCCGAGCGGCGTCGCACCCGGGCCGAGATGCGTCGCCCCGCCGTGGTTCTCGAAGCCGATGAGCGCGGGCAGACCGAGCTCCGGCGTGGCGTCGGCGAGCACGTTGCCCACCGCGCGGCGTTCGAGGCGGTCGGTCCGGACGTCGAGCAGCCCGAGACCGGGTGTCGGAGCGCCGCCGACGCCGAGGAACGTCTCGCCGAGCAGCTGGTATCCGGCGCAGATGCCGACGACGCCGGCACCGCGGCGAGCGGCGACGACGAGGCCGCCGTCCTCGCGGAGCTCCTGCGCGGCCGCCGTCTGCTTCGCGTCCTCCCCGCCGCCGAGCAGGTAGACGTCGCCGGTGCGGGGCAGCCGCTCACCCGGGTGGACGGCGATGATCTCGGCGGCGATGCCCCGCATGCGCGCTCGCTGGTAGAGCACGAGGGCATTGCCGGCGTCCCCGTACGTGCCGAGCAGGTGCGGGTAGACGTGCACGACGAGCAGCACGGAGTCAGCGGCTGACATAGCGGCGCATCTCCCGGAAGGCGGTGTAGTTGGCGGCGACCACCAGCGGACCCGGTGGCAGCTTCGCGGCGAGCCGCACGAGATCGCTGTCCACGAGCGGCGTCGCGCCGGCGTAGTGCAGCCGGACGGCGAGGTCGGCGCGGCGGTCGCCGAGGGCGCCGACGACCCGGCCGGCCAGACGCTCGAACGGCACGTCGTAGAGCCAGGAGGTGTCGGTGCCGTCGGCGATCCGCGCGTTGATCCCGACCGCGAGCACGCTGTCCTCCTCGATCATCGAGAGGGCGGCGGCCCAGCCGGCGGGGTTCTTGGCCAGGAACAGCGTCGCGGGGCGCCCGCCGAGGTCGAGCCGGGCGTAGCGGCCGTCGACGTCGTCGACCTCGGCGAGCCGGGCCGCCGCGACGTCCGCGGGCACGTCGAAGAGGTTCGCCGTCGCGATCGCGAACAGCGCGTTCCCCCGGTTGACGTCTCCCGGGAGCTTGAGGGGCACGGTGATGTGGCGGCCGTCGGGCAACCGGACGCCGGCGGTCGACAGGGTGTACTCCGGCTGGGGCATGGCGAACCCGCAGCCGGAACTCCACCGGCCGTCCACCCAGGTCAGCAGGTGGCCGCACCGCGGGCAGACGGAGGCGTCGTCGGTCCATCGGATGCCCGGATCCACCCACACGGTCTTGTTCGCGGCGAGCGCGGCGTCGACGACGTGGGGGTCGGCGGCATTGGCGACGACGGTGACGCCGGTGTCCGCCAGGGCCTTCGCCCACACCTGCGACGTCCGGCTCACCTCGTGCGTGCGGTCGAGCTGGTCGCGGGTGAGGTTGAGGAGCACCACGACTTCCGGCGTGGTCTGCCGGAGCACCGACGGCACGTGCAGCTCGTCCGTCTCGAGCACCGCCGTCCGGCTCTCGCTGTCGTCGAGCGCGCTGAGGATGCCCGGGGCCATGTTCGCCCCGGTGGTGTTCGTCGCGACGTCACCGCCGAGCGCCGCCGCGATGAGGCGCGTCGTCGTCGACTTCCCGTTCGTGCCGGTGACGATCACGCCACGTCGGCCATGAGCGAGCGCACGGAGCGCGTCCGGCGCGACGGCGAGCGCGACACGGCCGCGGACGACCGTCCCGGAGCCGCGACCGAGGCTGCGCGACAGGCCGCCGGCGAGGCGACCCGCTGTCAGGGCGGCGTCGAGACGGATCTTGGCGAGGCCCTGGGCGTCACCTGTCGGTGCGGTCACGACCGCAGAGCTTATCGGCGCGCGGGCGCCGGCCCGGGCGGAGCCCCGATACACCGGGAGCCGCCCCGCACTGCGGAGCGGCTCCCGGCCGGGTCTGAGGGGAAGGGGTTCAGACCGGGCGGACCGATTCGGCCTGCGGACCCTTCTGCCCCTGGCCGACCTCGAACTCGACGCGCTGACCCTCGTCGAGGGACTTGTACCCGTCGGCAAGGATCGCCGACCAGTGCACGAAGACGTCAGCACCGCCGCCGTCGACGGTGATGAATCCGTAGCCCTTCTCGGCGTTGAACCACTTGACGGTTCCCTGAGCCATTCCTGCTCCTGTTGCTGTTCCGTGGGGCGATCCGTGCACGGCACGCGGACCGGGTCTCACGCTCGTGGTACCGGCCCCGAAGGGCAACAGGTCCGCGATGGTCCAACGTGCGGGCCTCTTGCTCAGTGCAGGAACGCTCAGTGCAGGAGAGGACGTGCTCATCGAACTGTTCGACCGCGCAGAACTCTAGCGGCCGGAGCCGCGCCTTCACAGGTTGCGCCTGGGGTGAAATCCCGACGTGGAAGGACCGGCATCCGGTGGGCGAGGACTGCCACGATGCAGCCGTGAAGCCACGCCCGCACACGGGCCAATCCAGCCGGGGCCAGGGCCTGCGCCAGGTGGTCAACGCCGTCACGCTGGCGACGCCGCTCGGCCTCGTGCTGGCGCGGATGGGGCACGCCACGCTCGTGCGAGGGCCGGACGGGTTGCTGCTGGCCCTCGACTACCGGGCGGCCGTACCGGCACCGCGCGCGCCCGCTGTCACCGTCGGCGACGTCGTCCTGCTGCGGATGAGCTCGGCCGACCTGGCGGACCGGCCGCGGCTGCTCGTGCACGAGGCCCGGCACGCGGTGCAGTGGGCCTGCTGGCTCGGGCCCGTCGGATTCCTGCCCGCGTATCTGGCCGCGTCGGCCTGGTCGTGGGTGCGCTGCCGGGACTTCGCGCTCCGCAACGCGTTCGAGGTGCGGGCCGGTCTCGTGGACGGCGGCTACGTCAGGCCGCCCGACGACACTCAGCTCGCGTAGTCGTCACCCACCACGACGACGATGCCCTGACCAGCGACGGACGGGTTCAGCTTCACCGACGCCGACGCCGCCGAGCGCGTCCTTGAGCGCCTCGGCGGTGGCCTTCTGGGAGGACGAGGCGTAGTAGATCTTCGTGGACTGGGTCGTCCCGACCGGCGTCGCCCCTGAAACGACGTGGCCGTTGCCGAAGCCTGCGCCGCCGAGAGCGGTCTCTGCTCGCTTCGCCAGCCCCGTGACATGGGCGGTCGATCCGTTGTAGACGCTGAACGAGGCACCCTTGTCCACCTTGGCGGTGGCCGGTGCGCTCGTGCTGGCCGAGGCGGAGGGCCTCGTGCTCGAGGAGGACCCCGACGCGGACACCGACGGCGTCGGCTGCGTCGCCGCGGGAGCGGTCGTCGTCGGAGCGGAGGCTGTGCCGTTGTCGTCGCTGCCGTTGGAGCCCTTGACGAACAAGGTGTAGGCGAGGCCCACGACCGCCACGACGACCACCACGACGGCGAGCAGCGGGAGCACGGAGAGCAGGGGGTTCACCCGAGCCCGGTGCGCCCCGCGGCGGCTCGCCTCGAGCGGGACGACGAGACGCTCGTCGTAACCGCCCGGTCGGGTGCTGTTGCTCATGAATGGCTCCTTCGACGCCGCCTGCTGGTCGGATCCGTGCAACCGTTCCCGGCCTCTCCGAACCGCGCGGCGAAGCGAAGGGGGATCAGCCGTGCATCCCGGGCCCTCGCGCCGTGCGCGCCCGTTGCCGCGTCTGCCGCATGCGCCGCAGCCGCTTCACGAGCATCGGATCGTAGGCGAGGGCCTCGGGGCGGTCGATCAGCGCGTTGAGCAGCTGGTAGTACCGGGTCGCCGACATGTCGAACAGCTCCCGGACCGCCTGCTCCTTCGCTCCCGCGAACTTCCACCACTGACGCTCGAACGCGAGGATCTCCCGCTCCCTCGCGGTGAGCTCTCCGCTCGCCGCCGGTTCCTGAGGCACTGCGTGTGCGGCGTCCATCCCCATCCTCCAGCGGTACGACAGCGTCACGATACGTTCCGAACCACAACGCTGTCATTCCCCCCCGGGCCGTCCCCACCCCCGCGGGCTGGTCGACGCCGGTCGCGTGCACGCGCCGAGTCTAGAGGTCTCGCGGGGGTGCTCCGGGCACGATCACGAGCAATGGTCAAGAACTCCAGGCAGTAGCGGCTGTCGAGGTACAACAGAGCAAGGCCCTGCACCACGATGGCCGCCCCCGTGCCCCGGCGTCGCGGGGATCGCACGAGCAGCGCCCCGCCCGCCACGTACCCGACGTCCAGCACGGCATTGGCTCCGGTGAGGAGTGCCATCCGCCGGGCTCGGGTCTCCGGTTCGGTGGCCGGACCCGAGCGACCTCGCCACGCTCCCCAGCCGACGATCGCAGCGTCGGCGGCGCCCCACGCCACGGTGGTGCGCCCGGCCGCCGCGAGGCTCGACGCCTCCTCCCGGCGACCGAGTCGCCAGACGAGGCTCCCGAGACCGATGCTCCACGTCGACCAGGCCGCCAGCGTCACGAGCAGTCGCCGCTCCACCTCGGCCACCTCGGGGGCCGGCACCGTTCCCGCTGTCATGGCGCCACCGTAGGACCCCCCACCGACACGGTGGATAGAGTCGGCCACCGTGCCGGCTCCGAGCAGCGCCGAGGCCCGCCTCGCGGACCGGGTCGACCCCAGCTGGCTGCCCGCACTCGCGCCGGTGGCAGGTGAGATCGAGGCGCTCGAGGAGTTCCTGCGCTCCGAGCGGGCTGCGGGCCGGACGTGCCTGCCCGGCGAGGGGAACGTCCTCCGTGCGTTCACGCAGCCGTTCGACGACGTCCGCGTCCTGCTCGTCGGTCAGGACCCGTACCCGACCCCGGGGCACGCCGTCGGTCTCGCGTTCTCCGTGGCGCCGCATGTGACGCCACTCCCCCGGAGCCTGCGCAACGTGTTCGCCGAGCTCGCCGACGATCTCGGCGTCCCCCTCCCCTCGACCGGCGACCTGACGCCCTGGACGCGGGCCGGCGTCCTGCTGCTCAACCGCGTCCTCACGGTGACCGCGGGTGCTCCCGGCTCCCACCGCGGCCGGGGGTGGGAACGGGTGACCGATCAGGCCGTGACCGCTCTTGCGGCGCGCGGGCGCCCCCTGGTCGCCGTCCTCTGGGGTAAGGACGCGCAGGCGGTGCGGCCGTTGCTCGGCGGCGTCCCCGTGGTCGACAGCGTGCACCCGAGCCCGCTCTCGGCCCGCCGCGGCTTCTTCGGCTCACGGCCGTTCAGCCGCGCCTCGCGGTTGCTCGCCGAGCAGGGCGCCGAGCCCGTGGACTGGCGCCTGCCCTGAGGGTCAGAAGGCCCTCCGGCGACGTGCCCGGTAGGTCTCCCAGAGGCTGTGGCGGTACTCCAGCGTCACCGCCTCGTACACCTCGCGGTCGAGGTACCACGGCACCGGCTCGGTGGGGATGTGCTGGAGCAGCGCGAGCAGGTGGTGGACCCGCGTCATCGGGTCACCGCCGGGGCCGCCGCGGGCGCGGGCGACGAGCTCGCGGCCGAACGGCGCGACCGCGATGCCGAGGTCCCCGACGCCGACCAGGCCGGCGCCGACGAGGCGGCTCAGCGCCCCCTCGATCTCGTCGGCGGTGGGGATGAAGTGGAAGACGGCGTCCGCGTTGGCGATGAGCTCGGGCAGACCTGCGGGGGCGTCGAGAGTCCCCGAGAGCCGCGCGGTGGCGAGCACGACAGCGTCGGACAGCACCCAGACCGGGTCGGCAGAGTCCCCGGCCTTCGGCACGTTCGACTCGTCAGTCGACCTGCCCTGGTCTCCCCAGGGCAGCCACGCGATCCGTCACGCGCGCATTCCATCACGCCCGCGCGCAGCGGCGCGAGCAGCGGCCGCGACCCTTCCGGCACCTCTCCCGGCAGAGGAACGTGACGGACGTGTTCACAGCATGTGACATATGTTGTGCACCATTGCTACCGCTTAGAGCCGGAACTATGCTCATGGTAACCGGATGACCTGGTCAGAACCCGCCGCGGGGAGAAGCCGCGCGGCACTCTCCGTCACCGACCAGCCGGTATCGATTGCACGCCTCCCGCTGATCTGGAGGATGCCCATGCTCGCGTCCCACTCCACACCCGTTCTCGAAGTCCGTCCCGCAGTGCCGTCGCAGGGCTCGGACGTCGAAGAGAGCGCGGCGCACCTGCTGCGCCTGTGCCTCGACCTGCAACTCGACGCCATGCTCCTCACGCTCGGCGCGCTCGCGGCAGATCCCGCCGCCGACGCGGCCACACCTACGCCGACCCCAGGCCCGCCCGCCCCGGGTGCGATGCCCTGGCGCCGGTGGATCGGCGAGGACGTCGACCTGGCGTGCCGGCTGGCGCGCGAGGCGATGGGCGGCGGCGCCGCTCTGCCCCCGACGCTGGGATCGGACCTCAGTCACGCGGTCCCGGTCACGACGATCGACGACCTCGTCGCCCGGTACTCCTCCATGCTCGGCCTGCTCGGCGACCTCTCGCGACGCAGCGAGGGCACGGCCCGGCCGGCCGGCCTCGACGAGGCGCTCACGCGGTGCGAGGCGCGGTTGGCGGAGCTCCGCGGCCACCGGCTGGTCGAGACGCCGCCGAGCGGGCTCGACCTGCGCGTCGAGCAGCACTACCTGCCCGGAGAGCTCCTGGGCTGACCACCCGTTCCGAACCCGTGACCGGATCACCCCCTGCCCGGGGTCGATCCGGTCGCGTGCGTCCGGGGGTGTCCCTCACCGCAGGCCCGTGTACCGGACGTCGGACGACGAGGTGCGGGAAGGCCTCCGAGAGGACGTATTGCCGTCGTCGTCCGACGTTCGGGATGCGCGTGGCCCCGCGCGTCATCCTGGTCGCGTGACCACGATCGAACGTCTCGACCCCCGAAGACTGGAAGGTCCTGCGCGAGGTGCGACTCGCGGCGCTCACCGACGCCCCCTTCGCGTTCGCCTCCACCTTCGCTCGCGAGGCTGTCTTCGACGAGGAGCAGTGGCGGGGGCGCATCGAGGACGCGACGTACTTCGTGGCGCGGGACACCTCGCTGCAAGTGGTCGGCCTGGTCGCGGTCCTGACGAAGGACGCGAGCGAGAAGCATCTCGTCGCGATGTGGGTCGATCCGCGACAGCGAGGAGCCGGCGTGGCTGGGGCACTGCTCGAGGCCGCGCTCGCGTCGGCCCGGGCCGACGCGGACGCCGTCACGCTCTGGGTCGCCGACGGTAACCCGCGGGCCCGGCGGTTCTACGAGAAGGCCGGCTTCCGCAGTACCGGCGAGCGACAGCCGCTGCCGAGCGCACCTCAGGTCGGCGAGGAGAAACTGCGCCTCAGCTTGCGATGAGGCCGCCTCGCTGATCGGGCGACTGATCCAGGACGACCTCCTGCGGGCGACGGCGGACGACGCGACCGCGATGCAGGTCGCTCTGGGCAACCTGGCCCAGCGACTCCACGCCGCCTACGGCGCCTATCCCGACGGTCCCCCGCAGTCACCACTGCCGTAGTCGCCCGCGTCGGGCATGATCTGCCGATGCGGACCGAGGATCCCGACGAGGAACGCGACGGCCACGAGGAGCCCGCCTATCGGAGCACGCTGCGGATCGAGCTCGAGGACACCGTCGGGCCGGTCGGAGTGCGTCGCGAGCCGGTGGAGCGACGACGAGGGATGGGGCGTCGTCGAGGGCGCCGACGTTCCGGGCGGTTGCTGGGTGCACTTCAGCGTGGTGGACGTGCCCGGGTACCGGACGCTGCAGCCGGGGCAGGTCGTCGTCGTGGACTGGGAGGAGCGCGACCAGGACGGCTTCACCTACACCGCCACGCGGGTGTCGCTCCCGCCGGCGGCTCCTCGCTAGCTCACCGAGCTCCCGCACCGCACTCGGCGTTCGGGACTGCCGCTTGCCACAATGCGAGGCGTGGACGCCGAGGCCGTCGAGGTCGCCGCGCACGACGACGTGGACGCCGTGGCGGCCTTGGCCGAGGTGCGTCGACAGAGCTACGAGCCGCACCAGCCCCTGTTCTGGCGGCAGGCTGATGACGCTCTCGCCCGGCACACGGCGTATCTGCACGGTCTCGTGGACGACCCGCAGTGCATCTTCCTCGTGGCGCGGCACGGCCGAGCGCTCTCGGGCTTCGTGATCGGCCGACTGGTCCCGGCGCCGCCGGTGTACGAGCCGGGCGGCCTCACCTGTCTCGTCGACGACTTCGCCGTCGCCCGCGACGACGACTGGTCCGGGCTTGGGGTGCGCCTACTCCAGGACCTCGCCCGCCGCGCTCACGAGCGGGGCGCGGTACAGGCCGTCGTGGTGTCAGGTCGGTCACGACGAAGCGAAACGGCAGGCGCTGACGGCGGCGGGTCTGTCGGTCGCCAGTGAGTGGTGGGTCGGCCCTCTGGACCGCCTGTAACCGATGGGCGCGGTTCCCGGCGCTGCCGGCCGGGGGAGACGAGAGGGAGCCGGCACCGGGATTCGACCCCGCTCCCGCGCGGGCCGTTCCAGAGCAGTCAGTGCGCTCGTTCAGGCAGCTCGAGCTCAGGCGTCGACTCGGACGCTGCCTTCCTGGCCGTGGAGAGGATGAGCTCGCTGACCGCGGCCGGGTCGTCGTTCATCGGCAGGTGGCCGCAGCCGGGCAGCTCCACGAGGGTCGTGTGGGCGGGCAGCTCGTCGAGGTGGCGTGACTGCCGCTTGAGCAGGACGTGGTCGCGCGAGCCGAAGGCGACGGTGACGGGGGCGACGATCGGCAGGGTCGAGCGGTAGCGGCGGTGGAGGGTGGCGTCGAAGACGGCGTCGAAGCCGGGGCTCTCACCGATCTCGTGCACCGCAGTGGCGGCGGAGTCCGGGGTCAGCCGCGTGGGGTGACCGACGGACTGGGCGAAGACGAGAGCGCGGCCGGGGCGGGTGCGGACGAGGCCGCGTGAGTGGCCTCCCGCCGTGGTGGGCAAGCCAGCGTGTGGCGCGCAGGCTGGCGCGGCAGTAGAGCGGGGTCTGGTCACGCCAGAGCCCGGCGGGCGCGAGCAGGGTCAGCGAGGCGACCGGCGTGAGCGCGGCGAGCTCGAGCGCGACCCACCCGCCGAGGGAGTTGCCGGCGACGTGCGCGGTGGTGACGCCGAGCTCGGCGAGCAGCGCGGCAACGGCCTCGGCGAGGGCGGCCGGGGTGGGCTCGACGTGCGCCGGGAGCGGGGCAGAGGCGCCGAACCCGGGCAGGTCGACGGCGATGACGTCGAAGTGCTGGGAGAGAGCAGGGACGACGGGATCCCAGGCCGAGCGCGAAAGTCCGAGCGCGTGCAGGAGCACGAGCGGCTGGCCGGAACCGATGCGGGTGTACGTGAGAGTGGGCACACGGACATGACGACCATGCCCTCGTGAATGTGACACCGGCCGGCGATCAGCGGGTCGGGCCACCAGGTCGCGCGCGATGCTCGACGACCAGCGGACGGCACTCGACAGCCTCAGCGGAGACCCGAAGGCGTTCGCACGATCACCACCTTCACCGAACACCGCGACCCGGGCTTCGCCATCGTCACCCGATGAGTCAGTGAGACGCGTGGGTTACGACTGGTTTCGGCTGTTGTGCGCGGCGAGCTGCTCGGTGATCGCCTTCAGGTAGCGGCGGCGGATGTCGGCGTGCTGGGTGATGTGTTCTGCGGTGACGAGGAGTTGGCCCGCGGCGCCGAGTTCCTCCGCGTGCTGGACGGCGTCGCTGTACCGGGTTGCCGCGCCAGTTGCATCAGCTGGGAGGTGTAGGCGCAGGGTGACCAGTTCCTGTCCGCGGGCGGCCGCCTCGAGTGCGTGAAGGCGTATCTGGCGACGGCCCTCGGCGAACTCCTGGGCGGCGACGTTCAGGTTGCGGGCTATGTCGACGAGGTGGGACCACTGAGGTATCCCGAGGGGTCGCTGATCGTTGCCCAGGAGCACGAGTTGTACCTCGCGGAGGAGGTCCTCCATGTGCGCTTTGGCCGCGACGAGTGGTTGCACCGGGAGATCCGGGATGACGATCTCGACCAGCGAGGGGGTGCCCTTCTTCGGGGGGTAGTCCGCGCTGTCGTCCCACATCGCCAGCAGCGCATCGACGTCATCCACCGGCGGGGACTCGACAGTGCCCGGGACGAGTTCGAACCAGACGGTCTTGCCGCCACCGGTGTTGCGGTGGGCACCCCAGCGCGTTGATATCGACTGGACCAGGGTCAGTCCACGGCCGCTGAGCGCGGCCGCGGCGAGGGTGCCGGCAGCCGGCAGGGTCGGGTTGCCGTCGATGACCTCCACGCGGACGCCTGCACCGCTGGCCTCCACTCGGACCTCGAACTCGGTGCCGGCGTGGATGATCGCGTTGGTGATCACTTCGGTGAGGAGCAGCTCAACGTCGTCCCGCAAGCCACTGAGACCCAGGGTGTGGAGGCGGTCGACGGCGAAGGAGCGCGCAGGGGCGAGGATCGCGGGGTCCGGCGGGTACAGCCGCCGAGCCGACTCACCGCCCACCCGAGCCATGCTAAGTGGACGAGGTTGGTCGCCTTCGGCTCCCCGCGCGTCAAGGCTCCGGGTCGGCTCCCCCACCTGGTGCGCGTTCAACACCTCGACACAGCCACGCACAGGCCCCGGCCGTCGGGTATCGGGGCTGACCTACGGCGTGCGGGCGGCAAAGTCGGCATAGGCCGTAGCGCTCCTGCCCATCGACGCTGTCCCGACCGGGCTACCCAAACGCGGTAATAGCGAAACGCCGGACGTCCGTCCGATGGCCTGGCCCGCGTCGTGGGTGCGCTCATCGGGGACCTGCTACCCATCCCCGTCGGTACGCCGACCCCGCCTCCAACATGCGGACCTAGGAGCACTCCCAGGACCACGCCCTGAGGGGTTCCGCCGAGGCTTTGCGCCGCCGTCGTGACACGGATGTGACATCGGAGGGCCAGGGCTCATGGTCGAGGACGGGACGCAACCCACTGACCTGGGAGAACGAGGGGAGCCGGCACCGGGATTCGAACCCGGAACCGCCCGATTAGTGGACGGATGATGCGGTCGTTGCCCAATACCTGCCGTGAGCAGGGGAAACACCCGACCGCCGAAGTGGTCGGTCGGGGTCAACCTGGGTCCCGATGCGGTCGTTTCCTGTCCCTAAAGTGTCCCCGTGACGGCACCCGCGGGTGTCGACTGTGGTGCCCGGGATCGCTGACTCTTGTCAGCCGGGGCGACGGCTTTGTCGGCGGCTCATCCTCGTCCCCAAAGCTCGTAAGGGGCTGGCCCGGGGCGGAAGCCATGAGCGGCGACCATGGCGGCGGTGTCGTGGAACTCCCGGGCCAGCCGGTCCGGCTCGTGCGCGTCACTGCCGAAGCTGACGGTCTCGCCTCCTGCCTCCCGCCACCACTGCAGGATGCGCGGTGCCAGGGCGAGGTTGGTGTTCATCTCCAGGACCCGCCCGGATGCCGCCAGCGCTTCCAACGCTGCCCGGTGCTCGTCCTCCAGCTCCTCCGGATCTCGGCGGGGCCGTCGCCGGCCAAGAACGCAGCGGAAGGGGCCAGAACGGAAGGGCAGCCAGCGCGGTCACCTCGATCAGGTAGGCGCGCACAACCTCGATCGGCGATCGCTGCTCATAGGCCTGGGAGACCTCGACGTAGGCGCCGGAGTCGAGCGGCTCAGCGCGAAGGTCGGGCAAGGCGTGCACGGAGCCGAGGCATCGGTCGAAGTCTCCGCGCGCGAGCAGGTCCGCCATGGGGGCCGGATGCCAGTGGGGTTCGCTGAGCTCGACACCGGACAGGACCCGCAGCTCGGGGAACTGCCGGCGGCAGTCCTCCAGGCACTCCAGGTAGCCCTCGACGTCGAGGGGCTCGCCGAGGAACGTGCCGCCGGGCGAGACGCGGCCACGGACGCCTGGGGGCACCTCGGCGTCGTGAAGTTGCCAGGGGGTGAAGTCGGCGTGCTCGGTGAACGCCAGGGATCGCAGCCCGATCTGCACGGCGCGAGCGCACGTTGCCCGCATGTCCCCGCGTGGCGCGTCCCAGGACCACTGG
>CAVWLJ010000004.1:0-393752 GCA_963755755.1 uncultured Actinomycetota bacterium
GCACCAGGGCGTCCCCCTCTCCCGACGGGACACCTGCCGAGAGCCGGATGCAGTGGCCCGGCACGGAGCTCGAGCAGTCGCCGTGGTTCGGCGACGTCCAGCAGTCGCTCGTCGAACGCCGCCTGAGGATGTCGGCGCGCGACTACGTCGGCCACCTCTCGACGGTCTCGGCATACCTGCAGCTACCGCCCGCGGAGCGCGAGGAGGTGCTCGTGCGGATCCTGGAGGTGCTGCCCGAGCAGGTCGACGTGACCGCCGACCTCACCCTGCATCTGGCGCGACGCCTCGAGGCCCGGCCCGGCGGAAGGGGCTACGCGTCCCGGTGATGTACCAGCCAGAGCGTGGCCGCAGGAGAAGCAGCGACAGGGCGACAAGCCAGCCGAACTCGACGGCTTGGAAGGTCCAGTACCGACTGTCGGGCTGGTAACTGGTCCATTGGGTGTATCCGTGCTGAAGGAGGTATTGGACCGGGTCGACGAAGCTTACTACCGGGTCCGGCTTGGATGTTGTCGCCGCCATCGCTCATGTGGACGCCGATGGCTTGCAGGACCTGGTTGAGCTGGGCATCGGTGACGCGAACACCGCTGTGGGTCCACCACTGCGCGATGGTAGGTCAGCGTCCGCCAGCTGGAGGCTGCTCGTCGCCGGAGGTGTCTGATAGTGCGGCCGCAGGGTCGAGGTGAGGAAGGCCAGGCCGGTCCACAGGGCCAGGGTCGCTGCCAGGGCGGGTACGACGCGGCGCAGCACCAGGCCGGCGAGGGCACCCACGGCGAAAGCGAGCAGAGTCCAGCCCACGACCGCGAGTCCCGTGAGGGGGAAGGCGCTGGGGTGGAGCCGCTGCTGGATGCCGCTCGCCACGAGCGGCTGCTTGTACCAGGTCATCAGGATCCCGAGCGTGGCGCCGAGGGCGGCGACTCCGACCGCTCCGGTGACCAGCAGGGCGACGAGCCAGCGTGTGCGTCCGACGCCCTGGGTCCACGCGAAGCGGTAGGTGCCCGTCTCCAGTTCTCGGCCCAACAGCGGCGCGCCCGCGAACGCCCCGATCAACGCCGGCAGCCACACGAAGACCGCCGCGGCGAAGCCAGGGTTGCCGTAGGTGTCATGGAACGTCGCGAAGGCGAACCGGCAACTGGCGGCCGACTGCGGTGCGCACGCTGGACGGCGGCATAGGCGCTCCTCATCTGCCGGCCCTGGATCACGACGTAAACCGCCACGACGGCGAGGAGTGCTCCGGCGGCCACCAACGACGTCCGGTAACGGCACCAGGCGACCCAGAGCAGGCGCCGCCACGCCACCGGCCGTTGCGCGGTGATCGGTACGGGCGCCAACACGGACGTCGTCATCGCGTCACCTCCACGGGTACGAGGGTCGCGGGGACAGGGGATCTCGGAGATAGGCCATGGCGAGCTCCTCCACGCCTACCGTCCGGGCCTCCCACCCCGGCGGCGCGGGATCGCCGGCTCGTCGAGGCGAACGAGCAGATGCTTCTGGGACCCGGCCTCGACGGACTGGATCACCGTCCATCCCGCGTCGGCCGCCAGCGCGACCGGTCCCGTCATCAGCTGGTGCTGTGCGGTCAACTCCTCGACCGTGCCGTCGAGTCGGACGAGCCCCCGCGTGATGAGCACGAGATAGTCGGCGACGCGTTCCAACTCCGCCAACCCGTGCGACGAGAGCACGACGGAGAGCCCGTCCTCGGTCATCGCGGTCATGACCGTCGCCATGAAGTCGTGTCGGGCGATGGGATCGAGCGGAGCGGTCGGCTCGTCGAGGACGAGAAGGCGCGGATGCCGCGCCAGCGCGAGTGTCAGCGCCAATTGGGCCCGCTGGCCGCCCGAGAGCTTGCCGGCCTTGTGCTTCTCGGCGATCCCGAGGTCACCCAGTCTTCGCGCGCGTAAGCGGTCGTCGAAGTCGTGGTTGAGGTTGCGGGTCAGGTGCAGCATGTCGGCCACGGACAGGTGCCGGTAGAGCGGCATGTCCTGCGCGACGAAGGCGATGCCGTCGAGTGCGGCGGGTGATCCGGCTGCGAGCCCGTCGAGCACCCGGACGGTGCCGGTCGTGGGTGCCGTCAGCCCGACCACGATGGTGAGAAGAGTGCTCTTGCCGGCGCCGTTGGGACCGACCAGGGCGACGAGGTGACCTTCCGGGATGGCGAGGGTGCAATCCCGCAGCGCCCAGACGTCGCGGTACCGGCGGCCGAGGGCGCTGGTCTCGATGATGTTCACGCGACACCCCCGGCCGTCCGCCTCGGCGTCTCCTGCGCGCCGCGCGAGTCGTCGGCTCCGCGGCGCTCAGTGAAATCCCGCAGCGTGGTGGTGAACAGGGCCACGACACCGCTCTCGTCGAGACCGGCGGCGTCGGCCTCGCTGATCCACGTCCGCAGCTTTCGGCGTAGCCCCGCGAGTTCGGGGAGCGTCGCCTGGCTCACGGCTGCCTCGATGAACGTCCCCTGCCCCGGTCGCCCCGACGCGAGACCCTTGTGTTCCAGCTCGCGGTAGACCTTCAGGACCGTGTTCGGGTTGATCGCCAGGTCCGCGACCACGTCGCGGACCTTCGGTAACTGATCACCCGGCTTGAGGTAGCCCAGCAGCAGCGCCTGCTCGACCTGGCGCACCACCTGCAGGTACGTCGGCACACCCGACGCGGGGTCCAGGCGGAACGCGATCGGCGACACCGTCCCGTCCGTCCCCCCGCGACCGCTGTCTGCTTTATCTACTGTCATAGGACAACCATAGAGCGCTACTGGATCTCGTCAAGGGGTTCAGTGCCAGGGCACGGCCGTCGGCGTCCCCCAGAGCGAGGAGGAAGCGCGTGACCTGGGCTACGTCGAGGGACGCTATGTTGATCATGTGCGCCTCGCATGCGGCGTTCCGGCCAAGACCGCGCCGTCAGGCGTTCAATGGAACCATGACGGGCCGGGACAGATGTGTCGCTACCGCGGCGGTCTTGATGGTGGTCGCGGGCTGCACGGCGGGATCGACGTCGTCGACTCCGACGCAAGACCCACCGAGTACGGCAGGAAGCGGTCCACCCGTCGTGGCTACGGCGGACACCGCCGGCCCTCCGCTGATCGACTCTCAAACCCTGCCGTGCGGGAACGCGATCGACAATCAACCTCCGCCCCGCGACTGGCAGGTCGTCCGCGGGGTGGTGGCGTTGCCGACGAGCCCTCGGGCGGAAGCCCTGCAAACGGGTCTGACCGGGGAGCCCTTCCCGGCGTTGCGGCTGTTCGCCAAGACAGGACTCGTGATCAAGGCAGGTATGGAGTTCGAGCTCGTCGCTCCCAGCCTGACCGGCAACCGGGTCGGCATCGGCTGGGGAGGAGGCCCCTCCACACCCAGCCGCCGTGTCGTGGTGAATTGCCCTGACACCCGAGGCACTGGCTGGCTGGCCTACCCGGGCGGATACTGGCTCGACCACCCCGCGTGCATAGCGTTGACCATCCGGACCGGCACGAGGGAGCAGTCGGTCGCCGTCGGCCTGGGGACGCCATGCCCCGGACAACGATCTCCCGAGGGATCCACCGACCGTTAGCGGGTCTCCCCACGCGCCGCAAGATTCGAGGGCGCCGGGGTTCGCCGAGGAACGCGGCGCCGGGCGAGACGCAGCTCCGGACGCCGGGCGGCACCTCGGCGTCGTGAAAACGTCAGGCGAGGAGGACGGGACCGACCCCTCCCTCAGTGTTGTGACGGAATCGGGCACGCTCTCTGTATCGACAGCTTGCGTGGTGCCCAGGTCGCACCGATTGGGGAAGCGCTTCAAGGAGAGGTCGGGCGAGGATGCAGGCGTCAGAGGTCCAGCACGCGATTGCTGCTGCCACGTCCATCGCCCTATCAGTTGACCTAAGAGTTGATGACACGATCGTTCTTCATGACTCCAACAAGCTCACTGTGCGTCTGCTGCCTTGTGACGTCCTGGCTCGGGTGGCACCTGTAGCGCATCACATCGCACAGTTCGAGATCGAGCTTGCTCAACGGCTCGCCCGGTCCGGCAGCCCTGTGGCGGCTCTCGCGCCTTGGGTGGAGCCGCAGGTCTACGAGCGTGATGGGTTCGCGGTCACGCTGTGGACCTACTACGAACCTGCGACGTACCCAGAGGTGTCGCCAGCCGACTACGCCGACGCGCTCCAGCGGCTGCATGTCGGCATGCGCAAGGTCGATGTCCCTACGCCGCACTTCACCGATCGGGTCAAGCAGGCCCAACAGCTCGTGGCAAGCCGCGACGACACTCCGGAGCTCGCCGAAGCGGACCGGGAGCTCCTCGGCGACACGCTACGAAGCCTGAGACGAGCGATCGGCGAGCGCGGCGCCGCCGAGCAGCTCCTGCACGGCGAGCCACACCCAGGGAACGTGCTTAGCACCGAGACCGGGCTGCGGTTTGTTGACCTCGAGACGTGCTGCCGTGGGCCCGTCGAATTCGACCTCGCCCATGCGCCCGAAGAAGTTAGCGAGCACTATCCGGGCGTGAACCATGACTTGCTACGGGAGTGCCGGATCCTCGCGCTGGCGATGATCACAGCGTGGCGCTGGGATCGAGGCGACCAATTCCCGGACGGGCGCCAGCTGGGCACAGAGTGGCTCGCCCAGCTTCGAGCAGCCGGCAGAGGTGGCACCACCCGATAACCGGCCAGCTCGGGAGGGCGCTCGGACGCGCCCGGGCCGTAGCCCGACCCACACTGGACGCGCACGGGTGGGGACGCCGGACGACCCCCCGCTGAGCCACCGTGGCGGATGGCACTCGCTGCTACCAGCCCAGCGAGATCCCTATCGCTAAGCCCCAGGTCACGCCGAGCAGAGGGACGTGCACGTCCCTGGCCGTATCGTTCGGGCGCGGCGGGACCGGCGCCCCAGCGCCGCATGCCGGGCGCGCGGCCCGCGGAGCGGGCCCCGCGCTCTTGATGAGCAGGCGGCCTGACATGGCCAGCGTTGAGAAGCGCGTCCGAGACGGCAAGATCACCTGGCTCACCCCGGTGGCGCGACCTGACGGACGCCAACGCAAGAAGTCCTTCCCCCCGCAAGGTCGACGCCGAGAATCGCACCCGGCGGGCCGTGGACGAGGCCTGGCGTGCCCCCACCGTGCCCCAGGACGATGAAGGGGCATTGTGAGCTGCGGAAACGTGCTCGGTCAGTAGTACCAGGGGTACGGCGACCAGTCGGGGGCGCGCTTCTCGAGGAAGGCGTCGCGGCCTTCGGCGGCCTCGTCCGTCATGTACGCCAGCCGTGTCGCCTCACCGGCGAAGACCTGCTGGCCGACGAGCCCGTCGTCCACGAGGTTGAACGCGAACTTCAGCATCCGCTGGGCGGTCGGGCTCTTGCCGTTGATCTCCGCCGCGACCTCGAGCGCCGCCTCCTCGAGCGACGCGTGCGGCGCCACGATGTTCACCGCGCCCATGCGCTGCATGGTCTCGGCGTCGTAGGTCCGGCCGAGGAAGAAGATCTCCCGGGCGAACTTCTGGCCGACCATCCGGGCCAGGTACGCGGACCCGAACCCGCCGTCGAACGAGGCGACGTCGGCGTCCGTCTGCTTGAACCGGGCGTGCTCGCGGGACGCGATCGTCAGGTCGCAGACCACGTGCAGCGAGTGCCCGCCGCCGGCCGCCCAGCCGGGGACCACCGCGACCACGATCTTCGGCATGGTCCGGATGAGCCGCTGCACCTCCAGGATGTGCAGCCGGCCGCCGTGCGCCGCGACCCGGGCACCGTCCACGCTGTCGGCGGTCTCGCCCGCGGCGTACTGGTACCCCGACCGGCCACGGATCCGCTGGTCGCCGCCGGAGCAGAACGCCCACCCGCCGTCCTTCGGCGACGGCCCGTTGCCGGTGAGCAGGACGCACCCGACGTCCGGGGTTATGCGGGCGTGGTCGAGGGCGCGGTAGAGCTCGTCGACGGTGTGCGGCCGGAACGCGTTGCGGACCTCCGGCCGGTCGAACGCGATCCGCACCGTGCCGCGCTCCGGGCCGGGGCGGACGCAGCGGTGGTACGTGATGTCGGTGAAGTCGAAGCCGGCGACCTGCTCCCAGGCCGAGGCGTCGAAGAGCTCGGAGACCACGGCCGCAACTGTAGGAGGACCCCGCACGGGGAACGTCCACGCCCTCGCCGCGCCGGGCGCGGGGTGCGGCTGCGAGCATGGCGAGCGTGCACCCCTCGACGCTGCTCGCCCGCCTCGCGGTCGAGGCGCTGCGCGTCGCGGGTGTCCGGCAGGTCGTGCTGTGCCCGGGGTCGCGCAGCGCGCCGCTCGCCTACGCGCTCGCCGTCCGGCGACCTGGATCTGCGGGTGCGACACGACGAGCGTGTGGCGGGCTTCACCGCTCTCGGCGCGGCCGGCGCCGTCGTGACGACGTCCGGCACGGCCGCCGCCAACCTCCACCCCGCCGTCCTCGAGGCCCACCACGGGCGCCGACCGCTGGTGGTGATCACCGCCGACCGTCCCCGGGAGCTGCGCGAGGACGTGGGCGAACCAGACCAGCGAGCTGCAGGCGGACCTCTACGGGCGGGCGGTCCGGGCGCGGCTCGACCTCGCGGACGTCGACGCCGCGAAGGATCCGGAGGGCGCGCTGCGCGCGCTCGTCGAGGTCGTCGTCGCTGCTCGCGACCGCCAGGGCCCGGTGCACCTCGACCTCGGCTTCAGCGAACCGCTCGTGCCGGACGACGAGGACGCCGAGCCCGGCGAGCTGCCCGCCGTGCAGCCTCGCCGACGACCCCGGAGCCGCGCGCCCCGTCCGGGGATCGTCGAGCCCGGTCCGCGGACCGTCGTGGTCGCGGGCGACGGTGCCGACACCGGGCTCGGCCCGCAGGCGCGGGAGGTCGCGCTCGCCGCGGGCTGGCCGTTGCTGGCCGAGCCGTCGTCGGGGGCCGCGGGTCCGGACGCCGTCGCCGCCTACCGGCTCCTCCTCGAGATGCCGGAGCTCGGCGGCGCGGTGGAACGCGCGGTCGTCTACGGCCGGCCCACCCTCTCCCGCCCGGTGACGCGGCTGCTCGAGCGCCCGGACGTCGACCTCGCCCTGGTCGCCGCCGACGGGGACTGGCCGAACCCCGGCCGCCCCGCCGCCCGTCTCGCCCCGCTCGGCCTCGCGACGCTCCCGCCGGCGAGCGCGAGACCGCGAGTGGCCGCGCCGGTGGGCGATGGCGTCGTTCGCCGCCCGCGCAGGTCTGGACGCCGCCCTCGACGATCTCGCTCGCCGAGGATCCGGATCTGCTGTGGGGTCCGCAGGTGGCGCGCGCGGTCGCGCTGACGGCGCGGCCGGGGGAGACCCTCGTCGTCGCCGCGAGCAATCCCGTCCGCGACCTCGACCTCGTCGTCCACCGGATCCCGCGCGGCGTGCGCGTGCTGGCCAACCGCGGCCTCGCCGGCATCGACGGCACGCTCTCGACGGCGTCAGGCGCGGCCCTCGGCGGCGGCTTCGTCCGGGTGCTCGTCGGCGACCTCGCGTTCCTCCACGACGCGAACGCCCTGCTCGTCCCCCCGGACGAGGACCGGCCGCACCTGCAGATCGTCGTCCTCAACGACGACGGCGGGGGCATCTTCAGCCTGCTCGAGCAGGGCGAGCTCGCGACGCACGGCCCCGCCCAGGCCGCCGCCTTCGAGCGGCTGTTCGGGACGCCCCACGGCACGGACGTCGCCGCGCTCTGCGACGCCCACGGCGTGACCTACCGGCGCGCGCTCGGCGTCCCGGCCCTCGTCACCGCCCTGGAGAACCCGGCCCCCGGCACCAGCGTCGTCGAGGTGCGCACGACCCGCGAGGGTCTGCGCGAGATGCACGCCCGCATCCGCGCGACCGTGCACGCCGCCGTCCGGACCGCCCTCAGCGAGGGCTGAGGCACCTCAGGCGAGCTCGACCTCGTCGCGCCAGGTGTGCCGCGGTTCGAAGCCCAGCTCGGCGCGGGCCCGCTCGATCGAGAACAGCGAGACGTTGCCGCCGATCGGCGCCCTGCGGGGGACGCCGGGGAAGACCGCGTCGAGCAGCTCCTCGGTCGGGGCGCGCATCACCGTGTCGGCGTTGGCGATGACGTAGCTGCGGGCACCGCTGACGTCCGCCTCGACCGCCAGCCGGCAGGCGGTGGCCGCGTCGCGGACGTCGATGTAGCTCCACAGGTTCCACCGACGTGCCTGCGGGTCGCCCTGCCAGCTCGGGAAGTCCGCGTACGCCTCCGGGAGGATGACGTTGGACAGCCGCAGGGCCACGAACGGGATCCCGGACCACGCCGACACGTGCTCGGCCGTCGTCTCGCCGACGACCTTCGAGAGGGCGTAGGTGCTGGCCGGCAGCGGGTAGTGGTCCTCGTCGACGGGCACGTAGCGGGGCGGGGTGTCGTAGGGCAGGCCCAGCGTGGTCTCGCTGGACGCCCACACCACGCGGCGCAGCCCGAGCTGGGCCGCGGCGAGGAAGACGTTGGCGTTCATGCCGGTGTTGCGCGTGTAGGTGCGCGCGGGCGGCACGAGCCCGGGCGCCGGCACGTTCGCGAGATGCACGACGGCCTCGCAGCCGGCGAGCACCTCGGCCGTGTCGCCGTAGTCCTCGAGGTCGGCGGCCAGGTAGGCCAGCTCGGCCTCGCCGGGCAGGAACCCCGGCCGCGGCCCGAGGTCGGTCGCGACCACGTCGTACCCGTGCTGCAGCAGCTCCATCACCGCGTAGCGGCCGACCTTGCCGGCGGCTCCGGTGACGCAGACGGTCGTCATGGCTCCCGATCCTGTCATCCGCGGTCTGCCGCTGCCTCGCGGCGAGGGCAATCATGGACGGCATGACCGACAGAACCGACACGACCGACACCAGCGACGCCATCGCCGCCGCGGCGGCCGCGGACCCGGTCCCCAGCCCCGGCCGGCTCGTCCAGGGCCGGATCTACCGGGACGGCGCCCTCGGCCGCCGCCCGCTCGTGCCGGTGACGCCCGACCGGCTCGCGGCGGCCGCGCGGCGCCGGATGAAGCGGCGCGGCTGGGCCTACGTCGCCGGCGCTGCCGGGCAGCAGCGGACGGCGGCGCGCCAACGAGGCCGCGTTCGAGCGCTACCGGCTCGTGCCACGGATCCTCCGCGACGTCGCCGTCCGCGACCTCACGGTCGAGCTCCTCGGGCAGCGCCTGACCTCGCCGTTCCTGCTGGCGCCGGTCGGCGTCCTCGGCATGGCGCACCCGGACGCCGACCGCGCGGTCGCTCGCGCGGCCGCGGCCGTCGGCGTCCCGATGGTCATCTCGACGCAGGCGTCGTGGCCGATGGAGGAGATCGCGGAGAACCTGGGCGGGACGCCGCGGTGGTTCCAGCTGTACTGGTCGCGGGAGGAGGAGCTGGTCACCAGCTTCGTGCGCCGCGCCGAGGGGATCGGCGCCTCGGCGATCGTCGTCACGCTCGACACGCACACGCTCGGGTGGCGGCCCTGGGACCTCGACCTCGGCTCGCTGCCGTTCGCCCGCGGCCAGGGGATCGCGCAGTACACGAGCGATCCCGTGTTCCAGGCGCTCGTGCGCGAGCGGGCGGCGTCGGGGCTCCCGGCCGGGCCGGACCCCCTCGGGCCCGCGCCGCGGCCGGCGCCCACCGCGCTCGGCACGCTGCTCTCGCTGGCGCGCCACCACCCCGGCGGCGTCCGGGAGAACCTGCGTTCGCCGGTGCCGCGCGCCGCGGTGCAGACCTTCCTCGATCTGTTCTCCAACCCCTCGCTCACCTGGGGCGACCTGGCGTCCCTGCGGGCGCGGACCTCGCTGCCGATCGTCCTCAAGGGGCTGCAGCACCCGGACGACGCGCGGCTCGCTCTCGAGCACGGCGTCGACGCGATCGTCGTCTCCAACCACGGCGGCCGGCAGGTCGACCCGGCGATCGCCTCGCTCGACGCGCTGCCGCCCATCGTCGCCGAGGTCGCCGGCCGGGTGCCGGTGCTGTTCGACAGCGGGATCCGCAGCGGGGCCGACGCCCTCGTGGCCCTCGCGCTCGGGGCGGACGCCGTCCTCGTCGGGCGGCCGTACGTCTACGGTCTGGCGCTCGCCGGTCAGGCCGGGGTCGAGGCGGTGCTCCGGAATCTGATCGCCGAACTCGACCTCACCCTCGGCCTGGTCGGCTGCCGCAGCCTCGGCGAGCTGACCCCCGCCCTCCTGGACCTGCGCTGACCGCGCGCTCCTCCACCCGCTGGAGGGCTGGGTCAGGAGGTCAGGGCGTCGCGCATGGGGACGAGCTTCGCGTCGGACTCGCTCAGCTCGGCCTCCGGGTCGGAGCCCGCGACGATGCCGCAGCCGGCGAACAGCCGGGCGCGCCGCGGGTCCGCGGCGTCCAGCCGTGCGCAGCGGAGCGCGATGGCCCACTCGCCGTCGCCCTCGGCGTCCATCCAGCCGACCGGGCCGGCGTAGCGGTCCCGGTCCATGCCCTCGAGCTCGTCGATCAGGGCCGCGGCGGACGCCGTCGGCGTCCCGCACACCGCGGCGGAGGGGTGCAGCGCGGCGGCGAGCTGCAGGCTCGAGCTGTCGTCGGCGAGCACGCCCGTGACGTCCGTCGCGAGGTGCATGACGTTGGCCAGGTGCAGCACGAACGGCGAGTCGGGCACGTTCGTCGACGAGCAGTGCGGGGCGAGCGCCTGCGCGACCGAGCGCACCGCGTACTCGTGCTCCTCGAGGTCCTTGCTCGAGCGGGCGAGCCGCGCGGCCAGCGCCAGGTCACGCGAGTCGTCGCCGCTGCGGCGGATCGTCCCCGCGAGCACGCGCGACGTCACCAGGCCCTTCTCCCGGCGCACGAGCATCTCCGGGGTGGCGCCGACGAGACCCTCGACGCTGAACGTCCAGCAGCCCGGGTAGCGCTCGGCGAGCCGGCCCAGCAGCCAGCGCGGGTCGACCGGCTCCTCGGCGATCGCCTCGAGGTCGCGCGCGAGCACGACCTTCTCGACCTCACCCTGGTCGATACGCGCGATCGCGGCCGCGACGACGCGTTCCCACTCCGGCCCCGAGCGGGCGCCGTCGGCGAACGCCACCTCTCCGGGTGTCGTCGGCGGCGCCTGCGGGCGCGGGCGCCGGGTGCGGGGGAGCACCGCGCCGACGCCGAGCGTCGTCACCCACCAGCGACCGCCGCGGTGACCCACGACGACCTCCGGGACGACGAGGGCGCCGCCCGCGGGCGACCCCGGCGAGAAGGCGAACGACCCGAACGCGACCGGGCCCGTGCCCGGCAGCCCGACCTCGTCCCGGACGACGGCGTGCCGGATCAGCTCGGCCCACGCCCGCTCCGCGGCACCGAACCGGTCGGCGCCGGACGTCGGGATCGTCGCGACGCTGCCCCAGCCGACGAGGCCCTCGCCCCGGCGGACCCACGCGAGCGCGCCCGCCTTCGGGAGGAGTGCGAGCAGCGGCCCGGGATCCGTCAGCGGGACGGTCCGGGCCACCAGGGGCGCAACGGCCTTTGCTTCGCCGACGACGGTGGACATCGATCTCAGCCTAAGTCGAGCCTCACGCCGTCGCTGCGCGGGCTCCTGCGACGATGGACACATGCCCCGCGCGAGCCTGGAGAAGCGTCCGCACGAGGTGGCCGCCATGTTCGACGAGGTGGCCGCCAAGTACGACCGGACGAACGACGTGCTGTCGCTCGGTCAGGACCGGCGCTGGCGCCGCGCCGTCGTCGAGGCGCTCGACGTCCGCCCCGGCGAGCGGCTGCTCGACCTGGCCGCCGGCACCGGGACCTCCACCGAGCCCTTCGCGGACGCCGGGGTGCTCGCCGTGCCGTGCGACTTCTCGCTGGGGATGCTGCGCGTCGGGCGCCGCCGCCGCCCGGATCTCGGCTTCGTCGCCGGCGACGCCACGAACCTGCCCTTCGCCGACGGCGCCTTCGACGCTGTGACCATCTCCTTCGGGCTGCGGAACGTCGGCGACGTCGACGCGGCGCTCGCCGAGATGCGGCGCGTCACGCGGCACGGCGGCCGGCTCGTGATCTGCGAGTTCTCGCACCCGACCTGGGCGCCGTTCCGGACCGTCTACACCGGGTACCTCATGCGGGCGCTGCCCACGGTGGCGCGGCGGGTGTCGTCGTCGCCGGACTCGTACGTCTACCTGGCGGAGTCGATCCGGGCGTGGCCCGACCAGCGCGGGCTGGCCGAGCGGATCGCGGCCGTCGGGTGGTCCGACGTCGCGTTCCGCAACCTCTCCGGCGGGATCGTCGCCCTGCACCGCGCCGTCCGCGCCTGACGCCGGCTCGTCGTCGGCGTCCGCGTCGCCCAAGTCAAGATCATGCTCCCGAGATGGACGGCTACGGAGATCGACAAGGCCTCTCCCGGGTCCGTTTCGGGAGCATGATCTTGCGAGGCGTGGGACGGTCCGCCCACCAGGACGCCGCACGACGCCGTGCAGGGGATACTCTCTACACAGGTGCTCGTGAAAACCTTCACAAGCGCACATGGAGAGGCCGGATGACCTGCAGCAACGCGGGCCGGACGGCACTCTGGGCAGGAGCAGTCCGCGCTCGCGGCCCCGGCCGGGAGCGAAGCGGACCGCGCTCTAGGAAGGAGCAGTCGGCGCTCGCGGCCCCGGCCGGGAGCGAAGCGGACTGCGCTCTAGGATGGGCGGCGATCGCGAGCGGTCGCTGCAGGTCCGCAGTCGTCAGGGAGTGTGGGCCCGGCTCCCGCCGGTCCTTGAAGCTGAAGGGTGAGGGCGTGAACCCCTACGTACCGATCCTCGTCCTGGGAGCCATCTCGGCGGGGTTCGCGGTGTTCTCGATCGGCGCCGGCGCGCTGTCGGGTCCCAAGCGCTACAACCGGGCGAAGCTCGACGCCTACGAGTGCGGCATCGAGCCGACGCCGCACGCGGCGGGCGGCGGCCGCTTCCCCGTCAAGTACTACCTGGTGGCGATGCTCTTCATCGTCTTCGACATCGAGAGCGTGTTCCTCATCCCCTACGCCGTGGCCTTCGACCAGCTCCGCCTGTTCGGCCTGGTCGAGATGGTGCTGTTCATCGTCACGGTGTTCGTCGCGTACGCCTACGTGTGGCGCCGCGGCGGCCTCGAGTGGGACTGACGGGCCGGCGACCTTCGAAAGAGGCCTGAGATGGGTATCGAGGAGAAGCTGCCGAGCGGCTTCCTGCTGACGTCGGTCGAGACGATCGCCGGCTACATGCGCAAGAGCTCGCTGTGGCCGGCCACGTTCGGCCTGGCCTGCTGCGCCATCGAGATGATGACCACCGGCGGTCCCAAGTACGACCTCGGCCGGTTCGGCATGGAGGTCTTCCGGGCGTCGCCGCGGCAGGCCGACCTCATGATCGTGGCCGGGCGCGTGAGCCAGAAGATGGCGCCCGTCCTGCGGCAGATCTACGACCAGATGGTCGAGCCGAAGTGGGTGCTCGCGATGGGCGTCTGCGCGTCCTCGGGGGGCATGTTCAACAACTACGCGATCGTCCAGGGCGTCGACCACATCGTCCCGGTCGACATCTACCTGCCCGGCTGCCCGCCGCGGCCGGAGATGCTCATCAACGCGATCCTCACCCTGCACGAGGAGATCCAGCACATGCCGCTCGGCTCCAACCGGGTCAAGGCCGCGCAGGCCGCCGAGCAGGCCGCGCTCGAGGCGATCCCGACGTCGCGGATGAAGGGCCTGCTCCGGTGAGCGAGACCCCCCGCCCCGACGAGACCTCGCCGAGCCAGGACGTCGTCGGCAACGTCCCCGCGACGACCGCCGCGGAGGCCGAGGTCGTCGACGTCCGGCGCGGCATGTTCGGCCAGCAGGACACCGGCGACACCAGCGGCTACGACGGCCTGGTCCGGACGATCGCGATGCCGGCGCCCGCGGAGCGGCCGTTCGGCGGCGAGTTCGACCTCGTGGCCGACGCCCTCATCGGCGCGCTCGCACGCGGCGGGCGGACCTTCGACGAGGCCGTCGAGAAGGTCGTCGTCGACCGTGGCGAGATCACCTTCTACGTGCGCCGGGACGCGATCGTCGACGCCTGCCGCGCCTTCCGCGACGACCCCGACCTGCGCTTCGAGCTCCTCTCCGGCGTCAGCGGCGTGCACTTCCCGCAGGACACCGGGCGTGAGCTGCACGCCGTGTACCACCTGCTCTCGATCACGCACAACCGTCGGGTCCGGCTCGAGGTCACGGCACCGGACGCCGACCCGCACATCCCCTCGGTCGTCGAGGTCTACCCCACGGCGGACTGGCACGAGCGGGAGACCTGGGACTTCTTCGGCATCGTCTTCGACGGTCACCCGGCGCTCACCCGCATCGAGATGCCCGACGACTGGCCCGGCCACCCGCAACGCAAGGACTACCCGCTGGGCGGCATCGACGTGGAGTACAAGGGCGCGGTCATCCACCCGCCCGACATCCGGAGGTCGTACAACTGATGAGCGACTCCACCCTCAACCCGCGCACGGTCGACGACCCCCGGCAGCGTCCGTCGACCGGCGAGGCCGATCCGGCCGCCGCCGAGGACGTCCACGTCCCCGGCGGTCCCGGCATCCCCGGCACGACGGACGACGCCGATCCGTACGGCCTGCCCGACGACGCGCCCGCCGAGGGCCGCGTCTTCACCGCCAGCGGCGGCGACTGGGACGAGATCGCCGACGAGGTGGCCGAACTCGGCGAGGAGCGGATCGTCGTCAACATGGGCCCGCAGCACCCGTCGACCCACGGCGTGCTCCGGCTCATCCTCGAGATCGACGGCGAGACGGTGACCGAGGCCCGGTGCGGCATCGGGTACCTGCACACCGGCATCGAGAAGACGATGGAGTACCGGAACTGGGTGCAGGGCGTGACGCTGTGCACGCGGATGGACTACCTGTCGCCGCTGTACCAGGAGGTCGCGTACTGCCTGGGCATCGAGAAGCTCCTCGGCATCTCCGACCAGCTGCCGGAGCGGGTCGACGTCATCCGCGTGATGATGATGGAGCTGAACCGGGTCGGCTCGCACGTCGTCGCCCTCGCCACCGGCGGCATGGAGATCGGCGCCCTCACCGTCATGACGGTCGGGTTCCGGCTCCGCGAGCGGGTCCTGAAGCTGCTCGAACTCGTGACCGGCCTGCGGATGAACCACGCGTACATCCGCCCGGGCGGCCTGGCCCAGGACCTCCCGCCCGGCGCCCTCGACATGATCGTCGACGAGCTCCCGGCGATGTACCAGGACATCTCCGACATCGAGAAGCTGTCGAACGAGAATCCGCTGGTGCGCAGCCGGCTGGTCGACGTCGGCTACCTCGACCTCACCGGCTGCATGGCGCTCGGCCTCACCGGCCCGGTGCTGCGGGCCACGGGCCTGCCGCACGACCTGCGCAAGTCCGAGCCGTACTGCGGCTACGAGGACTACGAGTTCGACGTCGTCACCTGGGACACCTGCGACGCGTACGGCCGGCTGCGGATCCGGATCGAGGAGATGCGCCAGGCGCTGCGGATCGTCGAGCAGTGCGTCCAGAGGCTGCGCGACATCCCGCCCGGCCCGGTCATGGTCGAGGACAGGAAGATCGCCTGGCCGGCGCAGCTGGCCATCGGCGGTGACGGCATGGGCAACAGCCTGGAGCACATCCGGGAGATCATGGGCCAGTCGATGGAGGCCCTGATCCACCACTTCAAGCTCGTCACCGAGGGCATCCGGGTCCCCGCGGGCCAGGTCTACTCGGCCGTCGAGTCCCCGCGCGGCGAGCTCGCGGCCCACCTCGTCTCCGACGGCGGCACCAAGCCGTACCGCGCACACTTCCGTGACCCGTCCTTCGTCAACCTGCAGGCCGTGGCGGCGATGTGCGAGGGCGGCCAGATCGCCGACGTCGTCGCCGCGGTGGCCTCGCTCGACCCCGTCATGGGTGGAGTCGACCGCTGATGCCTCTCCTCACCGATGTCAGCCGCGCCCGGCTCGAGGCCGATGCCGCGGAGATCATCGCCCGCTACCCCGTGGCGCGCTCGGCGCTGCTGCCTCATGCTCCACCTCGTGCAGAGCGAGGAGGGCTTCGTCAGCCCCGACGGCATCGCCTTCTGCGCCGAGCAGCTCGGCCTCACCACCGCGGAGGTCGCGGCGGTCGCGACCTTCTACACGCAGTACAAGCGCCACCCCAACGGCACCTACACGGTCGGCGTGTGCACGAACACGCTCTGCGCGGTGCTCGGCGGCGACGAGATCTTCCGGACGCTCGAGGAGCACCTCGGCGTCGGGCACGACGAGACCACCGAGGACCGCGCCATCACGCTCGAGCGCATCGAGTGCAACGCCGCCTGCGACTACGCGCCGGTGGTCATGGTCAACTGGGAGTTCTTCGACAACCAGACCCCGTCGAGCGCCCGTGAGCTCACCGACCGGCTGCGGGCCGGCGAGGAGGTGGCGCCGACGCGCGGCGCGGCCTCCGTGTGCAGCTTCCGGCAGATGTCCCGGGTGCTGGCGGGCTTCCCGGACGGCCGCGCGAACGAGGGCGCGGCCGCCGGCCCGGCCACCCTGCGCGGCACGCTCCTGGCGAAGGAGCGGGGCTGGCAGGCGCCGGAGGGCAAGGCCGGCAAGCAGCAGGACAGCCGCCGGCGCCGACCGGCTCGGCCCGGTGACCGGCAGCGACGAGAGCACCGCGCGCCAAGGAGTCACGAGCGCGAACGACGCACCGGCAGCCTCGCCGGGCAGCGATCGCGGCGGCACGACCGCCGGCAAGCCTCCGGCGGACGCCACCAACGGCCCGAACGACAGCGGACGCGCGACCACGCCGCGCCCGCGCGACTCCCAGGGTGCCTCCCTCCCGGGCGACACCCCCGAGAACGACCCCGGAGCCACCACCGGCGACGGGCAGGAGAGCTGACGATGACGACGCTGACCCCGGTGCTGAGCCGCAACTGGGACGCCGACCAGGCCTGGACGCTCGCCGCCTACGAGCGCGACGGCGGGTACGAGGCGCTCAGGGCCGCGCTGGCCATGGCCCCCGCGGACATCATCTCGGCGGTGAAGGACTCCGGGCTGCGCGGCCGCGGCGGCGCCGGCTTCCCGACCGGCCTCAAGTGGAGCTTCCTGCCGAAGCCGGACGGCGGGCCGCGCTACCTCGTCGTCAACGCCGACGAGTCCGAGCCCGGCACCTGCAAGGACGTCCCGCTCATGCTGGCGAGCCCGCAGGTGCTCGTCGAGGGCGTGATCATCACGAGCTTCGCGATCGGCTGCAACAAGGCCTTCATCTACGTGCGCGGCGAGGTCCTGCACGTCTACCGCCGCCTGCTCGCGGCCGTCGAGGAGGCCCGCGCCGCCGGCTACGTCGGCGAGAACATCCTCGGCTCCGGCTTCGACCTCGACATCGTGGTCCACGCCGGCGCCGGTGCCTACATCTGCGGGGAGGAGACGGCGCTGCTCGACTCGCTCGAGGGCCGTCGCGGCCAGCCGCGGCTCAAGCCGCCGTTCCCGGCGGTCGCCGGCCTCTACGCCCGGCCGACGGTGGTCAACAACGTGGAGTCCATCGCGAGCGTGCCCTCGATCATCGCGAACGGCTCCGAGTGGTTCACGTCGATGGGCACGCCCAAGTCGGCCGGCTACGGCCTCTTCTCGCTCTCCGGGCACGTGACGGAGCCCGGCCAGTACGAGGCGCCGCTCGGCATCACGCTGCGCGAGCTCCTCGACCTGGCCGGCGGCGTCCGCGCGGGCCACGAGCTCAAGTTCTGGACGCCGGGCGGCTCCTCGACCCCGCTGTTCACCGCGGAGCACCTCGACACCCCGCTCGACTTCGAGAGCGTCGGCGCGGCCGGCTCCATGCTCGGCACCCGCGCCCTGCAGATCTTCGACGAGACGACCTGCGTCGTCCGCGCGGTGCTGCGCTGGACGGAGTTCTACAAGCACGAGTCGTGCGGCAAGTGCACGCCGTGCCGGGAGGGCACGTACTGGCTGGTCGGCATCCTGCGCCGGCTGGAGGCCGGGAACGGCACCGAGGCCGACCTCGACAAGCTGCTGGACATCTGCGACAACATCCTCGGCCGCTCGTTCTGCGCCCTGGGTGACGGCGCGACGAGCCCGATCACGTCGTCCGTGCAGTACTTCCGCGACGAGTACATCCGCCACTTCACCGAGGGCGGGTGTCCCTTCGACCCCGTCGCCTCGACCGTCTTCGCCGGAGCCCACGCCTGATGACCGTCACCGCCAACCCCCAGTCGCCGGAGCAGGCGAGGCCCGACCTCGTCACGGCGACCATCGACGACGTCGAGGTGAGCGTCCCCAAGGGGACGCTCGTCATCCGTGCCGCCGAGCAGGTCGGGATCGCCATCCCCCGGTTCTGCGACCACCCGCTGCTCGCACCCGCCGGTGCCTGCCGGCAGTGCCTCGTCGAGGTCGCCACACCGGGGCCGGACGGCTCGCTGCGCGCGATGCCGAAGCCCCAGGCGAGCTGCACGCTCGAGGTGACGCCCGGCATGGTCGTCCGCACCCAGTTCACCTCCCCGGTCGCCGCGAAGGCGCAGGCCGGCGTGATCGAGCTGCTGCTGGTCAACCACCCGCTCGACTGCCCGGTCTGCGACAAGGGCGGCGAGTGCCCGCTGCAGAACCAGGCGATGAGCAACGGGCCGGCGACCAGCCGCTTCCAGGAGAAGAAGCGGACCTTCCCCAAGCCGATCCGGATCTCGACCGAGGTGCTGCTCGACCGTGAGCGCTGCGTCCTCTGCCAGCGCTGCACCCGGTTCTCGAAGGAGATCGCCGGCGACCCGTTCATCGACCTGCAGAACCGCGGCGCCGACCAGCAGATCGGCGTGTTCTCGCCCGGCGTCCTCGGCTTCGCGACCTCCGTCGTCACCGAGGGCGGCGCGATGGCGGACGAGAGCGGCCAGCCCTTCGCGAGCTACTTCTCCGGCAACACCGTGCAGATCTGCCCCGTGGGCGCGCTCACGAACGCGGCCTACCGGTTCCGGGCGCGGCCGTTCGACCTCGTCTCCACCCAGGGCGTCTGCGAGCACTGCGCCTCGGGCTGCGGTCTGCGCGTCGACCACCGGCGGGGCACGGTCATGCGCCGCCTGGCCCTCGAGGACCCGACGGTCAACGAGGACTGGAACTGCGACAAGGGCCGCTGGGCCTTCCCCTGGCAGAGCGCTCCGGACCGGCTCGAGCAGCCCCTGGTCCGGGACGCCGACACCGGCGAGCTCCGGGTCGCCTCGTGGCCGGAGGCGCTCGACGTGGCGGCCCGCGGTCTGCTCGCCGCCCGGGACGCCGGCGGCGTCGGCGTGCTCGTCGGCGGCCGGGTGACCGTGGAGGACGCCTACGCCTACGCGAAGTTCGCCCGGCTCGCGCTGAACACGAACGACGTCGACTTCCGCGCCCGGCCGCACTCGGCCGAGGAGGAGGCGTTCCTCGCGCACGCCGTCGCCGGCGCCGGGCTGGGCGTGACCTACCGGGACCTCGAGGCCGCGCCGGCGGTGCTCCTCGCCGGATTCGAGCCGGAGGAGGAGTCGCCGATCGTCTTCCTGCGGCTGCGCAAGGCGGCGGCGAAGGGCCTCGTCGTCCACGCCGTCGCTCCCTACGCCAGCCGCGGCCTCGCCAAGCTCGACGGCCGCCTCATCGCGGCGGCACCCGGCACCGAGGCCGAGGTGCTGGACGCGGTGGGCGCCGGCGAGCTCGACGAGGTGCGCGAGGTGTCCGAGGGCCTGCGCACGCCCGGTGCCGTCGTCCTCGTGGGCGAGCGGCTCGCGACCGTGCCCGGCGCGCTCTCCGCCGCCGTCCGGCTCGCGAACGCGACCGGCGCCCGGCTCGCCTGGGTGCCCCGGCGGGCGGGCGAGCGCGGCGCGCTCGAGGCCGGGGCCCTGCCGTCACTGCTGCCCGGCGGGCGCCCCGTCGCCGAGGCCGCCGCGCGCGTCGACGTCGCCACCGTGTGGGGCGTCCCGACGCTGCCCGCCGTACCGGGCCGGGACACCGCGGGCATCCTCTCCGCCGCGCTCTCCGGCCGGATCGGCGGGCTCGTCGTCGGCGGCGTCGACCCGCACGACCTGCCGGACCCGATCCAGGCGCTCGCCGCGCTCGACGCCGCGGGCTTCGTCGTCAGCCTCGAGGTGCGCGCGAGCGAGGTCACCCGGCGTGCGGACGTCGTCCTGCCCGTGGCCCCGCCCGCGGAGAAGGCCGGCACGTTCGTGGACTGGGAGGGCCGCTGGCGCCGGTTCCAGCTGGCCCTGCGCAGCACCTCGATGTCCGACCTGCGCGCGCTCGACGCGCTCGCCGACACGATGGACGTCCCGCTCGGGCTCCGCGGCGTCGAGCGGGTCCGCGGCGAGATCGCGGAGCTCGACGCGTGGGAGGGCCAGCGCGCCGAGGCCCCCGACGTCCGCCCGGCCGATCCGCCGCAGCCGCAGCGCGGCACGGCGGTGCTCGCCACCTGGCACCTCCTGCTCGACGAGGGTCGCCTGCAGGACGGCGAGCCCTACCTCGCCGGCACCCGGCACGTGCCGGTCGCCCGGATGTCGCTGGGCACCGCGGTCGAGATCGGCGCCGTCGACGGCGGTCCGGTGACGGTGTCGACGACCCGCGGAGCGATCACCTTGCCGCTCGTCGTCACGCCGATGCCGGACCGGGTCGTCTGGCTGCCGACGAACTCCCCGCGCAGCGCGGTGCGTGCCACGCTCGGTGCCGACACCGGCGCCGTCGTGACGGTCACGGCCGGCACCGCGGGCACCGGCGCCGCGGCGGCCACGCCCGACCTCGACGACCTCGACGAACTCGACGACCGAGGGAGCCCTGTCATGACCCTCCCGATGGCTCCAGCCCTGCTGTCGAGCGAGAACCCGACGGCCGACTTCAGCCAGGACAACGGCTGGGTGGTGCTCGGAAAGGCGCTGCTCGTCTTCGTCTTCCTCGTCGTCACCACGCTGATCATGATCTGGGCCGAGCGGCGCGTGGTCGGCCGGATGCAGTCCCGGCCCGGCCCGAACCGCACCGGCCCGTTCGGGCTCCTCCAGTCCCTCGCGGACGGCGTCAAGCTGGCGCTCAAGGAGGACATCATGCCGAGGGCGGTCGACAAGGTCGTCTTCGTGCTGGCGCCGATCATCGCGGCGACCACGTGCTTCCTCGCGTTCGCGGTCATCCCGTTCGGGCCGGTCGTCCGGATCCCGTTCACCGACATCCGGACGCCGCTGCAGCTGACCGACCTCAACGTCGCCGTGCTCTACGTGCTCGCGATCGCCGCGGTCGGCGTCTACGGGATCGTGCTGGCCGGCTGGTCGTCGGGCTCGACCTACCCCCTGCTGGGCGGGCTCCGCTCGTCGGCGCAGGTGATCTCCTACGAGATCGCGATGGGCCTCGCGCTCATCAGCGTGTTCCTGTACGCGGGCTCGATGTCGACGTCCGCGATCGTCGACGCGCAGGCGCACGGGGCCACGCTGACGCTCGGCGGCTTCGACGTGCCGCTCCCGTCGTGGAACGCCTTCGTGCTGCTGCCGGCCTTCGTCATCTACTGCATCTCGATGGTCGGTGAGACGAACCGGGCGCCCTTCGACCTGCCGGAGGCCGAGGGCGAGCTCGTCGGCGGCTTCCACACCGAGTACTCCTCGCTGAAGTTCGCCCTGTTCTTCCTCGCCGAGTACGTCAACATGGTCACCGTCTCGGCGATCGCGACGACGCTCTTCCTCGGCGGCTGGCGGGCGCCCTGGCCGCTGTCGCTGTGGAGCGGGGCGAACGCCGGCTGGTGGCCGGTGCTGTGGTTCATCGCCAAGCTCTGGGTGTTCCTCTTCGTCTTCATCTGGCTGCGCGGCACGCTGCCCCGGCTGCGCTACGACCAGTTCATGCGCTTCGGCTGGAAGATCCTCATCCCGGGCGCGCTGATCTGGGTCATGGCCGCCTCGGCGATGCGGGTGCTCCGGACCAGCGGTGACCTCACCAGTGCCCAGCGCTTCGGTCTCGTCGCCGGGCTCGTGGTGCTCGTGGTCGGCCTGCTCTACGCCTACGAGACGAACCAGCGCCGGCAGGCGGCGCTCGAGGACTCCCGCCACGAGGTGGTGCCCGACACCGTCGACCCCTTCGAGGGCGGATACCCTGTGCCGCCGCTACCGGGCCAGACCCTGGTCCGGACGGCCGGCCCCTCGGCCCTGTCCGGGGACGCCGACGAGGAGCCGCGAGCGGTGACCGTCGGCGCCTCGAACGGGTCGGCGGCAGCGGAGACTCACAGCGAGGAGGTGCGCGGTGGCTGAGCAGCCCCGCGACGAACGGCGCGAGGAGCACCACGACGGGCAGGGCGCCCGGTACCGCGACAAGATCGCGGGCTTCGGCGTCACGTTCACGACCATGTTCACGCGCGTGGTGACCGAGGAGTACCCCGAGGTCAAGGTCCCCACCCAGCCGCGCTACCACGGCCGCCACCAGCTCAACCGGCACCCGGACGGGCTGGAGAAGTGCGTCGGCTGCGAGCTGTGCGCCTGGGCCTGCCCGGCCGACGCCATCTACGTCGAGGGCGCGGACAACACCGACGGGGACCGATTCTCGCCCGGTGAGCGCTACGGCCGCGTCTACCAGATCAACTACCTGCGCTGCATCTTCTGCGGGCTCTGCATCGAGGCGTGCCCGACCCGGGCGCTCACCATGACGAACGAGTACGAGCTCGCCGGCCCCAGCCGGGCGGGACTCATCTACGAGAAGCAGGACCTGCTCGCGCCGGTGCTGCCCGGCATGGTCGAGGCCCCGCACCCGATGGTCGCGGGCACGACCGAGAAGGACTACTACAACGGGCTCGTCACCGAGGCCACGCCCGAGCAGAAGTCGTGGGTCGAGGCGCGCCGCGGTGAGGGGGCCGCGAGCGAGGACCGGTCGGGCGGCGTCACCGGCCGATCCGAGGTGGAGGGGACGGCCGCAGGCGCGGGGGACCAGCCCGGCGGCGTCGGCGCGGTCCCGGGGAGCGTGCGGCGAGCGCAGCGAGGTGAAGCGATGAGCGGTGGCGAGTCGGTCCTGTTCTGGGTCCTGGGCCCGATCATGGTGATCGCCGCGGTCGGCCTGCTCTTCGCCAAGAAGGCCGTGCACGCGGCGCTGTCCATGGCGCTGGTCATGGTCAGTCTCGGCATCGTCTACTTCGCCCAGCAGGCGCCCTTCCTGGGCGCGGTGCAGATCTTCGTCTACACCGGCGCCGTCATGATGCTCTTCCTGTTCGTGGTCATGCTCATCGGCGTCGACTCCTCGGACTCCCTGATCGAGACGATCAAGGGTCAGCGCGGGGCGGCCACCCTGCTCGGCATCGGCATGGTCGTCCTGCTCGTGGGGACCCTCGCGCACGTGACGCTCCCGCCGCCCGCGAACCTCTCGAAGATCAACGCCGACGGCAACATCACGACGGTCGCCACGCTGATCTTCGGGCCCTACGTCTGGGCGTTCGAGATCACGGGCGCGCTGCTCATCACCGCGGCGCTCGGGGCGATGGTCCTCGCCCACCGGGAGCGGCTCTTCCCCAAGCCCACCCAGCGGGAGCTGGCGACCAAGCGGATCAAGGAGGGCCCGATCAAGGCCCCGCTGCCGGCGCCCGGCGTCTTCGCCCGGCACAACGCGGTCGACATCCCGGCCCTCCTGCCCGACGGCACGCCGAGCGAGCTGTCGGTCTCCCGCGTCCTCACCGCCCGCGGCCAGATGCGCGGACCCAGGAGCTCAGCGGCGACGTCGGTGCGGTCGTCACCGAGATCGAGGACCCGCTCGGCGAGGACGAGGACCACGCCACCGACGAGGGCGTCCGCACCCGGGGAGGTGACCGGCGGTGAGCCTGGTCTGGTGGCTCTACCTGTCGGCGCTGCTCTTCTCGATCGGGGCGACGACCGTGCTCGTCCGCCGGAACGCGATCATCGTGTTCATGGGGGTCGAGCTCATGCTCAACGCGACGAACCTCGCGTTCGTGACGTTCGCCCGCCAGGAGGGCAACCTCGACGGCCAGGTCATCGCCCTGTTCGTCATGCTCGTCGCCGCGGCCGAGGTCGTCGTCGGGCTCGCCATCATCATGACGATCTTCCGAACCCGCCGGTCGGCGTCCGTGGACGACGCCAACCTGCTCAAGTACTGAGGTCCAGGGGGCCACACCGTGACTCACCTCCTCGCCGCTGCCGAGCCCGCGCGTGGCGTCTACACCGCCGCCAGCGGCACGCTGCAGAACGGCGCCTGGCTGCTCGTCGCGCTCCCCGCGCTCGGGGCCGCCGTCCTGCTGCTGGGCGGGCGGAGGACGGACCGGTGGGGGCACTGGCTCGCCGTGGCCCTGTCGTGGGCGGCGTTCGTCTGGGCCGCGTTGCTGTTCTTCAACATCCTCGCGCTCCCCACCGGCGACCGCTCCCGCGACCTCCACCTGTTCAACTGGATCCCGGCGGGGAGCTTCCAGCTGAGCGCCGGCATGCTGCTGGACCCGCTGTCGGTGACGTTCGTGCTGCTCGTGACGTTCGTCGGGTCGCTCATCCACGTGTACGCCGTGGCGTACATGGAGCACGACCACGACCGGCGCCGGTTCTTCGCCTACCTCAACCTGTTCGTGGCGTCGATGCTCCTGCTCGTCCTGGCGGACAGCTACCTGCTGCTGTACGTCGGCTGGGAGGGCGTCGGCCTCGCGTCGTACCTGCTGATCGGGTTCTGGAACTACAACCCCGCCTACGCGACGGCCGCCAAGAAGGCCTTCGTCGTCAACCGGGTCGGCGACTTCGGCCTCTCGATCGCCCTCATGATCATGTTCGCCGGGTTCGGGTCGGTGGCCTACTCCGTGGTCCTGCCGAACGCGGGCAAGGCCTCCGAGGGGCTGCTCACCGCGATCGGGCTCATGCTCCTGCTCGGGGCGTGCGGCAAGTCCGCGCAGTTCCCGCTGCAGTCGTGGCTCGGCGACGCGATGGCCGGCCCGACCCCGGTCTCCGCGCTGATCCATGCCGCCACCATGGTCACCGCGGGCGTCTACCTCGTCGTCCGGTCCGGCCCGATCTACGAGGGTGCGCCGAACGCGGCGCTCGTCGTCGTGATCGTCGGCGCGATCACCCTGCTCTTCGGGGCGATCGTCGGCTGTGCCAAGGACGACATCAAGAAGGCCCTGGCGGCGTCGACGATGTCGCAGATCGGCTACATGATGCTCGCCGCCGGGCTGGGGCCGGTCGGCTACGTGTTCGCGATCCTCCACCTGGTCACGCACGGCTTCTTCAAGGCCGGCATGTTCCTCGGGGCCGGGTCGGTGATGCACGGGATGAACGACTCCGTCGACATGCGCCGCTTCGGCGGGCTCTTCAACCCGATGCGCATCACAGCGTTGACGTTCGGAGCCGGCTGGCTGGCCATCCTCGGCGTCCCGCCGTTCTCCGGGTTCTTCAGCAAGGACAAGATCATCGAGACGGCCTTCGCGACCGGCGAGGGTTGGCGGCCGTGGGTGTTCGGCCTGGTGGCCCTCGTCGGCGCCGGCATCACCGCCTTCTACATGTCCCGGCTGTACTTCATGACCTTCCTCAGCAAGCGGCGCTGGGTCGAGGACGCGCACCCGCACGAGTCGCCCGCCCTCATGACCGGCCCAATGATCATCCTGGCGGTCGGCTCGGTCGCCGTCGGCGGCCTGCTCGTGATCGGCGGCGCGTTCCAGAACTGGCTGGAGCCCTCGACCGGTGCCCCCCGCGAGGGGGAAGCGGTGATCTCGACGGCGTTCCTGCCGTGGCTGACCATCCTCGTCGTGCTCGCGGGACTCGCCCTGGCCTGGCGGATGTACCTCGCCTCGCCGGTGCCCGAGGTCGCGCCGCGGGGCTCCATCCCGACCATCGCCGCCCGCCGCGACCTCTACCAGGACGACGTCAACGAGGCCGTCTTCATGCGGCCCGGGCAGTACCTCACCCGGTCGCTCGTCTTCGCCGACGTCCGCGGCGTCGACGGCGCGGTCCGCGGCATCGCCGCATCCATCGGGGGGCTCGCCGGCCGGACCCGGCGCTGGCAGACCGGTTTCGTCCGCTCCTACGCCATGTCGATGCTCGCGGGCGTGATCGTGCTCGCGCTCGGCGTGCTCGTCGTCCAGCTCTGAGAGGGAAGCTTCCACCCCATGGACATGCCCTGGCTGACCACGATCGGCCTGCTGCCCACCGTGGGCGCCCTCGTCGCATGGGGGTCGCTGCTCCGCAGCCCCGCGACGGACGGCGGCGACGAGGAGTCGGCGGCGTCGTTCGCCCGCTGGACGGCCCTGATCGCCTCGCTGGCCACGTTCGCCCTCAGCCTCGTGGTCGCGATCCGGTTCGACGTCGGCCGGGCCGGGACGTACCAGTTCTCCGAGGTGCACAGCTGGATCCCGCAGTTCGGCGTCAGCTACGCCGTCGGCGTCGACGGCATCGCGCTCACCATGCTCGTGCTCTCCACCGTGCTCGTGCCGGTCTGCGTGCTCGCCGGCTGGCGTGAGATCCCGGGCCGGCGGGCCGTCAACTTCTTCGCCCTCATGCTCGTGCTCGAGACGTTCATGGTCGGGGTCTTCGTCGCCCGCGACGTGTTCCTCTTCTACGTCTTCTTCGAGGCGATGCTCATCCCGACGTACTTCCTCATCGGGGAGTTCGGCGGTGCCCAGCGCCGGTACGCGTCGGTGAAGTTCCTGCTGTACTCGCTGTTCGGCGGCCTCGTCATGCTCGTCGCCGTCATCGCGGTGTACTTCCAGGGCAAGGGCGGCCCGCAGGGCTTCCTCACGAGCAACCTCACCGGCATCAGCTACTCGAGCACGACCGTGGAGCGCCTCCTCTTCGCCGGGTTCTTCCTGGCCTTCGCGATCAAGGCCCCGATGTGGCCGGTCCACACCTGGCTCCCGGACGCCGCGGCCGAGGCGCCCGCCGGAGTCGCGGTGCTGCTGGTCGGCGTCCTCGACAAGGTCGGCACCTTCGGCATGATCACGCTGTGCCTGCCGCTGTTCCCGAACGCCTCGAAGTGGGCGGCACCCGTCGTCCTCGCCCTGGCCGTCGTCTCCGTCGTCTACGGCGCGCTGCTCGCGATCGGCCAGACCGACCTGAAGCGGCTGATCGCCTACACCTCGGTCTCGCACTTCGGCTTCATCGTGCTCGGCGTCTTCGCCTTCACCTCGACCGCGCAGGCCGGGTCCGTGCTCTACATGGTCAACCACGGGTTCTCCACCGCGGCGCTGTTCCTCGTCGCCGGCATGCTCATCGCCCGCCGGCGGTCGCAGCAGATCGACGACTACGGCGGCCTGCAGCGGTCCACGCCGCTGCTCGCCGGGGCCTTCCTCGTCGCCGGTCTCTCCAGCCTGGCGCTGCCCGGCCTGTCCAGCTTCATCAGCGAGTTCCTCGTGCTCGTCGGCACGTTCACGCGCTACCCGGGGGCCGCCGTCATCGCGACGCTGGGCATCATCCTGGCCTCGCTGTACATCCTGCTGACCTACCAGCGGATGTTCACCGGCCCGGTGCGTGAGTTCGCCGCCGGCTGGCGGGACATGGACGCCCGCGAGGCGTGGGTGGTCGCGCCGCTCATCGCGGTCATCGTGGCGCTCGGCTTCTTCCCGAAGCCGGTCCTCGACGTCCTCAACCCCGCGATCGGCCGCACCATGCAGCAGACGTCGTCGCACGACCCCGCCCCCACCGTGCCGGGCGTCCAGCCCGCCACCGCTGAAGGGACCAGCAAGTGAGCCATCTCGGTGCGGCCCTGGTCGACGCCGTGACCTTCACGGCGCCGAGCGTCGACTACCGGCTGACGTCGCCGATGCTCATCGTCGTCGGCGCCGCGCTCGTCGGCGTCCTGGTCGAGGCCTTCGTGCCGCGCCGGGTCCGGTTCGCCACGCAGGTCGGGCTCTCCGTCGTCGCGCTCGTCGCCGCGCTCGTCGCCGTCGTGCTGCTCGCCATCTCCGACCGGCGCGGCGAGACGGCGGGCGTCTCCACCGTCGGCGGCGCGGTCGTCGTCGACGGTCCGGCGCTGTTCCTGCAGGCCACCATCCTCGTGCTCTCGGTCGTCGCGGTGCTGACGATGTCGGACCGGAGCATCGAGGCCGGCGGCGCGTTCACCCCGCAGGCGTCCGCCGTCCCCGGGTCGCCGGCGGAGTCGCAGGCCCGGCGCGCCGGTCTGGTGCAGTCCGAGGTGTTCCCGCTGCTGCTGTTCTCCGTGACCGGGATGCTCCTCTTCCCGGCCGCGAACGACCTGCTGACCATGTTCATCGCGCTCGAGGTGCTGTCGCTGCCGCTCTACCTCATGTGCGGCCTCGCCCGGCGCCGCCGCCTCCTCTCGCAGGAGGCGAGCCTGAAGTACTTCCTGCTGGGGTCGTTCTCGTCCGCCTTCTTCCTCTACGGCGACCGCCCTCATGTACGGCTTCGCCGGTTCGGTGCGGCTGCCGGTGATCGCCGACGCGATCAGCGGCGCCGGCGGCGGTGTGCTCGGCCAGGAGCCGCTGCTGCTGCTCGGCATCGCGCTGCTGGCCGTCGGCCTGCTGTTCAAGGTCGGCGCCGCGCCCTTCCACGTGTGGACCCCGGACGTCTACCAGGGCGCCCCGACACCCGTCACCGGCTTCATGGCGGCCTGCACCAAGGTGGCCGCCTTCGGTGCGCTGCTCCGGGTGGCCTATGTCGCCGTGCCGGACGCGCGCTGGGACTGGTCGCCCATCCTCTGGGCCGTGGCGATCATCACGATGGCGGTCGGCTCGATCATCGCGCTGGTGCAGTCCGACGTGAAGCGGATGCTCGCCTACTCCTCGATCGCGCACGCCGGGTTCATCCTCGTCGGGGTGCTTGCGATGAACAGGGTCGGCGTCTCCAGCGTGCTCTTCTACCTCTTCGCCTACGGCTTCGCGACGATCGGGGCGTTCGCCCTGGTCACCCTCGTCCGTGACGCGGGCGAGGAGGGCACGGTCGGGGGCGAGGCCACCCACCTGTCGCAGTGGGCCGGGCTCGGCCGCCGGCACCCCGTGGTCGCCGCGGCGTTCGCCCTGTTCCTGCTGGCCTTCGCGGGCATCCCGCTGACCAGCGGTTTCATCGGGAAGTTCGCGGTGTTCTCCGCCGCGGTCTCGGCCGGCGGCTGGGTGCTCGCCCTCATCGGTGTGATCGCCAGCGCGATCGCGGCGTTCTTCTACGTCCGGGTCCTGGTGCTCATGTACTTCAGCGAGCCCACCGGGTCCTCCACCGTGGTCGCGCTCCCCGGCCGCGCCATGAGCGTCGCCATCGCCGTCTGCGCCACGATCACGCTGCTCCTCGGTGTGGCGCCGTCGGTGCTGCTCGACCCGGCGTCCGGTGCGTCGGTGTTCATCCGGTGACGCTCCTGGGGATGACATGACGAGTGCCGGTCCGACGCCGGTGACGGCCGCGCTGGACCTCCGCCTGCCCGACGCCGCCCTGGACGAAGCCGTCCGGGTCGCGCTCGCCCAGGTCGAGGTCCGCCTGTTCGACGCGGTCGCCCAGACGGACCGCCTCGCGGACGACGCCTCCCGGCACCTCGTGCTCGCCGGCGGGAAGCGGGTCCGTCCGATGCTCACCCTCATCGCCGGCCATCTCGGGGACGCCGACCGCCCGGAGATCCTCGAGGCCGCCGTCGTCGTCGAGCTGACCCACCTGGCCACGCTGTACCACGACGACGTCATGGACTCCGCGCCCGTGCGCCGCGGCGCGCCCTCCGCGCACGCCGTCTGGGGCAACACGGTCGCCATCCTCACCGGCGACCTGCTCTTCGCCCGGGCGTCCCGCGTCGTCGCCGAGCTGGGCGTCGAGGCGGTCAAGGTGCAGGCCGCCACCTTCGAGCGGCTCTGCCTCGGCCAGCTCCACGAGACGGTGGGCCCGGGGCCGGGCGACGACCCCGTGGAGCACTACCTGCAGGTCCTCGCGGACAAGACGGGCTCGCTGATCGCGACGTCCGCCCGGTTCGGGGCGATGTTCGCCGGCTGTGCCACGGAGGTGCTGGACGTCGTCGCCGCGTTCGGCGAGCGGGTCGGTGTGGCGTTCCAGCTGGCCGACGACGTCATCGACCTCGCCAGCGACGAGGCGACGAGCGGCAAGACACCGGGCACGGACCTGCGGGAGCACGTCCCGACGCTGCCGGTGCTGCTGCTGCGACGGCACGTCGCCCGGACCGAGGACGCCGAGTCCGCCGCGCTCCTCGCCGTCCTCGACGGCGACCTCTCCGACGACGGCGTCCTCGCCGACGCCGTCGCCCGGCTGGCCGTCCACCCGGCGACCGAGCAGGCGCGCGAGGAGGCCGTCCGCTGGGCCCAGGAGGCCGTCGACGCCCTCGCTCCGCTGCCGCCGTCGCGGGCGAACGACGCGTTGCGGGCCTACGCCGAGGCGGTCGTCGCCCGCACCGCCTGAGCGTGCGTCCGGGTGAACCTTCCGCAGGACGCTCCAGCCGGGTCCCTGCCGCCCGACGGACGGGTCAGAGCCCGTCGTCCAGGGAGGCACTCGCATGCGTCGTCGCCGGATCGTCGCCGGATCGCTGCTCACCGTTCCGCTCGTGATCCTTGCGCTGGCGGCCCCGTCCGACGCCGCCACCCACGGGCGGCACCGGCCGAAGCCACCGAAGGTGACGGTCCGCTGTCTGGGGCTGCGCGCGACGATCGTCGTGAAGGCGTCCTCGCCGCACGTCGTCCGCGGCACCGGCCGGCGTGACGTGATCGCCGTCCTGGTGCCGGGCCACGTCGTGGACGCCGGAGCCGGCAACGACGTCGTCTGCGGCTCGCCGGGTGCGGACGTGATCCGCGGCGGCGCCGGGAACGACGTCCTGGCCGGGGGCGCAGGCAACGACACGCTGGCCGGCGGCGCGGGCCGGGACCGCGTCGACGGCGGCGCGGGCGCCGACCACGAGGACGGCGGTGCGGGGAACGACCTGCTGCTCGGCGGAGCGGGGAAGGACACCGAGACCGGCGACGCGGGCAGGGACGTCCTGCGCGGCGGCGCGGGCGACGACACGCTCGACGGCGGCGCGGACGCCGACCAGCTGTTCGGGGACGCGGGCAACGACCACGAGCACGGCGGTGCGGGGGACGACGTCGTCGAGGGCGGCGCCGGCGACGACTGGCTCTACGGTGACGACGGCGACGACACCCTCGACGGCGGCGTCGGTGTGGACGTCGAGGACGGCGGCCAGGGCGTGGACGACTGCGTGGCCGACGACGACGACGAGGTCGTGCCGGACGCCGACGACGACCCCTCGGACGACGGCTCGGACACCGACTCCTCCGACGACGGCGCGTCGGACGACGGCTCCTCCTCCGACGACGGCTCGGGAACGGCCGTCGCCGCTGGGGCCCTGGCCTGACGCCGTCCGGCGGGGAAGCCGGGCTCAGTCGACGTCCGGCAGGCCCTGCCCGGTGGGCGGGGCGATGCCCACCGTGTCCGCGCGGGACCGGCTGGGCATGACCCGCTTCGGCTCGCCCGGCATCTTCGGGTAGTTCGGCGGGTAGGGCAGGTCGCCCAGCCCGCCGGCCTCGTCGCGCTCGGCGAGCTCGAGCAGCGGCTCGAGGCCGTGCACGACGTCGTCGATCGCCGCCATGGGGTCGCCGCGGCGGGCGACGAGCTCGGGGACGGTCGCGATGGTGAGCTCCAGCGGGTCGGCGTCCGCGAGCTCCTCCCAGGTCAGCGGCGTGGAGACCGTCGCCGTCGGCGTCCGGCGCGCCGAGTAGGCCGAGGCGATGGTGCGGTCGCGCGCGTTCTGGTTGTAGTCGACGAACACCTGCTCCCCGCGCTGCTCCTTCCACCAGGCGGTGGTGACGCGGCCCGCGGAGCGCCGCTCGATCTCGCGGGCGAAGGCGATCGCCGCGCGCCGCACCTGGGTGAAGGTCCAGCGCGGCTCGATCCGGACGTAGACGTGCAGGCCTCGCCCGCCGCTGGTCTTCGGGAAGCCGGCGTACCCGAGGTCGGCGAGCAGCGGCCGGACCACCTCCAGCGCGACGTCGCGCGCCTCCGGGAAGCCGGTGCCGGGCTGAGGGTCGAGGTCGATGCGGAGCTCGTCGGGGTGCTCGACGTCGGCGCACCGGGCGTGCCAGGGGTGGAAGGTGACGGTGCCCAGGTTCGCGGCCCAGACGACGTCGGCGGGGTTCGTCACCCGCAGCGCGTCGGCGTGCCGCCCGGAGGGGAAGGTCACCCGGCAGGACTGGACGTGCTCGGGGATCTTCGGCGGCAGCCGCTTCTGGTACACCTCCTCGCCCTCGACCCCGTCGGGGAAGCGCTGCAGGTACGTCGGCCGGTTCCGCAGGGCGCGGACGAGCGGCTGCCCGTCCAGGGTGGCGATGGTCCGGTAGTACTCGACGAGGTGCCGCTTCGTTCCGCCCTCGGCGCCGAGGCGCGGGAAGTAGATCTTGTCGGGGTTGGACAGCCGGACGGCGGTGCCGTCGACGTCGAGCTCCTCGGCGGGGGTAGCCATGCGCCTCATCCTGGCCCGCACGTCCGACAACGGCCAAGACCGGCCGGTCAGGGGGCGGCGGGCCCGGTCCCGGTGTCGTAGAGCGCGGCCTGCTGGCCGGCCGCGACGATGCCGTAGAGCTTCTCGGCGTTCTGGGAGGTCACGTCGAAACCCACGATCGTGGGCGGCACGGAGCCGCCGCTCGCGCCGGCACTGCCGCCGGCGGCGCGCGCTGGGCCGATCGTCCGGACCTGGATCCGGGTGGCGATCCTGGTCAGCCCGGAGAGCCGTCCGCCGTACGCGTAGACGTCGACGAGGTCACCCGGCTGGAGGTCCGCCGGCACCCGGTTGGGATCGGTGATGGACAGCGCGACCGCCCCTCCGCGCGGGAAGCGTGCGTTCTGGGTGCCGAGCATGCTCCTCAGGAGGATCTGCCCGTTGACCGCGCTCGTGTTGAGCTTGAGCCCGGTCAGGCCGGCGCGGCTGGTCACCGCTCCCTGCGGCGGCGGCTTCGGAGACGTCCTTCGGCACCAGCACCAAGGAGCCGGCATCCGTGCCCGCGGACGCGTTCTCGGCCAGGAAGAGCACGCTGACCAGACGGGCGGCCTGCCGCTCACGGTTGTCGGCGCCCTGCACGTACAGCCAGATCAGGGCCGTGCCCAGCGCCGCCACCAGGATCGACGCGATGAGGAGCAGGGTCCGACGGCCCATCGCTGCACGGTCCTTCCGATCACTCGGCCGTCACCGCTGACGGCGGTCCACAGTGTGCACCCCCGACGTGATGACGAGGGGCGGATCAGGTGCCCGCACAGGTTCACCCGTGCACCCGTCGTGCCGCGTTGCACGGGTTGTGCGCACGCGAGCCGGGTCCGGGGTGCGCACAACGGGTGCAACGCCGCGCAACGGGTGCACGGCGCGGAGCGGAGCGGCGTCAGGTCAGGACGCTGGCCAGGTCGTACTTCACCGGGATGTCGAGCTGGTCGTAGGTGCACGACCGCGGGTCCCGGTCGGGCCGCCAGCGACGGAAGTGCGCGGTGTGCCGGAACCGGTCGCCCTCCATCTGGTCGTACGCGACCTCGATGACGAGCTCCGGCCGCAGCGGCACGAACGACAGGTCCTTGCCGGCGTTCCAGCGCGAGACGTTGCCGGGCATCCGCCGGTCGACGTGTGCCTGCGCGTCGGCCCAGTTGCCCCACGGGTGCCCCGCCTCGGCCGCGCCGCCCTCGGGCAGTCGGTACGCGGCGAGCTCGTCGAGCAGCTCCCGCCGTCGTGCCATCGAGAACGAGGCGGCGACACCGACGTGCTGCAGCGACCCGTCGTCCCGGTACAGGCCGAGCAGCAGGGACCCGACGACCGGGCCGCTCTTGTGCCAGCGGAAGCCGGCCACGACGCAGTCCGCCGTCCGGTCGTGCTTGACCTTGAACATGACGCGCTTGTCCGGCTGGTAGACGCCGTCCAGCGGCTTGGCGACGACCCCGTCGAGCCCCGCGCCCTCGAACGTGGAGAACCATTCGCGGGCCAGCGTCATGTCGGACGTCGACCGCGTCACGTGCACCGGAGCCTCGGCGTCCGCCAGCGCCTCCACGAGCCTGGCGCGGCGCTCCGCGAACGGCCGGTCCATGAGGTTCTCGTCGCCGAGGGCGAGGAGGTCGAAGGTGACGAGCGAGGCCGGCGTCTCCTGGGAGAGCAGCGTGACGCGGCTGACGGCGGGGTGGATCCGCAGCTGCAGCGCCTCGAAGTCGAGCCGGTCCCCGCGGGGGACGACGATCTCCCCGTCGAGCACGCAGCGGCGCGGCGTGTTCGCCCGGATCGCCTCGACGACCTCGGGGAAGTAGCGGGTCATCGGGCGCTCGTTGCGGGAGCCGAGCTCGACCTCGTCGCCGTCCCGGAAGACGATCGTCCGGAAGCCGTCCCACTTCGGCTCCACGTGGCCGACCTCCGGGATCTCGGGCACCGACTTGGCCAGCATCGGGGCGACCGGGGGCATCACGGGCAGATCCATGACGGCATCCTGCCTCAGCCCGGCTCCGCCGGTCAGGCCGCGACCGGTTCCGCCGCTCTGCGTGCGGCCGTCCGGCGGCGGGACGCCGTCCGCAGCGTGTCGACCGTGAGGACGAGGAGCGCGACCCAGACGAGTCCGAAACCGGCCCACCGCGCGGGTGTCATGTGCTCGCCGAGCAGCAGGACGCCGCACAGCAGTTGCAACGTCGGCGTCAGGTACTGCAGCAGCCCGAGGGTGCTCAGCGGCACCCGGCGGGCGGACGCCGCGAAGAACAGCAGCGGGATCACGGTCGCGACGCCGGCCGAGGCGAGCAGCAGCCCCTGCCACGGCGGGTTCTGCGTGAAGTGCCCGCGACCGGTCGTCTCCAGCCACGCGAGCGCGGCCGCCGCGGGCAGCGCGAGGACGATCGTCTCGGTCGTCAGGCTCGTCACCGCGCCGACGCCGGCCCCGACCCGGTTCTTGATGAGGCCGTAGAGACCGAACGACAGGGCCAGGGTCAGCGCGATGATCGGGGGCTTCCCGTGTGCGGCGGTGAGGACGGCGACAGCCGCGGTGCCCACCCCGACGGACGCCCACTGCCACGGACGCAGCCGCTCGCGCAGCACGAGGACGCCGAGGAGCACGGTGACCAGCGGGTTGATGTAGTAGCCGAGCGAGGCCTCGACCACCTGCCCGGACTCGACGGCGTAGATGTAGACGCCCCAGTTCAGGCTGAGGAAGGCGGCGCCGACCCCGAGCGTCGCCACCGTGCGCGGGGACGCCAGGGCGGCGCGCAGGTCGTGCCAGCCGCGGGTCGCCGCGACCACGAGCACACAGACGAGCAGCGACCAGAGCACCCGATGGAGGACGACCTCGACGGCGCCCGAGGACTCGAGCAGCCGGAAGTACAGCGGGAAGACGCCCCAGAGCCCGTAGGCGCCGATGCCGTACAGCATCCCGCGGGAGGCCGAAGTCATAGGACGATCCTACGTGACGCTTCCCCGTCCTCACCGCGAGATCGAGGGGGCGGGGCCGCCGGGGTCAGGAGATGCGCCAGGTGTCCGATCCGGCGAGGAGGGCCGCGAGGTCGTCGTCGGTCGCCCTGCCTCCGGCCCCGTCGGTCGCCGCGACGACCTGTTCGCGGACCAGGTCGTCGTACGTCGGCCGGTCGACGGAGCGGAACACCCCGACCGGCACGTGCGCCATCGAGGAGTCGTCGAGCCGGGAGAGCGCGAACGCCCCTGACGGATCCGCGGCGTGCGCGTCGTGCACGACCGGCGTCACCCCCGGGCCGTTCTCGACCACCTGCAGCCCGCCGTCGGCGCCGCGGACGACGGCCTTCTCGGCGCCGGGTGTTCCGAAGACGACCGGCTGCCCCTGCTGGAGGGGCACGAGCCGTGCCTGCGCCTCGTCGCGGTCCTTGAGCACGTCGAACGCGCCGTCGTTGAAGATCGGGCAGTTCTGGTAGATCTCGACGAGCGCGCTGCCACGGTGCTCCACGGCCTGACGCAGCACCGACGTGAGGTGCTTGCGGTCGCTGTCCATGGTCCGGGCCACGAAGGTGGCCTCCGCGCCGAGCGCGAGCGAGATCGGGTTGAACGGCTCGTCCACCGAGCCGGCCGGCGTCGACTTCGTGATCTTTCCGGTCTCGGACGTCGGCGAGTACTGGCCCTTCGTCAGCCCGTAGATCCGGTTGTTGAACAGCAGGATCGTGAGGTTGACGTTGCGGCGCAGCGCGTGGATGAGGTGGTTCCCGCCGATCGACAGCGCGTCGCCGTCCCCGGTGATGACCCACACGTTGAGGTCGGGCCGGCTCGTGGCGAGGCCGGTCGCGATCGCCGGCGCCCGGCCGTGGATCGAGTGCAGGCCGTAGGTGTCGAGGTAGTACGGGAACCGGGAGGAGCAGCCGATGCCGCTCACGCAGACGATGTTCTCCCTGCGCAGCCCCAGCTCCGGCAGGAACCCCTGCACCGCCGCGAGGATCGCGTAGTCGCCGCACCCGGGGCACCAGCGGACCTCGGAGGACGACGTGAAGTCCTTCTTCGTCTGCTTCGTGGCGTCCTCGGGCAGCCGAGGGATCCCCTCGAGCCCGGACCGTGCGATCGGCATGCCGATCTCGACGCTGGTCACAGCTCCTCCTGAGCAAGCTTGCTGATGGCGTCGGCGAGCTCCGCCGACGTGAACGGCACCCCGCGCACCCGGTTGTAGCCCACGGCGTCCACGAGGTACCGGGCGCGCAGGAGCATCGCGAGCTGGCCGAGGTTCATCTCGGGCACGAGCACGGTGCGGTAGCGGCGCAACACCTCGCCGGTGTTCGCGGGGAACGGGTTGAGGTGGCGCAAATGCGCGGTCGCGACCGGCACGCCGGTCTCGCGCACGGCGCGCGCGGCGGAGCTGATCGGCCCGTACGTCGACCCCCAGCCGACGACGAGGATCTCGGCGTCGCCCTCCGGGTCGTCGACCTCGAGCGGCGGGACGTCGATCCCGTCGATCTTCGCCTGCCGCAGCCGCACCATGCGGTCGTGGTTGTCGGGGTCGTAGGAGATCTCCCCGGTGCCGTCGGCCTTCTCGATGCCGCCGATCCGGTGTTCGAGGCCGGGGACGCCGGGTGGCGCCCAGGGCCGCGCGAGGGTCAGCGGGTCCCGGTCGTAGGGGCGGAAGGGACCGTCCCCGGCCGGCTTGGCGAAGTCGACATGCAGGTCGGGCAGGGCCTCGACGGAGGGCACCAGCCACGGCTCGGAGCCGTTCGCGAGGTAGCCGTCGGAGAGCAGCAGCACCGGCGTCCGGTACGTGGTGGCGATCCGGACGGCTTCGAGCGCGGCGTCGAAGCAGTCGGCGGGGGAGCGCGGCGCGACGATCGGCACCGGTGCCTCACCGTTGCGGCCGAACATCGCCTGCAGCAGGTCCGCCTGCTCCGTCTTCGTGGGGAGCCCGGTCGAGGGCCCGCCGCGCTGGACGTCGACGACGACCAGCGGGAGCTCGAGGCTGACCGCCAGGCCGATCGTCTCCGACTTCAGCGCCAGGCCCGGGCCGGACGTCGTGCTGACGCCGATCGACCCGCCGAAGGCCGCGCCCAGCGCCATCCCGATGGCGCCGATCTCGTCCTCGGCCTGCAGCGTCGTCACGCCGAACCGCTTGAGCCGGCTCAGCGTGTGCAGGATGTCGGACGCCGGGGTGATCGGGTACGAGCCCAGCACCAAGGGCAGTCCGGCGAGGTGCGCGGCGGAGACGAGCCCGTAGGCGAGCGCGATGTTGCCGGTGACGTTCCGGTAGATCCCGGCCGGCGCCGGCGCCGGCGCGACCTCGTACTGGACGGCGAAGCCCTCGGTGGTCTCGCCGAACGACCAGCCTGCCTCGAAGGCGCGCAGGTTGGCCTCGAGCAGCTGCGGCCGGTTGCCGAACTTGCCCGTCAGGAATCGCTTCGTCGGGTCCGTCGGGCGGCTGTAGAGCCAGGAGAGCATGCCGAGCGCGAACATGTTCTTCGCCCGCTCGGCCTCCTTGCGGCTGAGGTCGAGGTCCTCCAGCGCCTTCACCGTCATGCTCGTCAGCGGCAGCACGTGCACCTGGTAGGAGTCCAGGCTGCCGTCGTCGCGCGGGTCCGCCGCGTAGCCGACCTTGGTGAGGTTCCGCTTGGTGAACTCGTCGCCGTCGAGGATGATCACGGCGCCGCGGGGGAGGTCGCGCAGGTTCGCCTTGAGCGCGGCGGGGTTCATGGCGACGAGGACGTCCGGAGCGTCGCCGGGGGTGAGGACCTCGTGGTCGGCGAAGTGCAGCTGGAAGCTCGAGACGCCGGGCAGCGTGCCCTGGGGAGCGCGGATCTCCGCGGGGAAGTTGGGCAGCGTGGCGAGGTCGTTGCCGAGCGAGGCGGTCTCAGCGGTGAACCGGTCGCCCGTCAGCTGCATGCCGTCCCCGGAGTCCCCAGCGAAGCGGATGACCACACGGTCGATCCGCTGACGGGGCTTGCTGGTCGCGACGGTCGCGGTGGTCATGTCTGCCGAGTTCCTTCGTGTCGCCGACGGGAAGGTTAGGCCAGCCTTCCTTACGCCATCGTAGGTCGGCGCGTTCGCGATCTCCCGCGGACGTGCGGCCCCGGGGAATGCCAACCGGTGGGACGACGCCGGTGTTCCGCCGTCACACGGGGCTCAGAGCCGGCCGGCCTCGATGATCCGGCGCAGGAACTGGCGGGTGCGCGGCTCGACCGGATCGGCGAGCACCTGCTCGGCGCGTGCCGCGCTCCAGCACGCGGCCGCCCTCCAGGAAGCAGACCTCGTCCGCCACCTGCCGCGGCGAAGCCCATCTCGTGCGTCGCCACGATCATCGTCATGCCGTCGTCCTTGAGCTCCCGGATCAGGGAGAGCACCTCGCCGACGAGCTCCGGGTCGAGCGCCGACGTGACCTCGTCGAACAGCATGAGCACGGGGTCGTTGACCAGGGCCCGCGCGATGGCCACCCGTTGCTGCTGACCGCCGGAGAGCTGGTCCGGGTAGGCCCGCGCCCGGTCCCGGAGCCCGACCCGCTCGAGCATGTCGAGCGCCCGCGCCTCGGCGTCCTCGCGCCCCCGCTTGTGGACCTTGCGCGGCGCGAGCGTGAGGTTGTCGAGCACGGTCAGGTGCGGGAAGAGGTTGAACGCCTGGAAGACGATCCCCATCCGGGCGCGGACGCTGTCGGCGTCGATCCGGGGGTCACAGATGTCCCGGCCCTCGAGCTCGATGACGCCGTCGTCGACGGTCTCGAGCAGGTCGATGCAGCGCAGCAGGGTGGACTTGCCCGACCCCGAGGCCCCGATGAGGACGACGACGCCGTGCGGCGCCACCTCGAGGTCGAGGTCGTCCAGGACGACGTGGTCGCCGAACGTCTTGCGCAGCCCGCGGACGCTCAGCAGCACGTCGCTCATACCTTGAGGCCGGTCGGCAGGTAGCCGTTGCGGCGCATCACCCAGTCCGTGAGCCGGGTCAGCGGGATGGTGAAGGCGATGAAGAGGAGCCCGGCCACGACGTAGGGGGTGTAGTTGAAGTTCTCGGCCTGCGACGATCTGGGCCTGCCGCAGCGCGTCGATCGGATGCCGAGGATCGACAGCAGGCCGGCGTCCTTCTGCAGGCTGACCAGGTCGTTGAGCAAGCGGCGGGATCGACCCGCCGGACGCCCTGCGGCAGGACGACGTGGCGCATGCGTCTGGGCGGCCGAGAGGCCGAGCGAACGCGCGGCGGCGCGCTGGCTGGGGTGCACCGACTCGATGCCGGCGCGCAGCACCTCGGCCACGTAGGCGGAGTAGGTCATGCGTCAGGGCGATCGCCCCGAGCACGACGGGCTCTCGCGGCACGCCTTGCAGGCGTAGCCCGGCGACCCGAAACCGATCACGTAGAGCACGATGATCACGGGCAGGCCGCGGAACAGGTCGACGTAGACCGTCGCGAGCGCGCGCAGCGGCCAGAACACCGGACCACGCAGCGTCCGCAGGATCGCGAGCAGACAGCCCGAAGACGAGCATGCCGACCGCGCGACATGATCCAGACGATAGACGTTGAGCCGGAGGCCGTAGAGCGACCTGCGGGAGCGCGATCCAGGCGATCGTGCGGGTTGAAGAACGAGTCCTGCACCCGGGGCCAGCCCGGCGAGGACGTGACGCCGACCACCAGCGCGTACCGACGACGAGTGTGCTGACCGCGGCGACGAGCACCGAGCGGCGGGTACGCCGGCGTCGGTAGCTCGTTCCGCTCGCGCTGGATCGGCGGACGGCGACCATGCGCCGCCGCCCGCCATCCGTCGACCGCTTCGCGCGGCGGCGGAGCCGGGCGTCACTGCAGGACGGGTGCGCCCGCGCTCTGGGCCAGCCACTGCTGCTCGAGCTTCTTCAGCGTGCCGTCCTGCCGGAGCGCGTCGACGGCCTGCGTGACGCACGAGGTCAGCGCGCTGCCCTTGTCGAGCACGAGACCGAACTGCTCCGGCGTCCCGCCCTGGTTCGGCGAACTGCCCGACGATCGCTGCTGTTCTTCACCTCGCCGGAGCCCGTGATGTAGAAGGCGGTCGGCAGGTCGGTGACGAGGCCGTCGATCTGGCCGTTGCTGAGCGCCTTGGCGGCGTCGTCGTTGCTGTTGAAGACCGCCGGGTCGCCGCTGGGCTTGATGACGTCGCGGATCGTGTCCAGGCTCGTCGTGCCCGACCTGGGCGCCGATCTTGGCGGTCTTGAGGTCGGCGACGCTCTTCGCGTTCGCGATCTTCGAGCCCTTGGTGGTGATGATCGCCTGCGCGACGTCGTAGTAGCCGCTGGAGAAGTCCACCGCCTTCTTGCGCTCGTCGGTGATCGAGACCTCGTTGATGTCGAAGTCGAACTTCTTCGGGCCCGGCTGGATGACGGAGTCGAAGGGCACCCGCGTCCACGTCGACGTCGCCCTGGGCGAAGCCGAGCTTCTGGGCGACGGCGTAGGCGACCGCGCTCTCGAAGCCCTTGCCGTTCTCGGGCTTGTCGTCGACGAACCAGGGCTCGTAGACCGGCTTGTCGGTGGCGACGGTCAGCTTGCCCGAGGTCTGCGTCTTCAGGCTGTCCTTGCTGCAGGTCGCGCTCGCCGACGCGGACGCCGAGGGCGACCCCGCCGCCGAGCCGGACGTCGTCGAGCTGCTGCCCCCGCTGTCCGCCGGTGCACAGCCGGCGAGCGCCGCGGCGGCGATCGCCAGGGAGGCCGTCGCGACGACGCGGAACGGCGTGGGGCGCACGGACAGGGACATGGTGATGCCTCCGGCGAGAACGAACGTGACGCAGAGTCGATGGCACCGGGCGGCGTCGACCGGCACCGGGCAGCAGTGCTGCCGAGGCGAGCAGGGTAACCCGGAAGGCTGACCCTCCGACAACTACGGCCTGTGACGGCGGACGGACGAGCGCCCCTCGACGGCGCCGCCACCGGCCGCGGAACGGCTCGGCGGCGGGGCGACGCCGTCGGAGTCGCCCATTACAGTCGTCGCCATGTCCCCGGGGCAGTCCTGGCTGGTCGTCGGCGCGGTCGCCGCGGCCGGCGTGCTCTTCGTGACCGCGGGCCTGGCGGCGAACCGGCTCCTGCGGCCGGACGCACCGACCCGGGAGAAGCTGGCGACCTACGAGAGCGGGGTCGACCCGGTCGGCCGGGGCTGGTCCCAGACGCAGGTCCGCTACTACCTCTACGCCTTCCTCTACGTGCTGTTCGCCGTGGACGCCGTCTTCCTCTTCCCCTGGGCCACCGTGGTCCGCGACTTCGGGTGGGCCACCGTCGCCGAGATGGGCGTGTTCCTCGGCGTCCTGGCCGTCGGCCTGCTGCACGCCTGGCGCCGGGGGGCGCTGCGATGGCAGTGACACCGGTGCCGGGGGCTGTGGTCCGCCGGGGCGGCGCCCGCCCGGTCGACCTGGGGCTGCCGTCCGTCGGAGCCGGTCAGGCGGTGGCGCCGCACCCGCTTCGGCTCGTCCTCAACTGGGGCCGGCGGTACAGCCTGTGGGTGTTCAACTTCGGCCTGGCCTGCTGCGCCATCGAGTTCATCGCGGCGAGCATGGGCCGGCACGACTTCATCCGGCTCGGCGTGATCCCCTTCGCGCACGGCCCGCGGCAGGCCGACCTCATGGTCGTCTCCGGCACCGTGACGGACAAGATGGCTCCCGCCGTCCGGCGCCTCTACGAGCAGATGCCCGAGCCGAAGTACGTGATCTCGTTCGGTGCGTGCTCCAACTCCGGCGGCCCGTACTGGGACTCCTACTGCGTGACGAAGGGCGTCGACCAGATCGTGCCGGTCGACGTCTACGTGCCCGGCTGCCCGCCCCGCCCCGAGGCGCTGCTGCAGGGCATCGTGCGACTGCAGGAGAAGATCGCCAGCGAGGATCTCTCCCACCGCTACGGACGCCGCAGCGGCCGGCGCGGGGCGCGTCGCGACCTGCCGGCCGCCGCCCTGACCCGCGACCTCGTGGCGAAGCCGTGACGGAGCCCGCCGACCCGTTCCCGGCCACCGGCACCGACGCCGCCGGCGTCCCCGTCGTCGACGTGCCCGTTGCGCAGTGGCGGGAGGCCGCCCTGCACGCGCGCGACGAGCTCGGTATGGACTACATCGACTGGCTGTCCGCCGTCGACGTCCCCGACGGCGACCCGCCGGGCGTCGACGTCGTCGTGCACGTCCTGGACAGCCGGTCCACCGCCGCCCCGGTTCCCGGCGTCCGCCGCCTCCTGCTCCGCACCCGGGTGCCGGACGCCGATGCGCACCTGCCGAGCCTGACGCCGGTCTGGCCGGGCACCGCCTGGCACGAGCGCGAGACGTTCGAGATGTTCGGTGTCACCTTCGACGGCTTCGACGACGGCTCCGGTGACTGGCTGCGCCCGCTGCTGCTGCCCGGACGGTTTCGAGGGGACGCCGCTGCGCAAGTCGTTCGTCCTGGCCGCGCGGGCGAGCAAGCCATGGCCGGGCGCCAAGGAGCCGGGGGAGTCGGACGCGCACGCCGCCGCCGCTCCCGGCCGGCGCAAGACCCTGCCGCCGGGCGTCCCGGACTCCGCCACCTGGGGGCCCCGGTCGGCGTCGGACGACGTCGATGCCTGACGGGTCGATCGTGCTGGACGTCGTCGTCCGCGCCGTGCTCGTCGTCGTGGCGTTCCTCGTGCTGCCGTTGCTCGTCGGGCAGACCGAGCACAAGGTGATGGCGCACATGCAGGGCCGGCTCGGGCCGATGTACGCCGGCGGGTTCCACGGCTGGGCGCAGCTCCTCGCGGACGGGGTCAAGTTCGCCCAGAAGGAGTCCATCGTCCCGACCGCCGCCGACCGGCCCGTGTTCGCCGTCGCGCCCGGCGTCGCCCTGATCCCCTACCTGGTCGCGTTGACGGCGATCCCGCTGTCGCCGTCCCTCGTCGGCGCCGACCTGGACGCCGGGCTGCTGTTCGTGCTCGCGGCGAGCGCGGTCGGCGTCCTCGGCACGCTGATGGCGGGCTGGGCCAGCGCGAACAAGTACGCGCTGCTGGGGGCCATGCGTTCCGCGGCGCAGTTGCTCGCGTACGAGCTGCCGCTCGTGCTCGCGGCGAGCAGCGTGGCGATCGCCGCCGGGACGCTGTCGCTGGTGGGGATCGCGGAGGCGTGGCGACCGTGGTGGTTGCTGTGGCAGGCACCCGCGGCCTTCGTGCTGCTGGTGGCCGGCCTCGCGGAGCTCCAGCGCCCGCCGTTCGACATCCCGATCGCGGACTCCGAGCTCGTCGTCGGGCCCTACACGGAGTACTCGGGGCTGCGCTTCGCGCTGTTCCTGCTGGCGGAGTACGCCGGCATCGTGGTGCTCTCCGCGCTGGTGGCGGTGCTGTTCCTCGCAGGCTGGCGGGGCCCCGCGTCGTCGGTGCTCGGTCCGCTGTGGATGCTCGCGAAGACCGCGCTGGTCGCCGTCGTCGTCATCTGGCTGCGCGTCTCGTGGCCCCGGCTGCGGGAGGACCAGCTGCAGCGGCTCGCCTGGGGCGTGCTCGTACCGGTCGCGCTCGCGCAGCTCGCACTGACCACGGTGGTCGTCGTCGCCCAGGCCTGATCGGCGTCCACAGGCACCGCCGCTCGCGACATCGTCCACACCGGGTGCGGCACACGCTCGCGCGTCGTCGCCGCGGCAGGGCAGGATGCTGGCCGTGGACGCGACGCCGCCCCCTTCGCCCTCCGGCCCTCCCGGGCCCGGCCTCGGGCTGGTGCGCGGGCTCGCGACGACGGCTCGCGCGCTGTTCCGGCCGGCGACCACGCAGGAGTACCCCGACGTCGAGCCCGAGTTGCCGCCGCGCAGCCGCGGCGTGATCGGCCTGGTCGAGGAGAACTGCACCGTCTGCATGCTGTGCGCCCGGGAGTGCCCCGACTGGTGCATCTACATCGACTCGCACAAGGAGACGCTGCCGGCGGTCGAGGGCGGCCGGGAGCGCCAGCGGAACGTGCTCGACCGCTTCGCCATCGACTTCTCCCTGTGCATGTACTGCGGCATCTGCGTGGAGGTGTGCCCCTTCGACGCGCTGTTCTGGAGTCCGCAGTTCGAGTACTCCGAGCTCGACATCCGTGACCTGCTGCACGAGAAGGAACGGCTGGCCGGCTGGGCGACCGCCGCCCCGCCGCCGCCCGAGCCCGATCCGGGTGCCCCGCCGCCCAAGGAGGCCGCCCCGCCCCGGCGCCCGGCGCGAGGGCGCCCGACGTGAGCGCCGCCGAGGTCGTCTTCGCCGCGTTCGCCCTGCTCTCCGCCACGTCCGGCGTCCTCGCGGTCACCAGCCGGCACGTGGTTCACGCGGCCCTGTGGCTGGTCGTGGCGCTGGGATCGCTCGCCGGGGTCTACCTCGCGCTCGGGGCCGAGGTCGTGGCGCTCGTGCAGTTGCTGGTCTACGTCGGCGCGGTGGTCGTGCTCGTGCTCTTCGCGCTCATGCTCACGCGGGCACCCATCGGCGTCCGGACCGATCTCGACGCGAACCCGCCCCGACGTGCGCTCGCGGCGGTGATCGGCGTCGCCGTCGCCGGGCTCGTGGGTGGCACGCTCGCGCTCGCCGTCGGCGACTCGTCGGTGACGCCGGACCTGGCCCGCGGTCAGGCGCGGCCGCTGGGGCAGGCGATCTTCGGCGGCTGGCTGCTGCCCTTCGAGCTGCTCTCCGTGCTCCTGCTGGCGGCCCTCGTCGCGGCGCTCGCCGTCTCCCGGGGACCGGACCGGCGGTGAGGGCGCCGACGGGTGCGGAGCCGCGTGCGGTCCGCTGGTGGGGCGATCCCCGGGCCGGCGGCCGGATGCTGGCGGGCGACCACGTGCTCGACGTGCCGCTGGACGCACAGGTGCCGGACGGCGAGCGGATCCGGCTGTTCGCACGGGAGGTCCGTGCCGCCGATCTCGTCGACGAGGACCAGCCCTACCTGGTCTTCCTCCAGGGCGGCCCGGGCAACCGTTCGCCCCGGCCGGGTGCCGACGCGCCGGGCTGGCTCCCCTGGGCCCTGCGCCGCTACCGGGTGATCCTGCTCGACCAGCGCGGCACCGGCTTGTCGACCCCGCAGGACCGCGCGACGCTCGCGGGCCTTCCCCCGGCGGAGCAGGCCGACCGGCTCGCGCTGTTCCGCGCCGACGCCATCGTGCGGGACGCCGAGGCGCTGCGCAGGCACCTGCTCGGCGACGGACCGTGGACGGCGCTGGGCCAGTCGTTCGGCGGCTTCTGCGTCTGGTCGTACCTCTCCTTCGCGCCGGAGGGACTCGCCGCCGCCTACGTCACCGGCGGGGTCCCGCCGGTCGGCGTCCACCCCGACGACCTCTACCGGGCGACGCGGCGGGCGGTCGAGCGCCGCACCTGCGAGCTCGACGAGGACCATCCGCAGGCCCGGTCCGTCCTCGCCGACGTCGCGCGGCACCTCCTCGGTGGCGCCGAGGAGCGGCTGCCCACGGGCGAGCGGCTCACCGTCGGCAGGCTGCAGGAGATCGGGCAGGTGCTGGGCACGGCGGGCGGCGCCGACCTCGTCGCACGGCTCGCCGAGGACGCGTGGGCGGTGCCCGGCCGCACGCTCTCCGACACCTTCCTCGCGGAGGTCGCCGAGCAGGTCTCCTACGCCACCTCACCGCTCTACGCCGTGCTCCACGAGGCGTGCTACGGCGACCTCGGCGTCGTCAGCGGGTGGTCGTCGGACCGGGTGCGCGGCGAGGAGGGGCCGCCCCGCGAACCGGTCGACGGCGGCCTGCCGCTGACCGGGGAGAACGTCTACCGCGACTCCGTCCGCAGCGATCCCGCCCTGGTCCCGCTCGCGGAGGCCGCCGACCTGCTCGCAGACCGGCGCTGGGAGCGGCCGCTGTACGACGCCGAGCGGCTGCGCGCGAACACCGTTCCCGTCGCGGCGTGCGTGTACGCGCGGGACATGTTCGTCGACCCCGACCTCTCCCGCGCCACCGCCGCCGCGACGGGCGGCGGTCCTCGTCGTCGACGACCAGGACCACCACCACGACGGCCTGCGGCGGGCCGGGCCGGAGATCCTGGGCCGGCTGGAGCAGGCCCTCGCCGAGGCCGCTCCCGATGCCGTCGCGCCGGTCCGCCCGGAGCCCGGCGGAGGCGACGAGTGATCCATCTCGCCGGTCCCGTCGTCCTCGCCGCGGTGCTCGCGGGCGCCGGCGTCTACGGCCTCGTCGCCCGCCGGAACGCCGTCCTGGTCCTCGTCGGCGCCGAACTCCTCGTGGCCGCGGCGGGCGTGCTGTTCGTCGCCGCGTCCGCGCTGCCGGCCGGTGGTCTCGCGGGTCTCGAGCGGCCGGGTGCTCCGCCCGGCAGCGTGCCCGCGGCCGATCCGTTGCTGGCCGGTCAGGTGCTCGCCGTCTTCGCCATCACGATCGCCGCCGCCGAGGTGGGGCTGGCCCTCGCGGTCGTCCTGCTGCTCTTCCGGGTGCGCAGGACGAGCGACCTCAGCGCCGTCCGCGAGCTGGGCGAGGCCTCCCCGACCTACTCCGAGGACCCGGCGACCGCCGACGTACCGCGGCCGGTCGCCACGGGAGAGGCGCGATGAGCGCCGCGACCACCACGGTCATTCCGGGGCCCGCCGCCGCGGGGGAGGCGCCATGAGCATCGCGACGACCGCCGCGGCGAGCACGGTCGTCCTGCCCGCGTTCGTCGCCGTCGTCGGGCTGCCGCTGGCCCGCCGCAACCCGGTCTGGGGGCGCGAGTGGGCGGTGCTAGGCGCCGTCGCCACTCTGGCGGCCGCGTTGGTGGAGGCCTGGACCGTCTTCACCGGTTCCGGCGGCCATCGGGTCCCGTTCCTGGGCTCCCTCGACCTGGGCTCGACACGGATCGCCCTCGACCTGCGCGCCGACGCGCTCAGCGCCACCGTGGCAGTCGCCGTCGGCCTCGTGGCGCTCTGCGTGCAGGTCTACTCCACGGCCTACCTCGCCGAGATCCCCGACGATCCGGTCGAGCAGGCGCCCACCCGGTACCCCGCCTACGCGGCCACCGTCTCCCTGTTCATCGCCGCCATGATGACCGTCGTCCACGCCGACGACCTGGTCCTCCTCCTGCTCGGGTGGGAGGTCATGGGCGCATGCTCGTACCTGCTCGTCGGCCATCACAGCGAGCGGGCGGCGGCGCGCGCCGCGGCCGTGAAGGCCTTCCTCGTCACCCGGGTGGGCGACCTCGGCGTGCTACTGGCGGTGGTCCTCCTCCTCGGCGTCCTGCACACCACGTCGATCCCCGCAGTCCTGGCCGCCGCGCCGACGCTGCCGGCCGGGACGGCGCTGGCGGCCGTGCTGCTCCTGCTCGCCGGTGTCGCCGGGAAGTCCGCGCAGTTCCCGCTGCACACCTGGCTCCCCGACGCGATGGAGGGCCCCACTCCGGTCTCGGCCCTCATCCACGCCGCCACCATGGTCGTGGCCGGTGTCTACCTCGTCGCGCGGCTGCTCCCGCTCTTCCTCGCCGCGCCGGCCGCGCTCACCGTGGCCGCCGTCATCGCGGCGGTGACGATGCTCGGGGCCGCACTCGCCGCCCTGGCACAGGACGACTTCAAGCGGCTGCTCGCCTGGTCGACGGTGAGCCAGGTCGCGTACATGCTCGGTGGCCTCGCCGTGGCGAGGGCGGCCAACGGCGCGGCCCCGGCCGTCCTCCACCTGCTCAGCCACGCCGCCTTCAAGGCGCTGCTGTTCCTCGTCGCGGGCTGCATCGCGCACATCGTCGGGTCGACCCTGCTGCGCGACATGGGCGGCCTCCGCCACAGCCATCCGCCGCTGGCCGCCCTGCTCGCCGTCGGGCTGGCCGCTCTCGCCGGCCTCCCGCCGTTCTCCGGCTTCTGGTCGAAGGAGGCGGTGCTGGCCGCGGCCGACGCGGGCACGGGCACCCTCGGGTGGCCCGCCCAGCTCGTGCTCGCGAGCGGTCTGCTGACGACGCTCGTCACCGGCGCCTACGCCGGCCGGGCCTTCGCGATCGTCGCCCTGGGCGATCCACCGCCGGCGGCGATGGCGACCGTGCCCGCCGCAGGCGGGGAGGACGACCTCGACCTCGTCCCGGACGCCCTCGAGGTCCACGGTCAGGGTGCCGTCCTGCCGCCTGCGATGACCTGGCCGCTCTGGGTGCTCGCGGTGCCGACCGTGCTGGTCGGGCTCGTGCTGGCCCACCCGCCGGACGCGCTGCGGAACGTGCACGTCGACCCGCTCACCGCCCTCGCCGGCACCGCCCTCTCGGTCGCCGGCCTCGCCTGGGGGATCGGGGCGGCGAGCAGGAACGCCGAGCGTGACGCCCTGCTGGCGCTGCCCGTCCGCCTCACCTCGTTCCTCCGCGCCGGCTACCGGTTGGACGAGGTCCAGCAGGCCCTCGTCGTCCGGCCGTACGGCGCGCTCGCCCGGCTCGTGCGCGGCGGCGACCGGGACGTGGTCGACGGCTACGTCCGGGGCGTGCCCGTCCTGGCGCGGTGGGGCTCCGTGCTGCTCGCCCGCGCGCAGAGCGGCCTCGCGACCGGGTACCTCGCCTGGCTCGCCGTGGGGGCCGTCGTCGTCGGCGTCGTCGGGGTGGTGCTCACGTGACCCGCGTCGACTCCACCTGGCTCCTGCCGGCGCTCGTCGGCGTTCCGCTCCTCGGCGCCGTCCTGCTGCTGCTCCTGCGCCGGCTGGGGGAGACCGCCGCCGCGCGCCTCGCCGCCGGCTTCGCCGCCGTCACCTTCCTCCTGGGGATCGCCGCGGCGGTCGCGGCCGCGCCCTACGACGCGGGGCGCTCCGGGCTCGCCGTCGATGCCCCCTGGATCCCGGCGCTGGGCGTGCGCGCCCACCTCGCCGTCGACGGCATCTCGATGCCGCTGGTGCTGCTGACCGTCCTGCTCGGGCTGCTCGTCTGCGGGCACGTCGTGCGGGTCCGCCCGGTCACCGGGCGCGTGCACGGGCTCCTCGCCTGCTACCTCACCGTCGAGGCCGGGGCCATCGCGACCTTCACGGCCCGCGACCTGCTGCTGTTCTTCGTGGCGTTCGAGGCGGTCCTCATCCCCATGTGGTTCGTGGTCGCGTTCTGGGGCGACGACCAGCAGCGTTCGTCCTACGGGCCGCGGGGCGTGACGCCGGTCCGCGGTGAGGGCGCCCGCCGGGACGCCGCCAACCGGTTCGTCCTGTTCACCGCGTTCGGGTCCGCCGTTCTCCTGCTCGGCCTGCTGCTCGTGGCGGTCCGGTACGGCACGACGGACATCGACGTCCTCACCGCGCGCGCGGCCGGTGCCGACGGAGGTCCGGCGCTCGGCAGCACGGAGCAGGTGATCGCGGCAGCACTGATCATCGGGGGCCTGGCGATCAAGGCGCCGATGTTCCCGTTCCACACCTGGCTGCCTCCCGCGCACACGATCGCCCCGACCGGCGGTTCGGTGCTCCTCGCGGGCGTGCTCCTCAAGATGGGCACCTACGGCCTGGTCCGGATCGCCGTACCGATCGTGCCCGAGGGCGTGCGCTCCCTGGCGCCGCTGCTCGGCGCCCTCGGCGTCGCCGGCGTCCTCTGGGGCGGGCTGGCCTGCTTCGTGGAGCGCGACCTCAAACGCCTGGTCGCGTTCTCGTCGGTGGCGCACATGGGCTTCGTGCTGCTCGGCATCGCGTCCCTCACCGCGATCGGGCTGCAGGGCGCGCTGTTCGCGAACGTGGCCCACGGCCTCGTCACGGGGCTGCTGTTCCTCGTGGTCGGCGCCCTCAAGGACCGCCACCACAGCGCGGACCTCACCGTGATCGGCCCCGACCTGCGCGACCGCCTGCCGCGGCTGGGCTGGCTGCTCGCCTTCGGGTCCCTGGCCGCGCTGGGTCTGCCCGGGCTCGCCGGCTTCTGGGGCGAACTGCTGGCCATCGCCGGAGCGTGGAGCTCGACCGCGCTCGGTCCGCTCGACCGGGCCCTCGCCGTGCTCGCGGCTGTCGGCACCGCCGTCGCCGCGGCCTATCTGCTGCGGGTGCTCCGCCTGATCTGGCACGGTCCGCTGCCCACCCCGGGCGGTGACGCCCGGTCGGTCGACGGCCTGCCCGGCGTCCCCCCGCCGGTCACCATGGGCGACGCGACCCTGCACGAGGTGGCCGTCACCGGTCCGCTGGTGGTCGCGGTCGGCGTGCTCGGCGTCCTGCCCTGGCTGCTGCTGAACGTCACGGGGCCCGCGGTCCGCGCCCTGCTCGGTGCCCGCAGCGGAGCGCTCCCGTGACCGGGCTCCCCGGCGTCCAGGCCCTGGACTGGCTGGCGGTGGCGCCGATCGCGGCCCCCGTCGCGGCGGCCCTGGTCATCCTGCTCGTCGACGCCGTGGTGCCGCCCCGCGGCGCCGACGTCGAGCGGCGAGGGACGCGCCGCGTCCACGACGTCGTCGCACTCGCCGGACTGGTCGCGGCCGGTGCCGCCGTCGTCGCACTCGCCGCCGGCGGTGCCGACCGGGAGACGGCCTGCGTGCCCGGCGGCGGCCTGCAGCTGACGGTCTGCTCCTTCGTGGCGTCTCCGTTGACCCTGTCGCTGCAGGCGGTGACGCTCGGCGCGGCGATCGTCTGCCTGCTGCTGACGCTCGACGGCCCCGGTGCCCACGCCCGCGTCCCGCACCACGTCCTGCTGCTCGCAGCCGTCGCCGGTGCCACCGCCCTCGCCGGCGGCCGCGACCTCGCCACCCTGGTCGTCGCGTTCGAGACCGCCACCCTGCCCGCCGTCGGTCTCGTCGCCCTGCGCCGGGACCCGCAGGGCGCCCAGGGAGCGGTGACGTTCCTGCTCACGGCGCTGACGTCCCTCGGCCTGCTGCTGCTCGGCGCCGCACTGCTGCTCATGGCGACCGGCTCCGCCCACCTCGAGCGGATCGCCACCGCACTCGGCGAGCCCGGGCTGCCTCCGCGGGTCAAGGCCGTCGCCGTCCTCGGCGTGCTGCTCGCCGTCGCGGGCATCGCGTTCAAGCTGTCCGTCGTCCCGTTCCACCTGTGGACGCCGGACACCTACGCGGGGGCGCCGCTGCCGATCGCGGCCTTCCTCTCGACGGTGTCCAAGGCGGCGGGGGCTGCGGCCGCGATCGTCCTGCTGACCGTCGGCGTCCTGCCCCTGGCCGGCAACATGGGCGCCCGTCGTCGGCGGCGTCGCCGTCCTCACGGTCACCGTCGGCAACCTGGTCGCGCTCCGCCAGCGGGTCGCCGTCAGGCTGCTCGCCTGGTCGACCGTGGCACAGGCGGGTTGGGTGATCCTTCCGCTCGCCGGTGCGGGTCCGGCCGGTCCGGCGCAGGCGCAGGCGGCGTCCGCGGCCGCGGTCGGCTATCTGGCCGCCTACGTCGCGGCCACCCTGGCCGTGTTCGCGGTCGTCGTCGTGTTCGCCCGGCATCACCCGGCGGGGGAGGAGCACACCGTCGAGGCGTATCGGGGCCTGGCCCGGCGGGAGCCGGTCGCCGCCGCCGTCCTCGCCTTCGGGCTCGCCTGTCTTGCCGGGCTCCCGCCCGGGATCGTCGGCCTGGTGGCGAAGGTCCTCGCCGTCCGCCCGGTCGTCGACGCCGGCGTCTGGCCGGTCGCCCTGATCGCGGCAGCCAACGTCGCCCTCGGTCTGGTCTACTACCTCCGCTGGGCCGCGTTGCTCTTCACCCCGACCCGGGCCCGGGTACCCACCTGGCGAGTGCGCACCGCCGAGGGCCTGGCGCTGGGTGCGGCCGGGGCCGCGTGCGTCGCCCTCTCCGTCTGGCCGCAGTTCGTCGCAGGGCTGGCGCCCGGGCTTCCGCGCTGAGCGTGGGGCACCCGGGAACTGCACCCGTGTCCGGCGGCGTTGTGCGGGTAGGTGTGCGGAGACCGCACGGAACGAAGGAGCGAGCGACCTCATGGGTCACCGGCACTACAACGGCCTCAAGACCGCGGTGCTGCTGGGCGGGCTGTCCGCCTTCCTGCTGCTCGTCGGCGCGCTGATCGCGGGCCGGAGCGGCCTCGTCATCGCGCTGGTCATCGCACTCGCCATCAACGCCTACAGCTACTGGAACTCCGACAAGCTGGCCCTGCGCGCGATGCGGGCGCGGCCGGTGAGCGAGGCCGAGCAGCCCGTGATGTACCGGATCGTCCGGGAGCTCTCGACGGGCGCCCGGCAGCCGATGCCGCGGCTGTACGTGTCGCCGACGATGGCGCCGAACGCCTTCGCCACCGGGCGCAACCCCCGCAACGCCGCGGTCTGCGCGACCGAGGGAATCCTGCAGATGCTCGACGAGCGCGAGCTGCGCGGCGTGCTGGGCCACGAGTTGATGCACGTGTACAACCGGGACATCCTCACCGCCTCGGTCGCCGCTGCGGTCGCGAGCGCGATCACCTTCATCGCCCAGTTCGCGCTGTTCTTCGGCGGCGGGGACGACGACGACCGGCCCAACCCGGTCGCCGCGATCGCTCTCCTGGTGCTCGGCCCGCTCGCCGCCGGCGTGATCCAGATGGCGATCAGCCGGACGCGTGAGTACGACGCCGACGAGGACGGCGCGCGGCTGACCAACGACCCCCTCGCGCTGGCCTCCGCCCTGCGCAAACTCGAGCTCGGCACCCGTCAGCTGCCACTCCCCCCGGAGCGCGAGATCGTCAACGCCAGCGCGCTCATGATCGCCAATCCGTTCCGCGGCGACGGCCTCTCCCGCCTGTTCAGCACGCACCCGCCGATGGCCGACCGCATCGCCCGCCTCGAGACGATGGCCGGGTACCGGCGGTGACGCCGGCCCGTCGCCCCGGTGCACGCCCCGCGGGCACCGATGACGCCCGGAGCGCCCGCCGTCCCCTTCCTCGCGGGGGTGCCGGCCGCCGGCGGACCGCCGCGTCCGAGGTCCCGCCACCGCCGTTGCGACCGCGCCAGGCGGGCGTCATGCTCGCCGGCCTCGGTGCGTTCGCCGCGGGCTTCGCGGCGGCCGGCGTCCTGGTGGCCGCCGGCCACGGCGGGGCGCCGGCGTACTGGTGCCTGGTGAGCCTGGGGCTCTTCGGCGTCGCCGCGCTGGGCGTCGCCTCCCCGCGCAGCCTCGCCGACGCGGGCCGCCCCGCTGTCTGGTCGCGCGCCGGCCTCGCTGCCGTCGCCGACCCGCTCGGTCTACCCGGCGGCCTCGTCGCCGGGGCGTTCTACGCCCTCCTCGCGGTCGGCGTCCTCGGCAACGTCGTGCTCCCGCTCGCCTTCGGCGGCCGCTGAGCGCGAGGCCCAGCCCACGCCCGGCAGGGTCGTTCCCCCTCGGATGGGGGCATTCGCCGGGCGTGTGCCCGTCTCATGCGGCACGCTTGACAAACACTGTTCGGGCCCGCGCGAACGCGCCTGACTTCCCTGCCTGCCGGGCCACCCCTGTCCGGCCGGCTCGCCGAACAACGGCTCCGGCCATCGGCGGGTCCGCCCGCCGCCGCCCTGCCCGCACCTCGAGATGACAAGGTTCCACGTGTCGACTTCCGCACGCGCCGACGCGGTCACCCCACGACCTCGGCGCACGCCGGTCCCGGAGGCCCCGCAGGCCGGCGACCCGCGTCAGCCGCTGCTGCACCACCACGTGGTGGTGGCGGCGGCGCCGAGCGTGCTGCTCTGCAGCCCGTCCGGGGACCTCGACGCGGCCGGCCCGGGGGAGGGTGCGCAGGGACTGTTCCACGCGGACATCCGCGCGATCTCCCGGGTCCGACTGACCGTGGGCGGCGAGCTCCCCGACGCGGTGCTCGGGGCGGCGGACGGCGCGGGCCGGGCCCGCTTCGTCGCCTTCGCCCGCAACGTCGGCGACCGCGTCGCCGACCCCAGCGTGCGGGTCGAGCGGATCCGGGAGATCACGCCCGGCCGGCTGCACGAGGAGATCGTGGTGAGTTCCTGGGCGGGCATGCCCGTCCGCACCGGCCTCCGTCTCGAGCTGGGGACCGACCTCCTCGACGTCGACCGGGTCAAGTTCGGTGCCCTGGGGCAGCAGTCCGTCGCCAAGCAGGTGGACGACGCTCTGGTGTGGGAGCACGGCGACACCCGGGTCACCGTCACCGCCCCCGAGGCGACCCTCTACCCCGCGGCCGGCGCCCTCGTGTGGTCGGTCAACCTCGACCAGGGCGACCGGGTCAGCTCTCGAGTGGGAGGTCCGCATCGAGGACGTCGGCGCCGCCGTCACCCGCCCGCCCGCGGCTCCCACCTGGGAGAACCCGGACATCCGCGCGGACGACCGCCGGCTGAGCCGGTTGCTGAGCCGCTGCCTCGACGACCTGCACGGGCTGCGGATGGCCACGCCCGAGGCGCCCGACGACGTCTTCCTCGCCGCCGGCGCCCCCTGGTTCTTCACCCTGTTCGGGCGCGACAGCATCTGGGCCGCGCGGATGCTCCTGCCGCTGGGCACGGCGCTCGCCCGCGGCACCCTGCGCACGCTCGCCCGACTGCAGGGCACGGAGGACGACCCGGTCTCCGAGGAGGAGCCCGGAAAGATCATCCACGAGCTCCGCCGCGACGTCCTCGACAACGGGGCGGGGCTGCGCATCCCCCCGCTGTACTACGGCAGCATCGACTCCACCCCGCTCTGGATCTGCCTGCTCCACGACGCATGGCGGTGGGGCCTGCCCGCGGAGGAGATCGAGCCGCTCCTGCCCACCCTCGAGGCCGCACTGGGCTGGCTCGAGGCGACCACCGGCGAGGGCTTCGTCGCCTACAACCGGCGCAACGCCACCGGGCCTGGCCAACCAGGGCTGGAAGGACTCGCCGGACGCCGTGCGGTTCCGGGACGGCCGGCTCGCCCTTCCACCGGTCTCGCTCGCCGAGGTGCAGGGCTATGCCCACGAGGCCGCCGTGGGCGGGGCCGCGCTGCTCGACGCCTTCGGCCGGCCGGGCGCCGACAAGTGGCAGGGATGGGCCGGCCGGCTCGCCGACCGGTTCCGCACGTCCTTCTGGGTCGAGGACGCCGAGGGTCCGTACCCCGCGATGGCACTGGACCGGTTCGGGACGCCGGTGGACGCCGTCGCCAGCAACATGGGCCACCTGCTCGGGACCGGCATCCTGGACGCCGACGAGACCGACCTCGTCGCCCGCCGGATCGCCTCGCCCGAACTGTCGGGTGCCTACGGTCTGCGCACCATGTCCTCCCGCGCCGGCGGCTACGGCCCGTCGCGCTACCACTGCGGCACGGTCTGGCCGCACGACACGGCCATCACGATCCTCGGCCTCGCCCGCAGCGGTCACGTGCTGCACTCGCTCGAACTCGTCGAGGGCATCCTCGCCGCCGGCCTCGCGCTGCCCGGCCCGCTGCCGGAGCTGTGGGGCGGCGACAGCCGCTGGGAGGTCCCGGAGCCGGTGCCGTACCCCGCCGCCTGCCGCCCTCAGGCCTGGGCGGCGGCCTCCGTCGTCACCCTGCTCACCGCGGTCCTCGGCCTCCAGCCCGACGTCCCGCACGGCACCCTCGACGTCCGGCCCGTCCAGCCGGCTCCGCTCGGCGGCGTCCGCGCCGAGGGGCTGCGGGTGGCCGGCCGGCCGCTGACGATCACCACCGACGTCGCCGGCCGGCTCCTCTCGGTCGTCACCGACGCGCCCCTCACCCTCGTCACGGCCTGAGTGACGGACGACCTCGTCGCCACCCTGCGCGCGGCCGGGTGCGTCTTCGCCGAGGACGAGGCGCGGCTGCTCCGTGCACAGGCCCGGACGCCGGGCGAGCTGGAGGAGCTCGTGCGCCGGCGGGTGGCGGGCGAGCCGCTGGAACACGTCCTGGGCTGGGCGGAGTTCGAGGGGCTGCGCATCCCGGTCGGCCCCGGCGTCTTCGTGCCGCGGCAGCGGACCGCGCTGCTCGTCGCGCAGGCGCTCGCCGGCCTGGCCGCGGTCGGCCGCCCCGCCGTCGTCGTGGACGCCTGCTGCGGCTCGGGCGCGGTCGCGGCAGCCGTCGCCGCCCGGCTGCCCGCCGGGGACGCCGTGGAGATCCACGCCACCGAGATCGACGAGGTCGCGGTCCGGTCGGCACGCTCGACGCTGGCCGGCGTCGCCGAGGTGCACCACGGCGACCTGCTGGAGGCGCTCCCCGCCCGGCTGCGGCACCGTGTCGACGTCGTCGCCGCCAGCCCGCCCTACGTGCCGACCGAGGCCGTCCGCCTCATGCCGCCCGAGGCGCGCGACCACGAGCCACGCACCGCTCTCGACGGGGGTGCGGACGGCCTCGACGTCGTCCGGCGGCTGGTCGCGCAGGCGCCCGCCTGGCTGCGGCCCGGCGGGCTCCTCCTCCTCGATCTCGGCGAGACCCAGGCGGAGGCCACCGCCGGCATCCTCACCGCCGCGAACTTCGACCCGGACGCCGTCACGGACGAGGACCTCGGCGCCACTGTCGTCGTCGGTCGCCTCGGCCGGGACGGCCGGAGTCAGCGGTAGTTGATGAACTGCAGCGCGACGTCCAGGTCGGCCCCCTTGAGGAGCGCGATCACGGCCTGGAGGTCGTCGCGGCTCTTGGCGGAGACCCGCAGCTCGTCGCCGGTGATCTGGGCCTTGACGTTCTTGGGGCCCTCGTCGCGGATCAGCTTCGAGATCTTCTTCGCGTTCTCCTGGGTGAGGCCCTCCTTGAGGCCGGCCTCGATCCGGTACTCCTTGCCGGACGGCCGCGGCTCACCGGCGTCCACGCGCCTTGAGCGAGACGCCGCGCTTGACGAGCTTGGTCTGGAAGACGTCGAGCACCGCCTTGACCCGCTCCTCGCTGTTCGCGCGCATGACGATCGTGTCGCCGCTCCACACGATCGAGGCGTCCACGTTCTTGAAGTCGTAGCGCTGCGAGATCTCCTTGCCGGCCTGGTGGAGCGCGTTGTCGACCTCCTGCCGGTCGACCTTGCTGACGACGTCGAACGACGACTCGCTCGCCACTGCCCACCCCTCCGATCGGGTCCACGGTCGCGGCGGATCGTCCGCACGACCTGCTCCTGGAGCTTGCTATCCTTGCATCCGCCGTCGACGGGGTCGGCGGCGAGGCGGGTTGCCCGAGTGGCCAAAGGGAGCGGTCTGTAAAACCGTCGGCTAAGCCTACGTTGGTTCGAATCCATCACCCGCCACAGCAGCAGAAGCGGCCCCTGACCAGGACTGATCCGGTCAGGGGCCGTCGTCGTCCGGTCGGCCGATCCGGCGCCGTCCACGCGCCCCTAATGTGGCGGCATGAGCGCGCGACGGAGGCCGGCGATCGTCCTGGCGATGCTGGCGATGGGGCTCTCGGCGTGCTCGAGCGGATCGGCCGCGGCTCCGGGCACCGCCACCGTGACGACGACCGTAACCGGAGGCACCCCGAGCGCCTCGCCCCCGCACATCGTCGTCACGCCCAGCGGAGGCGGCAGCCCGAGCACGGCGGGGACGCCGCGGTGCGACGGCCCCTCCCTCGCTGGTCTCCGTCGGAGGCGGCGAGGGGGCGGCGGGCACGATCTTCTACCGGATCGTCTTCACCAACCGGAGCAGCGGGTCGTGCTACCTCCAGGGCTTCCCCGGGGTGGCGGCCGCGGATGCGGCGGGCACCGCCAAGGTCGACGCGATGCGGGACACCGGTACGAAGCCGGCGCGCGTCGTCCTCGCCGCGGGGAGCTCCGCCCACGCCTCGCTCGGCGTCCGGAACGTGCCGCCGGGCTCGTCCGCGTGCCCCTCGTACCCGCTGCTCCTGGTGACCCCTCCGGACAGCCGCCGGACGTCGACGCTCTCCCAACGGGTCAGCCCCTGCGCGAACCAGATGCGCATCACCGTGGTGCAGCCGGGCGCCGCCTGACCCCGGGTGCAGCCTCCCTGACGGCCGGTCGACGCGCGGGAGCGCGGTTTGGCGCGCGAGCGGGCGGGCCGTGTACCGTGGCCTACCGTCGACCTCGCAGCGTGCCGAAAGGCTCCTGCGGGTACGCCCCGATAGCTCAGTCGGCAGAGCGTCTCCATGGTAAGGAGAAGGTCTAGGGTTCGATTCCCTATCGGGGCTCACGTCGGGCCCCGCCCGGATGCGGGCGGGGGTCCGTCAGGGCGGAGTAGCTCAGTCGGTAGAGCAAGCGGCTCATAATCGCTGTGTCGTGGGTTCGAGTCCCGCCTCCGCTACCACGCCGGAGTTCGACCGACCCCGGGTCGGTCGCGTACCCTGGAACATCGTGCGGGCGCGGGCCGTTGCTCGTGCCGTCCCCGCTTCAGCGGCGGACACCCACCGACGCTTCGACCGAAAGAAGGCTGCACCGTGGCCAGCAGGACGCAGGACGTTCGACCGAAGATCACGATGGCGTGCACGGTGTGCAAGAACCGCAACTACATCACGAAGAAGAACCGGCGCAACGACCCTGACCGGCTCGAGCTCGCCAAGTTCTGCCCCACCTGCGGCAAGCACACCGAGCACCGCGAGACCCGCTGACCTTCGCAGCACCAGGCGCACCACCCGAGGCCGCTCCCCACGGAGCGGCCTCGTCGTTCATCATGGGTGCCCTGGGGGCGGCGATTCGATCGGCACGGCGGAAGGATCCGGATGGGCGTCAACCCTGACATCGCCGGGCGGGAGTACCCGCCGGCCCCGGTGTACGAGGTCGGTCGCGAGAAGATCGCCGAGTTCGCCGCAGCCATCGGCAGCGACGACCCCGCGCACCGCGACCCGGAGGCCGCTCGTGCGCTCGGGCATCCCGACGTCATCGCGCCCCCGACCTTCGCCATCATCGTCGCGCAGCGCGCCGAGGCCGCCGTCGTCCAGGACCCGCAGTCCGGCATCGACTACTCGCGGGTGGTGCACGGCGAGGAGAGGTTCACCCACCACCGGCCCATCGTCGCGGGCGACCGTCTGGTGGGGACGCTGCACGTCGACGGGGTCCGCGAGGCCGGCGGGCACGGGATGGTGACCACCCGGGTCGAGATCGCGACCGAGGGCGGGGAGCCCGTCGCCACCGCCCTCTCCACCATCGTCGTCCGGGGAGGTCAGTGATGGGTCGACCGGCCTTCGACGCCGTCTCCGTCGGCGACGTCCTGCCGTCGCGCACCTTCCCGCTGACCCGGCTCGACCTGGTGCGGTACGCCGGGGCCAGCGGGGACTTCAACGTCATCCACTGGAACCAGCGCATCGCGCAGTCGGTCGGCCTTCCCGACGTCATCGCGCACGGCATGCTCACCATGGCCACCGCCGCGCGGCTCGTCACCGACTGGGCGGGCGATCCGGGGGCCGTGCTGGAGTACGGGGTCCGGTTCACCAAGCCGGTGGTCGTGCCGGACGACGACACGGGCGCCGGGCTCGAGGTGTCCGGCGTGGTGACCGCCAAGGACGAGCAGGCGCGCACGGTGCGCGTCGAGCTGACGGCGACGAGCGGCGGCGAGAAGGTCCTCGGGCGCGCGCAGGCCGTCGTCCGGCTGGCCTGACCGTCGGCCGCCGACGCGAGTTCCGGGCATGTCCGGTGGCATCCCGGCAGGTCCGCTCGGTTAGCGTGGTGGCGTGACCGACATGTCCGCCACGGGAGGGTCGGCCACCGTGGCACCCCTCGCGGGGCTGGCCGAGAGCGTCGACGTCCCGCTCGCGGCGCTCACCACGCTGCGTGTGGGCGGACCCGCCCGGCGGCTGGTCACGGCGACCACGACCCACGACGTCATCGACGCGGTGAGCGCGTGCGACAGCCGGGGTGAGCCCGTGCTCGTGCTCGGCGGCGGCTCGAACCTCCTCGTCGGCGACGCCGGCTTCGACGGGACCGTCGTCCGGATCGCCACCCGCGGCGTGACGGAGGACGACGCGAGCGCCTGCGCCGGCGTGACGCTCCGGGTCGCCGCCGGCGAGCCGTGGGACGACCTCGTCGCCGTCACCGTCGAGCGCGGCCTCGCGGGTGTCGAGGCGCTCTCCGGCATCCCCGGCTGCACCGGCGCGACTCCGGTGCAGAACGTCGGCGCCTACGGCCAGGAGGTCTCCGAGACCATCGCGACGATCCGCACCTGGGACCGTCAGGAGGGCCGCATCCGCACCCTGGCCTCGGCGGACGCCGAGTTCGGCTACCGGACGTCCCGGCTCAAGCAGGAACGGTTCCGCGGCGGTCCCCGGTTCGTCGTCCTCGAGGTCACGTTCCAGCTGCGGATCGCCGACCTCGGCGGCCCGGTCCGGTACGCCGAACTCGCGAAGGCCCTCGGCATCGAGCGTCGGCGGGCGGGCCCCGCTCACCGACGTCCGCGCGGCCGTGCTCGCCCTGCGGCGGCGCAAGGGCATGGTGCTCGACGAGGCCGACCACGACACCTGGAGCGCCGGCTCCTTCTTCACCAACCCGGTGCTGCCGGCCGAGCAGGCGTCGGCCCTGCCGCCGGACGCGCCGCGGTGGCCGCTGCCGGACGGCACGGTCAAGACGAGCGCGGCCTGGCTCATCGAGCACGCCGGCTTCCACCGCGGGTTCGGGCTCCCGGGGCCCGCGGCGCTCTCCACGAAGCACACGCTGGCCCTGAGCAACCGCGGCGGCGCCACCGCCGAGGACCTCGTCCGGCTGGCCCGCGAGGTGCGCGACGGCGTGCGTGCCGCGTTCGGGGTCCAGCTCGAGCCCGAGCCCGTGCTGGTCGGCGTTCCGCTCTGAGCCGAGTGTGAGCGGGGGACGGCCGGGTAGGACCCTGGCGTGGACCGTTTCGACTTCACCTTCTCCCGCGTCCTCTCCTGGCCGCTGGCCCTGATCGGCGTCACGCCCTGGACCGCGCACGTCGACGTGACGGACGACGACCTCAGCGTCCGGTTCGGGCCGTGGTCGCTGAGCACGCCGCGCTCCAACGTGGCGGGGGCGAGCGTCACCGGTCCCTACCTGCCGTTCAAGGTGCTCGGACCGCACGTCTCGCTGGCCGACCGGGGCGTCACCTTCGGGACGTCGTGGCGCCGCGGGGCGTGCATCCGGTTCCGGGAGCCGGTCGCGGCGGCGCTGCCGACCGGCCTGCTCAGGCACCCGGCCGTGACCGTGACCGTGGACGACCCCGAGGGCCTGGTCGCGCTGCTGGAGCGGACGCCGGTGGGCGTCCCCGGCGAGGGTGACGAGCTGTACCCGGTCATGGCCGCCGTCCCCGACCTCACGCCCGTGGCGACGCCGCCGCGGAGCTCGGCGCCACGGCCCGCCGCCCGGACGACGGCGCGCCGGACGGCGGGGACGACCGCGGCGACGGCGGGGACGACGACGCGCCCGCGGCGGACCCCGACCCGAGCGGCGGCTCCGGCTCCGGCTCCGGAGCACCCGACGCCGGCGGACATGCCCAAGCACACCGAGACCGAGAAGGTCCCCGGCGTGACGCCGCCCGCGGACGAGGGCCTGCCGGGGCCGGACAGCGACTACTGATCGGCGAGCCAGTCGTCGACGCCCGCGAGGAGCCGCTTGCGGACCTCTCGCGGCGCCCGTGACATCTCGATGGAGGAGCGGGCCAGGGCCGCGAGTTCGGCGTCCGTGAATCCGTGGACGTCGCGGGCGGATTGGTACTGGGCGGCGAGGCGTGAGCCGAAGAGCAGCGGGTCGTCCGCGCCGAGCGCCAGCTGCGCGCCGGCGTCGACCAGGCGGCGCAGCGGCACGTCCGCGGGCGTGGGATAGACCCCCAGGGCCACGTTGCTCGCCGGGCAGACCTCGAGGCCGATGCCGGAGCGGACGATGCGCTCGAGCAGCGCCGGGTCCTCGGCGGACCGGACGCCGTGGCCGAGCCGGTCCGGGTGCAGGGCGTCCAGCGCCGTCCGGACGGACGCCGGCCCGAGCAGCTCCCCGCTGTGCGGGACGGCGGCCAGGCCGGCGCGCTCGGCGATGCCGAAGGCCTTCGCGAACTCCTCCGTGACGCCGCGCCGCTCGTCGTTCGAGAGGCCGAAGCCGACGACCTCGCCGGGCCCGTCGCCCGCGTAGTGCGCCGCGAGCCGGGCGAGGGTGCGGGCATCGAGCGGGTGCCGGATCCGGCTGGCGGCGACGACGACGGCCACGCCGCAGGTCGTCGTCCGGCTCGCCTCGCGCGCCGCGTCCATCACGATCTCCAGCGCGGGCGTGAGCCCGCCGACGAACGGCGCGTACGAGGTCGGGTCCACCTGCAGCTCGAGCCAGCCCGAACCCTCCGCGGCGTCGTCCTGGGCGGCCTCGAGAACGATCCGGCGCATGTCGTCGGCGTCCCGGACGCAGGAGCGCGCGGCGTCGTAGAGCCGCTGGAAGCGGAACCAGCCCCGCTCGTCCGGGGTGAGCCGGACCAGGTGGTGCTCGCGCAGGGTCTCGGGCAGCCTGATCCGGTGCTTGGCGGCCAGATCGGCCAGGGTGCCCGGCCGCATCGAGCCCGTGAAGTGCAGGTGGAGATGGGCCTTCGGCAGCGCCGCCACGTCCCGCTCCGGCATCCGAGCAGTCTGCCAGCTGCGGCTGGTGGCGGTCGGACGGGCGCGAGGTCAACCCGCCCGACCGCAGCTGGAGGGGCCTGGCGGAGGTCTCCGGCGAGCCGGGGCCTCAGCGCCCGATGCCGTGCAGGCCCACAGTGATCATGAAGGCCACGAGCATGGCGACGGCGATGAGGAGTACGCCGCCGAGCGCGGAGGCCGCGGTGGCGAGCGTGCTCACCAGGGTGCCGAACACGCGGACGAGACGGAGGAGGACGACGACCATAAGGCCGGCGGCCAGGAGGACGGCGATGTTCGTGACGCCGTCGGACGACGTGGCCGCCTGGCTCGTGGCCTGAGCGGCGGGGTGCACGATCGCGGTGAGCTGGAGCATGGTCTACTCCTGTCGCTTCGGGTGAGGCCCTCCTCGTGGGTGGCTCAGGCGCTCGTCATTGAACGCGAGTGAAGTTCAGATCATTCAGCTGAACCTCATGTAGACAGTGTGCGACCGCTGAAGCGCTTCCGCCAGTGCTTTTCGGGCACTTCGGCACCTTCGGGCGGGAGGCCACGCAAGGTGACGAGCAGGAGGTTTCGACCTGCTCGACATCCGCCGTGCGACCGTGCCGACCGCGACGCGCCGTAGATGACTGCGCGACCGAAGCCGACGTGTACAGTGAAGTTCCGTCGGTTCAGTCGCGACTTCTCGCTGGACGCAGAGACAGGCGGACATGGCATCAGTGCAGGAGCAGGGCGGCCTCGCCGCGCGCCTGCGTGAGCTGCGTGCCAACGCTCTCGGGGTCTACGTCACGCAGCGACAGCTCGCCGACGCTCTCGGCGTCAGCGTGCCGCTCGTCTCCAGCTGGGAGAACCCGTCATCGCCGGCGTTGCCGCCGGAGGATCGCCTGCAGGCCCTCGCCCGGTTCTACGCGACGCCACGCTCGCTCGAGGACCATCCTCACCTGCTCGACGTCGGCGGAGCTGACGAAGGAGGAGGAGCGGGTCCGGAGGGAACTCATCGATGAGCTCGGCCGACTACGCGATGTGGGAACCGCTCCGCCGTCGGGGCGCCGGACGGGCGCTCTGGGCGGCAGGTTCTACTACTTCCCCGACAGTCTGCCGGTGAGGATCATCGGCTCCCGGTCGTCGCCGTACGAGGTGCTGCCGTCGCCACCGTCGCGCGAGGCCCTGGACGCCGTCCGCCGGCTGCGGGATCTCGTGGGGGACGACGCCCCGCGGGGTGTGGACGCGGCCCTGGACGAGTTCGAACGCTACGTGGACGTCGTCGGGGTGCTCCGGCAGCTGGTCGCGCTCGGCTGGACGCGGCGGGAGAAGATCGACGCGAGCGACTGGAACGCCATCGCCCGCGTCTTCGACGGCGGCGGCGTCCAGTACGCCGACCCGTGGCATCCCAACGCCGTCCATTCGCTCTGGAACGGGGACATGGACGCGGCGGTCGAGCTCCACGGGCACATCCGCGCGGAGAACCCGGGCAAGGACGTGCGCTGGATGCTCGACAGCGAGGTCACCGCCGACGACCTCACTGCGGGTCATGTGATCGTCCTGGGCGGCACCTCCAGCCTCTTCGGCGGATCCAGCGGTCCGTTGGACTACCTGAGGCGGCGCCTGAACCTGCCGGTCCGGCCGACGTTCCCGGAGGACGACGAGTACGGCGGGAGCATCGTCGTCACCCTGGACTCGGACGGCCGTCCGGACATGGAGGGCCGGGACGTCGAGCACCACTGCCCGCGCTTCCTCATCGAGAACGGCGAGCGCGTGCTCGACCACGGCCAGCCCGTCCTCGAGTACGACGTCGCGCTCCTCCTGCGTGCGCCGAATCCGCTGAACCTCACCGCCACGGTGAGCATCTGCACGGGTGTCTTCAGTCGCGGCACGTATGGCGCCGTCCGCGCCCTGACGGACGCGAACCTGCGGACGATCAACGAGAAGTACCTGAGCGAGCACCTGGACCTCACCGACTTCTGGATGCTCATGCACGTGCCCGTCTTCAGCGGTCCCACCGGAGCGCAGACGCTCACGCCCGACCTCACGAGGCCCTTCCACCGCCTGCGGACCTCGTCCTGATCATGACCGTGCCGGCAGGGCGGAGAGCCCTGCCCGAGAGGGGCTCTGCGTCCGTGTCCACCCCGGTCCACCTCGTCGAGGACGTCTCCGCCGAACTCCGTGCCCTGGTGGAGCATCGGCCGAGCCATGACGAGGTGCTCAGCCCCCTCGCTGTTCAGGGGCCCGACGGCACGTGCGACGGCGTGATCGTTCCCACCAGCCGGGGCATCGGTGCCGCGATGAACGGTCTGCGCGCGGCGGCCTCCGTGGCGCGGTTCCACCGGTGTCCGCTCGTTCTGATCGTCTCCGCCGATGCGGCCTCCGAGCCGGGGCGGGAGCAGTCGGCCAAGGTCGTCTCCGACGAGTCGGACGGCGACGTGTCGCCGGTCTACGTCGACGTCGACTCCCTTCCCGTGGACGTCCTCCGACTGGAGACCGACTCCACCGCCCTGGCCACGCGGGCATGGTCGTCCTGGCCGGGGCGCGGTGACACCAGCGTCAAGCGGAACCTCGGGTTACTGCTCGCCGCCCGACAGCGCTGGCGGACGCTGCTCTTCCTCGACGACGACGTCGCCCCACTCGAGACCAGGCGGCCGGGTGCTGTTCCACTCACCGGTGCGGGGGTGGGCCGGGCGGTGGGCGCCCTCGACCAGAGAGCGCACGCCGCGGTGGGCTGGGCCGCGGTCGACGACGGCGGTCACGGCTGTCCGGACAACTCCCTCGTCTGCCGGCTGCGCCGCCAGGTCGGATACCAGCAGGGGGTCTTCGTCGGCGGTGGTGCCCTGGCCCTTCGCGTGAAGGACGCGCCGTGCTTCCCGCGCATCTACAACGAGGACTGGATGCTCGCGCTGCAGTTGCTGCACCGCGGGGGAGTCGGGGCGGTGGGCATCGCGGGACACGTCAGGCAGGACATGCCGGAGTCGGTCTTCGACACCTTCCGGGCTCGGATGGAGGAACCGGGAGACATCCTCGCCGAAGCGCTCATGAACGTCGTGACTCGCCCCCGCGAGTTCGCGCTCGCCGCCGTGGACACGGGATTCTGGCGTGCCGCGATCGAGCGTCGGATCCAGATGGTTCGCGAGCTCGCGCCCTTGCTCGACGAGGGGATATGGAGGGTTCGTGGCAGCGGTGATCGGGAGTCCGCCCGGGAGGCCCTCAGGGTGACGCAGGACGTGCACGCCGAGATGCGGGCGGAGATCGGCGCCTGGAGCGTCGCCTTCCGGGACTATGTCCGCGCCTGGTCGGGGGACAGCGTTCGATGGCGGCACCTGCTCGACGAGGCATCCGTCGGGCGGTTGCCTGCCGACGTCGAGGGATTGCTCCCCGACCTCCCGTGATAGGTCGGATCTGACGGGGCCGACGGGCTGGTGACGGACGGCGGCCGGACGCGAAACTGACCCACGACGACGGGCGGGGGGTATGGGTGCTCAGACCGAGCACGACGAGGCGGATCGCCTGGAGTACGTGGTTCGAGGCAGTCACCGCCGTCTCGTGAACCGGCTCCCCCCGACGCCGCCCCTCGTTCCTGATCTCGCCGACGACGAAGGCCTCGTCGTCGTGCCGCTCTCGCGCCCGGAGCCGGTCCTGGAGACCCCCGCTCGGATCGCTGCCGAACTGGGCTGGCCCCTGGTCCTGCTGTGCAGTCGCGGGAACCAGGCCGTCCGGGTCTGCCGGATCGTCCGGGAGTTCTGGCCCGAGGTGCGGCTGACGGGAGCCGACCTGCTGCACCGCGACCTGCTGCGAGCGCCGGGTGTCTGGACCACGGCCAGCCACCGCGCGGCGCAGGAGCGCGAGGGCATCGACACCAACCGCAAGCGCAACATCGGTCTGGCTGCGGCCCGCATGACCGGGCGGCCCTGGGTGCTCTTCGTCGACGACGACGTGCTCCGACTGCGCACTCACGCCGTTCTCGACGCCATGGCCCACCTACGATCCACGGGACGCAGAGTCGCGGGGTGGCCCTGTGACTGGTTTCCCGACAACTCCGTCGTCCACCACGCCCGCCGCGACTTCCTCGGGCTCCACCAGGACGTGTTCCTCACGGGCGCCGCGCTGCTGGTGCACCTCGAGGGGTGGGATCCGCCCGGCTTCCCGCCGATGTACAACGAGGACTGGCTCTTTCTCTACGAGCCGATCGCCCGGGGCCTCGTCGTCTCCGGCCCGGACATCGGCCAGGCCACGTACGACCCCTACGCGCGTCCGGAACGAGCGCGTGACGAGGAGTTCGGCGACGTGCTCGGCGAAGGGCTCTTCCACCTGCTGCACGTGCGCGAGCCCGTCGAGGTCGCCACGGAGGCCGCCTACTGGCATTCCGTGCACGCCAAGCGCACCAAACTCATCCGGCGCATCGTCGCCGAGCTGCGCGAGCGCCTCGCCGTCGTCACCACCGAGAGCGAGCAGGCCCGCCTCGTGCACGCGCTGGCAGCGATCGAGGAGTCCCGCAAGCAGCTCACCCGCGCCACCCCGGCCTCCCTCGCCGACTTCGTGCGGCGGTGGCGGCTCGACGAGCAGCTGTGGCGGTCCTACCTCGCCCGCCTGCCCCCGCGCGACACGCTCAAGCAGGCCCTCGTCTACCTGGGCCTGCACGAGTCCTGGATCGTCGGCGCCGAGCCGTAACCCTCGCGCTGGCCTGACGACGTGACGAACTCAGGGGACGGGAACGAGCGCGCTGCTCCGCGAGATGTCGTTCCATGTCCGCGTGGTCTCGCAACCATCTCCCGGGTCGGCGCCGCGCGCGGTGGCCGGCGTCACCGCCGTGCTGTGCGCGGGCTTCGACGCCGCCACCATCGAGCGGATCGGCAGGCTGCGCGCTGAACTCGCGCCGGTATCACCACGGTTGCGGCGCCCGCCGCTGCACCGCCCGCACGTCACGCTCGCGGCCGCCCGGACGTCGGTGGAGGAACTCCTCGGCGTCCACCGGCTCGCCGACCAGCTCGCGGCTCGGCACGCCGGCTTCGACCTGCCGCTGGAGCACGTCGGGATCTTTCCCCGCGGCGGCGTCCTCTTCCTCGCGCCGGCGCCGTCCGCCGCTCTCGCCGCTCTGCAGGCGGACGCCGACGCGACCCTGCTCGCCGCCGGTTCGCCCCGGGCGTTCGACACCACGGCACCGGGCGGTTGGGTGCCGCACTGCACGCTCGCGACGAAGCTGCGGCCGGACGAGCTCGGGAGTGCCGTGGAACTGCTCGCCCGGCGGTGGCGGCCGGTCCGGGCGCGGGTCGAGCTGGTGGTGACCCTCCTGGTGGGGCGACCGGACGAGGAGGAGAGCCCGCTCAGCCCAGCAGCTTCTGGAGCCGGCTGACGCCCTCGACCAGGTCGTCGTCCCCCAGCGCGTACGACAGCCGCAGGTACCCGCTCGGGCCGAACGCCTCGCCCGGCACGACCGCGACCTCGGCCTCCTCCAGGATCAGCTCGGCGAGCTCCGCCGACGTCTGCGGCGTCCGGCCCCCGATGCTGCGACCGAGGACGCCGCGCACCGAGGGGTAGGCGTAGAAGGCGCCCTGGGGGGTCGGGCAGACGACGCCGTCGATCTCGTTGAGCATCCGCACGATCGTCCGGCGGCGGCGGTCGAACGCCTCGCGCATCGCGTGCGCGGCGGAGAGGTCGCCGGTGAGCGCGGCGATCGCGGCGCGCTGCGCGACGTTGTTCACGTTCGAGGTCAGGTGCGACTGCAGGTTGGTCGCGGCCTTGACGACGTCCTTGGGCCCGATCAGCCAGCCGACCCGCCAGCCCGTCATCGCGTACGTCTTCGCGACGCCGTTGAGGACGACGGTGGTGTCGGCGAGCTCGGGCACCTCGACGACGATCGAGGAGGCGGACACCCCGTCGTACACGAGGTGCTCGTAGATCTCGTCGGTGACGACCCAGACGCCGTGCTCGAGCGCCCACTGGCCGATCGCCCGGACCTGCTCCGCCGGGTACACCGAGCCGGTGGGGTTCGACGGCGAGCAGAAGAGGAGGACCTTCGTCCGCGGTGTCCGCGCGGCCTCGAGCTGCTCCACCGTGACGAGGTAGTCCTGGTCCTCACCCGCGAAGACCTCGACGGGGACGCCGCCCGCGAGCCGGACCGCCTCCGGGTACGTGGTCCAGTACGGGGCCGGGAGCAGCACCTCGTCGCCGGGGTCGAGCAGGGTCGCGAACGCCTGGTAGACGGCCTGCTTGCCGCCGTTCGTCACGAGCACCTGGTCGGCGCCGACCTCGTAGCCGGAGTCGCGCGCCGTCTTCGCCGCGACGGCGGCGCGGAGCTCGGGCAGCCCGGCCGCAGGGGTGTACCGGTGGTTCGCCGGGACCGAGCACGCGGCGACGGCCGCCTCGACGATGTAGTCCGGCGTCGGGAAGTCCGGCTCTCCCGCCCCGAAGCCGATGACCGGTCGACCCGCCGCCTTGAGGGCCTTCGCCTTCGCATCGACCGCGAGCGTCGCCGACTCGGCGATGCCGCCGATGCGGCGGGAGATCCGGGCGCGGGTGCCCGCGGGGGCGTCGGTGCTCACGGTCAGGGGCTGGGGAGCGGTCTGCTGCGTCACCCTCCCATCCTGGCACTGCACGGACACGCCCCGGGGCGCACTCGTCGGCCGCCGGCGGTTCGACCTGCGCCCCGCCGGGTGCGTACACTCACTACCCGGTGGCTGAGCGCTGCCGTGATCCGGTCTGCTCCCAGGGTGGTCCGGGCACGTCGTCTCGGCGCCTAGGGCAGTAGCGCAACTGGCAGCGCACCGGTCTCCAAAACCGGCGGTTGGGGGTTCGAGTCCCTCCTGCCCTGCGATCCGTCGCCGTCGACCCGGCGGCGATCCGGCCTCGCACCCTGGGTGCGGGCGAGTCCCCGACGAACGACCAGGTGAGAGCGTGACCACGACATCGGCGAGCACGGGCCGCCAAGCAGCGCACCGGCCGGGTGTCGCGTGTGCGCCTGTTCCTGCGGCAGGTGGTCGCGGAGCTCAAGAAGGTCGTCCGCCCGACCAGGAACGAGCTGCTGACCTACGCGACCGTGGTGCTGGTCTTCGTGGTCGCCGTCATGAGTTACGTGTCGGTGCTCGACTTCGGTTTCGGCAAGCTCGTGCTGTGGGTCTTCGGGGGCTCCTGACAGATCGGCGAGGCGGCGCCGGCGTCGGGCCCGATGGTCCGGGCCGAGGCGGCGGCCTGCTGTCCCGGCCGCCCGGCCGAACCCACCGCGACTTACCCGAGGAAGTAGGACCAGACACCGTGTCCGAGCAGAACCCGTTCTCCGTGCCGGACGACCCCGACGCCGTGGCGCGTCCCGGGGCCGCTCCTGCGTGGCGCGACGAGGACGAGGCGGGCGATGCCTCGCTCGAGGCCGACGGCAGCGTCGACGGCGCCGGCGCCCCGCACTCCGACGACGAGGCGGCAGGCGACGAGGCTGCCGGCGACGACGCGGCACCGGTTGTGGCCGACGCCGAGGTCGATGCCGACTCCGACTCGGAGGCAGCCGTCGACGCCGACGCCGATCCTGACGCGGACGTCGACTCCGCGGCGGACACCGGCGTCGACCCGGCTGTCGAGTTCCGCACCCAGCTGCGCCGCCTGCCCGGCGACTGGTACGTGATCCACTCCTACGCCGGGTACGAGAACCGGGTGAAGGCCAACCTCGAGAACCGGATCTCCAGCCTCAACATGGAGGAGCACATCTTCCAGGTCGAGGTGCCGATGGAGGAGGTCACCGAGATCAAGAACGGGCAGCGCAAGCAGATCCGCCGCGTGCGCATCCCCGGCTACGTCCTCGTCCGGATGGACCTCAGCGACGAGTCGTGGGGCGCCGTCCGGCACACCCCCGGCGTGACCGGGTTCGTCGGTCACACGCACCAGCCCGTGCCGCTCAGCACGGACGAGGTCTTCTCGATGCTCGCGCCGACCCTGCAGCCCGTCGAGGGCGGCCCGGCCCGCCAGCAGAAGGCCGAGGTCAAGGTCGTCGACTTCGAGGTCGGCGAGTCCGTCACCGTGATGGAAGGCCCCTTCGAGACCCTCCCGGCGACGATCTCCGAGATCAACCCGGACGCGCAGAAGCTCAAGGTGCTCGTCTCGATCTTCGGTCGCGAGACGCCGGTCGAGCTGTCCTTCAACCAGGTCGCGAAGATCTGACAAGCTCCCCGGCCGCCGCCCAGCGACCGGGAAGAATCACCGCACACCACATCGTTAGGACCCGACATGCCCCCCAAGAAGAAGGTCTCAGCTGTCATCAAGCTGCAGATCAAGGCCGGCCAGGCGACGCCGGCCCCGCCGATCGGCCCCGCGCTGGGCCAGCACGGCGTCAACATCATGGAGTTCTGCAAGGCGTACAACGCCCAGACGGAGTCGCAGCGCGGCAACGTGATCCCGGTGGAGATCACGGTCTACGAGGACCGGTCCTTCACCTTCGTCACCAAGACGCCGCCCGCCGCGGAGCTCATCAAGAAGGCCGCCGGCGTCCCCAAGGGTTCCGGCGAGCCGCACAAGACCAAGGTCGGCCGCCTCACGGCGAACCAGGTCCGCGAGATCGCGCAGACGAAGCTCGAGGACCTCAACGCGAACGACGTCGAGCAGGCCGCCAAGATCATCGCGGGCACCGCGCGCTCGATGGGCATCACCGTCGAGGGCTGAGTCCCACCCCGAACGTGTGGCAGGGCCGGCGCGGCCCGTCGACCACAACTGCGAACAAGGAGCAGTCATGAAGCGCAGCAAGTCCTACCGCGCGGCCGCGGAGAAGATCGACCGCGAGAAGCTCTACGCCCCGCTCGACGCCATCCGGCTCGCCAAGCAGACGTCGACGACGAAGTACGACGCGACCGTCGAGGTCGCGTTCCGGCTCGGTGTCGACCCGCGCAAGGCCGACCAGATGGTCCGCGGCACCGTGAACCTGCCGAACGGCACCGGCAAGACCGCTCGGGTCCTGGTCTTCGCCAACGGTGACCGTGCCGCGCAGGCCGAGGCGGCCGGGGCCGACTACGTCGGCTCCGACGACCTCATCGAGCGCATCCAGGGCGGGTGGCTCGACTTCGACGCCGTCGTCGCCACGCCCGACCTGATGGGCAAGGTCGGGCGCCTGGGCAAGGTGCTCGGTCCCCGCGGGCTCATGCCGAACCCGAAGACCGGCACCGTGACCATGGACGTCGCCCGCGCCGTCGAGGAGATCAAGGGCGGCAAGATCGAGTTCCGGGTCGACAAGCACTCGAACCTCCACTTCATCATCGGCAAGGCCTCGTTCGACGACTCCGCGCTGGTGCAGAACTACGCCGCGGCGCTCGACGAGGTGCTGCGGCTCAAGCCGTCCGCCGCGAAGGGCCGGTACCTGCAGAAGGGGACGATCACCACGACGATGGGGCCCGGCATCCCCGTCGACGTGAACAAGACCCGCAACCTCGAGGAGGAGACGGTCGAGGCGTAGCCCCGCCCTCCCGTCTCGTCCGAAGGGCCCGCGCCGCACATCGGCGCGGGCCCTTCGCATGCCGGCCTACCGCGAAGCGGACCCCCACCGCTCGCGTCACGGTCGCGGCGATTTGGAGGCGCCTCCCGGCGTCACGTACCCTGGTCGTCAGCCAGAGACCGCCGGTCACCGCCCGCAAGGGTGGTCCAAGGTCCCGCACCAGCGGGCGGCCCGCGCAGGTGGAACGGAATGCTGTGGCACGTGTCGTGCTGCGGCTCGGTGTGTCCCGACCCAGGTCGGTTCTCCCACGCCCCGTGCGCCCTGCGCCGGGGCGTTCGTCGTGTCCGGGCCTGCTCGACCGGCACGACGAACGAGGGAAGGAGGGCCATGGCCAGACCCGACAAGGCAGCGGCGGTCGCCGAGATCTCGGACAAGTTCCGGACCTCGAACGCCGCCGTCCTGACCGAGTACCGCGGCCTCACGGTGTCGCAGCTCACCCAGCTCCGGAAGAGCATCGGCGGGCACGCGACGTACGCCGTGGTCAAGAACACCCTGACCGCCATCGCGGCCAGGGACGCGGGCGTGACGGCCATCGACGAGAAGGACCTCGCCGGGCCCACCGCCATCGCGTTCGTGACGGGCGACCCGGTCGAGACCGCGAAGAGCCTGCGGGACTTCGCGCGCACGAACCCGGCGCTCGTCATCAAGAGCCGGCGTCCTCGACGGTCGCCCGCTCACCGCGGACGAGGTGCGCCGGCTGGCGGACCTCGAGCCGCGCGAGGTGCTGCTGGCCAAGCTGGCCGGCGCGATGAAGGCGTCCCTCAACCAGGCCGCCTACCTGTTCGTCGCTCCGCTGTCGCAGGCGGCGCGCACGATCGACGCTCTCCGCCTCAAGAAGGAGGAGGGCGGCGCTTCCGCGGCGCCGGACGCCGGTGCGACGGACTCATCCGATGAGGAAGAGCCCGCCGCGGCCGCGTCCGACGCCGGATCGACAGACCAGCCCACCGAGGGCTGACAACCCGCCCAGCGCGCGCGGGCGGGTGCTGTCGGCATCAGCGCCCCGCGTGTACGACATCGAAAGGACGCCACCATGGCGAAGCTCAGCACCGACGAGCTGCTCGACTCGTTCAAGGAGATGACCCTCCTCGAGCTGTCGGAGTTCGTGAAGAAGTTCGAGGACACCTTCGAGGTCACCGCCGCCGCCCCCGTCGCGGTGGCGGGCGTCGCCGCCCCGGCCGGTGCCGGTGCCGGCGCCGACACCCCGGCCGCCGAGGAGAAGGACGAGTTCGACGTCATCCTCGACTCGGTCGGCGACAAGAAGATCCAGGTCATCAAGGAGGTCCGCGCGCTCACGTCGCTCGGCCTCAAGGAGGCCAAGGACCTCGTCGACGGCGCGCCGAAGCCGGTCCTCGAGAAGGTCAACAAGGACGCCGCGGACAAGGCGAAGGCGGCCCTCGAGGGCGCCGGCGCCACCGTCAGCATCAAGTGATCCACCGCCGGCGCCTCGGCGCCGGCGACAGCACCACCGCCGAGCGGCCGCTCCCGATTCCCGGGGGCGGCCGCTCGCTCGTTGCGGCGCGCCCTCGTGCGGTGACGCTGCGCTCCGCCTCGATCGGCAGCGGCGATACCACAGATCTCCGAAGATCGGCGTGGGAGGGCGGGCAGGCTGCGCCGATCGGGTGACGATCAGCGTCCCCGCAGGTGGAACCGCTCTTCACCGGGACCGACCGCTGGGCGACGCACCGTCGTGTGGTCTTGACGGCGGCGCCGGCTGGGGGTCATTCTCGGAAGAGTTCAAGGAGGTGGGATGCTGCGCGAGGCTCCCACGGGAGACCGCGCTCCGCGAGGAGCGGGGGCGGTCGTGAGCCGGCACCAAGTGCCGGCTGGACTTGTGTGCCTTCAGTCGGTAGAGTAGGGCTTTGCGCTCTGCTCTGACGTACCCACACTTCGGTCGTGGGCGTCTCTGCGCGCGCCCGTAACGCCCGCAGGCCCGTGGAAGGACCCCTCTTGGCCGCCTCGCGCACCGCGTCACCCTCTGGTTCCCCCCGTACGGCGTCCGGCCGTATCTCTTTCGGCAAGATTCGCGAGCCACTGGAGGTCCCGAACCTCCTGGCTCTGCAGACGGACAGCTTCGACTGGCTCCTCGGCAACGCCAAGTGGCAGGCCCGCGTCGAGGCCGCCCTGGAGAACGCCCGCCAGGACGTGCCGACGACCTCCGGTCTGGAGGAGATCTTCGAGGAGATCTCCCCGATCGAGGACTTCTCCGGTTCCATGTCGCTGTCGTTCCGCGACCACCGCTTCGAGCCCCCCAAGTACTCGATCGACGAGTGCAAGGAGCGGGACATGACCTACTCGGCCCCGCTCTTCGTGACGGCCGAGTTCATGAACACCACCACCGGTGAGATCAAGAGCCAGACGGTCTTCATGGGCGACTTCCCGCTCATGACCGAGCGCGGCACCTTCGTGATCAACGGCACCGAGCGCGTCGTCGTCTCGCAGCTCGTCCGCTCGCCGGGTGTCTACTTCGAGCGCACCGCCGACAAGACGTCGGACAAGGACGTCTACTCGACGAAGATCATCCCGTCCCGCGGCGCGTGGCTCGAGTTCGAGATCGACAAGCGCGACATGGTCGGCGTCCGCATCGACCGCAAGCGCAAGCAGTCCGTCACGGTGCTGCTCAAGGCCCTCGGCTGGAGCGAGGCCCAGATCCTCGAGGAGTTCGGCGACGTCGAGTCGATGCGCGCCACCCTCGAGAAGGACCACACCGCCGGGCAGGACGACGCGCTGCTCGACATCTACCGCAAGCTGCGCCCGGGCGAGCCGCCGACGCGCGAGGCCGCGCAGACGCTGCTCGACAACCTCTACTTCAACCCCAAGCGCTACGACCTCGCCAAGGTCGGCCGCTACAAGATCAACAAGAAGCTCGGCCTGGAGCAGCCGCTCTCGGCCGGCGTCCTGACGATCGAGGACATCGTCGCGACGATCCGCTTCCTCGTCTCGCTGCACGCCGGCGAGACCACGATGCCGGGCGTCCGCGGCGGCGAGCAGGTCGAGGTGCGGGTCGAGGTCGACGACATCGACCACTTCGGCAACCGGCGCCTGCGCACGGTCGGCGAGCTCATCCAGAACCAGGTCCGCACGGGCCTGTCCCGGATGGAGCGCGTCGTCCGCGAGCGCATGACCACGCAGGACGTCGAGGCGATCACGCCGCAGACGCTCATCAACATCCGTCCCGTCGTGGCCTCCATCAAGGAGTTCTTCGGGACGAGCCAGCTGTCGCAGTTCATGGACCAGACCAACCCGCTGGCCGGTCTGACCCACAAGCGGCGGCTGTCGGCGCTCGGCCCGGGTGGTCTGTCCCGCGAGCGGGCCGGCTTCGAGGTCCGCGACGTCCACCCGTCGCACTACGGCCGGATGTGCCCGATCGAGACGCCGGAAGGCCCGAACATCGGCCTCATCGGCTCGCTGTCGACGTACGCGCGGATCAACCCGTTCGGCTTCGTCGAGACGCCGTACCGCCAGGTCGTCGAGGGCCGGGTCACCGACGACATCGACTACCTGACCGCGGACGAGGAGGACGAGAAGGTCATCGCGCAGGCGAACGCGCCGCTGAACGCGGACGGCACCTTCGCCGAGGACCGCGTGCTCGTGCGCTCCAAGGGCGGCGAGGTCGAGTTCGTGCCCGGTGTCGAGGTCGACTACATGGACGTCGCCGCCCGCCAGATGGTCTCGGTCGCGACCGCGATGATCCCGTTCCTCGAGCACGACGACGCCAACCGCGCGCTCATGGGCTCGAACATGCAGCGCCAGGCCGTTCCGCTGGTCCTGGCCGAGTCGCCGCTCGTCGGCACCGGCATGGAGTTCCGCGCCGCCGTGGACGCCGGTGACGTCGTCGTCGCCGAGAAGCCGGGCGTCGTGACCGAGGTGTCGGCGGACGCCGTCACGTCGATGAACGACGACGGCACCTACACCACCTACCGGATCGCCAAGTTCCGCCGGTCCAACCAGGGCACCTCGTACAACCAGCGCGTGCTCGTCGACGAGGGCGCCCGGCTCGAGGTGGGCACCCCCATCGCCGACGGTCCCTCGACCGACAAGGGCGAGATGGCGCTCGGCAAGAACCTGCTGGTCGCGTTCATGTCGTGGGAGGGCCACAACTACGAGGACGCGATCATCCTCTCCCAGCGGCTGGTGCAGGACGACGTCCTCTCCTCGATCCACATCGAGGAGCACGAGGTCGACGCCCGCGACACCAAGCTGGGCCCGGAGGAGATCACCCGGGACATCCCGAACGTCGCCGAGGAGGTCCTGGCCGACCTCGACGAGCGCGGCATCATCCGGATCGGCGCCGAGGTCGTCCCCGGCGACATCCTCGTCGGCAAGGTCACGCCCAAGGGCGAGACCGAGCTGACGCCGGAGGAGCGCCTGCTCCGCGCGATCTTCGGGGAGAAGGCGCGCGAGGTCCGCGACACCTCGCTGAAGGTCCCGCACGGCGAGTCCGGCACGGTCATCGGCGTCAAGCTCTTCGACCGCGAGGAGGGCGACGAGCTCCCGCCGGGCGTCAACCAGCTGGTCCGGGTCTACGTCGCGCAGAAGCGCAAGATCACGGACGGCGACAAGCTCGCCGGCCGGCACGGCAACAAGGGCGTCATCTCGAAGATCCTGCCCGTCGAGGACATGCCGTTCCTCGCGGACGGGACGCCGGTCGACGTCGTCCTCAACCCGCTCGGCGTCCCGAGCCGCATGAACGTCGGCCAGGTCCTCGAGACGCACCTCGGCTGGGTCGCCTCGCGCGGCTGGCAGGTCGAGGGCGACCCGGAGTGGGCCGGCCAGATGTCGCAGGAGGCCCGCTACGCGGCGCCGGGCACCCCCGTCGCCTCGCCGGTGTTCGACGGCGTCCGCGAGGAGGAGATCGTCGGTCTGCTCGACTCGACGCACCCCACCCGCGACGGCGTCCGGCTCGTCGACGGCTCGGGCAAGGCCCAGCTGTTCGACGGCCGCACGGGCGAGCCGTTCCCGGACCCGGTCTCGGTCGGCTACATGTACATCCTGAAGCTGCACCACCTGGTCGACGACAAGATCCACGCACGCTCGACCGGTCCGTACTCGATGATCACGCAGCAGCCGCTGGGCGGTAAGGCCCAGTTCGGCGGCCAGCGGTTCGGCGAGATGGAGGTGTGGGCCCTGGAGGCCTACGGCGCCTCCTACGCGCTGCAGGAGCTGCTGACGATCAAGTCGGACGACGTCCTGGGCCGGGTCAAGGTCTACGAGGCCATCGTCAAGGGCGAGAACATCCCCGAGCCGGGAATCCCCGAGTCGTTCAAGGTGCTCATCAAGGAGATGCAGTCCTTGTGCCTGAACGTCGAGGTGCTCTCCAGCGACGGCATGTCGATCGAGATGCGCGAGACCGACGAGGACGTCTTCCGGGCCGCGGAGGAGCTGGGCATCGACCTGTCCCGCCGCGAGCCGAGCAGCGTCGAGGAAGTCTGACGGCACGACGAACTCTTGAAGGCGGGCGGGGGCCGGCGGCGCAGGGATCAAGCCTGACCGCCCGAGCAGCCGGCCCCCGCCCGCCCACAACGCGACATCAGTAGAGCACCACCCAGGAGAAAGCAGGCAGCGTCTTGCTGGACGTCAACTTCTTCGACGAGCTGCGTATCGGCCTCGCCACCGCCGACGACATCCGTCAGTGGTCCCACGGCGAGGTGAAGAAGCCGGAGACCATCAACTACCGCACCCTCAAGCCGGAGAAGGACGGGCTCTTCTGCGAGAAGATCTTCGGTCCCACCCGCGACTGGGAGTGCTACTGCGGCAAGTACAAGCGCGTGCGCTTCAAGGGCATCATCTGCGAGCGCTGCGGCGTGGAGGTCACGCGCGCCAAGGTGCGTCGTGAGCGCATGGGCCACATCGAGCTCGCCGCACCCGTCACCCACATCTGGTACTTCAAGGGCGTGCCGAGCCGCCTCGGCTACCTGCTCGACCTCGCGCCGAAGGACCTCGAGAAGGTCATCTACTTCGCCGCCTACATGATCACCACCGTCGACGTCGACGCGCGGCACCGCGACCTGCCCTCGCTCGAGGCGCAGATCGAGGTGGAGAAGAAGGAGATCGAGAACCGCCGCGACGCCGACATCGAGGCGCGCGCCAAGCGGCTCGAGACCGACCTCGCCGAGCTCGAGGCCGAGGGTGCCAAGGGCGACGTGCGGCGCAAGGTCAAGGAGTCGGCCGAGCGCGAGATGGCGCAGCTGCGCAAGCGCGCGGACGCCGACATCGACCGCCTGCAGCAGGTCTGGGACCGGTTCAAGAACCTCAAGGTCCAGGACCTCGAGGGCGACGAGATCCTCTACCGCGAGATGCGGGACCGCTTCGGCCTGTACTTCGAGGGCGGGATGGGCGCTGCCGCGATCCAGAAGCGGCTGGAGTCCTTCGACCTCGAGGCCGAGGCGGCGTCGCTGCGCGAGACGATCCGGTCGGGCAAGGGCCAGCGCAAGACCCGCGCGCTCAAGCGGCTCAAGGTCGTCTCCGCGTTCCTCACCACCCGCAACTCGCCGATGGGCATGGTGCTCGACTGCGTCCCGGTCATCCCGCCGGACCTGCGCCCGATGGTGCAGCTCGACGGTGGCCGGTTCGCGACGAGCGACCTGAACGACCTCTACCGCCGGGTCATCAACCGGAACAACCGCCTCAAGCGGCTCCTCGACCTCGGTGCGCCGGAGATCATCGTCAACAACGAGAAGCGCATGCTGCAGGAGGCCGTCGACGCGCTGTTCGACAACGGCCGCCGCGGCCGGCCCGTCACGGGCCCGGGCAACCGTCCGCTGAAGTCGCTCTCGGACATGCTCAAGGGCAAGCAGGGCCGGTTCCGCCAGAACCTGCTGGGCAAGCGCGTCGACTACTCGGGCCGTTCGGTCATCGTCGTCGGCCCGCAGCTCAAGCTGCACCAGTGCGGCCTGCCCAAGCAGATGGCGCTGGAGCTGTTCAAGCCCTTCGTCATGAAGCGGCTCGTCGACCTCAACCACGCGCAGAACATCAAGTCCGCCAAGCGCATGGTCGAGCGCGCGCGTCCGGTCGTGTGGGACGTGCTCGAGGAGGTCATCTCCGAGCACCCCGTGCTGCTCAACCGGGCGCCGACGCTGCACCGCCTCGGCATCCAGGCCTTCGAGCCGCAGCTGGTCGAGGGCAAGGCCATCCAGATCCACCCGCTCGTCTGCACCGCGTTCAACGCGGACTTCGACGGCGACCAGATGGCCGTGCACCTGCCGCTGTCGGCCGAGGCGCAGGCCGAGGCCCGCATCCTCATGCTGTCGAGCAACAACATCCTCAAGCCGGCCGACGGTCGCCCGGTGACCATGCCCACCCAGGACATGATCATCGGCCTGTACCACCTGACCCTGGTCAAGGACGGTGCCCTCGGTGAGGGCCGGGTGTTCAGCTCGGTGGCCGAGGCGATCATGGCCTACGACGCGCACGAGCTCGACCTGCAGGCCAAGGTCACGATCCGGTTCCCGGGGGACGTCGTCCCGCCGGCGGGCTGGACCGCGCCCGAGGACTGGCAGGAGGGCGACATGGTCGCCCTCGAGACGTCGCTCGGCCGGGCGCTCTTCAACGAGACGCTCCCGCCGGACTACGCCTTCGTCGACAACGACGTGGACAAGAAGGTCCTCTCGGCGATCGTCAACGATCTCGCCGAGCGGTACCCGAAGGTCCAGGTCGCCGCGACGCTGGACGCGCTCAAGGAGGCCGGCTTCCACTGGGCGACCCGGTCGGGCACGACCGTGTCCATCTCGGACGTCGTCACCCCGCCGCGCAAGCAGGAGATCCTGGACCGCTACGAGGAGAAGGCGGCCAAGGTCCAGGGCCAGTACGAGCGCGGTCTGATCACCGACGACGAGCGTCGCCAGGAGCTCATCGAGATCTGGACGCAGGCCACGAACGAGGTCGCCAAGGAGATGGAGGCGAACCTCCCGAAGGACAACTCCATCTACCGGATGGTGTCCTCCGGCGCGCGTGGCAACTGGATGCAGATGCGCCAGATCGCCGGCATGCGTGGCCTGGTGGCCAACCCGAAGGGCGAGATCATCCCGCGCCCGATCAAGTCCAACTTCCGCGAGGGCCTGTCCGTGCTGGAGTTCTTCATCTCCACGCACGGTGCTCGCAAGGGTCTGGCGGACACCGCGCTGCGGACGGCGGACTCCGGGTACCTCACCCGGCGCCTCGTCGACGTCGCGCAGGACGTGATCATCCGCGAGGAGGACTGCGGCACGGAGCGCGGCCTGATCATGCCGATCGCGGTGGAGAACCCGGACGGCTCGCTGCGCCGGCACGACGACGTCGAGACGAGCGTCTACGCGCGCTCGTCGGCGGAGGACGTCGTCGTCGACGGCGAGGTGATCGTCCCGGCGACCACCGACCTCGGCGACGTCATCATCGACGACCTGGTCTCGCGCGGCGTGCGGGAGATCAAGGTGCGCTCGGTGCTGACCTGCGAGTCCAAGGTCGGCACCTGCGCCACCTGCTACGGCCGCTCGCTGGCCGCCGGCAAGCTCGTGGACATCGGCGAGGCGGTCGGCATCGTCGCCGCCCAGTCGATCGGCGAGCCCGGCACGCAGCTGACGATGCGGACCTTCCACACCGGTGGTGTGGCCGGTGACGACATCACGCACGGCCTGCCGCGCGTCCAGGAGCTGTTCGAGGCCCGCACCCCCAAGGGTGTGGCCCCGATCGCCGAGGCCGCGGGGCGCGTGTCCATCGAGGACACCGACCGGTCGCGCAAGCTCGTGGTCACGCCGGACGACGGCACCGAGGAGATCGCCTACCAGGTGAGCAAGCGCGCCCGGCTCCTCGTCCAGGACGGCCAGGCCGTCGAGGTCGGGCAGCAGATGGTCGTCGGCGCGGCGGACCCCAAGCAGGTGCTCCGGGTGCTCGGCCCGCGCGCCACGCAGGTCCACCTCGTCAACGGCGTCCAGGAGGTCTACCGCAGCCAGGGCGTGTCGATCCACGACAAGCACATCGAGGTCATCGTCCGGCAGATGCTCAAGCGGGTCACGGTCATCGAGCCGGGCGACGCCGAGCTGCTGCCCGGTGAGCTCGTCGAGCGGTCGCGGTTCGAGGAGGAGAACCGGAAGGTCATCGCCGAGGGTGGCCAGCCGGCCTCCGCACGGCCCGACCTGCTCGGCATCACCAAGGCGTCCCTGGCGACGGAGTCGTGGCTCTCCGCGGCCTCGTTCATGGAGACGACGAAGGTGCTGACCGACGCGGCGATCAACGGCAAGTCCGACTCGCTGCTCGGCCTCAAGGAGAACGTCATCATCGGCAAGCTCATCCCGGCGGGTACGGGCCTGGCCCGCTACCGCAACGTCCGGGTGGAGCCGACCGAGGAGGCGAAGGCCTCGATGTACGCGATGCCCGGCTACGAAGAGGTCGACTACGGCCACTTCGGCGTCGGCAGCGGCGCCGCGGTGCCGCTCGAGGAGTTCGACCTCGGTCGCTACGACAGGTGAGTGCAGGCGCGGTGCCGGGCCCTCCGGCCCGGCACCGCGCCCCGCGCTCCATCTCGCACGATCGCAGCACGAAGCGGGGCGTCGGCCGAACGGCCGTTTTGACGCTCCGCGCGCCGCCCAGGTAGCCTCGTTCTTCGTGCCTGGGGTTCCCCGGGCCGTTCTGCGCGCCAGGGTGGCGCCGGTCCGCCGCGAGCGGGCCGGTCGGTCCCGGAGCGCTGGACCTCCCCGCAGACGTCTGGCTGGGCTCGGTCCTGAGGGCGATAAGCGACACGCCCGAGCGCGGGGGGCGGCCAAGACCCCGCGCCGGTAGTACGACCAGTAGAAGACACGTAGCACTCAGAGAACAGCGCCAGAGAACACGGAGAAGCGGTGCCCACGATCCAGCAGTTGGTCCGCAAGGGCCGCGAGGACAAGGTCGACAAGACCAAGACTCCTGCGCTCAAGGGGAGCCCCCAGCGACGCGGGGTGTGCACTCGCGTGTACACGACCACCCCCAAGAAGCCGAACTCGGCGCTCCGCAAGGTCGCGCGCGTGCGGCTCACGAGCGGCATCGAGGTCACGGCGTACATCCCCGGTGTCGGCCACAACCTGCAGGAGCACTCGATCGTGCTCGTCCGCGGCGGCCGTGTGAAGGACCTCCCCGGCGTCCGGTACAAGATCGTGCGCGGTTCGCTCGACACCCAGGGCGTCAAGAACCGCAAGCAGGCTCGCAGCCGCTACGGCGCGAAGAAGGAGAAGGGCTGATGCGCCGCACGATCGATCAGGCGCCGCGGCCCTCGCTCGACGTCATGAAGGAGAAGAGCTAATGCCTCGCAAGGGGCCCGCCCCGAAGCGGCCGCTCATCGTCGACCCGGTCCACAACTCGCCCCTGGTGAGCCAGCTGGTCAACAAGGTCCTGCTGGACGGGAAGAAGTCGACCGCCGAGCGCATTGTGTATTCGGCGCTCGACGGATGCCGGGAGAAGACCGGCAACGACCCCGTCATCACCCTCAAGCGCGCGCTCGACAACGTCAGGCCGACCCTCGAGGTCAAGTCCCGCCGCGTCGGCGGTGCCACCTACCAGGTGCCCGTCGAGGTCAAGGCGGGGCGGGCGACGACGCTGGCCCTGCGGTGGCTCATCAACTACTCGCGGGCGCGGCGTGAGAAGACGATGACCGAGCGGCTCATGAACGAGATCCTCGACGCGAGCAACGGCCTGGGGGCGTCCGTCAAGCGGCGCGAGGACATGCACAAGATGGCCGAGTCGAACAAGGCCTTCGCGCACTACCGCTGGTGACCTCCGGGCTCGCCGGCGACGACGACTGACTGACGAGATTCGAGGCTGACACCCGTGGCACTGGACGTGCTGACGGACCTCAAGAAGGTCCGGAACATCGGCATCATGGCGCACATCGACGCCGGCAAGACCACCACCACCGAGCGGATCCTGTTCTACACCGGGATCAACTACAAGATCGGCGAGGTCCACGACGGGGCCGCGACGATGGACTGGATGGAGCAGGAGCAGGAGCGCGGCATCACGATCACGTCCGCCGCGACGACCTGCTTCTGGCAGGGCACCCAGATCAACCTGATCGACACGCCCGGGCACGTGGACTTCACCGTCGAGGTCGAGCGCAACCTGCGCGTCCTCGACGGCGCGGTCGCGGTGTTCGACGGCAAGGAGGGTGTCGAGCCCCAGTCCGAGACGGTGTGGCGGCAGGCGGACAAGTACGACGTCCCGCGCATCTGCTTCGTCAACAAGATGGACAAGCTCGGCGCGGACTTCTACTTCACGGTGCGCACCATCTCCGAGCGCCTCGGTGCCCGGCCGCTGCCGATCCAGCTGCCCATCGGTTCGGAGAGCGACTTCATCGGCGTCATCGACCTGGTCTACAACCGCGCGCTCACCTGGCGCGGTGACACGAAGATGGGCGAGGACTACACGATCGAGGACGTTCCCGAGGACATGCGGGTCCAGGTCGAGGAGTACCGCCAGCGGCTGCTGGAGACCGTGGCCGAGACCGACGAGGCCCTGCTGGAGAAGTTCTTCGGCGGCGAGGAGCTGACGCCGGAGGAGATCAAGGGCGCCATCCGGAAGATGGTCATCGCCGGCGAGATCTACCCGGTGCTGTGCGGCTCGGCGTTCAAGAACAAGGGCGTGCAGCCCATGCTCGACGCCGTCCTCGACTACCTGCCGTCGCCGCTGGACGTCCCCGACGTCGAGGGTCACAAGATGGGTGACGTCGACACCGTCGTCATCCGCAAGGCCTCGAACGACCAGCCCTTCTCGGCGCTCGCGTTCAAGATCGCCGCGCACCCGTTCTTCGGCAAGCTCACCTACATCCGGGTCTACTCGGGCAAGGTGGCCTCCGGTTCACAGGTGGTGAACTCGACCAAGGGCAAGAAGGAGCGCATCGGGAAGATCTTCCAGATGCACGCCAACAAGGAGAACCCGGTCGACGACGCCGCCGCCGGTCACATCTACGCGGTGATCGGGCTCAAGGACACCACGACGGGCGACACGCTGGCCGACGCGGCCAACCCGGTCGTCCTGGAGTCGATGACGTTCCCGGAGCCGGTCATCCACGTGGCGATCGAGCCCAGGACGAAGGGCGACCAGGAGAAGCTGGGCACCGCGATCCAGCGCCTCGCCGAGGAGGACCCGACCTTCCAGGTCCGCACGGACGAGGAGACGGGTCAGACGATCATCGCCGGCATGGGCGAGCTGCACCTCGACATCCTCGTCGACCGCATGCGGCGCGAGTTCAAGGTCGAGGCGAACGTCGGCAAGCCGCAGGTGGCGTACCGCGAGACGATCCGCAAGGCCGTCGAGAAGTACGACTACACGCACAAGAAGCAGACCGGCGGCTCGGGCCAGTACGCCAAGGTGCAGATCACGATCGCGCCGCTGGACACCGCGGGCGGCACGTTCTACGAGTTCGAGAACAAGGTCACCGGTGGCCGCGTCCCGCGCGAGTACATCCCGAGCGTGGACGCCGGCATCCAGGACGCCATGCAGTACGGCGTCGTGGCCGGCTACCCGCTGGTCGGTGTGAAGGCCACCCTGCTCGACGGTGCGGCGCACGACGTCGACTCCTCCGAGATGGCGTTCAAGATCGCCGGTTCGATGGCGTTCAAGGAGGCCGCACGGCGGGCCGACCCGGCGCTGCTCGAGCCGATGATGCAGGTCGAGGTGCGCACGCCGGAGCAGTACATGGGCGACGTCATCGGTGACCTGAACTCCCGCCGTGGCCAGATCCAGGCCATGGAGGACGTGAGCGGCGCCAAGGTCGTGCGTGCGGTCGTGCCGCTCTCGGAGATGTTCGGCTACGTCGGGGACCTGCGCAGCAAGACGCAGGGCCGCGCCGTGTACACCATGCAGTTCGACTCCTACGCCGAGGTTCCGCGGAACGTCGCGGAGGAGATCATCAAGAAGACCCGCGGCGAGTAACCGGCGTCGGGATCGCAGCAGCACCTAGCACCACCCGGGCTCGGGATCGACTCGAGCCCGAGCCCGGAATCTCACCAGTCCGACAGGAGGACCCACCGTGGCGAAGGCGAAGTTCGAGCGGACTAAGCCGCACGTCAACATCGGCACCATCGGTCACATCGACCACGGCAAGACGACGCTCACCGCGGCGATCACCAAGGTGCTGCACGACAAGTACCCGGACCTGAACCCCTTCACGCCGTTCGACCAGATCGACAAGGCGCCGGAGGAGCGGCAGCGCGGTATCACGATCTCCATCGCGCACGTCGAGTACCAGACCGAGGCGCGTCACTACGCGCACGTCGACTGCCCGGGGCACGCCGACTACATCAAGAACATGATCACGGGTGCGGCGCAGATGGACGGCGCCATCCTCGTGGTCGCCGCGACCGACGGCCCGATGCCGCAGACCCGCGAGCACGTGCTCCTCGCCCGCCAGGTCGGCGTCCCCTACATCGTGGTGGCGCTGAACAAGGTCGGACATGGTCGACGACGAGGAGATCCTCGAGCTCGTCGAGCTGGAGGTCCGCGAGCTGCTGTCGACCTACGAGTTCCCGGGCGACGACGTGCCGGTCGTGCGCGTCTCCGCGCTGAAGGCGCTCGAGGGCGACAAGGAGTGGTCCGAGAAGCTCATGGAGCTCATGGACGCCGTCGACACGGCGATCCCGGAGCCCGTGCGCGAGATCGAGAAGCCCTTCCTCATGCCGATCGAGGACGTCTTCACGATCACCGGCCGCGGCACCGTCGTGACCGGCAAGGTCGAGCGCGGCGTGCTCAAGGTCAACGAGACCGTCGAGATCCTCGGCATCAAGCGAGGGCAAGCAGACCACGACCGTCACCGGCATCGAGATGTTCCGCAAGCTCCTCGACACCGCGGAGGCGGGCGAGAACGTCGGCCTGCTCCTGCGCGGCATCAAGCGCGAGGAGGTCGAGCGCGGCCAGGTCGTGGCCAAGCCCGGCTCGATCACTCCGCACACGGAGTTCGAGGCGAACGTCTACATCCTCTCCAAGGACGAGGGTGGCCGGCACACGCCCTTCTACGACAACTACCGTCCGCAGTTCTACTTCCGGACGACGGACGTCACGGGCGTCGTGCACCTGCCCGAGGGCACCGAGATGGTCATGCCCGGCGACAACACCGAGATGCGGGTCGAGATGATCCAGCCGATCGCGATGGAGGAGGGCCTGCGCTTCGCCATCCGCGAGGGCGGCCGCACCGTCGGCGCCGGCCGCGTCACCAAGATCCTCAAGTGAGTCCACGGCCCTCCGGTCGGAGTCACGTGCTCCGGCCGGAGGGCCGACCCATGCCCGCTGGGCCGGATTGGTCAAAGGGCACGTCGATCTGGCAAACTAGTCAGGTTGCTCGGTGGGCGTCGAGCCCTGCGCCGCGACCGCGCGGTCGCACCGGGGACCATCGCCCGCCGACTCCCGGCGAACGCCGGGCCGACGACCACTCCGAGCGGGCACCAGCAGGTGCCGGCCGCGGTGCGCCTCCCCGGGGGGCGGATCGTGACCCGGGCAGGATTGCGCCGCAGGGCGCGACACGCCCGACCTCGGGGGCCGAAGGACCGGCATCACAGCACTGCAGCGTTCGGCACCCAGCAGCAACGGGTCGACAAGGAAGAGAGCTCAACGAGCCATGGCGGGACAGAAGATCCGCATCCGGCTGAAGGCCTACGACCACGAGGTCATCGACAGCTCGGCGCGCAAGATCGTCGACACGGTGGTCCGCACTGGTGCGTCGGTGGCCGGCCCGGTGCCGCTGCCGACGGAGAAGAACGTGTACTGCGTGATCCGGTCGCCGCACAAGTACAAGGACAGCCGCGAGCACTTCGAGATGCGGACGCACAAGCGGTTGATCGACATCCTGAACCCCACGCCGAAGACCGTCGACTCGCTCATGCGTCTCGACCTGCCGGCCGGTGTCGACATCGAGATCAAGCTGTAGGGGATCGACGAGTCATGACTATCCAGCGACAGGTGAAGGGCGTGCTGGGCGAGAAGCTCGGCATGACCCAGGTCTGGGACGCGGCCGGCCGGCTCGTCCCGGTGACCGTCGTCCAGGCCGGGCCGTGCGTCGTCACGCAGGTGCGCGGCGGCGGGAAGGACGGCTACGACGCCGTCCAGCTCGCCTTCGGGGCCATCGACCCGCGCAAGGTGAACAAGCCGCTCGCCGGCCACTTCGAGAAGGCCGGCGTGACGCCGCGCCGCTTCCTCGCCGAGATCCGCACCTCGGACGCCGGCGAGTACGCGCCCGGCCAGGAGGTCACGGCCGAGGTGTTCGAGGCCGGCCAGAAGGTCGACGTCGTCGGCCGGACCAAGGGCAAGGGCACCGCGGGCGTCATGAAGCGGCACGGCTTCAAGGGCCTCGGCGCCGCTCACGGCACGCAGCGCAAGCACCGCTCGCCCGGGTCCATCGGCGCGTGCGCGACGCCGAGCCGCGTCTTCAAGGGCACGCGGATGGCGGGCCGCATGGGCGGCGTCCGGCAGAGCACCCAGAACCTGACCGTCCACGCGGTCGACACCGAGCGCGGCCTGCTCCTCATCAAGGGCGCCGTACCGGGCCCGCGCGGCTCGGTCGTGCTCGTCAAGACCGCCGCGAAGGGGGCCTGACGCCATGGCGAACCAGACGATCGACGTCCTCGACGCCGAGGGCAACGCCGCGGGTACCGCGCTGCTGCCCGAGGAGCTGTTCGGCGTCCAGGCCAACATCCCGCTCATCCACCAGGTCGTGGTGGCGCAGCTCGCGGCCGCCCGCCAGGGCACGCACGACACGAAGACCCGCGGCGAGGTCAGCGGCGGCGGCAGGAAGCCCTACAAGCAGAAGGGCACCGGCCGCGCCCGGCAGGGCTCGATCCGCGCGCCGCAGTTCACCGGCGGTGGCTCGTGCACGGCCCGACGCCGCGGGACTACGTGCAGCGGACGCCGAAGAAGATGAAGGCGGCCGCGCTGCGCGGGGCGCTCTCCGACCGGGCCCGGCACGGCCGGGTGCACGTCGTGAGCTCGCTCGTCAGCGGTGACGTCCCGGCGGCCAAGCAGGCCGCCCAGACGCTCGCCCGGATCTCGCAGCGCCGCAACCTGCTCGTCGTCATCGAGCGCGACGACGAGGTCACGTGGAAGAGCGTGCGGAACCTGACCGACGTCCACGCGCTCGTGCCGGACCAGCTGAACACGTACGACGTGCTGTGCGCCGACGACGTCGTCTTCACCCAGGGCGCGCTCGAGGCGTTCATCGCCGGGCCGGCCCGGGGCAAGGGCGCGACCGCGGTGGGCACGGCGACGGACGAGGAGGTGGCACCGTGAGCCAGATCGGGAAGATCAACCGCGACCCGCGGGACATCCTGCTCGCGCCCGTCGTCTCCGAGAAGAGCTACGGGCTGCTCGACCAGGGCAAGTACACGTTCGTCGTCGACCCCGACGCGAACAAGACCGAGATCCGCCAGGCCGTCGAGAAGGTCTTCAACGTGAAGGTCGCCTCGGTCAACACGATCAACCGGCAGGGCAAGAGCCGCCGGACCCGGTTCGGGACCGGCAAGCGCAAGGACACCAAGCGCGCGGTCGTGACGCTCAAGGAAGGCACCATCGACATCTTCGGAGGGCCGGTCGCCTGACGGCGTCCGGGCCTTCGACGAGAAACGATCGAGGACTGAACTCACCATGGGAATCCGCAAGTACAAGCCGACGACGCCGGGCCGGCGCGGCTCGTCCGTCGCCGACTTCGTCGAGATCACCCGGTCGACCCCCGAGAAGTCGCTGGTGCGCCCGCTCTCGCAAGAGCGGCGGCCGCAACAACGCCGGCCGCGTCACGACGCGGCACCAGGGCGGCGGCCACAAGCGGGCCTACCGGATCGATCGACTTCCGCCGGCACGACAAGGACGGCGTGGTGGCGCGGGTCGCGCACATCGAGTACGACCCGAACCGCACCGCCCGGATCGCACTGCTGCACTACGAGGACGGCGAGAAGCGGTACATCCTCGCGCCGAACCGGCTGCGGCAGGGCGACCGGATCGAGAACGGTCCGAGCGCCGACATCAAGCCGGGCAACAGCCTGCCGCTGCGCAACATCCCGGTCGGCACCGTCGTGCACGCCATCGAGCTGCGGCCCGGCGGCGGCGCGAAGATCGCCCGCTCGGCCGGCTCGTCCGTGCAGCTGGTCGCGAAGGACGGCCCGTACGCCCAGCTGCGGATGCCGTCCGGTGAGATCCGCAACGTCGACGTCCGCTGCCGTGCGACGGTCGGCGAGGTCGGCAACGCGGAGCAGTCCAACATCAACTGGGGCAAGGCCGGCCGCATGCGCTGGAAGGGCAAGCGCCCGACGGTGCGCGGCGTGGCGATGAACCCGATCGACCACCCGCACGGTGGTGGTGAGGGCAAGACCTCCGGCGGTCGCCACCCGGTGAGCCCGTGGGGTCAGCCCGAGGGCCGTACCCGCCGCCCGAACAAGGCGAGCGACAAGATGATCGTCCGCCGCCGCCGCACCGGCAAGAAGCGCTGACAGGAGCCGCGCCACCATGCCTCGTAGCTTGAATCAGTCGGGCTCCCGTTCGTGGAACTGAAGGGAGTTCGTTCCTGATGCCTCGTAGCTTGAAGAAGGGCCCTTTCGTCGACGACCACCTGATGAAGAAGGTGGACACGCAGAACGAGCGGGGTACCAAGAACGTCATCCGCACCTGGTCCCGTCGCTCCATGATCGTTCCGGAGATGCTCGGGCACACCCTCGCGGTCCACGACGGCCGCAAGCACGTCCCGGTGTTCGTCACCGAGTCGATGATCGGCCACAAGCTGGGCGAGTTCGCGCCCACGCGGACGTTCCGCGGCCACGAGAAGGACGACCGGAAGGGTCGCCGCCGCTGACGCGGCGGAGACCCCTCGGTCACCGAGTAGAGAGCAAAGGGAAGCGATGGAAGCCAAGGCGCAGGCGCGGTACGTCCGCGTGACGCCGCAGAAGGCCCGCCGCGTCGTGGACCTCATCCGTGGCAAGCAGGCGCTCGAGGCCGTCGCGGTGCTGGAGTTCGCACCGCAGGCGGTGAGCGAGACCGTCCGCAAGGTCGTGCAGAGCGCGATCGCCAACGCCCGGGTGAAGGCGCAGGCCGCGTCCGAGCCGTTCGACGAGCGGCTCTACGTCGTCGAGCGCGCCTACGTCGACGAGGGCCCGACGCTCAAGCGGTTCCGGCCGCGCGCGCAGGGCCGGGCGTACCGGATCAACAAGCGCACGAGCCACATCACCGTGGTCGTCGCGCCGCGCGGTGAGGCGCCGGGCCGACGTCCGGCCGGCCGCGCCGCGGCGGCGACCAGCACCCGGGCGACGGCGACCGCCGGCACCGCCCGTCAGAGTTCGAAGGGGAGGACCCGCTAGTGGGGCAGAAGGTCAACCCGCACGGGTTCCGCCTCGGCATCACCACGGAGCACAAGAGCCGCTGGTTCGCCGCCGGGACCAAGACGGGTCAGCGCTACCGCGACTACGTCAAGGAGGACGTGGCGATCCGCAAGCTCATGTCCAAGGGCATGGAGCGCGCGGGCATCAGCCGCGTCGAGATCGAGCGCACCCGGGACCGGGTCCGCGTCGACATCCACACCGCCCGGCCGGGCATCGTCATCGGCCGCCGCGGCGCCGAGGCGGACCGCATCCGCGCCGAGCTGGAGAAGCTCACCGGCAAGCAGGTGCAGCTCAACATCCTCGAGGTGCGCAACCCCGAGGTCGACGCCCAGCTCGTCGCGCAGGGCATCGCCGAGCAGCTCGCCAGCCGGGTGTCGTTCCGCCGGGCGATGCGCAAGGGCATGCAGTCCTCGCTGCGCGCCGGCGCCAAGGGCATCCGGGTGCAGTGCTCGGGCCGCCTCGGCGGCGCCGAGATGAGCCGCTCGGAGTTCTACCGCGAGGGGCGGGTGCCGCTGCACACGCTCCGGGCGAACATCGACTACGGCTTCTACGAGGCCCGGACGACGTTCGGCCGCATCGGCGTCAAGGTGTGGATCTACAAGGGCGACGTCACGCAGCGCGAGCTCGCCCGCGAGCAGGCCACCGCACCGCGTCCGCCGCGTCGTGAGGGCGCGCCGGGCGGCGAGCGTGGCCGCGGCGGGGCGCGCGGCCCGCGCCGTGACGGACGCCGGGACGCCGCCGGCGCCGGGGTCGGCCAGGACGCCGCTCCCGCGATCGGTACGCCCGTCGGCCAGCCGGAGGCCAACACCCCGGCCGAGACGAACGCATCGGAGGGCTGACACATGCTCATCCCGCGGCGGGTCAAGCACCGCAAGCAGCACCACCCGGACCGCTCCGGGGCCGCCAAGGGCGGCACGGCGGTCACGTTCGGCGAGTGGGGCATCCAGGCCCTCGAGCCGGCGTACGTGACCAACCGGCAGATCGAGAGCGCCCGTATCGCCATCACCCGGCACATCCGCCGTGGCGGCAAGGTCTGGATCAACATCTACCCGGACCGCCCGCTGACGAAGAAGCCGGCCGAGACGCGCATGGGCTCCGGCAAGGGCTCGCCCGAGTGGTGGGTCGCGAACGTCAAGCCGGGCCGGGTGCTCTTCGAGCTGTCGTTCCCCAACGAGAAGGTGGCCAAGGACGCGCTCACGCGCGCGATCCACAAGCTGCCGATGAAGTGCCGGATCGTCCGGCGCGAGGGCGGTGAGGCGTGATGGCGATCGGGTCCAAGGACCTCGTTCCCGACAGCCTGCGCGGCTTCGACGACGAGCGCCTGCTCGAGGAGCTGCGCAAGGCCAAGGAGGAGCTGTTCAACCTCCGCTTCCAGTCGGCCACCGGCCAGCTGGAGAACCACGGGCGGCTGCGCGCCGTCCGACGTGACATCGCCCGGATCTACACGATCATGCGCGAGCGCGAGCTCGGCATCACCGCCGGCCCGCAGGAGTGACGGATGACTGAGAACACCACCGAGAAGGCGGCGGCCCGCGGCTACCGCAAGCAGCGCCGCGGATACGTCGTCAGCGACAAGATGGACAAGACCGTCGTCGTCGAGGTCGAGGACCGCGTCAAGCACCCCCTCTACGGCAAGGTCCTGCGCCGCTCGAGCAAGGTCAAGGCGCACGACGAGGGCAACGTCGCCGGCGTCGGCGACCTCGTCCTCATCAGCGAGACCCGGCCGCTCTCGGCGACGAAGCGGTGGCGGGTCGTCGAGATCCTCGAGCGCGCGAAGTAAGCTGAATGGCCCCTTTTCCTCGGGGTCGCGTCCCTATCGAGTTCCGCAAGGCTCCCCGGAGAACCGGCGTGACGAAGGAGTTCTGAAGTGATCCAGCAGGAGTCGCGGCTACGTGTCGCCGACAACACGGGTGCCAAGGAGATTCTCTGCATCCGCGTGCTCGGCGGCTCGGGCCGTCGCTACGCCGGCATCGGCGACGTCATCGTCGCCACCGTCAAGGACGCGATCCCCGGCGGCAACGTCAAGAAGGGCGACGTCGTCAAGGCCGTCGTCGTCCGCACCGTCAAGGAGCGTCGCCGCCCCGACGGCTCGTACATCCGCTTCGACGAGAACGCGGCCGTCATCCTGCGCAACGACGGCGACCCGCGCGGTACCCGCATCTTCGGGCCGGTGGGTCGCGAGCTGCGCGACAAGAAGTTCATGAAGATCATTTCGCTGGCTCCGGAGGTGCTCTGAGATGGCGAAGCTGCGCATCAAGAAGGGCGACACCGTCCAGGTCATCGCCGGCCCGGCCAAGAGCAAGGGCGGCTACCGCGGCGAGACCGGCAAGGTGATCGCCGTCTATCCCGAGACCCAGCGCGTGCTGGTCGAGGGCATCAACCGGATCAAGAAGCACACCAAGGTCGGGACCTCGGGGCGCGGCAGCAAGACCGGCGGGATCATCACGCAGGAGGCTCCGATCCACATCAGCAACGTGCAGCTGGTGGACCCGGAGACCAAGAAGCCGACGCGCGTCGGCGTCCGCGTGGAGACCGTCGAGCGCGACGGGCGCACCAAGCGCGTCCGGATCCGCGTCGCCAAGCGTTCGGGTAAGGACATCTGACATGACCACCACCGTCGAGCGGCCCGCGAAGGTCGCGCCGCGGCTCAAGACGCGCTACCGCGAGCAGATCGCGTCGGAGCTGCGCAGCGAGTTCGACTACGCCAACGTCATGCAGGTCCCCGGTCTGGTGAAGATCGTGGTCAACATGGGTGTCGGCGAGGCGGCCCGCGACTCCAAGCTCATCGAGGGCGCCATCCGCGACCTCGCCGCCATCACCGGCCAGAAGCCGCAGGTCACCCGGGCCCGCAAGTCCATCGCGCAGTTCAAGCTGCGCGAGGGGATGCCGATCGGGGCACACGTCACGCTGCGCGGCGACCGGATGTGGGAGTTCCTCGACCGGCTGCTGTCGATCGCGCTGCCCCGCATCCGCGACTTCCGCGGGCTCTCGCCCAAGCAGTTCGACGGCCGCGGCAACTACACCTTCGGTCTGGTCGAGCAGTCGATGTTCCACGAGATCGACCAGGACCGGATCGACCGCGTGCGCGGCATGGACATCACCGTGGTCACCAGCGCCACGACGGACGACGAGGGGCGCGCGCTGCTGCGCAAGCTCGGCTTCCCCTTCAAGGAGAACTGACGTGGCCAAGACCGCTCTGATCAACAAGGCGAACAGCAAGCCGAAGTTCAAGGTTCGCGCGTACACCCGCTGCCAGCGCTGCGGCCGACCGCACTCGGTCTACAAGAAGTTCGGCCTGTGCCGGATCTGCCTGCGGGAGATGGCTCACCGCGGCGAGCTCCCCGGCGTCAGCAAGAGCAGCTGGTAGGGGCCCGGTCATGGTGACCCTGGACATCGTCCCGCTGCGCTCGAAGATGCCCCACACCGGTCGGGTGACGCTGCGCTACCAGCTGCCGACCATCAAGATCGACGTCCCGATGGACGACCGTGCGGCGACCCTGCCGCGCATAGCGACTACGCCGCAGGTCGAGGAGGCCCCCGAGGGGGACGCGCTCGAAACCACGGCGAGGAAGGGCGGAGAAGCCCGATGACCATGACAGACCCGATCGCGGACATGCTGACCCGGCTGCGGAACGCCAACTCGGCGTACCACGACACCGTGAACATGCCGTACAGCAAGCTCAAGGCCCACATCGCGGAGATCCTCCAGCAGGAGGGGTACATCGCGTCGTGGAACGTGGGGGACGCCGAGGTGGGCAAGACCCTCACGGTGAACCTCAAGTACGGCCCGAACCGGGAGCGCTCGATCGCGGGCATCCGGCGGATCAGCAAGCCGGGTCTGCGGGTGTACGCCAAGTCGACCAACCTGCCGCGCGTGCTCGGCGGGCTCGGCGTCGCGATCCTCTCGACGTCCTCGGGCCTGCTCACCGACCGGCAGGCGAACAAGAAGGGCGTGGGTGGGGAAGTCCTCGCCTACGTCTGGTGACCTCGGGTCCAGCGAGAGGAGGAGAAGCATGTCCCGCATCGGCAGACTGCCCATTCCCGTACCCAGCGGCGTCGACGTCTCGATCGACGGCCGGCAGGTGACGGTCAAGGGTCCCAAGGGCCAGCTCAGCCACTCCGTCGCGGCTCCCATCGAGGTCGCGCAGGAGGACGGCACGCTGCTCGTCAAGCGGCCCGACGACGAGCGCACCTCGCGTGCGCTCCACGGGCTCACCCGCACGCTGATCGCCAACATGGTGACCGGCGTGACGCAGGGCTACGAGAAGAAGCTCGAGATCGTCGGTACCGGCTACCGCGTCATCGCGCGCGGCTCGAACCTCGAGTTCGCGCTCGGGTACAGCCACTCCATCACGATCGAGCCGCCGTCCGGGGTGACGTTCGCCGTCGAGGCGCCCACCCGGTTCAGCGTCAGCGGCATCGACAAGCAGCAGGTCGGCGAGGTCGCGGCCAACCTGCGCAAGCTGCGCAAGCCCGACCCGTACAAGGGCAAGGGCGTGCGGTACGCCGGCGAGCAGATCCGGCGCAAGGTCGGGAAGGCGGGCAAGAAGAAGTGACGATCGGCATCAAGCGCAGCGGCGGCGGTGCGGGCAAGGGCTCGGACGCCGCGCGCAAGCGGCGGCACCTGCGGGTGCGCAAGGGCCTGGCCGGCACGACGGAGCGTCCGCGCCTCGTCGTCACCCGTTCCTCCCGGCACATCGTGGCCCAGATCGTCGACGACACGAAGGGCCACACCCTGGCCTACGCCTCCACGATGGAGGCGGACCTGCGCGTCCTCGACGGCGACAAGACGGCGAAGGCCCGCCAGGTCGGCGAGCGCGTCGCGGAGCGGGCCCGCGCGGCCGGCGTCGACGCGGTCGTCTTCGACCGCGGCGGCAACCGCTACCACGGCCGGGTGGCCGCGGTGGCCGACGGCGCCCGCGAGGGCGGCCTGAGCCTGTGAGCACGAGCGAGCGAGAGAGAAGGAACGTCTGATGGCTGGACCCCAGCGTCGTGGCGGCGGCACCGGCGCCGGCACCAGCGGCGGCGGCGGTGGCGAGAGCGGCGGTCGCCGCGACCGCCGCGACCGCGACAACCGGCGCGACCGGGACGGCGGCGAGAAGACCGCCTTCGTCGAGCGCGTCGTGACCATCAACCGCGTGGCCAAGGTCGTCAAGGGTGGCCGCCGGTTCAGCTTCACGGCCCTCGTCGTCGTCGGTGACGGCGACGGCACGGTCGGCGTCGGCTACGGCAAGGCCAAGGAGGTGCCCGCGGCGATCGCCAAGGGCGTCGAGGAGGCCAAGAAGCACTTCTTCAAGGTCCCGCGGATCCAGGGCACCATCCCGCACCCCGTGCAGGGTGAGGCCGCGGCCGGCGTCGTGCTGCTCAAGCCGGCGTCGCCCGGTACCGGCGTCATCGCCGGCGGCCCGGTGCGCGCCGTCCTGGAGTGCGCCGGCGTGCACGACGTGCTGAGCAAGTCCCTCGGCTCCAGCAACGCGATCAACATCGTGCACGCCACGGTGGCCGCGCTGCAGGGGCTGGAGCGGCCCGAGTCCGTCGCCGCGCGTCGTGGCCTGCCCATCGAGGACGTCGCCCCGGCCGCGCTCCTGCGGGCCCGTGCGGGGGTGACCGCGTGATGGCGCGGCTGAAGGTGACCCAGACCAAGTCGGGGATCGGCGGGATCCGCAGCCACCGCGAGACGCTGCGCACCCTCGGTCTCAAGCGCATCGGCGACGTCGTCGTCAAGGAGGACCGCCCCGAGATCCGCGGGATGGTGCGGGCGGTCCGTCACCTCGTCGCCGTCGAGGAGGTGGACTGACATGTCGGAGAACCCTGAGATCGAGACCAGCGCCACGCTGAAGGTGCACCACCTGCGGCCGGCGCCGGGCTCGCGCACGCGCAAGACCCGGGTGGGTCGTGGCGAGGGGAGCAAGGGCAAGACGGCCGGACGCGGCACCAAGGGCTCCAAGGCCCGCTACCAGGTGTCCGCCGCCTTCGAGGGCGGCCAGATGCCGCTGCACATGCGGCTGCCGAAGCTCCGCGGGTTCAAGAACCCGTTCCGCGTCGAGTACCAGGTCGTGAACCTCGACCGGCTCGGCCAGCTCTTCCCCGAGGGCGGCGCGGTGTCCGTGGAGGACCTCGTCGCCAAGGGCGCGGTCCGCAGCGGACAGCCCGTCAAGGTGCTCGGCACCGGTGAGATCGGCGTCGCCGTGCAGGTGACGGTGCACGCCTTCTCGGGCTCCGCCCGGGAGAAGATCCAGGCGGCCGGAGGCACGGCCACCACGCTCTGAGCGACGAGCGGGCCCGGGCGACGTAGGCGTCGTCCGGGCTCTGCTCGTCGTCCTGTCTGTTCGTCGGCGGCTCTCGGTCGCGTACGTGCCGGGGTGTTAGTGTCACCGCAGCGGCCCGTGCGCGGCGCCGCCTCCCCGGGCTGCTCCGCCGCCCGTTCGGTTGACCATCGATTGTCGTGAGGCCGCCGCAGGGCGGTGCGCAGGAGGATCCGTGCTATCCGCGTTCGCCCGGGCGTTCCGAACGCCGGACCTGCGGCGCAAGCTGCTCTTCACCCTCGCCATCATGGCGGTGTTCCGGCTCGGCTCCTTCGTCCCGCTGCCGGGGGTGAGCTACCCCGCCGTCCAGCAGTGCATCGGCAACGCGGACGCGGCCGGCGGGCTGGCGCTCATCAACCTCTTCAGCGGCGGCGCGCTCCTGCAGCTGTCGGTCTTCGCGCTGGGGATCATGCCGTACATCACGGCGAGCATCATCATCCAGCTGCTGACCGTCGTCATCCCGCGGTTCGAGGCCCTCAAGGAGGAGGGCCAGGCCGGGACGACGAAGCTCACGCAGTACACCCGGTACCTGACGATCGGCCTCGCCGTCCTGCAGTCGACGACGCTCGTCGCCATCGCGCGCAACCCCGGCGGTCTCTTCACCAGCTGCCAGGCGGACCTCGTGCCCAGCGACAGCATGCCGACGATCCTGCTCATGATCATCACCCTGACCGCCGGCACCGGCCTGATCATGTGGCTCGGCGAGCTCGTGACGGAGAAGGGCGTCGGCAACGGCATGTCGCTGCTGATCTTCACGTCCATCGCCGCCGGCTTCCCGGGCTCGATGTGGGCGATCAAGAACAGCAACGGCCTCGACGTCATGCTCGTCGTCACCGCGCTCGGCCTGGTGGTCATGGCGCTGGTCGTGTTCGTCGAGCTCTCGCAACGGCGCATCCCCGTGCAGTACGCCAAGCGCATGGTGGGCCGGCGGATGTACGGCGGCACGAGCACCTACATCCCGATCAAGGTGAACACCGCCGGCGTCATCCCGGTCATCTTCGCCAGTTCGCTGCTCTACCTGCCGGCGCTCGTCGCCCGGTTCCAGGGCAACAGCACGTCGGGCTGGGTGACGTGGGTCAACACGAACCTGACCCGTGGCGACCACCCGATCTACATCCTCGCGTACTTCCTGCTCATCCTGTTCTTCACGTACTTCTACGTGGCGATCACGTTCAACCCGGACGAGGTCGCGGAGAACATGAAGAAGTACGGCGGCTTCATCCCCGGCATCCGCGCCGGTCGTCCCACCGCCGAGTACCTCGACTACGTGCTGACCCGGATCACCCTGCCGGGCGCGCTGTACCTCGGCGTCATCAGCCTGATCCCGATCATCGCGCTCGTGGCGCTCAACGCCGACCAGCGCTTCCCCTTCGGTGGCACCTCGATCCTCATCGTCGTCGGCGTCGGCCTGGAGACGGTCAAGCAGATCGAGTCGCAGCTGCAGCAGCGGCACTACGAAGGGTTCCTCCGGTGAGGTTGATCATGCTCGGGCCCCCGGGGGCGGGCAAGGGCACGCAGGCCAAGCGACTCGCGGCGGACCTGCGGATCCCGGCGATCTCCACCGGTGACATCTTCCGGGCCAACATCTCCGACGGCACGGAGCTCGGCGTCCGGGTGCAGGCGATCCTGCGCGACGGCGGCCTCGTGCCGGACGAGGTCACGAACGACATGGTGCGCGACCGGATCGGGCAGGCCGACTGCGCGGACGGCTTCATCCTCGACGGCTTCCCCCGCACGCTCGCCCAGGTCGACGCCCTCGACAGCATGCTCAAGGCCCTGGACACCCAGCTCGACCGCGTGGTCGAGCTGACCGTCGACGTGGACGAGGTCGTCAGGCGGCTGCACCAGCGGTCCGTCGAGGAGGGTCGCGAGGACGACACCCCCGACGTGATCCGCCACCGCCAGGAGGTCTACCAGCGCGACACGGCGCCGCTGGTGGACGTGTACTCCGAGCGCGGGCTGCTCGTGAAGGTCGACGGCATGGGCGCCGTCGACGAGGTCACGGGCCGCATCGAGGGCGCGCTGTCGGCCGCCCACGACTGAACGGGTGAGGGCGACGAGCGAGCGCATCGAGGTCAAGAACCCCGAGCAGATCAAGCTGATGCGGACCGCCGGGCTGGTGGTCGCCGACGCGCTGGACGCCGTGCGTGCCGCCCTGCGCCCCGGCGTCACGACGCTGGAGCTCGACGGGATCGCGGAGCACGTCATCCGCTCGGCGGGGGGCACGCCGTCGTTCCTCGGCTACGGCCGGCCGGCGTACCCGGCGACGACGTGCATCTCGGTCAACGACGAGGTCGTCCACGGGATCCCGGGCGGCCGGGTGGTCCACGCCGGCGACCTGGTGTCGGTGGACTGCGGCGCGATCCTCGCCGGCTGGCACGGTGACTCCGCCTTCTCGGCGGTCGTGTCGCCGGAGGAGGCGCCGGACGCCGACCCCGCCGACGCCACCCTCGTCGAGGTCACCGAGCAGGCGATGTGGCGGGGGATCGCCGCGATCGCCGACGGCAACCGCCTCGTCGACATCGGCGCGGCGATCGAGGACTTCGTCGGCGGCCGGTTCGGCATCGTCGAGGAGTACGGCGGTCATGGCATCGGCACCGCGATGCACCAGGCCCCGCACGTGCTCAACTACCGCACCCGCGCCCGCGGCCCGAAGCTGAGGCCGGGCATCTGCCTGGCCATCGAGCCGATGCTGACGATGGGGGACCCGGAGACCCGGGTCCAGCCCGACCAGTGGACGGTCGTCACCGTGGACGGTTCACGCGCCGCGCACTGGGAGCACAGCGTCGCGCTGACGGAGAACGGGCCCTGGGTCCTGACCGCGCGCGACGGGGGAGAGCAGGCCCTCGGCTCGCTCGGCGTCAAGGTCGTGCCGCTCGCGGACTGACCGGGCGACCGACCGGGCGGGCAGCGTCGGGGGAGGCCGGGCATACCGGGGCACTCCGAGGCGTTGTCGCCCCTGCGCCGCGACCAGGCCCGATTTCCTCGTTGCCTGCCTGCTGGCGTAGACTCATCTGTCGGTTCACGTGCATCCACGCCCTGAGTCGCCCCGCGGCTGGTCTGGCGGCTCCAGGGCTTCCGTCACGCGTGTGCCCGAACGGTCAACCACGACCGCTCCTGCGAGCAGGTGCGGTCAGAAGGAATGCGGAGGACATGCCCAAGAAGGACGGGGTCATCGAGATCGAGGGCACCGTTGTCGAAGCTCTACCCAACGCGATGTTCCGGGTCGAGCTGAGCAACGGTCACAAGGTTCTCGCCCACATCTCCGGCAAGATGCGTCAGCACTACATCCGGATCCTCCCCGAGGACCGCGTGGTGGTGGAGCTCAGCCCCTACGACCTCTCCCGTGGTCGCATCGTCTACCGCTACAAGTAAGCCCAGGGGCTGCGCCCCTGCTCGCAACCCGCCCACCTCACTACCACGAGCACGCCGCGCCTGTGCGCGGCCAGCTCAGACCGGAAGATCGACGATGAAGGTCAAGCCGAGCGTCAAGCCGATCTGCGACAAGTGCAAGGTGATCCGCCGTCACGGCCGGGTCATGGTGATCTGCGAGAACCTGCGCCACAAGCAGCGCCAGGGCTGATCACCCGCTCTCTCCACCCGCAGCACCCGACCCCCGCCGCTCCTGCGAGCGGCGGGACGCCACCCCCGGACGGAGGCCGGGGACCCGGGCGACACCCGGGGCCGGTGCTGCTCCAGACCTCCGAGACCGAAGGGCAACGAACAGCACATGGCACGCCTGGTCGGTGTCGACCTCCCGCGCGAGAAGCGCCTCGAGGTCGCGCTCACGTACATCTACGGCGTCGGGCGCACCCGCGCCAAGGCGACCCTGACGGCCACCGGCATCAGCCCGGACCGGCGCGTCCGGGACCTCTCGGACGACGACCTGGTCCAGCTCCGCGACTACATCGAGGGCAACTTCAAGGTCGAGGGTGACCTCCGCCGCGAGGTGGCCGCCGACATCCGCCGCAAGGTCGAGATCGGCTCGTACCAGGGGCTGCGGCACCGCCGCGGCCTGCCGGTGCACGGGCAGCGCACGCGAACCAACGCGCGCACCCGCAAGGGCCCCAAGCGCACGGTCGCCGGCAAGAAGAAGGCCGGTAAGAAGTAGAGGTGTGCGAGGGGGACTCCGTCCCCCTCGAGCTCCCTCTGCGAGGGGCCTCCGGCCCCTTCGATCCCCGGGCTCGCCTCCGGTAGGTACGTCGCCGGAGACAGACGGCCCGCTGGGTTCCGTCCCAGCGGCACTCACCAGACTTTCGATCTTTATCCAGACCAGCCAACAGGAGTTCTCGGTCAATGCCTCCGCAGAAGAGGGCAGCCAGCGGGGCGGCGCGTAAGCCGCGGCGCAAGGAGAAGAAGAACGTCTCCCACGGGCACGCCCACATCAAGAGCACGTTCAACAACACGATCGTGTCGATCACGGACCCCACGGGTGCCGTGATCTCGTGGGCGTCCGCCGGCCAGGTGGGCTTCAAGGGCTCGCGCAAGTCGACGCCCTTCGCCGCGCAGATGGCGGCCGAGGCCGCCGCGCGTCGTGCCCAGGAGCACGGCATGCGCAAGGTCGACGTCTTCGTCAAGGGTCCCGGCTCCGGCCGTGAGACCGCGATCCGATCGCTGCAGGCCACCGGCCTCGAGGTCGGGTCGATCCAGGACGTCACCCCGACCCCGCACAACGGCTGCCGGCCTCCCAAGCGCCGTCGCGTCTGACCCGAGAACACCGACAGGAGATCTGAACCACGATGGCGCGTTACAACGGGCCCGACTGCAAGCGGTGCCGACGCGAGAAGACCAAGCTGTTCCTCAAGGGGGCCAAGTGCGAGTCCCCGAAGTGCCCGATCGAGATCCGTCCCTACCCCCCGGGTGAGCACGGCCGCGCGCGCACGAAGGAGAGCGAGTACCTGCTGCAGATGCGCGAGAAGCAGAAGACCTCGCGCATCTACGGCGTCCTCGAGAAGCAGTTCCGCGGCTACTACGAGGAGGCCAACCGCCGTTCCGGCCGGACCGGCGAGAACCTCCTGCGCATCCTCGAGTCCCGCCTCGACAACGTCGTCTACCGGGCCGGCTTCGCGCCGTCCCGCGACGCCGCCCGCCAGCTCGTGCGGCACGGCCACTTCCTCGTCAACGGGGTCAAGGTCGACATCCCGAGCTACCGGGTGACCGAGAACGACATCGTCGAGGTCCGGCAGAGCTCCCTCGAGCTCACCCCGTTCGTCATCGCCCGGGCGATGGCCGGCGAGCGGACGGTGCCGGCCTGGCTCGAGGTCATCCCGAACCGGATGCGCATCCTCGTGCACGGGCTGCCCGCGCGGCAGGTCATCGACACCCCCGTGCAGGAGCAGCTGATCGTCGAGTTCTACTCGAAGTAAGAGGAGGGGTGCGAGAGGGGCTCCGCCCCTCTCGCGCTCTCCCCGCCGGGGGCTTGCCCCCGGGCCCCCCGGCTTAGGCGCTTCCCGCGCCTCTACCCCGCAAGACCAGCACCACCTTCTCGTTCGGACCGATGGACGGGGAGTTTCGCAGAGCGTCATATGGCGGACGTTCGCGAGAGAGGTAACTGCAATGCTGATCGCACAGCGGCCGACGTTGGCCGAGGAGGTCGTCGGCGACAACCGGTCCCGGTTCGTCATCGAGCCCCTCGAGCCCGGCTTCGGCTACACCCTCGGCAACAGCCTGCGCCGCACGCTGCTGTCGTCCATCCCCGGTGCCGCGGTGACGAGCATCCGGATCGACGGCGTCCTGCACGAGTTCACCACCGTCCCGGGGGTGAAGGAGGACGTCACCGAGCTCATCCTCAACGTCAAGCAGCTCGTCGTCTCCAGCGAGCACGACGAGCCGGTCGTCATGTACCTGCGCAAGCAGGGACCGGGCGCCGTGACCGCCGCGGACATCGCTCCGCCGGCGGGGGTCGAGGTGCACAACCCCGACCTGCACATCGCGACGATCAACGCCAAGGGCAAGCTCGAGATGGAGCTCACGGTCGAGCGCGGCCGCGGTTACGTCTCGGCGAACCAGAACAAGAGCGGTGACCAGGAGATCGGTCGTATCCCGGTCGACTCGATCTACTCGCCCGTGCTCAAGGTGACGTACAAGGTCGAGGCCACCCGTGTCGAGCAGCGCACGGACTTCGACCGGCTCATCGTGGACGTCGAGAGCAAGCCGTCGACGCAGCCCCGCGACGCGATGGCGAGCGCCGGCAAGACCCTGGTCGAGCTCTTCGGGCTGGCCCGCGAGCTCAACGTCGAGGCCGAGGGCATCGACATGGGCCCGTCCCCGTCGGACGCCGCACTGGCCGCCGACCTGGCCCTGCCGATCGAGGAGCTCGACCTCACGGTCCGCTCCTACAACTGCCTCAAGCGCGAGGGCATCCACACCGTGGGCGAGCTCGTCGCCCGCAGCGAGGCCGACCTGCTCGACATCCGCAACTTCGGCGCGAAGTCGATCGACGAGGTCAAGCAGAAGCTGGCCGGCATGAGCCTCGCGCTCAAGGACAGCCCGCCCGGGTTCGACCCCGCCCTGGTCGTCGACAGCTACGGTGCCGACGACGACATGTCCTTCGCCGAGGACGAGCAGCTCTGACCCCCTACCGCCGCCCCGTCGCGAGGGCGCGGCGGGCTGACTGAGGAGAACGACAGACATGCCCACGCCCACCAAGGGTCCGCGTCTCGGCGGGGGCCCGGCGCACGAGCGGCTGCTGCTGGCGGGCCTCGCCACCCAGCTGTTCGCCCACCGCCGGATCACGACGACCGAGGCCAAGGCCAAGCGGATGCGTCCTCTGGCCGAGCGCCTCATCACCTTCGCCAAGCGCGGCGACCTCGCCGCCCGGCGGCGGGTGCTCACCGTCGTGCGTGACAAGGGCGTCGTCCACGAGCTGTTCACGGAGATCGCTCCGGTCATGGCCGACCGTCATGGTGGCTACACCCGGATCACCAAGATCGGCAACCGGAAGGGCGACAACGCCCCGATGGCCGTGATCGAGCTCGTCCTCGAGCCGGTCAGCCCGCGTCAGGCCACGGTCCGCGAGGCCGAGGCCGCCACGCGGCGGTCGGCGCGCGGGTCGGCGTCCGGCAGCGGGGCGGCCGCCACGGCCACCCCCGCGGCCACGGCGACGGCCACCGCCACCGAGGAGCCGCCCGCGGACGTCGAGGAGCTCAGCACGACGCAGTCCGTCGACGAGGCGGTCGGCGCCAGCGACGAGCCGGAGGCCGACGTCGCCGAGGCTCCCGAGGCGACCGAGGCCGAGGCGACCGACGCGGCCGGCACCGGGGAGCCCGAGGCCGGCGAGACCGGGGCCGAGGGCGACCGGGCCTGACCGCAGCACGCACCGAGGGACCCGTCCCGCCCGGCGCCTCCGAGGAGGTGGCCGAGCAGGGCGGGTCCCTGCGCGTCGGCGGGCTCCGGATCCGGCTCGACCTGGAGTACGACGGCGCGGACTTCTCCGGCTGGGCCGAACAGCCCGGCCGACGGACCGTCGCCGGCGTGCTGGGGGCGGCGGTCGCGACCGTGCTGCGGACGCCGCAGGCCGACCTCGGCCTCGTCGTCGCCGGCCGCACCGACGCGGGCGTGCATGCCACCGGCCAGGTCTGCCACCTCGACGTACCCCCGGACGCCTGGCGCGCGGTGCCGGGGCGCTCCGACTCCCCGCCCGAGGTCGCCCTGCTGCGCCGCCTGCGCGGGGTGCTGCCGGCGGACGTCCGGGTGCGCGCGGCGGCTGTCGCCCCGCCGGGCTTCGACGCCCGGTTCTCCGCGCTGCGCCGGCGCTACGCCTACCGCCTGTGCGACGACCCCGCCGGGGTCCCGCCGCTGCTGCGCCGCTCACGTCGCGGCCGCGCCGCGCCCCCTCGACGTCCGTGCCATGGACGACGCCGGTCGCGGGCTGCTCGGGCTGCGCGACTTCGCGCCGTTCTGCCGCCGGCGTGAGGGCGCCACGACCGTCCGGACGCTGATCGAGTACTCCTGGCGGCGTGAGGCCGACGGCCTCGTCGTCGCCCGCGTCGTCGCCGACGCCTTCTGCCACTCCATGGTCCGCGCCCTCGTCGGCGGTGCCCTCGCCGTCGGAGAGCGCCGGCGGCCGGTCGCCTGGCTCGCCGACGTGCTCGCGGGCGGCGTCCGGGATCCGGCGGTCGTCGTCGCACCTGCCCACGGGCTGGTGCTCGAGGAGGTCGTCTACCCTCCGGACGCCGAGCTGGCGGCACGTGCCGCGCAGGCCCGCGCCGTCCGCGCCGTGCCCGCCCCCGACTCCCCGCCCTGAGTCCGGGTCGACGGGCCTGTCAGAGGGCGCGGAGGGCGTCGACGTGGTCGCGCTCGCGCCGGCACAGGGCGGTCAGGACCGCCCGCATGCCGTGCCGGGCGATCGCGGTGTCGACGAGGACGGCGACGGCGTCCGCGACGACGTCCTCCGGCAGGTCCGGCACCGGGTCGGCCGCGGTCAGGCCCGGGCCGAGGCCGATCGACAGCTCGAGGTCCTCGACGTGGACGGCGATCTCGACGCATCGGGTCCGGAGGAACTCGTCGAGCGTCAGCGGGATGCGGCGCGAGGTGATCTGGCGGTCCGCGGGCTCGGCCACGAGCCGGTCGGCCAGCCGCTCGAGGGCGTCCGACGCCAGCGCGAGGACCTGCTCGCGGCCGTGCACGGCCACCGTGTGGGACCGCTCCCGGACCGCCACGTTGAGGTCGGACCCCACGTCCTCGCTGCCCTCGAACGACGCGTAGTAGCGGCCCGCGTCGACCGGAACGGCCGCGCGCGGGTCCGGCTCGTCGAGCATCGCCTCGACGAGCAGGACGCCGGAGAGCGCGAGGTGGCCGGCGAGGTCGGCGACGCCGAACTCGGCCAGGACGCTCGCCTCGTCCCACCGCTGCTCCAGCTCCGGTGCGGCCAGGAGCTCCAGGGCCGTCCGCGCCGCGGCCAGGTAGCGGGCGCGGGCGGGGGAGAGCCGGTGCGGCCCGAGGTCGCTCGGGGAGGGGTGGTGGCTGGGCTGCATGAGGGTCATCCTGCCCGGCCCGAGTGGTGTCTCCCGGGCGGGAGTGGAAAGGTCGGGAGGGTGACCGACGGGATCTGGGAACGCGACGACTACGAGCAGGACCAGGACGGCATCATCAGCCCGGAGGACGAGCTGGCCGAGGACGGCATGGACACCGTGCTCGAACAGGGCTACTCGCCGCCGGAGCGTCCGCTCGCCCTCGACAAGTTCGGCACGACGCTCGCCGAGGAACGCGAGGGCGAGACCCTCGACGATCGCCTCTCCGAGGAGGAGCCCGACCCGAACATGGAGGTCGACCTCGTCGAGGGCGAACCGGCCGTGCGGGCGGGCGAGGGCGGCGACGTCCCGGACGACATCGACTACGGCTCCGCCGACGTGCCGGACGACGTGTTCGAGGACGGCGTCGTCGACGACGGCGAGGTGGGCGACGCCCGCGCCGGGCGCCTGGTCGACCCGGACGCCGGCGGCGCCGGCGACACCGAGAAGGACCTGGTGGGCTACGACGTCGGCGTCGACGGCGCCGCCGCGAGTGCCGAGGAGGCCGCGGTGCACGTCGTCGACTACACCGAGGCGGACGCCGCGATCGAGCGCGACGTCACCGACCGGCCCACCCTCGGCCGGTCCTGAGCCGCCTCCGGCAGGCCGCGCGGAAACTCCCGCGCGGCCCGCCGGGTCGCGCCTGCACACTGGCAGGTATGGGCCACGTCGACGTCAACGGCATCGCGTTCTCCCTCCCGGACGGCCGGCCTCTGCTCGGTGACGTGACCTTCCGGGTGGGCGACGGGGCGACCGTCGCCCTGGTGGGACCGAACGGCACCGGCAAGACCACGCTGCTGCGGATCATCGCCGGCGACCTCGAGCCGCACGAGGGGTCGATCGGGCGCAGCGGCGGGCTCGGGGTCATGCGCCAGTTCGTCGGCTCGGTGCGCGACGACAGCACCGTGCGGGATCTGCTCGTCTCCGTCGCGCCCCCGCGCGTGCGCGCCGCCGCCGAGGCCCTCGACGCCGCCGAGCTGGCGATGATGGAGACGGACGACGAGCCGACGCAGCTGCGCTACGCCCAGGCCCTCGCCGACTGGGCGGACGCCGGCGGCTACGAGGCGGAGACGCTGTGGGACGTGTGCACGATCGCGGCCCTCGGCGTCCCCTTCGAGCGCTGCCAGTACCGCGCCGTCCGGACGCTCTCGGGGGGCGAGCAGAAGCGACTCGTGCTCGAGGCGCTGCTGCGCGGTCCCGACGAGGTGCTCCTGCTGGACGAGCCGGACAACTACCTCGACGTCCCCGGCAAGCGCTGGCTCGAGGAGCGGCTGCGCGAGACGGCGAAGACGGTGCTGCTGGTGTCGCACGACCGGGAGCTGCTCGCGCAGGCCGCGCAGCGGATCGTCACGATCGAGCCGGGCGCGGGGGGCGCGACGGCCTGGACGCACGGCGGTGGGTTCGCGACCTACCACGCGGCGCGCGAGGAGCGGAACGCCCGGCTCGAGGAGCTGCGCCGCCGCTGGGACGAGGAGCACGCCAAGATCAAGGCGCTCGTGCTCATGTACAAGACCAAGGCGGCGTACAACGACGGGCTCGCCTCCCGGTACCAGGCCGCGCTCACCCGGCTGCGCAAGTTCGAGGAGGCCGGGCCGCCGCTGGAGACGCCGTCGGAGCAGAACGTGACGATGCGGCTGCGGGGCGGGCGGACGGGCAAGCGTGCCGTCGTCTGCGAGCGGCTCGAGCTCACCGGGCTGATGAAGCCGTTCGACCTGGAGGTGTGGTTCGGCGAGCGCGTCGCCGTGCTCGGCTCCAACGGGTCGGGCAAGTCCCACTTCCTCCGGCTGCTCGCGGCCGGCGGTTCGGACCCCGACGTCGAGCACCGCCCGGTCGACGAGGTGGCGGTCGCACCGGTCGCGCACACCGGCGTCGCCCGGCTCGGGGCGCGGGTGCGGCCGGGCTGGTTCGCGCAGACCCACCACCACCCGGAGCTCGCCGGGCGGACGCTGCTCGACGTCCTGCACCGGGGAACGGCGCACCGGGAGGGGATGCCGCGCGAACCCGCGAGCCGCGCCCTCGACCGGTACGAGCTGGCGCGCGCCGCGGAACAGACCTTCGACTCGCTCTCCGGCGGTCAGCAGGCGCGGTTCCAGATCCTGCTGCTGGAACTCTCCGGCGCGACGCTGCTGCTTCTCGACGAGCCGACGGACAACCTCGACCTGCACTCCGCGGAGGCGCTCGAGCAGGGCCTGGACGCCTTCGAGGGGACGGTCGTGGCCGTGACGCACGACCGGTGGTTCGCGCGGTCCTTCGACCGGTTCCTGGTGTTCGGCGCGGACGGGACCGTGTACGAGTCGGACGAGCCGGTCTGGGACGAGGCGCGCGTCGTGCGCGAGCGGTGATCCGCGGCTCGGTGCATGCTGCCCCGATGACGCAACCGATCGTCCTCGACCACGTCGGGCTCGTCGTCGCGGACCTCGAGGCCTCCCGCCGGTTCTACGCGGCCGCGCTCGCGCCGCTCGGGTTCGCCGAGATCGGCCGGGACGACTCCGGAGGCACCGGGTACGGCGTCGAGGGCGAGGACGGCTTCTGGATCGGCCCCGCCCTCGACAGCCCGCCGACGCGCAACGTGCACGTCGCGTTCGCGGCCGCCGGGACCGAGCAGGTGGACGCCTTCTTCGCGGCCGCCCTGGCCGCGGGCGGTACCGAGCGAGTGGCTCCCGGCGTCCAGCTCCAGTACTCGGACCGCTACTACGCCGCGTTCGTCAACGACCCGGACGGCAACAACATCGAGGCCGTCTTCCACGCGCCCGCACCGCTCAGAGGCCGAACCGAGCCACCGCCCGCATCTTGTTGACGGCGTCCAGGGCCGCGACCTTGTAGGCCTCGGAGAGCGTCGGGTAGTTGAAGACGGTGTCCACGAGCTGGTCGACGGTCCCGTCACAGGTCATGATCGCCTGGCCGAGGTGTACGAGCTCGGTCGCCTGCGACCCGAACACGTGGACGCCGAGCAGGCGGCGGTCCTCGGTGGAGACGAGCAGCTTGAGCATGCCGTAGCTGTCGCCGATGATCTGCCCGCGCGCGAGCTCCCGGTACCGGGAGATGCCCACCTCGTAGGGCACGGACGACGAGGTCAGCTGGTCCTCGGTCTTCCCGCAGTAGCTGATCTCCGGGATGGTGTAGATCCCGATCGGCTGCAGCGCTGCCAGGCTGTTCACCGGCTCTCCACAGGCGTGGTACGCCGCGAGCCGGCCCTGCTCCATCGACGTCGCGGCGAGCGCGGGGAAGCCGATGACGTCGCCGACGGCGTAGATGTGCGGGACCTCCGTCTGGAACGTCGGGGTCACCCGGATCCGACCGCGCCGATCGGCCTCGAGGCCGGCCTTCTCGAGCTCGAGCTCGTCCGTCGCGCCCTGCCGGCCCGCCGAGTACATGACGGCGTCCGCAGGGATGCGCTTGCCGCTGGCCAGCGTCGTGATCGTGCCGAGCTCACCGGCCTGGACGGACGACACCGTCTCGCCGAAGCGGAACGACACCGACAGGTCTCGCAGGTGGAACTTCAGCGCCTCGACCACCTCGGAGTCGCAGAAGTCGAGCATCCGGTCCCGGGACTCGACGACGGTCACCCGGGAACCGAGCGCGGCGAACATCGAGGCGTACTCGATGCCGATGACGCCGGCGCCGACGACCACGAGCGACCGCGGGATCTCCTCCAGGAGCAGGATCCCGTCGGAGTCGAGGATCCGGACGTCGTCGAAGTCGACCGTCGGCGGGTGGGCCGGCCGGGTCCCGGTCGCGATGACGACCGTCGCGCCGCGGACCTGCCGCTCGGCCTCGTGCTCGCTGGACACCGCCACGGTGTGGTCGTCGACGAACCGCGCCGTGCCGTGCAGCAGGTCGACGCCGTTGCGATGGAGCTGGCTGCGGACGACCTCGATCTCGCGCCCGATGACGTGCTGCGTCCGGGCGAGCAGGTCCAGCACGGTGATCTCGTCCTTGACCCGGTAGTTCTGGCCGTAGAGCTCGCGCATCGACAGGCCCGTGAGGTACAGCACGGCCTCGCGCAGCGTCTTGGAGGGGATCGTCCCGGTGTTGATGCAGACACCGCCGACCATCGCCTGGCGCTCCACGACGGCGGCCTTGCGGCCCAGCTTGGCGGCCGCGATCGCCGCCTTCTGCCCGCCGGGGCCTGATCCGAGGACGAGCACGTCGTAGTCGTTCTCAGCCATGTCCTGCCCCTCGCGGCCGCGGCTCCGGGCTCCAGTGTCGGGCACGGAGCCCGTCCGGGGGCAGTACGTTCCGCGGTGTTCGCACGATGCTGCGTCGGCACGACCGTCGCCCGGCCTGAGCCGGCGCCGGACGCGTTTTGACCCCCCGCCGCCGCGCAGGTAACCTTGCAGGTCGTTGTGCTCCCGCATTCGCATGCCCGCTGACCGGCGGATTCGTGCCCGGTCGGGAGCCGTGGCGAGACCACCTGGACGAGGACGAAGGCTACGACTGTGCGCACCTACACCCCGAAGCCCGCGGAGATCGAGCGCCGCTGGCACGTCATCGACGCGACCGACGTCGTCCTCGGCCGGCTCGCCAGCCACGTCGCCACGCTGCTGCGCGGCAAGCACAAGGCGACCTTCGCCCCGCACATCGACACCGGTGACTTCGTCATCGTCATCAACGCGGGCAAGGTCGCGCTGACCGGTGCGAAGCGCGAGCAGAAGCGCGCCTACCGGCACTCGGGCTACCCGGGCGGTCTCCGCTCGGTCGGCTACGTCGAGCTGCTCGAGAAGAACCCCGAGCGGGCCGTCGAGAAGGCGGTCCGCGGCATGGTCCCGAAGACCAGCCTCGGGCGCCAGCAGATGAGCAAGCTCAAGGTCTACGCCGGCCCGGAGCACCCGCACGCGGCCCAGCAGCCGCAGCCCTTCCAGATCTCGCAGGTCGCCCAGTAGGCCACCGGCCTGCACGCACCGCACCAGTCATTGAGCAGTGATTGAGCTAGGAGAACAGTGGCCGAGACCAGCCCAGAGCTCGAGGGCGACCTCCTCGACGAGGACGCGCCGAGCAGCTACAGCACGAGCACGCCGGAGACCCGAGGCGGCGGCTCCAGCATCACCGCCCCCGGCGCCGCCACCGGCCGCCGCAAGGAGGCCATCGCCCGGGTGCGCCTCATCCCCGGCAGCGGCACCTGGCGGGTCAACGGCCGCACGCTCGAGGCCTACTTCCCGAACAAGGTGCACCAGCAGCTGGTGAACGACCCGTTCAAGGTGACCGACCTCGAGGGCCGCTTCGACGTCATCGCCCGGATCCACGGCGGCGGCATCTCCGGTCAGGCCGGCGCGCTGCGCCTCGGCGTGGCCCGTGCCCTGAACGAGATCGACCTCGACGCCAACCGGCCGTCGCTGAAGAAGGCCGGCTTCCTCACCCGGGACGCTCGGGTGAAGGAGCGCAAGAAGGCCGGCCTCAAGAAGGCCCGCAAGGCACCTCAGTACAGCAAGCGCTGACCCAGCGTCGGCGTCACGTGTCCGGCCCCGGAGCCTGTGCCCCGGGGCCGACGCGTCCGTGCCCGGGGCCGGGCGCCTGTGCTCCCGGGCCGACGCGTATGCGGGCCCGAATGGCGTAGCGCCGGAGCGCCGGAGGGTACGTGCGCGGTCTTCAGGGGTAACCCAAGGGAGCGGTGTACCGTCCGGCTGGTGACCGCGGACCGGCGGATCCCCGACGACCGGGGTTCGTGCCGGCGACCTGAAGCAGACTCGGGAGGCGACGTGGGGCGACTGTTCGGCACGGACGGCGTACGCGGGACCGCGAACCGCGAGGTCACGGCCGAGCTCGCGCTCGACCTGGCCGTCGCCGCCGCGCACGTGCTGGGCGAGGTCGGGGAGTTCGCCGGCCACCGCCCCCGGGCCGTCGTCGGGCGCGACCCCCGTGCCTCGGGCGAGTTCCTCGCCGCCGCCGTCATCGCCGGCCTGGCCAGCGCCGGGGTCGACGTGAACGACGCCGGGATCATCCCTACCCCGGGCGTCGCCACGCTGGTCGCCGACACCGACGCGGACCTCGGCGTCGTCCTCTCGGCGTCCCACAACCCCATGCCGGACAACGGCATCAAGTTCTTCGCGAAGGGCGGCCACAAGCTCCCCGACGACGTCGAGGACGCCATCGAGCGCCGCCTGGGCGAGGCCTGGCAGCGGCCGACGGGCGGCGCCGTCGGCCGGGTCCGGCCCCTCGCCGACGCCACCGATCGGTACGTCGCCCGGCTGCTGACCAGCCTCCCGAACCGCCTCGACGGCCTCAAGGTCGTCGTCGACTGCGCGAACGGCGCCGCCAGCGTGGCCGCTCCGACGGCGCTGCGGGCCGCCGGCGCCGACGTCGTCGTCATCGGCGCCGACCCGGACGGCCTGAACATCAACGACGGCTGCGGGTCCACGCACCTCGGGCCGCTCAAGGAGGCGGTGCTCGCGCACGGCGCGGACGCCGGGATCGCGCACGACGGCGACGCCGACCGGTGCCTGGCGGTAGACGCCTCCGGCCACGAGATCGACGGCGACCAGATCATGGGCATCCTCGCGCTGGCCTTCCGGGAGCGCGGGGTGCTGCGTGCGGACACCCTCGTCACCACCGTCATGAGCAACCTCGGGCTGCGCCTGGCCATGCAGCGCGAGGGCATCCGGACGATGCAGACCGCGGTCGGCGACCGCTACGTGCTCGAGGAGATGCGCCGCGGCGGGTACAGCCTCGGCGGCGAGCAGTCCGGGCACGTCGTGATGCTCGACCACGCGACGACCGGCGACGGGATCCTCACCGCACTGCAGCTGCTGGCCCGCGTGGCGCAGACCGGGCGGCCACTGGCGGAGCTGGCGTCCGTCGTCGAGCGGCTGCCGCAGGTGCTCGTCAACGTCCCCGGCGTCGACAAGGCCCGCGCCGGTGGCGACGCGGCCGTGATCGAGGCCGTCGCCGCCGCCGAGGCCGACCTCGGCGGGAGCGGCCGGGTGCTGCTGCGGCCCTCCGGCACCGAGCCTCTCGTCCGGGTCATGGTCGAGGCGGCCGACACCGAGCACGCCCGGCTCGTCGCCGATCGGCTCGCCGGGGTGGTCAAGGAGCGCCTCGCGCTGGAGGTCTGACCGGACCCGCGGGCCGCGCTCGGCCCATGGGCACGCTTGCGGCCCGCGAGGCCGGACGTCACGCCCCCGTCTCGAGCTCGGTCTCGCGCTCCCGGTGGGCGGTGAGCAGGCGCTGCACCGACAGCACGACGTAACCGGCGATCGTCATGCCGACGAGGTTGACGACGAGCTGCAGCGCCGATCCGGCTACTTCGTCGACGTCCACGAGCGCCAGGGCCACCGCGAGGTTCCCCGCCGCGGGCACGGTCGTCACCGAGATGAAGACGCCGACCAGCACGTTCGTCCGGCCTGCCGTCACGGAGAGCACGCCGGCCGCCCCGGCCAGCAGTGCGACCACGATCGACCACTTGTCCGGCCGCCAGATGTACTGCGTCAGTGGACGGGGCTTCAGGAGGTCCGCCGGCGAGATCCAGCCGACGCCGCGGGCGACGAGTGCGAGCAGTGCCGTCACCGCGATCGCCAGGGCGAAGCCCAGCACGAGCAGCCGGATCGCCCGCCAGGCGAGCCGCCACAGCCTGAGCACCAGGGCAACGGCCAGTGCCGAGACCGGCCCGAACTCCGGCCCGACCACCATCGCTCCCACCACGAGTACCGGCGAGTCGGTGATCACGGCGACCGCGGCGATCATCGTGGCGAGGCACAGGAACGCGTGGAAGGACCACGAGCTGCGCGTGTCGTCGGCCGCGCGTCCTCGCACGATCTCCCAGACGATCGCGTCGTCCGGGGCACCAGGGGCCGCTCGCTCGGCGAGCTCCGCGCGGACCCCCGGCATCGCCTGGACCTCCTCCAGCGCCACGCTGGTGTCATCCCGCTGAGGGTCCACGCCCATCCGCCGCAGCCCGTGCAGCACGGGCGACACCGCTTCGCGGGCGACGTCGAAGAGCACGGCGTCCCCGTGCGGCGCCACCGCTGCCCCGGTCAGCACGATCAGGTTCGTCACCGTCGGCTGGTCGGCGAGGTGGTCCCGCACGCGCGGCGTGAGTCGAGGCGGCAGGACCAGGCGGACGTGGAACACGCGTCAGAGCTTCCGGAGCAGGATCCGCCGGACTGCGTGATCGGCACTCTTCGTCAGGACGAGCGTGGCCCGCGGCCGGGTGGGCAGGACGTTCTCGACGAGGTTCCGCTCGTTGATCGTGGTCCAGATGTGCTCGGCCGTCCGGACCGCCTCCTCGTCGCTCAGCGAGGCGTAACGGTGGAAGTAGGACTCGGGGTTGCTGAACGCGGTCTGGCGCAGCCGGAGGAAGCGCTGCACGTACCAGCCGCGGACGTCGTCGGTGCGGGCGTCGACGTACAGGGAGAAGTCGAAGAAGTCGCTGACGGCCACGCTCTGCCGCCCCTCGGCGCGGGGCACGGCCGGTTGCAGGACGTTGAGCCCCTCGACGATGAGCACGTCGGGGCGCCGGACGAGGACGCTGGCGCCGGGGACGATGTCGTACGACAGGTGCGAGTAGACCGGCGCCCGCACCTCCTCGACACCGGACTTCACGTCGATGACGAACCGGAGCAGGGCCCGCCGGTCGTAGCTCTCCGGGAAGCCCTTGCGCTGTAGCAGCCCTCGCCGCTCCAGCTCGGCGTTCGGCAGGAGGAAGCCGTCGGTGGTCACCAGCTCGACCCTCGGCGTCCCCGGCCAGCGAGAGAGCAGCTCGCGCAGGATCCGCGCGGTCGTCGACTTGCCGACCGCCACGGAGCCGGCGATGCCGATGACGAACGGCGTCCGCTCGGGCGCCTCGCTGAGGAAGGTCGACGTGGCGGCGTGCAGGCCCTCGATGCCCGCCACGTACAGCGCGATGAGCCGGGAGAGCGGCAGGTAGACCTGCTCGACCTCGCGCAGGTCGATCCGGTCGCCCAAGCCCGAGAGCCGGTCGAGGTCCCCCTCCGTGAGCGTCAGAGGCGTGTTCGCGCGCAGCCGACTCCAGGTCGCGCGGTCGAACTCGGCGTACGGCGTGCCGACGTGCTGCGCCTGCTGCCCGTCAGCGTGCGGATCCGCCTCGTGAGCTGCGGATTCGACGTCGCGTGGGGCCGGCACGGGACGCATTCTCCACCCGGCTCGTACCGCCCGCGTTTCGCGTGCCGGGGGGCGGACCGATGCCGCCGGTAGCCTAGGGACCCATGTGCGGAATCGTTGGCTACGCCGGTTCGCCCGACCTCGCCGCCTCCGGCGAGGTGCCGCAGGCCCTGGACGTCGTCCTCGAGGGCCTGCGCCGGCTGGAGTACCGGGGCTACGACTCCGCGGGCGTCGCGCTGCTCACCGACGACGGGATCGTCACCACGAAGCGCTCCGGCAAGCTGGCCCGGCTCACCGAGGCGCTGGACGCCGAGCCGCTGCCGGCGTCCACCACCGGCATCGGGCACACCCGCTGGGCCACCCACGGCGGCCCCACCGATGCGAACGCGCACCCGCACCTCGGAGGCAAGGGTGAGGTCGCGCTGATCCACAACGGGATCATCGAGAACTTCGCCGCCCTGAAGGCGGAGCTCCTCGCCGACGGGGTCGAGTTCTCCAGCCAGACCGACACCGAGGTCGCCGCTCACCTGCTGGCCGCCGCCTACACCGAGCACGGCGACCTGGGTGAGGCCATGCGCAGGGTCGCTCAGCGGCTGGAGGGCGCCTTCACGCTGCTGGCCGTGCACGCCGACCGGCCCGGCGTGGTCGTCGGCGCCCGGCGCAACTCCCCGCTCGTCGTCGGCGTCGGCGAGGGCGCCAACTACCTCGGGTCCGACGTCGCCGCCTTCATCGGGCACACCCGGAACGCGATCGAGCTCGGTCAGGACGAGGTGGTGACCATCACGCCGACCTCCGTCGAGATCACCGACTTCTCCGGGGCGCCGGTGGACGGCAAGCACTACCACGTGGACTGGGACGCGGCCGCCGCCGAGAAGGGCGGCTACCCGAGCTTCATGGCCAAGGAGATCAACGAGCAGCCGCACGCGGTGGCTGACACGCTGCTCGGCCGCTCCGACGAGCACGGCCGGCTCGTGCTCGACGAGCTGCGCATCGACGAGGTCGTCCTGCGCAGCGTCGACAAGATCGTCGTCGTGGCGTGCGGGACCGCCGCCTACGCCGGCCAGGTCGCGAAGTACGCGATCGAGCACTGGGTGCGGATCCCGGTCGAGGTCGAGCTGGCGCACGAGTTCCGCTACCGCGACCCCGTCGTCACCGAGAAGACGCTCGTGGTGGCCATCTCGCAGTCCGGCGAGACCATGGACACGATCATGGCGGTGCGGCACGCACGCGAGCAGGGCGCCCGGGTCATCGCGATCTGCAACACCAACGGCTCGACCATCCCGCGCGAGTCCGACGGCGTGCTCTACACGCACGCGGGGCCGGAGATCGCCGTCGCGTCGACGAAGGCCTTCCTCGCCCAGATCACCGCCTGCTACCTGCTCGGGCTCTACCTCGCCGAGCTGCGCGGCACGAAGTTCGCCGACGAGATCCACGAGACGCTGCGCCAGCTGCACGCGATGCCGGACAAGATCCAGAAGGTGCTCGACGGGCTCGAGCAGGTCCGGCAGATGGCGCGCTGGATGGCGGACACCCGTTCGGTGCTGTTCCTCGGCCGGCACGTCGGCTACCCGGTCGCCATGGAGGGCGCGCTCAAGCTCAAGGAGCTGGCGTACATCCACGCCGAGGGCTTCGCGGCCGGCGAGCTCAAGCACGGTCCGATCGCGCTCATCGAGGCCGGTCAGCCGGTCTTCGTCGTCGTCCCGTCGCCGCGGGGCCGCGACTCGCTGCACAGCAAGGTGGTCTCGAACATCCAGGAGATCAACGCCCGCGGTGCCCGGACCATCGTCATCGCCGAGGAGGGCGACGACGAGGTCGTGCCGTACGCGACCGAGGTGATCCGGGTGCCGCAGACACCCACGCTGCTCGCGCCGCTCGTGACCGTCGTCCCGCTCCAGGTGTTCGCCTGCGAGCTGGCGACCGCCAAGGGGCTGGACGTCGACCAGCCCCGCAACCTGGCGAAGTCCGTCACCGTCGAGTAGTCCCCCGGCCGGGACGGCGTTCCGGTCACTGGCGCGGGTGGAGGCGAGGCGGCGGCCGACCGCCGGTACCGTTCGGCTCCGTGGAGACTCGACCGGTCGACGTGCGCGACCACGAGGTGCTCGAGCTCGTCCGCGCGCTCGACGCGGAGCTCGCGGGCGGCGGTTACGCCGAGGACGAGATGTTCGGGTACTCGCCGCACCAGCTCCAGCGGGGCGGGGTGCACCTGGTGGGCGTGCGCGTCGACGGGCGGCTGGCCGGGATCGGCGGCGTCGAGGTGCAGGACGGCGGCGTGGCCGAGCTCAAGCGGATGTACGTGCTGCCGGAGCACCGCGGCAGCGGGGCCGCGGACGCCGTTCTCGCCGCGCTGGTCGAGCACGCCCGGGCGCACGACGCTCGGTTGCTGCGGCTCGAGACCGGCGACCGGCAGCGCGCCGCGCTCGGCTTCTACCGACGGCACGGCTTCGTCGAGGTGCCGCGCTTCCCGCCGTACGTCGACAGCCGGACATCGATCTGCATGCAGCGGGAGCTGGCGTGACCGAGGGAACCGCCCCCGAGCTCCGCGAGCGGGCCTGGAGCGTGGCGGACGTCCGCGCGGCCGAGGACGCGCTGCTCGCCCGCACCCCGCCCGGGGCGCTCATGCAGCGCGCCGCGGCCGGGCTCGCCACCGTCTGCGCCCGCGAACTCGCCGCACGCCGGGGTCGCCTGATCGGTGCGCGCGCCGTCCTGCTGGTCGGGGCCGGCAACAACGGGGGCGACGCGCTCTGGGCCGGTGCCCGGCTCGCCCGCCGCGGTGTGCGGGTGGACGCCGTGCAGCTCGCCGCGAGCCTCCACGAGGAGGGCCTCGCCGCGCTGCGCGCCGCCGGCGGGCGGCTCGCCGACCGCTCCGATGCGCAGCGGCTGCTCGCCGTGGCCGACCTCGTCGTCGACGGCGTCGTCGGTCTCGGCGGCTCGCCGGGTCTGCGGGAGCCCGCCGCCGGGCTCGTGGCCGGGCTGCCGCCGCGCGGGGCGCCGGGTGCTCCGGTCGTCGTCGCCGTCGACCTGCCGAGCGGGGTCGACCCCGACACGGGTGCGACCCCTGGCCCCACGTGCGCGCCGACGTCACCGTGACCTTCGGCGCGCCGAAACCGTGCCTGTTCCTCCCGCCCGCCGACCGCGCCGCGGGGCGGGTCGAGGTCGTCGACATCGGGCTCCTGCCCGGGCTGCGCGCCGGCGCGGAGGCGGCGGTCGAGCGGCTCACCGAGGCGGGCGCGGCGGCGCTGTGGCCGGTCCCCACGCCCGAGGACGACAAGTACCGGCGCGGGGTGCTCGGCGTCGTCGCCGGTTCGTCCGCGTACACCGGGGCGGCCGTCCTCTGCGTCGGCGGCGCGTTGCGCGCCGGCACCGGGATGGTGCGCTACGTCGGTCCGGAGCACGCCGCGGACCACGTCCGGCAGGCCTGGCCGGAGATCGTGGTCGGGACCGGGCGGGTGCAGGCCTACGCGCTCGGTTCCGGGGTCGATCCGGACGCCGACGACGGGCAGGCGGACCACGATCCGTGAGGCGCTGCGCTCGGGCCTGCCGTGCGTGGTCGACGCCGGCGCGCTCGCCCTGCTCGGTGCGGACGCCGGGCTGCGGTCGGTGCTCGGCCCGCACACCGTGCTCACCCCGCACGCCGGTGAGCTCGCCCGGTTGCTGACCGCCGTCCGGGACGACGGCGACGAGATCGAGCGCGCGGAGGTCGAGGCGCAACCGCTCGCGCACGCCCGCGAGCTCGCCGCGGCGACCGGCGCCACGGTGCTGCTCAAGGGCGCGACGACGCTCGTCGTGGCGGGGGCGGGCGCTCCGGTCCGCAGCGTCCGGCAGGCTCCCGCCTGGCTGGCCACGGCGGGCGCCGGGGACGTGCTCGCCGGCATCCTCGGTGCCCTCCTCGGCGCCGGTCTCGCCCCGGGGGACGCCGCCGCTCTCGCCGCCGACGTGCACGGACGCGCCGCGACCGTCGCTGCCGGCCCGGGGCCCGGCGGCCCGATCCTCGCCGGGGACGTCGCCGCCGCCGTCCCGGCCGCCGTGCGCGCACTCCTCGCCCGGCCGGAACCTCGAGGCTGAGAGACTGGACGGCGATGAGCGTGATCGCCCCCGACATCCCCGCGGCCCCGGCCGGCGTCGCCCTGCCGCCCGGGCTGCCCGCGTGTGCGGTCGTCGACCTCGACGCCGTCGCGGCCAACGTCGCGGCGCTGCGCCGGACCGCGGGCGGCGCCGAGCTCATGGCGGTGGTGAAGGCGGACGGGTACGGGCACGGCATGGTCCCGGTGGCGCGCGCGGCGCTCGCCGGCGGCGCCGACCGGCTCGGGGTCGCCCACCTGCGTGAGGCGCTGGAGCTGCGCGCCGCCGGCGTCGACGCGCCGGTGCTCGCCTGGCTGACCGTCCCCCAGGACCGGTACGCGGACGCCGTGGCCGCCGACGTCGAGATCGGCGTCAGCGCCGCCGCCACCCTGACGGAGGTCGCGGCCGCAGCCCGTGCCGTCGGCCGGACCGCCCGGGTGCAGCTGAAGGCCGACACGGGCCTCTCCCGCAACGGCTGCCCCCCGGAGCTGTGGCCCGATCTCGTCGGCGAGACCGGGCGGCTGGCCGCGGAGGGGAGCGTGCAGCTCACCGGCGTCTTCTCGCACTTCGCCTGCGCGGACGAGCCGGAGCACCCGAGCGTCCGGGCGCAGCGCGAGGCGTTCGACGCCGCCGTCGCCGCCGTCGAACGCGCCGGCCTCCCGGTGCCGCTGCGGCACATGGCGAACTCCGCGGCGACCGTGCTGGACCCGCGTGCCCGCTACGACCTCGTGCGGCCCGGCATCTCCGTCTACGGTTTCTCGCCGGCCCCGGCCCGGGTGAGCTGCGGCCGAACTCGGGCTCCGGCCGGCCATGACGCTGCTCGCCCGGATCGCCATGGTCAAGCGCGTGCCGGCCGGCGCCGGCGTCTCCTACGGGCACACGTACACCACGCCCGCGGCGACCACGCTGGCCCTGGTGCCCCTCGGTTACGGCGACGGGCTGCCCCGGCAGGCCAGCGGCAGGGGCCCGGTCCAGCTGCGCGGCCGGCGCCACACCGTGGCCGGCAGGGTGTGCATGGACCAGGTCGTCCTCGACATCGGCCCCGACGGTGAGGCGGCGATCGGTGACGTCGCCGTCGTCTTCGGGGACGGTGCCGACGGCGGACCCACCGCGACCGACTGGGCCGACGCCGCCGGGACCATCGACTACGAGATCGTGACGCGTATCGGGGCGCGTGTCCCGCGGCTCTACGGAGGGTCGGCGGGGGTCCAGGGGGTCCAGGGGGGTGACTCGTGAGCAGCAACCGTCCGCGGGTGAGCCTGCTGTCGCTGGGCGTCGGGCTGGCGGCGGCCGGCGTCGGCGCCGCTCTCGGGCTCGCGGCCGAGCGGGTGACGGTCGGCAGACCGCTGCGGCCGCCGGTGGACGACGAGGGCAGGCCGGTCGACGAGGAGGGGTACGGCACGCTGCACTCGGCGCCGATCCGGGTCGAGGCGGACGACGGCACCCTGCTCCACGTGGAGGTCGACGAGGCTCGACGAGCCGACGAGCCGGACGAGCCGGACGAGAGGCGGCCGACGGACGCCGAGGGCGTGGCGGCGTCCGGAGCCTCCGCTCACCGTCGTCTTCAGCCACGGCTACGCGCTCTCCCTGGACTCCTGGCACTACCAGCGCAAGGCGTTGCGCGGGCGGTACCGGATGGTGTTCTGGGACCAGCGCGGTCACGGCCGCTCCGCCACCGGCCCGCACGGGTCGGCCACGATCGACCAGATCGGCAGGGACCTCCGGCGGGTGCTCGAGGCGGTGGCGCCGGAGGGTCCGCTCGTCCTCGTCGGGCACTCGATGGGCGGCATGACGATCATGTCGCTCGCGCAGGAGGATCCGCAGCTCGTCGACGAGCGCGTGCTCGGCGTCGCGTTCATCTCGACGAGCGCCGGCGGGCTCGGGAAGGTCGACTTCGGGCTGCCGCACCTCGGCCCCGTCTTCCAGCGGCTGGCGCCGAGCGCCGTCCGGGCCCTCAGCCACACGCCCACGCTCGTCGAGCGCGGCCGGAGGATCGGCAGCGACTTCGAGGCCCTGCTGGTCCGGCGGTACTCGTACGCCTCGCCGGTGCCGGCGGCGCTGGTCCGCTTCACCGCGGACATGATCGCGTCGACCCGCCTGGAGGTCATCTCCGAGTTCCTGCCGACGTTCTCCACCCACGACAAGCTCGAGGCGCTCGCCACCCTGGCCGGTCGCGAGGTGCTCGTGATGGTCGGCGACGAGGACCTGCTGACCCCGGTCGCCCACAGCGAGGAGATCGTCCGCCGGATCCCGGGCGCCGAGCACGTCGTCGTCCACGAGTCCGGGCACCTGCTCATGCTCGAGCACCCCCAGGTCGTCACCATGCACCTCATCGACCTGGTGGAGCGTTCGTGCCGGCACCGCGACACGACCGAGGCGGAGCAGCGACGCGTGCCGCCGGTACGACGTACGGTGACTCCGGTGCGCCGACGGGGCCGGCGGCGCGATGGAGCGGCCTGACGCCCGGAGCCAGGCCGAGACGACGACGCTCTCGAGCGAGGAGAGATTGTGAGCGGAGCCCACCGGGCCGAGCACGTGCATCGCGACGACGCCCCGCAGGCCGCCGGACGACTCGTCGTGCCGAGCGCGCACGCCATGCGCACGCTCGGGCACGACCTCGCCGGCCTCCTCCAGGACGGCGACCTCGTCGTCCTCACCGGCGACCTCGGGGCCGGGAAGACCACGCTGACCCAGGGGATCGGCACCGGCCTCGGCGTCCGCGACGAGATCACCAGCCCGACCTTCGTCATCGCCCGGGTGCACCCGCCGCTCGGCCGCGGGCCGAGCCTGGTGCACGTCGACGCCTACCGGCTGACCTCCCTGGCGGAGGTCGACGACCTCGACCTCGACGCCTCGCTGGAGGACTCGGTGACGGTCGTCGAGTGGGGGGAGGGCCTGGTGGAGGATCTCGCCGCGAACCGGCTGGAGATCCGGCTGCGGCGGCCGCGGGGCGACGACGCGGGCGGTGCCGACGTCGCGCCCTTCGACGGCGACGAACCGCGCAGCGTGGAGATGACGGGCTTCGGCCCCCGCTGGCGCGGCGTCCGGCTGCCGGGCTGATCGGCGCCGCTCGTGCTGCTCCTCGGGGTCGACACGTCGGGCGCGGCGGTGACCGTCGCGCTGCACGACGGGTCGGGTGTCGTCGCCCGCCGGTCCACGCTCGACGCGCGCCGGCACGCCGAGCTGCTCGCGCCGTCGATCGAGGCCGTCCTCGCCGAGGCCGGCGCCGTCCGCACCGACCTCACCGGCGTCGCGGTGGGGGTCGGTCCGGGCCCGTTCACCGGGCTGCGCGCCGGGCATCGTCACCGCCCGGGTCCTCGGGTTGGCGCTGTCGGTGCCGGTGCACGGCGTGTGCTCGCACGACGCGCTGGCCCTGCAGGTCGTCGCGGACGACGCCACCGGCGTCCGGCCCGGCGAGCGGTTCGCGGTCGCCACCGACGCGCGCCGCCGCGAGCTCTACTGGGCCGTGTACGTCGCCGGCACGCCCACCGCGCCCGCCCCGCCCGACCGGATCGAGGGGCCGGACGTCAGCTCGCCTCACGACCTGCCCCCCGACCTGCGCGTCTTCGGGCGCGGCGCCACCCTGTACCCCGAGGTCGAGGCCGCCGGAGCGCCGGTCGAGGGACCGCTGGACGTCGACGCCGCCGCCGTCGCCGAGCTCGTCGCGCTGGCCACCGCCGCCCGGCCGATCACCGGCGTCCAGCTGCTGCCGCCCGAGCCGCTGTACCTGCGCCGCCCGGACGCCGCGCCACCCGGGGTGCGGAAGCGGGTGCTGCGATGACCGAGCCGCAGGTCGCCCTGCGACCGCATGCGCTGGTGGGACATCGAACCCGTGCAGGCCCTGGACGCCGAGATCTTCGGCCCGACCTCCTGGAGCCCGCAGATCTTCTGGTCGGAACTCGCCGCGGGGGAGAGCCGCTGGTACGTGGTCGCCGAGACGCCCGACGGTGGGCTCGCCGGCTACGGCGGCCTGCTCGTGAACGGCAGCGAGGCCGACGTGCAGACGATCGGCGTCGCGCCCGCCCTGCAGGGGCGGGGCATCGGGACGGTGCTGCTCCGCGCCCTGACCGCCGAGGCGGTGCGCCGGGGCGCGACGAGCCTGCTGCTGGAGGTCCGCGCGGACAACGAGCCGGCGATCCACCTCTACAACCGGGAGGGCTTCGAGCGGATCGCGCTGCGCCGCCGGTACTACCAGCCCGGCGACATCGACGCCTGGGTGATGCGGCGCCGCCCGCTGCCGAGGCGCCCGCAGGAGGAGGCGGCACGTGCGTGACGAACCGCTCGTCCTCGGCATCGAGACGTCCTGCGACGAGACCGGCATCGGGATCGTCCGCGGCACCCGGCTGCTCGCCGACGCCGTCGCGAGCTCGGTCGACGAGCACGCCCGGTTCGGCGGGGTCGTGCCGGAGGTCGCGAGCCGCGCCCACCTCGAGGCCATGGTGCCGACGCATCGAGCGCGCGTGTGACGACGCGGGCGTCCGGTTGTCGGATGTCGACGCCCTCGCCGTGACTGCCGGTCCGGGCCTCGCGGGCGCGCTCACCGTCGGCGTCGCCGCCGCGAAGGCGCTCGCCGTCGCCCTCGGCGTCCGGCTGCACGGCGTCAACCATCTCGCCGCCCACGTCGCCGTCGACGTGCTGGAGCACGGCCCGCTGCCGGAGCCGACGATGGCGCTGCTGGTCTCCGGCGGGCACTCGTCGCTCCTGCTCGTGCCCGACGTCACCGCGACGGTGGAGCCGCTGGGCCGCACCATCGACGACGCCGCCGGCGAGGCGTTCGACAAGGTCGCGCGGCTGCTCGGGCTGCCCTTCCCCGGCGGGCCGTGGATCGACCGGGAGGCGCGCTCGGGGGACCGGGCCGCGATCGACTTCCCCCGCGGGCTCACGTGCCCCCCACGACCTGGCGCGGCACCGGTACGACTTCTCGTTCTCCGGCCTCAAGACCGCTGTCGCGCGCTGGGTCGAGCGCCGCGAGGCGGACGGCGAGCCCGTGCCGGTGGCGGACGTCGCGGCGAGCTTCCAGGAGGCCGTCGTCGACGTCCTCACCCGGAAGGCGATCGCTGCCTGCCGCGAGCACGGCGTCGGGCACCTGCTCGTCGGCGGCGGGGTCGCGGCCAACTCGCGGCTGCGCGCGCTGGCCCAGGAGCGGTGCGACGATGCCGGGATCGTGCTGCGGGTGCCGCGGCCGGGCCTGTGCACCGACAACGGCGCCATGGTGGCGGCGCTCGGCGCCCAGCTGGAGCTGCGCGGCCGCCCGGCCTCGGACCTGGACCTGCCCGTCGACTCGGCGCTCCCGGTGACGACCGTCCAGGTCTGAACGACCGGGTCTGAACGACCAGGTTTCACCTGACCAGCTCTGACCAGGTCTGACCGACCAGGTCTGACCGACCGCACCTGGTGTCCGACACGCTGCGTGACCGGCCTCGCCACCGATCCGCTCGGATGCGGCCGGCGGCAGGGACTTCTCCGGACGCTGTGCACTGAATCGCTGGCTGACTCAGTGCACAGCGTCCGGCGATGGCCCCTCCCCGGCCGCCGGAACCGAGGTGGTGAAGCCGGGGCCGAGCACGCTGCGTGACCATCCTCCGGTTAGCCTGGCGACGTGCCGATCCCCCTCGTGCTGGACGTCGACACCGGTGTGGACGACGCCTGCGCCCTGCTGCTCGCCGCGCTGCACCCCGACGTCGACCTGCGCGCGGTCACCTGCGTCGCGGGCAACGCGCCCGTGGACGACGTCGTCCGCAACACCCGGATCGTGCTCGACGCCGCCGGCCGGCTCGACGTCCCGGTGGGGCGCGGAGCGCCGCGGCCGCTGCTCGAGGCCGCCCGGCCGGCGCGGCACGTCCACGGCGAGGACGGCATGGGTGACCTCGGGCTGCCCGCTCCCCGGCCGCCCGGCGCCGCCGCCGACGCCGATGCCGCGACTGCCGGCGGGCCGCGGCGGGGTCGAGCTGCTCCGCGACGTCCTGCTGGCGGCCGCGGACGCCGGGGAGCGGGTCACGCTCGTGCCGCTCGCGCCCCTGACGAACGTCGCGCTGCTGCTGCGGATGCACCCCGAGGTGGCGCGCGGGCTGGAGCGGATCGTCTTCATGGGCGGCGCCGCCCTGGTGGGCAACGCGACGGCGGCGGCGGAGTTCAACGTCTTCCACGACCCGGAGGCCGCCGCGATCGTGCTCGACGCCGCCGCCGAGCTCGCCGTACCGATCACGATGTACGGGCTCGACGTCTTCTACGACGTCCGGGTCGGCAGGGCGTCCGCCGAGCGGCTCGCCGCGGCCGAGCACCCCGCCGCGCGGCTCGCCGGGCGGCTCGTGCTCTTCCAGTGCGACCGGTTCGGGGGCGACGACGCCACCCTCGGGGACGCCGGCGCCCTGTGCGCCGTCCTCGACCCGCAGGGGCTCGGGACCCGGCGGCTGCCGGTGCGGGTCGAGCTCACGGGGGCGTGGACGCGCGGCCAGACGGTGGTCGACCGCCGGCCGTGGACCGGGGACCACGCCCACGACCCGCACGGCATCGCACCGACGCTCGTCGACGTCGCCCTGACCGTCGACGGTCCGCGCTACGCCGAGCCTGTGGCTCAGGACCGTCAGCGGACCGGCCTGACGACGAGAACCGACTGCCGGCCCGCCACCCGGGTGAGCACGATCGTCGCCTCGTTCGGACCCTCGAGCCGCAGCTGGCGGCGCAGCTGCTCGGGCTCCACGGCCGTCCCACGCTTCTTGATCGTCAACCGGCCGACGCCGCGGTCACGCAGCCAGGTCCGCAGCGCCTTCAGCTGGAAGCCGAAGACCTCCTCGACGGCGTACGGCGTGGCGAGCGGGGTCCGGACGAGCTTGTCCGCGGTGACGTAGGCGATCGTCCGGTCGACGAGCCGTCCGCCGACGGCCGCGGCGACCTGCCCGACGAGTCCGGCCCGGATGACCGCGCCGTCCGGCTCGTAGAGGTGCGAGCCGACGGCGCCGACCTCGGGGTCGGGAAGCCCGGCGTCCGTCACCTCGGCCGGGGGCGTCTCGTCGTCGCCGTCCGGCGGGAGCACGAGGGCGGCGCGCCGGACGCCGTCCCGGGCGAGCAGCCCGAACCAGAGCCCGGCCTCGACGACGTCGCCGCCGACGGAGATCCACTGCGCCTCGGCGCCCTCGGGCACGAGGTGGTGCGGGATGCCCGGCGCCGTCTTGCAGCCGACGGCGGGCAGCCGGCCGGCCAGCTCGAGGACGAACGAGAAGGGCGGCGACCCCTCGCGGGGGTCCAGCAGCCGCTTGCCCGACGCCGTACGCCGCGCGGGGTCGAGGAAGGCGCCGCCGACGCGGCTGAGGTCCGTGGTCGTCGCGTCCTCGCACCGGACGGTGGCCTCCGGCCAGTGCCGCAGGTTCATCGTCGCGACGGCCGCGGTGAGCTCGTCCTTGTCGACGGCGAGGACCTCGCGGTCGAAGGTCGCCAGGGCCATGGAGTCCGCGCCGATGCCGCAGCCGAGGTCGGCGACGCGCTGCACGCCGGCCGAGACGAACCGCTGGGCATGCCGGGCGGCGATCGAGAGCCGGGTGGCCTGCTCCAGGCCGGCCGGGGTGAACAGCATGTTCGCGGCGAAAGGGCCGAACTTCTCCTGGGCGGCGGCGCGCAACCGCGCCTGGGTGAGGGCGGCGGCCACGAGCGCGGCGGGGTGGCCGGCGGCGCGGAGCTCCTCGCCGAGCACCAGGGACCGGGACTCGTCGTACGGCGGGAGCGACTCCAGCAGGGCCCACCCCTGCTCGGTCAGCAGCGCCGAGATCCCCTCCAGGTCCACCGCCCGATGCTCCCATGCCGCTTGTTCTGGCACTCGAGTTGACCGAGTGCTAACGCCCGGCCTAGATTCAGCAGTAGCACTCTCCCTGCGAGTGTGCCAGCCAGGCTGGGTCTCCACCGGCACCCGCGACGACGGTGCGAGCCTCGCCGGCTGTCCATGCACCAGCCCACATACCTACCTATCAGCTGCCTACAGCGACATTCCCGAAGGGGAGGGTCAGCACGTGTCGGTCTCCATCAAGCCGCTCGAGGACCGGATCGTCGTCAAGCCGCTCGACGCAGAGCAGACGACGGCCTCCGGCCTGGTCATTCCGGACACCGCGAAGGAGAAGCCCCAGGAGGGCGAGGTCCTCGCGGTCGGTCCGGGCCGCTTCGACGACGAGGGCGAGAAGCGGATCCCGCTCGACGTCAAGGTCGGCGACACGGTCCTCTACAGCAAGTACGGCGGCACCGAGGTCAAGTACAGCGGCGAGGAGTTCCTCATCCTCTCCGCCCGTGACGTCCTCGCCGTCATCGAGCGCTGACAACGCCAGACATCGCATGACGTCCGCCCCGATCGGCCGGCCCCGGGCCCGCTGCTCGGGGCGGACGTCGTAGAAGAAGAGGATCTGTTCGCACATGGCCAAGACCCTGGAGTTCGAGGACTCCGCGCGGCGCGCACTCGAGCGCGGCGTGGACGCCCTCGCCAACGCGGTGAAGGTGACGCTCGGCCCCCGCGGCCGCAACGTCGTCATCGACAAGAAGTGGGGCGCCCCCACGATCACCAACGACGGTGTGACGATCGCCAAGGAGGTGGAGCTGGAGGACCCGTACGAGAACCTCGGGGCCCAGCTCGCCAAGGAGGTCGCCACCAAGACCAACGACGTCGCCGGTGACGGCACGACGACGGCGACCGTGCTCGCGCAGGCCATGGTTCGCGAGGGCCTGCGCAACGTCACCGCCGGCGCCGCTCCGTCCGCGCTCAAGCGGGGCATCGACAAGGCCGTGCAGGCCGTGAACGACCGCCTGCTCGAGGTGGCCCGCGAGGTCGACGGCAAGGACGAGATCGCCCACGTCGCCACGATCTCCGCCCAGGACGCCGAGATCGGCGGCCTGATCGCCGAGGCGTTCGACAAGGTCGGCAAGGACGGCGTCATCACGGTCGAGGAGTCCTCGACGACGGCGATGGAGCTGGACTTCACCGAGGGCATGCAGTTCGACAAGGGCTACATCTCGCCCTACTTCGTCACCGACCCGGAGCGGATGGAGGCCGTCGTCGAGGACGCCTACGTCCTCATCCACCAGAACAAGATCTCCGCGATCGCCGAGCTGCTGCCGCTGCTGGAGAAGGTCCTGCAGGCCGGCAAGCCGCTGTTCATCGTCGCGGAGGACATCGAGGGCGAGGCGCTCTCGACGCTCGTCGTCAACAAGATCCGCGGCACGTTCACGGCCGTCGCGGTCAAGGCGCCCGGCTTCGGCGACCGCCGCAAGGCGATGCTGCAGGACCTGGCGATCCTCACCGGCGCGCAGGTCGTCTCGCCCGAGATCGGCCTCAAGCTCGACCAGGTAGGCCTCGAGGTGCTCGGCACGGCGCGCCGGGTCGTCGTCACGAAGGACGACACCACGGTGATCGATGGCGGCGGCTCGGCGACCGACGTCGACGGCCGCGTCGCCCAGATCAAGGCCGAGATCGAGAACACCGACTCGGACTGGGACCGCGAGAAGCTCCAGGAGCGTCTCGCCAAGCTCGCCGGCGGCGTCTGCGTCATCAAGGTCGGCGCGCACACCGAGGTCGAGCTCAAGGAGAAGAAGCACCGGATCGAGGACGCCGTCTCCGCGACGCGCGCCGCGATCGAGGAGGGCATCGTCGCTGGTGGCGGTTCCGCCCTCGTGCACGCCGTCTCGGTGCTCGACGACAACGTGGGTACGACCGGCGACGAGGCCACCGGCGTGAACATCGTCCGGCGCGCCGCGGTGGAGCCGCTGCGCTGGATCGCCGAGAACGCCGGCCTCGAGGGCTACGTCGTGGTCGACAAGGTCCGGAACCTTCCGGTCGGCCAGGGGCTCGACGCCGCAGTCGGTGACTACGTCGACCTCATGGCCCGCGGTGTCATCGACCCGGTCAAGGTGACCCGGTCCGCGCTCCGCAACGCCGCGTCGATCGCGTCGATGGTCCTCACCACCGACACGCTCGTCGTGGAGAAGAAGGAGCCGCAGCCCGAGGAGACCGGGCACGGCCACGGACACGGCCACTGACCTCACCCGGTCCAGCGTCGAGGCCCGGTCCCCTTCCGGGGGCCGGGCCTCGACGCATCCCCGCCCCCTTCGGGCAGCGACGCGGCAGAACGAAGGCCCGCCTCCCCGGTTCGGGGATGCGGGCCTCTCGTCGTTCGGGAAGTCTTCGGCTGCAGGCCGGGTCAGACCGCCACGGGCATCGGGCGGCGGCGCTCGGTGGAGTAGATGGCTTCGCGGTCGTCCTCGGTCAGGCCGCCCCAGACGCCGTACGGCTCGCGGACCGCCAGCGCGTGCTCGCGGCACTGCGTCATCACCGGGCAGGAGCCGCAGATGGCCTTGGCGGCGGAGTCGCGGTTGCGTCGGGCCGGGCCTCGTTCGCCCTCCGGGTGGAAGAACAGGGTGGGGTCGGCCTCGCGGCACGCGCCGCGCAACTGCCACTCCCACAGGTCTGCCACAGGCCCGGGAAGCCTGGAGATCTCTGCCATCGAAGCCACCTTCGTCCGACTCGTCGCACTGCTTGCCTGGCCTGTGCCCCCGACCCTACCAACCGTTTCACACCTTGTTCAAGTGAAGCGCGTCACAGGTTGTTCAACAGTGGCTCGAAGGGCTGACCGGTCCGGACGTCCCCCCGGGGCTGCGGGTCGACCGACACGCCCCGTCGATCTCCCGGAGCGGCGTCACGAGCGGTGTACCCCGCTCCTTCGCCACCCACACCTGTCCGAGGCCCTGGTTTGACGCGATCCTGCAACGCTTCTGCTCGGGGGTTCCGCTGGCGTGGGTCCGGTGGGCCCCGGACAATCGAGGCCATGGCGACGACGGACCGCGGCGACGACGCGTCCCCGACCCCGCCGCCGATGCTCACGGTGGCGGCCGTGGCGCGCCGTCTCGGAGTCGCCCCCTCAACCCTGCGCACCTGGGACCGCCGCTACGACCTCGGCCCCTCCGCGCACACCGCCGGCTCCCACCGCCGGTACGGTCCCGACGACCTCGCCCGCCTCGTCGTCATGCGTCGGCTGACGCTCGAGGGCGTACCGCCGGCGGACGCCGCCCGGATCGCGCTCGCCGCCTCGCCAGGCCCGGCATCCACGAGCCTCTCGACTCCCGAGCTGGACGCCGACGAGCGGGACGCCAGTTCCGGCGCCACGGCCACGTCGTCGGAGGGCGACAGCGCCGAGGCCGGCCACCCGGCCACCGGCCGGAACCGTGACGTCGCGGAGGCCGGCCAGGAGAACGACCTGGATCCGGCCGCGGCGCAGCACCTGCTCGGCGAGGGGCTGCGGCCGATCGCCATCCCCGCCGCCCGCCGCAGCCACGCGTTCGAGCTCGGCGCGCCGCTCCTCGACCCCGATCCCGCTGCGTCCGCCGGCGTCGTGAGCGACTGGCCGGTCAGCACGGCGGCGCGGGCGGCCGGTGCCGCCCTCCGACCCGGTGGCCGGGCGGGCGGCGGCCGGGTCGTCGCACTGCCCGACGGCAGCCCGGCGGCTCGCGGGCTCGCCCGGGCAGCCATGTCCCTCGACACCGCCGAGGTGCACCGGCTCTTCGGCGACGCCGTCCGGGCCTGCGGCGTCGTGGTCGCCTGGGACTCCCTCGCCATGCCCGTCCTGCAGTCGATCGGCGAGCGCTGGCGGGTCACCGGCGACGGGGTCGACGTCGAGCACGCCTTCTCCGAGGCCCTGACCACGGTCCTGCACTCCGTGACCGGGTCGCTGCGCCGGCCCCGGAACACCCGGCCCGTCGTCCTGAGCTGCGCCGAGGGCGATTACCACACGCTGCCGCTGCACGCCCTGGCGGCGGCGCTCGCCGAGCAGCACATCGGAGTCCGGGTGCTGGGCGTGGGCATGCCGGCGTCCGCACTCGTGGCCGCCGTCCGGCGCAGTGGTCCCGCCGCCGTGTTCCTCTACGCCCGGCTCCCGGTCATGGACGTCGAGGTCCTCGAGCTGCTCCCGCGGCAGCGCCCCGCCCCGCGGATCGTGCTCGGCGGCCCCGGCTGGGCCGACCGCGCCCTGCCGGCCCAGGCGCGCCTGGCCGGGACGCTCCCCGAGGCCGTCGACGCGGTGGTCGAGACCCTCGGTCTCTGACCCGGTCTCCACTCCGGCCGATTCGTCCAGCGCCCGAACGGCGGTTTCCTCAGGTTCACCCGTCCTGCTGACGACATCTTCCGGTGTCGGGCCGCTCCTTCCTGAGCGGCGGCGGGAACGTCCCGCGCCGGCGAGGGACGAAAGGGGCAACCGTGGCCACGGTGCTCGTCTGCGACGACTCTGCGCTGGTGCGGGAGACCCTGCACCGGGTGCTCGTGACCGTGCCCGGCGTCACCCGCGTGGTGGACGCCCCCTCGGGTGAGGACGCGCTCGCCCGCTGGTCGGTCGAGCGGCCGTCGCTCGTGCTCATGGACGTGCGGATGCCGGGGATCGGCGGCGTGGAGGCGACCCGGCGGCTTCTGTCGCGCCACCCCGAGGCCGTCGTCCTCATGCTCACCGTGGCCGAGGACGCCGAGGGTGTCGCGCGTGCCGTCGCCAGTGGCGCACGAGGGTATGTTGTCAAGGACGCGACTCGGGAGGAGATGGCGGCTGCCGTGGTGCACGTGCTGTCGGACGCCCTCTGGCGCCGCTCGACCCCCGCCCCGCGGGCCGTCGAGGGAGCCGCACCCGCGCCCACCCTCACCGAGCGCGAGATGCAGGTGCTCACGGGGATGAGCCGCGGCCGCAGCAACTCCGAGATCGGCAAGGAGCTGTTCCTCTCCGAGGACACCGTCAAGACGCACGCCCGCCGCCTCTTCCGGAAGCTTGGCGCGGCGGACCGCGCCCAGGCGGTCGCCGTCGGGTTCCGCTGGGGTCTGGTGCGGTAACCCGCGATGGCCGCGCACGGGGACGCGTACAGAGCCGATACCGCCGACACCGCCGAGAGGCCGGGGGGTCGCCCGGTAACGCGGCGCCCCTATCGCGCGATGGTCCGAACGGAGGACGCCGCGCCGGATCTGCAGCGGCTCGCCGCCCGCGCGGTCGAGGGGGACGCACAGGCCGCCGAGTCCCTGCTCGGCGCGGTCCACCGCATGGTCCATCGCTATTGCCGGGCTCGCCTCGCGCGCTTCCCCGGCGCGGAGCACGCCGCGGACGACGTGGCGCAGGAGGTGTGCATCGCCGTGCTGTCGGCCCTGCCGCGGTACCGCGACGAGGGCAAGCCGTTCGAGGCCTTCGTCTACCGGATCGCGGCGAACAAGGTCGCCGACACCCAGCGTGGCGCCTACCGGCTGCCGCAGCCCCAGGCGGAGCTGCCGGAGGTCGTCGACCTCGCCGACGGCCCCGAGGACCTCGCCGTGCGCGCCAGCGACGCCGAGCAGGCCCGCGCCCTCCTCGAGACGCTGCCCGACACGCTGCGCGAGCTCATGGTGCTCCGCGTGGCCGTCGGGCTGTCGGCGGACGAGACCGGCCGCGCCCTCGGCATGAGTGCCGGGGCGGTGCGCGTCGCGCAGCACCGCGCCCTCGCCCGGCTGAGGGCCGTGGCCGAGCAGCCCGCGCGGGACCCGCGATGAGCAGCTACGGTCCGGACCCCTTCGACGCGGGCCAGCGCGAGATGCTCCACGCCACGGACGCCCTGCTCGACCGCATCGGTTCCCGCGCACCCACCCCCGAGGACCTCGACGACCCGCTCGTCGCCGCACTCGCGCTCATGGCCGCCGAGATCGACCTGGACCCGGTTCCCGCCGAGCTGACCCGGACCGCGGTCGAGCGCGGTCTCGCCGACCTGCGGCTGCCCGGGCGGGCTCCCGAGGCCGGCCCCGCGGGCCCCGCGGACTCCGTCGTCGACGAGCGGACCGGACTCGTGCTCGACCTGCGCGGCGTTCCCGCCGGGTCGAGCCCTGCGCGCGTCCGGGAGTCGGCTCACCGGCCCGGAGGGTCCGGAGCCGGAGCTCGAAGGACGACGCCCGCGCCGCGGCGTCCGGCATGAACGGCTCGCTCCGGCGTCCGCCATCGCCCCGCCGCGCTCGCTGCCCCGCGCAGGCTCCCACCCCGCAGGCTCGCGTCCCGAGGGGCGGCGGCAGCACCGCCTGACGCCGGCCACCGCGTTCGTCGCCGTCGTGGCCGCCCTCGTGCTCGGCGTCGGCGTCTCCGCCGCCGTCACCGGCGGGCGTTCGGTCAACCCGCTCACCGGCCTGCAGCAGGTCGTCGCCCAGCTCACGGGCGGGCGCACGGCGGAGCAGCACGACCTCTACGTCCGGGCCGACCGCGACCTGACCCAGGCGAAGGCGGCCCTGGAGCGGGGGGACCGGGCCGGAGCCAAGGCCCGGCTCACGGACTTCGACGCGCTCCACCTCGAGAGCGTGCTCACGACCGAGGACCGGAAGGCGCTCCAGGTGCGCCGCAGCGCGATCGAGCACCAGCTCGACGGCTGACGCCCCGGATCCCCGGGTGCGCCCGACGGAGCTCGGACGACGCGGCTAGCATCGAGGGGTGACCTGGACGCGCTCCGACGAACTGGTCCCCTCCACCGGCCTCACCTACGACGACGTGCTCCTGCTCCCCGCGGAGAGCGACGTCGTCCCGAGCGAGGTCGACACGACCTCCCGGGTGTCGCGGCGGATCGACGTCACCGTTCCCCTGCTCTCCGCGGCGATGGACACCGTCACCGAGGCGCGGATGGCGATCGCGATGGCCCGCCAGGGGGGTCTCGGCGTCCTGCACCGCAACCTCTCGATCGAGGATCAGGCCCAGCAGGTGGACCTGGTCAAGCGCTCCGAGGCCGGGATGGTCACCCACCCGGTGACGACGACCACCGAGGCGACCCTCGCCGAGGTCGACCGGTTGTGTGCGCGCTACCGCATCTCCGGCCTTCCCGTGGTGGACGACGACGGCCGCCTCGTCGGCATCGTCACGAACCGCGACCTGCGCTTCGAGACCGACATGTCCCGCCACGTCGGCGAGGTCATGACCCGGATGCCCCTGATCACGGCGCCGGTCGGCATCGGCGCGGACGACGCCATGGCCCTGCTGCGCCGGCACAAGGTGGAGAAGCTGCCCCTGGTCGACGAGAGCGGCCGGCTGCGCGGGCTCATCACGGTGAAGGACTTCACCAAGCGGGAGCAGTACCCCGACGCGACCAAGGATCGCTCGGGCCGGCTCCGCGTGGGCGCCGCCGTCGGCTTCTACGCGGACGCGTGGGAGCGGGCCATGGCCCTCGTCGAGACCGGCGTCGACGCCCTGTTCGTGGACACCGCGCACGGCCACTCGCGCGGCGTCATCGAGATGATCAAGCGGCTGAAGAACGAGCCGGCCGCCGCGGAGGTCGACGTGGTGGGCGGCAACGTCGCCACCCGCGCGGGCGCGCAGGCGCTGGTCGAGGCGGGCGCCGACGGCGTCAAGGTCGGCGTCGGGCCCGGCTCGATCTGCACCACCCGGGTCGTGGCCGGCGTCGGCGTGCCCCAGGTGACCGCCATCCACGAGGCCGCCGTGGCGGCCCGGGCCGCCGGCGTCCCCGTGATCGGTGACGGGGGTCTGCAGTACTCCGGGGACATCGCCAAGGCCCTGGTCGCCGGCGCGGACGTCGTGATGCTCGGCTCCCTCCTCGCCGGCTGCGAGGAGAGCCCGGGGGAGCTCGTCTTCATCAACGGCAAGCAGTTCAAGCAGTACCGCGGCATGGGGTCGCTCGGAGCTGCCCAGTCCCGCGGCCGCGGCCGGTCGTACTCCAAGGACCGGTACTTCCAGGGCGACGTCAGCGACGACAAGTTCGTGCCCGAGGGCGTCGAGGGGCAGGTGCCCTACCGCGGTCCGCTGTCGGCCGTGGCGTACCAGCTGGTCGGCGGACTGCGGCAGTCGATGTTCTACGTGGGTGCGCGCAGCGTGCCGGAGCTCCAGGAGCGCGGCCAGTTCGTCCGGATCACGTCCGCCGGGCTCAAGGAGAGCCACCCGCACGACGTCCAGATGACCGTCGAGGCCCCGAACTACACCGCGCGCGACTGACCGGCGGCACGCCGCCGGTCCGCCGGTCCGCCGCCGATAGCCTGGTGCGGTGAACGAGATCGAGATCGGCCGGGGCAAGCGCGGCCGCCGGGCGTACACCTTCGACGACGTCGCCGTCGTGCCGAGCCGGCGCACACGCGATCCGGAGGAGGTCAGCGTCGCGTGGCAGATCGACGCCTACCGCTTCGAGCTGCCGGTGGCCGCCGCGCCCATGGACTCGGTCATGTCGCCGGCGACGGCTGTGGCGCTGGGCCGGCTCGGCGGCCTCGGCGTCCTCGACCTCGAGGGGCTCTGGACCCGGTACGAGGACCCGGAGCCGCTGCTGGCCGAGATCGCCTCGCTCCCGGTCGACCAGTCCACCCGGCGGATGCAGGAGATCTACGCCGAGGAGATCAAGCCCGACCTCATCGCCGCCCGGGTCAAGGAGATCCGCGACGGCGGCGTCACGGTCGCCGGCGCCCTGACCCCGCAGCGCACCCAGCAGTTCTGGCGGACGGTCGTCGACGCCGGCGTGGACCTCTTCATGATCAGGGGCACCACGGTCAGCGCCGAGCACGTGAGCGGCCGGGCCGAGCCGCTCAACCTCAAGCGCTTCATCTACGAGCTCGACGTCCCGGTCATCGTCGGCGGCGCCGCGACGTACACCGCCGCGCTGCACCTCATGCGGACCGGCGCTGCCGGCGTCCTCGTCGGCTTCGGCGGCGGCGCGACCCACACCACCCGGACCACCCTCGGCATCCACGCGCCCATGGCCACGGCCGTGGCGGACGTGGCCGAGGCGCGCCGCGACTACATGGACGAGTCGGGCGGCCGGTACGTGCACGTCATCGCGGACGGCGGCATGGGCCGGTCCGGTGACATCGTCAAGGCGGTCGCCTGCGGCGCGGACGCCGTCATGCTCGGCGCCGCCCTCGCCCGCGCCGCCGACGCCCCCGGACGCGGCTACCACTGGGGCCCCGAGGCGCACCACCCCCTGGTGCCGCGCGGCGAGCGGGTCCACGTCGGCACGGCCGGCTCCCTGCAGGAGATCCTGCTCGGCCCCGCCCGGGTCGCCGACGGGACGACCAACCTCGTCGGGGCGTTGCGGCGGTCGATGGCGACCACCGGGTACTCCGACCTCAAGGAGTTCCAGCGGGTCGAGGTCGTCATCTCCCCCCATCGGCCCAGCTGAGCCGGGCTCACCTGCTCCATCCGGGCTGATCCGCCGCCCTCCGGAGACCGGGCCGTACCCTGGCGCCATGGTCATGCTGGAGGGCGCGGGCCGGCTCGGGCCGGCGGAACGGGGCGCCGCACTCGCGGCGATGGCACAGCAGACGTTCGACGTCGTCATCGTCGGCGGCGGGGTCGTCGGGGCCGGGGCCGCGCTGGACGCCGCGACCCGGGGGCTCTCGGTCGCACTGCTCGAGGCGCGGGACTGGGCGAGCGGCACGAGCTCCCGGTCGAGCAAGCTCGTGCACGGCGGGCTGCGCTACCTGGAGATGCTCGACTTCCCGCTGGTCCAGGAGGCCCTGCGCGAACGCGGGCTCATCCTCACCCGGCTGGCGCCGCACCTCGTCCGCCCGGTGCCGTTCCTCTACCCGCTGAAGCACCGGGTGTGGGAGCGGCCCTACGTGGCCGCCGGCGTCACCCTCTACGACCTCATGGCGCGGACCGGCGGCAACGCAGCCGGCCTCCCGTTCCACCGGCACCTGACCCGGAAGCAGGCGCTGCGGGCCGTGCCGAGCCTGCGGCCGGACGCGCTGGTCGGGGCCGTGCAGTACTTCGACGCCCAGGTCGACGACGCCCGCCACACCATGACGATCGTGCGCACCGCCGCCGCCTACGGCGCCCAGGTGGCGAACCGGGCGCGCGTGATCGGGTTCCTCCGCGAGGGCGAGCGCGTCGTCGGCGTCCGGGTGCGCGACCTCGAGCACGGCGAGGAGTTCGAGGTCCACGGCGAGCAGGTGATCAATGCCACCGGCGTGTGGACCGACGACACGCAGGCGATGATCGGCGAGCGCGGGCAGTTCAAGGTCCGGGCGTCCAAGGGCATCCACCTCGTCGTCCCGCGCGACCGGATCCTCTCCACGACCGGCATGATCCTGCGGACGCCGACCTCGGTGCTGTTCGTCATCCCGTGGGGGCGGCACTGGATCGTCGGGACGACCGACAGCGACTGGCACCTCGACAAGGCCCACCCGGCGGCGTCCAGCCGTGACATCGACTACCTGCTGGGGCAGGTCAACGAGGTGCTGGCCACGCCGCTGACCCGTGAGGACGTCGAGGGCGTCTACGCCGGGCTCCGGCCGCTGCTCGCCGGCGAGAGCGAGCAGACGTCGAAGCTGTCGCGCGAGCACGTCGTCGCGCACCCGGCGCCCGGGCTCGTCGTCGTCGCGGGCGGCAAGTACACGACGTACCGGGTCATGGCCAAGGACGCCGTCGACGAGGCCGCGCGGGCGCTGGACTTCCGGGTGGCTCCGAGCTGCACCGACGAGGTGCCGCTGCTCGGCGCCGAGGGCTGGAAGGCGGCCTGGAACGGCCGGGCCCGCTCGGCGGCCCGCACCGGCCTCCACGTCGCACGCATCGAGCACCTCCTGCAGCGCTACGGGTCCAGAACCGACGAGGTCCTCGAGCTGTGCATCGCCGACCCCGAGCTGGGCAAGCCGCTGCCGGGCGCCGAGGACTACCTCGCCGCCGAGGTCGTCTACGCGGCGTCGCACGAGGGCGCCCGGCACCTCGACGACGTCCTCGCCCGCCGGACCCGGATCTCGATCGAGACCTGGGACCGCGGGGTCACGACGGCGCCGCACGCCGCGCGGCTCATGGGCGGCGTGCTGGGCTGGTCCGAGGAGCAGTTCGAGCGCGAGGTGCAGCACTACCTGGCCCGGGTCGAGGCCGAACGCGCCTCCCAGGTGCAGCCGGACGACGAGTCCGCGGACGCCGCCCGCGTCGGCGCTCCGGAGATCGTCCCGCTGAGCTGACGGCGGGATCGGGGCATACCGGGGCGATCCGACCGGGTTAAGGAAATCGCTGCTCGTGCCGAGGGGTAGTCAGAAGCCGCCGACACCCCGGGAGCACGACATGACCATCATCAAGGCCACCTGCCCCGTGTGCGGCGACGTCCAGCTCAACCGTGACCAGGTGCGCCTCGTGCTGCACCCCGTGCGGGACCGCTCGTTCTACTCGTTCACCTGCACCCAGTGCGACGACGAGGTCCGCAAGCCCGCCGGGCCCGAGGTCGTCCGGCTGCTCCGCATGGGCGGGGTCGTCGCCGAGAACGCGGACTTCCCGGCGGAGGCCGCCGAGGAGCACCACGGGCCGGCGCTCACCCCGGACGACCTGCTCGACTTCGCGACCTGGCTGGGCAGCGCCACCGCCGTCGCCGCCGCGGCGGGCGCGGGCCTGCACCGCCGGCTCGACGACACCTCCGACCCGGTCAGCCCGCAGCCCTGACCGTCGCTGCTCCGGGTGCGGCGCCGCCCCCGGTCGGGCGAGAATGGCCAGGTGAATGATCACGGGTGGACCGCGGGGGACATGCCGGATCTGGCCGCGGTCCGTGCCGTCGTCACGGGGGCGAGCTCCGGCCTCGGCTTGCACACCGCGCTCGAACTCGCCCGGCACGGGGCGACCGTCGTGCTCGCCGTGCGCGACGAGGCGCGCGGAGCCCGCTCGGCGGAGCAGATCCGCGGGCAGGTGCCCGCCGCACGGCTCGACGTCCGCCGGCTGGACCTCGCGGACCTGGCCTCGGTCCGGAGCTTCGCCGCGCCCTTCCGCGCCGGCGGTGAGCGGCTCGATCTACTGATCAACAACGCCGGCGTCATGGCGATCCCGCGGCGGACCACCGCCGAGGGCTTCGAGCTGCAGTTCGCCACCAACCACCTGGGCCATTTCGCCCTCACCGGCCTCGTGCTGCCGGCGCTCGTCGCGGGCGCGGTCCGCGGCGGCCCGGCGCGGGTCGTCACCGTGTCGAGCACCCTGCACCGGCGCGGCCGGCTGCGCCGGGACGACCTCATGGGGGAGCGGTCGTACTCCCCGTGGAGCGCGTACGGCCAGTCGAAGCTGGCCAATCTGCTGTTCATGCGGGAGCTGCAGCTCCGGGCCGACGCCGCCGGCGTCCGCCTCATGAGCGTCGCGGCGCACCCCGGGTACGCCTCGACGAACCTCCAGACCGCCGGTCCGCGGATGCGCGGCAGCCGCGTGGGGGAGCTGGTCACCCGCGCGATGAACCGGGTGCTGGCGCAATCGGCGTCCCAGGGTGCGTGGCCCACCCTGCGGGCGGCGACCGATCCGGGCGCGCACGGCGGCGACTACTACGGGCCCGGTGGGTTCGCGGAGCAGCGCGGCACCCCGAGACTGGTCGGCATGAGCGCCGCGGCCGCCAGCGCGGACGACGCGGCCTGGCTCTGGGACCGGTCCGTGGAGCTCACCGGCGTTCCGTACGACGAACTCACCCCCAGCACGACGAGGAGCTGACCCGCCATGAAGGCCGTCTGGCACGGCACGACCATCGCCGAGAGCGACGACACGGTCGTCGTCGAGGGCAACCACTACTTCCCGCGCGAGGCGCTCCGCGACGACGTCGTGCGCGCGTCGGACACGCACACCGTCTGCCCGTGGAAGGGCACGGCGTCGTACTACTCCCTCGAGCTCGACGGCACGCGGAGCAAGGACGCGGTCTGGTACTACCCGGAACCCAAGGACGCGGCCAAGCAGATCACCGGGCGCGTGGCGTTCTGGAAGGACGTCGAGGTCACGGAATGAGGACAGCGTGAAGGCCACCGTCCTCCACGCCCCGTACGACGTCCGTCTCGAGCAGGCCCCCGACCCGAAGGTCGAGGGCAGGCGCGACGCGCTGGTCCGCGTGCTCGCCAGCTGCATCTGCGGGTCCGACCTGTGGCCGTACCGCGGGGACCCGCCGGTGAAGCAGCCGCGGCGCATGGGTCACGAGTTCGTCGGCGTCGTCGAGGAGATCGGCGAGGACGTCGGCGGCGTGCGGGTCGGTGACCTCGTCGTGGCGCCCTTCCTCTGGTCGGACGGGACGTGCGCGTACTGCGCCCGCGGGCTGCAGACCTCCTGCCTGCACGGTGGCGGCTACGGCGGACGCGACCGCGAGGGCCGCCTGGTCGACGGGGGGCAGGCCGAGACCGTCCGGGTGCCCGAGGCGGACGGCACGCTCGTGCCCGTGCCGCGCTCACCCGACGACGTCGACGCCCGCCTCATGGCCTCGCTGCTCGCGCTCTCCGACGTGATGGGCACGGGCCACCACGCCGCTCTCGCGGCCCGGGTCGGGCCCGGTTCCACCGTCGCCGTCGTCGGTGACGGTGCGGTCGGGCTCTGCGGGGTGCTCGCCGCCCGCCGGCTCGGCGCGTCCCGGGTGATCGCCATGTCCCGGCACGCCGCCCGTCAGGAGGTCGCGCGCGCGTTCGGCGCCACGGACGTCGTCGAGGAGCGCGGCGAGGAGGGCGCACGGGCCGTCGCCGAACTGCTGGGCGGCATCGGCGCGGACTGCGTGCTCGAGTGCGTCGGCAGCGACACGTCGATGCAGCAGGCGCTCGCGTCCGTGCGGGACGGCGGGAGCGTGGGGTACGTCGGCGTGCCGCACGGCGTCGAACTGCCGGTGGGCCGCCTGTTCCGGCGGAACGTCTCCGTCGGCGGCGGCGTGGCGCCCGCCCGCGCCTACCTGCCCGAGCTGCTCGCGGACGTGCTCGTGGGCCGGATCGACCCGTCGCCGGTGTTCGACGTCGAGATGTCGCTCGACGACGTCGCCGAGGGATACCGCGCGATGCACGAGCGGACGGCGATCAAGGTCCTCCTGCGCCCCTGACGGCGCCACCGCGCCGACGTCCGGGGACGCCGGAGCTCGGCGTGACCCGGCGGGCGGAGGCACAGCACCGCGTGCGACGCTGCAGGGGTGTGGCGCACGGCGCTCAAGCCCCGATGGCTGGCCCTGCTCGCCGTGGTGGTCCTCGCCGCGGCGGTGATGGCACGGCTCGGGGAGTGGCAGCTCGATCGTGCCCGGCAGAAGGGCGAGCAGGACCGGATCAAGGCCGCCCAGACCCAGCCGCCCGTGCCGCTGACCTCGCTGATCGCGCCGCGGACCACGTTCCCCGAGAGCGCCGCCGACCGCCGTGTCACCGTCCGCGGCACCTGGGACGGGTCCCGTCAACTGCTCGTGCCGGGACGCCGGCTCGGGGACGCCACCGGCCTCTGGGTGCTGACGCCCCTGCGCCTGCCCGACGGCTCCGGCGTCCCCGTCGTCCGGGGCTGGGTGCCCAGCGCCGGGAGTGCCGGCGCGGACCCGCGCGAACTGCCGACGGGCAGCGTGGACGTGACCGGCGTCCTGCAGCCGTCGGAGGCGGTCGCCGACCTCGACCCCGGTGACGCCAGCGGCGTCCCCGCCGGCCAGGTGGCGCTCGCCGCCGCGCCGCTCCTCGTGCAGCACTGGTCGTATCCGCTGGTCACGGGGTACGTCGTGCAGACGGCTGCGACGCCGAACCCCGTGACGGCGCTCGCCCTGGTGCCGCCCAGCACGAACACCGGCGGGCTGGCGCTGCAGAACCTCTCGTACGCCTTGCAGTGGTGGCTGTTCTCCGCGTTCGGGATCTTCTTCTGGTGGAGGATCGTCCGCGACGACCACCACGGACGCCTGCGCCCCGCCCCCGCCGGCGACGACCCACCCGAGACCGACGACCCAGGAGGACGACCGTGAGAGCGGCCCTGACCCGGTACCGCATCCTCGCCTACGCGACGGGTGTGTTCCTGCTGCTCCTCACGCTGCACGTGCTCGTGCAGTGGTACCAGGCGAGCTCGGAGGGCCTGGCCTTCGCGGACGCGCCCGGGCTGGGCCGGTGGATCCCCGGCGCGAACCACTGGGTGCCCATCACGCACGGCTACCTGTACCTGGCGTACGTCGTCGTCGCGGTCGACCTGTGGTTCCGGACCCGGCTGCCGGTCGGGCGGATGCTCCTCGTCGTGCTCGCCGGGACGATCCCGGGGATGTCGTTCGTCGCCGAGCGCTGGGTCACCCACCGGGTGCGACCGATGATCGCGCGCCAGGGGACGGCGCCGGCGCCGCCGAGGACGACGACGCAGGCGTGATCCGCGGACGCCGTTAGGCTTCCAGGGTGACGCAGAGCGGTCCTGACCCCGCGGTCCCACCCGGCGTCCGCGCCGACGCCGAGGCGCGCCGGCCGGGCGACCCGACAGGCGACCTCCTGGCCGACGGCAGCGGGTCCGAGGGGCCGGCCGAGGCCGGTGACGAGGCTGCGGAAAGGCTCGCGGAGCGCACCCACGCGCCGGTCCTCGTGGTCGACTTCGGGGCGCAGTACGCCCAGCTCATCGCGCGCCGGGTGCGTGAGGCGAACGTCTACTCCGAGATCGTCCCGCACGACACCCCGGTCGAGGAGATCGTCGCCCGCGGACCCGCGGCCCTGATCCTCTCCGGAGGCCCGTCGTCGGTGTACGAGGACGGTGCTCCGCAGGTCCGCGCTGCACTCTTCGAGGCCGGCGTCCCCGTCCTCGGCATCTGCTACGGCTTCCAGGCCATGGCGCAGGCGCTCGGGGGGGACGTCGCGCACACGGGGCTGCGGGAGTACGGCGGCACGACGGTCGACGCCCGCCCCGAGCAGTCCGTGCTGTTCCACGGGCAGCCGACCGAGCAGTCGGTGTGGATGAGCCACGGAGACAGCGTCACGGCGGCGCCCGAGGGCTTCCAGGTCGTCGCCGAGACGCCGGGGACGCCGGTCGCCGCGTTCGAGCACACCGAGCGGAAGCTCTTCGGCGTCCAGTGGCATCCGGAGGTGCGGCACTCGACGTTCGGCCAGCAGGTCCTCGTCAACTTCCTCACCCGCGGCGCGGGCATCGAGCCGGACTGGACGACCGGCAGCGTCATCGAGGAGCAGGTCGCGCGGATCCGCGAGCAGGTCGGCGACGCCCGCGTGATCTGCGGACTCTCCGGCGGCGTCGACTCGGCCGTCGCGGCCGCGCTCGTGCAGCGCGCCGTGGGGGACCAGCTGACCTGCGTCTTCGTCGACCACGGCCTGCTGCGCGCGGGCGAGGCCGAGCAGGTCGAGCGGGACTTCGTCGCCGCCACCGGCGTCCGGCTGAAGGTCGTGGACGCGGCCGACCGGTTCCTCGCCGCGCTGGCCGGCGTCACCGACCCGGAGGAGAAGCGGAAGATCATCGGCCGGGAGTTCATCCGCGTCTTCGAGCAGGCCGCACGCGAGGTCGTCGACGAGGCGGGCGCGGAGGGCGAGCAGGTGCGCTTTCTCGTCCAGGGCACCCTGTACCCGGACGTCGTGGAGTCGGGCGGCGGCACCGGCACCGCCACGATCAAGAGTCACCACAACGTCGGCGGGCTCCCCGACGACCTGCAGTTCGAGCTCGTGGAGCCGTTGCGCACCCTGTTCAAGGACGAGGTCCGCGCGGTCGGGCTCGAGCTCGGTCTGCCCGAGGAGATCGTGCGGCGGCAGCCGTTCCCCGGCCCCGGTCTGGGCATCCGGATCATCGGTGAGGTCAGCCGGGAGCGCCTGGAGACGCTGCGCGCGGCGGACGCCATCGTGCGGCACGAGCTCTCGGAGGCCGGCCTGGACCGCGAGATCTGGCAGTGTCCGGTCGTGCTGCTGGCCGACGTGCGCTCGGTCGGCGTGCAGGGGGACGGGCGCACGTACGGGCACCCGGTCGTGCTGCGCCCGGTGACGAGCGAGGACGCCATGACGGCGGACTGGGCCCGGCTGTCCTACGACGTGCTCGCCCGGGTCTCCACGCGGATCACCAACGAGGTCGCCGGCGTGAACCGGGTCGTCCTCGACGTGACGAGCAAGCCGCCCGGGACGATCGAGTGGGAGTGAAACGACCACTCGCAAAGGGCGGAGCGTGGCGCTCCGGGCCGGAGCGCAGCGGAGGCCCGGAGCGGGAGTAGTGGGGCGAGTTCAAGAGCTCTCGGCGGGCTCGGCGACCCAGGCGCTGAAGACCGGCAGGCCGTACCAGCCCTCGTCGACCGCCGCGGCCACCTCGGGTTCCGGCCGGACGGCGACCGCGACCACCGCGTACGGGCGGTCGAAGCGCAGGTGCAGGGTCCGGCGCGGCACCTCCGTCGCGCTGACGACGGCGGCCATCCGGACGCCGACAGCCGTGACCGCCGCCGCCTCGAACCCCTCCCGCGTGTAGCTCGCGAGGGCGACCTGCCGCGCCTCGAGCACGGTCCGCGCCGGAGGCAGCAGGTCGGCCAGGGCCTCTCCGGCGGCGGCGAACCCGGGCGCGGCGGGTCCGTCGAGGAGGTCGACCTCGCTCCGCGCCCGCCACGACGGCAGCACCGCCACCCCGCGCTCGCGCGGCGAGCGGCCGGCCAGCACCGAGTCCTCGACGATCTCCCCGACGTCGCCGGCTCCGGCGGGCAGGTCGAACAGGGAGAGGTGGTCGCCGATCGCGCCGTCGCGCAGGCCGAGGGCGACCTCGTGGGCGGCCGCGAGAGCTCCGGCGCGGTCGGCGTCCGGCGGGGCGAGGACCGAGACCACCGCGAGACCGTCGGCCGACGCCGCGACGTGGGCGCCGACGACGCCGGCCGCCCGCGTCCGGACCAGCCGCACATCGTGACCCCGGACGGAGCGCAGCGCGCTGGTCACGGCGGAGGCGAAGGGTCCGCCGTCGGCCAGCTCGGCCGCGGGCACGAGGTCGAACAGCTCGCGCCACCGGACCCGGGTCGCGAGCGCCGAGGCGAGCACGAGCAGCAGGTCCCGGCGCAGCTGGACGGGGAAGCGGTCGACGAGGCCGAGGGTGTGGTCGCGCGTCCACGCGTCGAGCCGCGCCTGATCGGTCAGCGGCTCCCGGGTGGCGCCCCGGGGCAGCCGCGCGAGGTAGGCCGTGAGCCGGTCGGTGACGACGTCGTGCCGCCACCAGAGCCCGACGGCCGACGCGACGGCCGGGTGCGGCGCGTCGAGGAGGGCGCCGGCGAGGCGCGCGGCGTCCTCCGGCGGCATGCCCAGCGCCTCCGCCAGGGGAGCGGGGACCTCGCCCGGGTCGGCGGCGCTCGCCGCGAGCGCGAGCACCAGCCATGCGCCGAGCGGCGAGACGACGTGGTGTGCGGCCGGCGCGGCCGCGTGCACGGTCGCGGCGTACCGGGCGACCGCGGGCGCGATCGCGGAGGTGGAACTCACCCCGCCAGCATGCCTGGTGCGAGGCGGTCAGTTCCCGGCGACAGGGGTGACGGAGATGCGCGCGAAGTCGGCGAACTGGTCCCGGGGCGAGGCCCAGCTGGGGTCGCCGCCGCCGAAGAAGCTGGAGAAGAAGACCCCGTCGATGCGCAGCGCGGCGGTGGTCCGGAAGACGAGCCCGCCGGCCGCGAACACCTGCCTGCCGTCGACGCTGACCGAGATGCGGCCGTCGCTCCTGCCGGGGGTGTTGAGGACCACGGTCTGGGCGAGGCACTCCCAGCGGCCAGTGGCGACGGACCAGGTCCCCCGGCCGAGGGACGTGCCGTGCGCCACCGACGACGGGAGGTAGGCGTACACCTCGCCGGCACCGCCGCGGCGCCACATGTAGCGGGTCGACCAGCCGTCGGTGCCGTCGGGGATGCGGCGCCCGGAGGTGACGGTGCCGCCGAAGAGGCCCGGCAGCTTGCCGCCCTTGACGAAGTCGAAGCCGGCGGGGAAGCGCACGCAGTAGGAGAGCGTGGCGGCGTCCACGGGCCCTGACGGCAGGAGGAGGTAGACCTGCGTGCCGCCGTAGGACGACCCGTCGAGGTTGGCCGACCGGGCGCTGGCACTGCCCGCGGGGTAGTCCACCCGGACCGCCGCCGCCCCCCGGGGGCCCTGGCCGGGCAGCGGGTGCACCCGGTCGAGGCCGAAGCCGCCGCCGCTGCGGGGGAGGAGGCCGGTGGCCAGCACAGCGGCGATCTGTGCCTCGTCGCTGCCCCGCTTCGCGACCTTCAGGTCGAGCCTCCCGCTGCTCACTGGCGCGGAGGGCGGCGTCGGCGCCGTCGATCGGAACGGCGCCGACGCCGAGGAGGTCGGCGCGCTCGTCCCCTCCGACGAGGTCGCCACCTCCGCCCCGGCACGGACGGCGCACGAGGTGAGCGTCAGCGAGGCGAGCAGGGCAGCCACCGTGGCCGCTCCCCGCACCCGCAGGTTCTCCGCGTGCATCCCGTGCCTCCGGAACATGTCTCGGGTCAGCTCGGGCTGACGGTGAAGTTGGCCGTCGAGGTCGACGTCAGCGTCCGGCTGAACGTCAGGATGCCCTGCGCATTCGTCGTCCCGGTCGTCTTCGCCATCGATCCGCCGGAGACGGTGTACTTCGCCGAGGGCGTGAGCTTGCTGACGGTGACCGTCACGGTCGTGCCCGTGGCCGCCGGCGCCAGGCTGATCCTCGGCGTGGATCCGCCCACTGTGCTCGCCTTGACCGAGCCGGAGCCGGGCAGGACGCTCACGTTCGAGGGCGTCACCGGCGTGGTCAGGGTGGTCCCGGTCTTGGCCGTGGTCAGTGTCACCGTCGACCCCGCGGGCGTGATCGTCTGACTGTAGGCGGCACCGTTGACCAGGTAGACCCGCCCCGCGACCGAGGTGATGTTCTCCTTGGAGTAGGCGTCGGCCAGCGTGGTCGTCGTCGCGACGTCGGCGTCCACGAGCTTGACGTCCGACGGCACCGTGGAGGAACCAACCGCGGTGACAGCCTCGCCGGCGGTGACGCCGCCGGCGATCCGCGTGCCGGCGGACTGGCTCACCCGGAGCGCCCCTCCGCCGAAGGTGTTGTGGTCGAAGCGGGTGCCGTCCGTGTCGGTGAGGGAGAGCGCCGCAACCTTGCTGCCGCTGAAGTCGTTGCCGGTGAACACGTTGCCGGTCGGCCGGCCGCTGCTCTGCGAGTTCTCCGGCGCGTCGCTGCCCTTGTAGGTGTAGACGCCGTACTTCGTGCTGCCGGTGACGGTGTTGCCGCTGAAGACGTTCTTCGACGAGCCGACGGAGATCCGGATGCCGTACAGGTTGTTGCTCACCTCGTTGCCCCTGATGGTCTGACCGACGGTGTCGAAGATCGCGATACCGGCGCCGTTCGGCTGGTCGTGCACGACGTTGTCCTCGACCACGGTGTCGGTGATCCCGCGGTGCAGCATGATCCCGTGCACCTGGCCGGCCTGGGTCTCACCGGTCGGGCTCGGGCCCGCCCAGGGCACCATCCCGTTGTGGTCCGCCTCGTTCCCCACCACGGTGAGGCGGCTGCACTGCTGGCTGCAGATGAAGCCGTGGTCGCCGTTGTACGTGAACCGGTTCCCCTGGACGTGGAGGTCGGTGGTCACGTCATGGGTGTCCAGGCCGTACATCACGTTGTGCTGGAAGAGGTTGTCCGTGAACGTCATGGCGTGGCCGCCCCACACGTAGGTGCCCATGTAGTCGTCCTGGAACGTGCTGCCCGTCGCGCCGCCGGTCACCGGGGCGGCCGCGCAGGTCGCGAGCCCGCTGCTGTCGCCGTTGCTCGCATGCAGGCAGCCGACGGACTTCCACGACACCCCGTAGGACTCGGCGCCGTACCAGCCGAGGTTGTCCACGGTCGAGTCCGTGAACGTCATCGTCGAGACCCGGCCGGTGCCGTTGTCGAGGTAGGACTGGGCCCGGATGTACGCCCGGCCCCGCACGCCGGTCGCGCCCGAGGGGACGCTCGGGTTCGTGTCCGGCCCGATGGCGGCGTCGTCCCAGGAGGTGACGTGCACGGTGTCGACGTCGATCGTCCCCCAGTGCGCGGTGATCGCGGACACCTCCGTCGGGGCGTTGCTCGCGAGACTGCGCAACCGCAGCACGTCGACGTCCCCGGGCGCGCCGGCCTTGGAGCCGTGCAGCCGCAGCGTCGCCCCGTTGTTGAGCACGAGGTCGGCGCGCAGCTCCCAGATCTGGTTCACCGGGTCGACCTCCTCCAGCGGCGCCGCCGGACAGGCCTGCTTGATCGAGGTCGGCGTCCAGGCCTGCGCGGTCAGCAGGTAGATGGTGTTGGACGAGCTCGCGTACTTGACGGGTGAGCTGCAGGCGGCCGCTTCGGCCGGGGCCTGGGCGACGGCGGCCGTCACGCCGGCGGCGAGGGTGCCGGTGACGGCGACCGCCAGTGTGCGGCGGGCGCGGCGGGACAGGTGCGGGGTGGTCATCGTCGATCTCCTCCGTGGGCCGGCCTGTGGTCAGGCGCGGTTGACGACATGGGCGGGGGCGAGGGAGACGTGGTCGTGACCGCGTTCCCGGACCCGCGCGGCGAGCATGAGCAGCACGGCGATCACCACGAGGGCGATGCCCGCGATGCCGAGCCAGTTGAGGGGCATGGCGGCGACGAACGAGTGCCCGTCGACCGTGGCCGACCCGTGGACGGGGACGGCGCCGTAGATCCGTGACGCCGTGAGCGTCACCCGCGAGCCGGGGACGGCGAACACCCCGATGTCGCCGCCCTGCACGCGGGTGTCGCTGACGGTCCCGGTCACGCCCTGGGCGACCCGGACGCCGATCGGCCCGGTCACCGTCGAGGTGTCGAGGTGCAGCTCGGCGCCGGCGTCGACGACGGTCCCGCCGGACTGCAGGGTCGAACCGTGCACCGTGGTCGTGCCGCCGTCGAGCTCCACGGCGCCCCGCGCCGCACCCGTGACCTGGACGGCGTCGAGCGTGAGCTCGCCGGTTGCGGCGGCCATCCGGATGCCCTCGAGCGTGCCGTGCACGCCGGTGCCGGTGAAGGTGACGCCCCCGGCGCTGCTGTCCACGACGACCGCGCTGGACGTCGCCTGCACGGACCCGCCGGTCACGGTGACGTCGTGCGCGCCGATCCGCAGGCCGTTCCCGCCGCCGATGGTCGAGTCGACGATGTCGGCACGATCGGCGCCGGCCGCCATCCGCAGGCCCTCGTCCGCCCCGAAGACGTGGACGCCGTGCAGTTGGGCGCCGGTGGCCGTCGCACTGAGGAGCACGCCGGAGCCGGCGGCGTTCACGGTCGTGTCCGTGAGGACGGCGTCCCGGCCCTCGATGCGCAGGCCCGTGTGGGGCCCGGAGATGCTCACGTTGCTGACGGCGGCCGATCCGCCTCCGACGACGAGCCCGGTGCCGGTCTCGTGCGCCGCGCTGGTGATGGTGACGCCCAGCGCCTGGAAGCGGTTCGCGCGGGCCCCGGACTCCACGCCGATGTCGCTGTCCTGCACGGTGAGGCGACTGACCACGGCTCCCGGGGTCTGCACCCGCAGGCCCACCTTCGCGCCCCGGATGGTGCCGGCGTGGACGACGAGGCGGCCCGTCTTGCCGTCGGCGCTGATGCCGGTCGTGTCGCGGGTGGCCCGCAGGTTCGTGACGGTCGTCGTGACTCCGTCCTGCACGCGGACGCCGGTGGGCTCGGATGCGCTCGTGCCGTCGGCGAGGCCGACCCGGCCGGCAGCCCGAAGGACGGTGCCCGCGTTGCCGTTGTGCGCGGTGTGCAGCCGGGCGACGACGGCGTCGGCGCCGCCGGTGACCATGAGTCCGGCGTGGCCGTTCGCGCTCGCCGTGACGTCGTGCAGGGCGCGGATCAGCGTGTGCCGGCCGCTGACGACCAGGCCGTTGCGGTGCCCGCGAGTCACGGTCAGCCGGGAGGCGTCGACGGTGCCGGCGTCGAGCAAGGCGATCCCGTCGCCGGCCGCGCCGGTGACGGTGACGTTCCGCAGGCTCACCGAGGCGGTCCGGTGGGCGACGATGCCGGTGTCGACCGCGGAGAAGGTGGAGCCGGTGACGCTGGCCCGGGTGCCCCGGCCGAGGTCGAGCGCGCCGATGCGGTGCCGGCCGGGGCGGCCCAGTCCGCTGAACCGGGTGTTCGTCACGGTCACGGACGAGTCGCCGGTGTACCGCAGATAGGCGCGGGCCGAGGACCGGATCCGGGAGGTGCCAGCCACCGTGACGCCGTCCAGGGTCAGCCGCGCGCTGGTGCCCCAGAAGTAGGCGGTCGCGCCGGGCGCGGTCCGGATCCGGACGGTGCGGACGCCGTCCGGGCCGACGGTCAGGCTCGTGCCGGGGCGCTGCACGATGGCGGCCTTGACGACGACCGTCCCCCGGCTCTGGCTGAGGTACGCCGGGGCGGCGATCGCCCGCGTGAGGCCGGCGAGGGTGACGTTCGTGCCGTTGTAGGGCATCGACGCGACGACGGTCTGGCCGTCGACGAGGTCCACCCGGTTCGGCCGCAGGACGACGGCGCGCCGCGCGTCCAGGCCGTTCGGCACGGTGGGCTGCCGATGGACCGCGGTCAGCCCGGACGCGCTGAGGGCCTCCGGCAGGACGACGAGGGCGGCGAAGGCGAGGGTGAGCAGCGCGATGCAGGCGGTGCGCGGCCGGACGCGGCGGCGCGGGAGGAGCCTCACGCGCTCACCTCCGCGACGTCGGAGAGGTCGACGGTGGTCGACGTCCGGACGACCTCGCCGTCGACGACGGCGACCTGGCGGGTGAGCCAGCGCTGCTGCCGGATCGTCGCCAGCGCGTAGATCTTCACGACGGCCATGACGAAGGTGACGCCGACGAACGCGGGGACGAGCAGGATCGAACTGGGCCGGCGGCGCAGGTGGGGCAGGAGCTTGGCGGAGCGCGAGATCCACCACCAGGCGAAGAGCGTGAGGACGAACCGCCACTCCTGGTCCGCGATCGCGAGCGCCATGTAGACCGGGGCGACGAGCACGGTGAAGCTCGCGACCATCTTGTCGAGCATCGTCACGGCGAGGTACGGCCGGTGCCACGCCCAGCGCTCGAGGAACAGCGCCGCGATGTCCGACCGCCAGGTGTTGCGGGCCCACCGCATGCGCTGTTTCACGAATGTCCGGGCGTCGGAGGGGAAGGTCGACCAGACCCGCGCCGTCCGCTGCATGACCGCGTCGTGCCCGCGCGCGAGAATCAGCCGGGTGAGGCATTTGTCGTCGCCCGACAGGCACGGGACGCCGAGGAACGTCTCGTTCATGAATTCGTCGGAGATCTCGACCAGGAGTTCGCGCCGGTATACCGCCGTCCGCCCGGAGATGCACGAGACGGAGCGCCCGAGATAGGTCTGCGCGGCGTTCTCGTCGAAATAGCGGTAATCCAGGTACATGTCGTTGACCCGGGAGAGGAATCCCGCCGGGTCGTAGACGTTCTGGCGGGAGGCCACGCCGCCGACGCCCGTGTCGGCGAACGGCATCATGAGTTCGGTGGCCGCGTCGTCGGCCCAGATCACGTCGGAGTCGACCAGGGCCACGAGCTCGGTGCTCGCGGCCTCCCAGCCGCGGCGCAGCGCGTCACGCTTGCCCGGGACGTCGGTGACGATCACCGTGACCGGGTAGCGCGCGGCCACCGCCTGGCAGACGGTGTCGGACTCGTCGATGACGAGGATCACCTCGTCCACCGCGTTCTGCAGCCAGGAGGCGATCGCCAGCTCGAAGATGTGCGGGTCCTCCTGGTACACCGGCACGACCACGCTCATCGAGGCGCGGTGATCGTTGCGCACCGGCCGGTACAGCGTCGCGGGGATGCGGCGCACCAGCCAGAACGCCCAGCGGACGACGCCGAGGAGGCCGAGAGGGACCCAGTAGAGGTAGTCGTGCCAGTTGTACATGGGAATCGTCGTCGATGTCCTCGGGCCGCCGTCAGGCGCGGCCGCGGCGACCGGCCGCCGTCGGGGCCGCGAACGGCTCGGTCAGGTCGATGGCCTCGTGCACGGTGGAGGGCTCGGCGCGCTCGACCAGGGCGGCGATGTCCTCGTTGACGGTCACGGCCGCCTTGAGCAGCGGCATCTCCACGCCGATCGCGCGGGCGAGGCCGAGCAGGCCGTTGGTGTCCTTGGGCAGGCAGGCGCCGCCGTAGGGGGCGCCGCCGGCGATGCCGTACGAGGTGTTCCACGAGCCCTCGGCGGAGAGGGCGACGGTGCCGGAGATCGCGTCGGGGTCGACCTCCAGCGCCGTGGCCAGCGTCCAGATCTCGTTCCAGAAGCTGATCTTGACGGCGTTGAAGACGTTGTGGACGATCTTGATCGTCTCGGTCGTGGTGGGGTCGTCGAAGACCCGCAGCTCGCCGCCGAAGGGCCGCAGCAGGTCGGCCAGGCGCTCGCCGGTCCGCTTGGTCCGGGCTCCGACCACCGTCATCCAGGGGTGGCGGAAGTCCTCCAGGGCCGAGGCGGCGCGCAGGAACTCCGGGTTCGAGGCGACGGTGAAGCCGGCGCCCTCCTGCTTGCCCGAGGTCTCCTCGAGCAGCGGCTGGACCAGCCGCTCCGTGGTGCCGGGCGGCACGGTGGAGCGCACCACGACGGTGTGGATCTCGTCGCTGGTGCGCAGCGCCTCGCCGACGTCGCGGACGCCCCCGAGGAACGCGGTGAGGTCGTAGCGGCGCTCGGGCTGACCCCCCGGCGTCGCGGCAGGCTCGACGACGTGCGGCGTGGGGAGCGTGAGGAAGATGAACGACTCCTCCTCGCCGGCGAGGTCGAGCGCGTCGGTGGCGTCGAGTCCGGCCGTCCGCAGCGCCTCGACCCGGGCGGGCAGGACGTCGACGAACGTCACCTTGTGTCCGCGGTGGAGCAGGCCTCGCCCGGTGGCCTCTCCGACCACGCCGGAACCCACGATGAAGATCCTCGACAATTCTCTGCCCTCTCGGTACGGGATGAGGCGATCGATTTCGCCGGGCGTCCCTCATCCGGCCGCTGCGCGCGATGCGCTCCGGCGGCCGACGCCCGGAGCCCCTTTGTCTAGTCGGCGTTTCGGAGGGGCCGCCACTCGTTCCGGCCAAACACATCCGTTGGGTCGATGTCCGGGTGCCGGTCGATCGGCCATGTTCATGGAACCCGTTTACGAGTGGATGCAATTGCGGCGCCGGCGAGCCTAGGCAATTCTTTTACGCCGCGCGGGGGGCTTTTCCCGGTCCGGGTCGAACAGAGGAGACGGGCCGTCTCCATACGGAGGGTGACCGAGTGATTACGCCTGCACCGTGACCGGGTGTGTGCTCGTGCCCGCTCGCACGACCTCGACGAGCCGCTCGTGCGGAGCCACGTAGGCGCCGTCCCACACGACGCACCGCTCGACCGTGCCCTCGACCACCGCGCTCGGGTCGACGACGCTGCGCCCTCCGCCCGCGTGCAGGTTGGCGGCGAGGTAGTCCGACGGCGTGCCGCAGTCGACCGCGACGTCGTCGGCGCCCGCCTCCTCGAGCGTCACCAGCTCGAGGCCGCCGTGCTCGCCCTCGGCGCGCCACAGCACCTCGTAGAGGCCGGTGGGCGTCGGCGTGAAGGCGCGCACCGACGTCCAGGGCAGCAGGCAGGCGCCCACGTAGTGCAGCCCGGGGCGGACGCCGGGGAAGTCGCCGGGGCCGTCGACGCGCGCGCAGAGCAGCCGGCTGCGTCGTCCGTCCCAGCCGCCCGCGGCGTCGGCGAGGCCCGGCGCCCCCGCAGGCAGGTAGGCGTCGGCGTTGGTCACCGCGACGTCCCGGCCGTCGAGCCAGTCGCGCAGCAGGCCGAGCGCGCCCGCCGTCCCGAGCGCCTCCCCGGCCTCCACGGACACGTGGGCGCGGTCGCCGACATGGGCCCGCACCAGCTCGGCGAAGGCGTGCGCGTTGACGGCGACCACGGCCGGTCCGGCCCCGGCCAGCGGCACCAGCCGTCGCAGCGCGAGGTCGAGCAGCGGAACCGTCCCCACCGGGCACAGCGCCTTCGGGCGTAGGTCGGTGAGCGGCCGGAGCCGCGTTCCCGCGCCGGCCGCCAGCACGACGCCCGCGAGTCCGCCGGTCACGCCCGCAGCAGGCGCCCGGTGTGCATCCCGCCGCCGGTGGTGCGCCAGCTCGTCCAGGCGACGAACGAGGTGGCCGTGGGCTCGTCGACCTCGCCGACCTCGTCCGGGCGCAGCCAGGCGGCGCCGGTGGCCTCGCCGTTCGCGTGCACCTCGACGGGCCGGTCGACGGTGACGTGGAAGAGGATGTCCACCCGCCGGCTCCGCGGTGCCACCAGCGTGGCGAACGGCAGCCCGACCTCGACGCTCAGCCCGGTCTCCTCGTAGACCTCGCGGACCACGGCCGCGCGGGCGTCCTCGCCGCGGTTGAGGAGTCCGCCCGGCAGCGTCCAGCCCTCGCGGTGGTGCTGGCGCAGGAGGAGCACGCGGCCGTCCTGCTCGAGGAAGCACAGGGCCCCGACGGTGTGTGCCGGAGCGACCCACCGGATCGCCAGCATCCGCAGCGGCCGCGGCAGGACGCGGAAGGTGCGCAGCGCCAGCCGGTGGAGCGGCCCCAGGTGCTCGGTGCTCGGAGGGCGGGGCTGCGACGACATAGCGGGCAGGGTACGGGCGCGGACCGGTACGGTCCCAGCGTGCGTGCCGAGCAGCGGGTCGCCGCCTCCGGGAGGCTCGTCGCGCCCGACGGCGCGATCGCTCTCGTGCCGGCGCGGGAGGACCCGGCCGCCGGCCGGTTCGCGCTGCCCGGCGACACGGTGGGCCACGGCGAGCACCCGCGGGACACGGTGCTGCGGGCCGCGACGGCCACGCTCGGCGTGCAGGTGCGCGCCGTCGACGTCCGGGAGGCCTTCGCGGACGTCGTCGAGCTCCCCGACCGCGGGGCGAGCCTGCACACGGTCCGGGTGGTCTACGACATCGCGGCGCCGTCCGGCTGGAGCGATCGGCTGGCCCCGGGAGCGCGGGCGGTGCCGGCGGCCGATCTCGCGACGACGTCGCTCGTCCCGTCCACGGCGCGCGCGCTGGGCCTGCCCGTCGAGGACGAGCCGGTGCCGATCCGGCCGGTCGAGGCGCGCCCGCTGCAGGGTGCCGCGCACGCCTCTCCGCCGAAGGTGCAGCGGGTCGGCGCCTACGCGCTGGTGCCGGAAGGCGGCCGGCTGCTGCTCACGCGGTACGCCGGATCAGGCCGGTGGTCGCTGCCGGGCGGAGGCATCGACCACGGCGAGCAACCCGTCGACGCGGTGTACCGCGAGGTCCACGAGGAGACGGGGCTGCACCTCGCGCACGCGCGGCTCACCGACGTCGACAGCGTGCACTTCACCGGGCACGCCCCCGACGGAACGCTCGAGGACTTCCACGCGGTCCGGATCGTCTACCGCGGCACGGTGCCGACGGACGCCGAGCCCGCCGTGCTCGAGGTCGACGGCTCCAGCGACGCCGCCGCATGGATCCCGCTCGCCGACCTGGAGCGCTATCCGGTCACCGGCTTCGTCGGCGTCGCGCTGCGGCTGCTGCGGTGACGACCACCGCCGCCCCGCCCACGGCGGAGGCCGTCGTGGCGGCGGCGGCAGCGGAGGACGACGCCCTGCCGGCCCGGCTCGCCGCGGAGCCGGACGCCGACCGCCGCCGCGACCTGCTCGTCCTCGCCGCGCTCGCCGCCGCCGAAGACCGCGAGGACGCCGGCGCCGTCCGTGCGCTCGCCCAGGGCTACGGGCGGCTGCTGCTGACGGCTCCCGCGCCGGCGCCCGGCGGCGTCCGGCTCGTGCCGGTCGGGATCGGGGAGCGCCGCCGGCGCGGCGCCTTCGCCACGCCGCCGTCGCTCGCCGCGGCGCTCGCGGTCGCGGCCATGCCCGGGCCGGTCCGCAGCGTCGTCGACCCGGCGTGCGGGCCGGGCGCGCTGCTGCACGCCGCGTTCGCGCGGCTGGTCGTGCTCGGGGCGCCGCCCGCGGACGCCCTCGCCGCCCTGCACGGCGTGGACGCGGACCCCGTCGCCGTCGCCCTGTGCCGGGCGGTGCTCGCCGCGGACGCGCGCATGCTCGGCGTTCCCGTCACCGGGGCCGACCTGGCGGACCGCATCGTCGTCGGCGACGCGCTGCTCGGACCCGCGGCGGGGCTCGACTGGCCGGTGGCGTTCCCGGCGGTCCTCGCGCCGGACGCCTCGATGATCAGCGGGTGGTGCGGCGGCTTCGACGCCGTCGTCCTGAACCCGCCGTGGGAGCGGCTCAAGGTCGCCGTCCGGGACTGGGCGGGCAGACCGCCGCCGCGGCTGCGCGAGGACCGGGCGCTGGCGGCGCGCGGGGTGCGGGAGCACGGGCGGCATCCGCTGACCGGCGTCGGCGAGGTCAACGCCTACCTGCCGTTCCTGGAGACCAGCTGGCGCCTGCTCGCGCCCGCGGGCCGCGCGGCCGCGGTCGTGCCCGCCGGAGTCGTGTCCGACCGGTCGTCCTCGCACCTGCTGCAGGAGTGGCTCGAGCGGGACGTGCTCGAGAGCGTGCGGGTGCTCGAGCCGGGGTGCGCGCAGTTCGACGGGGTGTCGGCACGCGTCGGCGTCGCCGTCCTCGTGCTGCGCGGCGGCCCCGGGACGCCGATGGTCGACCCCCCGCGAGGTGCTCGCGTCGCGGTCGGCGTCCCGGACGCGGAGGCCGACCCGGGCGAGCGCGCGTTCGGCGTCGACGCCGCGACGGTGGCCCTGGTCAACCCGAACACGAGGACGCTGCCCGCGTTCGGCGGCTCCGCCGAGGCCCGGCTGGTCGAGGGCGTGCACCGGCGGGTGCCGGTGCTGGTGCGGCGGTCCGCCGAGGGAACCGTGGTCGACGACCCCTGGCAGTTGCGGCTCGTCACGCCGTTGCACATGACCCGCGACGCGGCCTCCTTCCGGACCGAGCCCGGGCCCGGGCTGGTGCCGCTGTGGGAGGCCAAGCACGCGGGCCTCCTCGACCACCGCGGCGGCGGCCGCCCGCACGTGCGCTACTGGGTGCCGCGCGAACTCGTCGAGCGGCGGTTCGGAGTCCTCGCGGAGCGCGGCTGGCTGGCCGGCTACCGGAACGTCACCACCTCGGCGTCTGCGCGCACGCTCCTGCCCTGCGCGCTGCCGGTCGTCGGCGTCGGCAACTCGCTGCCGCTGCTCTCCGCACCGCGGCTGCCGCTGCTGCTCGCCGCGCTCGCGAGCCTGCCGATCGACCACCTCGCGCGCTGCCGGCACGCCGGCGCGAACCTCAACTTCTTCAAGCTCGAGCAGGTGCCGGTGCCGCCGCCGTCCGCGTACGACCGACCGGCACCCTGGGAGCCCTCGACCACCATCGAGCACTGGGTGCTCACCCGCTTCGCGCGGGCGCTGGCGTGGACGCCGGAGCTGTCGGCGCTGGCCGCCGAGCTGACCGCGCTCGGCGTCCCCGTGCCGTCGACGTCGGCGCCGGCCGCTCCCGACGCGCGCGCCGAGGCGTTCGCCGACCTGGATGCGGCGCACGCCGTGCTGCTCGGCCTGACCCGGCGCGAGCTCGACCACGTGCTGTCGACCTTCTCGGAGCTCCGGGCGCGAGACACGGCGACGACGGGACGATACGTGACGAGCGAGCGGGTGCTCGCGGCCTTCGACCGTCTCGGAGAGTGACGAAAGCTGGGCCGTCGGGGTTTCAGAGCGCAGACGTCGGGCAAGGCGCCCCCATGCCTCAGCGCCTGAGTCCCCGCCGAGCCCTCGGGCTCCTCGCCCTGCTGCTGATCGTGCCCCTCGCCGTGCTGGGCCTCACCGGTTCGCCGGCCTCGGCGGCCGTCATCTCGAACGCGACGTTCCGGGTGCCGGCCAGACGTGCAGTGTGAATCCCTGCTTCCCGGCGGACGTCATCAACCTCCACGGCACGATCCACGTCGTGACGGCGTCGACCGCCGACGGCAGCGGCGGCTACCACATGACGCAGACCCTGAACAGCAAGCTCGGCGGCGTCAGCATCACCACCGGGACCAAGTACGTGAACTCGGAGAACAAGAACGACAGCTGGTACGCCGGCACCCCGTTCCCCGCGATTCATACCCACACCTACGACTTCACGCTGGTCGCCCAGTCGAAGACGCCGAACTACGTGCTTCACATGACCATGCACACGACGGTGAACTCGAAGGGCGTCCCGACGGCCGTGGTCGACAACTGGCGAGCGGACTGCCAGGGCTGACCCCCGTTGTGCTGATTCGAGCCGCATGCGAGCGCCCCGGCCTCCAACGCGATCGTCGGGGGCCGAGGCGCTTCGGCGTCCAGGGGTGCTCAGGCGGCGGCGAGGCCGGCCTTGAGGGCGGCGGCGATCCGCACGACACGCTCGCCCTGATAGCGCGCGCCGTTCAGCGCGACGTCGTCCGGCGGGTTGCCCTGACCGGCCACGAAGGAGGTGCCGTAGGGGTTGCCGTCCGCGAACTTCACCGGGTCGGTGTACCCGGGCGCGACGACGATGCCGCCGAAGTGGTGGATCGTGTTGTAGAGGGCGAGGATCGTCGACTCCTGGCCGCCGTGCTCCGTCGACGTCGACGTGAAGCCGGAGTAGACCTTGTCCGCGAGCAGGTTCTGGCTCCACTGCGGGCCGAGCGTGTCCAGGAACTGCTTGAGCTGGGCGGCGATGTTGCCGTACCGGGTAGGCGAGCCGAAGATCACGGCGTCGGCGCCGACGATGTCGTCGGGGGTGGCTTCCGGCACGTCCTGCGTCTCGAGCCGGTGCTGCACCCAGCCCTCGTTGGTCGCGATGGCCTCCTCGGGCGCCAGCTCGCGGACCTTCGTGACGGTCACCTGCGCGCCGGCCTTCTCGGCCCCCTCGGCGATCGCCTGCGCCAGCCGGTAGATGGTCCCCGTGGCGCTGTAGTAGATGATCGAAACCTTGACCTGCCCGACGGACGTGTCCGTCATGAGTCACCTCTCGCAAGAACGACGAATGGGTCCGACCCGCAGAAAGCGGGCCGGACCCATAGTTGCTCCTTCAACCAAACTCCGCCTCCCGAGACGGACGCCGTCAGTCCCGGCTCCGCCCGCTGCGCGCCTCGCGGGCCGCCGACGCCACCCCCGCGCCCAGGAGGAGCGCGCCGGCGACGACGAGGAGGATCAGCAGGACGAGGGAGTCGTCGATGCGGACGTCGGTCAGCACCCGCAGCAGGCTCGTCGCGCTGATCGCCAGGAGGACCAGCCCGAGGACCACGGTGCGCATCCGGATCCCGCGCGGCATCCGTGGCTCCGGCTGGTCGGCCTGGGTGGAAGACACGGCGGTCGCCACCGGCGCCGGCCGCGCCACCGACTCCGCCGACGTGGCCACCGACTCCAGCTGGCGCCGGCTGCGTCGGCTCGACCACCAGGGCCGAGGTGGGCGCCGTCTGCTCGGGCAGCGCCTCGGTCGGCGGGGTCTGCTCGACCGTGGTGCGGTCGTCGTCGCTCATGCTCCCTGCTCCTGTCCGGTCGAGCGGTCGATGGTGAGGGTCCCGACGCCGACGTCCGCGCGGACGAGCAGCACCGGCTGCGGTGAGGTGCGGAGGTCGACCTCGGCGTGCGGTCCGGACCGGGTGAGATCGGCGTCCGAGCCGGGCGAGGTGGCCCCGAGCCCGGCGCGGTTCTTCACGTTCCCCGCGCCGACGGAACCGACGACCCGCACGGCGACGCCGTCGGGGACGACGACCTGGAGCGTGCCCAGGCCCGACCCGGACGTCGACCTCGGCCGGGGAGGCCGGCCGTCGCACCGGGAACGGCGACCGAGCGCAGGTCGAGCCGGCCGGTGCCGACGCCCAGCTGGTAGACGGTGGTCCCGGTGAGCGTGGTCGGCGTCCAGGTGCGCTGGCCCGCCCAGCTCGCCGGCCCGACCGCGCTCGCCGCCAGCGTGACGGCCGCCAGGAGGATGCCGAGCGGCGCCAGCCCGCCGGCCCGGCGTCCGGAGAGCCCGGCGGCGACGATCCCCAGCCCGATGACCGCGAGCGCGACGCCCGCGGCGACCGCGACCATCGCGTGGTTCCCGCCGAGGACGAGGTCGACGCCGACGACGACGGCCGCCGCCAGCAGGGCGGCACCGAAGACCGCGCTGCTCAGCGCGTGCGACGGGCGGTGCGGGTCGGGCTTCGGCGCCCAGGGGCGGGGCGCCGGCACCGGCGCGGGCGGGGCCAGCACGGCCGCGGGAGCGGCCGTGCCGTAGGGAGCGTCGGTGCCCGTCGACCACCCCGAGGCCGTCCAGGCGGGGCCGGACGCCGAGGGCGGCGGGGGCGGAGTGCCGTAGGGCGGGGCCTCTCCACCGTCGGGACGCGTGCCCGGCTCCGCAGCGCTCTCCGGGCCCTGCTCGGGGCTCGGGCTCGAGGGGGACGAGCCGGCCGTGCCCGGACCGCCGGAGGTGCCGCTCCCACCGGGAGCACCCCAGCCGCCACTCCTGCCAGCCGCCGCCCTGCCAGCCGCACCGCCCTGCCGGAGCCAGGACCGTGCCAGCCGCCACCGTGCCAGCCGCCGGACCACCGCGGACCACCGGGACCACCGGGACCACCGGGCCGGCGGTGATGCCGGCCACCGGCGAACCACCAGATCCCGAACACGATGAGCGCGACCAGCAGGAAGCCCCCGCCGAACGGATGCGGCCCGTACCAGTCGCCTCGCGCCCACCCGCTGGTGCCGAGGTCCGCGAGCACGCAGAGCACGCCGCCGATGAAGCCCGCCGTCACGACGCCGCGGAGCACCTCCTGGGCGTGGATGCGCCCGTCGGGGTGCGGGAGGAAGAGCCAGCCGAGGCCGTAGAGCAGGAGCCCGACGCCGCCGAAGATCGCCAGGATGATGAAGGCACCCCGGATCAGCAGCGGGTCGATGCCCCAGCGTCGGCCGAGGCCGGAGGCGACGCCCGCGAACCAGCGGCCGTCGTCGGGCCGCACCGCGCCGTAGCGGCGGATGCGGTCGAAGAACTGCGCCACACCGGGTCCCCCGGGCGGGGGCGCCTCGTCGATGGGCGGAGGGGAAGGAGGAGGCTGCGCTGTCATGACTCCAACCTGCCGCCGGGCCACGGCTCAGGGATATCGGGGACACCCCTGAGCGCACCCTGAGCGGCACCCCTGAATCCGCCAGGGGCGTCCCTGGTCCTGCTCCCGGACGTGCAGGAGCGAGGTCGCGGGGGGTCATGATGGAGCCGTGGCGACGACGAGCAAGCAGGGCACCGACCGGCGGGACGCGCCGGTGGCCCCCGCGCGCTCGGCCTGGGTGCCGTCGCCGGTCGTCCCGGTCGTGCCGCCGCAGCGGCCGCCGCTGGTCCGCCCGGCGTCCGGGCGGGTGATCGCCGGCGTCGCCGCCGGCCTCGCCGCGCACCTCGGCTTCCCGGTCCGCCTGGTGCGGATCGCCCTCGTTCTCGGCGTCGGGCTCGGCGGCGCGGGCGCCGTCCTCTACCTGTGGCTGTGGGCGCTGGCGCCGTCCGCACAGACCGTCCCGGCGCCGCAGACCGGCACCGTCGCCCCTCCTCCCGTGGCGAGTTCAGCCGCGCCCGCCGCCCCGTCGCCCGCCCGCCCGCCGTGGGCCGCGGGTCCGCCCGCCGGCCGCGTCGCCGACCTGCTCATCGGCGGCCTGCTCCTGCTCGCCGGCGGCGCCCTGCTCGGCGAACGCTTCGGCTACGACATCTCGCTGTCGATCGTGCTCCCGCTGCTCGTGGTGCTCGGCGGCGCCGTGCTCGCGTACACCCAGCTCGACGAGGTCGAGCGGTCGCGGTGGGCCAGCTTCGCCGGAGGAAGCACCCGGGGGGCGCTCCTCCGCGTCGTCGCGGGCCTGGTGCTCGTGCTCGTCGGCGTCGTGCTCGTCGTCGTCCAGGGCGACCTGGCCTCCGCCGGGCGCGTGCTCGTCGCCGCGGTCGCCGTCCTGGCCGGCGCCGCCGTCGTCCTCGCGCCGTGGGGGGTCCGGCTCTGGCGCGATCTGGACGCCGAGCGCGCGGCCCGCGCCCGCGAGACGGAGCGGTCGGAGATCGCCGCGCACCTGCACGACTCCGTGCTGCAGACCCTCGCCCTGATCCAGCGCCGCAGCGACGACCCCGTGCAGGTCGCCCGGCTCGCCCGCGCCCAGGAGCGTGACCTGCGGACGTGGCTCTACGGCGGCGATCCGGTGGACGCCGGGAGCGTCGCCGCCCAGCTGAAGGCCGCCGCGGCGGAGGTCGAGGACCGGCACGGCGCCTCCATCGAGGTCGTCGTCGTCGGCGACCGCCCCGCGGACGACCGCACCACCGCCCTCGTCGCCGCGCTGCGCGAGGCCATGGTCAACGCCGTCAAGCACGGGCAGCCGACGTCGTCGGCCCCCGTGCAGGTGTACGTGGAGGCCGGCGCGGACGGCGTGGAGGCGTTCGTGCGCGACCGCGGCCCCGGGTTCGACCCGGACGCCGTGCCCGCCGACCGCCTCGGCGTCCGGGAGTCGATCGTGGCGCGGATGCAGCGGCACGGCGGCAGCGCCACCGTCCGCAGCACCTCGGGCGAGGGCACGGAGGTCCGACTCGAGATGCCGGCCGGCCCCGCGGAGGCGACGCCGTGAGCGCCCCGGTCCGGATCGTCCTCGTCGACGATCACGGCATGTTCCGCAGCGGCGTCCGCGCCGAGCTCGCCGCCGAGTCCACGATCGAGGTCGTCGGCGAGGCCGCGGACGTGCCGACCGCGGTCGCCGTCGTCCACGCCACCCGCCCGGACGTCGTGCTCCTCGACGTCCACCTGCCCGGCGGCCTCGAGCGGCCCGGGGGGCGGGAGGTGCTGCACGCCTGCGCCGACCTGCTCGGCGGCGACCACCCGGTGCGGTTCCTGGCACTCTCGGTCTCGGACGCCGCCGAGGACGTCATCGCCGTCATCCGGGCCGGAGCGCGCGGCTACGTGACCAAGACGATCTCGGGCCCGGAGCTCTCCGCGGCCGTGCACCGGGTCGCCGACGGGGACGCCGTCTTCTCGCCCCGGCTCGCCGGGTTCGTGCTCGACGCCTTCGGGGCGGGTGCCGGCGAGGTCGCCAGCGTGGACGACGAGCTCGACCGGCTCACGCAGCGCGAGCGCGAGGTCATGCGGCTCATCGCCCGCGGCTACGCGTACAAGGAGGTCGCGAAGGAGCTGTACCTGTCGGTGAAGACCGTGGAGACCCACGTCTCGGCGGTGCTGCGCAAGCTGCAGCTCTCCAACCGGTACGAGCTCACCCGCTGGGCCGCCGACCGCCGGCTGCTCTGAGACTCACCCGGTCGCGAGCACCCGGAACGCCTCGGCCAGGCGCCCGTCCGGCAGCCCGCCCGCGACGGCGTTCGCCAGGCCCCAGCCCCGGATCCGGTCCTCCAGGTCGTCGACGTGCGCGGTCTGGCTCTTGTGCGCGCGCAGCGCCGCGATCTTCGCGTCGAAGGTCTCGGTGACGTCCACGTAGTGGTCGGACTGCGGGTGGGCCATCACCCAGCAGTCCGGCACCACCCAGGGGTCGAGGCCCTCGTCGTGCAGCAGGTCGGGATAGGCGAAGGGGTTGCGGGCCGCCGGGTAGACGGCGCGGACGGAGGCCTCGCCCGCGGCGAGGTGATCCGGGTGGCTGGCGCCGATGCGGTCCCAGTTCCGCTCCGGCGACTGGAACACCATGCGCTGCGGGCGCACCTGCCGGATCACCCGGACGATGGCGCGCTGGAGGTCGTGGTTCGGCTCCAGCCAGCCGTCGTGGAAGCCGTCGAGGAACCGCACGTCGTCGACGCCCACCGCGGCGGCGGCGTCCCGCTGCTCCTGCTCGCGGATCGCGGGCATGAGCTCGCGCGGGGTGTCGTCGAAGCCGCCCTGGTCGCCCCGGGTGCACAAGAGGTAGGTGACCGCGAGCCCGGCGCGGGTCCAGGTCGCGACGGTGCCGGAGGCGCCGAAGTCCAGGTCGTCGGGGTGCGCGGCCACGCAGAGCACGCGCTGGACGTCGGAGTCGTCGAGAGGCACCCCGTCATGCTAGGGCGGCGCGCCGACCTCGGGCCCGCGCTAGCGGCCGGACGAGCTCGGTGAGGATCTCCCCGATCCGCCCGGCCTCGATCGACAGGTGGCCGTCGCCGGACGAGCAGGTGCGCCGTCGCGTGCGGTAACCGGGCCGCCAGCCAGGCGCCGTGCGTCCGGGGGGACCATGAGGTCGAGGTCGCCCTGCCACACGAACGTGGGCACCCGGACGTCGCCGAGCTCGAACCCCCAGGGCCGGGTGAAGGCGAGGTCGTCGTCCAGCCACCCCTCGACGCCGGGCGCCAGGGCGGCGCCCATGCCGGCGGCGAGGTCCTCGCCGAGCTCGCCGGAGAGCACGGCGCGGTCGACGTCGGGGAGCAGGGTCGCCAGCTCCTCGACGATCTGCTCCGGCGTCGCCGCGAGGAGGCCGGGCCGGGCCGCCTCGAGGTACTCCCGCAGCGGGCCCTCCCCGGTCAGGGCGGCGCCGAACTCGTCGAGGTTGTCCTGGCCCATCCCGGCCAGGAAGTCCAGGTCGGGCGCACCGAACGGAGCCGCACCCGCGATCGACGCGACCGCGGTGACGCGCTCCGGGAGCAGGGCCGCGGTGGCGAGGGCGTGCGGTCCGCCGCCGCTGGCGCCCATCACGGCGACCCGGTCCAGGCCGAGGTGGTCCAGGACCGCCTCGACGTCCGCCGCGACGTCCCCCACCGAGCGGCCCGGGTCCGGGTCCGACCCCGCGTAGCCGGGCCGCGTCGGGCGCACCAGCCGGACGCCGAGCTCCTCGACGGCGCGGACGACGTACCGGTCGGGCATGCCGCAGGACGGCGTGCCGTGGTGGTCGACGACGGGGACCCCGTCGGCCGGGCCGGCCAGCCAGACGTCCAGCCGTCGTCCGTCGGGCAGCAGGACGACGGTGCGCTCGGCCGTTCCGTCCGGATCTGTCACGCCGCCAGTATGGCGATCCGACCCGGTGCCACCCGCCGAGGTCGCGCGGCGTCGTCGCCCCACGGTGTCGGTGCCGGGACGTACGCTGGCTGGCGAGATGAGCACCCTCTTCGACGACCTCCCCCTGCCCGGCGTCCCGGCGTCCGATCCCGCGGACGAGGAGAAGCCACCCGGCGGCCTCGCGATCCGGGTTCCGGCGTCCGGTTCGGCCGGGAGCGCGCCGGACGGGAGGGCGACGCCGTCCGCGGACCGTGCCGAGACCCGGGCGGCGAGCGACGCTGCTCGCAGCAAGCGCGTCGCCGCCCTGCTCGAGGGCCTCAACGAGCAGCAGCGGGCCGCCGTCCTGCACGAGGGGTCACCGCTGCTCATCATCGCGGGCGCCGGATCGGGCAAGACGCGGGTGCTCACCCACCGCATCGCCTACCTGCTCGCCGCCCGCGGCGTCCGGCCCGGCCAGGTCCTCGCCATCACCTTCACGAACAAGGCCGCCGGCGAGATGCGCGAGCGCGTCGAGGGCCTCATCGGGCCCGCGGCGCAGACGATGTGGGTGTCGACCTTCCACTCGGCCTGCGTGCGGATCCTGCGGCGCGAGGCGACCAAGGTCGGGCTGCGCTCGAACTTCTCCATCTACGACGCGGCCGACAGCCAGCGGCTGATGGCCCTGGTGTGCCGCGAGCTGGACCTGGACCCCAAGCGGTACCCCCCGAGGTCCTTCAGCGCACAGGTCAGCAACCTCAAGAACGAGCTGGTCGACGAGGAGAGCTACGCCGCGACGATCAGTCAGGGGGGCGAGGGCACCCACACCGAGCGGATGCTCGCCGAGGCCTACACCGCCTACCAGCGGCGGCTGCGGCAGGCCAACGCCCTCGACTTCGACGACCTCATCATGACGACGGTCAACATCCTGCAGGCCTTCCCCGACGTCGCCGAGCACTACCGCCGCCGGTTCCGGCACGTGCTCGTCGACGAGTACCAGGACACCAACCACGCCCAGTACAGCCTCGTGCGCGAGCTCGTCGGCGGTGCGCTCTCGCAGGTCCTGGCGCGCGCCGAGCACGACGAGCCGGAGCCCGAGGACGCCGTGGCCCCGGCCGAGCTCACCGTCGTCGGCGACGCCGACCAGTCGATCTACGCGTTCCGCGGCGCGACGATCCGGAACATCCTCGAGTTCGAGGACGACTACCCGAACGCCCGCACGATCCTGCTCGAGCAGAACTACCGGTCGACGCAGACGATCCTGACGGCCGCCAACGCCGTCATCGAGCGCAACCCGGAGCGCAAGCCGAAGCGGCTCTGGACGGACGCCGGCGCCGGCCCGAAGATCATCGGCTACGTGGCCGACAACGAGCACGACGAGGCGTCGTTCATCGCCGAGGAGATCGACCGGCTGACGGACACCGGGGAGGCCCGGCCCGGAGACGTCGCCGTCTTCTATCGCACGAATGCGCAGTCCCGGGCCCTGGAGGAGGTCTTCGTCCGGGTCGGGCTGCCGTACAAGGTCGTCGGCGGCACCCGGTTCTACGAGCGCCGCGAGGTCAAGGACGCGCTCGCCTACCTCCGCGTCATCGCCAACCCCGCGGACACCGTCAACCTGCGCCGGATCCTCAACGTGCCCAAGCGGGGGATCGGCGACCGGGCCGAGGCCTGTGTCGGGGCGCTCGCCGACCGGGAGCGGATCTCCTTCAACGAGGCCCTGTTCCGGGCGGCCGACGCGCCCGGCATCGCGACGCGCTCTGTCGCCGCGGTGAACGCGTTCACCGCGCTGCTCGACGAGCTGCGCACCCTGGCGGAGGGCGGTGCCGGCCCCGCCACCCTGCTCGAGGCGGTCCTCGAGCAGACCGGGTACCTGGCCGAGCTGCGCGCCAGCCACGACCCGCAGGACGAGTCCCGGATCGAGAACCTCTCCGAGCTCGTCGCCGTCGCGCAGGAGTACGAGGGCACGGCGGCGGAGCCGACGTTGACGGAGTTCCTCGAGCAGGTCTCGCTGGTGGCGGACTCCGACGAGGTGCCCGACGAGGCGATCGCCGACGGCGCGCACGACGCGGGCGCGGACGGCGGCGTCGTGACGCTCATGACGCTGCACACCGCCAAGGGCCTGGAGTTCCCGGTCGTGTTCCTCACCGGGCTCGAGGACGGCACCTTCCCGCACATGCGCTCGCTCGCGGACCCCAAGGAGCTGGCCGAGGAGCGCCGGCTCGCCTATGTCGGGATCACCCGGGCCCGGCAGCGGCTCTACCTCTCCCGCGCCGCCGTCCGGAGCGCCTGGGGGCAGCCGACGTACGCGCCGGCCAGCCGCTTCCTCGGCGAGGTGCCGCCGGAGCTCGTCGACTGGCGGCGCTCGGAGTCGACGATGGCGCGGCCGTCGTCGCAGCCGGCGGTGGCTCGGCTGGCGTCCCGGCCCGGCGTGAACTCGCCCGGCAACCGCGAGGTGATCCACCTCGAGCCGGGCGACCGCGTCACCCATGACGCGTTCGGCCTCGGAACGGTGATCGAGGTCGAAGGCGCGGGCGACCGGAGCGTCGCGAAGGTCGACTTCCGCGACCAGGGCGTCAAGCGCCTGCTCCTGCGCTACGCCCCCGTCGAGAAGCTCTGACCCGCGGTCAGCCGGCCGGCAGCGGGACGTGGTCGGGGCGATCAGGACGCGGCGGCGGGCCGTCGCAGGGTGAGGTCGTTGCAGGCCTCGCAGACGGACTCCGGGATGATGCCCCGGCGCATGAGCACGCCGAAGACGGCGCATCCGATGCAGAACCCGGCGAGCGACTCGAGGGCGGCGGCCACGACGACGAGCGCGACGACTCACGCGGGCACCTGGAGCCGCTCCGAGCAGGGCGAGGACGAGGGCGAGCGAGGAGAGCGCCGCCCCCATGCCCTGGGCGAAGCGCTTGGGCGGTCCCGGGACCGGCCGCGGCGCGACGGGGAGCCGTGGCCTCAGCCAGCGAGTGACGACCAGGCCGAGCGGGCTGAAACGGGGTCCGTTGACGACGCGCGCGACGAAGCCGTAGGCGAGCACCGCGACCAGCGGCCACCAGCCGGTGAGGACGTAGGACGTCGCGAGCAGCACGACGCCGCCGGCGACGAGGCGTGCGGAGATCTCGTCGACCGGATTCGGGAACGAGGGGACCGTGAAGGACATGGGGCCTCCGAGCCGGGCGAGGGGCGAGGGCGCAGCCGACCTGGAGCAGGGCGTCCCTCGGGGGGCGCGGCGCGCGGCCGCGCGGGTGGGCGTCAGCCCTGACAGGCCTCGCTGACGACACGCATGAGATCGACGTGGAGACGCCTCACGAGCCGCACGCGAGCCTCCTGCTCTACGCTTGCCCGGCGCGCCGTCGCGCAGGGCCAGGTCGACACCCGGGGCACCCCGCCGAGGAGGAGGGTTGCCGGCCAGCGAGCCGGGGCTTGGCGCTGGCACTCATGACCGCGCGATCACGCTAGGCAGCTACCGGCGCGGGCGTCAACGCCCGTCTCGCTCGGCGGACGGCTGCGTGGTCAGGACGCCGAGAGCGGGCGGGGGAGCCGGCGTCGCGGCACCGCCGTCTCCTCCAGCAGCGGGGTGACGCCGGCGCTGAGCGTCGTCCCGTCCCAGTCCAGCTGGGAGAACACGGCGGAGATCTCGTGCACGACCTGCCCGTCGAGCGGCAGCGACATGTGCCCGACGCCGTGCACGCGGACGTTCCGCACGAAGAGGTCGCGGTGATCGAGCCGGGCGTTCCCGTGCGGGAGGATCATCTGGTCGAGGTCGGACCAGTACGCCACGAAGCGGGTCCGGCACCGCTCGGCGGGCTCCGCGAGCTCGGTGAAGAGGTCGCTGCCCGGGCGCAGCTGGCGGCACAGCCGGACCGGCACCAGGTGGGCGGTCATGGTTCCGGCGTGCGGCGACCCCAGCGTGACCAGCGTGTCGACGCGTTCGTCGCCGCCGAGCCGCTGCACGTAGTACCGCGCGATGAGGCCGCCGAGGCTGTGCCCGACGACGTGGATGCGCTCGTACCCGGTCTGCGCGACGACCGCCTCGACCTCGGCCGCGAGATCCCGCGCCGCCTGCCGGATGTCGTTCGTCACGGGCGAGTAGTTGATCGTCATGACGCGGCCGAAGCCCCGCCGGCGCAGGCCCCGCTTCAGCACGGTGAAGATCGCCCGGTTGTCCACCATCCCGTGGACCAGCAGGATCGGCGTCCCCGCCGCCTCGATGTCGCGCACGGCGAGGCCGCGTTGCCGGGGGCCGAGTCCCTCCAGGGCGTAGCGGTCGCCCGGTTCGGGTCGCTCGCGGAGCAGACCGAAGGGGTAGATCGCGAGGTGCGCGGAGCACCAGAGCGCCTCGACGACCGCGCCGCGGACGCCGGCCGGGGTCAGCAGCGGCCGGACGTCGCTCCCCAGGCCGCGCAACCCCGTCGAGGGCGGGCGCCGCGTGGTCGAGGGAGCCCGGCCGGGGGCAGCCGGGAAGGCGGCATCGTCGGTCCCCGTCCTGGGGCCGTCGTCGTCGTGCCTGCTCACGACGCCTCCTCGCCATCGAGCCGGTCGTCTCACCGCCTCGGTGAGCCTGTCGTACCCGGCGGGTGCGGCATGCACCGTTGCCGACCGACGTGACGTACGACACCTGAGGCTGCTTCTGACATCACGGTAAGCCCCGAAACCGATGTCGTCAGGGGAGGAGATCGGATGACCTGCTCCTCGGACGTCGCCGTCCCCCGAACGGCCCCGCCGTTCCGTCCCTCGCCCCGGGTGGCCGACTACTCTCGAGGAGTCCGGCCAGGTCGGAGGAGGTCTGTCATGGCGCCGCTGCGGATCGTCGTCGCCAAGCCCGGGCTCGACGGGCACGACCGCGGCGCCAAGGTGGTCGCGCGTGCCCTCCGGGACGCCGGCATGGAGGTCGTCTACACCGGCCTGCACCAGACGCCGGAGCAGATCGTCGAGGCCGCACTGCAGGAGGACGCCGACGCCGTGGGCCTCTCCGTGCTCTCGGGCGCCCACATGACACTGTTCGCCCGCGTCGTCGAGCTGCTGCGCGAGCGGGGCGCCGACGACATCGTCGTGTTCGGCGGCGGCATCATCCCCGAGGCCGACATCTCCGAGCTCGAGCGCCTCGGCGTCCGCAAGGTCTTCACGCCGGGTGCGTCGATGCGCGACATCGTCGACTGGGTCCGGGCGAACGTCGGCCAGACGGTCTGAGGGCCCGCCCGAGCGCGGGGCCGCGGGAGGAACGCGGGGCACGTGCGGGCGGCGTCGGAGCGGAACGGGCGAGGACTAGGGTGGTGGACCGGCATCCGCCTCCCGTCGCCACGTTGATGAGGACGTCCCCGTGGATCTGTTCGAGTACCAGGCGCGCGACCTGTTCGCTGCGCACGGCGTACCGGTGCTGGACGCGCAGGTCGCGACGACGCCGGCCGAGGCCCGCGCGGCCGCCGAGAAGCTCGGTGGCGGCACGGTCGTCGTCAAGGCCCAGGTCAAGACCGGCGGCCGCGGCAAGGCCGGCGGCGTCAAGCTCGCGCACGACCCGCAGGAGGCCGCGGACCGCGCGAGCGACATCCTCGGGATGGACATCAAGGGCCACACCGTCCACCGGGTCATGATCGCGCAGGGCGCGAGGATCGCCGAGGAGTACTACTTCTCGATCCTCGTCGACCGCACGAACCGCACCTACCTCGTGATGGCGTCACGCGAGGGCGGCATGGAGATCGAGGAGCTCGCCGTCGAGCGGCCCGAGGCGCTCGCCCGCGTGCCCGTCGACGCGCTCACCGGGATCGACGCCGCCAAGGCCCGCGAGATCGTCGAGGCCGGCCGGTTCCCCGCCGAGGTCGCCGACCAGGTCGCCGACGCCGTCACGAAGCTGTGGGACGTGTTCGTCGCCGAGGACGCGACGCTCGTCGAGGTCAACCCGCTGGTCAAGACGGAGGACGGCGCGGTCGTCGCCCTCGACGGCAAGGTCACGCTCGACGAGAACGCGGCCTTCCGGCACCCCGGCTTCGAGGAGCTCGCCGACCGCACGGCGGCCGACCCGCTCGAGCAGAAGGCCAAGGAGAAGAACCTCAACTACGTCAAGCTCGACGGCTCCGTCGGGATCATCGGCAACGGTGCGGGCCTCGTCATGAGCACCCTCGACGTCGTCGCGTACGCGGGCGAGGAGTTCGGCGGGGTCGAGCCCGCGAACTTCCTGGACATCGGCGGCGGCGCCAGCGCCGAGGTCATGGCCAACGGCCTCGACATCATCCTCGGCGACCCGCAGGTCAAGAGCGTCTTCGTCAACGTCTTCGGCGGCATCACCGCCTGCGACGCGGTGGCCAACGGGATCCTGCAGGCCTACGAGCTCCTCGAGCAGCGCGGGACGCCGGTGAAGCTGCCGATCGTCGTCCGGCTGGACGGCAACAACGCCGAGCTCGGCCACCGGATCCTCGACGACTTCGCCGCCACGCTGCCGGCGGGCTCGATCCAGCGGGTCGAGACCATGGACGACGCCGCCCGCAGGGCGGCCGAGCTGGCCGCCACCGGCCAGGGACAGGGGGCCTGAGCCGTGGCCATCTGGCTCACGCAGGACAGCAGGGTTCTCGTCCAGGGCATGACGGGTTCCGAGGGGCGCAAGCACACCCAGCGGATGATCGCGTCCGGGACGCAGATCGTCGGGGGCGTCACGCCCGGCAAGGGCGGGCAGACCGTCGAGTTCGACGGCGCCACCCAGCCGGTGTTCGACAGCGTCGGCGAGGCCGTCGAGAAGACGGGCGCCGACGTGTCGGTCATCTTCGTCCCGGCCAAGGGCACGAAGACCGCCGTCGTCGAGGCCGTGGACGCCGGGGTCCCGCTCGTCGTCGTCATCACCGAGGGCGTGCCCGTCCACGACACCGCGTCGTTCTTCCAGTACGCGCAGGACAAGGGCACGACGCGGATCATCGGCCCCAACTGCCCGGGGCTCATCACCCCCGGCCGTTCGAACGTCGGGATCATCCCCGCGAACATCACCCAGCAGGGGCCGATCGGCCTCGTCAGCAAGTCGGGCACGCTCACGTACCAGCTCATGTACGAGCTGCGTGACCTGGGCTTCTCGACGGCCGTGGGCATCGGCGGCGACCCGATCATCGGGACGACGCACATCGACTGCCTCGCCGCCTACGAGGACGACCCCGAGACGAAGGCCATCGTCATGATCGGCGAGATCGGCGGGGACGCCGAGGAGCGCGCCGCGGCCTTCATCTCCGAGCACGTGACGAAGCCGGTCGTCGGCTACGTCGCCGGGTTCACCGCGCCGGAGGGCAAGACGATGGGCCACGCCGGCGCCATCGTCTCCGGCTCGTCCGGCACGGCGCAGGCGAAGAAGGAGGCCCTCGAGGCCGCCGGCGTCAAGGTCGGCCGGACGCCGAGCGAGACCGCTCGTCTGATGCGTGAGGTCGTCGCCTCCCTCTGACGGCCCCGCCCGATCCGGTCGCCGAGGAGCCGGCGGCATTCCTCTCCGGCCGCTGTGCACTGAGTCGTCCTGCGACTCAGTGCACAGCAGCCGCAGGAGGGTGCGGTCGCCGTCTTGTCCTGGGGTTCAGGGTGCGGGATCGTGACGTCACAGCACTTACGGCATCCACCGTCCGCCTCGTAGCAGCACGATCCCGGGCGGGCCGATGCCCGAGACCGGAGCGGTGACATGGTCGGTTCACTCATCCGCACTGTCTACTCACGTCGTCGCGACCCGGCCGCCTCCTCGGCGGAGCGGACGCTCGCGGTTCTGCGTCGGGGCCAGGGCCCTGATCGAGCGGGGCTGGGTCCAGGGCGGCTGGTACGTCCTCGAGGCGCCCGACGGACGCCGGCGCTTCGTGGGGGCGGGGTCCCTGACGCGGCGCAGCTTCGGCGAGATCGTCCAGTCCTGTCTCGTCGGCGCGGTCGTCGAGTCCGCCCGCTGGCACACCTCCGAGCGGGGCGCTGCCGGTCCGGCGATCGACACCCTGTGGCATCAGCTCGGCGAGCTCGTCGGCGGCCCGCCGCCCGTCGACCCCCGGACCCCGATCCCCGTCCTGCGCAGCCGTCAGGTCGGCGACCTGACGACCTGGAACGACCGGCGCGGACGCAGCCGCGAGGACGTGCTCCGCCTGCTCGACGCCGCCGTCGCCCGCGTCGCGCCGGCGCGGGCGAGCGCCGAGACCGAGGCCGAGGCCATGGCCGTCCTCGGCTGAGTCCCGCCTGGAGTCTCCGTCTGGGACGGCCCGCCCGGGCGTGTCCTCATCCGTCGGGGTGCTCCGGCCGCGTGACGATGGACGCGTCATGACCAGCCTCCTCGACCGGCCGCCCTCCACCTTCGACGTCCGTCCCGCGCCGGCTCCGGCCGGCGCCGCTGCCGCATGTCAGGCGGCGGGCGCCTCGCTCCTCGCCGTCCTCGCTCCCGTGGTGTTGGCCTGGGTGGTCGACTCCGACGGCAAGGGCACGTGGCTGCAGGCGGTCCGGCTGTCGCTCGCGGTCTGGCTGCTGGCGCAGCACGGCGGCCTCACCGTGGACGGCGGCCACGTCGGCATCGTCCCGCTCGGGCTGACGCTCGCTCCGCTCGCCGCCTGCTGGCTGGGCGGACGCCGGATGTCCCGGGCGCTCGACCCGCGCGCGGAGGCGATCGCCGCCGGCGCCACTCGCGCCGCGCCGGCGTGGCCCCCGGCGGTCGCGCTCGCGTCGTTCGCGGGGACGTACTGCCTGGTGGTCGCAGCGGCTGTGCTCGTCGCCGGGATGCCGGGCGCGCACCCCATCGGGTTGCAGGCCGTGATGGGCGCCGCGGTCGTCTCCTCCGTCTGCGGCACGCTGGGCGCCGCCGCCTACCGCCACGGCGGGTTCACCCGGGGACTGCTCCGGGCGGTACGGACCCTGCCGTTGCCCCTGCGTCGGCTGGGCCGGTCCCGCCCTCGCCGCCGTCGCGGCGCAGGTGGCGGCCGCGGCGGTCGTCGTCGCGGGGCTGCTCGTGCTCGGCCGTGCGCACGTCCTCGAGCTGCACCGCGCGCTCGACCCGGGCGCCGCGGGCGGTGCGGTCCTCACCCTCGGGCAGATGCTGTTGCTGCCGAACCTCGTCCTCTGGGCCGCCGCCGGGCTGACCGGCACCGCGGTGGCGGTCGGCTCGGGGACGTCGGTCACGTTGGCGTCCAGTTCGCTCGGGCCACTGCCCGCCCTGCCGGTCCTCGGCGCGCTGCCCGCCCCCGGACCGCTGCCGCGCCCGGCGCTGGCCCTGCTCGCGGTGCCCGTGCTCGCCGGCGTCCTCGCCGGCATCCTGCTCGTCCGCACCAAGCGGGGCGCCCGGCCGAGCCGGTGGACGGGCTGGCACCGGGTGCTCGCGGACATCGCCGGCGTCGGCACCCTCGCCGCGGTGATGATGGGTGCGCTCGCGTGGTTGTCCGGCGGTCCCGCCGGGCCCGGGCTGCTCGCCGTCACCGGACCCCAGCCGGTGCTCGCCGGGCTCGCCTTCGGTGGCGAGGTGGCCGTCGGCGTCGCGCTCGTGCTCGCGGTGACTGCGACCCGCCGCCGCCTCTCGCGCCGCGCCCCCCGATAGGGTCGGCGCCTGTGGAGGGACGCCCGGGACGAGCCGCCGTCGTCGTGCTCGTCTCGGGGACCGGCACCCTGCTGCAGGCCCTGCTCGACGCCGCCGCGGATCCGGCCGTCCCGTTCCGCGTGGCCGGGGTGGTCACCGATCGCCCGGACGCCGGAGGTCTCGACCGCGCCCGCGCCGCCGGCGTCCCGACCGCCGTGGTGGCCGCCCAAGGACTTCCCCGACCGCGCAGCCTGGGACGACGGGGTGGCGCGCGCCGTGCGGGTCTTCGCGCCGCGGCTCGTCGTCCTCGCCGGCTTCATGCGGATCCTCGGCGCCGCCTACCTCGCCGAGTTCGGGGACCGGACCATCAACACGCACCCCGCCCTGCTGCCGTCGTTCCCCGGCGCCCACGGGGTCCGCGACGCGCTCGCCCACGGCGTCAGGGTGACCGGGACGAGTGTCATCCTCGTGGACGCGGGCACGGACACCGGCCCGATCGTCGCTCAGCGGGCCGTCGAGGTCCGGGACGACGACGACGAGGCGAGCCTCCACGAACGCATCAAGGTCGTCGAGCGGCGAACTGCTCGTCGACGTCGTCCGCCGCATGACGGCGGACGGCTGGCAGGTCACCGACAGGAAGGTCGTGCTCGGGATGAGCGAGCGAAGCGAGCGGCGGCCGGTCCGGCGCGCCCTGGTGTCCGTCTACGACAAGACGGGACTCGAGGACCTCGCCCGCGGCCTCCACGAGGCGGGCGTGGCGCTGGTGTCGACCGGGTCGACGGCCGCGCGGATCTCCGCGGCGGGCGTACCGGTCACGGCGGTGGAGGACGTCACGGGCTTCCCGGAGATCCTCGACGGCCGCGTCAAGACGCTGCACCCCCGGATCCACGCCGGCCTGCTGGCCGACCGGAGCAACCCCGGGCACGAGGAGAAGCTGGGCGAGCTCGGGATCGAGCCGTTCGACCTGCTCGTTCCAACCTCTACCCGTTCCGGCAGACGGTGCTCTCCGGCGCCTCGCCCGACGAGGTCGTCGAGCAGATCGACATCGGCGGGCCGGCGATGGTGCGGGCGGCGGCGAAGAACCACGGGAGCGTCGCCGTGGTCGTCGACCCGGCGTCCTACGGCGAGGTGCTGGACGCCGTCCGCGCGGGCGGTTTCTCCATCGAGCAGCGGCGGGTGCTGGCCGCCCGCGCTTTCGCGCACACCGCGGCCTACGACGTCGCCGTCGCCTCCTGGACGGGGACGGTGCTCGCCGACACCTCGGGCGGCACCGGCTTCCCCGCCTTCACCGGCGCCACCTGGGAGCGCGCGGGCGGGCTCCGGTACGGGGAGAACCCGCACCAGCCGGCGGCGCTGTACCGGCACTGGCGGCCCGGGCTCGCGCACGCCGAGCAGCTGCACGGCAAGGAGATGTCCTACAACAACTACGTCGACACCGACGCCGCGTGGCGTGCCGCCCACGACCACGACAGGCCCTGTGTGGCGATCATCAAGCACGCCAACCCGTGCGGCATCGCCGTCGGCGCCGACCTCGCCGAGGCGTACCGCCGTGCCTTCGACTGCGACCCGGTCTCCGCCTACGGCGGCGTGGTGGCCGCGAACGGGACCGTGACCGCGGCGACGGCCGAACAGATCGCCGAGGTCTTCACCGAGGTCGTCGCTGCTCCGGACTTCGAGCCCGAGGCGCTGGAGATCCTGCGCCGCAAGAAGAACGTCCGGTTGCTGCGGCTGCCGACCGCAGGCGCGTTCGAGCCGATGGAGTTCCGGCCGATCAGTGGCGGCGTGCTCGTGCAGGCCGTCGACCGGATCGACGCCCGGGCCTCCGGGCCCGACGGCGGTGGCGACGACCCCTCGCTGTGGCGGCTGGTCACGGGCGACCCGGCGGACGGGGCCACGCTGGCCGACCTCGCGTTCGCCTGGCGCGCCGTCCGCGCCGTGAAGTCCAACGCGATCCTGCTCGCCAAGGACGGCGGCAGCGTGGGCATCGGGATGGGGCAGGTCAACCGGGTCGACTCGTGCCGTCTCGCGGTCGCGCGCGCCGGCGAGGAGCGCGCGCGGGGCGCGGTCGCCGCGTCCGACGCGTTCTTCCCCTTCCCCGACGGGCTCGAGGTGCTGCTCGAGGCCGGCGTCCGCGCGGTGGTCCAGCCGGGCGGCTCGGTGCGCGACGACGAGGTCGTCGCCGCCGCGCGCGCCGCAGGCGCCACCATGTACCTGACCGGCGTCCGGCACTTCGCGCACTGACGCCGGGATCGAGGAGGCCGAGGATGGTCCGCTGGGAGGTGCCGCCGGAGCGCCGCGTCGTGTTCACGGTCGTGCTCGTCATCGTGGCGATCTCCGTCGCCGTGACCTACGCCGTCGACTTCCGGATCGGCGGCTACATCCTGGCGGCGTCGCTCGGCCTGGCAGCGGTGTGCCGGGCCGTCCTGCCCGAGCGGTACTGCCTGGGCCTGCTCGTGCGGACCCGCCGCATGGACGCCACGACCGCCGCCCTGCTCGCGGTCGCCCTCGCGGTCGTCGCCGGCATCGTGCCGGTCTGAGCCTCCGGGAACCCGCCCCTCGTCCCTGCGTCGACGGCGCGCCGGCCGCGGACGGGGGGTGTCTCGACCGCGGGGGCCGCGACCTGATGTGATTGTTCACATGACCGAGCCCACGCCGCTGGCAGCGCCGGCCCCCGCCGAGCCCGTTCTCACGTTGACGGCGCCCGAGCCGCCGAAGCCGGTGGCCGACACGTCCGCGCCGAAGATGGCGCCCCCGGTGCCCGCCGCCGCGGTTCCGGGGCTCGACCAGAAGGTCGACTCGTACCTGCAGGGGCTGCTCGGGACCCAGGCGAGCTCGCCGGACTTCACCCGGCGCGCGGACGACGTCCGCACGATGGGCGACGACGAGATCCGGCGGGCCGCGGAGAGCAGCAACCGGCTGCTCAAGACACCGGTCAAGGCGCTCCAGGAGGGCGGCCTCTCGGAGGGCTCGAAGGTCGGCAGCACGCTGGTCGAGCTCCGCCGCACCGTCGAGGACCTGGACCCCAAGGGCGCGCAGGGCTCGCGCAAGATCCTCGGAATGATCCCGTTCGGTGACCGCCTGACGGACTACTTCCACCGCTACCAGAGCGCGCAGAGCCACCTCAACGCGATCATGAAGGCGCTCTACGACGGCCAGGACGAGCTGCGCCGCGACAACGCCGCCCTCAACCAGGAGAAGCAGCAGCTCTGGGACGCGATGGGCCGGCTCAACCAGTACATCTACATCGCCGAGCGGCTCGACGCCCGGCTCTCGGCGGCGATCGCCGAGCTCGACACGAGCGATCCCGAGAAGGCCAAGGCGATGCGGCAGGACGTGCTGTTCTACGTCCGGCAGAAGCACCAGGACCTGCTGACCCAGCTCGCCGTCTCGATCCAGAACTACCTCGCCATCGACATCGTCATCAAGAACAACGTCGAGCTCATCAAGGGTGTCGACCGGGCGACCACGACGACGATCTCCGCGCTCCGGACGGCGGTGATCGTCGCGCAGGCGCTGAACAACCAGAAGCTCGTGCTCGACCAGATCACGGCGCTCAACACCACGACGTCCGGGCTCATCCAGCGGACCAGCGAGATGCTCCGGGACAACTCGGTGAAGATCCAGGAGCAGGCGGCGTCCGCGACGATCGGCCTGCCGCAGCTGCAGGCGGCGTTCCAGAACATCTACCAGACCATGGACGCGATCGACACGTTCAAGGTGCAGGCGCTGGACAGCATGGCGGCGACCGTCGGCGTGCTGCAGAACGAGGTCTCCAAGTCGCAGGAGTACCTGGAGCGGGTGCAGAAGCGCGACGAGCGGATCGCCAGCGGCAGCCTCGACCTGGGTACGCCGGGCAGGTAAGGGAGCCGCGTGCCGTTCTTCAGGGATCTGTTCGGCTTGGGCCGCAAGCCGGACGCCGCACCGGAGGTCGAGCTCCCACCCGTCCCCACCAGCGACGACCTGCTCCAGAAGATCGTCGGCATCGACGCCGACATCGACGCGAAGGTCGCGCAGGGGCGGGTGCCGGACCTCGTCTCCGCGCGCGTGCACCGGATCACGGCGACGGCGCGCGACGTCGTGCCCGCGCTCGACCGCCTCGGCGCGGGCAGCCGGGACGCGCACTCGGTGATGTCGACCGTGACGAGCTACCTGCCGGAGGCGCTCGACGGCTACCTCCGGCTGCCCCGCGCCTACGCCGACCGCCGTCCGGTCGACGGGGGCAAGACCAGCCTCATGGTCCTGGTCGACCAGCTCGACCTGCTCGCGGTGACGATGGACAAGATCCTCGACGCCGTCTACCGCTCGGACGCCGAGGCGCTGGTCGCGCACGGGCGCTTCCTCGCCGAGAAGTTCGGCCACTCCGGGCTGGACGGGCTCGACATCACCGGGTCGGGGACGGCGCCGTGACCGGTGAGGGGGGGCTGGCCGGTGCGCTGACGGCGCTGGCCGCGGTGGGGGAGACCGCCGGCATCGACCCGGGCGATGCCCGGGCGGAGGGCGCCGCCTTCGCCGCGGCCATCGCCGAATCGGCACCCGGCGCGGCCCAGGACTGGGCGGAGCAGCTCGGGCTGACGATCCAGGCGTTCTTCGACGCCGCCGTCCGCGCCCGCCGCTGGCGGCAGGCGCCGACGGCGCAGCTCGCGGGACTCGTCGCGGCCGGGTCCGGGCAGGTCCGGGCCTACGCGAAGGCCCTCGTCGAGGTGGCGTCCGCCGCCTGCGAGCTCGGCGAACCGACGATCACCGTGGTCGCGAACGCGTCGGTCGCGTCGGCGGCTCAGCTCGGGGCGGCCGGCGTCCGGCCACCGTCGCCCATCACCGAGGCCGCGATCGGCGGCAGCGGCCTGCCCCTGGTGCCCGACCCGGCGGCGCGACCCGCCGCGCAGCCGGCGACGCAGGAGGAGTCCGAGACGGAGGCGGCTGCGCAGGCCGAACCCGAGGAGCCGCCGAAGACCCTGGAGGAGCTCCTCGGCGAGCTCGACGCGCTCACCGGGCTCACCGCGGTGAAGCGCGAGGTCCACCGGCAGGCCCAGCTGCTCCGGGTCGAGCAGCTGCGCGCCGCCGCCGGCCTGCGCAGCGCGACCATGACCCGGCACCTCGTCTTCCTCGGCAACCCCGGCACCGGCAAGACGACGGTGGCGCGGCTCGTCGCGGGGATCTACCGCGCCCTCGGCCTGCTCTCCAAGGGCCAGCTCGTGGAGGTCGACCGCTCCGAGCTCGTCGCCGGTTACCTCGGGCAGACGGCGGTGAAGACCGCCGAGATCGTGGAGACCGCGATCGGCGGCGTCCTGTTCATCGACGAGGCGTACGCGCTCGCGGGCGACCAGTACGGCGACGAGGCCGTGGACACGCTGGTCAAGGAGATGGAGGACCACCGCGACGACCTGGTCGTCGTGGTCGCCGGCTACCCCGGGCCGATGGAGGGCTTCCTGACGTCGAACCCCGGACTGCTCAGCCGGTTCCGGACGACGATCACCTTCGCCGACTACAGCGACGACGAACTCGTGCAGATCCTCGTCCGGCTCGCGACCGACGCCGACTACGCACCGGCGCCGGCCTTCCTCGACCGGTTCCGCGAGATCCTGGCCGCGACGCCGCGCGGCGAGGGCTTCGGGAACGGACGGTTCGCGCGGAACGTCCTCGAAGCAGCGATCGGCCGCCACGCCTGGCGCCTGCGGGACGTCGCGGAGCCGTCGGTGGAGCAACTGCGTGAGCTGCTCCCCGAGGACCTCGACGACGAACCGGCCGATCAGCAGGTGGCGGCGACGAAGGGGGCAGAGTGAGTCAGACCAGCACCGTGGCGCGCAGCGGTGCGGCGCCGGCGGCCACCGCCGTCGTCGTGCCGCCCGGCGCGGGCCCCGCGGTCCCCCCGCCCCAGACCCCGCCCCCGGCGGGCAGACGTCTGCGCCGCGCCTTCGAGGGGACGCCGGGCCAGCTGCGCACGGCCGCCGTCGTCGGCGTCCTCGTGAGCCTCGTCTTCGCCCTCGTCGGCGGCAACGCCTTCCGCGCCCGCGGCGATGCCCTCGACCAGGCTCGCGACGCCGCCGCCCAACTCGTCCGCGTGCAGCAGATCGCGACCGACCTCACTTCGGCGGACGCCGTCGTGACCAACGCGTTCCTGCAGAGCGGGCAGGAGCCCCCGGGCGCGTACGAGACCTTCCAGGAGAAGATCTCGGACGCGAGCACGAAGCTCGCGGAGGCTGCGAGGGCTGAGCCCGGCGACGCGACCGCACTGGCGGCCGTGAACCAGGCCCTGGCGCAGTACACCGCCGACGGTCGGCGGCCCGGGTCAACAACGCGCTCGGCTATCCAGGTCGGCAGGCGGCTACCTCAGGCAGGCCTCCGACGCTGCTCCGGACGCCTTCCGCGAACCAGCCGGCCATGCTGCCGACCCTGGAGAACGTCGTCACCGCGGACTCGCCAGCGTGTCGCGGACGCCTTCGCCGCCGCCACCGCGCGTCCTGCTCGAGCTCGCGATCGCCGCGTCTGGTCGTGCTCGGCGGCCTCGCGGCCGTGCAGATCTGGCTGGGCGCGGCGCACCCGACGGGTGTTCAACGTGCCGATGACGTGCGGGGAGCGCGGCCTCGTCCTGGTGACGATCGTCCTCGGCGCCCTCGTCATGATCGTGAGCGTCGGCTCCGCCGACGCCGTGCACGACACGAGCTACGCGGCGACCAAGGCCCTCGCGCAGGCGCGCATCGCGCGTTCGACGCGAAGGCCAACGAGAGCCTCGACCCTCGTCGACCAGAGCGGCTCGGGGCAGCAGTACGAGAAGGCCTACCAGGCAGACCTGGCGATCGTTCGCTCCCAGCTCGACGACGCCGGCAGCGCCGGCGCCGGCAACGCCGGGCAGGCCGAGCTCGCGGCGTGGACACCGTGCACAAGGCGATCCGCAGCGCCGACGCCAGCGGGGACTGGACCACGGCGGTCCGCCTCGCGACCAGCAGCGAGCGTCGCAACACGAAGTTCGCGGCGTTCGACGAAGACGACGAACACGCGCTCGGCAGAACGAGGCACGCAGGTGTCCGAGAGCGGGCTTCGGCCCTCACCTGCCGCTCCTAGTGCTCGGGTGGCTGCACCCTGATCGTGGGTCTGGCCGCCGCCGTCGCGTCGCCTGGGTCGGCATTCGGCAGCGCCTGGAGGAGTACCGATGAGGCGCTGCCGGTTCCGTCGCGTAGGCGTGGCTCTCGCCCTCGTGCTCGTCCGCCTGCTCCGCTCCGGACCGGACGCCCGCCGTCGCCACGGGACGCCGGCTACCGGCCACGTCGTCGGCGTCGGGCAGCGCCACCTGCTCCCCGAGCGCGCCGACGACCTCGTACCCCCGTTGGCGACCAGCCGGGCCGAACCGGATGCCCGCCGGGACGCTGATGCAGAAGATCCAGCGCGCGTCGGCTACCTGCTCGGTCGGGACCGCTCGGACACCCGACTGCTGGGCCCGGAACCGCGTCCGGCAGCTCGAGGGCTTCGACATCGGCAGATGGCCCGTCAGGTCGCTCAAGCGATCTTCGGCGAAGCCGACCGGAGCACCTCCGGTTCCGGGCGATCGCTGCTGCCGACCGCGTCCCGTTCGTCGACAACGGCGTGGACCTGGGCAAGGGCGGGGTGGACATCGTGGCGCGGGCGATGACCGTCACGTGCGACCGCTGGAAGCAGGCGGACTTCTCCGGCGGTCTACTTCCAGTCCACCCAGCAGGTGCTGGTCCGGAAGGGACGGCAGAGACGACGTTGACGCGCCGGGCAAGGCGGGCCGGTCGGTCTGCGCCACCAACGGGTCGACCAGTCACTCGCTGGCGAAGTTTCGCCCCAGGCGCGAAGCCGGTCGGCGTCCGCTACACCACGGACTGCCTGGCGCTCTGGCAGCAGGGCAAGGTCGCCGCGATCACCGCGCGACGACGCCATCCTCGCCGGTCTGATCGCCCAGGACCCGTCCGCCGATCGTCCCGGGAACGAGCCAGGTCGAGCAGGAGCCGTACGGCCTGGCCGTGGCGAAGGGCCACGCGAGTTCGCGGCCGTTCATCAACGGCGTGCTCGAGCAGATGCGCCAGGAACAGCGGCTGGGAGAAGGCCTACGACGAAGTCGGGCCTCGCAGACGCTGCTCGGGCAGCACGCCAGCCAGCCCCGACTACTCGACAGGCCGTTCGCTGTCAATGAGCACCTCCCCGGGCAGCCCGAACGGCGCTACGACCGGCACGTCCACGCTCGCCGTGGCGCCGGCCGCGCCCGGGCGGCTCGGGGCGCCCCTGCCGCTGGACGCCGCCCGCGGCTACCTGCTCGACCTCGGTCGCTGGCGGGACGCACGCAAGCGCGAGCTCGAACTGCTCGACGCCGCGGCCCTGCGGGCGAGCGAGCCGGAGCTCTACACGCCGGACGTCACTCTCTCGATGTCCCTGTGGCAGGCCGTCGACGACCGCTACCGGGAGCTGCTGCAGGTCTGGGACGACGGGCGGGTCGACGGCATCGGCCGGGACCGGCTCTCCCAGCTCGTCTGGGGGCGGCTCGCCAGCGGCGGCCTCGGCGTCAACGTCGTCGAGGCGACCCGGCTCTCCGACGCGCTGTCCGCGCAGCTGCGCGCGAGGCTCGCGTTCGACCCGCGTGCGGCGGAGTCGGGCGCCCGGGTGGCCGCACTGCGTGCCGGCCTGGAGCGGCTGCGCGAGCTCGTCAAGCAGGAGCCGGCGTGGGCGCCGCAGGTCGAGGTGCTGGCCACCCGGATCGACGACGTCGCCGCGCGGGCGACCCGGGGCGGGGACGTCGAGGTCACGCCTCACCGAGCTCGAGACGGACGCCGCCCGCGCCGAGCGCGACCTCGTCGTCACCACCGCCCGGCGACGGAACCAGGCGCGGGCCGCCGAGCGCGCCGCGGCGGCCCTGGTCACCGACCGCGTCCGGGCCGAGAACGAGGTCGCCGCCCTCTCCCGGCGCGAGGACGAGGCTCGGGCCCTGGTCGCGCGGGTGATCCGCCAGGTCGCCGACGCGCCGCGCTTCGCGGTACCGGACGTCGAGGCACTCGGCCCCGTGCCGCAGGACCGGACCGCGCTCGACACCTTCCTGCGCAAGCTCTCCGACGTCGCCCGCGCCCTGCAGACCGTCGAGGCGGCGTACGGCAACGCCCTGCGCGAACGCGAGGAACTGATCGGCCTGTTCGGCGGTTATGCCACCCGCGCGGTGCGCACCGGCCGGACCTCGGACCCGGAGATCGCGCGCCTCGGGGCGCTGGCCCGGGCGGCTCTCGAGGCCCCCCAGACCCGGCTCGCCGACGCGCGGACCCTGGTCAGCCGCTACGTCGAGCTCGTCCGCTCCGCGCCCACCACCGCCCCCACCACCAGTCCACCGTCAGTGCCCCCAGGAGTGGCCTCATGACCGCCAATCCCGCCGGCCTCACCCAGGGCACGCAGCCGTGCTCGATGCCGGGCTGCACCGGGGTGATCGAGGACGGCTACTGCAACGTCTGCGGGACGCCGGCGGGTGCCGCGCCGGTCGCCGCCGCGGTCCCCGCCCAGCCGGACGCGCCCGACGGCGCCCCGGCGTCCACCCGCTCCCGGATCACGTCGTCGAACCGGCTGGCGAGCACGCCGCTCGGCTCCGTCCGGGCCGGCGGCTCCCGGACCACGCGCAAGATCGGCACGTCGTCCACCCGGCTGCGGGGTGCTCGCCTCGGCGCGGGGCTGACGACGATCCCGAGCGTCCCGCCGATCGACCCGAGCAAGGCGATCCTGGCGAACCCGCAGGTGCCCGAGGACCGTCGCTTCTGCGCGAAGTGCGGCTCGCCGGTCGGCCGCTCCCGCGAGGGCCGCCCCGGCCGCGCCGAGGGGTTCTGCCCGCAGTGCCGGACGCCGTTCAGCTTCACGCCCGAAGCTGAAGAGGGGCGACATCGTCGGCGGCCAGTACGAGGTGCAGGGCTGCCTGGCGCACGGCGGCCTCGGCTGGGTCTACCTGGCGCGCGACACCGTGCTCTCCGGCCGGTGGGTCGTGCTCAAGGGCCTGCTGAACTCCGGCGACCCCGACGCCTACGCGGCGGCGGTCGCCGAGCGGGAGTTCCTCGCCAAGGTGGAGCACCCGCTCATCGTCGAGATCTACAACTTCGTGCTCCACGAGGGCGCCGGCTACATCGTCATGGAGTACGTCGGCGGCACGTCCCTGAAGGACCTGCTCAAGAAGCGGACGGCGGTCAACGGCGGGGTGTACGACCCGCTGCCGGTCGACCAGGCGATCGCCTACGTCGTCGAGATCCTGCCCGCGTTCAGCTACCTGCACGACATGGGCCTGCTGTACTGCGACTTCAAGCCCGACAACATCATCCAGGTCGGGGACGCCGTCAAGCTCATCGACCTCGGCGGCGTCCGGCGCATCGACGACCTGGACTCCGCGATCTACGGCACCGTCGGTTACCAGGCGCCCGAGGTCGCGGACGTCGGTCCGTCGATCGCCTCCGACATCTACACGCTCGGCCGGACCCTCGCCGTGCTGTCGATGGAGTTCCGCGGCTACCAGTCGACCTACGTCTCCTCGCTGCCGCCGGTCGCGCAGACGCCGCTGTTCCAGCAGTACGACTCCTTCTACCGGCTGCTCGCCAAGGCCTGCGCGCCGGACCCGGCCGACCGGTTCCAGACCGCGGACGAGCTGCGGGTGCAGCTGATCGGCGTCCTGCGCGAGATCGTCGCGGCCCGGACCTCCGACGGCGGCCGGGCGCGGCACTCCGCGCCGTCCGTGCTCTTCGAGGCACCGGTGGTCGAGGCGGACACCCTGGACTGGAAGCACCTGCCCGCGCTGAAGCCCGACTCCGGCGACCCGATGGCCGCCTGGCTCTCCGCCCTCTCCGTCACCGAGCCCTCCGACCGGCTCAACGCGCTCTACGCCGCGCCGCAGGAGACCGTCGAGGTCCGGCTCGAGATGGCCAGGACGGCGATGGCCGCGGGGCGGCCCGAGGTCGCCGACGGCGTCGTGACCAAGGTGCTCCAGGACGATCCGTGGGAGTGGCGGGCGGTGTGGGTCTCCGGCCTCGCCGCCCTGGCCGCGGACGACGACGCCGGTGCCCGGGCGGCGTTCAACGCCGTGTACGGCCAGGTGCCGGGCGAGCTGGCCACGAAGCTGGCGCTCGCCTACGCCTGCGAGCGGTCCGGCGAGGACGACGTGGCCGAGTCCCTCTACACGGTCTGCGCGCGGACCGACGCCAACTACACCGCGCCCGCGGCGTTCGGCCTGGCCCGGATCCGGCGGGCGCGCGGCGACCTCGACGGCGCGCTCGCCGCGCTCGACCTCGTGCCCGCCACGAGCCGCGGGTACGTCGAGGCGCGCCGCCAGCGGGCGACGCTGCTGGCCGCCTCCGGGCGCGGCCTTCCGGCTCTGTCGGACGCGCTCGGCAGTATCGACTCCGTGACGATCGATCCGCTGGACCGGGCCCGGCTGCGCGCCGAGGTGCTCGATGCGGCGCTCACCGTCGTCGTCGACAAGGGCCCGCAGGACAAGGTCCTCATCGACGGGGTGCCGGCGCGCCCGAAGCCGCTCCGGGACGCCGTCGAGCGGGCCTACCGCGACCTCGCGGCGCTGACCTCGGCCCACGACGAGCGCGTCCGGCTGGTCGATCGGGCGAACACCGTCCGCAACCGGACCTGGGTATGACCGGCGGGGTCCTCGTGGCCTGTCCGAACTGCGGCTCCTCGGTGGTCGAGGGCGAGCGGTTCTGCGAGAACTGCGGAGCCGACCTCGCCGGCGCCGACCCCGCGGGCGCCCCGGCCCCCGAGCGCGTGCAGCCCGCGACCCAGCCGGTCGTCACCGTCCGGCCGGGGGTCGCCGTCGCCCCGGTCGACCTGGCGGCTCTGCCGGTCGTCTGCGCCGCGTGCGGCGGCCAGATCGCTGCCGACGGCTACTGCGAGCAGTGCGGCACGCCGGCGACCCGGCCCCGCGACCACTGGATCGACCAGCCCGTGCTCTGGGTCGCCGCGGTCTGCGACAAGGGCGTCAGGCACACCCGCAACGAGGACGCGGTGGCCGTCGCCGCCGAGTCCGCGCCCGGGTCGTTCGCGGCCCTGGTCGTGTGCGACGGCGTCTCGTCCGCGCCGGACTCGGACCAGGCCAGCCTCGCGGCGGCGCGCGCCGCCCGCGACGTGCTCGCCGGTCCGGACCTCGCCGACGCCCTGGCCGCGCCGGACGCCGACCGCGCCCCGCTGCTCGCCTCCGCGGTGGAGGCCGCCGGGCTCGCCGCGCACGAGGCCGCCTCCGACGTGGCGCGCAGGGTCGCGGGGGAGGCCCGCGGCAACCCGCCGTCCACGACCTTCGTCGCCGGTGTGCTCGCCGCGCGCCGCCTCGTCGTCGGCTCGGTAGGCGACAGCCGGGCCTACTGGCTGCCGGACGCCGGTACCCCGGAGCAGCTCACGACCGACGACTCGTGGGCGGCGGAGGCGATGGCGGTCGGGCTGCCCCGCGAAGAGGCGGAGAGCGGCCCGAACGCGCACGCGATCACCCGCTGGCTCGGGGCGGACGCCCCGGACCCCCGCCCGAGGACCGTCGAGGCGGAGCTCGAGGGGCCTGGTTGGGTGCTGCTCTGCTCGGACGGCCTGTGGAACTACTGTTCCGAGGCGGCCGACCTGGCCGCGCTGGTGACCGAGCAGTCGGCGGCGCTGGACAGCCCCACGCCGGTGGGCCCGCTCGCCGCGGCCCTGGTCGCGTGGGCCGTCGAGCAGGGTGGTGCGGACAACATCAGCGTCGCGCTCGCGCGCGTGGAGAACTAGGGGAGCGATCGATGGCGCAGTTCACCGCGGAGATCTACCAGAACGAGTTCCTGCCGCAGGGCGGTACCGACGTGCACGCGGTCGTGACGGTGACGTGCACCGGCGCCGGCGAGGCGGGGCGCGGGGAGGGTGGGGACGCGGCGGAGATCGTGATCCTGGACACCTCCGGGTCGATGCAGGGCGAGCGGTTCGCCAACGCCCAGCAGGCGGCCTTCGCGGCGATCGACCAGATCCTCGACGGCACCTGGTTCGCCGTCATCGCCGGCACCGACCAGGCGAACCGTGCCTTCCCCTTCCCCAACGCGGTGTCCCCGATGGTGCGGATGGAGCCGGGCGCGCGCGAGGCCGCGAAGATGGCCGTGCGGCAGCTGCTCGCCGGTGGGGGCACGGCGATGGGTACCTGGCTGCGGATGGCGACCCAGTTGTTCTCCTCGGTGCCGGGGGTGACCCAGCGGCACGCCATCCTGCTGACGGACGGCAAGAACCAGAGCGAGTCGGCGCGCTCCCTGCAGGACGCGGTGCGGGCGGCGCAGGGCGTCTTCCAGTGCGACTGCCGGGGCGTCGGCGCGGACTGGGACGTCCGGGAGCTGCGCGGCATCGCGACCGCGCTGCTGGGGACCGTGGACCTGATCCCCGCTCCCGCCCAGCTCGCCTCCGCCTTCGAGGAGATCATGCGGAACGCCATGAGCCGCGGCGTGGCCCAGGCGTTCCTGCGGGTCTGGGCTCCGCAGGGCGCGGCGGTGCTCTTCGTCCGCCAGGTGGCGCCGCAGGTGGAGGACCTCACCGGGCGCCGGCAGGACGTCAACCCGCTGACCGGCCAGTACCCGACCGGGGCGTGGGGCGACGAGAGCCGCGACTACCACGTCGCCGTGCGGCTGGCGGCCAAGCCGGTCGGAGCCGAGCAGCTGGCGGCCCGGGTGCAGCTGGTCGTGGGTGAGCAGGTCGTGGCGCAGGCCCTGGTCAAGGCGCTCTGGTCCGACGACGACGCGCTGACCACCCGGATCAACCCCGCCGTCGCCCACTACACCGGGCAGGCCGAGCTCGCGGCGGTCATCCAGGAGGGGCTCGCGGCGAAGGCCGCCGGCGACACCGCGACGGCGACGACGAAGCTGGGCCGCGCCGTCCAGCTCGCCGAGGAGACGGGCAACGACGAGGCCACCACCCGGCTGCGCAAGGTCGTCGAGATCGAGGACCCGGGCACCGGTACGGTGCGTCTGCGCCGCAACGTCGACAAGCTGGACGAGATGGCGCTCGACACGAGCTCGACGAAGACGACGCGCGTCAAGCGCTGACCAGCAGGGCGGAGGGACGGTTCCGGTGGCGACCTACACGTGTCCGGACGGGCACACCTCCGCCTCGGGCGACTACTGCGACGTGTGCGGTCTGCCGATCGCGGCGTCCGGCTCGGCGCCCGCGCCGGCGGCGGCGTCCGCGCCGCCCCGGCGGGCGCATCGCCGCCACCGCCCCCACTGCCCGGCTCCGGCGCCGCCCCCGCCGCACAGGCGTCCGCGCTCAGCCTCGACGACCCGGCCGGCGCCGGCGGGGCCGCCGGTGCGCGCACCTGCCCCAACTGCGGCACCGACAACCTGCCCGGCGCGCTCTTCTGCGAGAACTGCGGCTACGACTTCACCACGGGGCAGATGCCGCGCCCGCTCACGCCGCCGGACGGGGTCCCCGTTCCGGACGCGCAGCCGGTGCCACCGCCCGATCCCGTCCCCGGCCGACACGGGCGCGTCGACCCAGCCGCCGGCTCCGGACGCCGCGAGCTGGGTGGCCGAGATCTGGGTCGACCCCGACTGGTACGCCTCGCAGGGGGTCGCGGACCCGCTGCCCAGCGCCGGGGCGCCGGCGGTCGTGCCGCTGACGGACCGGACCCTGCTCATCGGCCGGACCTCGGCGAGCCGCAACATCCACCCGCAGATCGACGTCTCCGCGGACACCGGCGTCTCCCGGCGCCACGCCCAGCTCACCACCGACGGGCAGCGCTGGTGGGTGGAGGACCTGCAGTCCTCGAACGGCACCTTCGTCGGAGCGGCCGGCGAGGCACTGCCGACGACGCCGATTCCAGCCGGTCAGCGGGTCGAGCTCGAGGACGACGACCGCGTCTACGTCGGGGCCTGGACGCGCATCGTCGTCCGGCAGGCCTGACCGGGGCCGGGCGGAACGTCACAGGAGGCGGCATCGTCGTCCGGCAGGCCTGAGCGGGGCCGAGCGGAACGTCACCGGACGCGGTCGCGGGGGCGCGGCCCCGAGTCGCTAGCCTCGGAGGAGGCATACGGCGCGGTGGCGCCGGACGAGATCCGATCCGAAGGGGACCCCCAGCAATGGCGCGCAAGGGTACGGCGACCGTCGTCGGCGCAGGCTTCTACGGCAGCACCACGGCGCAGCGCCTGGCCGAGTACGACATCTTCTCCAAGGTCGTCCTCACCGACATCCGGGACGGCTGGGCGGAGGGTCTCGCGCTCGACCTCAACCAGTCCCGGCCGATCGAGGGCTTCGAGACGCAGGTCGTCGGGAGGACGACCGGGCAGAACGGCGAGGGCTACGAGGTCATCGCGGGCTCGGACGTCGTCGTCATCACGGCGGGCCTGCCGCGCAAGCCCGGCATGAGCCGGATGGACCTGCTCGGCGTCAACGGGGGGATCGTCCGCCAGGTCGCCGAGAACGTCGCGCGGCACGCTCCGGACGCCGTCGTCATCGTCGTCTCCAACCCGCTCGACGAGATGACGACCCTCGCCCAGGTGGCGACCGGGTTCCCGCACGAGCGGGTGATGGGGCAGGCCGGCATGCTCGACACCGCCCGCTTCACGTACTTCGTGGCCGAGAAGCTCGCCGTCCCGGTCGGCGCGGTGAAGACGCTCACGCTCGGCTCGCACGGCGACACCATGGTCCCGGTGCCGAGCGCCTGCACCGTCAACGGGCAGCCGCTGGCCCAGCTCCTCGACGCGCAGACCATCGAGGAGCTCGTCGTCCGGACCCGCAACGGCGGCGCCGAGGTCGTCGGCCTGCTCAAGAGCGGGTCCGCCTTCTACGCTCCGTCGGCCGCGGCCGCCCGGATGGCGAAGGCCGTGATCGAGGACTCCGGCGCCGTGATGCCGGTGTGCGCCTGGGTCGACGGCCAGTACGGCATCGACGCCGTCTACCTGGGCGTCGAGGCCGAGCTCGGGAAGACCGGCGTCCGCCGCGTGGTCGAGCGCGACCTGACCGAGACCGAGCTGACCGGGCTGCGCGAGGCGGCGGACGCCGTCAAGGCCAAGGCGAAGGACGTCGCCTCCCTGTAACCCTGTGCCGCCGCCCCGTCGAGGAGCGGTACGGATCGAGCGTGCGGCGACCCCGTCGGCGGAGGGGGTCGACGGGCTGCACGCGGGGGCGGACGTCGGGACGTGCCGGCCGGCGTAGGCGGCCGGTGTGACGCCGAAGTGCGCCTTGAAGTCGCGCACGAGGTGGGCCTGGTCGCTGTAGCCGAGCTCGGCCGCGAGCGCGGACCAGCCGCCGGCGGCGCGCAGCGGCGCGTCGCCCCCGCGGGCCAGCTCGGCGGCCTCGAGCAGGCGGTAGCGCCGGACCACCCAGGTGGGGGACACGCCCGCGTGCGTCGAGAAGAGGCGCTGCAGGGTGCGGACGGTGACCCCGGCGCGTGCCGGCGAGGTCCTCCACCCGGCGCACCGAGCGGTCGGTCTCCGCGATCCGCGCGACCGCGACGACCTCGCGGGCGGCCGCCAGGCGCGCCGGGTCCGCCCGTTCCGCCACGCGGCTCAGGGCGGCACGCAGAGCGGCCGACCCGCTGCTCGTCGCCGTCCGGCCGTCAGGATCGTGGCCGCCAGAGCCGCGTCGTCGACGTCGACGACGGGCCGCCGCAGCGGGACGATCCGGTCCGTCACCGTGTGCGCCGGCACCGTGATCAGGGCGCCGAGTCCGCCCGGCGCCGTCATGGCCGCGACCGCCCATCCCTGCCCGGTCACCGTCCGGGTGGAGAGGCGGCGCTGGACGCCGTACAGCTGCGGCGGGGCGTCGCTCGCGACGCTGAGGTTCGCGCCCGGATGGGTGAGGACCTGCTGGTGGTGGGACGCCCCGGCGGGCAGGGCCCAGCGGACGGTCCAGAAGCGGTCGACGAGCCCCTCGAGCGGCTCGCCGGCCGGGTAGCGGGTGAGGACCACCCGGCGGCGCAGGATCTCCGGGTCGACGATGCCGCGGGCGTCCTCCTCGACCGGCGCGGGTGTCTGTGTCACCACGTGATCGACACTGCCGCGGGGCTCTCCGCGACCGGCGCAGGCATCTGGCTCACTAGGTGATGATGTCGCGCATCTTCAATCCCGGCTCCGTCAGCGGTTCCTAGGGTCGTCCGCATGACAACCACGTCCTCGGACCTCCCGTACTTCCCGGCGTCGGCGCCGGCGGTGTTCTCCGGCCCGCCCGAGCCGATCCTCGCGCTCGTGACCCCGGTGCTCGACGCGATCGCCGATCTCGTCGACCGTCCGGGCGCGGACGACCTGCGGCGTCCCACGCCGTGCACGCAGTGGGACGTCGAGCGGCTGCGCGACCACGTCCTCGGCTGGCTGCAGTTCTTCGCGGCCGCTCTCGAGGACCCGGAGCGGACCCGGCCCCGGCTCGACCCGGACGCCTACCGGCTCGCGACCGACGAGCGGACGGCCGGGGAGGTCGTCCGTGCGGCCGCCCGAACCATCGAGCAGGCCGTGCGCGACGGCGTGCAGCAGCGCAGGGTCGTCGTGTCGCAGTCGGTGATGGACGGCTCGGCGCTGCTCGCGATGATGCTGGGCGAGTACCTCACCCACGGGTGGGACCTGCGCACGGGCCCTCGGGCTGGCGTGGACCCCCTCGTCCGAGGCGTGCTCGGCGGCGCTGGCCTTCTCCGAGGCCACCGTTCGGCCGGAGTACCGCGGCGGCGAGGCGGGCATGTTCGGGGCCGAGGTCGCGGTGCCCGCGGACGCCGGGGCCCTGGACCGCATGCTGGCGTTCGCCGGCCGCGCACCCCAGGTGGGCCGTTTCCGGCGTGAATGAACAGAAGAAGAACGGGGTACGTCCGGCTCCTCGACGACGACGTCTGGGGAGCGAGAGATGACTTCAGCGATGGCAGAGACACCGGGGGTGGTCCGGAGCCTCGTCCCCGCGCGCATGGACCGCCTGCCGTGGGCGAGGTTCCACTGGACGATCGTCGTGGGTCTGGGCACCGCCTGGATCCTCGACGGCCTGGAGATCCAGATCGTCTCGGCGATCGGCAGCACCCTGCAGGAGAAGGGCACCCTCGGCACTCAGCAGCGGCCAGGTCGGCCTGCTCGGATCGGTCTACCTCTTCGGCGAGGTGGTCGGCGCCCTCGTCTTCGGGCGGCTCACCGACCGGCTCGGACGCAAGCGATTGTTCATCCTCACCCTTGCGCTCTACCTCGTCGCCAGCGGCATCGCGGCGTTCTCGTTCTCGCTGTGGTTCCTGCTCCTGTTCCGCTTCGCCGCGGGCCTGGGCATCGGCGGCGAGTACACGGCCATCAACTCCGCGATCGACGAGCTCATCCCGTCGCACTACCGGGGCCGCGTGGACATCGCCATCAACGGCACCTACTGGGCCGGCGCGATGATCGGCGCCGCCGCCTCGATCTTCCTGCTCAACCCCGACCTGTTCCCCATCAACGTCGGCTGGCGCATCGGCCTGCTCATCGGCCCGGTCCTCGGTCTGGGCATCATCTACCTGCGGCGCAACATCCCCGAGAGCCCGCGCTGGCTGATGACCCACGGCCGCGAGGAGGAGGCCGAGCGGACCGTCGACGAGATCGAGGCCCAGGTCCAGGCCCAGGGCGTGCACCTCGAGCCGGTGCCGGACTCCAAGGCCCTCGAGGTCAAGGCGCAGCCGCCGCTCTCCTACGCGCGCATCGCCAAGGTCATGCTGTCCCAGTACCCCAGCCGCTCGTTCCTCGGCTTCTCGATGATGGTGACGCAGGCCTTCCTCTACAACGCCATCTTCTTCACGTACTCGCTGGTCCTGGCGCACTTCTACAACATCCCCGGCGACCAGATCGGGTACTACTTCTTCCCGTTCGCGGTCGGCAACCTCGTGGGCCCGCTCGTCCTCGGCCCGCTCTTCGACACCGTCGGCCGGCGCAAGATGATCCTGGGCACCTACGCGATCTCCGGCGTCCTGCTGGCCATCAGCGCGGTGCTGTTCCACAACGGCTCGCTGACGGCGACGACCCAGACCGCTTTCTGGTGCGTCATCTTCTTCTTCGCCTCCGCGGGCGCGTCGTCGGCGTACCTGACCGTCAGCGAGATCTTCCCGCTGGAGCTGCGCGGCCAGGCGATCTCGTTCTTCTTCGCCATCTCGCAGCTGGCCGGCGGCGTCGCGGCGCCGTACATCTTCGGCCGGCTCGTCGGCGAGGGGAAGGACCCGGGGCCGCTGACCATCGGCTACTTCGTCGGTGCCGGCATCATGATCCTCGGCGGGATCATCGCCTGGTTCTTCGGGGTCGACGCCGAGCGCAAGTCGCTGGAGGACATCGCCAACCCGCTGTCCGCCGTCAACCAGTCCGTCACCACGCCTGACCGTGACCGCGGCGGCCCGCGCCGCGGTTCGACCCGGTTCGAAGGTCCGTCGCCCCTCGGCTGACCTGCCCGCAAGGAGATCGACACCGACGCCGACGGCGCCGTGCCCGAGTAGGGGTGCGGCGCCGTCGTGCTGGCGGTAGCCGACCGAGGGGGCGCCGGAAGACCCCCGGCCGAGGCGCCGGTGCCGGTCGATAGGCTGCGAGAAGAGAGAGCGCGCGTCGAAGGAGTCGTGTCCCGTGGCGAAGATCAAGGTTGAGGGTCCCGTCGTCGAGCTCGACGGCGACGAGATGACCCGGATCATCTGGCAGTTCATCAAGGACCGGCTGATCCACCCGTACCTCGACGTCGACCTGCGCTACTACGACCTGTCGATCCAGCACCGGGACGCCACCGACGACCAGGTGACCGTGGACGCCGCCAACGCCATCAAGGAGTACGGCGTCGGCGTGAAGTGCGCGACGATCACGCCGGACGAGGCCCGCGTCGAGGAGTTCGGCCTCAAGAAGATGTGGCGGTCCCCGAACGGGACGATCCGCAACATCCTCGGCGGCGTGGTCTTCCGGGAGCCGATCATCATCGGCAACATCCCGCGGCTCGTGCCGACCTGGACCAAGCCGATCGTCATCGGCCGTCACGCCCACGGCGACCAGTACAAGGCCACCGACTTCAAGGTCCCCGGCCCCGGCACCGTGACCATCACGTACACCCCGGACGGCGGGGGTGAGCCGATGGAGTTCGAGATCGTCCGGATGCCCGAGGGCGGCGGCGTCGCGCTCGGCATGTACAACTTCAAGAGGTCCATCGAGGACTTCGCCCGCGCCTCGCTGTCGTACGGCCTCAAGCGCGGTTACCCGGTCTACATGTCGACGAAGAACACGATCCTCAAGGCCTACGACGGCATGTTCAAGGACACCTTCGCCGAGATCTTCGAGACGGAGTTCAAGGCCGACTTCGAGGCCGCCGGGCTCACCTACGAGCACCGGCTCATCGACGACATGGTCGCCGCGGCCCTCAAGTGGGAGGGCGGCTACGTCTGGGCCTGCAAGAACTACGACGGTGACGTGCAGTCCGACACCGTCGCCCAGGGCTTCGGCTCGCTCGGCCTCATGACGAGCGTCCTCATGACGCCGGACGGCCGGACCGTCGAGGCCGAGGCCGCGCACGGGACCGTCACCCGGCACTTCCGGCAGCACCAGCAGGGCAGGCCGACGTCGACGAACCCGATCGCGAGCATCTACGCGTGGACCGGCGGGCTGAAGCACCGCGGCGAGCTCGACGGCACCCCCGAGGTGACGCGCTTCGCCGAGACGCTCGAACGCGTCTGCGTGGAGACCGTCGAGAGCGGCAGGATGACCAAGGACCTGGCGCTCCTGATCGGTCCCGAGCAGCCGTTCCTCACCACGGAGGAGTTCCTCGGCGCGCTCGACGAGAACCTCCAGAAGGCCCGCGCCTGACGGCCCGAACTCGCCGGCGTCGCAGGGTCCGGAGGGCTCAGTCGGTCAGGCAGGTCTCCCCGCTGGAGATCAGCGTGACGCGGCCGGAACGGCTCGTGGAGGTGGTCCGGCCGTAGAGCCCGCCCGGCCCCGACGACCACTCGCCGCCACCGCCGGGCAGCCGGTCCAGCGTGACGTCCGTGCCGCTGCGTCGCAGCGCGGAGACGGTGATGCCGACGCCGATGCCGTCGCCCGTCGTGAGGCGCCGCCCCGGGACGCCGGTGTCGGTCCACCCGACGAAGCGCGCCCCCTGGAAGAGCAGCTCGAAGCCGCCGGACCGTCGAGCTCGTGCGGGCGCCCTGCTCGCAGCCCGTCCGGGGGGCGGTCCTGAGCGGCCCCAGCACGCGGGCGACGACGGTGCGGACGGTGCGCGCCGACGTCCCGAACGGCAGCTGGTCGATCCGGGTCTCGTCGACGACGACGCCGAGGCCGCCGGCCTCGAGCAGCAGCTCGGGTGACGCCGCCGGACCGGGAACGGCGTCCTCGTCCGCCGCCGCGCCGGTTCCGGAGCCCGTGGCGTCGCCGACGGACGTCTGCGTCGGCCGCGTGGAGGGCGCCGCCGGCGGCGACGAGGAGGGGAGGGTGACGGGCGTCGAGGGTGCGGAGGGGGCCGTGCCGCTCCCGCCGGCGACCTCGAGCGTCGACGACGTGGCGACCGGCACGCTCGCGGCCCCGGCGCACCCGCCGATGGCAGCCAGTGAGAGTGTGATCACAGACAGTCGTCGCAGCACGGCATCAGGCTAGGCGGCCACCTGCGCGGGCGCTGGTGAGGCCGGGCGGGGCGTGTCGCGGGTCAGCGGAAGACGACGGTGCGGTGACCGTTGAGGAGCACCCGATGCTCGGCGTGCCACCGCACGGCACGCGCCAGCACCTGCGTCTCCACGTCGCGGCCCGCCGCCGCGAGCGCGTCCGCGGTCATGGTGTGGTCGACGCGCACCACGTCCTGCTCGACGATCGGGCCCTCGTCGAGATCCGGCGTCACGTAGTGCGCGGTCGCGCCGACGAGCTTGACGCCCCGGTCGTGCGCCTGGTGGTACGGCCGCGCGCCCTTGAAGCTGGGCAGGAAGGAGTGGTGGATGTTGATGATCCGCCCGGGCAGCTCGCGGCAGACGTCGTCCGAGAGCACCTGCATGTAGCGGGCGAGGACGACGAGCTCGACGTCCAGCTCCTTCACGAGCTCGAGCAGCCGCGCCTCGGTCTCCGCCTTCGTGTCCGGTGTCACCGGCAGGTGGTGGAAGGGGACGCCGTAGAACTCGGCGATCCCCCGCAGGTCGTCGTGGTTGCCGACCACGGCCGGGACGTCGATGGCGAGCGTCCCGCTGCGTGCCCGGAAGAGCAGGTCGGCGAGGCAGTGCCCGCCGAGACTCACCATGATCAGCGTGCGCGTGCGGTGGTCGGAGGGCTGGAGCTGCCACTCCATGCCGAACCCCGCGGCCACCGGCGCGAACGCCAGCCGCAGGGCGGCGCCGAGCTCCACCGGCGTGACGGCGTCCCCGGAGGGCGCGACCTCCACCCGCATGAAGAACCGCCCGGTCGAGGCGTCGCCGTACTGGTGACTCTCGGCGATGTTGCCGCCCGCGGCGAGGACCGCGCCGGCCACGGCATGGACGATGCCGGTCCGGTCGGGGCACACGAGCGTGAGGATCTGGTTACGCACCAGGCGAGCCTAGGTGAGGGCGACCGCCCCGCGGGTCACGGCCCGGCGAGGATCCGCTCGTGCATGGCCTCCAGCGGCCACGCGGCACCCTCGCTCCACCCGTACCGCCACGGGTGCACGGCCTCGACCCACCAGGTCGCACCCGCGGCCTCGTGGTCGGCGTGCAGCAGTCGCCGCGCGTCGTCGTCGCCCGCCGTCTCGCCCGGCACGGCGAGGTCGAACGGGGCCGGGGCCTCCTCGTTCCGCAACCCGTCGACCAGCGCGCGGACCCCGGCCGTGTCCGCCACCTCCCAGCGGCCGTCGGTCCGCATCGGCACGACACCCTCGCGGCGGGAGGCCCGGGCGAAGGGCCTGGTGAGAGGTCGCGGGCCGGGCGCGGAGGCCGGCCACGTACCCGCGACCCAGACGGGGATCCGGCCGTGCAGCGGTGGCGGGTGGCAGAGCGCGGCGAAGTCGGGGCCGTCCAGCCGGTAGTGGGTGCCCCGGTGGCGCACGGGCCGGCCGCTCCACAACGCGTCCAGCACCTCGAGGTGCTCGTCGAGCATGTCGCCGCGGACGCGCTGGTCGGGCTCTTCGCCGCAGTACTCCCACTCGTAGGGGAACGCTCCGATCCCCACGCCGAGCACCAGCCGGCCACCGCTGAGCCGGTCCAGGGTCACGGTCTGCCGGGCGACGACGACGGGACGGCGGCGGGGCAGCGGAGTGACGAGCGTGCCGAGCCGCACCCGCGTCGTGGTGGTCGCCGCGACGGTCAGCGCGATCCACGGGTCGACGACGTCGATCGGCCCCGCCGAGAAGGCGAAGAGGTGGTCCCAGAGGAAGAAACCGTCCCAGCGCGCGCCCTCGGCGTCCCGTGCCCAGCCCGCCAGGAGCGCGGCGTCCACGCCGACGCCGAAGTTGGGCAGGCTCACCCCGTAGCGCACCGGGTCACGGTACGGGTTCTCGCGCGACGGCGGCTGATTGCGTCGCGGTAGGCTGGGCGCCGCCGCGACTGGCGTTCAGGTGGGTCACCACCAGGGAGCGGTGGAGTCGTCGTCCACGGGTCGTTCGCCTGGGCCCGTTGGTCCCGCCCCTGGTCTTCCGCGTACCGGAGGCCCAGAGGGGCCATCACGACAGATGGTCCCGCCACTGGACCCGAACGACACCTCAGGAGTCCTCATGCTCGACCAGACCCCCCGCCCCGCGCGCGAGCGCACCGCCTCCCAGGCCGTCACCGTCGCGCCGCTCGCCGAGGTCGACCCGGAGCTCGCCGCCGTCCTCACCGGTGAGCTCGGCCGCCAGCGCGGCACCCTCGAGATGATCGCCAGCGAGAACTTCGCACCCCGCGCCGTCCTGGAGGCGCAGGGCAGCGTGCTCACGAACAAGTACGCCGAGGGCTACCCCGGCAAGCGGTACTACGGCGGCTGCGAGTTCGTCGACGTCGCCGAGGACCTCGCTCGCGACCGGGTCAAGGCGCTCTACGGAGCCGCGTACGCCAATGTCCAGCCGCACTCGGGCGCGCAGGCCAACGCCGCGGCCATGATGGCGCTGATCAACCCCGGCGACCGCATCCTCGGGCTCGAGCTCGCGCACGGCGGCCACCTCACGCACGGCATGCGGCTCAACTTCTCCGGCAAGCTCTACCAGGTCTCCGCCTACGGCGTGGACCCGCAGACGATGCGGGTCGACATGGACGCTGTCCGCGCGAAGGCGCTCGAGGACCGGCCCCAGCTGATCATCGCCGGCTGGTCGGCCTACCCCCGGCAGCTCGACTTCGCCGCGTTCCGCGCGATCGCCGACGAGGTCGGCGCGCTGCTCCTGGTCGACATGGCGCACTTCAGCGGTCTCGTCGCCGCGGGCCTGCACCCGAACCCGGTGCCGGATGCGCACGTCGTCACCTCGACGACGCACAAGACGCTCGCCGGCCCGCGGGGCGGCATGATCCTCGCCGGCACCGACGACTACGCGAAGAAGTTCCAGTCGGCGGTCTTCCCCGGGCAGCAGGGCGGACCGCTCATGCACGTCATCGCCGCGAAGGCCGCCGCCTTCAAGATCGCTGCGACGCCGGAGTTCAAGGAGCGCCAGGAGCGAACCATCCGTGGCGCGCAGATCCTCGCCGAGCGCCTGCTCGCCCCGGACGCCCGCGCCGCCGGCATCAACGTGCTCACCGGCGGCACCGACGTCCACCTGGTGCTCGTCGACCTGCGGGAGTCGCAGCTGGACGGCAAGCAGGCCGAGGACCGGCTGCACGACGCGGGCATCACCGTCAACCGCAACGCCGTGCCGTTCGACCCCCGCCCGCCGATGGTCACCAGCGGCCTGCGGATCGGGACGCCGGCGCTCGCGACCCGCGGCTTCGGGGACGCCGAGTTCGCCGAGGTGTCGGACGTCATCGCCGAGGCGCTCAAGCCCGAGGCGGACGTCGAGCAGCTGCGGGCGCGCGTGAACCGCCTCGCCGACGACTTCCCGCTCTACGACGGCCTGGAGTCCTGGTGACGGCGCAGGTCCTCGACGGCAGGGCGACGGCGGCCCGGATCCGCGCCGAGCTCCGGGAGCGGATCACCGCCCTCGCCGAGCGGCGGATCGTCCCCGGCCTCGGCACCGTCCTCGTCGGGGACGACCCGGGCAGCCGCGCCTACGTGGCCGGCAAGCACCGCGACTGCGCCGAGGTCGGCATCGCCTCGATCGAGGTCGAGCTGCCGGCGACGGCGACGCAGGCCGAGGTGGAGGAGCAGGTGCGCCGGCTCAACGCCGACCCCGCCTGCACCGGCTATCTCGTGCAGCTCCCGCTGCCGCCGCACCTGGACGACGAGCGCGTGCTCGAGCTCATCGAGCCGACGAAGGACGCCGACGGGCTGCACCCGACCAACCTCGGCCGGCTCGTCCACACCGTGCACGGACCGCTCACGTCGGCCGTGCCGTGCACGCCCCGGGGCATCGTCGAACTGCTCCTGCGGCACGACATCGACCTGCGCGGCGCCGAGGTCTGCGTGGTGGGCCGCGGTGTCACCGTCGGGCGTCCGCTCGGGCTGCTGCTCACGCGCCGCTCGGTCAACGCCACCGTGACGCTCTGCCACACGGGCACGAAGGATCTCGCCGTGCACACCCGCCGCGCGGACGTCGTCGTCGTCGCCACCGGCGTCCCGGGGATGCTGACCGCGCCCATGGTCGCGCCGGGCGCCGTGGTCGTCGACGTCGGGATCACCAGGGTGGTCGACGAGGCGACGGGGCGGACCAGGCTCGTCGGGGACGTCGACCAGGAGGTGCGCGACGTGGCGGGCTGGATCGCGCCGATGCCCGGCGGCGTGGGCCCGATGACGAGGGCGATGCTCCTCACCAACGTCGTCGAAGCCGCGGAGCGGGCACTCGACTGATTTGCCTGTGTCCGATACGTGCTAGCGTTGCCGCGGTTGCAGTCGCCGTACCCTCCGTGCGACGTCCCGGCCCGTTCAGCCGAGGTACGTCGTCCGGGGCTCGAGGACCGTCTCCCGGCCCCGCGCATGTGGGCCCGGGCAGGATCCCGAGTTTGGGTTCTGTCCGCGACCCGGTGCTCCTTTCAGGTTGGAGCACCGTGGTGGTCCACCGTATGAGGAGAGAAAGTCATGGCACAGGGCACCGTGAAGTGGTTCAACGGCGAGAAGGGCTTCGGCTTCATCACGCCTGACGAGGGCAACGCAGACGTCTTCGTCCACTTCTCCGCCATCCAGGCCGACGGGTACCGCTCGCTGGACGAGAACCAGCGCGTGGAGTTCGACGTCACGCAGGGCCAGAAGGGCCCGCAGGCCGCGAACGTCCGACCGATCTGAGCGCAGGGGCCCTGGGGTCCCTCCTCTGAGAGGCGGCAAACGTCCGTCCCATCTGAAATACCCCGCACCACACGAAGGGCCGCACGCCGACCGCGTGCGGCCCTTCGTCGTGCCGGGCGCCCGACCTCAGGCCTGGGCCAGCCTCCGGAGCGCCAGGGTCGCGTGGAGCGCTGCGCCCAGCGGGAGCACCGCGTCGGAGAACACCGCCTCCGGCGAGTGCGTGCCGGCCGCGGTCAGCGGGTCGCGGCCCTCGGCGAGCGCGCCGAGGAAGAGCATCGCGCCCGGGACCTCGGCGAGTACCCGGGAGAAGTCCTCGCTCCCGGTGAGGGGGTTGGGCATCCGGATCGCCGACCCGGCGCCGAAGAGGTCCTCGGCGACGCCGAGCGCGAACGCCGCCTCGGCCTGGTCGTTGACCGTCACCGGGTACTCCGCCTCGTAGCGCACCTCGACCTCGACGCCGTGCGCCGCGGCCACGCCCTCGCACACCCGGCGGACGGTCTCGGCGACGGTGGTGCGGACGGCGCGGTCGAAGGTCCGGACCGTCGCGTCGAAGGTCACGGCCTCGGGGATGATGTTCCGCTTGGTGCCGCCGTGGATGCTGCCGACCGTGAGCACCTGGGGTGCGAACGGGTCGACGGTCCGGGTCATCGCCACGTGGAGCGCGGTCACCATCTCGCAGGCGGCGACGATCGGATCCCGGGCGACGTGCGGGGTCGAGCCGTGCCCGCCGCGGCCCCGGACGGTCACGAAGACGCCGTCGGACGCCGCCATGAGCGGCCCTGGCCGTGAGGCGATCACGCCGCGCGGGGCGAGGTTGCTCATGACGTGCAGCGCGTAGGCGGCGACGGGCCGGACGCCGGCCGCGTCGAGCACGCCCTCCTCGATCATGTGCCGTGCCCCGTCGTAGCCCTCCTCGCCCGGCTGGAACATGAAGACGACGTCGCCGGCCAGCTCCTCCCGTCGGGCGGCGAGCAGCCGCACCGCGCCGGCCAGCATCGTGGTGTGCAGGTCGTGACCGCACGCGTGCATCACACCGGGGACCGTGGACCGGAACGGGACGCCGGCCGGCTCCTCGACGGGCAGCGCGTCCATGTCGCCCCGCAGGAGCACGACACGCCGTCGACCGCCGCGCGCCCCGCCGCGCAACACGGCGGTGACCGAGGTCGTCGACGTCCCGGTGGCGATCTCGACGGGCAGGCCGTCGAGCGCGGCGAGCACCTTCTCCTGCGTCCGCGGCAGCTGGAGCCCGATCTCGGGCTCGGCGTGCAGGCGATGCCGCAGGTCGGTGAGCTCGTCGGCGAGCGCCCGAGCGTCGTCGGCCACGGCCGGTGCGATGGTCATGGCCCTTTCTACCCTCGCCCCCGGCCGTGCGCCCGGCGTCAGCCGGTCGAGGCGTCCCGGCTCGGGAGCGCCCGGTAGACGTCGGAGAGCGCGTCGAGCGTGTCCTCCCCGCCGAGCACCGGCGGCGGGTCGGGCAGCTGGCGCAGCAGCAGGTCCACGGGCGCGTCCAGGGTCGGCGGCCGCGGCGGCAGGGGCACGGGTGGGAGCCAGAACCGGTCCAGCGCCGAGGCGACGTCGAGCGCCGGCAGGTCCGCGAGCACCCGGGCTGCGCCGACGCGTTCCGCGGCGTCCGGCCCGTCCGCCTCGGCGTCGGCACCGAGATCGGCGAGCAGCTCGGCGCGGGAGCGCCCGCGCCAGAGCAGCAGCTCGAACGGGTCGTCGTCGAAGCGCTCGGCCAGCAGGTAGAACGTGGCGGCGATGTGCTTGCACGGCACCGCGATGTCCGGGCAGGTGCAGCGCATCGCCAGCTCGCGCGACTCCCGCGGGAACAGCGGCGCGCCTGCCTCCGCGAAGAGCTGCTCGAGCTCGCCCGGCAGCTCGCCGGCGAGCAGCCGCGCCCGGTAGAGCGCCTGTTCGCCGAGCTCGCGCTCGACCGCCTGCCACGCGCTCTCCGGCAGGGGCGCGAAGCCGACCCGGACGGCGTAGGGCTCCGGGCGCGATCCCTGCACCGTCGAGGTGACCGCCCCGGGCCGGACGTCGAGCTCGAGGACCTGTCCCTTGCGCGCGTAGGTGCGGCCCCGGCTGAGCCGGCCCCCGAGGGACAGGCTCTCGAGGACGGCGATGAACCGCTTGGACCACCAGGTCGAGCCGATGGCACCGCGCTCGGACCGCGCCACGAGGCCGCCCTCGACCCGGATCGGTCGGGCGGCGCGGTCGGCCCAGTCCTGCCAGCTCATGGGCCTCCAGTATCGGTCCGGCCCGCCCGCAGCCGGAGCCGGAGGTCGCAGCGGGCGGCGACCTCGTCGTCGTGGGTGGCGACGATCAGCGTCCGGCCCGACCGTGGCACCTCGAGCAGCAGGTCGAGGACGAGCGCGGCCCGCTCCTCGTCGAGCTCCGCCGTGGGTTCGTCGGCCAGGACCACCTCGGGGTCGCCGGCGAGCGCCCGCGCCACCGCGACCCGCTGCTGCTCCCCGCCGGAGAGCTCCTCCACGAGGTGCTCCGCGCGTTCCGCCAGGCCGACCGCGGCCAGGGCCCGCGCCGTCGCGGTGGCTGTCGCCTCCGGCGGCGTCCCGCGGGCCTGCAGCGCGAGCTCGACGTTCTCGGCGCCGGTGAGCAGCGTCAGCAGGCCGTAGCCCTGGAACACGACCCCGGTCCGCCGCCGCACGGCCAGGGCGGACGCCGCGGGCAGCTCGGCGAGGTCGGCGCCGTCGCGGAGCACCGCCCCCGACGTCGGCGGGAGCAGGCCGGCGAGCAGACCGAGCAGCGTGGACTTGCCGGAGCCGGACGGGCCGGTCAGCGCCAGGCTCTCGCCCGGGCTGACGGCCACGCTCACCGCGTCCAGCACCCGCCGATCCGTCCCGGGCAGCACGAGGCCGACGTCGACGGCCTCGACAGCGGGTGCGGTCACGACCGGTCCTCCGGGACGAGTTCGATGCCGCGCGGGGTCCGCTCGACGCGGACGAGGGTGCCGGGCGGGAACGCGGCGGCGGCCTCGGCTGGTAGCTGCACGGAGCCGTCCTGACCGACCACGGCGTAGGTGCGGCCGGCCTGCCGTTGTGCGCCGACCCGGCCGCCGCGGATCGCGACGCTGCGGTCCAGCCGGTCCGCCAGCTGCTCGTCGTGCGTGACGACGACCACCGTCGTCCCCTCCCGCTGCCGCACGTCGTGGAGCAGGGCCGTGACCGCGGCGGCGCTCCCGGCGTCCAGCTGGCTCGTCGGCTCGTCGGCGAGGAGCACCCGGGGAGCCTGCGCGACGGCCACGGCGAGCGCGAGGCGCTGCTGCTCGCCGCCCGACAGGGCGGTGGCGCGATCACGCTGCCGCCCCTCCAACCCGACGGCCGCGAGGAGCTCCGCCCGCCGCCGGCGTCCCGCGGCGCCGCGCCCCGCGCGGCCCCGCTGCACGAAGGAGAGGTTCTCCGTCACCGTGGCGTAGGGAAGCAGGTTGCGTGGCGGCCCCTGCAGCAGGATGCCGACGTCCCGCCGCCGGACGGCGAGCAGGGCGCGCTCGCTGAGCCCGCCGAGATCCCGCCCCGCGACGACCACGCGGCCGGCGGAGGGCCGCAGCAGGCCCGCCAGGAGCGCGAGCAGGGTCGACTTGCCCGCCCCCGAGGGCCCGAGCAGGGCGAGCATCTCGCCGGCGTCGACGGTGAGGTCGACACCGCGCAGCGCGACCACCTCGACGCCCTGCCGGCGGTAGATGTGGACGACGCCCTCGGCGACGACGGCCTGGTCGGTCACGCCTGCCCCTCCCGGAGCCGCTCCGGCCGGGCCGAGCGCGTCAGCAGCAGCCCGCCGGCCAGGACGCCGGCGCCGAGCGCGAGCGCCAGTACGGTGGCGGTCGCCAGCACGAGGAGCGGGTCGACCCGGACGAGGATCGGCGGCACGGGCAGGACGCCTGCGGCGTCCGCGAACTCCGGAACGCCGGGCAGCCCGATCCGGGCGGCCAGCACCCCGAGCGGGACGCCGAGAACGACGGCGGCGACCGCGAGCCCGACGGGCTCGGCGACGGCGGCGGCCCGTACCGATCCGGGTCCGAACCCGAGCGCACGCAGCGCGGCCAGCTCGAAGGAGCGCCGGCGCGCCAGCAGGTAGAGCGTGACGACGGCGGCGGCGAGCGCGAGCAGGGCGGCCGCGAGCGCCCCGGCGAGCAGGAAGCCCGCCGCGAGCGAGGGACCCTGCCGGGCGAGCTCGGCGGCGCGGGCCTGGACCGTCTCGACGTCCTGCACGGCGACGCCGGCGGCGGCGAGCCGGGCCGGCAGATCCGCCGGGGCCGTGGCCGAGAGCCACACCTGGTCGGGGAGCAGGCCCTCGTCGCCCAGCGGACGGGCGGCCGCGGCGGCGTCCATCGGCAGCACCACCCCGGCGCCGCCGGCGCGCGGGAGCACCGCGGCCGACGCGCGCGGAGCGATCGTCAGCGTCGCCCCGGAGGGCAGCGCGACGTCGTACCCGGTGGTCCCCGGCGCGGGCCGCATGCTGGTCGTCACCACGGCCGGCACCGCCGTCGGCGTCGTCGCCTCCGCGCCGAACTCCGCCACGTTCGGCGGCGCGGCGACCGTGATGCGCACGCCGCCGCCCGCGGCCGGCGCCGTCAGGTGTGCGACCGGCTCCCCGCCGCCCCGGTCCTCCGGCGTCGTGTCGTACGCCCGCCAGCCCGCCGGGTCGACCGCCGCCGGCACCACGGTCCAGCCGCCGCCCGTCGCATGGGTCTCGACGGTCGCGACGGTCAGATCGGCGACGACCGGGAAGGACCCGGGCCCGCTGCGGTCGAGCACGAGGCGGCGCAGGCTGCAGCCGGCCGCGCACGCCGGGGTCCGCGCGGTGAGGGTGTTCGTCCCGGTGCGGACCGGCCCCAGGAGCACCGACAACGAGCGCCGCCCGGGGCCGACGACCTCGAGCGTCGCCGTCAGCCGGCCGCAGCAGGGGACGGATGCCTTGGTCGTCATCCTGATCGCGTCCCCCCGGAAGCCCACTGGTGCGCGGACCGGATCGTCGATCGCCGACACCAGCCCGGCGGGACCCGCGGCCGCGAAGTCGGAGCGCCAGGCGGCTGTCGCCGCGAAGCGCGCCGGGTCGACGAGGAGAAGGGTGAACGCGTCACGGGAGGGCCCGCTCGCGACGTCGCGGTCGGCCGAGGTCGGCCCCGAAGACCGACGACGGGACGGCCGTCACGGCCATCGCCTGCGTGCCCGCCGGGTCGAGGCGCCGGACGATCGTCTCGACGTCGGCCGGCCCCGCCGGGTCGACGTGCACGACCCGCGCGGCGCCCACCTCGGTCATCGCGCGGTCGTGCCGGTTCGCGGCGAAGACGTCCGCCCCGACGACGGCGAACGTGACCATGGCGAACGCGGTGGCCAGCACGACGAGGAGCCGGACGCCGCCGGGCCGGCGGGCCACGCCGCGGGCGCCCACGAAGATCCCGACGTGGCGGCCGCGCCGGGTGGCGGACCCGATCGCGCCCGCGAGCAGCGGCAGCGCCCGGGCGCCGAGCAGTGCGCCGGCGAGGGCCAGCAGAGCCGGCGCGACCAGCGCGGCCACGTCGACGCTACGGCCGCGCAGCAGCCCGCCGTGCCACAGCTGCCACCCGCCGGCCAGGGCGAGCGTGACGACGACCACCTCGACGGCGCTCGCGCGGGCGGTCCGCCGCCCCGCGGTGCGGCGCCACTGCTCGACGACCGGGCGCCGCAGCGTCCGGACGCTGCCGAGGACGGCGGCGACCAGTGCGCCGAGCGCGGTCACCGCGACGGCGGTCCACATGCCCGCGTCGGCTCGCGGCCCCAGCCCGGCGCCGAACGCGCTCGGGGCGGCCGCCCAGCGCGGCGAGCGCGACGACGACCCCGAGGGGTACGGCCAGCAGCACCAGCAGCACCGTCTCGAGCAGCCCGAACGCCAAGGTGGCGCCGGTCGGCAGGCCGCGGAGCTTGGCGAGCGCGATCTCCCCGCCGCGGGCCTCGGCCGCGTCGGCGACCACGAGCACGAGCACCGCGAGACCGAGCAGCACGAGTTCGGCGAGGACGACGAGGATCGGCGGCCCGGTTCCCGCCAGCGCGTCGTCCGCCCCGTCGAGCACGGACCGAAGCCCGGTCGACACGGCGTCCGAGAAACCCCGGTGCGCCAGGCCCGCCCCCGCGAGCCGGACGCCGAGCGCGTCGAGGTCGGAGCGCAGCCGGGGCAGGTCCGCGCGGCGGACGGCGGCCGGGTCGAGCAGCAGGTCCTCGACGGCGAGCACCTGGGTGCCCTCGGAGGCGGTCAGCCGCGCGAACGTCCCGGTGCCGACGAACGCCGCCTCGAGGGTGCGGACGGGGGCGTCGGTCCGCTGCTCGTCCCGCCGCTGCTGGCCCCCGAAGTAGCCGCGGGTGTCGTCGAACCAGTAGGCGCCGCCGGGGTCGATCGGGCTGTACGTGCCGACCACGACGAGGGTGGCGGGGACGGGCGGCCCGGGACGACCCGCCGCGGGCTGGCCGCCGGGGTCGCGGAGTGCGTCGACGCCGATCCGGCTGCCCACCGTCCAGCGCCGGCGACGGGCGTCGGCGTCGCTCACCGCGACCTCGTCCGCCGCGTCGGCAGCGGGGCACCGACCGGTGACCATCCGCAGGTGCCCGCAGGCGCCGTCGCGGGCGACGACGGTGACCCGGTCCGCGTCGCGGTCACCACTGCTCGTCAGCCGGGTGGGCCGCTCCAGCCCCACGACGCGCTGCGGGTAGGCGCGCTCGAGCGACGTCCCCGCCAGAGCGTCGTCCACGGCGTCGTGCAGCGGGCCGGCGCCGCCGCGGCCGGCGGCGTCCTTCGTGACCTCGATGCCGGTGCCGTTCGACGTGCCCGAGGCGGTGGTGAGGGCCTGCCGGAGGATCGACTCGGAGGCGCCCTGGAGGAACAGCGGACCGGCCGCCGCGACCGTGACGGCGAACGTGGCGACGAGCAGCACGACCACCGACTGCCCCCGGCGCCACCACAGCGCGCGCACCGCGAGTGCGAGCGCCCGGAGCATGCCCGCACGCTACAACCCGGGATCGACGCCGATGCCCGACGGCGTTCGCACCGGGATCGGGAATCAGTCCGCCACGGCTGCGGCCGGGTCGAGGGCGACGAGCTCGCGGAGCTCCTGCGTCGACAGCTCCGTCAGCCAGGTCTCGCCGGTGCCGACGATCCGTGCCGCCAGACCTCGCTTCTCGGCGATCATCGCGCTGATCCGCTCCTCGACCGTTCCGGCGCAGACGAGCTTGCGGACCTGCACGTTGCGGGTCTGCCCGATCCGGAACGCCCGGTCGGTCGCCTGGTCCTCCACCGCGGGATTCCACCACCGGTCGACGTGCAGCACGTGGTTGGCGGCGGTCAGCGTCAGGCCGGTGCCGCCCGCCTTGAGCGAGAGGACGAACAGCGCGGGCGCGGCGGGATCGTCGGCCTGGAAGCGCGCCACCATCCGGTCCCGCTCCTTCTTCGGCACGCCTCCGTGCAGGAACAGGACCTCGCGCCCGAACCGCTGGGTGAGCCGCGAGCGCAGCATGCCGCCGAACTCCGCGAACTGCGTGAAGAGCAGCGCGCGCTCGCCGCCGGCGAGGACCTCCTCGACGATCGCCTCGACCCGCTCGAGCTTGCCCGAGCGCCCCGCCAGCGGCGTCCCGTCGCGCAGCAGCTGCGCGGGGTGGTTGCACACCTGCTTCAGCTTGGTCATCGTCGCGAGCACCAGCCCGCGCCGCTCGATGCCCTCGCTCTCCTCGACCTTGCGGAGCATGTCGTCGACGACGGCCTGGTAGAGCGCCGCCTGCTCGCGGGTCAGCGAGCAGACGACCTCCATCTCGAGCTTGTCCGGCAGGTCCGCGATGATCGTCCGGTCGGTCTTGAGCCGGCGGAGCACGAACGGGCGGGTGAGGGTCCGCAGCCGGTCCGCGGCGTCCTCGTCGCCGTGCCGCTCGATCGGGACCGCGAAGCGACGGGTGAACGCCGGCGCGTTGCCGAGGATGCCGGGGTTCGTCGTGTCGAGGATGGACCAGAGATCGGCGAGCCGGTTCTCCACCGGCGTCCCGGTGACGGCGATCCGCTGTCGCGCCGCCAGCGACCGGACCGCCTGCGCCGAGCGCGTCGCCGCGTTCTTGATCGCCTGCGCCTCGTCGAGCACGACGCGCCGCCAGGGCACCTCCCGCAGCGCCTCGACGTCGCGGGCGGCCACCGCGTAGGTGGTGACGACGAGGTCGGCGTCGGCGACCGCCTGCTCGAAGTCCTCGCCCCGGGCCCGGTCGGAGCCGTGGTGCACGTGCACGCGCAGGTCGGGGGTGAAGCGCTCCGCCTCGCGCTGCCAGTTGCCGACCAGCGACATCGGGCAGACGAGCAGCGTCGGGCCCAGCGCCGACTCCGTGCCCCGGTCGAGCGCGACGAGGGCGAGCACCTGCACCGTCTTGCCCAGGCCCATGTCGTCGGCGAGCACGCCGCCGAGCCCGACCCGGTCGAGGAACGACATCCAGGCCACGCCCCGCTCCTGGTAGGGCCGCAGCGTCCCGTGGAACCCGGGGGGAGCGGGCAGCCGCTCGACGCGCTCGTCCGCGGCGACCGCGAGCAGGTCGCGGATCCAGCCGTCGCCCTCCACACCGATCACCGGCAGTCCGGTGGTCTCCTCGTCGAGGGTCGCGGCCAGACCGAGGACCTCCGCCAGCGTCAGCGCGACGCCGGGCGGTTCCTCCAGCAGCTCCAGCCCGCGCTTGAGCCGCCGCGGGTCGAGCTCCACCCACTGGCCGCGCAGCCGCACGAGCGGCTGCTGCAGCTCCGCGAGCCGGGCCAGCTCCTCGGCGTCCAGGCTCTGGTCGCCGAGCGCGACCTCCCAGCTGTAGTCGACCAGCGCGTCCTGCCCGATCCCGGCCCCGCCGGCGACCACGCCGGGCTGGGTGCGCGCCACCGCCTTCAGGCGGGCACCCAGCCGCGCCTGCGGACGCCCCCACCAGCCGGGAAGATCGACGCCGAAGCCGGCGGCGGCGAGCACCGGCGCGGCCTCGCGGAGGAAGGCGTGGGCTCCCGCGCTGTCGAGCACGAGCGCCTCGGGCCGGGCGGCGCGCAGGGCGCGTTCGAGCTCGGGGTAGAGCCGGTTGGCGCGGCCGAGCTCGGTGAGCAGGGCCTGCCGCGGCGCGGGCACGAGCCGGGCCAGCGCGGACGGCGCCGTCCGGCGCCCAGACGTCGGCGGCCGGCACGACGAGGCTGGGTTCGACCGTCGACTGCAGCGCGAACTCGAGCTGCCACACCTCGTCGAGCGCGCCCTCCGCCGGCTCGACCAGCCGGAACCGGGCCCGCGCCGGCCCGCCCACGACGTCGCGCTCCCAGCGGGCGAGCTCGGCCGACAGGGCCGCGACGGCGCCGGCACTCCCCTCGAACGACCCGTCGCCGGGGGAGACGAGTGCGGCGAGCCAGGCCCCGCCGGCCGTCGCACGTGCCGGCGCGGTTCCGGACGCCGACAGCCGCCGGCGCACGGCGGCGTCGACCAGCGCGTCGAGTGCGGCGGCGACGACGTCTGCGGGGGTACGCGAGCCGTCGCCGTCCGCCGCGAGCCCGGCGGGCGGCAGCGCGAGGGCCAGCGCCCGGGACCAGGCCGCGTCGGCGCCGGTGACCAGCGGACGCCACACCGCGCGGCCGCCCCACGGGCGGACGCCGAACGGCGACACCGGCGGAGCGAGGACGACCGGCAGCGCCCGGCCGCGCGCCGCCAGCTCGTCCGCGAAGGCCGCGAGCGTCACCAGGTGCCGCCAGGTCGAGCCCGGCGGCCACGTCGTCCGGGAGCGGCGCGAGCAGCACCTCGAGGGCGGTGGCGGGAGCGAGCTCGAGGGCGGGCACCGACCAGACCGCGGGCCGCCCGGTCCCGGCGGCCCGCTCCTCCTCCCGAGGGAGTTCGGGCGACGCCTCCGGCCGGCCGCGGAGCGTCGGCAGCGTGAGATCGCGCCGGTCGCCGAGGTCGAGCGGCAGGGCGAGCGCGGCCGACAGCTGCGCCGCGTCCGCCGCGAACGGGTGGGCGGCGCCGTGCGGCACCCGGCCGGGGCGCGGCGCGAGGGCCGGCGCGCGCGGAGTCCTCGGCCCAGACGACGAGGGCACCGTCGTCCGTCCCGGACGGTGAACCGCCACCACGCGTGCAGGACGAGCACGGGTCAGCCCGGGCGTGGGAGGCTGGGGCGCCCAGCGACCCGCTGATCGACAGGAGCGGACCATGCCCGAGAACACGCCCGAGCATCCAGGTGCGGCGGAGGACCAGCGGGACGACATGAAGCGCAAGTTCCGCGAGGCGCTCGAGCGCAAGCAGGGCCGTGCGGCGGAGCAGGGCGAGGCCGCGGAGCGCGGCGACAGCGGCAAGATCCACGGAGCGCACGGCCCGGAGAGCGTCCGCCGGTCCTTCCGGCGCAAGAGCGGCTGACGGACGCCGCGCCCACCTCCGGGTTCACGGCAGCGTCGTGCTCCCGACGGCCGCGCGGAACACCTCGCCCGGCCCCGCCAGCACCAGCGGACCGCAGCCGGCGGGGACGAGGGCGGACTCCCCGCAGTGCAGCACGTGCGCGGCGCCGTCGCATCGGAGGGTGACGGTGCCCGCGGTGACGAGCACGATCTGCGGCCCGGGCAGGCCCTGGCTACGCCTCGACCGGTGCGTCGCCGGTCAGGCGGAGCCGGGTCAGCTGGAACTCCGGCGCCTCCGGCCGCCAGCCCACCTCGCAGCCGCCGAGGACGATCTCCGGGCTGCGGTGCGGGCGGCTGCGCCCGTCGACGACGTGCAGCAGCTCCTCGACCGCGACCGGCTTGTGGGTCAGCCCGGCGCGGAGCACGTTGTCGGAGTTGCCCATGATCTCGACGCCGGTGCCGCTGAGGTAGGAGTGCGGAGCGCCCGCCGGGCACGAACAGGGTGCCGCCGGGCTCCAGCCGCACGAGGTGGAGCAGCAGCGGAGCCACGACGAGGGCGTCCTTGGGGAAGAACTCGGCCAGGCGGGTCACCCAGCCCAGCGCGGCGCGGTCGTGCTCGGTCAGGCCGTCCCGCGCGGACCACGGCGTCCGCCGCGTCCGCGGCCTCCGCCGCCAGGTCGGCGCGGTCGTCGTCCGGCCAGGTCACGAGGATCTCGAAGGCCCGCTCCAGCGCGGCGGTCTCGTCGCCGCCGCCGGCGCCGAGCAACGGCTCGGCGATGGCGGCCAGTCGCGCTCCGTCGACGAGGCCGAGCAGGCGTGCGGCGTCCGCGGCGGGCCGGAAGCCGCACAGCGCCTCGACCGGTTCGAGCGCGTAGAGCATCTCCGGCTTGGGATGGGGGTCGACGTACCGGTGGTCACCGTGCACCTCGACCTCCCCGGCGAACCCCTCCCGGGCGCGGTCGCGGTCCGGGTGCACCTGCAGCGACAGGGGGCCGGCGATGGCGAGCACCTTCAGCAGGTAGGGCAGGCGCGCGCCGTACGCGGCGACGACGTCCGGGCCGAGCAGCTCGTGCGGGCGCTCGGGCGACGAGGTCGTCGAGCCGGTGCACGGTGCCGTCGGCGGCGACGACGGTGGACGGGGCGGAGGGGTGCGCCCCCATCCACAGCTCCGCCTCCGGGTGCGCCCGTGGGCTCCCGGCCCTGCAGGCGCGCGAGCGTCTCGAGCGCTCCCCAGTCGTAGTCCCGGATCGGGTTCGCCATGGGGAGGATCGCGGTGCCGAGGGACCCGGACATGCGCTGCACCCTACCGTCGCGGCGCGCTCAGCGACCGGCTCCCGCGAGAACCCACTGCGCCCCCTCCGGGGTGTCCCGCACCTCGACGCCGGCCGCCCCGAGCCGGTCGCGCACCAGGTCGGAGATGGCTGTAGTCGCGGGCGGCCCGGGCCCGGGCGCGCAGTTCGAGCAGCGCCTCGACGTAGGGCCGGACGACCTCGCGGGGGTCGCGGACGCCGTCGGTCGCGAGGTCGCCGAGCCGGACGACGAGCGCTCGCAGCACCCGCCGCGCGTGGTCGAGGTCGTCGTTCTGGTCGGTGTCCGTGCTCCAGGCCACGATCGCGGCCTCGAGGTCGAGGATCGCGGCGACGCAGCCGTCGACGTCCGCGGCGGCCAGGGCGGCGTCGAAGGCGATCCGGCATCCCTCGGCGTCCGTCCGCAGTGACGGACGCGCGGGCCGCGGCGGGGCGGGGTTCGGGGACCGCGGCCCGCCGGCGCGGACAGCTGGGCCGGCTCGGACAGCTCCGCCGCGGTCGGCGCCGGACGCGCCGGCGACGTCGTAACCGCGCAGCAGCGCGTCGAGCTCGGCGAGCGGGAGCCGGGAGCCCGCCGGGAAGCTGCGGGACCGGCCGCGCCGGCGCACCGTGACCGTGCCCGTGCCGGCGACCCGGGCCGATCCTCGCGGCGACGTCGACGAGCAGCGCGGTGTGCTCGTCCACGCCGAGCACGCCCACCTCGTCAGGCAGTTCGCGCTCGAGCGCGTGAGCCGCTCCTCGCCCAGGTAGCAGTAGCGCGTGTCGTACCGGCCGCCCTCGGCGTTGTCGAAGTGCGGGACGACGACGGCGGCCAGGCCGGTCAGCCGCCCGAGCAGGTCCAGGCCGGTCTCCCAGAACGGGTCGGCGCCCGCCTTGTAGATCTCGTAGACCGGGATCGCGTGGGTGCCGAGGGTGCAGGCGGCGGCGGAGCCGAAGACCAGGGTCCCGCCGCGCGCAGGCACGTCGGCCAGGGCCTCCGGCACGCCGGTACCGCGCCACTGCCGCAGCGTGTACGTCGGGCTGCCGGGACCGGCGAACGCCCAGCGGGCGCGGCCGAGCAGGGCGAGCGTGCGTTCGCGCTCCACCTGCGGAGCGTCCGCGCGCCGCCAGGAGGCGAGCTCGACCGGCAGGCCGACGGAGGCCGAGAAGTAGCTGGAGGTCTTCTCCACCAGGTCGTCGGCGTTGACCTGGAAGCCGAAGGTGGTGTCGAGGACGACGGCCGGGCCCGTCGCCCGGCGTCGCCAGGTCCACCTCGCGGTGCACCTTCACCAGGCTGGGCGCGGTCTCGCCGGAGCCCATGACGACGAGCATGCTCATCGGCGGCCCTCCTCGCCGGTCTCGACGCGGCCAGCGCGGCTGGATAGGGACGACTCCAGGGCGAGGAGGTCGGCCGCGAGCCGGTCGGGGTGCTGGGCGTGCAGGTCGTGGTCCGCCCCGGGGTACCAGCGTGCGCCGACGCCGGGGCAGTGCCGTGAGTGCCGCGCGCACGGCGGCTCCGGGCGGCGGCGATCCGCGCGGGCTCCCCGGGCTCCGGCCGTTCGCCGGCCGCGGGCACCAGCAGCACGGGCACCTCGACGAGCGGGTACCAGGCGGCCGGATCGCCGTCGTAGAGGGAGCGGACGATCTCCCGGTGGTGCTCGCGGGAGAGCCGGGCGCGCACGCCGCCGTCGGGCAGCTCGACAGGTTCGCGAGCGTCCCCTCGACGCCCTCGGCGGCCAGTCCGGGTGGGCGGCGCGGATCCGGGCGACGACATCGGTGTAGCGAAGGCCGTCGAGCACGGGCGGGGCCAGCGCCGCCCAGCACTCCTCGAAGGTCGCGGAAGCCGTCGCTCGGGCGGAGCCACCCGCCGTCCACGCAGGCGACGCGGCCGCGACGCCGGGGTGGCGGGCGGCGAGCGACAGGACGACGTTGCCGCCCCAGGACTGCCCGACGACGACCGGGGAGCGCAGGCCGAGCAACGGCGCGAGGGCCGCCAGGTCGTCGGCGGCCGTGTCGGTGTCGTAGCCGCTCGACGGTTCCTCGGACGGCCGTGCCCGCGCAGGTCGACGGCGACGCAGCGATGACCGGCCGCGGCGAGGCGGCGGGCGACGCCGTCCCAGAGCCGGGCGTTGGACGCGAGGCCGTGGACGAGCAGGAAGGGATGCCGGTGCCCGCCATGGCCCGCGAACTCCGGTCACCGCGAGCCGCGGCCCGCCTGCGTCGACGGCCACGAGTCGCTCGTGCGGAGCCGGCCGGCTCAGGGCGGTCGTCCCGGTGCTGGTCACGCTGGCGAGACTAGGCCGCGCCGCCGACAGCCGCGCGGGATGGACGGCGGGTGGATCGGCGAGAGCTCCGGACGCAGGACGGCGGTGCCGAGACAGGTATGGACGAGGGGAGCCGGGGTACGTCGACGGAATTCAGTCGTCCGTCCGACCGTGTGGTTCGCGTCACCTCCGAGCAAAGGTCTACGGTGAGAGTCATGTCATTCACGCTCTGGCTCAGTGCCGAGGAAGAGCGGATCCTCGCGAAGATCATGAAGGCCGAAGGCGCCCGCTCCAAGGAGCAGGCCGTCATCAAGGCCATCCGCGACAAGGGAGATCTGCTCGCCGCCGCCGACCGTCCAGATCCGGGAGACCCCCGAGACGACGGAGCGCGCCCCGGGCGCCTGACAGCCCAGGCACATCGTTCACGGCCCGACACCGGCGACCATCTCGCTCGGTGCCGGGCCGTCAGCGTGCGACCCGGCCGACCGCTCGCTCCAGGATCTCCGCGGCCACCTCGGCCGGCCGGGTCTCCGGCAGCCAGTGACCGGCGTCCAGCTCCACGAACCGGTAGTCCCCCCGCACGAACCGCCCCGTCCGTTCGGCGGCCGCCCGGCCGAGCGCGACGTCGCGCCGGCCCCAGACGTACGTCGTCGGCCCCGTCCAGCTGGGCCGGTCCGGACGCAGGCGCCGGCGGACGCGGCCGCGCGGGTCGAGCATGCGGGGCAGCGCCCCGGCGACACCGAGCCCGAGCGCCCGGTACCAGCCCGAGCGCGGCCGGAGAAGGCGCCCGGGTTCGCGCATCCGGCGCACGTAGTGCTCGGCGCGGCCGGCCGGCAGGCCGCTGGCGCGCAGCGCATGGCCCGAGGCCGGGCGGGACGACGAGCTCCGGGACCACCGGCAGCTGCGAACAGGGCCATGTACCAGCTCCGCAGCGCCTGCAGGCTGTGCGTCGCGGCGTGCCCCATCGCCCCCGGGTGCGGCGTCGACACGCACGACCGCGCTGGCGAACCGCTCCGGGTGGCGGGCGCGTCACCGCCCAGGCGACCGCCCCACCCCAGTCGTGCCCGACCAGGTGCGCGCGCTCGACTCCGGCCGCGTCGAGCAGGGCCAGGGTGTCCGCGACGATCTCTGCTCAGCCGGTAGGCGTCGCGCCCGTCGGGCCGCGCCCCGGGCGAGTACCCGCGCTGGTCGGGGGCGAGGGTCCGCAGGCCGGCCGCGTGCAGGTGCGGGACCACGTCGTCCCAGGCGGAGGCGTCCTGGGGGAAGCCGTGCAGCAGGACGACGACGTCGCCGTCCGCCGGTCCCTCGTCGCGGACGTCGAAGACGAGCCCGTCGCGCTCGAAGGTCCGCAGCCGGGTCACGACACCCGCCCGGCGGGGGCCGACGGGACGGCGCGCAGGAAACCCGGGGCGGCAAGGCCCTCGGCGGCGAAGGCCGCGGCGACCGCGTCGGCGACCGCGTCCCCGCTGCCGGCCGGCACCAGGGCGATGGCGGAGCCACCGAACCCGCCGCCGGTCATGCGCGCGCCGAGCGCTCCGGCGCCCTTGGCGGCCTCGCACGCCAGGTCGAGCTCCCGGCAGGACACCTCGTAGTCGTCGCGCAGCGACGCGTGCGAGGCGTCGAGCAGCGGGCCGATGCCGGCGAGGTCGCCGTCCTCGACGAGCAGCACGGCCTGCCGGACCCGGGCGATCTCGGTGACGACGTGCCGCACCCGGCGGGCGATCTCGTCCGCCTCCTCCGGATCGTCGACGAGGTCGCGCAGCCGGTCGAGAGCCGCGTCCAGCTCGATGGCGTGCACCTCGCGCAACCACCGGACGCCGAGCAGCGCCGCCGCGCGCTCGCACTGCTCCCGCCGTGAGCCGTACTGCCCGTCCTGCAGCGCGTGGTGGGCTCGGGTGTCGATGACCACCAGCTCCAGGCCGGCCGCGGCCAGGTCGAACGGCACGTGCCGCACCGAGAAGTCGACGCAGTCGATGAGCAGCGCCGAGCCCGCCTGGGACCGCAGCGACGCCGCCTGGTCCATGCCGCCGGTCGGTGCGCCGGCGATGTCGTTCTCGGCGCGGACGCACGCGGCGGCCAGCGCGGCGCGGCCGTCGTCGTCCCCGCCCAGCCCCAGCCCGGCCACCTCGTCGAGCGCCACACCGACGGCGCACTCCAGCGCCGCGGACGAGGACAGTCCCGAGCCGAGCGGCACGAGCCCGTCGACGACGGCGTCGAAGCCCGGCACCCGGTGGCCTGACTGGCGCAGCGCCCAGGGGACGCCGACGGCGTAGCCCGCCCAGCCGTCGACGGTGCCGGGCGCGACGTCGTCGAGCCGGCCCTCCCAGCGGGGCGGCCCTGCCCGGTGTCGTCGCGCACCTGCGCGCTCGTCACGACGAGCCGGTCGTCGTCCCGGGGAGCCAGCGCGACGTAGGTGCGGTGCGCCAGCGCGAAGGGCAGGCAGAGCCCGCCGTTGTAGTCGACGTGCTCGCCGATCACGTTGACCCGGCCCGGCGCGGCCCAGACCCCGGCCGGTGGACGGCCGAACTCGGCCTCGAACCCCTCGGCGGCCCGCCGGGCCGACGCCGCCCGCGCCGGCTGGTCGGCGTCCGCGTACCAGTCGGCCGTGACCGTGCCCGACGTGCCGGAGGCGCCGCTGCCGCGCGGCCGCGGTCACGACGCCACCTCGCGCAGACGTGCGGCGATCTTCTCGGGTGAGGCGTCGTTGATCCATGCGCCCATTCCGGACTCGGACCCGGCGAGGAACTTGAGCCGGCCCGGAGCCCGCATCACGGAGAACAGCTGCAGGTGCAGGCGGCCGAGCTCGCGCTGCTCCCCGACCGGCGCCTGGAACCAGGCGGCGATGTACGGCAGGGCGGGGACGCCGTCGTAGTAGCGGTCGGCGCGGCGCAGCAGCTCGAGGTAGACGTGCGCGAGCTCGTCGCGCTCCGCGTCGTCGAGCGCGGCGAAGTCGGGGACGTCGCGGTGCGGCGCCAGGTGCACCTCGAAGGGCCAGCGCGCGGCCGCGGGCACGAACGCGGTCCAGTGCTCGCCCCTGAGGACGATCGCGGGTACCCGCCCGGCGCTCGGCGTCCAGGACGTCGGCGAGCAGGTTACCGCCGGTCGCCGAACGGTGCTCGGCCGCCTGCCGCACCAGTTGCGCGCTGCGCGGCGGCAGGAACGAGTAGGCGTAGATCTGGCCGTGCGGGTGCGTGAGCGTGACGCCGATCTCGCGTCCGCGGTTCTCGAACGGGAACACCTGCCGGATGCCGGGCAGCGCGGACAGCTCCGCCGTCCGGTCCGCCCAGGCCTCGATCACGGTCCGGGCGCGGCGCGGCTCCAGGGAGGCGAACGAGGAGTCGTGGTCGGCGGTGAAACAGACGACCTCGCACCGCCCGATGCCGGGCCGGGAGGGGAACAGGGCCTCGCCGTCGATGTCGCCGGGCTGGCCGACGGCGGTCATCGTGAACGAGGGGAACCGGTTCTCGAAGACCACGACGTCGTAGTCGTGCGCGGGGATCTCGCTCGGCACCCGCCCGTGCCCGGTCGGGTCCAACGGGCACTCGTCCGCCGGGGGCATGAAGGTGCGGGTGTTGCGGTGCGAGGCGATCGTCACCCACTCGCCGGTGAGGACGTCGTAGCGCAGCTGGGAGTGGCCGGGATCGGCCGGTTCGAGCGGCCGGGTGTCCGGCGTCGCCCGGGTCGCCTGGCCCGAGACGTACGGCTCGGTGTCGTCGAAGTAGATGATCTGCCGGCCGTCGGCCAGGACGTCAGGCGTCCGACGGACGGCGGGTGCCGCCGGCGTCGCGGTCATGGTTCCTCCTCGTGGTCGGCACGTCTCGCGGCGGACGGCGGACAGTCTGTCGGTCAGCCTCCGGCGTGGACCGCCGGGGCACCCGCCGTCGGAGCCACCACCAACCTGCCCACCCGCGACCGCACCACGCGCGCCGCGTCCGCGTCGAGGCCGTCATCCGTCACGAGGACGTCGACCTCGTCCAGCCGAGCTATCGAACTGAGTCCCACGACGCCCCACTTGCTCGAGTCGGCGGTCACGACGACGCGGCGGGCCGCCGCGATGAGGGCGCGGTTGGTCTCCGCCTCCACCAGATTGGGGGTGGTCAGACCTGCCCGCTCGTCGACCCCGTGCACCCCCAGGAACAGCCAGTCCACGTGCAACGACCGCAGCGCCGCCACCGCGAGCGGGCCGACCAGGGCGTCCGACGGCGTCCGCGTGCCGCCGGTGAGCAGCACGCGCAGGTCGTCGCGGTGCTGGGCGTGCAGGAGGTCGGCGACGGGGATGGAGTTCGTCACGACGGTGAGGTCCGGGACGGCGCGCAGCTCCAGCGCGACGGCGTAGGTCGTCGTGCCCGCCGACACGGCCACGCTGTCGCCCGGGCCGACGAGCGCGGCCGCGGCCATGGCGATCGCCGCCTTCTGGGCGGTCTGCAGCGAGAACTTCGCCTCGAAGCCCGGTTCCTCCGTGCTGCGGCCGGAGACGGCCGTCGCGCCGCCGTGCACGCGGGCGACGAGACCACGCCGTGCGAGCGCGGCGATGTCGCGGCGCACGGTCATGTCCGAGACGGCGAGGAGCTCGACGAGGTCGCTCACCCGCGCGCCGCCACGGACCCGGACCTCCTCCAGGATGCGTTCCTGGCGCTGTCGTGCGAGCACCGTCCCCCCTCTCGCCGATCGTCCTGTCCGGCGCCGTCGCCGGGCCGAGGCCCTGCGCGGAAGAGTCCACCGGCCGAGCGGTGAAGTCAACAGTTTCCGACATGGGGATGTTCGGACGCGTGCCCGACTCCCGCCCTCCCGGGGGTCTCGGCGCTGGGGAAGCGGCCTCTGTCGACGTGATGCTCCCGTCACCTCCGCGACACGCGTTGCGAGGCCGGAGCCCCCCGAGCGTACCCCTCACGACCGGCTTCCCGCAGGCCCGGACGGCGTCACGGGGTCACGACAATGCTCCGTCAGGACTCGGTTTGGTTACGAATGCATGTCGCGACCTTGACTCCGGATGCCCCTCGTCGGAAGGTGTGCGGCACGTGGGAGGTCATGTTAGGTTCTGTTCGACCTCCTGACCGGCTTGCTCCGAAGGAGGAACCATGTCCCGACCCCAGACCGAGGCCGAGTACCTCGCTCGTCTGGTGCCACCGTCCGTCGCAGGCACGTCCCTGCGGCGTCGCTCGGTGCTCTCCACCGGCCTCGGCCTCGGTGCCGCGTTCGGGGGCAGCGCGCTGCTGGCCGCCTGCGGCAGTAGCAGCAGTAGCAGCAGCAGCGGAGGCGGCTCGTCGAGCGCCGCCACCGGCACGGTCACCCTGGGGTCGAACGCTTCGGACGCGGTGCCGAAGGCCACCCTGCAGACACTCGTCAACAGCTTCCAGACGGCGAACTCGGGCCTGACCGTGAAGATCAACACGGTCGACCACAACACCTTCCAGGAGCAGATCAACAACTACCTGCAGGGCAAGCCGGACGACGTGTTCACGTGGTTCGCCGGCTACCGCATGCGGTTCTTCGCGGCGCAGGGCCTGGCCGGGGACGTCAGCGACGTGTGGCAGAACCTGCAGGGGTTCAGCGACGGCTTCAAGGCGGCGTCCACGGGCGACGACGGCAAGCAGTACTTCGTGCCCGCGTCGTACTACCCGTGGGCGGTCTTCTACCGCAAGTCCGTCTGGCAGAAGCACGGCTACAAGGTGCCGAAGACGCTCGACGACCTGACGAAGCTCGCGGCGCAGATGAAGAAGGACGGCCTGACCCCGATCGCGTTCGCGGACAAGGACGGCTGGCCGGCGATGGGCACGTTCGACGTGCTCAACCTGCGGATCAACGGGTACCAGTACCACATCGATCTGATGGCCCACAAGAAGCCGTGGACGGACCCGGGCGTCAAGAAGGTCTTCCAGACCTGGCAGCAGCTCCTGCCGTACCACCAGGACGGCGCGCTCGGCCGGACCTGGCAGGAGGCCGCCCAGACGCTGCAGCAGAAGAAGGCCGGCATGTACCTGCTCGGCCTGTTCGTCACGCAGCAGTTCCCCAAGGCCGACCTCGACGACGTGGACTTCTTCACATTCCCCGAGATCGATTCCTCGATCGGCTCCGACGCCCTCGACGCCCCCATCGACGGCTACATGCTGGCGAAGAAGCCGAAGAACGAGGCCGGCTCCAAGAAGCTGCTCAGCTACCTGGGCGGTTCCGACGCCGGCACGCTCTACGCGAAGACGGACCCGACGACGCTCATCGCCAACGGGAAGTCGGACGTCACCTCGTACACGGCGCTGCAGAAGAAATCGGCCGACCTCGTGGGCTCGGCGAAGAACATCTCGCAGTTCCTCGACCGCGACACCCGGCCGGACTTCGCCTCGACCGTCATGATCCCGTCGCTGCAGTCGTTCATCAAGAACCCGAACGACATCGACGGCCTGCTCACCAGCATCGAGAACCAGGCGAAGTCTATCTTCGTCTAGCAGCACCGGGGCCGGGTCGGAGCCTTCGCGGCCCGGCCCGGCCCCGGTCCACCCGCTCGCTGCGGCAGGGTGAGCAGATCGACGAGACCGATGGAGGACCGTCCATGGCCGGCAGCAGTCAACCGCCACTCGTCCCGGTGGATCTGGAGCGGCTGAAGACCGGGGGGAGCGGCGGCACCGGGCACGGCGGAGTGCCCCAGAACAAGCGGGTCCGACGGCTGAGCGCCCGTGACAAGGTCGTCGTCTTCGGCATGGTCATCGTGCCCGTGGTCCTCACGGTCGGGCTCGTCTGGCTTCCCGCGATCGCCACGGTGGCGCTGTCGTTCACCAACTGGAACGGCATCGGATCCCTCTCCGGGATCCAGTGGATCGGATTCAAGAACTACCACGACGTCGGCGACGATCTATCCGCCGTTCTGGCCGGCGATCCAGCACAACCTGCTGTGGCTGGCCGTCCTCTTCCTCGTCGCGACGCCGTTCGGCATCTTCCTCGCCGTCCTCATCGACAGGGGGTTGCGGGGCAGCCGCTTCTACCAGACCTCTCTGTTCCTGCCCGTCGTCCTGTCGCTGGCCCTGGTCGGCTTCATCTGGCAACTGCAGTACTCGCAGGACTTCGGCTTCGTCAACTTCGCACTGCAGAAAGTGCACATCATCGACCATCCGGTCGACTGGTACGGCGACCCGAGCGTCAACATCTGGGCGGTTCTCGTCGCCACCTGCTGGCGACATGTCGGGTACATCATGCTGCTGTACCTGGCGGGCCTGAAGGGTGTCGACCCCACGCTGCGCGAAGCGGCGGAGGTCGACGGCGCCAGCGAGGTGCAGACCTTCTTCCGGATCGTCTTCCCCGTGATGCGGCCCATCAACGTCATCGTCTTCGTCATCACGGTGATCGAGTCGCTGCGGGCGTTCGACATCGTCTGGGTCGTGAACAAGGGCCGCAACGGGCTCGAGGTGCTCTCCGCCCTGGTCACCCAGAACGTCATCGGGGAGGCGAGCCGGATCGGGTTCGGGTCCGCCCTCGCGACCATCATGCTGGTGGTCTCGCTGGTCTTCATCGTCATCTACCTGTCGACCGTCCTGCGTGAGGAGGACCGGTGAGCACGCTCGAGACCCCGCCGACGCCGACCGCCGACGCCGTCCTCGCGCCGCGTGAGAACCGCCCGGTGCGCGGCAAGCGCGGCTGGCGGATCGCGACCTACGTCTTTCTCGTCGTCATCTCGCTGATCTGGCTGTTCCCGCTGTTCTGGGCGGTCCTGTCGTCGCTGCGTGATTACACCTACACGTCCACGCACGGGTACATCTCCTTCGGCGGATGGACGCTGAAGAACTACGTCGACGCCTGGCAGCAGGCCGACTTCACCACGCACTTCCTGAACTCCGTCTACGTGACGGTCCCGGCCGTTATCCTGACGTTGTTCTTCGCCTCGATGGTCGGGTTCGTCATCGCGCGGTTCAGCTGGAAGCTCAATATCGTCCTGCTGGGCCTGTTCACCGCGGCCAACCTGTTGCCGCAGCAGGCCCTGCTCATCCCGCTCTACCGGCTGTCGATCAACGTCCCGCTCCCGGACTGGATGAGCGACTCGGACCTGCTGTACGACAGCTACTGGGTGCTCATCCTCGTCAACACGGCCTTCCAGGCCGGGTTCTGCACGTTCGTCCTCTCCAACTACATGAAGACGCTGCCGAAGGAGCTCTACGAGGCGGCGCAGGTCGACGGCGCGAGCGTCTGGAAGCAGTACTGGACGATCACGCTGCCGCTCTGCCGCCCACCGCTGGCGGCGCTGGCGACGCTCGAGGTGAACTGGATCTACAACGAGTTCTTCTGGGCGACCGTCCTGCTCAACAGCGGCGACAAGTTCCCCGTCACGAGTTCCCTGAACAACCTGCGTGGTCAGTTCTTCACCGACAACAACCTCGTGTCCGCCGGATCGATCATCGTGGCGGCGCCCGTCATCATCATCTTCTTCCTGCTCCAGAAGCACTTCGTCGCCGGCCTGACCCTCGGGGCCAACAAGGGATGACGGCCCGCCTGCTGAGGTCCGCGGGGGTCGCCGTCCTCCTCGACACCAGCGGGCCCCAGCTGCCGCGCGTCCTGCACTGGGGTGCCGATCCCGGCCCGCTCGACGCCGAGGCGCTCGAGCGGCTCGTCGCCGACCTCCGCCCCGGCCAACCCCGGTCCGCGTTCGGCGAGCCCGTGCCGTTCCCGCTCGTGCCGACCGAGGTCGACGGCTGGTCGGGGCGCCCGGGCCTCGCCGGGCACCGCGACGGCCGCGACCCGTTCCCGCGCCTGGCCGTGGTCGCCGACCCGGCCGTCGCGATCGAGGCCGGCGGCGCCCAGGTGCTCACCGCGCAGGCGGCCGATCCGGAGGCCGGCCTCGACCTCGCACTCGAGCTGAGGCTCGAGGCCTCCGGCCTGCTGCGCGTCCGGCAGACCCTGACGAACACCGGCGCCGGCGTCTACACCCTCGACGGCCTGCTCGGCCTGCTGCCGGTGCCCGAGCGCGCCGGTGAGCTGCTCGACCTCACGGGGCGCTGGTGCCGCGAGCGCAGCCCGCAGCGGCGGCCGTTCGCGCACGGCACGCTGGCGCGGGAGTCCCGGCGGGGGCGGACCGGGCAGGACGCCACGCTCCTGCTCGTGGCCGGGACGCCGGGCTTCGGCTTCCGCACCGGCGAGGTGTGGGGCGTCCACGTCGCCTGGAGCGGCGACCACGTCCACCTGGCCGACCGGTTGCCCGAGGGCGCGGGCAGCGGCGGTGCCGGCGTCCTCGGCGGCGGCGAGCTGCTGCTCCCCGGCGAGATCAGGCTGGCCGAGGGCGAGGGCTACACGACGCCCTGGGTCGACTTCACCTGGAGCGACGGCGGGCTGGACGCCGCCTCCGCCCGGATCCACAGGTGGCTCCGGGGCCGGCCGCAGCACCCCCGTCGTCCGCGGCCCCTCGTGCTCAACACCTGGGAGGCGGTGTACTTCGACCAGTCGTTCGACACCCTCGCCCGCCTGGCGGAGCGGGCCGCCGCCATCGGGGTCGAGCGCTTCGTCGTCGACGACGGCTGGTTCGGCAGCCGCCGCGACGACACCTCGGGGCTCGGGGACTGGTACGTCGCCCCCGACGTGTGGCCGCAGGGGCTGCGGCCCCTCGCCGACCACGTGCGGGGGCTCGGGATGGAGTTCGGGCTCTGGGTGGAGCCCGAGATGGCCAACCCCGACTCCGACGTCGTCCGGGCCCACCCCGACTGGGTGCTCGGACCGCGCGCCCGGGCCTGGCGGGGCCAGGTGGTGCTCGACGTCGCCAACCCCGGCGTCTCCGCCTACCTCGGCGAGCGGCTGTCGGCTCTCGTCGACGAGATCGGCATCGCCTACCTCAAGTGGGACCACAACCGGGACCTGCACGAGGCGGTGGGCACGACGACGGGCCGGGCCGGTGTGCACGACCAGACCGCCGCCGTGTACGAGCTGCTGGACGGGCTCAAGCGCCGGCATCCGGGATTGGAGATCGAGTCCTGCGCGTCCGGCGGCGGGCGGGTGGATCTGGGGATCCTCGAGCACACGGACCGGGTCTGGGCGTCGGACTGCAACGACCCGGTCGAGCGCCAGCTCATCCAGCGCTGGACCGGGCTGCTGCTGCCGCCCGAACTCGTCGGGGCGCACGTCGGGCCGCCGGTCGCGCACACCACGCATCGCGCCACCTCGCTCGGGATGCGCACGATCACCGCGCTGTTCGGGCACGCCGGCCTGGAGTGGGACATCACCACCTGCACGGACGAGGAGGTGCAGCGGCTGCGGGCCTGGGCGGCGCTCTACCGGCAGGTCCGCGGGCTCCTGCACTCCGGGGACGTCGTCCGCGCCGACCTGCCCGACCCGGCCGCGCTCCTGCACGGGGTCGTGGCGGCGGACCGGCGGGAGGCGCTGTTCGCCTACGTGCGGACGGCGACGAGCCCCGAGCAGCAGTCCGGGCGGCTCCTCCTGCCGGGACTGGACCCGGATGCGGTGTACGAGCTCGAGCGTCGCGACGACGCCGGCGTCGCGGCGGCCACGGAGGTGTCGGCGCCGCCGTGGTGGGCGCGCGGTCGCACCAGCGCGACCGGAGCGGTGCTCGGCCGCGTCGGGCTGCCCGCTCCGCGGCTCGATCCCGCGCAGGCGGTCGTGCTGCACCTGCGGGCGCGCTGAGGCCGGTCAGGGCGCAGCGAACCACCGGAGCCGGGCGGCCCGCTCGTCGAGCGCGGGGCAGGCGAGGTCGTAGTCGGCCCGGGACGTCCAGAACTGCACGAGCACGACCTGCCCACCGTTCAGGGGAGCTGCCGAGCACGCGCGCTGCGCCGTCGCCCGTGGGCGCGGCCCGACGCTGCGCCACTCCGGCAGCCGGAGCCGGGCGTCGTCGACGACCGTCGCCCAGCTGGAGGAGTTCGTGTAGAGCCCGGGCGTCACCCCGGCGCGGCGCAGCTGGGCCGCGACGCCGCGCACCACGGCGAGGTTCGCGTCAGGGTTCGACGACCAGGGGTGCCGGGTGACCTGCTCCACGTCGATCCACACCACCCGGGTGCGCAGCCCCGAGGTGTGCAGCACCGCCAGGGCGTGCCGCGCCTGCGCACGACCCACGGCGAGCGCCACGGAGACGACGTTCCCCCTCCCGCCGTACGTGCGCTTCTCCGCCCGGGTCGGGTACGAGGGCACGAGGTAGGCGGCGGTGGGGACGCCCGCCCGCCGTGCCCAGGAGGCCTGGGACGCCGCGCACGGGTTGGCGGTGAAGCCCCGCCCGGCGGTCAGCCCGACGACGACGAACGGGGCGGACGCCGGAGGCATCGGCAGGGCGTAACCGCCGTGCGCGGTCGAGCACTGCGGCCAGGAGACGTCCTGGCCGGGCGGAGGGGTCGCCGCGACCGCGTCGGACCCCGCGAGCACCACCGCGACCATCGCGACGACCGCGGAGGCGAGCCTGCGGATCCGGCTCCGCCACAGCCGTCCGCTGGTCGTCGTGGTCCCGCCCTGGCCGGCCCCTCCGGTCGCACCCATGACTCTCCCGTCGTCCGGGGTGCGGCCCCAGGACAGGCGTCGCCAGTGCTTTAACCCGGTCGGAGTCCCGTGCACGTGCAGACGCCCGGTACCGGCAGGTGCGTCCGGGTCTGATCGTCCGCATCCGAGGTGCCAGAATGGCGCCCATGCCGTCCTCCCCAGCGTCCGGCGCAGCGACGCGCCCGCGCCTGCTGTCAGGCATGCAGCCGACCGCGGACTCACTGCACCTCGGGAACTACCTGGGTGCCCTCGTGCAGTGGGTCGCCCTGCAGGAGGACCACACCGCCTACTACTGCGTGGTCGACCAGCACGCGATCACGATGGATCACGACCCCGCGCTGCTGCGCCGTCGCACCCGGGTCACGGCGGCCCAGTTCCTCGCGGCGGGCATCGACCCCGCCCGCTCCGTCCTCTTCGTCCAGAGTCACGTCGCCGAGCACTCGCAGCTGGCCTGGGTGCTCCAGTGCATCACCGGCTTCGGCGAGGCCGGCCGCATGACCCAGTTCAAGGACAAGTCCGCGCGGGACGGCACCGACCGCGCCACCGTCGGGTTGTTCACGTACCCGATCCTGCAGGCGGCCGACATCCTCCTGTACGACGCCGCCCGGGTGCCCGTGGGTGAGGACCAGCGGCAGCACCTCGAGCTCACCCGCGACCTCGCCCAGCGGTTCAACACGCGCTACGGCGACACCTTCGTCGTCCCCGAGCCGCACATCGTGCAGGCGACGGCGAAGATCCTCGACCTGCAGCGGCCGGACAAGCAGATGAGCAAGAGCCTGGGCGGCCCCGGCGCCCTGTACCTGCTCGACGATCCCAAGGTCAACGCCAAGAAGATCCGCTCGGCGGTGACGGACGCCGGGCGCGAGATCGTGTACGACCCCGTGACCAAGCCGGGCGTCTCGAACCTGCTCACCATCCTCTCCGCGCTCTCCGGGGCACCGGTCCCCACGCTGGAGGAGCGGTTCGTGGGCGCCGGCTACGGCGACCTGAAGAAGGAGGCCGAGTCCGCCTTCGTCGCCTTCGCCGAACCGTTCCGGGCGGAGGTCGACCGCTGGCTCAGCGGTGACGCGCTCGACGACGTGCTCGCGCACGGCGCCCGCCGGGCCCGCGAGCAGGCCTCTCTCCGGCTCGCCGACGTCTACGAGAAGATCGGTTTCCTCCCGCCGCTGGACGGGTCAGGAGCCGGATCGGCGGGCGCGGCGTCGTGACCCCGTCACTGCCGACGATGGGCGTGCCCATCACGGTGGGCCCGGCGGACGACGAGCTGACCATCGGCGTCGCCGTCGAGATCCCGGCGCCCTGGGCGCAGCTCCTCCAGGGCGCACGGGAACGCTTCGGCGACCCGCTGGCACGCGCCATCCCGGCCCATCTCACGCTGCTGCCGCCCACGGTCGTGCAGCGGATCGCGCTCACCCGGATCGTCGACCACCTCGAGGAGGTCGGGCGCGGGACCGCCGGGTTCGAGCTGGTCCTCGCGGGCACGGACACCTTCCGCCCCGTCTCGCCCGTGGTGTTCGTCCGGGTCCAGGAGGGCGGCGCGGCGTGCGACCGGCTCCAGCAGGCGGTCCGCACCGGCCCGCTCGAGCGCGAGCTGAGCTTCCCGTTCCACCCGCACGTCACCGTGGCCCATCACCTGGACGACGACGCGCTCGACCGCGCCGCGAAGGAGCTTGCGGACTTCGCCGCGGGCTTCGACGTCCGGGACTTCGTGCTCTACGAGCACGGCACCGACGGCGTCTGGCGACCCCGCCGCCGGTTCGGCTTCGGGGTCGCAGCACGCGGCGAGCCCTGACCGCCATGTCCGTCCTCGACCGTCTCAAGGACGTGCCGGGGCGGGTGGACGCCCGGCTGGCGCCGTTGCGGGCGAGGCTGCCGTACCGGGCGTGGCAGCGCTACGGCGCGGTGCGCGGCAACGTTCTGGCCGGGGGCATCGCCTACTTCGCGTTCTTCTCGATCTTCCCCGCGCTCGCGCTCGGGTTCACGCTCTTCGGGCTCGTCCTCGGCAACCGGGAGAACCTGCAGGTCGAACTCGTCCGGTACCTGAACCAGAGCCTCGGCTCGACCGTGATCAGCTATCACGAGGGCCAGGCGGGGCTCGTCACCATCGACCAGCTCGTCCAGCCCACCGTGCTCACGACCACCGCCGTCATCGGCCTCGTCACGCTGGTGTTCACCGGGCTCGGCTGGATCGCCGCGCTCCGGAACGGCATCCAGGCCGTGTTCGGGATGCGCGACACCACCAACTTCGTCGTCGTCAAGCTCTTCGACCTCGTGCTCTTCCTCGCCGCGGGTCTCGCCGTCCTCGGCTCGGTCGCGGTGAGCATCGCCGTCAACATGGCCAGCGGCCGCGTGCTCGACCTCCTCGGGATCGAGCGGAGCGCGGCCGCCGCCTGGAGCGTCAACGTGCTCGGGCAGCTCGCGCTGATCGTCGTCGACGCCGTCATCTTCACGCTGCTCTTCCACCGGCTGAGCGGGGTCGCCCTGCCGTGGGCTGACGTCGTGACGGGCGCGGTCATCGCGTCCGTGGGCTTCACGCTGCTGAAGATCTTCGCGAGTGAGCTGCTCCGCAGCATCTCCCACAACCGGTTCCTCGCCTCGTTCGGCGTGATCGTCGGCCTGCTGGTGTGGATGAACCTGGTCGCGCGGCTCCTGCTCGTCGCCGCCGCGTGGAGCGCGGTCGTCGCTCAGGACCGGGGGCACCTGCACACGCCGGACCCCGTCGCGCCGCTCGAGGTCCCGGCCGCGGAGGAGCCGGCGGCGTCGACGCCCGACGACACCCGGAGCGGCGGCGGAGGCCCCTTCCTGCTCGTCGCCGGCTTCGTGGCCGGCGTGCTCGCCGGCGGCGTCCTGCGCCGCCGCCGGACCGGCGGCGAACCCGGCGACGACTGAGCCGGCGGCGAAGCCGGCGAGACTGGCCGGCGGAGGACCCGGCGGACGGGTCAGCGGGAGCTGCGGCGCGGACTCGTCGAACGCTTCGCGGTGCCCTTGCCGGTCGCCGCGCGGCCGGACGACCGTCGCGCGGTGGGGCGCGTCGCCGTCGACCGCGTCGCGGGCCGGCGCCCGCCGCCGCGCCTCGCCGGAGCGGGCTGGGTGCGTCCTCGGGCGAACCGGCCCACCGCCGCCGCGCCCGCGAAGGCGACGGCGAACGCCGCGGCGATCCAGACCGCACGGTCCTGCGTCGGCAGCGCCTCCAGGGTCGCGCTCAAGGGCTTCGTCCCGGTGCGCGGCGCGGGAACGGCCGCCGCCCTCGACGGGGAGGTCGGGGTCGACGCGGCGGGCCTGGAAGTGGCTGCCGCCGGGCGGCGCCACGGGGGCGGGCCCCCCGGCGGGGACCGGCGTCGGGTCGAGGGCGCCGACCGGCACCACGCGCCCGCCGGCGGCGAACGCCCAGTCCAGCAGCGACGCCGCGAGCCGCCAGGAGTCGACGTCCGCGCGCAGCAGGGCCACCACGTAGCTGTGCCCGTTCCTGGTCGCGCTGCCCACGAAGGACGCCGAGGCTGCCGTCGTGTACCCGTTCTTGATGCCCGTGGCGCCCGGGTAGTGGAACAGCAGGAGGTCGTGGTTCTGGATCTGGTAGCCCTTCCGGGCGCGGCCCGACCCGCTGCCCTTGCCCGGGAAGCGGTAGGTCTTGGTGCGGACGAGCTGGGCGAGGGCCGGTTCCCGCAGCAGCGCCCGGCCGAAGATCGCCAGGTCGTAGACGCTGGTGGCCTGCCCCGGTGCGTCGAGGCCGCTGGTGTTGCGGACGACGGTGTCCCCGGCGCCCAGCGAGTGCGCGGTCGTGGTCATGAGCTGCGCCGCGGCCGCCGTACCCCCGACGAGGCTCGCGAGGGCGTTCGCCGCGTCGTTGCCGCTGCCCATGAGCAGCCCGTGCCACAGGTTGTCGACGGTGTACCTCGAGCCCGGGACGAGCCCGACCCGGGTGCCGTCCATGCCTGCGTCACCGGCGGTGGCCACGTACGGCTTGCGCGGATCGATGCGGCCGTGCAGGGCGAGCGCGGTGAGGATCTTCAGGGTGCTCGCCGGCGCGAGCGGCACGTGCGCGTTGCAGGAGGCGAGCACGTTCCCGGTCCCCAGGTCGGCGACGATCCACGCGGTCGCGCGCAACGCCGGGGGACGGGCGGCTCCTGCGGCGAGGGAGACCTGCAGGCCCGGCTGGGCGAGCCGGGCGCCGCCCGACGCCGAGGCGGGAGGGGGCAGCGGCGACGGCGGTCGAGGTCGTGCGGCCGTCGCTGATGGCGATGGCCGTCGCGCACGCCGGCGGTGGCGGCAGCTTCTTGGCGGGCCCGGCGGGAGCCGCGGCCGCGACCCCCGGCGTCCCCGCCAGCAGGAGCGCGGTGAGCACGGAGCCGGCCAGCGCCGACCCGGCCGCCCCCACCCACCTCGTCCGGGTCATACCGGCAGACTAACCGGCTGCCCTCCGAGCGCCTCCGGTCAGACCTTGCGGGCGAGGAGTGCGCGCTTGACCTCCTGGATCGCGGTCGTCACCTCGATGCCGCGGGGGCAGGCCTCCGTGCAGTTGAAGGTCGTGCGGCACCGCCACACGCCCTCCTTGTCGTTGAGGATCTCCAGGCGCAGGTCGGAGCCCTCGTCACGGCTGTCGAAGATGAACCGATGCGCGTTGACGATCGCGGCCGGGCCGAAGTACTGCCCGTCGGTCCAGAACACCGGGCACGAGGTCGTGCAGGCCGCGCAGAGGATGCACTTGGTGGTGTCGTCGAAGCGCTCGCGGTCGGCCTGCGACTGGATCCGCTCCCGGGTCGGCTCGTGGCCGGTCGTGACGAGGAAGGGCATGACCTCGCGGTAGGCCTGGAAGAACGGCTCCATGTCGACGACGAGGTCCTTCTCGACCGGCAGGCCCTTGATCGGCTCGACGGTGATCGGCTTGCTCGGGTTGAGGTCCTTGAGCAGCGCCTTGCAGGCCAGCCGGTTGCGGCCGTTGATCCGCATCGCGTCGGAGCCGCAGACCCCGTGCGCGCAGGACCGGCGGAACGTCAGCGTCCCGTCCTGATCCCACTTGATCTTGTGGAGCGCGTCGAGGAGCCGGTCGGTGCCGTGCACCGTGACGCGGTAGTCCTCCCAGTGCGGCTCGGCGTCCACCTCGGGGTTGTACCGGCGGATCCGCAGGGTCACGTCGAAGCTCGGGACCTCGCCGACCTTGCGGCCGTCGGCTCGATCAGAAGGGCTCGACGGGGCCGCCTCGGTGCTGGTGCTCATCAGAACTTGCGCTCCATCGGCTGGTAACGGGTCACGACGACGGGCTTGTAGTCGAGCCGGACGCCGACCTTGCCGTCGTCGCCGACGGCCCGGTAGGCCATCGTGTGACGCATGAAGTTGACGTCGTCGCGGTGCTGGTAGTCCTCGCGGAAGTGGCCGCCGCGCGACTCGTTGCGGGCGCGCGCGGAGATGACGAGCACCTCGGCGAGGTCGAGCAGGAAGCCGAGCTCGACGGCCTCGAGCAGGTCGGTGTTGAACCGCCGCCCCTTGTCCTGGACGACGACGTGGGCGAAGCGCTCCTTCAGCGCGGCGATGTCGTTCTCCGCCTGCTTGAGCGACGCCTCGGTCCGGTAGACCTGCGCGTTGCGGTCCATCGTCTCCTGCAGCGCCGTCCGGATCGTCGCCACCCGCTCGCCGCCGGTGCGGGACCGGATGTCCTCGAGCATCGTGACGACCATGGTCTCGGGGGCCTCGGGGAGGTCGACCCAGGGCGCGTGCGCGGCGAACTCGGCCGCCGCGGCGCCCGCCCGCCGGCCGAAGACGTTGATGTCGAGCAGGGAGTTCGTGCCGAGCCGGTTCGCGCCGTGCACGGAGACGCAGGCGACCTCGCCGGCCGCGTAGAGGCCGGGGACGACGGCCGTGTTGTCCGCCAGCACCTCGGCGTCGATGTTCGTCGGCACCCCGCCCATGGCGTAGTGCGCGGTCGGGAACACCGGCACCGGCTCGGTGTAGGGCTCGACCCCGAGGTAGGTCCGCGCGAACTCGGTGATGTCCGGCAGCTTGGCGTCGATGTGCGCGGGCTCGAGGTGGGTGAGGTCGAGCAGCACGTAGTCCTTGTTCGGGCCGGCGCCGCGGCCCTCGCGCACCTCGTTCGCCATCGCCCGGGCCACGACGTCGCGCGGCGCGAGGTCCTTGAGCGTGGGCGCGTACCGCTCCATGAAGCGCTCGCCCTCGCTGTTGCGCAGGATCGCGCCCTCGCCCCGGGCCGCCTCCGAGAGCAGGATGCCGAGGCCCGCCAGGCCCGTCGGGTGGAACTGGAAGAACTCCATGTCCTCCAGCGGCAGGCCGCGCCGCCAGACGATGCCCATGCCGTCGCCGGTCAGCGTGTGGGCGTTGGACGTCGTCTTGAAGACCTTGCCGAACCCGCCGGTGGCGAGCACCACGGACTTGGCCTGGAAGACGTGGATCTCGCCCGTGGCCAGCTCGTAGGCCACGACGCCGGCCGCGCGCAGCTCGTCGTCCGTCTCAGAGGGGTCGCTCAGCAGCAGGTCGAGCACGTAGAACTCGTTGTAGAACTCGACCTCGTGCTTGACGCACTGCTGGTAGAGCGTCTGCAGGATCATGTGCCCGGTACGGTCCGCGGCGAAGCAGGACCGGCGGACGGCGGCCTCGCCGTGGTTGCGGGTGTGCCCGCCGAAGCGGCGCTGGTCGATCCGGCCCTCCGGCGTCCGGTTGAACGGCAGCCCGAAGTGCTCCAGGTCGAGGACGGCGTCGATCGCCTCCTTGCACATGATCTCCGCCGCGTCCTGGTCGACGAGGAAGTCACCGCCCTTGACGGTGTCGAAGGTGTGCCACTCCCAGCTGTCCTCCTCGACGTTGGCGAGGGCGGCGCACATGCCGCCCTGCGCAGCGCCGGTGTGGGAACGCGTGGGGTAGAGCTTGGTGAGGACGGCGGTGCGTGCGCGCTTGCCGCTCTCGAGCGCGGCCCGCATGCCGGCGCCGCCCGCGCCGACGATGACGACGTCGTACCGGTGGACCTGCATGTCAGCGCTCCTTGCCGATGATCAACGGGCCGTGCAGAAGCTGGGGAGGTTCGACCCCGCAGCGCCGGGAGGGCACGGATCGAACGTGAAGATCACGAGGGTGCCGAGCACGACGACGACGAGGAACGCCGCGTAGAGCAGGGACTTCAGCCAGAACCGGGTCTGGTCGCGGTCGGCGTAGTCGTTGATGATCGTCCGGACGCCGTTCGTGCCGTGCAGCATCGCGAGCCAGAGCATGAGCAGGTCCCAGACCTGCCAGAACGGGCTCGACCACTTGCCGGCGACGAAGGCGAAGTCCACCGCGTGGATGCCCTTGCCGACCATGAGGTTGACGAAGAGGTGCCCGAAGACGAGCACGAGCAGCACCACGCCGGACAGCCGCATGAACATCCAGGCGTAGAGCTCGTAGTTCGTGCGCGTCGCCTTGGTACGTCTGTACGGGCTGCGGGGCGCGTCGAGTGCGGGGGCGGTCATGTCTGTGCAGTCTCCCGATCAGGCGCCGAACACGTTGCCGAGGTGCCGGACGAGGAACGGCACCATGAGGATCACCCAGAGGCCGACGACGGCCCAGAGCATCTGCCGCTGCAGCCGCGTGCCCCGGTGCCAGAAGTCGACGAGCATCACCCGGACGCCGTTGAGCGCGTGGAACACCACCGCGGCCACCAGCCCGGCCTCGCCGAGCCCGACGATCGGGTTCTTGTACGTGCCGATGACGGAGTTGTAGGCCTCCGGGGACACCCGGACCAGCGCCGTGTCGAGCACGTGCACGAGCAGGAAGAAGAAGATCAGGACGCCGGTGATCCGGTGCGCCACCCACGACCACATGCCCTCGCGGCCGCGGTAGAGCGTGCCTGCGGGCGCCTTCGCCACGACGGAACCCTCCTCGGGGAACGGATAGGGAACGCCAGGTCCGGGGTGCGCGCGAGCGGCGAGCTGCGGCGGCGCCCGGACGACGACCTCCGACGAATGCACTCTAATCGCCCTGACCTGCACGGTCGCGTCGTGGGGCGGCTGGTGTGACGCAGTCGAGGACCGACTGCGTCACACCCCCGAGCGCCGCCATCGGCGGCGGCGGACGCCGACGCACCGGGTGCCCGGTCTGCGTCGATCGGCACGACCTCGCCCGAATCGTCGACGCGACGCCCTTCGGTTCGCCAGACTGCGCGCATGGACTGGAACTTGGGCCGTCGCGGCCTCCTCGGCATCGCCGCCGTCGCGCCGTGGCTCACCGGCGCCGCCCGTAGCGACGGGGGCGAGCCGGCTGCCCCGCGGCTACGAGAAGGTGGACCCCCGCACCGCCCGGCGGGTACCGCTGTGGCAGGAGCTGAGCCCGGCCGATCCGCTGTTCCCCGGGGACCCGCCGTTCCACTACACGATCTTCAACACCATCGCGAAGGACGGGTACCTGCTCGAGCGGATCACGAGCCTGGGCACCCACACCGGCACGCACATCAGCGCTCCCGCGCACTTCGTGCCCGGGGCCCCGTACCTGAGCCAGCTCGACGAGGGCTGGACGCTCATGCCGCTCGTCGTGCTCGACGTCCGCGCCCGGATCGCGGAGCAGGGCGGCGACTTCCTGGTGGGCGTGGGCGACCTGCACGCGTTCGAGCGCCGGCACGGCCGGATCCCGCGCGGGGGATGCGTGCTGCTGCTCACCGGGTTCTCCAGGCACTACAGCGAGCGCCGGGGCCCGGGCCGGGCCGACGACTACTTCGACCCGGCTCCCGGCTTCAGCGGGAACGCCGTCCGCTGGCTCTTCGAGCAGCGCCACATCAGGGCCACGGGCGCCGACACCTTCGGCCCGGACGCGACCAGCGACGAGGACTTCTCGGCGACCTCGACGACGCTCGAGCTCGGCGGCATCACGGTGGAGAACGTGGGGCCGGGCCTGGCCCGCATGCGCCCCTTCGGGGACTGGGTCTCCATCAACGGCGCGCGGCCCAGGTTCTCCGGCTTCCAGATGGGGATCACCGGCTTCACCGTCGGGTGATCCGCCGGCGGGCCGGGCGCGAGCGTCGGCTCTCAGGCGGTGCCCAGTCGGTGGACGACGTCGTCCGTGCCGCGGTCGCGGCGCGGCGCGTCGTCCGACTGCAGGAGCTCGAGCGGCCCGCCGGGCTCGTGCTCGTCCACGCGCACCATCGCGGTGAGGTCGGCGACGACGAGGCGGTTCTTGCCGGCGCGCTTGGCCTCGTACATGGCGGCGTCCGCCCGGTGCAGCAGGTGATCGGCGGTGTCGCCGTGGTCGCCGGCGGTGAGGACGACGAGGCCGACGCTGGCGCGCGCCGGCACCGACCGGTCCCCGAGCGACACGGGCGCGTCGAGCGCGGCGAGCACGCGCTCGCCGACGGCCCGGGGCGACGCCTCCTCCTCGTCGTCGAGGATGATGGCGAACTCGTCGCCGCCCACCCGGGCCACGGTGTCACCGGTCCGCACGCACTGCCGCAGCCGGGTCGCGACCACCCGGAGCAGGGCGTCCCCGGCCGCATGGCCGAGCGTGTCGTTCACGGCCTTGAAGTCGTCGAGGTCGCAGAACAGCAGGGCGAGCCGGCGGCCGTACTCGTGGTGCACGTCGAGCGCCGCCTCCAGGCGGTCACGGAACAGCGCGCGGTTCGGCAGGCCGGTGAGCCAGTCGTGGAAGGCCTGGTGGTGCAGCTGGTCCTGGCTGTCCTGCACCCGGCGCAGCAGCTCCCGGTTCTGCAGCAGCGTCAGCAGCTGGCGCACGACGACGAAACCGACGAGCACGATGAGGCCGTCGGTCTCGACCTGACCGGGGCGCGGCCCCCGGACCTGCTGGAGGATCACGAGCAGGCCCATGCCGCCGAGCGGGAGGTAGGGCAGGAAGTCGAACCAGGTGTCCGTCCGCGTGCTGCGCGCCGGCGCGCTGCGCCGCCGCCCGGGTTCCGGCATCAGCGCGGCGAGCCCGAGCAGGACCGGCCCGGCGACGAAGCCGATGTCGTTGATCGGCGGCATGTCCTCGGCCCCCGCCGCGACCAGATAGAGGAAGAGGCTGTCGGAGACGGAGAGGGCGACCAGCCCGGCGCCGAGCAGGAACAGCGTCGCCGGCGAGCGCGGCCGGCGGAAGATCGCGCTCAGCAGGACGATCACGACCATGACCAGGTCGGTGACCGGATACCCGACGGCGACGGCGAACTCCCCCGGCGTGGGTGCCCCGGTGTGGACGATGGCCCCCAGCGCGGTCGACCACGTGAGGAGGAACAGCGAGGTGACGATGATCGTGGCGTCGAGGGTCACGAGCAGCCGTGCCTGCGGATGGTCGCGGCCCGGGAGGATCGCCTCGGCCGGCGCGGGCGCGGGCAGCGTCGGCAGCGCGAGCAGCGCGGGCACCGCGAAGACCGGCAGCAGGAAGTAGCCGACGTCCGCCGCCGACGGCGACGGGATCGGTTCGTCCGCGAAGAGCTGGTACCAGGACCAGATCGCCTGCCCGCAGGTCCAGCCGGCGACGCCGACGAAGAGCAGCGCACGCCAGGTCCGCTGGTTCCGGGGCCGGCCCAGCCGGCGGGACCGCAGCCAGGTCCAGGCGCAGGCCCACGCGGCGAAGACACCGCCGCCGAGCTGGGCGAGGTCGTCGAGGAACTGGGAGGCAGGGCCGCTGAGCGCGCCGGACGTCGCCAGGAGCACGGACACGCCGACGAGCACCGGGGCGATCCGCGCGGCGACCTCGAAGGCGCCGTCGGGCCCCTCGGGGGCGGGGTCCAGCGGGGCGTGCCGGCGTCGGCCGGCCACGTCCGACGAGTCCACCGCGATCTCCTGCCAGCCGTCGCGCCCCCGGCGGTCCCGAGCCCCGCCTCCCGAGGCCTCACCCTGTTGGGGCGACACGATGCCGTGGCCCGGGGGAGGCGTCAACGACCGTCGACGCCGATGGCGCGGGCCTGCGGCCCCGAGGGTGACGGTTCCGAGAACCCTCCTGCGGGCGGCGCCGCCCCGCTACCGTGAACGGATGACTGCGCGGATCGGACGCCTCGACGAGGGCACGGCGGATCTCGTCGCCATCGTCCCGGCCGGCGGGGCGGGCACCCGCCTGTGGCCGCTGTCGCGGGCCGAGCGGCCGAAGTTCCTCCTCGACCTCACCGGCTCGGGCCGCAGCCTGCTGCAGCAGACGATCGACCGGCTCCTGCCGCTGACCGGCGCCGACGGCGTGCTGCTCGTCACCGGCGCCGCCCACGCCGCCGCCGTCGCCGAGCAACTGCCGGAGCTGGGGCCGGCCAACCTGCTGGCGGAGCCGTCGCCGCGGGACTCCGCCGCCGCGATCGGCCTCGCCGCCGCGGTCGCCGAGCGGCGGCGGCCCGGCGTCGTCGTCGGATCCTTCGCCGCCGACCACGTCGTGCGCGACGTCGCGGCCTTCCACGCCGCCGTCCGGGAGGCTGTCGCGACCGCTCGCGCCGGGTACGTCGTGACCATCGGGATCGAGCCCGACCAGCCGGCGACCGCCTTCGGCTACATCAAGGCGGGGGAGGCGCTGGGCATCGAGGGGGCGCCCACGGCGCAGGCCGTCCGCAGCTTCGTGGAGAAGCCGGACGCCGCCACCGCCGCGGCCTATGTCGCCGAGGGCGGGTACCGCTGGAACGCCGGCATGTTCGTCGCCCGGGCCGACGTGCTGCTCGGCGAGCTGGCCGAGCACCGGCCGGAGCTGCACTCCGGCATCGTCAAGCTCGCCGACGCCTGGGACACCCCCGATCGGGACGCCGTGCTCGAGGCGGTCTGGCCGACCCTGGAGAAGGTCGCGATCGACTACGCCGTCGCCGAGCCCGCGGCGGCCGCCGGGCGGGTGGCGGTCGTGCCGGCGTCCTTCGGCTGGGACGACGTCGGTGATTTCGCGGCACTCGCGACGCTGCTGCCCGCGGACGCCGAGGTCCGCGTGCTGGGCGACGGCGCCCACGTGCTCAGCCGGGAGTCCTCGGGGGTGGCCGTCCCGGGGCACGGCCGGTTGCTCGCCGTGCTCGGGCTCGACGACGTCGTCGTCGTCGACACCCCGGACGCCGTGCTGGTGACGACCCGGGCCCGGGCGCAGGACGTGAAGTCCGTGGTCGAGGCGCTGCGCGCCCTCGGCCGCTCCGACCTCCTCTAGGCCCCTCGCCCGCCCAGGGCGTCCCGCCGGAACGACGATCACCGGCCGGTCCGCGGTGGCATGGGTAGCCTCGCAGGGAGGAGGACCCGCGACGTGGAGTCCTCCGCGGCGACGGGAGACGGGCATGGCCACGAGCGAGTCCGGACTGCCGATCGAGCCGGTGTACGGGCCGGACGCGCTGGCGGGGTTCGACCCGGGGACGCGGCTCGGGGAGCCGGGGCGGTACCCGTTCACGCGCGGGGTGTACCCGACCATGTACACCGGTCGCCCCTGGACGATGCGCCAGTACGCCGGCTTCGGGACGGCGCGCGAGTCGAACCAGCGCTACCACGAGCTGGTGAACGCCGGCACCGGCGGCCTCTCGGTCGCCTTCGACCTGCCGACGCAGATGGGCTACGACTCCGACGACCCGATGGCCGCGGGCGAGGTGGGCAAGGTCGGCGTCGCGATCGACTCGATCGAGGACATGCGCATCCTCTTCGGCGGCCTCCCGCTGGGCGAGGTCTCGACGTCGATGACGATCAACGCGCCGGCGTCCGTGCTGCTCCTGCTCTACCAGCTCGTTGCGGCCGAGCAGGGGGTCGACGGCGCGAAGCTGACCGGCACGATCCAGAACGACGTGCTCAAGGAGTACATCGCCCGGGGCACCTACATCTTCCCGCCGAAGGCGTCGCTGCGGCTGATCGCCGACATCTTCGCCTACTGCCGTACCGAGCTCCCACGCTGGAACACGATCTCGATCTCCGGCTATCACATGGCGGAGGCGGGGGCCACGCCCGCGCAGGAGATCGCCTTCACGCTGGCGAACGCCAAGGAGTACGTGCACGCGGCACAGGCGGCGGGGCTCGGGATCGACGACGTCGGCCCGCGGCTCTCCTTCTTCTTCGTGGCGCGGACGACGCTGCTCGAGGAGGTCGCCAAGTTCCGTGCGGCCCGCCGTGTCTGGGCCCGGATCGTCCGCGAGGAGTTCGGCTCGACGAATCCGAAGTCGCAGATGCTGCGTTTCCACACCCAGACGGCCGGCGTCCAGCTGACCGCGCAGCAGCCGGAGGTCAACCTCGTGCGGGTGGCGGTCCAAGGGCTCGCCGCCGTGCTGGGAGGGACGCAGAGCCTGCACACGAACTCCTACGACGAGGCCATCGCACTGCCCACGGCCAAGGCCGCGCGGCTGGCGCTGCGGACGCAGCAGGTGCTCGCGTACGAGACCGACGTGACGAAGACCGTCGACCCGTTCGCGGGCTCGTACGCCGTGGAGTCGCTGACCGACGAGCTGGAGGAGGAGATCGTCGCCCTGCTCCAGGCCGTGGAGGACCGCGGGGGAGCGGTCGCGGCGATCGAGCAGGGCTTCCAGAAGGACGAGATCGAGCGGTCCGCCTACCGGATCGCGCAGGAGATCGACGACGGTGAGCGCGTCGTGGTCGGCGTCAACCGCTTCACCGTGGACGAGTCGGACCCGTACGAGCCGCTGCGGGTGGACCCCGCCATCGAGGCGGAGCAGCGCTCGGCGCTCGAGCGGCTGCGCGCACGGCGCGACGCGGCCGCCGTGAACCGCGCGCTGGACGACCTCCGCAAGGCCGCGACCGGGTCGGACAACGTGCTGCCCCCGATGCGGACCGCGCTCGCCGCGGAGGCGACGGTCGGCGAGGTGTGCAACGCCCTCCGCGAGGTGTGGGGCAGGTACACCCCGCCCCACCGCTTCTGACCGGACGGCCCGGAATTCCTTGATCGCGCGGGAGGAGGCGAAAAGAGTAACGAGGAGTTAACACACGGTGTCGCGTCTCCCACGGCGCAACACAAGTAGCAGGTCTAACCTGTGGTGTCCGTGGGCCCCTCAACAGATCTGGTGTCGCTGCTCGCTCCGTACGCTGACGAGATCGTCGACTTCCGTCGCGACCTCCACGCGCATCCGGAGACGGGGCACCGCGAGGTCCGCACCACGGCCCGCCTCGCCGACCGCCTCGAACGCGCCGGCCTGACGCCGACCTTCCTGCCGGGCACCGGCCTCATGTGCGACCTCGGGCCCCAGGCGCCCGCCGTCCTCCTGCGGGCCGACATCGACGCCCTGCAGCTGCCGGACGAGAGCGGGCTGGCGTTCGCGTCCACGAACCCCGGCGTCTCCCACGCCTGCGGCCACGACGTCCACACCTCGGCGCTGCTCGGTGCCGGCCTCGTGCTCGCCGAGCTGCACCACCGCGGCCTGCTCCCCGGCCGGGTCCGGCTGGTGTTCCAGCCCGCCGAGGAGGTGATGCCCGGCGGCTCGCTGGACGTGATCGCGGCAGGCGGCATCGACGGCATCGACCGCGCGTTCGCGCTGCACTGCGACCCGTCCACCGACGTCGGGCTCGTCTCGCTGCGGCCCGGCGCGATCACCTCCGCGGCGGATCACGTGCTCGTGCGGCTGCACGGCTCCGGCGGGCACACCTCACGGCCGCACCTGACCGAGGACGTGGTGTTCGCGCTCGCGCAGGTCGCGACGCAGGTGCCCGCGATCCTCACCCGGCGGCTGGACCCGCGCGCCGGCGTCGCCCTGGTCTGGGGACGGATGACGGCGGGAGCCGCCGCGAACGCGATCCCCCGCACCGGGGAGCTCGAGGGGACGCTGCGCTGCCTCGACCAGGAGGTCTGGAGCGCCGCCGGGGCGCTGCTCACCGAGGCCGTGCACGAGGTGGTGCGGCCCTACGGCGTGCGCGCGGAGGTGCTGCACACCCGCGGCGTGCCGCCCACCGTGAACGATCCGGAGGCCGTGCTCCTCGCCGAGCAGGCGGTGCTCGACGAACTGGGCGAGGGCGCCGTCCGGCTGACGGAGCAGAGCCTCGGCGGCGAGGACTTCGCGTGGATCCTCGAGAAGGTGCCGGGCGTGATGATGCGGCTCGGCACGCGCTCGCCCGGCGGCCGGACCTACGACCTGCACCAGGGCGACTTCGTGGCTGACGAGCGCGCGATCGGCGTCGGGGCGCGGGTGCTCTGCGCCGTCGCCCTGCGACAGCTCGCCTGCCTGTGACCTTCGCTCGCACGTGCTGTTCCTTGCCCCTGCTCGGTGTGTCTCGGGTCACCCTGGTTTCGCTTGACGCCCCCGCGCGCCGTCCCGTCCGGTATCGGTTCGGTGGCGAAGGCCATCACGATCCGGTATCGAGACCCGCCGCAGGTTGGGGGCACCCCCCGCGGGGCGGTTGAATGACCGGCGCGAGCGGCCGCAGGAGGCCCGTCGTACAGCGGTGATCGCAGGATGTCTGCCATGCCCGCCCGGCAACGCCGGCGGCGCTGAGGAGGAACGGTGAAGGGGACAGTACGAGTTCTGGCGCTGGCGGCGGTGGCCTCGGTCGCGCTGACGGCGTGCGGCTCGAAGTCGGAGGCAACGGGCGGCAGCAGCTCGTCGTCCAGCGGGGCCGCGTCCGCGAGTGCGTCGGCCGGGTCCGGTCAGGCTCTCAACGCCTGCATGGTGCTCGACACCGGCGGCGTCGACGACCGCTCGTTCAACCAGTCGTCCTGGCAGGGGATGAAGGACGCGCAGGCCGCGAACCCGAACATCAAGATCTCGTACGTGGCGTCGAACTCGCAGAACGACTACGTGCCCAACCTGAACGCCTCGGTCTCCAAGGGCTGCGGCACGACCATCGCCGTCGGCGGCCTGATGACCGACGCCGTGACCGCGACGGCGAAGGCCAACCCCAGCAAGAAGTTCGCGATCATCGACAGCAACACCGGCCAGCCGAACGTCTACGGACTGCAGTTCAACACCGCCCAGGGCGCCTTCCTGGGCGGCTACCTCGCCGCGGCGTACTCCAAGAGCGGCAAGGTGGCCACCTTCGGCGGCCTCAAGATCCCGCCGGTCACGGTCTACATGGACGGGTTCGCCGAGGGCGTGAAGTACTACAACCAGCAGAAGGGCAAGAACGTCCAGGTCCTCGGCTGGGACGAGGCCAAGCAGGACGGCACCTTCGCGCAGAGCTTCACCGACCAGAACAAGGGCAAGACGATCAGTCAGCAGTTCGTCCAGAACGGCGCTGACGTGATCTTCCCGGTCGCCGGCGGCACCGGCCTCGGCGCCGGTTCCGCGGCCCAGGCCAGCAACGGCAAGGTGAGCGTGCTGTGGGTCGACACCGACGGGTGCATCAGCGCCCCGCAGTTCTGCCCGGTGTTCCTCTCCAGCGTGGTCAAGAACATCACCAAGGCCGTGACGACGTACGTCAACGGCGCCGCGTCCGGCACCTTCCCCACGGGCTCCTACGTGGGCACGCTGCAGAACGACGGGACCGGCCTCGCCCCGTTCCACAACTTCGACTCGAAGGTGTCCTCGGACCTCAAGACCGAGCTGCAGCAGGTGTCGCAGGACATCACCAGCGGCAAGATCAAGATCGCCTCGAAGAGCCAGCCCAAGAGCTGATCCGAGAGCTTCCCCGGCGGGCGGGAGCGGCGCGAGAGCGTCGCTCCCGCCCGCCGGGCGTCCGGGGCCGCGCCCCTCGTCGCCCTGCATTCCGGAGATCGTCCCCGATGCGTACGCTGGCCCGGTCCGGGGCCACAGGGGCGCGGCAGGAGGTCCGCACGTGAAGCTGGAACTGCGCGGCATCACCAAGCGCTTCGGGTCCCTCGTGGCCAACGACCACATCGATCTCGTCGTCGAGCCGGGGCAGATCCACTGCCTGCTCGGCGAGAACGGCGCCGGCAAGAGCACGCTGATGAACGTGCTCTACGGGCTCTACGAGCCCGACGAGGGCGAGATCCTCGTCGACGACAAGCCCGTCACGTTCTCCGGGCCCGGCGACGCCATCGCCGCCGGCATCGGCATGGTGCACCAGCACTTCATGCTCATCCCGGTCTTCACCGTGACCGAGAACGTCGTGCTCGGCCACGAGGACGTGACCGCCGGCTTCATCGACCACAAGAAGGCCCGCGAACAGGTCCGCGCGGTGTCCGAGAAGTATCGGCTCGAGGTCCCCCCGGACGCGCTCGTCGCAGACCTCGCCGTCGGCGTCCAGCAGCGCGTGGAGATCATCAAGGCCCTGACGCGCGACGCCAAGGTGCTCATCCTCGACGAGCCCACCGCGGTCCTCACCCCGCAGGAGATCGACGAGCTGCTCGAGATCGTCCGCGCGCTTCGGGCCGGCGGGACCTCGATCGTCTTCATCACGCACAAGCTCAAAGAGGTCCAGGCGGTCGCCGACACGATCACCGTCCTGCGCCGCGGCACGGTCGTGGGGAGCGCCTCCCCGGACACGCCGATCCCGGAGCTCGCCTCGCTGATGGTGGGCCGGTCCGTGCAGCTCGAGATCGACAAGGAAGCGGCGCGGCCCGGGGAGCCGATCCTCGAGGTCGAGAACGTCACGGTGATCGACGACGCCGGCACTGTCCTCGTGGACGACGTCTCGCTCGAGGTGCGCAGCGGCGAGATCCTCGCCATCGCGGGCGTGCAGGGGAACGGCCAGACGGAGCTCACCGAGGCGGTCGTGGGCCTCGTTCAACCCCAGCGGGGCCGGATCACCGTCGACGGTCGCGACGTGACGACCGCCGAGGTGCACGACGTCCTGGCCAGCGGGGTCGGCTACGTGCCGGAGGACCGCATGCACGACGGCCTGGTCGGTTCCTTCACTGTCGCCGAGAACCTCGTCCTCGACCTCTACGACCGCTCGCCCTACGGCCGGGGCCTGTCGCTCGACCGGTCGGCGATCGCGAAGAACGCCGGGCAGCGTGTGGAGGAGTTCGACGTCCGGACCTCCGGCGTCCAGGCCCCGGCGAGCACGCTCTCCGGCGGCAACCAGCAGAAGGTCGTGCTCGCCCGCGAGCTGAGCCGGCCGCTGCGCCTGCTGGTGGTCGCCCAGCCGACCCGCGGCCTCGACGTCGGTTCCATGGAGTTCGTCCACCGGCGGATCGTCCGCGAGCGCGACAAGGGGACGGCCGTCGTGCTCGTGTCGACCGAGCTCGACGAGGTCATCGGCCTGGCCGACCGGATCGTCGTCATGTACCGGGGCAGGATCATCGGCGAGCTTCCCGCCGGTGCGGACGCGCAGGAGATCGGCCTGCTCATGGCCGGTCAGACCCAGACGACGACAGCCGCCGCGACCGGCGGGGCGACCTCGCAGGAGGGACGATGACGCAGAGCCCACCGGCTCCGCCGGCCGAACAGCAGCCCGTCGCCGCCGAGCCGGCGCCGCCGCCCTCGCGGTCGCGGTCCCGCTGGAACTCGGTGATCGTCACGGCCCTGGCGCTACTGAGCGCGCTCGTCGTCGGGGCGGTCCTCATCGTGATCGGCGACGAGCAGACCCGCACCGCCCTCGGCTACTTCTTCCAGTACCCGCAGGACACGTTCACCTACGGCTGGGATGCCGTCTCCTCGGCGTACATCGCGCTGTTCGAGGGCGCGATCCTCGACCCCTCGACGCTCTCCTCCGGGGATCTCACGCAGATCCTCGCGCCGATCTCGGAGACGCTGCTCAACGCGGCACCCTTGATCTGCGCGGGTCTCTCCGTCGCGCTGGCCTTCCGGGCCGGGCTGTTCAACATCGGCGCCCAGGGCCAGATCATCCTCGCCGCCGTCTTCGCCGGCTACGTCGGCTTCGCGTGGCACCTGCCGATCGGGCTGCACGTTCTCGTCGCCGTCGCGGCCGGCCTGCTGGGGGGCGCGCTCTGGGGCGGCATCGCCGGGTTGCTCAAGTCCCGGACCGGGGCCCACGAGGTCATCACGACGATCATGCTCAACTACGTGGCGCTGAACCTGCTGGGCTGGCTGCTGTCCGTGAGCTGGTTCCAGGCGCCGCCGTACAGCCAGGCCATCTCGCGGAACGTCGACAGCAGCGCCCGGCTGCCGCACCTGCTCGGCGGCGGCCTCCGGCTGCACTTCGGGCTCCTCCTCGCTCTCGCCGCCGCGGCCGGCACCGCCTGGCTGCTCGACCGGAGCACGCTGGGCTTCCGACTGCGGGCGGTCGGCGCGAACCCGGCGGCGGCGCGCACGGCGGGCATGAAGGTGGAGCCGTCGTACACCACCGTCATGCTCATCGCCGGCGCGCTGGCCGGACTGGCCGGCGTCAGCCAGATCCTCGGCACGAACCAGGCGGTGACCCAGGACATCGACGCCGGGTACGGCTTCGACGGCATCACCGTCGCCCTGCTCGGCCGCGCGACGCCGTGGGGGACCGTGCTCGCCGGTCTGTTGTTCGGCGCCCTGCGCGCGGGCGGCGTCGCCATGCAGGCGCGGACAGGCGTGCCGATCGACCTCATCACCGTGCTGCAGGCGCTCATCGTGCTCTTCATCGCCGCGCCGCAGCTCGTCCGCTCGATCTTCCGGATCCGCGCCGACAGGGCGGGCACCGGTCAGGTTCTCGCGAAGGGGTGGAACGGGTGAGCGTCGTCAACGCACCCGCGCCGGAACCGGTCGTCGTCCGGGAGGTCGTCGAACCGCCGCTGTCGCCGCGCCGGCGCACCGTCTCGGGCATCGTCCTGATCGTCGTCGGGGTCTTCATCGTGCTGGCGTTCGGGCTCGGCGCGAACAAGGGCTCGGCCACGTTCAGCCTGTCGCCGGTGGGTGAGCCGGAGGTCGACGTCTCCGTGCCCGCAGCCGCGACCAGCGGTCTGCTCGGCCTGGTCGTCGTGGGGCTCGGCCTCTGGCAGCTGCTCCGCGGCTTCGCGCGGCGGCGCATGAGCCTGATCACGGGGATCGCCATCGCGGCCTTCCTGCTGGGCTTCCTGTGCTGGGCCGCCAGCGGCTCGACGTTGCCGCTGCTCGGGCTGCTGCAGAGCACCATCCTCGCCGCCGTGCCGCTGGTCCTGGGCGCGCTCGGCGGCATCATGTGCGAGCGCACCGGCGTGATCAACGTCGCCATCGAGGGCCAGATGCTCGTCGGGGCCTTCGCCGGAGCCCTGTTCGCGTCGGTGAGCCACAACCTCGGCCTCGGCGTCCTCGCCGCGCTGATCAGCGGCGGGCTCATGGGCGCACTGCTCGCGGTCTTCGCGATCCGCTACCTCGTCAACCAGGTGGTCCTCGGCGTCGTCCTCAACGTCTTCGCGCTGGGCCTGACCGGGTTCGCGTACGACGCGCTCATGCAGCCGCACACCGACCAGTACAACTCGCCCGCGGTGTTCTCCGCCGTCCAGATCCCGGTGCTCGGGGACATCCCGTTCATCGGGCCGCTCTTCTTCGACACCAACGTGCTCGTCTACGCGACGTACGTGCTCATCATCGTGGTCGACGTGGCGCTGTTCCGGACGCGCTGGGGTCTGCGGACGCGGGCCGTCGGCGAACACCCGAAGGCCGCGGACACCGTCGGCATCAAGGTGCTCCGCACCCGGTACGTCAACACCATCCTCGGCGGTCTCCTCGCCGGGCTCGCCGGCGCCTACCTCTCGATCGGCACGGTCGGGCCGTTCGGCAAGAACATGACGAACGGCCGTGGCTTCATCGCCCTCGCCGCCGTCATCTTCGGGCGGTGGAGCCCGCGGGGCGCGGTCGCGGCGGCGCTGCTCTTCGCGTTCGCGGACGCGCTGCAGACGCTGCTGACGATCATCCAGGCGCCGGTGCAGATCCCCTCGAACTTCCTCGCGATGGCGCCGTACCTGGCGACGATCTTCGCGGTGGCAGGCCTGGTCGGCCGGGTCCGGGCTCCCGCCGCCGACGGCGAGCCGTACGTCAAGTGAGCCCTCAGGAGGCCGTCGACTGGCCGGCGCTGCGGGCGGCCGCCCGCGAGGTGATGACCAGGGCGTACGCGCCGTACAGCCGCTTCCAGGTGGGCGCGGCGGGGTTGGTGGACGACGGCCGGGTCGTCGTCGGCTGCAACGTGGAGAACGCCTCGTACGGCCTCGGGCTGTGCGCCGAGTGCGGCCTCGTGGGGGCGCTGCACGCGGGCGGCGGCGGCCGGCTGGTCGCCGTCGCGGTCGTGGGTCCGGACGGCGAGCCGGTCATGCCCTGCGGCCGCTGCCGGCAGCTCCTGTGGGAGAACGGCGGCGCCGCGACGCTCCTCGAGACGCCGGCGGGTGTGCGCCCCATGACCGAGGTGCTGCCCGACGCCTTCGGTCCGGAGGAGCTGGTCCGCGCCGGCGACTGACGGCCGGCGACAGCCTCCCTACAGCGGGCTCGGTTCGTACTGGATGTACCGCTGTACCTCCCGAGCCCGGTCCAGCCCGGCGAGCCGGGCGACGAGGTGCAGCGCCATGTCGATACCGGCGGAGACGCCCGCGGACGTGACGACATCGCCGTCGTCGACGAACCGGTCCTGCGTGCGCACGTCGATGCTGGGGTCCAGCTCCGCGAGCAGGTCCAGGGAGGCCCAGTGCGTCGTCGCCGGGCGCCCCGCGAGCAGCCCGGCGGCTGCGTAGACGAGCGAGCCGGTACAGACGCTCGTCATCAGGGCCACGCGCTCCCGCTCGGCCCGGACCCAGGCGAGGTGGTCGTCGTTCTTCAGCAGCGGGCGGGTGCCCTGGCCTCCGGGGTGGACGAGGACGTCGAGCGCGGGCGCCTCCGCCGTCGAGGTCAACGGGGTGAGCGTCAGCCCCTTGGCCGCGCGGACCGCCCGGCCGTCGCGGGAGAGCATCGTCACGCTCCACCCGTCGTCGGGCCAGCGCTGCGTCCAGGCCGCGAGCACCTCCCACGGCCCGACCGCGTCGAGCTCCTCGACGTCGTCGAAGATCAGGATTCCGATGGTGTTGGTCACGACGTCAGCCTCGCCGACGACGCGCGGGCAGGGCGAGCGGCAGGAACGCATCTGTTCGCAAGGATCCTGCCGGAGTCGTGAGAGGCTCGGAGCCGTGCATCACGTCGTCGCGCTGGCCCTGCCGGACGTCGTCGCCTTCGACCTCGCCATTCCGTCGCAGGTCTTCGGCCACCGAGACGAACGCGACGCCTACGCCTTCACGCTCTGCGCGCCCGAGGCGGGGCTCGTGCCGACGAGTTCGGGGTACGCGGTGCACGCGACGGCCGGGCTGGAGGCGCTCGCGGAGGCCGACACCGTCGTCGTCCCCGGCTACGTGCCCTGCGACCCGCCTCCGGAACCGGTCCGCGAGGGCCTGCGCGCCGCCGCAGCGCGGGGCGCGCGCGTGGTCTCGGTGTGCACCGGCGCGTTCGCGCTCGCCGCCGCCGGACTGCTCGACGGGCGCCGCGCCACCACGCACTGGCGGGACGCCGCCGAGCTCGCCCGCCGCCACCCCGCGGTGACCGTCGACGCCGGCGTCCTCTACGTCGACGAGGGCTCGATCCTCACCAGCGCGGGAGTCGCGGCCGGGATCGACCTCTGCCTGCACCTCGTCCGCCGGGACCGGGGCGCCGACGAGGCCGCCCGGATCGCCCGCCGCATGGTGGTCGCCCCGCATCGGGACGGCGGGCAGGCGCAGTTCGTCGACGTCCCGCTGCCGGCGGCGGGGGAGGGCCTGGCCGCGACCTGCGCCTGGGCCCTGGAGCACCTCGCCGAACCCCTTGCGGTCGCCGAGCTCGCCGCCCGGGCGGGCTGGGCGCCGCGGACCTTCGCCCGCCGGTTCGTCGCCGAGGTCGGGACGACGCCGCTGCGCTGGCTCGCCGCCCAGCGGGTGCTGCACGCGCGCCGGCTCCTGGAGACGACCGACCTGCCGGTCGACGCGGTGGCCGCCGCGAGCGGCCTGGGGACGGCGGCCAACCTCCGGCTCCACCTCGCCCGCGCCGCGAGCACGACGCCGACCGCCTACCGCCGGACCTTCCGCGGATCACCGCGGTCCTAGAGTGTGCGCCATGACGAGCCCAGGGTTCGCGGCGGTCGACGTGATCATGAAGAAGCGTGATCGCGGTGAGCTCGCCGACGAGGAGATCGACTGGGTCGTCGACGCCTACACCCGGGGTGAGGTCGCGGACGAGCAGATGTCGGCGCTCGCCATGGCGATCCTGCTCAACGGGATGACCCGTCGCGAGGTGGCCCGGTGGACGGCCGCGATGATCGCCACCGGCGAGCGGCTGGACTTCTCCGGCCTCGGCCGGCCGACCGCCGACAAGCACTCCACCGGCGGTGTCGGTGACAAGATCACCCTGCCGTTGGCGCCCCTGGTCGCGGCCCACGGCGTGGCCGTCCCGCAGCTCTCCGGCCGCGGTCTCGGCCACACCGGCGGCACCCTCGACAAGCTGGAGTCGATCCCGGGCTGGCGGGCCGCCCTGAGCAACGACGCGATGACCGCGCAGCTCCGGGACGTGGGCGCCGTGGTCTGCGCCGCGGGCAGCGGCCTCGCGCCCGCCGACCGCAAGCTCTACGCCCTGCGGGACGTCACCGGCACCGTCGAGTCGATCCCGCTCATCGCGAGCTCGATCATGAGCAAGAAGATCGCCGAGGGCACGGGCGCGCTCGTGCTGGACGTCAAGGTCGGCAGCGGGGCGTTCATGAAGACCGCGGACGCGGCGCGCGAACTGGCCCGCACCATGGTCGACCTCGGCACGGACGCCGGGGTGCGGACCGTCGCCCTGCTCACGGACATGTCCACGCCGCTGGGGCTCACGGCCGGGAACGCGCTGGAGGTGCGCGAGTCGCTCGAGGTGCTCGCGGGGGGCGGCCCGCCGGACGTGGTCGAGCTGACGCTCGCCCTCGCCCGGGAGATGCTCGCCGCCGCCGGGCGGAACGGCGTCGACCCGGCCGAGGCCCTCGCCGACGGGCGCGCCATGGACGTCTGGCGTCGCATGATCGCCGCGCAGGGCGGTGACCCGGACGCGCCGCTCCCGGCCGCGCGCGAGACGCACACCGTGCTCGCACCGGCGGACGGCGTCCTGGTGCGGCTCGACGCGCTGGCCGTCGGCCTGGCGGCCTGGCGGCTCGGTGCCGGCCGCGCACGTAAGGAGGACGTCGTGCAGGCGACTGCCGGCGTCGAGCTGCACGCCAAGCCGGGGGCGGCGGTGCGGGCGGGGGAGCCGTTGCTGACCCTGCACACGGACACCCCGGAGCGGTTCGACGCGGCGCTGCGTGACCTCGAGGGCGGCTACGAGATCGCGCCCGAGGGCGCGCGGCCCGAGTCGGGCCCGCTCGTCGTCGACCGCGTCGCCTGAGGCGGGTCCGGTGGCCCCGCCGGCGCCCGAGGGCCGCCGCCCGCGCTCGCTCTACGGCCGTGGCAGCGAGCCCGACCCGCGGTTCTCTATGGCGAACGAACGGACGGCCCTGGCGTGGGTCCGCACGGCGCTCGCGCTCGTCGCCGGCGGTGTCGGGTTGACGTCCGTGGCCCGGCTGGCGGGCCTCTCCCGGGTACTCGACGTCGTCGCGGTCGTGCTGTGCGGCGGCGGCGCGGTGCTCGCCGCCGTCGCCGTCGTCGGCTGGCGCCGGCGGGAGCTCGCCATGCGGCTCGACGAGCCGCTGCCCCCTCCGGTGGCGCTCACCTGGCTCGGCGCCGCCGTCGCGGTCGCCGCCGTGGTGCTCGCCGGCTACATCGCGTTCGGCCGGGTCTGAGCGGGCGTGATCCGCGACCCCGGGCTCCAGCCCGAGCGGACCCGGCTGGCCTGGCAACGCACAGGTGTCGCGACCGTCCTGGTCGGCTCGGCCGCCGCTGTCGCCGCCGCGCACCGCGAGGCGACGGGCGTGCTGCTCCTCGCCGCGGCCGCCTGCCTCGGCGCGGGGGCGGTGATCCTGCTCGGGGCGCGGACCGCCGTCGACGCCCCGTACGCCAGGCTCGTCCTCGGGGCGGCGGCCACGATCGCCATCGCCGTCGTGGGCATCGCCCTCGCTCTGACCTGAGGCATGCTGCCCGCCATGGCGTACCTGCTCGAGGCGTTCCTCGCGCCGTCCTTCCTCGCCGCCGAGGTGGCGGCGGCGGTCGGTTCGGTCGCGGTCCCCCTCGACGGGGAGATCGGGCTCGTCCCGCTGCCCGAGGCGGGCGGGCCGGAGGACGCCGAGAAGCGGATGGCAGGTCTCAGCCACCGAGGACCTGTCGCCTACGTCGAGGCGGAGTACTTCGGCGGCGTCGGCGAGCAGCGCGCGACGCTGTGGCGGGACGGCGTCGCCCAGGACCTCCCCGCCATCAACGAGGCGTTGCGCGCGCTCGGCGTCCGGCGCACCGGCGGTCGGGACGAGTTCGACACCGTCGGGCTGGGCCGGCACCGGACGACGCAGGACTGGCTTCCGCCCGGTTAGCCCGCACCGCTCGAGTCCTCGGCCGGTGCGAGACCGGCCTCCATCGCGCGCAGCAGGCCCGCCAGGGCCCGGCGGTCCGCGGCGGGCAGCCCGGCCAGCAGGCGCTGCTCGGTCGCCAGGTGATGGGGGAGCACCCGGTCGACCAGGTCGCGGCCCTCGGGCGTCAGCGTCACCAGGACGCCACGACCGTCCTCCGGATGCGGTCCGCGCGCGACCAGCCGGCGTGCCTCGAGGCGGTCGAGGCGCTGGGTGATGGCGCCCGAGGTGACCATGGCGGTCCGCATGAGGGCCCCCGGCGTCAGGGCGTACGGAGGGCCGCTGCGCCGCAGCGTGGCGAGGACGTCGAAGCCCGGCGGGTCGAGGTCGTAGCGGGCGAAGGTCGCGCGCTGGGCGAGGTCGATGCGCCGGGCCAGCCGGCTGATCCTGCCGATCACCCCGATCGGTGAGACGTCGAGGTCGGGTCGCTCGCCGGCCCACTGCTCGAGGATGCGGTCCACGGGGTCGCCGGTCACGAGGACCCACTCTAGACAATCTCTTAGCACTGAGAGACTATGTCTTAGTGCTAAGGGAAGTGAGGACCGCGGCGGCCCCTCTGGTGTGGGGCACGAGCTACCTGACGACCACGCAGCTGCTGCCGGAGCATCGCCCGATCCTGGCTGCGACGGCCCGCGCGCTCCCGGCCGGCCTGCTGCTCCTGGCCCTCGGCCGCCACCTGCCGCGCGGTGCCTGGTGGCTCAAGGCCGGGCTGCTCGGCGCGCTCAACATCGGGGCGTTCTTCGCGCTGCTCTTCGTCACGGCGTCACGGCTCCCCGGAGGTGTGGCAGCCGTGCTCACCGCGTCCCAGACCCTGCTCGTCGCGGTCCTCGCCGGGCCGGTGCTCGGCCAGCGGGTCCCGCGGATCCACGCGGTCGCCGTCCTCGCGGGCCTCGGCGGCATCGCGCTGGTCGTGCTGACGCCGCAGGCGAGGCTCGACGCCCTCGGCGTCCTGACCGGCGTCGGCGCCGCGGTCGCGACCGCGCTCGGCATCGTCCTGACCCGGCGCTGGGGGCGGCCCGTCGACGTCGTCACGTTCACCGGCTGGCAGTTGCTCGCCGGCGGGCTCGTGCTCCTGCCGCTGCTGCCGTTCGAGGGCCTGCCCAGCGCGCCGCTTCCGCTCGCCAATTGGGTGGGGCTGGCCTGGCTGGCCCTGCCCGGCGGCGCGTTCGCCTACCTGCTGTGGTTCGACGGGATCGCCCACCTGCGCGCCGTCGCCGTCTCGAGCCTCGCGCTGCTGGCACCGGTCACCGCCGCGGTGCTCGGGTGGATCGTCGTCGGTCAGCGCCTCGGGCCGGCGCAGATCCTCGGTGGCCTGCTCACCCTGCTCGCGGTGCTCACGCTGCAGTTGCCGCCGCGCCCACCCCGGGTGCCGGCGCCTCAGCCGGCCGGCTGCGCGACGACCGCGGTCCCGTAGGCGCAGATCTCGGTGCCCATGCCGCCGAACTCGCTGGTGTCGAAGCGCATGGCGACGATGGCGTTGCCGCCCTTGGCCTGGGTCTCCTCGACCAGCCGGTCGATGGCCTGCTGCCTGCCCTGGGCGAGCATCGTCGTCATGCCGCGCAGCTCCCCGCCCACGAGCGACTTCAGCCCCGCGCCGAGCTGCGAGCCGATGTTCCGCGAGCGGACGGTCAGACCGAAGACCTCGCCGATGACCTGCGTGATGTCGTAGCCCGGCAGTTCGTTCGCCGTCGTGATGAGCATGCGAACGAACCTACACGCGCCCGGCGGAATGCTCGGATCACGACATGGCTCCCGACGCAGTCGCCACCGCGAGCCTGAGCATGTCGGGGACGTCCTGCTCGTGGTAGTCGCGTTCGGTCTCCTCGATGCCGTCCAGGAAGCGGCGGTAGACCAGCGCGCGGCGCAGCGCGGCGACCTGGCCGACGAGGCGCATCGCCCGCGCGGGATCGGCGTCCGGCACCGCCTGCGCCCACGCCTGGACGACGACGTGCCGGACCCGGTCGCGCACCGGGCCGGCCGGCACCCGCTCGAGGAACGCCAGGGCGTCGAGCATCGGGTGTCCGACCACGCTGTCACCCCAGTCGACCAGCACGAGGCGGCGCCCGTCGCCGATCCAGTTCCCCGGGTGCAGGTCCCCGTGCACGAGGGTCGCCGGGAGGCCGCACGCCTCCAGCGCGGCCAGCCGGTCGGGCAGCGCCGCGACCACCGCGTCGACCGCCTCGAGCTCGGGGCCGTCGAGCGTCGCCCGGACGTCGGGTCTGCGCACCAGAGCGGCCACGGCGGCGGCCAGCGCCGTCGACCGCTGGTCGGGGACGCCGAGGGCGAGCAACTCGGGCATGCGCACCGCCCAGCGGGCCTGGACCCCGACCCAGCGCCGGGCCATCGTCGCCAGCACGGGCTCGGGGGCCTCCCACTGGTCGACGCCGGGGACGTCCGCCAGCAGCGTCACCGACGTGCCGTCGGCGTCCGCGCGGCGGGCGAGCACCTCCGGGACGAGGTCCGGATCGTCGCGTCCGACGGCCTCCAGCACCGCGCCCTCGTGACCCAGGAACGCCGGGACGTGCTTGCACCAGACCGCGCCGGCGACGGTCGGCAGCCGCAGGACGCAGGACAGGTTCCAGGACTTGACCTGCGTCGCCGGGCCCGAGCGCGGCCTGCCCGCAGCCGCCAGCCGCTCGTCGGCCCAGGCCACGTCGGCGGCCGGTCCGCCGGGGCGCGCCCAGGGCTGGCGCAGCGCGTGCTCCGCTCGGGCGAGCCCGCGCAGCTCGGCGTCCGGCTCCTCCAGCTGGTCCACGGCGTCGGGGGTCTCGGCGAGATAGACGCCCTCGCCGCCGTCCGGACCCCGGCCGGTCGTGCGCAGCACACGCAGGACGGTGGCCCGGACCTTGAACCGCGCCTGCGCGCCCGCCACGACCGGCTCGACGTCCGGCCACCACGGCGAGGCGACGTCGAACGGTGGCAGCGCGCCGAGCAGCCGGCCGTCCGGTGAACAGAGCAGAAGGGTGACGCGTCGTGGCACGGCGTCAGGCTAGGGTCGGGCGATGAGCACGGCCGACTCCTTTTCGCAGGACTCCCCCCGCCCGGCCGGCGGCCCCTTCAGCGCCGCCGACCCCACGTTCGTCACTGCGCCGAAGGCGTTGCTGCACGACCACCTCGACGGGGGACTGCGGCCGGCGACGATCGTGGAGCTCGCGGCCGAGATCGGTCACCCGCTGCCCGCGGACGACGCCCCGAGCGCTGGGGGACTGGTTCGTCCGGCAGTCGTCGTCGGGGTCGCTGGAGCGCTACCTCACGACCTTCGTCCACACCGTCGCCGTGATGCAGACCCCCGATGCGCTCGCCCGGGTCGCCCGCGAGTGCGCGCTCGACCTCGCCGCCGACGGCGTGGTCTACGCCGAGGTCCGGTACGCGCCGGAGCAGCACCTGGAGCGGGGGCTGACGCTCGACGAGGTCGTCGCCGCCGTGCAGGACGGGTTCGAGGAGGGGTCCGCGGAGGCGGCGGCCGCCGGGACGCCGATCCGGCTCGGCACGCTGCTGACCGCCATGCGGCACGCCGCGCGCAGCCGCGAGATCGCGGAGCTCGCCGTCCGGCACCGCGAGCACGGCGTCGTGGGCTTCGACATCGCCGGCGCCGAGGCGGGCTACCCGCCGTCGCGGCACCTCGACGCGTTCGACTACCTCCACCGCGAGAACTTCCACCTCACCATCCACGCCGGCGAGGCGTTCGGGCTGCCGAGCATCTGGGAGGCGGTGCAGGTCTGCGGCACGGACCGGCTCGGTCACGGCGTCCGGATCGTCGACGACATCGAACTGCTCGGCGGCCGGGACCGGTTCGGGCGGCCGCGGGCCCACCTCGGCCGGCTGGCGGCGTGGATCCGCGACAACCGCATCCCGCTCGAGCTCTGCCCCTCGAGCAACGTGCAGACCGGGGCCGCCGCGACGGTGGCGGAGCATCCCGTGACGATCCTCAAGGACCTGCGGTTCCGGGCCACGGTGAACACCGACAACCGGCTCATGTCGGCGACGTCGATGAGCCGCGAGCTGGAGCTGCTCGCCAAGGAGGCGGGCTGGACGCTGGCGTGACGCGCGCTGGGTGACGATCAACGCGCTGAAGAGCGCGTTCATCCCCTTCGACGAGCGGCTCGGCGCTCATCGAGGACGTCGTCAAGCCCGGCTACGCCGCCCTCGGCCTGCCGGCCTGACGGGTCACCGCGGGCGCGGCCTCACGGGTGGGAGTGCTCCGGCAGCCCGTCGAGCACGAACGCGAACTCGTCGGTGTAGCACCACACCCAGTCCTCACCCGGCTCGTAGGACTGGATCAGTGGGTGACTGCTCGCAGTGGATAGTGCGCGGTCGCGTGCTTGTTCGGGGAGCTCGTCGCAGCAGCCGACGTGCCCGCATGTCAGGCACATGCGCAGGTGCACCCAGCGATCGCCGATGCGTAGACAGTCCTCGCAGCCGGTCGAGCTCGGCTGCGCGTCGACGTCCACCTGGTCGAGGTGGTCGCAGGTCTTCTCGTCGTCCGGCACGGATCCATCCTGCCGTACGTGGCGAGCGCCGGCGCCCCGGCATCGGCATCGCGTCGAGACGTCTCTGGCGCGGTCCAGGACTGGACCCGGTCCAGGACGCGTCACTAGGCTGCCGGCCGTGCCGCCCGAGGAGCATCGCCGACGAAGATCGACCTCCTGCGCGGCGCACGGTCTGCACGTGACTCCGCAACGCCTCGCCGTCCTGCGGGCGCTGGCGGTCGCGCCGCACAGCACCGCGGACGAGATCCACCGGCTGGTCCGGACCGAGCTCGGCGCCGTGTCCCGGCAGGCGGTGTACGACGCCCTCGCCGCGCTCACGGACCGGGGCCTGCTCCGCCGCATCGAGCCCGCCGGTTCGCCGGCCCGCTACGAGGACCGGGTCGGCGACAACCACCACCACCTCGTCTGCCGGACCTGCGGGCGGATGGTCGACGTCGACTGCGCCGTGGGGGAGGCTCCCTGCCTGACCCCTCAGGACGGCGCCGGCTACGAGATCGACGAGGCGGAGGTCATCTACTGGGGCCGCTGCGGCGACTGCGTCGCGCCGCACGGTCCGGTCCTGGAACCGAGCAGCGGCTCGACAGCAAGCGACATCCACGAGAACGCACCGAACAGGAGATGGGCCGACGTGTCTGAGAGCACCGGAGACGACGAAGGGCGCGACCGAGAGCGTCAGCGAGAGCGAGAACCCGGGGATGCCGGCCCCGACGCCCGACGCCGCACCGGCCGCAGGACGAACCAGGACTGGTGGCCGAACCAGCCCGACCTGTCGGTGCTGCACCGGCACTCGCCGCCGGTCCAACCCGATGGGCGAGGACTTCGACTACGCGGCGGAGTTCGCCACGCTCGACGTCGAGGCGCTCAAGCGCGACCTCTTCGAGCTCATGACGACCTCGCAGGACTGGTGGCCCGCCGACTTCGGCCACTACGGCGGCCTCTTCATCCGGATGAGCTGGCACTCCGCCGGCACCTACCGGATCGCCGACGGCCGCGGCGGCGGCGGCCAGGGCGCGCAGCGCTTCGCCCCCCTCAACAGCTGGCCCGACAACGCGAGCCTGGACAAGGCGCGCCGGCTGCTCTGGCCGATCAAGCAGAAGTACGGCCGGAAGATCTCGTGGGCCGACCTGCTCGTCTTCGCCGGCAACTGCGCGATCGAGTCGATGGGGCTGCCGACCTTCGGCTTCGGCTTCGGCCGGGAGGACATCTGGGAGCCGGAGGAGATGTTCTGGGGACCCGAGGACACCTGGCTCGGCGACGAGCGCTACAGCGGCGACCGCGAGCTCTCCGAGAACCTCGGCGCCGTCCAGATGGGCCTCATCTACGTGAACCCGGAGGGCCCGAACGGGCACCCCGACGCGCTCGGCTCGGCGCGCGACATCCGGGAGACGTTCCGCCGGATGGCCATGAACGACGAGGAGACGTTCGCGCTCATCGCCGGGGGCCACACCTTCGGCAAGACCCACGGCGCGGCCCCTGCCGAGGAGTACGTCGGCCCAGAGCCCGAGGGCGCTCCGATCGAGCAGCAGGGCCTCGGCTGGAAGAATCGCTTCGGCACCGGCAAGGGCAGGGACACGATCACCAGCGGGCTCGAGGTCACCTGGACCCCGACGCCCACCCGCTGGGACAACAGCTACCTGGAGATCCTCTTCGGCTGGGAGTGGGAGCTGACCGAGAGCCCCGCCGGCGCGCAAGCAGTGGGTGGCGAAGGACGCCCCGGAGATCATCCCGGACCCCGAGACCAACGAGCCGAGCCGCAAGCCGACGATGCTGACGTCGGACCTCGCGCTGCGCGTCGACCCGGTCTACGAGCAGATCGGCCGGCGTTTCCTCGAGCACCCCGACGAGTTCGCCGACGCCTTCGCGCGGGCCTGGTACAAGCTGCTGCACCGCGACATGGGGCCCGTGGCGCGGTACCTCGGGCCCTGGGTTCCCGAGCCGCAGCTGTGGCAGGACCCGGTGCCCCCGGTCGACCACGAGCTCGTCGACGAGCAGGACATCGCCTCGCTCAAGGCGACGATCCTCGCCTCCGGGCGTGTCGATCCCGGACCTGGTCCGGACGGCGTGGGCGTCGGCCGCGAGCTTCCGCGGCACCGACAAGCGCGGCGGGGCCAACGGTGCCCGCATCCGCCTCGCGCCCCAGAAGGACTGGGAGGTCAACGCCGGGGTGGCCGACGTGCTGGCGACCCTGGAAGGGATCCAGCAGGACTTCAACTCCGCCCAGGACGGCGGCAAGCGCGTCTCGCTCGCCGACCTGATCGTCCTGGCCGGCTCGGCCGCGATCGAGAAGGCGGCCGCGGACGCCGGGTTCGACATCACGCGTGCCGTTCACTCCGGGTCGGACCGACGCCTCGCAGGAGCAGACGGACGTCGAGTCCTTCCGGGTGCTCGAGCCCCGCGCCGATGGCTTCCGGAACTACCTGCGCGCTGGGGAGAAGCTCTCGCCCGAGACGTTGCTGATCGACCGCGCCTACATGCTCGAGGCTCAGCGCTCCCGAGATGACGGCGCTGATCGGCGGCCTCCGCGCGCTGGGCGCCAACCACCGCGGGACGTCGCTGGGCGTCTTCACCGAGCGCCCCGGGACGCTGACGAACGACTTCTTCGTCAACCTGCTGGACATGGGCACCGAGTGGTCGGTGTCCAGCTCGGCGGAGAACGTGTTCGAGGGCCGGGATCGCGTCGACCGGGGAGACCAAGTGGAGCGCCACGGCCGTCGACCTGGTCTTCGGGTCGAACTCCAGCTCCGAGCCCTCGCCGAGGTCTACGCGACCGACGACGCGAAGGAGAAGTTCGTCCGCGACTTCGTCGCTGCGTGGACCAAGGTCATGGAACTCGACCGCTTCGACCTGAAGCGCCGCTGACCGCTCGCTGATCACGTCGTGCCGCCGCCGGTCCACCCGACCGGCGGTCGGCGCGGCCGTCTACCCGCTCCCGCGGGCGGCGGTCAGGAGGGCCGCCTCTGCCTCGGCGATCGAGCAGGGGCGGCAGCCGAGCGCCGTCCAGTGCGCGACGAGCCCGCGTTCGGCACGGGCGAGCGCGAGGCCGCGGCGGACCAGTGTGAGCGGTGGCTTGCGCATCTCCGCCAGGTCACGGAGCAGCCGGCGGCCGAAGGTGACGGCGGGGTGCAGGGTGAGGCAGATCGCGTCCGCGAGCAGGCCGCGGTCCCGGGCGCCGGCCACGAGCTCCGCCGCGAAGATGCCCTCCGCCACGAAGACGTGCCGGCCGCCCAGGTCCAGCCGCACCGTGCCCGTGCGGCGTGACGAGGGGATGTCGTAGACGGGGACGTCCGCGGCGCCCTTCCGGCACAGCTCCTCGACGGCGGCCAACGCCGCCGCCGCGTCCCAGGAGGCGGGGTCGTCCCAGTCGACGATGCCGAAGCGGCGAGGCAGCGGCGGGTCCTGCCGAGGGTCGTCCGCGTCGCGGTAGAAGTCGTCGAGGGCGAGGGTCGGGAGCCCCACTCGTCGGGTCAGCGAGGTCTTCCCCGAGCCGCTCGCGCCGGCAAGCAGCACGACCTGCGCGAGCATCGGATGCCGTCCTCCGTTCCGCCGCGGCCGGCCGCCCTGCCGGTGCACGGGCGGGGCCAGTATGGCGGATGTCGACTTGTGCCTGATCCGAGGCCTTTGCACATGCATTTGCCATTTCTTTTGCCGTTCCGCTCGCCCGAACAGGGGAGGATGCGCGAGGCTGGTCCTCGTCCGGACTCTCGACGGTGACGAATCGGCCCCGCTCCGTCGCGATCCGGTAGGGGAGAGGAGTTCGCGTGGGGGCGGCGAGCACCGAGTTCGGACCGTCCGTCGGGGCGGCCGTGGAGCTCTCCAGCGAGCGCGAGGCCCGGCGGCTGGACGAGGTCCGCCGCGCCGTGGTCACGGACCGGGTGCTCTGGACGGCGGGCGGCCTCGGCGGCGGCTGGCTCGCGCTCTACGCCGCCGCCACGATCGCCACCACCGGCGACCTCGACGCCCGGCGCTTCCTCGGTGACGTCGTCTATCTGGTGCCCGTGGCCCTGGCCGGCTTCCTGAGCGTCCTCGCCGCGCGGCGCGCGACCGGTCGCCGGCGCCGGCTCTGGCGCCTCCTGGTCGTCTCGAACCTCCTCTGGCTCGCCGGTGACCTGGTCTGGGCGGGGTACGCCTACGTGCCTGCACGAGGACGCGCCGTTCCCCTCGGTCGCCGACGCGCTCTACCTCTCCTCGTACGTCATCGTCCCGGCGGCCGTGCTGGTCGGGTTCCGGGGGGCGAGCGGACGCCGGCGGGCCCGGAGCCTGCTCGACGCCGCCGTCGTCGGTCTCGGTCTGGGCGGGGCCGGCTGGTACTTCCTGGTCGAGCCGCAGCTCTCCGGAGGCCTGTCCTGGGCCACCGTGACGGGCGTCGCCTACCCCTTGATCGGTGTCGTCATCGTCGTCACCATCGCGTCGGTCGCGCTCGCGGGGCACCGGCACGTCGCGCCGTCGGTGTGGATCATCGCGCTGGCCTTCACCGTCTCCTCGCTCACCGACGCCAGCTACACCTACATCGTCACCCTCCACGACTACGTCAGCGGGGACTGGCTCAACCTGGGCTGGCAGGTGGAGGCCGTGCTCCTCTGCCTCGCGGCGGTGTGCGCGCTGCGCCACCGGGAGAGCGACGGCCAGGTCGCCCCGCTCGGGCCCGACCTCGCCATGGTCCCGGTGCTGCTCGGCGTCGTGAGCGCGCTGCTCGTGGTGGGGTCCGAGGCGCTGAAGCACGGCGTCGGGGTCGCCTGGCTGGCCGTCGCGGCCACCGTGGTCGTCGGGCTCGTCGTCCGCTTCGTGCTCTCCGGTGCCGACTCCCGGCGGGTCGCCGACCAGCTCGACGCCGCGCTGCAGGAGCAGCAGCGTCTTGCCGTCACCGACGGCCTCACAGGGCTCTACAACCGCCGCTTCTTCGAGGAGGTGCTGCGGCTGGAGAGCGAGCGGGCGATGCGCGCCGACGTGCCGCTCGCCCTGCTGGTCGCGGACCTCGACCACTTCAAGCACGTCAACGACGCGCACGGCCACCAGAGCGGGGACGTGGTGCTGGTCGAGGCCGCCCAGCGGTTGCGCCGCTCGCTGCGGGCCAGCGACGTGCTGGCGCGGTACGGCGGCGAGGAGTTCGTCGCGATCCTGCCGGACGCCGACCGCGAGACCGCTCTGGACGTCGCCGAGCGGTGCCGCGCGGCGCTCGCCGACACACCCGTCCGGCTGCACACCGGTGCCCGGGTGACCGTCACGGGGTCCTTCGGGGTCGCCGTGCTGGGCGCGGACGTCGGCGCTGCGTCCGCGCGCGACGCCACCGGGCTGCTCCGCCGCGCGGACCGGGCGCTGTACGCGGCCAAGGACGGCGGACGCAACCGCGTGACGGTCGCACCGAGCGGCGACGAGCCCTCGAGCGCCGTTCCGGACGCCGACCTCCACGGCGCCGGCCTCGCCCCGCTGGAACTCCTCGCGGACGTCGTCGAGACGCGCAAGGGCGGGCCGGCGTTCCGGGTCCGACGGCGTCGACGACGTGGCCGGTCTGCTGGCTCAGGCGCTCGGACTCGACGCCGAGCGGCGCCGCCTCGTCGTCCGGGCGGTACGGCTGCGGGATCTCGGGATGGTCGTGCTCGACGACGCCCTGCTGCGCACTCCGGGCCCCCTGACCGCCGACGAGCGGCGTCTGCTGCGCACGCATCCCGAGCACGGCGCCCGGCTCGTCCTCGGCGTCCCCGGGCAGGAGGCCCTCGCCCGCGTCGTCCGCGCCCAGCACGAGCGCTGGGACGGGCAGGGCTACCCGGACGGCCTGGCGGGGCCCGACCAGCCGCTCGAGGCCCGGATCGTCGCCGTGGTCACGGCCTGGGCGGCCATGCTCCGGTCCCGGTCGTACCGGGCGGCGTTGGCGCCGCTGGAGGTGCTGGCCCAGCTGCGGGCCGGCCGGTGGACGCAGTTCGACGGGCAGGTGGTCGACGCGTTCCTGCGGCTGCACAGCGATGGCCTCGTCGGTGGGCTCGCGCAGGCCCGCCCTGCTGCACCCGTCCCAGGTTCCGGCGCCCGCGCCGGCTCGGCCGTGTCCGGCGGCTAGGGAACGCCCACGGACTTCGTCGCTCGGTCCGAGTGCCGCTCCGTGCCGGGCCAGCGCGGCTCGCGCCGTCGCGACGAGCCGGGTCCGGACGTCGGCCGGTTCGAGCACCTCCACGTCGCCGCCGAAGCCGAGCAAGGAGGCAACGGCCGCGCCGGGCGCCCGGAAGGTGAGGGTCAGGGTGCTCCGGCCTTCCTCGTCGGCGTCGCCCGCATCGGGGTCGGCGTCCGGGGTGCGCTGGCCTCGCGTGACGCGCAGCAGCATCGGCACGATCTCTTTCCTGGCGCGTACCCGGACGGCCACGCTGTCGCGTGGCCGCTCGACGTCCGCCCGCAGCCGGTCCCACTCGGCCGCGAGGTCCAGCCCGTCCGGGCGGCGCGCCACTGCCTCGACGACCTCCGCGGCGAGCAGGCGGTCGACCCGGAAGAGCCGTGTCCGGCCGCGGTGCGCGGCCACCAGGTACCAGACGCCGGCCTTCACGACGAGGCCGTAGGGGTCGAGCACGTACCCGGCGGCCTCGCCGTCGCCGTGCCGGTAACGCACGCGCAGCCGCCGGTCGGACCAGACGGCCTCTTGGACCGCGGGAAGGTACGGCGTCGCCGTGCCTCGCCGGTACCAACCGGCGTGGTCGACGAGCACCCGGTCGCGGGCCTGCTCGGCCGCCGCCCGGTGCGAGGCCGGCACCGCGGCGACGAGCTTGTGCACCGCACTCGCCAGTGCCGACCCCATGCCCAGGTCCTCCGGCACGGCGCGACCGGTGAGCGCCACGAGCGCGCGCGACTCCGCTGCCGTCAGGCCGGTCATGTCCGTGCGATAGCCGGGCATCAGCGCGATCCCGCCACCGCGGCCCTGCTCGGTCCACACCGGGACGCCGGCGGCCGACAGCGCCTCGACGTCGCGGTACACCGTCCGGACGCTGACCTCGAGCTCCGCTGCCACCTCGGGAGCGGTGACCCTGCCCCGGGCCTGCAGGAGCAGCAGCAGCGAGAGCAGCCGATCGGATCGCATGTCTGCCAGTCTCCCTTCCAGACCTGACCGTAGCTGTCAGGTTATCCCCGACAGGGTGAGGACATGACCACGACGAATCCCTTCGGTCCCGAGACCTCCGCCCCGGCGGCCGACCCGCGCGAGGCCCTGTTCCACGCCGTCGACCAGGCGGTCGTGGTCGTCGGCCTGGTCCGGCCGGCCGACCTGCCGTTGCGCACCCCGTGCGCGGAGTACGACGTCCGGCAGCTCACCGGGCACGTCGTCGCCGTCCTGCGCCGCATCGCGTACGTCGCCGGCGGGGGGCACGCCTATGACGTCCCCTCGATCGTGCTCGACCTGGGCGACGACGCCTGGGCGGCCGCGGCGGCCGCCAATGCCGCCGACCTGCGCGCCGCCTGGTCGGACGACGCGGTGCTCGACCGGGTGCTGCGACTGCCCTGGGGCGAGGTGCCCGGCCGCGGCGCCGCGCTGGCCTACGTGCAGGAGCTGACGACGCACGCCTGGGACCTCGCCACGGCACTCGGCCGCCCCGACGTCCTCGACCCCGGCCTCGCGGAGCTCGCCCTCGTGGCCGCGCAACGCTTCCTCCCGGCGCAGCCGCGCGGCGGCGGGATCCCGTTCGAGCCGCCCGTCGAGATCGCGGCCGACGCGCCGGTGTACGACCGGCTCGTCGCCTGGCTCGGCCGCGACCCGCAGTGGAGCCCGGCGTGACCGTCGTCCGGATCCCGACGCACGGGCCGTTCCGCCTCGACGAGCTCGGCACCTTCGGCTACGGCCACCTGCACGCCCAGCCCTGGGACGGCGTCTGGCGGCTCGCGTTCGTCGTCGACGGAGGGCGGGGACATGCCGGCGTCGCCGTCCGGCAGGTCAGCGCCGAGGAGCTCGAGCTCACGATCGAGGCGGCGCCGGACGCCGTGGACGCCGTCGTCCGGCAGGTCGCCCGGATCGCGTCGTGCGATCACGACGGCGACGCCTTCGTGGAGCTGGGGGAGCACGATCCGGTGCTCCGCCGGCTGATCGCCGCGGCGCCCGGGCTGCGTCCGCCGCTGTTCGCCTCGCCCTACGAGGCGGCGGTGTGGTGCCTGCTGACGCACCGGCGGTCGCGGCGCCAGGGCACCGCGCTGCGCGATGTGATCGCCCGCGAGCACGGGGTCCGGTTCGAGATCGCCGGGCGGGAGCTGTGGGCCCTGCCCGAACCCGAACGGCTCCTCGGGGTCCGCGCCGTGCCCGGTCTTCCCGACGAGCAGGTGACCCGGATCCACGCCGTGGCCGAGGCCGCCCAGGAGGGGCTGCTCGACGTCGGCCGCCTCGCGGCGATGGAGCCGGGCGACGCGATGCGCGACCTGGAGCGGATCCGGGGCATCGGGCCGTTCTCGAGCGCACTGATCGTGGTGCGGGCCTGCGGGCTGGCAGACGTCCTGCCGCTGCAGGAGCCGCGGTCACGGTCGGTCGTCGCGCGGCTGTACGGACTGCCGGAGCCGATGAGCGACGCCGCATACCTGCAGCTCGCCGAGAGCTGGCGGCCGTTCCGGACCTGGGCCGTCGTGCTCGCCCGCGCCGCCGGCGACCGGGTACTGGTGCCGGTCGACTGACCCCGCGACGAGGCTGGATCCGGGTTCCGGCTGGCTTCGTCGCCGTATTCTCCCGCCATGACCCGAGGGGGAGCGGCGGTCGGGACGCTGGTGTTCCTCGTGGGGCAGCCCGGCGTGATGGCCGGTCTGGTCCCGTACTGGCTCACCGGCTGGGACGGCCCGGGCGCGCCGATCGCGCTCCGGGTCGTCGGGGCGGCGCTGCTCGCTGGCGGGCTGGGCGTACTCGCGCTGTCGGTGATCCGCTTCGCGGTCGAGGGTCTGGGCACGCCGTTCCCCGCCGCCCCGACGGAGAACCTCGTGATCGGTGGCCTGTACCGCTACGTGCGCAACCCGATGTACCTCGGGGTGGTCGCGATCGTCCTCGGCCAGGCGGCGCTCCTCGGCCGCGTCGTTCTGCTGGTCTACGCCGCGATCTTGTGGGTCGTCGTCGGGAGTTTCGTGCGCTTCTACGAGGAGCCGACGCTATCCGAGCGGTACGGCGAGCAGTACGCCGCCTACCGCCGCGCAGTCAGGGGCTGGTGGCCGCGGGCGACGCCCTGGAACGGCGACCACGGCGGCATGCGCAGCGACGCCGCCGCGCCCAGCGCGCCCGCATCCACAGAGAAGTAAGGGTGAGGCGCTGGAATACGTGACCGCAGCATTCTGCATTGGACAGTGCAGTTGGGAAGCAGGCCAGGAGCGGCGCCGGGAGTTGCTTGGGCGCGAAGGCTCCTGTGCGGCTTGATGCGGGGTCAGGGTGTGGATGAGTCGCGGTGATCAGGCGTGAGGACGTTCGCCTGGATCCAGGCGTGCAGCGCTTCTGGCGACGCGGGCCTACTGATGTGGTACCCCTGTGCCAGGTCGCAACCCATCTCCCGCAGCCGCTGAAGAGTCGCCTCGTCCTCCACGCCTTCGGCGACGACGTTCAGGCCCAGGTTGTGCCCGAGGTCGACCGCGGACTGGATCAGGACGGCGTTGTCCTCGTTCCGGGGTAGGTCCATCACGAAGGACCTGTCGATCTTCAGTTCTGAGACTGGCAGCCTCTTCAGGTAGGACATCGAGGAGTATCCGGTGCCGAAGTCGTCGATGGAGAGGCGAATGCCTTGTTCGGCGAGACGGGTGAGAATGGCGACGGCGGCATCGGGGTTGACCATCATGCTCGTCTCGGTCAGTTCCAGGATCAGCGACCGTGCCGGTAGGCCCTGCTGGGCGAGGATCTGCTCGACACGCTCGGGGAAGCGCGGGTCGAGCAGGCTGCGGGCACTGATGTTCACGGCCACGGGCAGTTCGATTCCTTGGCCCACCCAGCGGCTCTGTTGAGCGAGTGCCAGCCGGAGGACGTGGAAGGTCAGCTCGTCGATCAGGCCCGTGGTCTCGACCACGGGGATGAAGGACGCGGGTGGGATGGGGCCACGGACAGGATGGTCCCAGCGAAGCAAGGCCTCGACACCGTAGACCTCGCCGGTGTTGGTGGAAATCTTGGGCTGGTACTCCAGCCGTAGTTGATCGGCAGTTTGCAGTGCCCGCCGCAGGTCGCCCAGGAGCGTGAGCCGGGCGGGGGTGTTGACGTCAAGCTCGGCGTCATAGAGGGCGTGCGACTGGTGGGACTCCTTGGCCTGGTACATCGCGATGTCGGCACGTTGCAGCAAACCGGTCACGTCATCCTGGTCGCCTTGGGAGAGCGCGATGCCGATGCTCGCTTCGATGTCCAGGCTCACCCCTCCGATCTGGAACGTCTCACGAAGGGCCGTGGTCAGGCGGTCGGCGGTCTCGACGGCGCTGTCCTGGGTCGCGCCCTCCACGAGAACGGCGAATTCGTCCCCTCCGAGCCGGGCGACCGTGTCACTAGCCCGTACGGTCCCCGTGAGGCGCTCGGCGACCAGCACGAGTAACTGGTCACCCGCATGGTGTCCAAGCGTGTCGTTGATCTCCTTGAAACGGTCCAGGTCCATCAGGAGCATCGCGACCTGGCCGCCCTGACGCTCCGCGAGCGCGAGGGCGTGACCGGCACGATCGTTGAGAAGTGTCCGGTTCGGTAATCCTGTCAGGGCGTCATGCGTGGCCTGGTGCGCATTGTGCTCGCTCTGCCACTGCAGACGCCGCTGCGCCTGCAGCATTCGGCGACCGACGAGCCCGAAGGCGAAGAGCCCCGCGGCCAGCGTCACAAGATCTGCGATGACCACCTCGGTGCCGATCCGATCTGCCGAACCGGCCGCCAGAACAGCCTGCGCGTGATGGCGGGCGGCCGCGGCGCTCACCTGTTCTTCCAGACGTCCGAAAACCGGGTCCACTTGCTCGGTGTCGACCTTCTCGATCTGGGCATCCGTGGCGTCGCGGTCCCTGGCGTCGAAGAGCGCCTGACTGGCATTCACATAGCCGTCATTCTCCCGCAGCACATCCTGGGCGAGCAGCCCGTCGGCAGGATCGCCCGAGTGCTCGATGTCGCGCATCGCCTGGGCGAGCTCTCGCTCGGCCTCGGCATGCGCCTCTCGCGCCTCGGGCCCAGGCTCCAAGAGGTACTTACGCTCCAACGACTCTTCCGCCGCGACGGCCAGCGCCGCCCGATGCAGCGCCTCGTTCAAGACCACCGCTCGGCGGACCGACGCTGCTGCCGACCGTGCGGCCAACGAGCCGACGGCCAACACGCTGACCAGCGACAACAGGCCCAGCCCGATCACCATCGGACCCGCGATCCATCGATACCGCGCTAGAGCCGTACCGAGTGACCTTCTCATCGCCCAGGTCATGGCCCGACTCGGTTCAGGGGCGCCGTCGAACACCTCGTGCACCAGCGTGCCCTCTCCCTGCTAAGCCTTCGGACAGGGAGTGATATCGATCCCCAAGAGCGGAACTTGAGAGCGTAGGCCGCACTTCCGACCAGGACCCGCAGACCGGACAAGCGGACAACCCCGCGCTCACGGCTTCGGAGACCACCGATGAGGCACTGCCCCCGCCGTTCCTTGCGAGCACAGTGCGTCATCGACGCGAGTGGCCCCTATAGGCTGCTGCTCCTCATCTCGAGCTGGAGGGAGGTGGCGACCGCCGTCACAGGTCAACGGCCCTTGGGGTGCCAGACCGTCTTGGTCTCGGTGAACGCCAGGATGCGGGCGGGGCCCTGTGGTGCCGCCGTCCAGTCGGGCTCGACGGCAGCCTCGGACGCCGGGCGGTCGCCGGCCGGGCGCAGGACGCGGGTCAGCGTGGACGCGGCGGCGGCCTCGAGCTCGCCCCAGTCGACAGCGGTGGCTCCGGCGAGATCGATGGCGCGAACCGCCTCGTGCGACGCGAGCCAGGGTGCGACCTCGGCCGTCGATCCGGTGAGCACGTTCACGACGCCGCCCGGCAGGTCGGAGGTCGCGAGGACCTCCGACAGCGTGACCGCGGGCAGCGGCCGCTCCTGCGAGGCGAGGACGACGCAGCTGTTGCCCGAGACGATCACGGGGGCCACCACGGACACCAGGCCGAGCAGCGACGACGACTGCGGCGCGACCACGGCGACGACGCCGGTCGGCTCCGGCACGGAGAGGTTGAAGTAGGGCCCCGCGACGGGGTTGGCGTTGCCGCCGACCTGAGCGATCTTGTCGCTCCAGCCCGCGTACCAGACCCAGCGGTCGATCGCCGCGTCGACGACGGACTCGGCAGCCTCGGGGGAGAGGGCCTCGGCGGCGGCCACCTCGGCGACGAACTGCTCCCGGCGGCCCTCGAGCATCTCCGCGACCCGGTAGAGGATCTGGCCCCGGTTGTACGCCGTCGCCCCGGCCCACCCCGGCTGCGCCTTGAGCGCGGCGGCCACGGCGTCCCGGGCGTCCTTACGCGAGGCGAGCGCCGCGTTGGCGAGGAAGCGGCCGTCCGCGGCGTGCACCTCGTAGGTGCGACCCGACTCGCTGCGGGGGAAGGCGCCGCCGATGTAGAGCTTGTACGTCTTCCTCACATCGATGCGGCCGTCGAGCCGGCTCACAGCGAGGCCTCCTTCACGTATGCGGCGAGGCCCTGGCGGCCGCCCTCGCGGCCGAAGCCCGACTCCTTGTAGCCCCCGAACGGGCTGGCGGGGTCGAACCGGTTGAAGGTGTTGGCCCAGACGACGCCGGCCTGCAGCCGGTCCGCCATCCACAGGATCCGCGAACCCTTGTCCGTCCAGACCCCGGCCGACAGCCCGTACGGCGTGTTGTTCGCCCGCAGGACCGCCTCCTCCGGCGTCCGGAAGGTCAGGACGGCGAGCACCGGCCCGAAGACCTCCTCGCGCGCGATCCGGTGCGCGGGCGCGACGTCGGTGAAGACCGTCGGGGCGAACCAGAAGCCTCGGTCGGGCAGCTCGCAGGGCTCGGTCCAGCGCTGTGCGCCCTCGGCGTCCGCCGCGTCGGTGAGCTCGCGGATCCTCGCGAGTTGCGCGGCCGAGTTCACCGCGCCGACGTCGGTGTTCTTGTCCATGGGATCGCCGACGCGTAGCAGCGCGACGCGGCGCCGCAGGCGCTCGTCGAACTCCTCCGCGATCGACTCCTGGACGAGCAGGCGCGACCCCGCGCAGCAGACGTGGCCCTGGTTGAAGAAGATCCCGTTGACGACGCCCTCGACGGCCTGCTCGATCGGCGCGTCGTCGAAGACGATGTTCGCCGCCTTGCCGCCGAGCTCCAGCGTGAGCTTCTTGCGGGTGCCGGCGACGCTGCGCGCGATCTGCCGGCCGACCTCGGTCGAGCCGGTGAAGGCGACCTTGTCGACGTCGGGGTGCGAGACGACAGCCGCGCCGGTGGCGCCGGCCCCCGGCAGGATGTTGACGACGCCGGGCGGCAGGTCGGCCTGCTGGCAGATCTCCGCGAAGAGCATCGCGGTCAGCGGCGTCGTCTCGGCGGGCTTGAGGACCACGGTGTTGCCGGCGGCGAGCGCCGGCGCGACCTTCCACGCGAGCATGAGCAGCGGGAAGTTCCAGGGGATGACCTGCCCGGCGACGCCGAGCGGCTGGGTGGAGGGCAGCCCGGCCCACTCGAGCTTGTCCGCCCAGCCCGCGTGGTAGAAGAAGTGCGCGGCCGCGAGCGGGACGTCGACGTCGCGGCTCTCGCGGATCGGTTTGCCGTTGTCGAGCGTCTCCAGGACGGCCAGCTCGCGGGCCCTTTCCTGGAGGATGCGCGCGATCCGGAACAGGTACTTCGCGCGCTCGCTGCCCGGCATCGGGCCCCACACGCGCTCGAACGCGACGCGGGCGGCGCGGACGGCGCGGTCGACGTCCGCCTCGGTGGCGAGCGCGACCTTCGACAGCACCTCCTCGGTGGCCGGGTTGATCGTCTCGAACGACCCGCCCTCGACGGGGTCGACGAACTCGCCGTCGACGAACAGGCCGTAGGAGGCCCTGACGTCGGCGTCCCGCGACTGCGGCGCGGGCGCGTACTCGAAGGTGGGTGCGTTCATGGCAGGGCCTATCCCAGGGTCAGGTGGTCGGCGGAGGCGTAGGCGCCGATCTCCATCCGGCGGCGCTGCAGCAGCAGGTCGTTGAGGAGGCTGGACGCGCCGAACCGGAAGCGGTCGGGGTCGAGCCAGTCCGGCCCCGCGGTCTCGTTGACGAGGACCAGGTGCTTGATCGCGTCCTTCGCGGTGCGGATGCCGCCGGCCGGCTTGACGCCGATCACGCGGCCCGTCACGTCGTACCAGTCGCGGACGGCCTCGAGCAGCAGCATCGTCACCGGCAGGGTCGCGGCCGGGGAGATCTTGCCCGTGCTGGTCTTGACGAAGTCGGCGCCCGCGAGCATCGCCAGCCAGGCGGCGCGGCGGACGTTGTCGTACGTCACGAGCTCGCCGGTCTCGAGGATGACCTTGAGGTGGGCGTCGCCGCACTCGGCCTTGACCGCGACGATCTCCTCGTAGACCTTGGCGTACCGACCGGAGAGGAAGGCGCCGCGGTCGATCACCATGTCGATCTCGTCGGCGCCCGCGCGGACGGCGTCCGCGGTGTCGGTGAGCTTGACCGCGAGGCTGGCCCGGCCGCTCGGGAAGGCCGTGCTCACGGCCGCAACCTTGATCGGCGTCCCGGCCAGGTGCTCCTTGGCGACGCCGACGAGGTCGTTGTAGACGCAGAGCGCCGCGACCTGCGGGCAGCTCGGGTCCTCCGGGTCGGGGCGCCGGGCCTTCGCGGCGAGCGATCGCACCGTGCCCGCGGTGTCCGCGCCCTCGAGCGTCGTGAGGTCGACCATGCGGATGGCGAGGTCCAGGGCCCAGCGCTTCGACGTGTTCTTGATCGAGCGGGTGCCGAGCATCGCGGCGCGGGCGTTCGCGCCCACCTCGTCGACGCCGGGGAGCCCGTGCAGCCAGCGGCGCAGCCCTGCGTCGTCCCGGGCGACCTCGTCGAGGACGCCCGCGGAGGCGAATGCGGTCACGCTGGCACTCTACGTCGGAACATCCACGGCCGACCCACCCGCCGCCGGGCTCTCAGTGAGGTCCATGACCAGGCCGTCGGGCCCGCCGTCCACCCACTCCAACCGTGTGCCCAGCACGTCGGCGTAGACCTCGCGCAGGACGTCCTCCTGGTGACGCCAGGAGTAGCGGGCCAGGAGCTCCGGGTCGGAGGCGGCGCTCGCATAGCGTGGCCGGTCGGCGAGCACCCGCCGAACGGCGGCGGCGAGCTCGCCGGGGTCGCCGGCAGGGAAGACCTCGCCGATCCGGTGTTCGCGGACGAACTCCGCCTGGGTCCGGCAGTCGCTCACGACCACCGGGACGCCGGCGTTCAGGTACTCGAACACCTTGTTCGCCAGCGCCATCTCGTGGCTCGGGAAGTGGAGCAGGGGCACGAGCCCGACGTCGGCGGACCGCAGGAAGTCGACGACCTCGCCAGATCCCACGGGGTTGAGGAAGTGGACCCGGTCGTCGAGGCCCAACTGGGTGGAGAGCGGCTTCAGCTGCCGCACGCTCCAGGTCTCGGTGTGCGGGACGCAGACCAGCGCCAAGTGGGCATCGGGCAGGGACAGCATGGCCTCGATCGCGGTGTGGACGCCGCGAGCCTTGGTCATCATGCCGCTGTACACGATCAGCGGGACACCGTCGGGCAGGCCGACGACGTCGCGCAGAGCCGGCCGAGGACCGCGGGGCGGGTCGATCACGGGAGCGTTCAGCACGACCGCCGGTCGACGGTCCAGCTGGTAGACGCGCTGGAGCGCCTCCGCGATCGGCGGGCTCACCGTGATGACGCGCGCGGCGTTGCGGACGTACTCCTGTTCGAGGTCGGCCCACGCCGCCACGATGCGCCGGGTCCGGCCGCCGTACTGGGACAGCCCCGGGACGAACTCGTGAGCGTCGTAGATCCACCGCAGGTCCCGGCCCGCCGCACGCCCGCGTTCTGCCGCGGCGGTTGCGATGCCCACGACCTGCATGTCGTGCGCGTGCAGCAGGTCGGGCCGGAGCTCGTCGATCACGGGTGCCAGGGCACGCTCGTAGTCGAGCACCTCGGGCAGCACCGCTCTCCACCGCGCGCGGTACGGCACCTTCGCGATGCCGGTGTCGTACGCCGACCACGCCCGCCGGTACGCCACGTTGCCGACCCGGACCGTCTTGGCCGCGTAGACCTTGCGAGCCCGGAGCGCCTTGCGGCGCAGCCGCTTCCCGCGTGCCACCACGCTCCGCTTCGCTCGCCGCGCCACCGCGCCGGCCTTCCCGCTCCCTGCGGCGGAGGGGCCCGTCGCGGGCTGGACGGTCGCCGGGCCGGTGCCGGGCGGAACCGGCTGGGCCTGAGACGTCGGCGCCGGAGCGACGCCCGGCGTCGCCGGGGCACGCGTGGCCAGCCAGGCCGGCCGGAGCGACAGCAGGTCACGACGGCGAGCGTTCCGGCGCTGCACGCGTTCGTCGCGCATGGTGAAGGTCACGGGGGCCCGAATGATCCGGACCGGCCCGAGCGACGTCTCCCAGCGCTCTGCCTGGGTCGTCGTGCCCAGCACGGTGACCTGGAGCCCGAGGCGGGCCACCGCCAGGGCCTCCTTCTTGACGCGGGTGTCGGTCGAGACGTCGTTCGTCACGAGCATGACCACATGCGTCATTGCGGGAAGTCCTCCACGGTCGTCGCCACACGCGAGCAGCGAGGATACAGGCCGCGGTCCCGGACCCCGGGCGGTGATCCGCTCAAGGCGTCACGTGCGGGCGAGGACGTGCAGGTCGACGCCGTCCACCGTCGGGGACGGCAGTGTGTCGACCCGCCAGGTCTCGGCCGCGAGCTCGAGGAAGGCGGGTGTGTGCCGACGCCGGGGGTCGGTGACCCAGGCCTCGCCGGCCGGGCCGACGAGCGCGTCCAGCGCCTCGAGCAGCGGGAGGACGTTCCGCTCCTCGTAGAGCACGTCGGACGCGAGCACCAGGTCCCACCCGCCGTCGGTCAGCAGCGGGTCCGGCTCCTCCCAGGAGGCCACCGCCGTCCGCACCCGGACGCCGTTGCGCGCTGCGTTGTCGGCGGCGAAGGCGATCGCGTCCGGGGACCAGTCGGCCAGCAGGACGTCGGCGCCGCCGCGGGCCGCGACGATCCCGGGCAGGGCGATCCCGCAGCCGAGCTCGACGACCTTCCGGCCTTTCGGTGGGCGCCGGGCGACGACGTCCGCGAGCGCCACCGCGCTCGGCCACAGGTCGGCCCAGTAGGGCAGGAACTGGTTGTGCTCGAAGGCCTCCTCGTCGAGCAGGTCGAGCCCGTCGCGCGGATGCCGGACGGCGACCGCACCGCCGGGCAGGTCGACGACCTCCTCGACGACGTCGGCCCACGGGTCGGGCCGGTCCGCTCGTCCGGTGGTCACAGCGCGAGCCGGGCCGCCAGGTCGCCCTTGATCGCCGAGAGCCGGCGGGCCGCCTCGCCCCGGGCGGCGGCGAGACCGCTCTCGGTGACCGGCACGACCGCCTCGAGGTAGCACTTGAGCTTCGGCTCCGTCCCGCTGGGCCGGACGATCACGCGCCCACCGCCGGCCGTCCGGTAGAGCAGCCCGTCCGTCGGCGGCAGCGGCCCACCCTGCTCGAGGTCGCGGACCTCGACGACGTCATCCCCGCCGAGCGTCGCCGGGGGGTCGGCGCGCAGGGACGCCATCGCGTCCTGGATCAGGGACACGTCCGCCACGCGCAGCGACAGCTGATCGGTCGCGTGCACGCCGTGCGCGCGGGCGAGGTCGTCGAGCGCGTCGAGCAGCGTCCGTCCGGAGGCCTTGAGCGAGGCCGCCAGTTCGGCCACGACGAGCGCGGCGGTGATGCCGTCCTTGTCCCGCACCAGCGCGGGCGCCACGCAGTAGCCGAGGGCCTCCTCGTAGCCGTAGACCAGCTCCGGCACCCGGGAGATCCACTTGAAACCGGTCAGGGTCGTCTCGTGCCGGACGCCGTGTGCGGCGGCGATCCGCTCGAGCAGCTGCGACGAGACGACGGAGTTGGCGACCACGGCCCCCGTCACGGGCCGGCTGCGCGCGAGCAGGTACTCGCCGAGCAGTGCGCCGACCTCGTCGCCGCGCAGCATCCGCCAGCCACCCGACGACGAATCGGCGGAATCGGCGTCCGGGCGGGGCACGGCGACGGCGCAGCGGTCGGCGTCCGGGTCGTTGGCGATCACGAGATCGGCCCCGCGTTCCCGGGCGGCGGCCAGCGCAAGGTCGATCGCGCCCGGTTCCTCGGGGTTGGGGAAGGCCACCGTCGGGAACGCCGGGTCCGGCTGCGCCTGCTGCGGCACGACGTAGGGCTCGGCGAATCCCGCTCGCGTCAGCGCGTCGACGACGACGGCTCCGCCGACGCCGTGCAGCGGAGTCAGCACCACGTCGAGGTCCCGCGGGCCGCCGACCTGGACGACGCCGACCGCGGCGTCGAGGTAGTCCTCGACGATCCCGTCGTCGAGGGTGGTCCAGCCCTCGGGGTCCATCGGGACGTCCAGCGTCGGGCCGACGGCGGCGATCTCGGCGGCGATCTCGGCGTCCGCGGGCGGCACGAGCTGGGCGCCCTGACCGTCCCCGTCGTCGGCGCGGCCCCCGAGGTAGACCTTGTAGCCGTTGTCCTGCGGCGGGTTGTGGCTGGCGGTGACCATGACGCCCGCGTCGGCGCCGAGGTGCCGGACGCAGAACGCGAGCAGCGGCGTCGGCAGCGGGCGGGGCAGCACGGTGACGGTGGCCCCGGCCGCGCAGAGCACGGCCGCGGAGTCACGGGCGAACACGTCCGAGTCGCGCCGGGCGTCGAAGCCGATCACGACGTGCGGGGTGCCCGGGACATGCCCGCGCAGCCAGGCCGCGAGCCCGGCCGCGGTGCGGATGACGACGGCCCGGTTCATCCGGTTCGGTCCGGCACCCAGTTCCCCGCGCAGGCCCGCCGTTCCGAACTGGAGAGAGCCGGCGAACCGGTCGGCGAGGTCCGCGCGGGCCTCGGCGATCCGGTCCGGGCTCGTCAGGACGTCGGAGTGGCCGTCGCTGTCGCCGTTCCCGGTGGCCGCGATCACCAGCCGCTCGATCTCGGCGCGGGTGCGCGGGTCCGGGTCGTCGTCCCGCCACGCTGCCGCCCGCTGCAGGAGCACGGACAGCTGCTCGTCGTCCAGGACCTGCTCGGTCATGGCGTCTCCCCTCAGATCTCCTGCACGACCTGCGCGAGCATGGCGCCGACCCGCTGCGCGGCGGCCTTGCCGGCGGCCACCACCTCCGCGTGGTCGAGCGGGGTGCTCGAGACGCCCGCGGCGAGGTTCGTCACCAGCGAGACACCGAGCACCTCCAGGCCGGCGTGCCGGGCGGCGATCGCCTCGAGCGCGGTGGACATGCCGACGAGCTGCCCACCGAGGACGCCGGCCATCCGCACCTCCGCCGGCGTCTCGTACTGCGGGCCGCGGAACTGGACGTAGACGCCCTCGTCGAGGCTCGGCTCCAGCTCGCGGCACAGCGTCCGCAACCGGGCGGAGTACAGGTCCGTGAGGTCGACGAAGGTCGGGCCCTCCAGCGGCGACGCCCCGGTCAGGTTGATGTGGTCGCTGATCAGCACCGGCGTCCCCGGCGTCCAGGCCGGGTTGAGCCCGCCGCACCCGTTCGTCAGGACGAGCACGCGACACCCGGCCGCCGCGGCGGTGCGGACGCCATGGACGACGGCGCGCACGCCGCGGCCCTCGTAGAAGTGCGTGCGCGTGCCGAAGACGAGCGCCCGCCGGTCGGAGCTGCCGATGCGGACCGACCGGATCGTCCCCACGTGGCCCGCGACGGCGGCCGCCCGGAACCCCGGCACCTGCGTGTTCGGCACCTCCGCGAGCGTCTCGCCGAGCAGCTCACCGGCCGGCGCCCAGCCCGATCCCAGCACGAGCGCGACGTCGTGCCGCTCCGCGCCCGTCAGCTCTGCGATGCGGGCCGCCGCGGCGCGCGCGACGTCCTGAGGATCGGTGCGCGGGTCGTCGAGGTCGGGGACGGCGCTGGTCACCCGGGGAGACTATCCGCGGGCGCGACCTCAGAGCGCCGGTGGGATGTCCACCGAGGCGCAGGGCCGGGAGCGCAGCTCCGCGACGTAGTCGTCGGGCGCCCCGCCGGCCTCCGCGGCGTCCGCGAGCATGCCGAGGTAGCGGGCGCTCGGCAGGCCTCCCTCGTACGCGTCGAGCACGTAGATCCAGGCCGCGACGTCGCCGTCGAGCGTCTGCACCCGCACCCGCAGCTTGCGGAAGAGGCCGATGTCGACGCCCTCCCACTTGTCGAGCGACTCCTCGTCGAAGGGCGTGAGGTCGTACAGCGCGACGTAGACCTGGTGACCGGGGTCCTCGACGACGGTGCCGAGGGGACCCTCCCAGCTCACGTCCTCGCCGCCGAACGTCAGCCGCCAGTCGACCAGCCAGCCCATGCCCTGCAGGGGGGAGTGCGGTGCGCGCAGCGCCATCCGTTCCGGGTCGAGGTTGCTGCCGTACGCCGCGTACAACGCCATGGTCCACAGCGTACGGATCCGACGGGACGATCACGGACGAACTCCTCGTCCGGCGCGCCGCTCGGCTCCTTGCCGGCCCCTTGCCGGCCCCTTGCCGCCCCTCGCTGACCCGTTGCGCGGCCGCTGCCTGCGCTCGCGCCTGGCACCGCTGCGGACGCTGTGCATTGAGTCAGAGGGCGACTCAATGCACAGCGTCTCGAAGGATCCACCCGGCGGCGGTTCCGAGCGGGAATCGCTGTGCGCTGTCGGCGAGAATGGGCGGGTGAGCGAGTTCGAGCGGTCGGCACGCCGGGTCGTCGTCCTGGGCGGCGGTCCCGGCGGGTACGAGGCCGCGCTGGTCGCGGCCCAGCTGGGCGCCGACGTCACCGTGGTCGAGCGCGACGGGCCGGGCGGCGCCGCCGTGCTGACCGACGTCGTGCCGAGCAAGACCCTCATCGCCACGGCCGAGGTCATGACGCTCGTGGACGAATCCGTCGAGCTCGGCGTGCGGTTCCCGGGTGGCGGGACCAGCAGCAGGGAGACGGACGGCGCCGTCTGCGTCGACCTCGGCGTCGTCAACCGCCGGCTCCGCGCGCTCGCCCGCGCCCAGTCCGACGACGTCCGGCAGCGGCTGGAGGCGGAGGGCGTCCGCATCGTCGCGGCCGAGGGCCGGCTCGACGGGCCCCGTCGCGTGGTCGCGGAAGGGCACGCCTTCGACGCCGACTTCGTGCTCGTCGCCACCGGGTCGCGCCCGCGCGAGCTGCCCGACGCGCTCCCGGACGGCGAGCGGATCCTCACCTGGAAGCAGCTGTACGACCTCGAGGCCCTGCCCGAGCGGCTGATCGTCGTCGGTTCCGGCGTGACCGGCGCCGAGTTCGCCAGCGCCTACGACGCCCTGGGCGCCGACGTCGTGCTCGTGAGCAGCCGCGACCGGGTCCTGCCCGGCGAGGACGCCGACGCCGCCGAGGTGCTCGAGGCGGTGTTCCGCCGCCGCGGCATGCAGGTGCTCTCGCGGTCGCGCGCCCAGACGGTGAAGCGCGAGGGCGACGGTGTCGTCGTCACGCTCGCCGACGGACGCACCGTCGAGGGATCGCACTGCCTGATGGCCGTCGGCGCCGTCCCGAACACACGCGGCCTCGGCCTGGAGGACGCCGGCATCGGGTTGAGCACGAGCGGGCACATCGAGGTCGACCGGGTGTCGCGGACGAGTGCCCCCGGCGTCTATGCCGCCGGCGACTGCACCGGCGTCCTGCCGTTGGCCTCGGTTGCGGCCATGCAGGGCCGGATCGCCATGTGGCACAGCCTGGGCGACGCGGTCACCCCGCTGGACCTGCGGACCGTCTCCTCCAACGTGTTCACCGCGCCCGAGATCGCCACCGTCGGCGTCTCCCAGGCGGACGTCGACGGCGAGCGGGTCCCCGGCGTCGTCGTCAAGCTGCCGCTGGCGACCAACGCGCGGGCGAAGATGCAGGGCATCCGGGACGGCTTCGTCAAGCTCGTCTGCTCGCCCGGATCGGGGACGGTGCTGGGCGGCGTGGTCGTCGCACCGCGAGCCTCGGAGCTGATCCACCCCGTGACGCTGGCGGTGACGCAGCGCCTCACGGTCGACGACGTCGCGCAGGCGTTCACGGTCTACCCCTCGCTCTCCGGCTCGGTCGCGGAGGCCGCCCGCCGGCTGCATCCGCACGACTGACCCACCAGCACCCGTCGCGTGCGGCGGCGGAGCTCCCCGCTCCGGGATGCGATGGCGGAGCGGGTGAGGAACCGTGGTGGCGTGAGAGTGCTCCCGCCCGGTGTGTCCGCGCTCACCGAGTGGCCGCGTGACCGGCTGGCGGCCGGCTTCCGCTCGATCGTCAGCGGCGACGCCTCCACCCCCGACTGGGTGCGCGACCTCGAGAACGGCCATGACGAGGGCTACTTCGGGCCCGATTCGGCGGTGTGGGTCGTGCACGGCAACCTGGCGACCCTCGTCGGCGGCGTCCGGGCTCTGCTGGTCCAGGCGCTGCACCCCGCCGCGGTCACCGGCGTCGACGAGCACTCCACCTACCGGGAGGACCCGCTCGGCCGACTCGCCGGCACGACGCGCTGGCTCACCGTCACGACCTTCGGCTCACGCAGCGCGGCGGACCGCGAGTGCGCGCGGGTGCGCGGCATGCACCGCCGCGTCCAGGGGACGTACACCGACGCCGACGGCGTCGGGCACGGATACCGCGCGGGCGACGAGCATCTGCTGGCCTGGGTGCATGCGGCCTTCACCGAGTCCTTCCTCGTGTGCCACGAGACGTTCGGCGGGCCGATCCCCGGCGGACCGGACGCCTACGTCCGGGAGTGGGCGACGGCGGGCGAGCTCGTCGGGCTGGCTGCCCCGCCGCGCAGCGCCGCGGAGCTCCGGGCGCAGATGGCGACGTACGAGTCCGAGCTGACCGTGACACCGGCGACGGAGCGGACGATCGCGTTCCTGCGGAACCCGCCGCTGCCCGCGGCCGCGCTCGTCGGCTACCAGGTGCTGTTCGCCGCGGCCGCGTCGACGCTCCAGGAGCGCCACCGCGAGCTCCTCGGCCTGCCGCGCACCGGCGGCTGGACCTCGCGGGCGGCGGCCCGCACTCTGCTCGCCGGCATGCGGTCGCTGCTCGGCGAGGGACCGCCCGCGCAGGCAGCCGCCCGGCGCCGGCTGCAGGGTCTGAGCGCCTGACCGCTCCCTGCGCCGGGTCCCTACGATCGCCTCGTGACGACGCTGCCCCTGACGCCGGACGAGCTGCTCACGACGACCCGCACGGTCCGCAAGCGCCTCGACCTCGACCGCGAGGTGCCGATGAGCCTGGTGCGGGAGTGCCTGGAGATCGCGCTGCAGGCGCCGTCGGGCTCGAACCGGCAGGGCTGGGACTGGGTGGTCGTCACGGACGCCGACCGGCGGGCGGCCATCGGCGAGGTGTACCGGCGTGCGGTCGAGCACTACCTCGCCTCGCCCGGTTTCGCCGGCCGGCTGTTCGCGGACGACGCCGAGCGCGCCGCCGTCCAGCAGCGGGTGGGGGAGAGCGTGCGCTACCTCGGGGACCACATGGGCGAGGTGCCGGTGCTCGTGCTGCCGTGCCTGCGAGCGCGCTCGCTGCCCGCGGGCAACCAGGCCGGGCTGTGGGGCTCCATCCTCCCGGCGGCGTGGAGCTTCATGCTCGCGGCCCGAGCCCGGGGCCTCGGCACCGCGTGGACGACTCTCCATCTCGCGTACGAGGAGGAGGTCGCCGGGATCCTCGGCCTGCCCGGCGACGTCCGGCAGGCGGTGCTCATCCCGACCGCCTGGTACACCGGCGAGACCTTCCGCCCCGCGCACCGCGGCTCCCTCGACGACGTGCTCCACGTCGACCACTGGTGAGACTGCAAGATCGACAGGCAGCGCCGGTGATCGTCACTAGTGTCCGGGACGATCATTCCTGCCCCGTCGATCGAAGGGAGCTCCCCGTGGCCGTCGTCGTCCGGAGCCGCCGCCGCACCTTCAGCCTGGTCACCCTGCTCTGGCTCGTCATCGGCGTCGTCGTCGCCGCCCAGCGCGGATACATCACCGTCACGCTGGTCAAGCTCATCGTCTCGGCGATCCTCGCGGTGCTGCTCTGGCCGCTCGTCCTGCTCGGCATCAGCTTCCGCTTCTGAGGCTCGGGGAGTCCGCGTCGCCCGGCGTCCGGACGCCGGGCGACGCGAGCGTCAGCCCGCGATCTCGCAGATCACGCCGCCGCTGGTCACCGTCTGACCGACCTGCGCCACGAGGCCGGTCACGGTGCCGGCCTTGTGCGCCGTCAGCGGCTGCTCCATCTTCATGGCTTCGAGGACGACGACGAGGTCGCCCGCCGCGACGGTCTGGCCCTCCTCGACGGCGACCTTGACGATCGTGCCCTGCATCGGCGACGTCAGGGCGTCGCCGGAGACCGCCGACTTCGCCGCGCGGGACGCCGACCGCTTCGGCGCGCTCCGGGCTGCCGGCGTCCGTGCCCCGGCGGCCGCTCCGAAGCCCGCGGGCAGCGACACCTCGAGCCGCTTTCCGCCGACCTCGACGACGATCCGTTCGCGCTCCTCCGGCTCCCCGGCGTCCCCCGACGTCCCCTGCCAGGGCTCGATCGTGTTCTCGAACTCCGTCTCGATCCACCGGGTGTGCACCGTGAACGGCTGCGCCGGGTCCTCCGGGGCGAACGCCGGATCGGAGACGACGGCCCGATGGAAGGGCAGGACGGTCGGCATCCCCTCGACGACGAACTCCGCCAGGGCGCGCCGCGCCCGCTCCAGCGCCTGCTGCCGGGTGCGGCCGGTGACGACGAGCTTGGCCAGCATGGAGTCGAACGCGCCGCCGACGACCGAGCCCTCGACGACGCCGGAGTCGAGCCGGACGCCGGGCCCGCTGGGCGGCTCCCAGCGGGTCACGACACCCGGCTGGGGGAGGAAGTTGCGCCCGGCGTCCTCGCCGTTGATCCGGAACTCGATGGAGTGCCCGCGGTGCTCCGGGTCGTCGTACCCGAGCGGCTCCCCGACGGCGAGCCGGAACTGCTCGCGGACCAGGTCGATGCCGCTGACCTCCTCCGAGACGCAGTGCTCCACCTGGAGGCGGGTGTTGACCTCGAGGAAGCTGATCGTCCCGTCCGGCCCGACGAGGAACTCGCAGGTGCCGGCGCCGACGTACCCCGCCTCCTCGAGGATCGCCTTGGACGCCCGGTAGAGCTCCGCCTCCTGCTCGGCGGAGAGGAACGGGGCCGGCGCCTCCTCGACGAGCTTCTGGTTGCGCCGCTGCAGCGAGCAGTCGCGCGTCGACACGACGACGACGCTGCCGTGGACGTCCGCGAGGCACTGGGTCTCGACGTGCCGCGGGTGGTCGAGGAACCGCTCGACGAAGCACTCCCCGCGCCCGAACGCGGCGACCGCCTCGCGCACCGCGGAGTCGTACAGGTCGGGGATCTCCTCCAGCGAGCGGGCGACCTTGAGGCCGCGGCCGCCGCCGCCGTAGGCCGCCTTGATCGCGATCGGCAGCCCGTTCTCCTTCGCGAACTGCACGACCTCCTCGGCGCCGCTCACCGGCTCCGCCGTGCCCGGCACCTGCGGGGCACCGACCCGGGCCGCGATGTGCCGGGCCTTGACCTTGTCGCCGAGGGAGTCGATGGCCGCGGGTGGTGGTCCGATCCACACCAGGCCGGCGTCGAGCACGGCCTGGGCGAAGGCGCCGTTCTCGGACAGGAAGCCGTAGCCGGGGTGCACCCCTTCGGCGCCCGACCGGCGGGCGACGTCCAGCAGCTTGTCGATGACCAGGTAGGAGTCGCCGGGCGTGCTGCCTCCGAGCGCGTACGCCTCGTCGGCGACCCGCACGTGCAGCGCGTCGCGGTCGGGGTCGGCGTAGACCGCGATCGAGCGGATCCCCTCGTCCCGGCAGGCGCGGGCGATGCGGACGGCGATCTCACCGCGATTGGCGATCAGCACCGAGCGCAGCCGCGGGCGCGGCTCGTCGGGCAACGGCGTCGTCGGCGTGGTCATCTCGCTCCTTCGGCACCTCGGCGGGCCCTGGCGACACTATCGCCGCACGTCCCGGCCGCGACCAGGGCACCGGCCGGGGTGCACGCCGCGCCGCCCGTCGCCCCTGCAGCCGTGCCGGGCGTACGGTGTCCGCCGTGCCAGAGGTCATCCCCGAACCGGCGCGCATCCCCGTCCCGGGCGGCAAGGTCATCGACGAGTACGTCGGGCGGGTGGCCACCCCCGGCGCCGCGCTCAGCGTGGCCCGGATGTCCGCCCCCGCGGGGTGGACCGAGCCCGGGCAGACGCCCGAGTTCGACGAGGTCACCCTCGTGCTCTCCGGCTCCGTCGTGGTCGAGCACGCGGGCGGTGCGGTCGAGGTCCGCGCCGGCCAGGCGGTCGTGACCCGCGCGGGGGAGTGGGTCCGGTACGCGGCCGGACCGGACGGCGCCGAGTACGTCGCCGTCTGCGCGCCCGCGTTCTCCCCGGAGCTCGCCCATCGTGACGAAGCCTCCCGTGACGAAGCCTCGCCTGACGAAGCCCCGGTGACGAACCGGAGCAAGGCGGTCACGGCGGGAATGCGGACCCCCTCCTCAGGCATTCATCCGACTAGCCCCTCGAGAAGGAGAGCGCAGTGGCCACCCGGACCATGACCAGCACCGATCACGACCAGACGGTCGAGGACGGCATCGTCCTCATCGACTTCTGGGCCGCCTGGTGCGGTCCCTGCCGTCAGTTCGCCCCGGTCTTCGAGCGCGTGTCCGAGCGCAACGAGGACGTCGTCTTCGCCAAGGTCGACACCGAGGCCGAGCCGGAGCTGGCGCAGATGTACGGCATCACGTCCATCCCCACGCTCGTGGTCTACCGGGACGGCATCCCCGTCTTCGGCCAGCCCGGCGCGCTGCCGGAGCCGGCCCTGGAGGACATCGTCCGCCAGGTCCGCGAGCTCGACATGGACCTCGTACGCAAGCAGTACGAGGAGCAGCTCCGCGTGCACGAAGAGCAGCACCAGCACTGATCCGCAACGGGTCGGTCGGCATCGCCGCCCGGCCCGTTCGCATGTCAGCCCTCGCGCGGTCCTGCCGGCGGCACCACGAGGTCGGCGACGATGCCGCGGTGCGCGGTCCCGGCGACCGGCACGGTGCCGACCGACCGCACGCCGACACCGCCGCCCACGACCACGTGGTCGAGGGGTAGCAGCGGCAGCACGGACCAGCTCGGCCAGGTCGGGCGCCATCCCCGCCCCAGCGCCGCCGCGGCGTCCTGCAGGCCACCGGTGGTCAGCGCACGGAACGGAGCCTGCTCGGGCGTCGCATCGAGCGAGCCGACGAGCACGGCCGGGGCCCCGGTGCGCGCGGCCGTTCCGAGCGCCGACAGGTCCGACCGCCACCGTGCGGTTCCCTCCGACGGGGGCGAGGCCCGGCCGACGACGACGGAGACCCTGGCCCGGCCCGTGTCGAGGGTGATCCGTGCGCCCGGCCACCGGGTGGTGGTGAGCGGCTCGGCCGTGACGAGCGCGTAGCGGCTGTACACGACGATCCCGCCGCGGGCCGAGCCGGGCGGCGCGGAGACCCAGCGTGCCGCGAGCCGGGGGTCGAGCCCGGCGGTCGTCAGCGCGTGCGTGAGCATCGGCGTCGCCTCGGTCACCACGAGCACGTCGACCGGTTGCCGGGCGACCGCGGCGACCACCGAGGGGGCGTCGGCGTGCCCGCCGTCCGCGTCCAGGAGCAGGACGGCGAGCCGCGAGGTGCCGGCCGTGGGCGGAGCCTCCCCCGGCACGGCGTAGGTCGCGACGAAGATCCACGGGAGTGCGGCGGCGAGCACGCAGGCCGCGGCCGAGACCCAGGCGCGAGACGTCACGGCGAGCGCCACCAGCACGGCACCCGGGATCAGCGCCAGCGGCGACCAGGCGGCCGCCGCCACCGTCGCGCGATCGAGCAGGGAGACGGGCAGCGCCGGGGCCAGCGTGGTCAGCGCCCAGAGCACGAGGAGCACGCTCCCCCCGGCGAGCAGCGCACGCGGCGGCTGCCGGCGCGCTCGGGCAGCAGCGGCGCCCTCCGCGAGGACGGTCCCGGCCTCGGGCACCGGGCGCGGTCCCGGCCAGGGCAGGATGCGCGCGGACGGCGCCTCGTCGTCCTCGGGCGGCCGCGGCGGGGCGAACCCGGCGGGGGCGAACCGCCCCGGCGCTCGCGTCGCCCGCCGGATCTGCCCGCGGCCGCGAGGGTGCGCCTCGTCCTCCCGGGGGCCGGACGGCAGCGGCCACTCAGCCATCGCCGCCCCCGTGCCCGCCCCGGTCCCCGTCCGCGTCCCCGACCGCAGCCAGGGCCTGCCGGCCGATCTCCAGTTCCTCGTCCGCGGGGACGACGATCACGGCGACCGCCGCCCCGTCCGGGCTCACGAACCGCGCCTCGCTCGTGCCCGTGTCGTTGCGCCCGGGGTCGACGGCGATGCCCCACGTCTCCAGCCCTGCGAGGGACTCGGCCCGCACGGGCGAGGCGTGCTCGCCGACGCCGCCGGTGAAGACGACGGCGTCGAGGCGCCCCAGCACCGCGTGATAGGCGCCGACGTAGCTGCGGATGCGGTAGCAGTAGGTCTCCACCGCGAGCGCCGCGTCCGGGTCCCCGTCCGCGCGGCGCCGCAGGACGTCGCGCATGTCGGAGGCGCCGGTCAGCCCGCGCAACCCGCTGGCGTGCTCCAGCGCGTCGTCGACCTCCTCCGGTGCCAGGCCCGCCACGCGTGCCAGGTAGCCCGGGACCGACGGGTCGAGGTCGCCGCTGCGCGTGCCCATGACGAGCCCCGCCAGCGGCGTCAGGCCCATCGAGGTGTCCACGCTGACGCCGCCGCGGATCGCGCAGGCGCTCGCCCCGTTGCCGAGGTGCAGCGCGACGAGGTTCACCGCCTCCGGATCGCGCCCCAGCAGGCGCGCGGCCTCCCGGGTCACGTGCGCGTAGTTGGTGCCGTGGAAGCCGTACTTGCGCACCCCGTAGCGCTCCCGCCAGGGCGCGGGCACCGCGTACGTGCGGGCCGCCGGCGGCAGGGTCGCGTGGAAGGCGGTGTCGAAGACCGCGACCTGGGGGACGCCGGGGAGCGCGGCCCGGGCGGCCCGGATGCCGGCCGCGGCGGCCGGGTTGTGCAGCGGGGCCAGCGCCGCGAGCTCGTCGATCGCGGCGAGCACGTCGTCGTCCACCACGGTCGGCGCGGTGAACCGGTCCCCGCCGTGCACCACGCGGTGCCCGACGGCGACGACGTCGCCGGCCCGCCGCAGGTCGCCCTCGAGGTCGCGCACGACGGTGCGGACGGCGTCGCCGGCGTCCTCGACCCGCTCCTGGGTGCCCTCGGCCAGCCGGCGGCCGGTCTCCGGCTCGAGCAACCGGTACTTGACCGACGACGAGCCGGCGTTGAGGACGAGGACCGAGCGCGGCACGGCCAGCAGGTTAGCGGCGTTCCGTAGGCCCGCCGACCGCGTCGAGCGCCTCCCGGCACCGGCGCTCCACGACGTCGAGCTCGGCGAGCGTCTGGTCGATGTCCCGCCGGCGCTGCTCCAGCTCGGCCCGCCGTCGCTCGATCTGCTCCAGCAGGTACCGCAGCTGACCCTCCTCGCCGGGTGCCTGGTCGTACATGTCGACGATGCGCGCGATCTCCGCCAGGTCGAAACCCAGCCGCTTGCCACGCAGCACGAGGGCGAGCCGGACCCGGTCGCGAGGGTGGTAGACGCGCCGCGTACCCATCCGCTCCGGCGTCACGAGGCCACGGTCCTCGTAGAACCGGATCGTCCGGTGCGTCACCCCGAACTCGTCCGCGAGCTCGGCGATCGTCCACGTCCGACCGTCGCCCGACGCCTCCTCGGGCCACGCCGCGTCGACGCGCGTCGCCCGGTCCGACTCCGCTGTGCCCACGGTTGCGCTCCGCTCCGGTTCGACTTACCTTGACGTAAAGGTAAAGCACAGCGCGGGATCCGTCGAGGGATGAGGAACGATGGCGTTCGAACTGTCCAAGGAGCACGAGGACTTCCGCCGGGTCGTCCGCGACTTCGCGCAGGCGGAGGTCGCGCCGCACGCGGCGGAGTGGGACGAGCAGCACCGGTTCCCCGTCGAGCTCGTGCCGACGATGGGGGACCTGGGGCTGTTCGGGCTCGTCGTTCCCGAGGAGTTCGGCGGGTCCGGCGCCGACTTCACCAGCCTGTGCGTCGCCATCGAGGAGCTGGGCCGGGTCGACCAGTCGGTCGGCATCACGCTCTCGGCCGGCGTGGGCCTCGGCATCAACCCGATCCTGACGTTCGGGAACCGCCAGCAGAAGGAGCGCTGGCTGCCCGACCTCGTGGCCGGGCGTGCGCTGGCCGCGTTCGGCCTCACCGAGCCCGAGGCCGGCTCGGACGCCGGCGCCACCCGGACCCGCGCGCGGCTCGAGGGCGACAGCTGGGTGATCGACGGCGCCAAGGCCTTCATCACGAACTCCGGTACCCCGATCACGAGCGTCGTCACGGTGACCGCCCGGACCGGTGACCGCGCCGACGGCAGGCCCGAGATCAGCGCGATCCTCGTGCCGGTGGGCACACCCGGCTTCACCGTCGAGCCCCCCTACCGCAAGCTCGGCTGGCATGCCTCCGACACCCACGGGCTGTCGCTCTCGGGCTGCCGGGTCCCGGCGGGGAACCTGCTCGGCGAGCGTGGCCGGGGCTTCTCCCAGTTCCTCGCGACGCTCGACGACGGCCGCATCGCGATCTCAGCGCTCGCCGTCGGACTGGCCCAGGCCTGCCTCGACGCCTGCGTGCAGTACGCGGGCACGCGCCAGGCGTTCGGCCGTCCGATCGGCGTCAACCAGGGCGTCACGTTCCCGATCGCGGACCTCGCCGTCGCCCTCGAGGCGGCTCGGCTCCTGACGTACAAGGCGGCCTGGCTGCGCGACGAGCAGGCCGCCGGGCGGCGCGGGCGGGCGGAGGTCAAGCAGGCGGCGGCGCTGGCGAAGCTGCACTCGTCGACGGCGGCGGTGGAGGCCACCCGGCTCGCCACCCAGGTCTTCGGCGGGGCGGGGTTCATGGAGGAGTACCCCGTGGCCCGGTTCTACCGGGACGCGAAGATCCTGGAGATCGGCGAGGGTACGAGCGAGGTGCAGCGGATGGTCATCGCCCGCGGCCTCGGCCTGCCGGTGGCCTGACCGGTCCCGGCCCGCGCGCGCGAGGCGGTTGACTGCTCCCATGGCGACCACGCCCGACACCACGGCACGGATCCATCTCGACGCCCTGCGCGCGGCCCGCGCGGCGACCGAGGCGCCCTCGGCCGCCGGCGCCGCCAAGCTGGCCGGGCAGGGCAAGTTGCCCGTGCGCGAGCGGATCGCCCTCCTCGTCGACGAGGGATCGTTCGTCGAGGACGGCCAGCTGGCGAACGCGCTCGCGCAGCTGCCCGCGGACGGGGTGGTCACGGGGCGCGGCACGGTCGACGGACGGCCGGCCGTCGTCATCGCGAACGACCCGACCGTGAAGGCGGGCTCGTGGGGGGCTCGCACCGTGGAGAAGATCGTCCGGGCCACGGAGGCGGCGCTCCGCGAGGAGCTGCCGGTCTTCTGGCTCGTCGACTCCGCGGGCGCCCGGATCACCGACCAGGTCGAGCTCTTCCCCGGCCGTCGCGGCGCGGGCCGGATCTTCCACAACCAGGTGGCGCTCTCGGGTCGCGTCCCGCAGATCTGCTGCCTGTTCGGGCCGTCCGCCGCCGGCGGCGCCTACATCCCCGCGTTCTGCGACGTCGTGTTCATGGTCGAGGGGAACGCGAGCATGTACCTCGGCAGTCCGCGGATGGCGGAGATGGTCGTGGGCGAGCACGTGACCCTGGAGGAGATGGGCGGCGCGCGGATGCACTGCACGGTCTCCGGGTGCGGCGACAACCTCGCGGTCGACGACGCTGACGCCATCGAGCAGGCCCGGCTCTTCTTCTCCTACCTGCCGACCTGCTGGCGCGAGGTGCCGCCGGACTACCCGCCGGAGCCGGCCGCCCGCGAGTTCGACCCCGAGCTGGTGCCGGCCCGCGAGTCCGTGCCGTTCGACGTCCACGACGTCGTCGACGCGCTCGTCGACGACGGTTCGTTCTTCGAGATCAAGCCCCTCTTCGCGGCCGAGCTCGTCGTCGGCTTCGCGCGGCTCGAGGGCCGGCCCGTCGGCGTGCTCGCCAACAACAGCGCGGTCCGCGGCGGCGTCCTGTTCACCGACTCCGCCGACAAGGCCGCCCGGTTCATCTGGCTCTGCGACGCCTTCAACCTGCCGCTGGTGTACCTCAGCGACGTCCCCGGATTCATGATCGGGAGCGAGGTCGAACGGCAGGGCATCATCCGGCACGGCGCGAAGATGATCACCGCTGTGTCGGAGGCCACCGTGCCGCAGGTCTGCGTGGTGCTCCGGAAGGCCTACGGCGCGGGTCTGTACGCCATGGCCGGGCCCGGGTTCGGCCCGGACGCCACGCTGGCCCTGCCCACCGCGCGCATCGCCGTCATGGGTCCCGAGCCCGCTGTCAACGCCGTCTACGCGAACAAGATCGCCGCTATCGAGGACGCCGAGGAGCGGGCCGCCTTCGTCGCCGCTCGTCGTACCGAGTACGAGGAGGACGTCGACCTGCTCCGGCTCGCCTCCGACCTCGTCGTGGACGCCGTGATCGAGCCCGAGGAGGTCCGCCGCGAGGTGGTGCTCCGCCTGACCTACGCCTCCGGTCGCGACCGCCGGTTCAGCGAGCGGCGGCACGGGGTGCCCCCGGTATGAGCCGGGTGGACCAGCAGCCGGACGACGAGGAGCGGCTGGCGGCGCTCCTCGCCGTGCTCGCCCTCGGCGGCACCGGCCGCACGGGAGGCGAGGCCCTGGGGCGCTGGCGGGCCGAGCGGTCCGCCCGGGCGTCGAGAGCCTCGCTCGCAGCCGAGAGCGCGGCCCTGTCAGTGCGCTCCCCCCGCCGGGTGTAGCGGGGGCCGCTCAGGCCTGTCGGGCGAGCGTCGGGGCTCCGAAGCCACCGAGGCTGCGGGCGAGCACGACCACGTTCTGCCCGGCGAAGCTCAGCGCCAGCGAGCAGAGCAGGACGCCGCTGCCGGACGCCTCGGGATGGCCGGTGGCGTGGTCGACGACGGCGAAGACGAGCCGGACGCCGATCAGCGCGGCCCACAGCAGCAGGGTCGTGCGCGAACCCTGCCGCCACCACGAGCCGTCCGCCTCGCGCCACACGGCGATCGTGGTGCCGCGGAGCAGGCCGAGCCCGATCGAGACGAGGGCGCCGATCCCGACGAGGGTGATGTCGGCGGGGGAGTGCCAGAGGGATGCGGGTACCGCTCGCAGCCCGGCGTAGCCGAGCAGCACGGGGACCAGGACGAGCAGCCGCGGCTTCACGGGCTCGCGCCTGACCTGCTTGGCGAGGATCCAGACGACGGCGGCGGCGATGAGGAGGAGGTCGGCGAGGGAGGCGCTGGTGGGGATCGCGGAGGAGGTCATGACGCCGACGTTAGAAACCGGGGGGCGGGCCGTCGTCGGCGGCGAGGTCGATCCCGCGGATCCCCGTCTCCACCCCTGGGTGGAGGAGCCCCGGACGAGGATCGACCTCGGAGCCGACGGCGTCCGGCGCGGTGGACGGCAGCGTGGGAGCCACCGAACCACCGCTACCAGACTCGACCCGGAGCTCACGATGACCACGTCGCAATACCTGCTGAACCTCGGCCTCCTCGCCTTCGTCCTCGTCACGAACCTCGGCACCCGCGCCCTGACCCGGCGCCGGCTGCTCCTGCCGATCGCCGTCGTCGCGGTGGCCGGCTACGCCTACCTGCGCGACCTCCCGACCCTCGGCAACGACACCCGGCTCGAACTCGCCGGCCTCACCGTCGGGGCCGTCCTCGGTGTGGTCGCGGCCCTGCTCGTCGACGTCCGCAGAGGCACGGACGGGACAGTCCGCACCTGGGCCGGGGCCGCGTTCGCCGGTCTCTGGATCGCCGTCATCGGCGGCCGCATGCTCTTCGCCTACGGCGCCGACCACTGGTTCGGGCCGGCCATCGGCCGCTTCTCCCGGGTCCACGAGATCACCGGCGCCGACGCCTGGACCGCGGCCTTCGTGCTCATGGCGCTCGCCATGGTCGTCACCCGGGTGCTGGTGACCGGCGCCCAGGCCGCCCGGCTCGAGGCCGCCCGCCCCGCCCTCGCCGCCTGAGGCGTGGGGGAGGATGACCGGCGTGCTGACGCTGCGCCGATCCGGCTCCGCCGGCAGCGAGCGGGACCTGCGGGACCTGCTCGTCGTCGGCGGCTGGATCGGCGCAGCCGTCGTCCTCGTCGACACCGTCGACGCCGGGCTGCCCGAGTCTCCCGCGGGCCGGGTCGGCGTCGTCGTCCTCACCGCCGCCGCGCTGGCCGCCTGGGTGCTCTCGCTGCGCCGCTCCATCACCGACGTCCGGCTGCTCGCCGCGCTCCTGCTCGGTACCGGACTGGTCGGCGCCTGGCTGAACGTCCTCAGCCCCGCGGGGCCCGGGTTCCTGCTCGCCTACATGGCCATGGCCGGCATCGGCCTGCGCCTGCCACGCCGCGCCGCCGTGCTCGCCGGGGTCGTCGTCCTCGCCGCGGTCGGCCTCGCGCAGGCCACGACGTCGACGCACCCGCTCGCCTCGTTCCTCGACATCGCGCTGGGCGCCGGCTTCCTCTTCGTGGCCTCCGCCTTCGCCGGCGTCAGCCGGGACGCCAACGAGCAGGCCCGCCGCCTGCTGGCCCAGGAGCAGGCGACCCGCGAGGCCCGGGAGCAGGCCGCCGTGCTCGCGGAGCGGTCCCGGTTGGCCCGCGAGCTGCACGACGTCCTCGCACACAGTCTCTCGGGCCTGGCCGTCCAGCTCGAGGGCGCGCGGCTGCTCGCGACGAGGACGGACGCCGACCCGCGGCTCGTCGACCAGCTCACGGCCGCGCAGGGGCTCGCCCGCGACGGGCTGGTCAGCGCGCGCTCGGCCGTCTCCACCCTGCGCGGGGAGCAGCTGCCCGGGCCGGAGGAGTTGCCGGCGCTCGTGGCCCACGCCCGCGCTGCTGGGCATTCGGTCACCTACGAGGTTGCGGGGGAGCCGCGGCCGATCCCCGCCGAGACCGGTCTCGCCGTCTACCGGGCCGTGCAGGAGGCGCTGACGAACGCCACGAAGCACGGCGGCGCCGGCTCGACCGTCGACGTGCGCGTCCGCTGGTCCCCGGCGGAGCTGTCGGCGGAGGTGGTCAACGCCATCGGCCAACGGGAGACGACGTCGCTGCCGTCGGGCGGGTACGGCCTCGCCGGGCTCGCCGAACGCGCCGCGCTCGCGGGCGGCCGGCTCGAGGCGGGCCCGGTCGAGGAGGGCTGGCGCGTACGCCTCGTCCTCCCGCTGCCGGCGACGCGAACGACACAGGAGGTGAGCCGGTGAGCGTGCGCGTGCTCGTCGCCGACGACCAGAAGATCGTCCGGGACGGCCTGGCCACGATGCTCGGCCTGCTCGACGGCATCGACGTCGTCGGCACGGCCGTCGACGGAGCAGACGCCGTCCGCCAGGTCGCCTCCCTGGACCCCGACGTCGTCCTCATGGACCTCAACATGCCGACGCTGGACGGCGTCGAGGCCACCCGCCGGCTCACGGAGTCCGGCGCGCGCTCGCGCGTCGTCGTCCTCACCACCTACGCGGACGACGCGTGGGTCTTCCGGGCCCTGCAGGCGGGCGCGCGCGGCTTCCTCACCAAGGACGCGGGCGCGGACGAGATCGCCGCCGCGATCGCCACCGTCGCCGCCGGGGAGGCCCAGCTCGACCCGTCCGTGCAGCGCCGGTTGCTGGAGGCGCTGGCCGCGGGCGCGCACGTCGGCGTCCCGGGCGCTTCGGAACCCGCGACGCCGGACGACGGGCTGACCGCGCGGGAGGAGGAGGTCCTGACGGTTATCGCCGAGGGACTGTCGAACGCCGAGATCGCCGACCGGCTCGTCGTCTCGGAGGCGACGGTCAAGACCCATGTGAACCACCTGCTCGCCAAGACCGGCTGCCGCGACCGCGCCGCCCTCGTCGCCTACGCCTACCGCACCGGCCGCGCGACGCCCTGACCCTCGGAAGGGCGGATTCAGCGCATGTTGCCGGTGTGGCCGAGGGAGAAGCGACCGGGCTGGGGCCACACGCACAGGCCGTGCGGCTGCAGCCCTACGCGGATCTTCTTCAGCAGCTTCCCCGTCGAGGTCGCGAAGACGTAGACGACCGAGTTGCTGCGCCCCGAGAGCCACAGCTGGGAGCCGTCGGCCGTGACGCCGCCCATGTCCGGCGATCCGCCGCCGGGGATCCGCCACTTCGTCTTCACGGTCAGGGTGGCGGCGTCGACGACCGAGATACTGCCCTCGTCCCGGTTGGAGACGTACAGCTCGGAGGCGTCGCGACTCGGGTAGATGCCGTGTGCGCCCTTGCCCGTGGGCAGGAACGAGCGGACCGTGAAGGTCGACGCGTCGATCAGCCAGAGGCCGTTGCGAAGCATGTCGGCGACGACGAAGGTGCGCCCGTCGGGGGTCAGCCGGACGTCCTGCGGCATCGCGGAGGCGCCGGGGTCGAGGTTCGTCGCGGGGCCCCCGCCGTGCATCGCGGTCATCGGGTCGGTCGCCCCCGGAGTGGCGATCCTGTTGAGGTCGACGACCTTCGCGACCCTCGCGCCGCTCGCCGGGACGACGAGCAGTTCGCCGCTGAACTCGCAGCTGACGACGAAGGTCGACAGGTCGGCGGTGAAGTCGGCGTGGTTGACGCCGCGGCACGGCACGTGCAGGGAGCGCTGCAGCTTCATGGTGTGCGGATTCCGGAAGTCGATCCGCTCGTGCGCCTCCGCCATGACCATCGCGTGTCTGCCGTCGGGGCTGAAGTAGAGGTTGTACGGATCGTCGACCCGGACGGAGCGGCCGGGGCGCCCGGTCCGCGGGTCGACCGGGGTGAGCATGTTCCCCTTGTTGTCGTTCACCCAGAGCGTCTTCAGGTCCCACGACGGGACGACGTGCTGCGGCTGCGCCGGCACCGGGAAGGTCCGCAGGACCTTGAAGGTTCGCGGGTCGATCACCGACACCGCGTTGCTGCCCAGGTCCGGGACGTACACGAGCGGCTTGGCCGCGCGGGCCACGGGTGACAGCATCCCGGCGCCGGCGTGGGCGTAGACGTCGATCCCGCGCGCGGATGCTCCCGACGTCGTCGCCCCGACGCCTCCGGCGGAGCCCGACGTCGAGGCGGGCGACGGGGGCGTGCTGCTCGCGGTCGACGTCGCCGGCGTCGAGCCCGATCCGGCCGAGCAGGCGGCGAGCAGCAGCGCGGCGAGCGCCGAGGCGCAGGCCGCCACCGGCCCGAGCCGGGCAACGCGAGGTGTCATCGTCAGCCCCTTGTTCCGGCGGTCAGCAGTTCGGAGGCGGTCACCGCGGTGAGCCCCCGATCGTGCAGGTGGGCGAGGATCGCCGGCATCGCGGCCACGGTCCCGGGATGGCCGAGGTGCAGGCTGACGATCGAGCCCGGACGGACGTGGCGGGAGAACGACCTCACGATGGCGTCGGGGCCCGGGTCGGTGTAGTCCACGGGGTCGACGTCGTAGCTCAGGCACGCGCCGTACCCGGCGCGCACCGCCGCCGCACGGATGACCGGCGTGCTGGTCGGCGTCCCGCTCGGACGGAACCAGCGCCCGGAGCCTCCCGTGAGCTTCACCAGCTCCGCCGGCCGCCCGGTCGATCTCGGTCCGGACCTGGGCCGCGGGCAGCCGGGGCATCGTGCGATGGCTCCAGGTGTGGTTGCCGAGCTCGTGACCGGCGTCCCGGAGCATCCGGACGACGTCCGGCGCGGCCGCGAGCCAGCGCCCGATGCGCGAGCACCGTGACGTGCGCATCGTGACGCCGCCACGTCGTGATCAGCTCGCGGACGATCGACTCGGGCCCGTCGCCGTGGAAGGTGAGCGCGACGGCCGGCAGGGCGCGTGACCCGTGGGTGATGTCAGGGCCGGCCGCCGGGCTCGCGCCTGACGGCCGGGGCCGGAGTTCTCGTCGGCGGCGCCCCGGTCCCGGACGGCTGCGACGTCCGGGACGGCCGCGACGTCCCGGGCGCGCGGTCCGCCTTCGCCGATGGGCCGCTGCAACCGGCCAGCGAGGCGCCGACCGCCGCCGAACCGGCGACACCGAGAAGGGTCCGGCGCGAAGGCCGTGCCGAGGAGCGCACGAAGGCCACGCTAAGCCCGTGGTCCGGTCCAGGCCGCCCACCGTTCCCGCTCGCCCCACGTTCCGCCGAGGCGCTGACCGGCCGATCGTCGTCCTCAGCCCGCGTCGAGCCGGGCGACGAAGTCGGCGGGCGCCATCGCGGCCCCGAACAACAGACCCTGACCGATGTCGCATCCGAGGTCGGCCAGCGTCCGGGCGGCGGCAGCGTCCTCGATGCCCTCCGCGACCACGCGCAGCCCGAGGGCGTGAGCCATCGCGACGGTGTGGGCCACGATCGTGGCGGTGCGGCGCCGCCGGACGTCGCCGCCGAACACCCGGTCGAGCTTGAGCTCGTCGAAGGGGAGGTCGCGCAGGTAGGCCAGCGACGAGTAACCGGTGCCGAAGTCGTCCAGGGCCACGGCGATCCCGAGCGCCTGCCAGCGACGCAGGAGCGCGGCGGCGGCCTCCGGGTCCGCGACGAGCGCCTCCTCGACGAGCTCGATCCGCAGCGCCTCCGGCGGCAGCCCGACCCGCTGCAGCGCCTCGGTGATCCGGTCGGTGAGGCCGGGGTCGAGCAGGTCGTCGGCGGTGAGGTTGACCCCGACCCCGACCGGGTGGCGGGACCACCAGGAGGCGCACGCCTCCAGCGCACGGTCGAGGACGACCGCCGCCACCGGGCGCATCAGCCCGGTGTGCGCGGCGAGCGGCATGAACGCCTCGGGGAGCAGGACGCCGTCGTCCGGGTGCCGCCAGCGGGCGAGGGCCTCGCAGCCGACGATCCGCCCGCTCGTGAGGTCCACCTGCGGCTGCAGGTGCACGACGAGCTCACCGCGCTCCAGCCCCGAGCGCAGCTCCTCGACCCGGCGGAGCCGCCCCGGCCCGGCACCGTCCTTCTCCGGGTCGTAGACCGCGATCCCGCTGCCGGTGGCCTTGGCCCGGTGCACCGCCGCGTCGGCCTGGCGCAGCAGGTCCTCCGGGCGGCCGCGGGGGACGACGCAGGTGGCGACGCCCACCGCGGCCTGCACGCTGAGCCGGGCGCCGTCGAGCTCGAGCGGGTCCGCGAGGGCCTCGCGCAGCGCGGTCGCGACCCGGGTTGCGGGCTCGGTGCCGGCGCCGGGCAGCAGCACGGCGAACTCGTCACCCCCGAGCCGGGCGAGCAGCTGCGGCGGCCGCAGCACGGCCTGGAACCGGGCGCCGACCTCGGTCAGCACCGCGTCGCCGGTCTCGCGGCCGAGCGCGACGTTGATCTCGTCGAAGCCGTCGATGTCCGCCAGGAGCAGGGCGACACGATCGCTCCAGCCGCTCCCGCCGCCCCCGTCCGGCCCGCCGACGACGTCGGAGGCGAGGGCCGCGCTGATCGCCTCGCGGCTCGCCAGCCCGGTGAGGCGGTCGGTGCGCTCGTCGCCGCTCCCGCGGCCGCGCGCGATGCTCACGGCGCCGCGGGCGAGCAGCGTGCCGATCGCGGCCCAGCCGGCGAGCGCGCTCGCCGTCGCGATCGGCGCTCCGGCCACTCGGGCACCGACGACGAGCAGCGCCACCCCGCCGCAGCTCCACGACAGCGCGCGCGCCGGCAGGGCGGCGACCACCGGGCGGCGCCGGTCCGCGGGCGGGACGCCCGGCGGCGGCTCGGAGACGGAGCTGCGCAGGGCGCCGACACCGACGAGGGTGAAGCCCGCAGCGGTGACGATCTCGGGAAGGCCGAAGCGTGCCGTCGTGCCGGAATGGCGGTGCAGCGCCTCGCCGACGGCGACGGTGAGGAAGCCACCGGCGACCCACCACACGACCGGCCGGGATCGCCGCGACGCCAGCGCGGCACCGGCCAGCGCGAGGCAGGCGAGCGCGGCGAGCCAGACCGGGGGCGGGAGGCCGGACGGTGCCGCGCCCCCGTCGCGCACCGCCAGCAGTGCGGCGCTGACCACGGAGAACGACCCGAGCAGGACGACGGCGGCGTCCCACCGGTGCCCGGCCACCCAGCGCGGGAGGCGGCGGTGCAGCAGCACGAGGGCCACGGCGGCGAGCGGGGCGAAGGCCAGGGTCGCGACCTCGGGGACCCGCGCGGCGACGGCCCCGGCCAGGAGCACGAGGGCGAGGGCGAGCACCGACCACGCCGCCAGCGCCGGCATGCCCCGCGGGCCCGCGGTCCGCGCCCGCCAGGCCGCCGCCGCGCAGCACGCCGCCGTCGCGAGGACGACCCCGGCGAGCGCGGCGCCCCCTTCCTCCGCCACCGGCGTCGCCCGTGCGGTGCAGGCGCCCACCACGGCCAGCGCGACCAGTTGCAGGAAGCCGAGCCCCACGGTCAGCGGCCGGGTCGGCAGGTGCAGGGGCCACGGACGCGGCGCGGTGCTGCCGCCCGCCGTCCGCGCCGTCCGCGCCGTCATGCCGGGCCGGTTCCCTGGAGGGTCCACAGGCCGTGCCAGCGGACGCCGATCTCGCCCAGCAGCTCCCGGAGCAGAGGGAGGGAGATGCCGACCACGCCGTGGTGGTCGCCCTCGACGCCCGTCACGTAGGCGCCGCCGAGACCGTCGACCGTGAACGCCCCGGCGACGGCCAGCGGCTCGCCGGTGGCCACGTAGGCCTCGATCTCGTCGTCGCCGAGATCCGCGAAGTGCACCGTCGTCGAGGAGACGGCGCCGAGGGTGGCGCCGCTGCCGCCGTCCCCGGAGTCGCGGGTGTCGACGACCCAGTGGCCCGTGTGCAGCACGCCCGCCCGCCCCCGCATGCGCCGCCAGCGCTCGGCGGCGCGCTCCGGCGTCCCCGGCTTGCCGAACACCTCGCCGTCCAGCTCGAGCACCGAGTCGCAGCCCACCACCAGAGCGTCCTCCACATCTCCGGCGACGTCCTCGGCCTTCGCCCGCGCCAGCACCAGCGCGACGTCCTCCCCGGCGGTGACGCCGTAGCGGGCGACGACGGCGTCCTCGTCGACGCCCGAGACCCGCACGACGGGGTCGATCCCGGCGGCGGCGAGCGTGGCGCGCCTGGCGGGCGAGGCCGATGCGAGCACGAGAGCGATCATGCCGAAAGCAACGCCGATCGCAGCACGTCGAGGCCGACGGACCCGAGGTCGAGCGCTCGCCGGTGGAACTCGCGCAGGTCGAAGGCGTCACCCTCACGGCCGCGGACCTGGTCGCGCAGGTCGAGCCAGGCCCGCTCGCCGACCTTGTAGGCGATCGCCTGGCCCGGCCAGCCCAGGTAGCGCTCGAGCTCGAACCGCAGCTGCGGATCGGGCATCCGGGTGTGCCGGCGCAGGAACGTCCACGCCTTCTCGGCGTCCCAGACCCCGCCCCCGACCTCCTCGGGCGCGGCGAGCCCGCAGTGCACGCCGATGTCGACGACGACGCGCGCAGAGCGCAGCGCGTGCGCGTCGAGCATGCCCATCAGGTCGCCGTCGTCCTCGAGGTACCCCAGCTCCTCCATCAGCCGCTCCGCGTAGAGCGCCCAGCCCTCGCCGTGGCCGCTGACCCAGCACCCCAGCCGGCGCCAGCGGTTGAGCGTGCCGGAGAGGTAGGCCACCTGGCCGCACTGCAGGTGATGGCCCGGAACGCCCTCGTGGTAGACGGTCGAGGTCTCGCGCCAGGTCGAGAAGCTCTCGGTGCCCGCCGGTACCGACCACCACATCTGCCCGGGGCGGGAGAAGTCCTCCGACGGCGGGGTGTAGTAGACGGCACCGGACGTCGACGGCGCGATCCGGCAGCGCAGGGTCCGCACCGGACCGGGGATGTCGAAGTGGGTGCGACCGAGCTCGTCGACGGCGCGGTCCGAGACCTCCTGCATCCAGTGCCGGAACTCCTCCGCGCCGGTGATGCTCCGCGCCGGGTCGGCGTCCAGGGCCGCGATGCCCGCAGCGATCGCGGCCTGCACGCTCGGCGGGTCGTCGCCGGAGGGCGCGTCGGGGACCAGGCGGCGAGCGACCTCCGCCATCCGCAGCTCGACCCGGGCCAGCTCCTCCAGGCCCCAGGCGTAGGTCTCGTCGACGTCCACCACCGAGCCGAGGAACTCGCGGGCGTGCACCGCGTAGCGGTCGCGGCCCACGGCGTCCCGCTCGGTCGCCGCCCGGAGCAGCGTCGCCTCGAGCCAGTCCGCGAGCTCGCCATAGGTCGCCGCCGCCGCCTGCGCCCCTCGCCCGAGATCCTCCCGGACCCGGTCGGGCGGCGGCGCGCCGTCCGCCGTCCGGGCCTCGACCGGCACGGCGAGGAAGAAGCCCGCCGGCGCGCCGAAGTCCCGCGCCTGTCCCACCGCGGCACGCACCTGCCGTGCGGGCGGCACCCACCCGCCCGCCAGCGCGGCCTGCAGGCTCTCCCGGTACCCGGCGATCGCGGCGGGCATCGCGGCCAGCCGGCCGGCCACCCTCGACCAGTCCTCGGCCGTCGCCATGGGCGTGACGTCGAAGACGTCGCGCAGCACCTGGACCGGGCTGGCGATGTTGTTCAACTCCGCGAGGTCAAGGCCGAGCTCGTGCCGTTCGACGACGAGGCCGAGCCGCTCCCGCAGCGCCGCGGCGGTCACGGCGTCGGTGGCGTCGAGGGGCACGGTCGCGTCCAGGGTCGCGAGCGTCGCGCGCGCCAGCCGGACGGCACGGTCGTGGCCGGCCGGGGTGAGGTCCGTGAGCCGGTCGTCGTGCCCGGAGATCCCCGCGAAGGTGGCGAACACCGGGTCCTGCGCCGCGAGCGCCTCGAGGTAGCCGTCGGCGACGGCGTCGACGGCGGTCCGAGCGCGCGAGGGGGCGTCGGTCACCGCCCCACGACACTCTGCGTCGCCGGGTCGTGCTGCCCCGCCGCGCCCGCGGCGGACTCGGAGGCCGAGCCCGCGACGAGGGCGTGCAGGGCCTGGGCACGCGGATCCAGCTGAACGTCGCGGCGGTAGCGCCGGGCGAAGCGCACACACTCCTCGCGCACGTCGTCGCCCGCCGTGAGGGCGGCCTGCGCCGCCGCGCCCAGGGCCTTCGCCACGTCGTCGGCATCGAGGGATGCGGCCGGGAACCAGAGCGGATACCCGCGCAGCACGTCGGACGCCGCGTTGTCGGGGTCGTGCACCGACACGATCGGCAGCCCCGTGGCGAGGTACTCGTAGACCTTGCCGGAGGTCACGTAGGCGCCGCTGCCCAGCACGAGCAACAGGACGTCGAAGCCGGCGTAGGTCGAGCGGACCGCGGCCTTCGGCGCGGGCCCGAGGTATCGCACGCCGAGGTGCGCCCCGGACTGGATCGCCTCCCGCACCACCGGGACCGGCCTGTTGTGGCCGATGTAACCGTGCAGCTCGACGACGGAACGTCGGAGCAGAGGAAAGGAGCGGCGTGCCTCCCGCCAGCCCTCGACCAGCGCAGCGAGGGGCACCTGCCGAGTGAGCGTGCCGATGTAGCCGAACGTCAGGCCACCGTCGGGCGAGGACCGCCGCCCTGCCCCTTCGGCCTCGAGCTCGGGGTCGTAGCCGTTGGCGACGACGTGCATCTTCGCCGCATGCCTGGGGTGTTCGGCGGCGTACCGGGCCCGGATGGGGTCGTTGACGTACCAGACCTCGCTGGCCCCGGCGAGCACACGCTCCTCCCAGCGGCCGGCCCGGGACGAGGCGGTGTGGGTGCGCGCCCCGCTGAAGACGTCGAAGGACCAGGCGTCGCGGTAGTCCGCGACGAAGGGCACGCCGTGCGCCTCGTGCAGGCGCAGGGGAGCGGTGAAAGCGACGTGCGGGTTGGCGGTCGCCACGCACAGGTCGACGGGGCGCTCGGCGTGGATGCGCTCGGCGGCGGACTCGATCACGTTCCGCCAGGGCCCGTAGGTCCGCTCCGGGAACGGCCGGGTGTCGAGGGCGCGGTGCATCCGGGTCCACAGGTGCGGGGCGGTAGCCCTGAAGAGCGACCACTGGCGGACGTCGGACTCCAGGGCCGGCCAGGCGAAGGGGACCCGCTCGACCCGGATCCGCGGGTCCACGAGGGCGTCGAGCGAGGTGTCGAGCCCGGTGTAGCGCTCGAAGACCTCCCGCTCGCAGGTGAGGACGGTGACGTCCCAGCCGTTGCGCGCGAAGGCGTTGGCGCTCGCCAGCGCTCGGTACGTGCCTCCGTTGCGGCACGGCGGGAACCCCCACGCCACGTACAGGACGTGTGGCGCCCTTCCCCCTGCCGACATGCACCCTCCTGCGGTTCTCGGTCGCTTCGTACCAGTCCGCTTTTCAGCCTAGTTGCGTCCGGCCGTGCGGCGGGCACCAAGGCTGCGGACCGGGACGGCGTGCCGCGGCAGGTTCAGGCCGGCGAAACCCGGGTGGCGAGGAGATCCGGGCCCCGTCCGGCCACGCCTGCCGCCGCATCGGCGAGGGCGGCCACGACCTGGTGCGCCGCGTCGCCGGCGCCGTACGGCATGGCCCCGCTCCAGTCGGGTCGGGGCCGGGTGACGGCCTCGGCGACGCCCGTGAGGCCTCCGCGGAGCACGTTCCACCCCAGTTCGACGGTCTCGACCCACTCGGTCTCAGTGCGCAACGTGGTGCAGGGCACCCGCAGCAGGAAGGCCTCCTTCTGCAGCCCACCGGAGTCCGTCACGACGCCCGCCGAACGCACGACCGCTGCCACCAGCGCCGGGTAGGGCATGGGAGCGGCGGGGAACAGGGCCCCGGACCGCAGGGGAAGGCCGGCTTCGGCCGCCCTCGCTGCCAGCCGGGGATGGGTCAGCAGGACGACGGGCAGCGGGAGCCCCGAGAGCTGCTCCACGATCGCGCGCAGGCGCGCCTCGTCGTCGGTGTTCTCCGCCCGGTGGATCGTCGCGACGAGGTAGGGCCGCTCGGGGTCGACGTCCGCGGGCAGTTCCGGCACCTGGCCGCCCACCGCGTCCCGGACGCGGAACAGGACGTCGACCATGACGTCTCCCACGAGCCGGGAGCGGCCGGCCAGCCCCTCGTCGGCGAGGTGGCGCATGGCGACGACCGTGGGTGCCAGCAGGAGATCGGCGGCGTGGTCGGTGAGGACGCGGTTGTGCTCCTCGGGCATGCGCCGGTTGAAGGAGCGCAGACCGGCCTCCAGATGGGCCACCGGCAGGTGCTGCTTCACGGCGGAGAGCGCCCCCGCCAGCGTCGAGTTGGTGTCGCCGTAGACCAGAACCCAATCGGGCCGGTGCTCGTCGAGCACGGCGTCCATGGCCGACAGGATCGCGCCGGTCTGCACGCCGTGACTGCCCGAGCCCACACCGAGGTGCACGTCCGGCGCCGGGATCCGCAGGTCGGCGAAGAAGACGTCCGACAGCGCCGGGTCGTAGTGCTGCCCGGTGTGCACGATGACGTGCTCGTGCCCGGTCCCCGCGAAGGCGGCGGCGACCGGCGCGAGCTTGACGAACTGAGGACGGGCGCCGACGACGCTGAGGACCTTCACGAAGGGGTCTCCTGGGAACCGTGCGGGTGAGAGTCGCCTCGGACGATAGCCTCCCTCGGTGCCCGGGAAGACACTCCTCGGGCCGCTTGGCAGGCACTGCCGGAAGGAGTCTCGCCGTGACCGCCGCCGTGCCCGAGCCGGCCACACCGCTCGACACCGTGGAGCTGACCCGCCGTCTGCGCGAGGCCGAGGCGGAACGTGATCGCGTCACGGCGCAGCTGCAGCGGCTGGAGAGCTCGACCGCGGTCCAGCTCGCGCGGGTGCTTGCCGCGGGCGCCCGGAACCCGCGGCGAGGGATCGTGGACGTCCCGCGGGAAACGGCCTCGCTGCTGCGCCGGCGGCGGTCCCGGCGCGCCGGCGTCGCCCCCCAGCCGGCCCACACGTCCGCGGCCCCGTCCCCGCCCGGCCGCCAGGGGCCGGCGACGGCAGGCGACCGGGCCACATCCGCCGGCGAGGACCTGGGGAGCCGGCTGCTCGCGGCCTCCGCGCTCCTGGTGCTGCCGCGGGACCGACCGGTCCTTGCCGTCGTGGCCGATCCCTCCCTGGGTCGGGCGTGGGCGGACGCGGCTCTGGTGCAGGTCCTGCGCCCGGACGACGCGACCGAGGTGCTCGCCGCGGTCGGTCCGGACGTGCTCGTCGTCCATGCCGCGGCCGGCCGAGCCGGGCCCTGGGCCGGGTTCGGCAGCTACGAGGTCCCGGAGCGGGACCTCACGGTCCGGGAGCTGCTCCGCGCGGCCCGCGACCGGAACGTCCCGGCGGTGCTCGTCGCGGCCGAGGACGGGCAGGATCTCCCGATGATCACGGATGCCCGCTCGCTCTTCGCCGGCGAGGTGCCGGAGGGCGCCACCGTCGGCGACGTGCTCGCGGCGGCGGGACGGGTGGCTGCGGCATGAGGCGCGCCGGCCTCACCGCGCTCGTGGGCGATGTCGCCGACCCGGCGATGGAGCGTCTCGCCGGCGCCCTGGAGCGCAACGACGTCAAGGTCCGCCGGGTGGGCCAGGGGAACGGGACGACGGCCCCTGCCACGCTCCTGGCCGGCGTCCTCGAGCAGGACGGCCGGGAGCCCGCGGACGTCGTCGCGCTCGGCGGGCCCGGCCTGCTCGCCGAGGCCGCCCGGGCGGCTCAGCTCGAGGGCCGGGTCTGGGCCGTGGCCTCGGGCCTCCCCCCGGACGCGGAGCTCCTCCGCGCCGTTCCCACCCCGATCGCCGACGTGGCCGAGGTGGCGCGCTGGGTGATCTGCTCGCACGAACGCACGCGCGGCCTGGTGGACGCGCGGATCGCAGGCGGTCGCGAAGCGGACGGCGGTGCTGCCGCTCGAACCTGCCGGCGACGGCGCGGCCTCGGACCCGGCGGTGCTCGACGCGGCGACCGCCCTCCTGCTGGACCGGACGTTCCCGGCCGCCCCGTGGCCGAGCCGGCCCCGGCCGTTGCGGGTCGTGGTGGCCGGCCACGCCCTGCACTTCCTCGAGGCCGTGACCCAGTGGCTGCGCGGGCTGCCGGAGGTGGAGCTGCGGATCGACCACGTCCCGTCGTTCAGCCGCCACGACGAGGCCGCCAGCCGCGAGCACGTCGCCTGGGCCGACACCGTGGTGTGCGAGTGGGCCAGTCCGGTGGCGGCGTGGTACAGCCGCCACAAGCGGCCGGGCCAGCGCCTCGTGGTGCGCCTGCACAGGGCCGAGCTCTACTCCTCGTGGTGGGAGGGCATCGACGTCGCGGCCGTGGACCAGGTCGTCTGCGTCAGCCCGCACTACGCGCGCCTGACGCGGGAGATCACCGGCTGGCCCACCGACAAGGTCGTGGTCATCCCGAACTACGTCGACACGACCGTCCTCGACCGGCCCAAGCTGGCGTGCGCGCCGTTCGTGCTGGGGATGATGGGCGTGGTCCCCAGCCGCAAGCGGCTCGACCTCGCCTTCGACCTGCTCGAGCGGCTGCGCGCGGAGGACCCGCGGTTCAGCCTGCACGTCAAGAGCCGGTTCGCCTGGGAGGTCCCCTGGGCGTGGCGTGACCCGGACGAGCGGGCGGCGGCCGAAGGCGCCGTCCGCCGGGCACGCAGGAGCGCGCTCCTCGCCGACGGCGTCGTCTTCGACAGCTACGGGCCGGACGTGGCGGCCTGGTTGCGCAAGGTCGGGTGGGTGCTCTCCCTGAGCGACGACGAGAGCTTCCACCTGGCGCCCGCCGAGGGCATGGCCAGCGGGGCCGTGCCGCTGGTCCGCCCCTGGCCGGGCTCGGAGACGATCTACGCGGACGAGTGGATCGCCCGCGCCGGCGACGGGGCGGACGAGCCGGTGGAGGCCGTCGTCGCGCGCATGGCCACGCGCGTGCTCGACGTCACTCGCGACGGCAGCTGGGAGAGGCTGCGGCACGAGGCGCAGGCACAGGCGCGCGCGTCCTTCGACGTGACCACCGTCTGCGAGCTCTTCGGGCGGATCCTCGTCGAGGACCTCAGCGCCGGCGGTTAACCTGAGCGTGACCTTCCGCGGGAGGAAGGCGGCCGGAGGACGTCGTGAAGCTGATCGTGCAGATCCCCTGCCTCGACGAGGAGGAGACGCTGCCGCTGGTCGTGGCGTCGATCCCGCGTCAGATCCCGGGGGTCGACGTCGTCGAGGTGCTCGTCGTCGACGACGGCTCGACCGACCGCACCGTCGAGGTCGCCCGCGCCTGCGGCGTCGACCACATCATCAGCAACACCGGCCGCAAGGGACTGGCGCACTCGTTCGCCGCGGGCATCCACGAGGCGCTGCGCCAGGGCGCGGACATCATCGTGAACACCGACGGCGACAACCAGTACCCGCAGGAGCGCATCCCGGATCTCGTCGCGCCGATCCTCGCCGGCACCGCCGACATGGTCGTCGCCGACCGCCAGGTGCGCACCAACGCCCAGTTCTCCCCGCTCAAGCGCCTGCTGCAGCGGGTCGGCAGCCGGGTGGTCAACTGGGCGGCGGGGACGGCGGTGGCCGACGCGGCGTCCGGCTTCCGCGCGTACTCGCGCGACGCGGCGATCCGGCTCAACGTCGTCACCGACTTCAGCTACGCCATGGAGACGCTGGTCTCCGCCGGGCGCAAGCGCCTCGCGATCGCCCACGTCCCGGTGACGACGAACCCGAAGACGCGCGAGTCCCGGCTGTTCTCGAACATGTTCGAGCACGTCCTGCGCTCGTCCGGGGCGATCGTCCGCAGCTACGCGATGTTCCGCGCGTACACGGTCTTCCTGCTCGCGGGGGCGTTCTTCATCCTCGTCGGGGCGCTGCCGTACCTGCGGTTCCTGTGGTGGGTGCTGACCCGGAGCCCGCAGGTCTCCGGTCACGTCCAGTCCCTGGTCATCGGCGGCGTCCTCGTGCTCTTCGGGATCGTCCTCGTCGTGCTCGGCGTGGTCGCCGACCTGCTGTCGGTCAACCGCAAGCTCATCGAGGACGTGCTGCTGCGGCTCAAGCGGCTCGAGTACGGCGACGGGTCGGAGCCCGACCTCGAGGCCGCACTCGGCGAGCGCCCCCTGCGCGCTCCACGCCGCATCCGCCCCTAGGTCTCGCCGGGCTCGCCGATCGGCTCCGACCTACGATCGGCAGATGGCGGCGACGACGGCCCGGCGTCCGGTGGTCCGGTACGCCGGCGGGCAGCGGGTGAGCCGGCCCGACACGCTCGCCGTGGAGGAACCCCTCGAGATCCGGCTCGACCGCGGCGCCGGCGCCGAGCCGTTCACCGTGACGATGCGGACCCCGGGGCACGACCTCGAGCTCGCCCTCGGCTTCCTCGTCTCCGAGGGCGTGGCGCGGACGCCGGGGGACGTGCTCGCGGCCCGGCACTGCCCCGACGCCGCCCGGGACGCCGACGGCGAGCCCACTCACAACGTCGTCGAGGTGCGGCTGCGCGCGGGGATCGTCGTTCCGGCTGCTCGCTACCGGCAGGTCTCCAGCGCCTGCGGCATCTGCGGGACGGCGAGCATCGACGCGGTCCGCAGCACGTCCGCCCACGGGGTGGCCTCCGACGAGGTGCGGGTCGACGGTGCCGTCCTCGCCGGGCTGCCGGACAAGCTCCGCGCCGCCCAGCGCGTCTTCGACCGCACCGGCGGGCTGCACGCGGCCGGGCTGTTCACCGCCGACGGCGAGCTCGTCGTGCTGCGCGAGGACGTCGGGCGGCACAACGCCGTCGACAAGGTCGTCGGCTGGGCGTTCGAGCGGGGCATGCTGCCGCTCCGCGGGCACGTGCTGCAGGTCAGCGGCCGGGCGTCCTTCGAGCTGGTCCAGAAGGCGTGGACGTCGGGCTGTCCGGTGCTGGCCGCCGTCTCGGCCCCGTCGTCGCTGGCGGTGGACCTCGCCGCCGAGGCCGGGCTCACCCTGGTCGGCTTCTCCCGCGGCGAGTCGTTCAACGTCTACGCGGGCGCGGAGCGGATCGCCGGCTGAGCGGCGAGCGGGAAGGCGGCGAAGGGCCGCCAGCTGCCGTCGCCCACCGCGAGCAGTGCGGCCTCGGTCACCGTCATGCTCACCGGCAGCCCCGGCTCGACGTCGGCGGCGACGGCGTCGAGCAGCGCGTCGTCGGGGTGCTCCGCGACCGTGAGGTGCGGTGTCACGTCGTCGAACCGTCCGGCGTACGGCGGGGTCTGCGGCCACGCCTCCCACAGCGCGTGCGTCAGCCGGCGGAACGGGTCCGCCGGCTCCGGGTCGAGCCAGAGCACGGAGGGGAAGCGGCCGAACCGCCGGAACGTGACGTCGAAGGCGGGCTCGGCGGCGACGACCGCCGCCAGTCGTGCCCGGACCTCGGCGGTGATCTCGGACCGGGGCAGGAACGGGTAGAGCAGGGTGACGTGCGCCGGGACGCCGAGCGGCGGCACCCGCTCGTGGCGCCCGTACGACCTCGCGACGACGGGTTCGGCGGGCGCCGCGAGGACGACGACGGCGGTCTCGCCGAGGACGCGCGCCATGGCGGCACCGTAGACGCAAGCCGTCCGCGGCGTCGATCAAACGATCGGACGACCGGGCGTGCCGGCTCGGATCAGCGCGGCCAGAAGGACGTGCGCCAGGCGTGCGGGCTCGGCGTGAACATCGCCCTGATGTGCCGGTGCGCGGAGGCTCGCTGCGCCCAGATCGAGGTGGCCGTCGCGGATGTGCTGGCCGGTGGGGCGCCCGAGGCCGCGACCGCGGCGACGACGGCGGCGATCTCCTCCGGGGTCGCGTTCCCGGAGATCACCCGCAGGACGGGTCGCTCGCTCACAGCGGGATGTTCCCGTGCTTCTTCGGCGGCAGCGTCTGCCGTTTGGTCCGCAGCAGCCGCAGCGCGCGGACGACCTCGACGCGGGTGCGCGACGGCGCGATGACGGCGTCCACGTAGCCCCGCTCGGCGGCGATGTACGGGTTGACCAGGGTGTCCTCGTAGTCCTCGATGAGCCGGCGGCGCTCGGCCTCGACGTCCCCGCCGGCGTCCGCCACCTGCGCGAGCTCGTGCCGGTGCAGGATGTTGACCGCCCCCTGCGCCCCCATCACCGCGATCTGTGCCGTCGGCCAGGCGAGGTTGACGTCCGCCCCGAGGTGCTTGGAGCCCATGACGTCGTACGCGCCGCCGTACGCCTTCCTCGTGATCACCGTGACCTTGGGGACGGTGGCCTCCGCGTAGGCGTAGATGAGCTTGGCGCCGCGCCGGATGATGCCGTTCCACTCCTGGTCGGTGCCGGGCAGGAAGCCGGGGACGTCGACGAACGTCAGCACCGGGACGTTGAACGCGTCGCAGGTGCGGACGAAGCGGGCCGCCTTCTCGGAGGCGTCGATGTCGAGGGTTCCGGCGAACCGCATCGGCTGGTTCGCGACGACCCCCACCGGCCGGCCCTCGACCCGGCCGAAGCCCACCACGATGTTCGGCGCGAACAGCGCCATGACCTCCAGGAACTCCCCGTCGTCGAGCACGTGTCCGATCACCCCGTGCATGTCGTACGGGTGGTTCGGCGAGTCCGGGACCAGCGTGTCGAGCTCGCGGTCGGCGTCCGTGACCTCGAGGTCGGCCTCGGCGTCGAGGACGGGCGGGTCGGAGAGGTTGTTGCCCGGCAGGTAGGACAGCAGCGCGCGGACGTAGTCGAGCGCGTCGTCCTCGTCGGTCCCCAGGTAGTGCGCGTTGCCGGACCGGGTGTTGTGCGTGCGCGCGCCGCCGAGCTCCTCGAAGCCCACCTCCTCGCCGGTCACCGTCCTGATCACGTCCGGGCCGGTGATGAACATGTGCGAGGTCTGGTCGACCATGACGGTGAAGTCGGTGATCGCGGGGGAGTAGACGGCACCCCCGGCGCACGGGCCCATGATCAGCGAGATCTGCGGGACGACGCCGCTGGCGTGCACGTTCCGGAGGAAGATCTCGCCGTAGAGCCCGAGCGAGACGACGCCCTCCTGGATGCGGGCACCGCCGGAGTCGTTGATCCCGATCACCGGGCAGCCGATCTTCAGCGCGAGGTCCATCACCTTGACGATCTTCTCGCCGAAGACCTCGCCCAGCGAGCCGCCGAAGACGGTGAAGTCCTGGGCGAAGACGCAGACCGGCCGGCCGTCGATCGTCCCGTGCCCGGTCACGACGCCGTCGCCGTAGGGCCGGTGCTCCTCGGTGCCGAAGTTGCGGTTCCGGTGCCGCGCGAACTGGTCGAGCTCGACGAACGAGCCCTCGTCGAGCAGCGCCTCGATCCGCTCCCGCGCGGTCTTGCGGCCCTGGGCGTGCCGCTTCTCCACCGCCCGGGCGGACCCCGCGTGGAGCGCCGCCTCCTCCCGGACCTCCAGGTCGGCGAGCTTCCCCGCGGTGGTGTGGATGTCCGGCCCGCCGGCCCGGCCCGGCTCCAGCTGCGCTGCCTCCGCCATAGCCGCGAGGGTAGCCGGGAGGACACTGGCGGCATGAGCCAGTGGACCGACCTGGGCCGTCCGCCGCTGCGCCGGACGGCGCTCGCGCGCGCCCTCACCGAGGCGCCGGACCCGGCGTGGCGCGCGATCGAGGTGGTGGCCCGGACCGGGTCCACGAACGCCGACCTCGCCGCCCGGGCCCGGGCCGGCGAGCCCGAGGGCCTGGTGCTGGCCGCGGACCACCAGGCGGCGGGCCGGGGCAGGCTCGGCCGGGAGTGGGAGGCGCCGCCGCGCGCCGGTCTGGCGGTCTCGGTGCTGCTCCGGCCGCCGGTCGACCCGGCGCGCTGGTCGTGGCTCCCGCTGCTGGCCGGCGTCGCGGTCGCCGAGGCGCTCACCCGGGTCTGCGGCGTCCCGGCCGGGCTCAAGTGGCCGAACGACGTGCTCGTGCCCGAACCCGTCCGGGGCCGTCCCCCGGAGCAGGGCGAGCGCCGCAAGGTCTGCGGCGTCCTGGTCGAGGCGGTTCCCGGCGGCGGACGGCGGGCCCGCGGCCGCCGTCCTCGGGTTCGGCCTCAACGTGGACCAGGACCGGAACGAGCTGCCCGTGCCGACCGCGACGTCCCTGCGGCTGGCCGGCGCCGCGACGCTCGACCGCGACACCGTCCTCCGTGCGTGCCTGCGCGCGCTCGCCGTCCGCTACCGGCGCTGGGTGGACGCCGGCGGCGATCCGCGGGCGAGCGGGGTCGCGCGCCGCCTACCGGGAGGCCTGCCTGACCCTGGGTCAGGAGGTCGAGGTGCACCTGCCGGGGCGCGAGCCGTTGCGCGGCGTCGCCGAGGGCGTGGACGACGACGGGCGTCTCGTGGTCGCGACTCCGGACGGGCGGCGGGAGGCGACGGCCGCCGGGGACGTCGTCCACGTGCGGCCCGCCGCCGCGCGGGGATGACACCGGGCGCCGCCGAGGCTGCATCATCGGGGGATGGGGTTGGCCGAGAAGCTCCTCACCGACGGCGAGCGGCCGCTCGTCGTGCTCCGGCCGCACGCGCGGCGGCTCTTCCGGCCTGCCCTGATCCTCCTGGTCCTCGCCCCGGCGGCGGCGTTCGCCGCGGGTGTCGGCGCCGGCCGGCGTCGCCCGCGGACCCGCCAGGCTCGTGGTGGTGGCGCTCGCCCTGCTCGTCGCCGCGCGCTGGGTGCTCTGGCCGTTCCTGCGCTGGTGGAACACCCTGTACGTGCTCACGGACGAGCGCTTCTTCGAGCGGGCCGGGCTGGTCCGCCGGACCGGTCACGACCTGCCCCTGCAGGGCGTGACCGACGTCGTCGTCGCGCAGAGCTTGGGTGAGCGGCTGCTGCGGTGCGGGACGCTCCGCGTGATCACCGAGGGTGGTGGCGAGATCGCCGTTCACGACGTCCCGGGCATCACCCGGGTGCAGAGCAGCCTCCTCACCGTCGTGGACGACATCCACGACCGGCTGCGGGCGCCTCGGGGCGACGCCGCGCCCGAGCCGGACGACCACGGGTGGGACCACGAGTGGGACGACGGGTGGGACGACGGCTGGGACGCCGAGCCGGACGACGCGGCGCCCGCACCGCCGGACCGGGGCGACGCCCGGCGCCGGGAGCGCGAGAGCCGGCGGCGGCTGAAGGAGATCCACGCGCAGGTGCGCCGGACGCCGGTGCACGACTCCCCGCTCGAGGACGACGGCGGCGACGAACGGCCCGAGGCCGTGGCGCAGGCGTCCGAGGCGGCGCCGGATCCCGACGACGACGCCGGTGGCGCCCGCATCCTCCGCTTCCCGCCGCGCTCGTGACCACCGCCCAGCCGAGCGACGAGGACGCCGGTACCGGGCTCGAGCAGGAGCTGCTGGGCGGCCCGCGCCGCTGGCGACGGCGCGAGGTGGCGAGCCGGGCCGGCGTCTCCCAGCTCTCCTCCCGCAAGCTCTGGCGGGCGCTCGGCTTCGCGAACGTCGGTGACGACGACGTGGCGTTCACCGACGCCGACGTCGCCGCGCTCACCCGGGTCGCCCGGATCGTCCGTGCCGACCTGCTCGACGAGCCCACCGCGATCACGCTCGCGCGGGCCCTGGGCCAGACCGCGGACCGCCTCGTCAGCTGGCAGACCGAGGCCCTGCTCGAACACCTCGCGGCGGAGCGCGTCGGCGACCCCGGCGAGGCGCTGGCACGGCTCGGCGACCTGGCCGGCGATCTGGAGGCCCTGCTCGTCTACGCCTGGCGGCGGCACCTCGCCGCCACGGCTTCCTGGCTCTCCGAGGCCGCCTCCGACGGGGACCTCGCGGCCGCCGCGGCGCTCACGGTCGGGTTCGCCGACCTGGTCTCGTACACCCGCCTCTCGCAGCGCCTGGAGCAGCGCGAACTCGGCGTCCTCGTGCAGCGCTTCGAGGGTGTGGCGTCCGACGTCGTCACCGCCGGCGGCGGACGCGTCGTGAAGACCGTGGGCGACGAGGTGCTCTTCACCGCGGACGAACCGGTCGCCGCCGCGGTCATCGCGCTCTCCCTCTCGGAGCGGATGGCGGTGGACGAGATCGTGCCCGACGTCCGGGTCGGGCTCGCCCACGGCGAGGTGCTGCGCAGCCTCGGCGACGTCTACGGTCCCATCGTCAACCTCGCCAGCCGGCTGACCGCCCTGGCCCAGCCGGGCACGGTCGTCACCGACCCCGGAACCGCGGAACTGCTCCACGCCGAGCCGGACCTCGTGCTCGTGCCGCAGCGCCCGCGCCAGGTGCGGGGGTTCGGCGTCATGCGGCCCCTGCTCGTCGCCCGCGCCGGCCCGCAGCGGCACACCATCGAGCTCGACTGACCCGGCTAGGGTCGGCGGGCATGGGCGACGGTGCGATGGTGCGGGTCGAGCGCGGTGCGGACGCCGACGGCGTCGTGCGAGTCGTCCTCGATCGGCCCGAGGCACTGAACGCCATCTCGACGGCGCTCGCCACCGAGCTCGCGGAGGTCTTCTCCGCGCTCGGCCAGGACGACACGCTCCGGGCCGTCGTCCTGGCGTCGAGCAGTCCGCGCGCCTTCTGCGTGGGGGCGGACCTCAAGGAGCGCAACGGCTACAGCGACGCCCAGCTGCGTGCCCAGCGGGTCGTGTACCGGCGCATGGCCGCCGCGCGTGCTGGCGGTCCCCGTTCCGGTCGTCGCCGCCGTGGCGGGGCATGCCCTGGGCGGCGGGCTGGAGCTCGCCCTGCTCGGCGACCTGATCGTCGCCGACGCCACCGCCGTGGTCGGCCTGCCGGAGGTCTCCGTCGGGGTCATCCCCGGGCTCGGCGGCACCCAGCTGCTGCCCCGGCGGATCGGCGTCGCCCGCGCCGCGGAGCTGATCTACACCGCCCGCCGCCTGGACGCCGAGCAGGCCGCCGCGCTCGGCGTCGTCGACCGCGTCGTCCCCGCCGGCGAGGCGGTCGCCACCGCCGTCGGCATCGCCGAGGAGATCGCGCGGAACTCGCCGGTCGCCGTCCGGAACGCCAAGCGCGCGATCCGGCTCGGCACGGGCGTCGACCTGGCCGCGGCGCTCGAGGTCGAGGACGGCGCCTGGCGTGCCACCGCGTTCTCCGCGGACCGGGCGGAAGGCGTCCGCGCCTTCACGGAGAAGCGCCAGCCGCGCTGGCCCGGCCTGCCCTGACGCCTCTGAGTACCGCTACTCGGCGCGTCCGGGTACCGCTGCGGCTGGGGCAGCGCCCCGCCGGCAGAAGGATGACTGCCACCGGATCCCCGGGCAGGCCCACCACCCGGCCGTGGACGCGCGAAGGAGGGGCTCGCACGTCCACGGCGGGTGGGCGTCAGCTGGCGCGAGGGCGCTCGAGCGCGGCGGGGTCGGCGGCGGACTCGTCCGGGGCGGCGGCGGGCATCTCCAGCGCGGCGTCGGCGGCCGCGGCGTCGCGCTCGTCGTCGTCCATGAGCTCGGTGAAGACGAAGGTGCGGTACGCCCAGAACCGGAACAGCGTGCCGAGCCCGATGCCGATCACGTTTCCGGAGAGGTTGTCCGCGAGCCGGGAGGTGAAGCCGAGCAGGTCGTGCGAGATCGCGAGGCAGAGCACCGCGATCCCCGTGGCGACGACGTTCAGGAAGACGAACGTCAGGAACTCCCGGCCCCGGGACGACTGCCGGCGGTGGCGGAACGACCAGTACCGGTTGCCGAGCCAGGCGACGACGGTGGCGGTGCTCGCGGACACCACCTTCGCGAGCTTCTCGTGCCCGTCGAGCGGGGGGCTGCCGCTGCCGAACCAGAGGTCGGAGGTCAGGAGGTTGAAGAGGCCGACGTCGACGACGAAGGCGACCAGACCGACCGCCCCGAACTTGAGCATCTCCCGGTAGACGACGCCCACCGTCCCGCGCAACCTCGAGACCGCGGCCGGAATGCCGCCCACACCAACACCTGCCTTCTCCTCATCGCTGACTCTTCCGGCCCCTCGAGGCACCAGTGGTCGAGGGTACCTGCGGGGCCCGGTAGCGTGCGCCGCGTGCCAGCACACGCTGACCGGACGCCTGCCGGCCCCGTCGGGTTCCCCGTCGTCGGGATGGTGGGCGGGGGACAGCTCGCCCGCATGACCCAGGGTGCGGCCATCGCTCTCGGGGTGCGACTCCGCGTGCTCGCCGAGTCGACCGGCGCCGCGGCCGCCCAGGTCGTCCCCGACGCGCCGGTCGGCGATCACCGGGACCCGGACGCCGTGGCAGCCTTCGCCGCCGGCTGCGACGTGCTCACGTTCGACCACGAGCACGTGCCGACCGAGATCCTGCGCCGGCTGGAGGCCCGCGGGGACGCCGTCCGGCCGGGCGCCGACGCCCTGGTCCACGCGCAGGACAAGGTGGCGATGCGCGAGCGGTTGACGGCGCTCGGTCTGCCCGTCCCGCGCTGGCGGGTGGTGCGCGACGCGGCGGAGCTGGCCGCGTTCGCCGCGGAGGTGGGCCTCCCGCTCGTGCTCAAGACCCCGCGCGGCGGGTACGACGGCAAGGGCGTCCTCGCCGTGCGCGAGCTCGCCGACGCCGCGGACTGGCTGGGGCGGGCGGGCGACGGGGGGCTGCTCGCCGAGGAGCTCGTGCCGTTCCGGCGCGAGCTCGCCGCGCTCGTGGCCCGCAGCCCGAGCGGGCAGGCGGCGGCCTGGCCGCTGGTGGAGACCGTGCAGGTCGACGGCATCTGCCGGGAGGTGATCGCGCCGGCGCCCGGCCTGGACGCCGATCTGGCCGCGAGCGCCACCGACGTCGCGCTCACCGTGGCGGGGGAGCTCGACGTCGTCGGCGTCCTCGCCGTGGAGATGTTCGAGACGCACGACGGCCGCGTGCTGGTCAACGAGCTGGCGATGCGGCCCCACAACTCCGGCCACTGGACCATCGACGGCGCCGTGACCTCGCAGTTCGAGCAGCATCTGCGGGCCGTCCTGGACCTGCCGCTGGGCGACCCGCGGGCGCGGGCGCCGTGGTCGGTCATGGTCAACGTGCTCGGCGGGGCGTACGAGGACCTGTACCGGTCCTATCTGCACGTGATGGCACGCGACCCCGGGGTCAAGGTGCACCTGTACGGCAAGGAGGTCCGCCCGGGCCGCAAGGTCGGGCACGTCACCGTCTGCGGCGCCGACCTCGAGAACTGCCTCGCGCGCGCCCGGCACGCGGCGGAATTCATCACCGGCGTCGTCGACGAGTAGGCGCCGGCTCCGGCTGCGCTCTCGGCATAAAGCCTTCCACCGCACATCGGGCGCGGGGGAGGGTGAGGTCTCGCGTCGGGGAAGGAATCGAGGAGGGGTCATGGCGGGCAACGGCACGAGCGGGTCGCCGGTCGTCGGCGTCGTCATGGGGTCCGACTCGGACTGGCCGGTGATGGAGGGCGCCTCGAAGGCGCTGGACGAGTTCGACGTGCGGCACGAGGTGGACGTCGTCTCGGCGCACCGAATGCCGGCGGACATGCTCGGCTACGGCGCCGGCGCCGCCGAGCGCGGCCTGAAGGTGATCATCGCCGGTGCCGGCGGCGCCGCTCATCTGCCGGGCATGCTCGCCTCGGTGACGCCGCTGCCGGTCATCGGCGTCCCCGTGCCGCTGGCGACCCTCGACGGGCTCGACTCCCTGCTCTCCATCGCCCAGATGCCGAGCGGGGTGCCCGTCGCCACCGTCTCCATCGGCGGCGCTCGCAACGCCGGGCTGCTCGCCGTCCGGATCCTGGCCGCCGGTGAGGGCGCGGAGGCGGCCCGGCTGCGGGCGGCCCTGGAGGAGTTCGCCGGCCGGCTCCGCGAGGAGGCGCTGGCGAAGGGCGAGCGGCTGCGGGCACGGCACTCCGGGGCGTCGCTCGGCTTCACCGTTCGCTGACCCGAGCGCGCACTCCGCGGTCTCAGCCGGCGGCCTTCTTCTGCGCCTGCGCGAGCGGCTTGATGGCGTCGGTGTCGTCGTTGCGCAGGGCCGTGAAGAGCTGGTTCGCCTGCGTCGTGTCCCACTGCACGGCCTCGCCGGACGGCGTCTGCAGCGCCGCGTTCGCCACCGGCACGGTCAGCGAGAGACCGCCGCCGCCCGCGACCGAGCGCATGGCCTGCACGAAGGAGAGCAGCCCGAGCGGGGACATGCCGGAGTCGACGGTCAGCGCGTCCCCGCCGTTCGATGCTGCCGGGAACGCCCGCCACGGCTGGAGGAGGACCGACGGCGACAGCGTCTTGCCCGCGATCGCGGCGAGCACCTGCCGCTGCCGCTCCACCCGGCCGAGGTCGCCACGAGGGTCGGAGTAGCGGGCGCGGGCGTAACCGAGGGCGGTGGCGCCGTCGAAGGACTGGCAGCCGGCCTTCACGTTGATGTGCGCCTTGGAGTCCTTGATCGCCCGCTTGACGCACACGTCGATGCCGCCGATGGCGTCGACGAGTTGCGCGTAGCCGCCGAGGCCGGTCTCCACGTAGGAGTCGATCCGCAGCCCTGTCGCCTGCTCGACGGTGCGCACGAGCAGTTTCGGCCCGCCGAAGGCGAACGCCGCATTGATCTTGTTCTTGCCGTGGCCGGGGATGGACACGTAGGAGTCGCGCGGCACGCTGATCAGCACGGTCGGCCCGCCGCCGTCCGGGACGTGCAGCAGCATGATCGTGTCGGTCCGCTGCCCCCCGACGGCGCCCGTGTGCAGCGCCCGCCGCTGGGCCGCGGTGAGGTCCGCGCGCGAGTCGCTGCCGACGACGAGATAGGTGCGCCCCGGCGTCGCCGCCGGCCCCCCGTCGGACAGGGCGTCGACCCGGTGCAGGCTCGACCAGGCGGTGACGAACAGCAGCAGCGGATACCCCACGAGGAGCACGGCCAGGGGCAGCGCGATCCACCACCACCGCACCTGCGGGCGCGCCCGTCCCGGAGCCGGGGCGTAGCCGCCGGGCGGAACGGCGCGCGGCCGGAGCGTCGGGAGGCGGAACGGCGCGAGGGTCGACGGAAGCCGGCGCTCGCCCCGTCTCCGGGCGTCCGCGGCGCGGCCGGCGGGGTCAGGAACGGCGGGCCCGAGAGCGGCTGGTTCCGGCGGAACAGCCGTGGCCGGGCCCGGTACACCCGGCCCGGCTCGTGCGGCTGTTCCGTCGCGAGATCCGCCCCCTCGGGCCGCTGCGTCATCGCGTCACCCGATGCCCAGCCGGGGCGCCTCGATGGCGGGGCAGGTGTCCATGACGACCTCCAGGCCGGCGTCCTTCGCGCGGGCGGCCGCGGCCTCGTCGACGACTCCGAGCTGCAGCCACACCGCCCGGGCACCCACCGCGACCGCCTCGTCCACCACCGCGCCGACCAGGCTGCTGTTGACGAAGCAGTCCACGACGTCGATCGGGCCGGGGACGGCGGAGAGCGTCGGATAGCCGGCCTCGCCGTGCACCGTCTCCGCCTTCGGGTGCACCGGCACGATCGTCATGCCCAGCCTGCTGCAGATAGGAGGCGATGCCGTAGGCGGTCCGGCTGCGGTTGGACGACAGCCCGACCACGGCCCAGCGGGCAGGCGTGGTCAGCAGCCGGCGCACGACCTCGGGGTCGTTGCGGTGCCGCTCCTGCGTGCGCGCGGTCGTGTCCATGACGACCAGTGTGCACGCCGGCTGGGGCCGGCCGACTCGGCGGTTACGCTCGGGGCATGACGTGGCTGGTCACGGGCGGTGCGGGATACATCGGGTCGCACGTGGTCCGGGTGCTCCGGGAATCGGGGCGTGACGTCGTCGTGCTCGACGACCTCTCCAGCGGGCACCGCGAGTTCGTGCCGGACGGCGTGCCGTTCGTCGAGGGCTCGGTCGCGGACCCGTCCGCCGTCGAGGAGGCGCTGACCGGCGGCAAGGTCCTCGGCGGCGCGGCCGTCAACGGCGTCGTCCACCTGGCCGCGTTCAAGTACGCCGGCGTCTCGGTGCAGCGGCCCCTGCACACCTACGAGCAGAACGTCACGGGCGTGCAGGTCCTGCTCGGGCGCATGCTCGACCTCGGCGTCCACAACCTGGTCTTCTCCTCCAGCGCCGCGACGTTCGGGACACCGGACGTCGACCTCGTCACGGAGGAGACGCCGACCGACCCGGAGTCGCCGTACGGCGAGAGCAAGCTGATCGGCGAGTGGCTGATCCGCGACGTCGCGCGCATCGCTCCGCTGACGCACGCCTCGCTGCGCTACTTCAACGTGGTGGGCTCCGGGTACGAGGACCTCTACGACACCAGCCCGCACAACCTGTTCCCGCTGGTCCTCAAGGCGCTCACCGAGGGGCGCCGGCCGAAGGTCTTCGGCACCGACTACCCGACGCCGGACGGCTCGGCGGTGCGCGACTACATCCACGTGCAGGACGTCGCGCGGGCGCACGTCGCCGCCGCCGACCGGCTGGAGAAGGGCGAGCCGCTCGAGCCGGTCTACAACCTCGGCAGCGGCGAGGGCCTCTCGGTCCTGCAGATCATGGACGCGGTCCGCCGGGTGACCGGCGTCGAGTTCACTCCGGAGATCGGCCCCCGGCGCCCGGGGGACCCGGCGCGGATCGTGGCCTCCGGTGCCCTGGCCGCCCGCGACCTCGACTGGCGCATGCGCCACGACGTCGACGCGATGGTCGAGAGCGCGTGGGTCGCGTGGCAGCGTGCGGTGACGATGCACGGCGACCATGCTCCCGACCCGCGGACGAACACCCCACGCTAGCCCGAGGCAGCGGCAGGCCATTCCCGTCGGCTCACAGCGCGCGTACAGTCTCACCGCGAACATCGTCGTCCGGGCGGCCGCACGCAGGTCGGACGAGTGCGGAACCCGGGGCGATGCCAGCGTGGGGAGGGAGGGCCTGCCAGGTCGGGCCGCGTGAGCCCGACACCCCCACCCCGGTGTCGGTCCCTTGTGCGACCCGTCGATCCATGACCGGTCGTGAGGAGGACACACCCATGAAGAGATCTGCGATGTTCGCCTGCGTCGCGGCGGGCGCCCTGGCGCTGGTCACCGCCTCCGCGCTGCCGACCGCGGCCGGCGCCACGTCTGGCGCCACCGTCGATGCCGGCGGCGGCCGCCGGCTCGCCGGCGTCGCTACCACGAGCCGCTCTGTGAGAGCCACTCGTCGCTGTGTGCCGACACCTATGACAACCCCGGGGACGAGTACGTCGGCCACGACGAGCCGTCGGTCCTCTTCAAGTCCGGTGTCCGCGGATCCGGCAACGACATCACGTATACGGCGACCCTGCCCCGGAACCCCAAGACCCAGCCGAACGCCTCGGGTGCCGGCGGGACGACCTGGGACTTCCAGCTCCGCCCGACGTTCTGGTTCGGGTTGACGCTGTGCGACACCGAGTCGGCGCCGGAGTACACGAAGACCTGCAAGCCCGACTCCGACAAGAACGACCTCGTGGGCACGGACCCGAGCAAGCGCGACTACATCGGCAAGCACCCCGGCAACGCCTACATGGAGCTGCAGTTCTACGAGCCGGGATACGTCCCGCAGTTCGAGGGGTTCGGCTGTACCGCGACGCAGTACTGCGCGGCGATGACCATCGACAGCCGCACGCTGAACCAGAACACCGGCGTCGCGAACACCTCCGCGTGCGACGACTACGTCCTCGGTGGGCGGAGCCGATCAACTGGGCCTACGTCACGCGCAGCGGCCGCTCGCAGGCGCCGGCCGGGCCGCTCTTCACGGGGACCTTCACCAACCCGAACCTCGCGGCCGTGACCCCGATCCCGGCCAGGATCTCATGATGAACCCGGGCGACCGGATCAAGATCCACATGCACGACACCCGTAGCGGCTTCCGGGTCGACCTCACCGACCTCACCACCCACCAGCGGGGGTCGATGACGGCCTCCGTCGCGAACGGCTTCGCGCACGTGCTGTACACGCCGAACGCAACGACCTGCCGGTCGGCGCCGTACGCCTTCCACCCCGAGTACTCCACCGCGAACCCGCGAGGGAACACGTGGTCGGCGCACACGTACAACGTCGCGATGTCGGACGAGATCGGGCACTTCGAGAACTGCCTGCAGGTCGACGCCGACTTCAACTGCGTCGTCCCGGGCGCTCAGGACGCGTCCGGCCTGGACCCGGACGACGACAACAGCTTCTGCGTGCCCGCGTCCGACTCCACCCTTGTGAAGATCAACGGATGCTTCAGTGGGGACGGGGACTGGGACGGGCAGTCGTACCGGAAGGACTGGCCGGGGACGATCCGGAACCCGTTCCTCGACCGACTGCTCCACCCGACGCCCGTGATGTTCACGAGCCCGGTCGCGAAGGGACACATCAACTACGCGAAGGTCGCCTTCGAAGCGGACCTGCCGCGGATCGAGGCCCCGGACTCGCAGGACAACCCGCCGTTCTGTGACCGGACCACCGGCGCGAACTGCGTGAACCCGCCGATGGGAGCGCAGTTCTATCCGATCTTCACCACCGCCCAGCGGTACGGGAGTTGCCTGTGGCAGCAGGGCGGCGCCCACCTGCCGCACACGACGAACACCTTCGGCGGCACGTCGACGGCGGAGTACGGCCCGCTGCTCAGGACGGTGTACCCGAGCACCGGCTTCACGACGATCTACCGCTACAACAACTTCAACAGCGGGGACATGAGGAACCCCTGTCGGGTGAAGAACCACCGGTAACCGATGGACCGGCCGGCCGGGCGCCCCGACGGGCGCCCGGCCGGTGCTCGCTCAGGCGCGGGGCCGGCCCGAGCGCGCGGTAGGTCCAGCCGGCCGCCTTCCAACGCTCGGCGTCGAGCGCGTTCCGGCCGTCCAGGACGTGGCGCTGCCGGACGACGCTCCCGAGTCGCTCCGGGTCGATCGCCTTGTACTCCGGCCCACTCCGTGAGCACCAGCACGACGTCCGCCTTGGCGCACGCCTCGTCCACCCCGGTCGCGTACTGCAGTTCGGGCCAGAGCCGGCGGGCGTTCTCGATCGCGGCGGGATCGGTGACGACCACGTCGGCGCCCTGGAGCCGGATCTGCGCCGCGACGTTGAGCGCGGGCGAGTCCCGGATGTCGTCGCTGTCCGCCTTGAACGCGGCGCCGAGCACGGCCACCTTGGTCCCGAGGAACGAGCCGCCCAGCACGTCGCGCGCGAGCTCGACCATCCGGATCCGGCGCCGCATGTTGATCGCGTCGACCTCGCGCAGGAACGTCAGCGCCTGGTCGGCACCGAGCTCGCCGGCCCTCGCCATGAACGCCCGGATGTCCTTGGGCAGGCACCCTCCGCCGAAGCCGAGGCCGGCGCCGAGGAACTTGCGGCCGATCCGCTCGTCGTACCCGATCGCGTCCGCGAGCTGGGTGACGTCGGCGCCCGCCGCCTCGCAGACCTCGGACATCGCATTGATGAACGAGATCTTGGTCGCGAGGAAGGCGTTCGCGGCGGTCTTCACGAGTTCCGCGGTGGCGTAGTCGGTGACCACGACGGGGCAGCCCTCGGCGATCGGGCGGGCGTAGGCCTCCTCGAGCAGGGCACGCGCGGCGGCCGCGGCGTCCGGGTCGTCGGGCACGCCGAAGACGAGACGGTCGGGGTGCTTGGTGTCGTGCACGGCCTTGCCCTCGCGCAGGAACTCGGGGTTCCACGCCAGCAGGACGCCGGGAACCGCGGCGCTGATCCGCGCCGCGAGGCGGCCCGCGGTGCCGACGGGGACCGTCGACTTGCCGACGACGAGGTCGCCGGGGCGCACGTGCGGCAGCAGGGCGTCGACGGCCGCGTCGACGTAGGAGGTGTCGGCGGCGAACTCGCCCTTGCGCTGCGGCGTGCCGACGCAGACGAAGTGCACCGCCGGGCCCTCGGCGTCCGCTCCTGCGACCTCGGCGACGTCACTGGTGAAGCGGAGCCGGCCGGTCGCCATCGCGAGCTCGAGCAGCTCGGGCAGCCCGGGCTCGTAGAACGGGGCTCGGGCGGCGGAGAGCTCCTTGACCTTGACCTCGTCCACGTCGACACCGGTGACGTCGTGACCGAGGTCGGCCATGCACGGGGCGTGCACGGCGCCGAGGTAGCCGCAGCCGATGACCGTCATGCGCATATCGCCGAGGCTAGCGGAGCGCCCGCGTCCGCCCGGGGCGTCCGGCGAAGCTCACGTGCGCCCGCGGAAGGGCGACGTAAGGTCGCGCCATGCGCTTCGGTCTCTTCGTCCCCCAGGGCTGGCGGCACGACCTCGTCGGCATCGACCCGGCGAAGCAGTGGGAGGCGATGCTCGGCGTCGCCCGGCTCGCCGAGGAGCTGCGCTTCGAGTCCGTCTGGGTCTACGACCACTTCCACACCGTCCCGGTCCCCAGCGACGAGGCCACCCACGAGGCATGGACGCTGATGGCCGCGCTCGGCGCCGCGACCAGCCGCGTCCGGCTCGGCCAGATGTGCACCTGCATGGGCTACCGGAACCCGATGTACCTGGCGAAGGTCGCGGCGACCGTGGACGCCGTGAGCGGCGGCCGCACGGAGATGGGCATCGGCGCCGGCTGGTACGAACACGAGTGGAACGCCTACGGCTACGGCTTCCCCACCGCCGGCGACCGCATCGCGATGCTGGCCGAAGGCGTGGAGATCATGAAGCAGGCGTGGACGAACGGGGTGGCGACGTACGCCGGCGAGCACTACCAGGTGGACGGGGCCATCTGCCGCCCCCTGCCGCTGCAGCCCGGCGGGATCCCGCTGTGGATCGCGGGCGGCGGCGAGCGCAAGACGCTGCGCCTCGCCGCGGAGCACGCCGACTACACGAACTTCGAGGGCAGCCTGGAGGGCTTCCGGCACAAGTCGCAGGTGCTCGCCGACCACTGCCGCGACCTCGGCCGCGACTTCGACGCCATCACCCGGTCGGCGAACTACAACGTGTTCATCGGCCGCGACGAGGCCGAGCTCGCCGACCGGCTGCGGACGTTCGAGGACCGGCTGCGGCCCTATCTCTCCGCGGAGGTCCTGGCGTCGACGGTGCAGCAGTACACCACCGGGCCGCTCGTCGGGACGCCGGAGCAGATCGTCGAGCGGCTCACGGCCCTGCAGGACGCCGGCATGACGTACGCGATCGCCAACTTCCACGAGGCCGCGTACGACGACAGCGGCATCCGCCTGTATGCCGAGCAGGTGCTCCCCGCCCTGGCGTGAGCGCCCCCGTAACCTGAGGTCGTGACCGCCTCCGACGCCCTCGCCGCCTTCCCGCACTTCGCCCTCTCGGAGGACCACGAAGAGCTCCGGCAGGCCGTCCGGAACCTCGCCGAGGACAAGATCGCGCCGCACGCGGCGGAGGCCGACGAGAAGGCGGAGTTCCCGCAGGCGTCGTACGAGGCGCTCGTCGCGTCCGACTTCCACGCACCGCACATCCCCGAGGAGTACGACGGGGTCGGCGCGGACGCGCTGGCGACGTGCATCGTCATCGAGGAGGTCGCCCGCGCCTGCGCGTCGACGTCCCTGGTCCCGGCGGTCAACAAGCTCGGCACGATGCCCCTGATCCTGGCGGCGTCCGAGGACGTCAAGCGGCGCTACCTGCCGCCGGTCGCCCGAGGCGAGGCGATGTTCAGCTACGGGCTCTCCGAGCGCGAGGCCGGCAGCGACACGGCGTCCCTGCGCACCCGGGCCCGGCGGGACGGCGACGACTGGATCCTCGACGGCCAGAAGAGCTGGATCAGCAATGCCGGCCTCAGCGAGTACTACACGGTGCTCGCCGTCACGGACCCCGACGGCCCGCGCGGCCGCAACGTCACCGCCTTCGTCGTGGAGAAGGGCGACGAGGGGTTCTCGATCGCGCCGCCGGAGCGCAAGCTCGGGATCAAGGGCAGCCCGACCTGCGAGCTGCGGTTCGACGCCGTCCGGATCCCCGGCGACCGGGTCGTGGGCGAGATCGGCGCCGGCCTGAAGATCGCGCTGCGGACGCTGGACCACACCCGGATCACCATCGGCGCGCAGGCCGTGGGCATCGCGCAGGGCGCGCTCGACGTCGCGACCGGCTACGTCAAGGAGCGGCGCCAGTTCGGCCAGGCGATCGCCGACTTCCAGGGCATCCAGTTCGTGCTCGCCGACATGGCCATGACGCTGGAGGCCGCACGGCAGCTCGTCTACGTCGCCGCGTCGAAGAGCGAGCGGAACGACGCCGACCTCTCCTTCTTCGGCGCCGCCGCCAAGTGCTTCGCCTCCGACGCCGCGATGCAGATCACGACGGACGCCGTCCAGCTCCTCGGCGGCTACGGCTACACCAGGGACTACCCGGTCGAGCGCATGATGCGGGACGCCAAGATCACACAGATCTACGAGGGGACGAACCAGATCCAGCGCGTGGTCATGGCCCGGCAGCTGCTCCGCTGAGGGGTGCCGCGCGGTCGGGGGAAGCACGTACCGTGCGGTCATGAGCGCGCTGCCCGAGGTCGTGGCCACCCACATCGCCCCCAACTACCACCCGCTGCCCGTCGTCGTCGCCGAAGCGGCCGGCTCCTGGGTCACGGACGCCGACGGCCGGCGGTACCTGGACTTCCTCTCGGCCTACTCGGCGCTGAACTTCGGCCACGCCCACCCGGTGCTGCTGGACGCCGCGCGCCGGCAGCTCGACCGCGTCACCCTGACCAGCCGGGCCTTCCTGCACGACCAGCTGGAGGCCTTCTGCACCGAGCTCGCCGCCCTCGCCGGCACGCTCGACCCCCGGCTCGACACCGTGCTGCCGATGAACACCGGCGCGGAGGCCGTCGAGACCGCGATCAAGATGAGCCGCAAGTGGGGGTACGACGTCAAGGGCGTGCCCGACGGCCAGGCGACCATCGTGGTGGCCGCCGACAACTTCCACGGCCGGACGACCACGATCGTCAGCTTCTCGACGGACCCGGAGACGCGTGCCGGCTTCGGCCCCTTCACGCCGGGCTTCCGGGTGGTGCCCTACGGGGACGCCGACGCTCTCGCCTCCGCGGTCGACGCGACGACCGTGGCGGTGCTGCTCGAGCCGATCCAGGGCGAGGCCGGGGTCATCGTGCCGCCGCCCGGCTACCTGGCCGACGTCCGCCGGATCTGCGACGCCTCCGGCGCGCTCTTCGTCGCCGACGAGATCCAGGCCGGGCTCGGCCGGGTGGGGACGACGTTCGCGGTGCAGCGCGAGGGCGTCCGGCCGGACGCGCTGATCCTCGGCAAGGCCCTCGGTGGCGGCATCGTGCCCGTCTCCGCGGTCGTCGCCCCGCGCGAGATCCTCGGCGTCCTCACCGCGGGCACGCACGGGAGCACCTTCGGGGGCAACCCGCTCGCCTGCGCCGTCGGGCGGGCCGTCGTCGGTCTGCTCGCGACCGGCGAGTACCAGGAGCGGTCCCGCGTCCTCGGGAAGCACCTGCACGAGCGACTGAGCGGGCTCGTCGGGCGCGGTCTGACCGCCGTCCGCGGGGCCGGGCTGTGGGCCGGCATCGACGTCGACCCTGCGGCCGGCACGGGGCGCGGCGTGTGCGAGGGGCTGGCCGAGCGGGGCGTGCTCGCCAAGGAGACGCACGGCGCCACCCTGCGGCTGGCGCCTCCGCTGGTGATCAGCGAGGCCGACCTGGATCTCGGGCTGGACCGGCTCGAGGAGGTCCTGGCCGCGAGGTTCGCCCGCGTCTGATCGTGTCGGTGCTGGCCGGATCGTCCCCGCATGCGCCAGGATGAGCCGTTCCGGACCCCCGGGGAGGGATCATGGGGATTTCCCGTCGCCGCACGGCGGCGGTCGGGTGCGCGTTCGTGCTCGTGGGCGTCGCCGGCGTGGGCGCAGCGACGGCGGCGCCCCGGCCCGCGACGCCGACGCCCCCACCGGCAACGCCGACCCCCGCGCCGCCCGCGATGCAGCGGACCTCGGCGTCCGTCGCGGCACCGGCGCTCGCCACAACCGCCACAGCGCGTTCCCGGCTCGCTCTGAGCGTCGGACGCGGCTCCACGCTGGTCGTGGTCGGGGTCCTCACCCGCGCCTCCAACGGGACGCCGCTCCCGCAGCGGGTCGTCGACGTCTACGTCCGGACGGCGGACACCGGCACCTGGCGGTTCGCGACCGCGGTGCGGACCTCGAGCAGCGGTCGGGCGGTGTACCGGCTCCCCGACCGGCCCCGACTACAGATCACCCTCCGGTTCGCCGGCAGCAGCCGCTTCACGCCCGCCGCGAGCGTGACCATCGTCCCGGACCCGTCCGCGACCGCCATGCAGCCCGGCCTGGTCCGGGCGCTGGCCTCGGCGAAGGCGGCGGCGCGGCGCGCCGGCCACAGCCTCGTCGTCAACTCCGGCTACCGGAACTGGACAACGCAGCAGCGGATGTATGCCGCAGCGGTGCGGACGTACGGTTCGGCCCGCGTGGCCCGGCGCTGGGTGCTCCCTCCGCAGGAGTCGACGCACGTGCGCGGTCTCGCCGCCGACATCGGGACGCCGGCGACCGCGGCCTGGCTCACCCGGCACGGCGCCGCGTTCGGACTGTGCCGCGCGTACGGGAACGAGCCCTGGCACTTCGAGTACCGACCGGACTGGATCAAGGCCTTCCACGGCCGGTGCCCGGCACCCGTCCCGCTGCCGGGCGACCCGGATCCGCTCAGCCCCGCCCCGCGGGTCGCCGTCGTGTTCTGACATCTTGCGGTGCCCCGGCCGCGCCTCCGCGGGCTTCGGACGACATCGGGAGATACTGCCCGGATGCCGACACGTCCCGCGTCGCCGAGATCACCCAAGGTGATGGGTGCGCGGGTGGTGCCCTTCCCGGCGTCGACGCAGCGTGGTGAGGCGCCGGGGCCGGTTCCATCCGGCGGGGCGGCCGCCGCGGAGGCGCCGGACGCCGCTGCGGAGGGGAGCGTCCGGGCCGCCACCCGTCCGCAGCCGCCGGCGATCGCTGGTCCGGCGGGCCGTGTCGCTCGTCGTCCTGACCCTCGTGCTGCCGGGCTCAGCGCACTGGGTCGCGGGGAACCGGCGCGTCGCGAAGGCGGCCCTCGGCGTGGCCGCCGGCTGCGTCGCCCTGGGCCTGATCCTCGCGCTGCTGGCCGCGGTCGACGTCGGCGCCGCCGTCGGTCTCCTCGCGGACAGCACCGTGCTCCGGACGCTCGCCGTCCTGCTCGTCCTGGCGGGCCTCGGCGAGGCCCTCCTGCTCGCGGACGCCTGGCGGCTCGGGCGGCCCGCGTCGCTGCCCCGCAGGGTCCGGCCGATGATCGCGGCGGGCACGGCGCTGGCCGTTCTGCTGGTCTCCGCCGGAGCCGTCGCCGGGGCTCGCCGCGCCTGGGCGGGTGCCGGGCTGCTCGACGACGTGTTCCACGGGCGGCACCGCGTCCGGCGCGGTCGACGGCCGGTACACGGTGCTCCTGCTCGGCGGGGACGCCGGACCGGACCGCGTCGGCACCCGGCCCGACAGCGTGACGCTCGCCAGCATCGACGCCACGACCGGGCGGACGGTGCTCTTCGGCCTGCCGCGCAACCTGGAGGACGTCCCGTTCGCCCCCGGATCGCCCGCGGCGCGTGCGATGCCGGGCGGCTGGTCGTGCGGGGACACCTGCCTGCTCAACGCCATCTACACCTGGGGCGGCCAGCACGCCGATCTCTTCCAGGGCGTGCGGGACCCCGGAGCCGAGGCGATGAAGGAGGCCGTCTCGGGCGTCACCGGGCTGCCCGTGAACTACTACGTGCTCATCGACCTCGCCGGCTTCCGTCAGCTCGTCGACGCCCTCGGCGGGATCACGGTGACGGTGAAGCAACCCGTACCGATCGGCGGGGGGACCTCGCGGGTCAAGGGCTACATCAAGCCCGGCACGCAGCACCTGGACGGCTACCACGCGCTGTGGTTCGCGCGGTCGCGGCACGGCGCGAGCGACTACGCCCGGATGCAGCGCCAGCGGTGCGTGATGAACGCCATGCTCCACCAGCTCGACCCCGCCGGCGTGCTCACGCACTTCGAGGACATCGCCGCGGCCGGCGGCAAGGTCGTCAGCACGGACCTGCCCGCCGGAGAGCTCGGCCGGTTCGTCGGTCTGGCCGCCGGGGCCCGGAGCCGGCCGCTGACGAGCGTGCAGTTCGTGCCGCCGCTCGTCGACCCCGCCCACCCCGACTTCGCGGCCGTTCGCGCCAAGGTGGCCTCGACGCTGCGTGCCTCCGCCTCCGACGCCTCGCCCTCACCCAGCGGGGCCTCCCCGGGACCGAGCGCGGGTCCCGCCGCGCAGGGAGCGCCCGAGGCGCACGACCTCCAGGCGGTCTGCTCGGTGTCGTGACCAGTGCTCCCCTTGATCACGCCCGGGTCCCGCTCTGCGCCGGCACCCCTTCCGCCGGCGAGGTCATGCGGATCCTCGCCTCGTGCGCGCCGGGGCCTGCCAGGCTCCAGCCGAGACCGTCCGGCACGACCTCGGTCTCCGCGCGCCGGCGCCACCAGGCCGCCACCTCCTTCGGCAGCGGTCGCCAGACCTCGGGGTCGGCGGCGACGGTGGTCAGCAGCTCCTCGTAGGCGGGCAGCGCGGGGGCGGCGTGCACGTAGTCCGGGTGCGTCAGGACGACGGCGAGGCCACCGCGCTCACGGATCCATGCGACCTTGTCGAGCCACGTCCTCGCGTCCCGCGCGCGGAGGATGACGAAGAGCGTGTGGTCCTGCGGGAGCGTGATGGGCAGCTCGACGACGTCCCCGACGAAGAACGGCAGCAGGCTGCAGCAGCCGCCGGGCTGCGGCTCGTAGGGGTCGGTGTCGGGGAACGAGGAGTCGTAGGCGAACGGCAGCCGGGCCATCGTGTCCCAGCTCCGGTGCGTGGCGGGGGAGCGGAAGCCGACTGCCCCCCAGCGCTCGGCGTGCCGGCGCATCTCGGGCAGCCGCTGCTCGACGTGGCCCGGCTCCAGGTCGCGGCCGTCGTGGTGGAGGCCGTGCAGCCCCACCTCGTTGCTCGACGTCTGCAGGTCCACCACGAGGTCGTCGGGCACCGTGTACCGCCCCGGCACGAAGTTCCACGACGACCGCGAGCCGGTCCGCTCCTCGACGGCCCGGAGGAGCGGCATCCGGCGCAGACCCTCGTCCGTCTCGACGTCGTGGGTCAGGACGATCGCCCAGCGGTGACCGTCGGGCCACGGGGCGATCCACGGGACGGGCCTGCCGGCCAACGCGGTCGCCCACACGAGGACGCGGTCGAGGAGGTCGTCCAGGGACGGCTCGACCGGCCACCGCGGGAACGGGGTGCGGCCCTGAACCCGGCTGTAGAGGCGGCGTGCGGCGATCTGAAGGCGCCGCGGCAGTGCGGGCCGCACCGTGTAGTAGGACGACACCGCCGCACGGCGCAGTCGGCCGCCCGCTCCGCCGGCCCCCTCCGTGGGGTCGTTGTACCGCTCGCTCCAGAAGGCCGTCAGCACCTCGCTCGGGTCGAACGGGAGCAGGACGCTGCCGTCGTCCGCCGTCCAGATCGACGCCGATGTCGCGCCCGCCGCGTCGGTCACGGGCTCGGCTCGTCGCCACCCGGCTGGGGACGCCGCGAGCGCGGGCGCGAGCTCGGCGTCCGGCAGGAGAGAGCCGTGGAACCAGGAGTCGCCGACGCGGAACCGCTGCGGCGGCGTCGCCCTCGCCACGGGCCAGAACAGGGCCGGCGCCGGCGAGGCCGTCGCTGCCAGCCGTCCCCACCGTCCAGGAAGGCCCACCGAGCCGGGGTCGGCGGCCCCGACCTCGACCCGATACGGAACGCGCAGGTGATCGAAAGGCAGGAACGGGTGCGAACTCGTGAACATCGCCGTCGACCTCCTCGGACCCGGCGGGTGACCGTCGGCCGGCGGCGCGCCCCTGTTCGAGCCACCCCCCTGTGCCGCGGACCCACCGTAACGGCGGGGTCGTGCCGATGGCAGTAGGTGACGGCGGGGAGATTGTGGAGATTGTCCAGGGCGAATGGATGGACGTGTCCTCCCCGAGCGTGCTGCAGTGAGGCGATGACAGGCAGTGGCACGCTGGACGTGGTCGCCATCGACCATCCGGACTGGTCCAGCTTCGTGGCGCGTCACCCGGAGGCGACGTGCTTCCACCAGCCGGCGTGGGCATCGCTCATCGCCGCGACGTACCGCTTGCGCGCCTTCGCCCTCGTACATCGGGATGCGGCGGGGGCCGTCGTCGCCGGTCTGCCGCTCGTCGAGGTACGCCGCCCGGCAGGGTCGCGACGCTGGATCTGCCTGCCGTTCACGGACATGTGCGGACCCCTGGCGACGGCTGACGGCGCCGTCGCGGCCCTGCTCCGCGAAGCGGACGACCTCCGGCGCCGGATGCGGGTGGCGGACCTCGTGATCCGCGACGCCGTCCCGGTGCCCGAGTTCTCGGCACGCGACGTCGCCGTGACGCATCGGCTCGCGCTCGGAGTGACCGCCGAGGGCAGGGCACCGAAGCGGCGCGGATCCGTCCGGCGCGCGATCGCGGCCGCCGAGCGCAGCGGCGTCCGGGTGCGTCTCGGAGACCGGCAGAGCGACCTGGTCGGAGAGTTCTACCGACTGCACGTCCTCACGCGGCGGCGGCAAGGGGTCCCGGTGCAGCCGCGCCGCTACTTCGAGCTGCTGTGGACGGCGATGATCGAGCCAGGGAACGGCGTCGTCGCGCTCGCGGAGCACCAGGACTCGGTGATCGCGGGAGCCGTGTTCCTCACGGGCGGCGAGACGATCACCTACAAGTACGGTGCCTCGGACGACCAGTTCTGGCCGCTCCGGCCCAACCATGCCGTGATGGCCCGCGCCATCTCCTGGGCGACCGAGCAGGGCTTCGCATGGTTCGACTTCGGCCGCTCCGATCTGGACAATCCCGGCCTCGTACGGTTCAAGGAGACCTGGGGTGCGGTGGGGGAGCCGCTGACGTACGTGTCGGCCTCCGGCGATGTCGCCTACGGCGGACCACAGCATGCGCTGACGCTCCTGGGAGGTGTCATCCGGAGGTCGCCACCGACCGTCTGCCGGGCGATTGGGGAGCTGCTCTACCGATTTGCCGCTTGACGCCGGTCACGTCCGGAATCGAGAGTCTGTAGCAACGGAATTGGGGGAGGTTCCCGGATGAGGCGTGCTTCGTGGACGACTCGCAACCACTCGTGACCCCGGACGGTGAACCACCGTTCGAGGACGAGCCTGCCGACGCGCCTCAGGACGGCCAGCGCCCGGCGCTGACGGCCGTGCCGAGGAGCCCTGCGCCGCGCGCCCGAAGGCGGGGACGATCCGGACGAGGGCGACGACGAGGGGCCATCCGACACCTCCGCGGAGGGAGCCGACCCCGCGCCGGGTGTCAGCGCGACCTTCCGTGAGATCGAACGCCGGGCGACCGCGGAGATCCACCGTCTGGCTGCGGAGAGCCGGCGCGAGATCGCCGCCCTCCGGAAGGAGTTCGCGCCGCCGACCGCCGCCGCCGACGAGGCTGCCGACGCCGGCGGGTCGGTGATCCGCAGCAGGTTCCTTCCGGGTGGTGGCTGGGGCCTGCGGAGGCCGGCCGACCCCTCCCCGGTCGACGGCTCGCTCGCCCGCCACCCCGCTCGGCGCGGTTACGGAATGGCGCACGCCCGGCTCGAGGACTCGGCGATCGGGGACCCATGGCGGGCCCGGTCGCCGCGACGCCCGAGACCGGTCACGCTCGTCCTCGTCGCGCTGGCCATCGTGCTCCTCTCCGTCGGAAGCGCCTACGTCTACGGGGTGCGGCTGCAGCCCCCGCTCTACGGCGCGCAGGCGACATTCCTGCTGACACCGCAGCCCCAACTCTCCGACACGGCCGTCGACTACCAGACCGAGACTCAACTGCTCGTCGTCACGAGCACTCAGGTGCTGGCGCCCGTGGCCTCGAGCTCCGGCGTCCCGCTCGCCACGCTCCAGAGGGAGGTCTCGGCCGACATGGCCGGGCGCAGCTACGTGCTCGTCATCACCGTGGCCGACGGCGACCGGCAGCGCGCGGTCAGCCTCACCGACCGCGTCGCGCGCCAGTACGCGGCCGTGGCCCCGACCCTGACCGGGGCCTCCGCGGCGACACGTCCCGTCCAGGTCAAGGCGCTCACGTCGGCCGCCGGCATCGCCGAACCCCTCGAGCCACGACCGGTGCGCATCCTCGCGGCCGGACTCCTCGTCGGGATCCTCGCCGCGGTCGTCGCGGTCGTCCTGCTCCGCCGGCCCTGGCGTACCGGCCGCCAGCAGCCGTACTGGACGTGAGGCGTGGCGGAGCCCGAGCCGGCCGGCGTCACCGCGGTCGAGAGCGCGAGCGCCGGATCGACCTCGGGCTCGTCGCTCGCGCGGAACTCCGTCTCCGTGGCGTCGTGGACCGCCTTGAGCCGGCTCAGCGGGTTCGTCCGCATCGCCGTCGTCGCGGCGGTCCTGGGGCCCACGTACCTGGGCAACATCTTCCAGGCGACGAGCACCTTGCCGATGCTCGGCTACGCGGCACTGACGGGATCGCTCTTCTCCAGCCTCCTCGTCCCCGGCCTCGTCCGCCGGATCGACGCCGCCGACCCTGAGGCGGTGCGGCGGCTCGCCGGGAACTTCCTCGCGACCGCCCTGACGGGCTTCGGCGTCGCGGCCGTGCTGCTGCTCGTCGCAGAGCGCTGGGTGTTGCGCCTGCTCGAGGTGGGCGTGAGCGATCCGCAGGTCGCGGCGGCCCAGGAGCGGATCGGCCTGGTGCTGCTCGCGATGTTCGTGCCCCAGTTGGTGCTCTACGCCGTGGTCGGCACCTCCGAGGCGGTGATGAACGCGCACGGGGAGTTCGCCTGGCCCAATGCCGCGCCCATCGCGGAGAACGCCGGGATCGTCGTGACGATGCTGGTCACTGCGCTCGTCTTCGGCACCGGGACGGCGCTCGCGGCGCCCGGAACGGCGGCCCTGCTCGTGCTCGGCCTCGGCACGACGGGCTCGGTGGCGCTGCACGCCGGGCTCCAGTGGTGGGGGGCGCGCCGGGTCGGCGTCGTGCTGCTGCCACGGATCCGCCACCGTGACCCCGAGATCGCGCACATCCTGCGCCGGGCCGGCCCGACGCTCGGGTACTCCACGCTGGACGTCCTGCTGCCGTTCGCCGGTCTCGTCGTGGCCAATCGGGTGGCGGGCGGAGTTCTGGCGTTCCAGTTCGCCTTCCTCCTCTGTGGCCTCCCGATGGCACTGGCGGCCCGTCCGGTCGGCGTCGCGCTGCTGCCCCGCCTCTCCCGGCGGTTCCAGGCCGCCGACTCCCAGGGGTTCAGGGACGAGCTGGTCCGTGGCGTGTCCCTCGTCGCGTTCGTCGCCGTCCCGGCCGCGCTGGCGCTGGTGCTGCTCGCCGGCCCCATCGCCCGCGCTGTGAGCTTCGGCGCGATGGCGTCGCCGCACGGCCAGGAGCTCCTGACCGTGGCGATCGGCTCGCTCGGGTTCGCCGTCGTCGGCGGGGTCGCCATGACGGTCGGGACGTACGCGCTCTACGCGCGCGGCGACGCGCGGACGCCGTTCGCCGCCGCGCTGCTGCGGACCGTCGTCGTCCTGCTCGGCATCGTCGTCGGGCTCCGGGTGCCGCCCGGCGTCTGGCCGCTGCTGACCATCGGCATCACGATCAGCGCCGCGGAGCTGCTCGGCGGGGCGTGGATGGCCGCGCGTCTGCGTCGAGCCCTACCGGTGGGTGGCGAGCGCCTGCTCCGGCCCGTCCTCCGGGCGGTCGCCATCGCTGCCGTGACGATCGCGCCTGCGGCCCTGCTCGGGCGCACCCTCCCCGGCCACCTGCCGGGCGAGGGGAACGGCCAGGTGACCATGCTCGCGATCACCCTGGTCGCACTCGCTCTGTACGTGTTTGCCTCCCGACTCGTCGGGTCGGCCGAGCTGGCCATGCTCACGCAGGGACTGAGGGGTCGACGCACCGCGGACGAGCCGGCATGAGCGCCGTCTCGGGCGTGTCCGCCGTCGCGGCGCCGCGACGGGCGGTGTGGGTGCTCGTCCTGCTCGTCGCGGTGGCCGCGTGCGTGCTCGCGGCCCTGGTCGCGTCCGGCCCCGCCACGGTGCCCGCCGCCGCCCTGCTCGGCGTCCTGCTCGTGGCGGCCTCGTACTGGCGGCCGCCGCTCGCCGCCTACCTGCTGCTCGCCGGCACGCCGCTGCTCGCCGGCGTCGCGCGCAACGGCGCGCTGTCGCTGCTGCGGCCGCACGAGGCGCTCGGCCTCCTGCTCGGGGCGGGGGTCGTGCTGCGCGCCCTGACCCAGGTCGCGAGCGGGCACCCGCTGCCGCTGCGCTGGACCCGTCTGGACACGGCGCTGGTCCTGCTCGCCACGGCGGGGTCCTTCCTGCCCCTGCTCTGGATGCTCGCCCGGGGTGAGACGCCCGACCAGCAGGACGTGCTCTACGCGGCCGCGCTGTGGAAGTTCTACGGCATCTTCCTCCTGGTGCGCGCCGCGGTGCGGACCGAGCGACAGGTGGCCCGCTGCCTGTGGATCTGCCTTTCCGTCGGCGTGGTCGTGGCCGCCGTCGCCATGGCCGAATCGCTCCTGCCGCCCGTGGCCGCACTGGGCGACGCGCTCTTCCCCGGCGATCCCGGGTCCGGCCCGTCGCTCGGCCGTGGCGCTGCCACCCTCGGCTCCACGATCGCCGTCGGTGACGTCATGGCCTTCGACCTGGCCATCTGCCTCGGCTGGGCCTTCCTGCAGGAGCGCCGCCGCAAGACCGCCCTCGTGCTCGCGGCGGTCTTCGTTCTCGGCGCCGTCGCCTCGGGGCAGTTCTCCGGGATTCTCGCGGTCGTCGTCGTGGTCGTCGTCATGGCAGCTCTCACGGGCCGCGTCGCCCGCCTCTTCGCCGTCGCGGTCCCGACGGGCATCGCGGCGGGGCTGCTGCTGTGGCCCGTGATCGCCGGCCGGCTCGCGGACCTGGACCCGGCGACGGGCCTCCCGCAGAGCTGGGGGGTCCGCCTGCAGAACCTCACCGTCTACGTCTGGCCGCAGGTCTTCACCGGGTGGAACTGGCTGCTCGGGGTCCGGCCGACGGCGGTCGTCGAGGTGCCCACGCCGTACGCGCCGCAGGTCTACATCGAGAGCGGTCACACCTGGCTGCTGTGGAGCGGCGGGGTCCCGCTGTTCCTCGCCTATCTGTTCTTCACGTGGGTGGCCCTGCGGCACTCGGCCCGGGTCGCCGGCAGTGGACGTACCGCGTACGCGGTGGCGGGCGCGGCGGCTGCCTGTGCCGTGCTCGTGACGTTCGTCCTCATGACGTTCGACCCCCACATCACCATGAGGGGCGCCGCTGACATGCTCTTCTCCCTGCTGGCCCTGGCGATCGTCGGCGAGCGGTCCACGCGTCCCGAACGGGGAACGTTCCATGATTGACCCGCGAGCTGCGTCAGGGCGGCGAGGAGCGACCGGCCGACGCGAACGGGTCTGCGTGGTCCGTCAGCACTACGTGCCGCAGGACACCCGGGTGCTGCGCGAGCTCGGCGCGCTCGCGGAGCGGGGCTACGAGGTCGACGTCCTGTGCGTCCGCAAGTCGGGGGAGCCCGCTCGGGAGCGGAACGGGCTGGTCCGCATCCGGCGGCTTCGCGTCCCGGGTCAGCGGTGGAAGGGCCCCGCGGGGTACCTGGTCCGGTACGGCTGGTTCTTCGCCGCCGCCACCGTGCTGCTCGCCGTCGGGCAGGTCCGCCGCCGGTACGCCGTCGTCCAGGTGAACTCGCTGCCGGACGTCCTCGTCTTCGCCGCCGTGGTTCCCCGGCTGCTCGGCGCTCGGGTGCTCCTGGACCTGCAGGAGTGCATGCCGGAGTTCTTCGCCACGAAGTTCGGGACGTCGTCCGGGCACCCCGCGGTGCGGCTCATCGCGGGCCTCGAGCAGAGCAGCATCCGGTTCGCGGACGCCGTGATCACGCCGACGGCGCAGCTGCGGGCGCTGTTCGTCGGGCGGGGCGCCGAGCCCGGGAAGGTCCGCGTCGTGATGGACGGTGCGGACGAACGGGTGTTCCGGCGGCCCTCCGCCTCGGTGCCGCGTGCCGAGGGCTTCGTCCTGATCAGCCACGGAACGATGGAGGAGCGGTACGGCCTCGACACCATGATCCACGCGGTCGCCGAGCTCGTCGCCGACATGCCCGACCTGCGCCTCGAGCTCTACGGCGACGGGTCCGACCGGCCCCGGCTGGAGCGGCTCGCGCGGTCCCTCGGAGTGCCGGGCCACGTGTGGTTCAGCGACGGCTACGTGCCGTTCCCGGACCTGGTGAAGGCCATCGCGGCCGCAGACGCGGGTGTGGTCGCGATGAAGCGCGACGCCTTCCGCGACGTGACTCTGCCGGGCAAGGTCTTCGATTTCATCGTCATGGGGATCCCCGTGATCTCGTCACGCACCCGCTCGATGGAGGAGACGTTCGGGGACGACAGCGTGGAGTACTTCACCTCCGAGGACGCGTCGGACCTCGCGCGCGCCATCCGCCGGCTCCGCGCGGATCCCGGCCGGGGCGCCTGCTTGGCCGAGCAGGCCGCGCGCGCCGCCGAGCCGTGCCGGTGGTCCCGCCAGCGGTGCGCCTACCTCGAGGCGGTCGACGGCCGGTCGGTCGGCGCCGGCTCCCCCGCGGCGGCGACCGGGCTCAGGTGAGGAGCTCCCGACGTCTCGCCCGGACGGCTCGACGCGCGCTCGACGCGAGCATCCGCGCGCGCCGCACCGGGGCGTGCTGCGTCCCCAGGTGCAGGTAGTACCGCCAGCGGGGGGCCGAGGTGCGGCGCTGCCAGAGTGACCAGGCCAGCTGGACGTCGTCCGTCCCCGGCAGCCGGCCGACGGACTGCTCGAACCACGCGGTGCTGCGATCGGCCTCCTCGGCGAACGGCCGCAGCGCGGCCTTCCGCTCGTCCTCGTACGCACGCAGGGCTGTGCCGAGGTCGTGTGCGGCGTTCACGTGATCGGCCAGGGAGATCGCGTCGAGCATCGCCAGGGCGGTCCCCGAGCCGATGGCGAAGTGTGTGGTGTGGGCGGCGTCGCCGACGAGCGCCACGTTCCCGTCGCTCCAGCGCCGGTTGCCGACGCGGCGGAAGTTCAGCCAGCTCGCGCTCCCGGATCCCGGCGGCCCGGCCATGAGCTCGTGGCCGTCCAGCTGCCCGGCGAAGCAGGACTCCAGCGTTCGCAGGCAGTCCGGCAGCTCCATCCGGTCGAAGCCGAGCCCCGTCCAGGTCGACGTCGGGCATTCGACGATGAACGTGCTCGTGGCGGGGTCGAACTGGTAGGCGTGGCACCACAGCCAGCCTGCGGCGGTCTCCACGAAACCGAAGGTGAAGGTCGGGAACAGGCGCCTGGTGCCCAGCCAGATGTACTTGTGGCGTCCGGGCAGCACCTCGGTGCCGAAGGCGTCAGCACGCTCGGTGCGCAACCGGCTCCCGGCACCGTCGGCGGCGACGACGAGGTCGGCGGCGAGCTCGTCCCCGTCGGCGGACGAACCGAAGCGGACGTCCACGCCGAGGTCGCGGGCCCGTGCGGCGAGGATCGCGAGGAGGGCGTGCCGGCCGACCGCGTACCCGGATCCGCCGAGGTACACCGGCGGGCGATCGCCGACGCGGAGCAGCTGACCGTCCCAGACGACGGCCGCGTCGCGGACCGCGCGGGCCGAGGGCGGGTCGTTGCGGTGCAGCGCGTCGAGCAGGTCGTCCCAGAAGACGACGCCCCAGCCCTGGGTGACGCCGGCCGGGTTGCGTTCGAGCACGACGACCTCGTCCGCCGGGTTGCGCAGCTTGGCGGAGACGGCCGTGTACAGGCCGGCGGGGCCGCCGCCCACGCATGTGATCCTCACTCTGGCCCTCCTCCGGCACGGCTGTGACCGTGACAATCCGGACGCCTTGTTGACAGGCTGGTTCCGTGAGCATCTGGGGGGTACATCGCCGGTCGTCCCTGTCGGACACCGCGCACGCCGTCGTCGCGGCCGTCGTCTCGCGTCCCTCCGGCGCCGCGCTGACCGACTGGGACGCGCTGGTCGCCGGGACGCCGGGGACGGACGTCAACCAGCTCTCGGCCTGGGCACGCGTCCGCTCCGTCGTCGGGTACCGCTCGACGTACGTCTTCGCCCTGGACGGCGATCGGCTGGTCGGCGGTGCGCAGGTGCTGCTCCGGCGGTTCCCCGTGGGCGTGACGCTGGCCTACGTGCCCTCGGGGCCCGTGGTGGCGCCCGACGTCGCGAATCGCGCGCAGATCGTCACCGCTCTCGCGGATGCCCTCGCCGGCGTCGCCGGCCCCGGCCGCGCGCTCTTCGTGCAGCCTCCGGACGACGGGCACGACGTGAGCCGCGCGCTGCTCGAGCGGAGGTTCCGGACGTCTCAGGCCGGGATCTCGCCGGCAGGCACGCTGCGCCTGGACCTGACGCCGAGTGAGGCGCAGCTGCGCGCCGGCCTCGGCCGGCGGCTGCGCTACTGGACGACGAAGTGGCCGCAGCGCGGCGTGCGGGTTCGCCGTGGCGGTCAGGAGGACGTCGGCCTGCTCGTCGAGCTCATGGCGTTGACCGCGCGCCAGCACGGGTACGCGCCCCTCCCGCGCGAGTACGTGGAGACGTTCTACAGCGAACTCGCGCCCGGCGGCCATGCCGTGCTCTTCGTGGGGGAGGTCGACGGGCGTCCGGTCGCGGCGGACCTGCTGACCGGGTGCGGCGGCGTGCTCAAGGGGCGTCTGGGGGGTTACGACCGGTCGGGCGACGCGGGCCGGCTGAGCGTGCCCGGCGCCGTCCGGTGGGAGGCGATCCGGTGGGCCAAGGGCGAGGGATACCGCTGGTTCGACTTCGGCGGCATCGACGCCGGCATGCTGCACGACCTCCTGACCGGGGCGGAGCGCAACGACGAGCGCTGGCCGAGCGCGGACCGCGCCAAGCTGTCGTTCGGGGGGCAGCCCTTCGCGTATCCGCAGGCGGTCGAACTCGTGCGTCCGTGGCCGGTGCGCATGGCCTACGACGCCGCTCGGAACAGCACGCGCGGTCGGGCGGTGCTCGACGCGGCATCGCAGTGGCTGAGAGGGGCCCGCGGCGGTATCCGGGGAGCGGGCGGGTAGGCGCGCCCGGCGCGCCCACCGCGACCGTCTCAGCTGCACGGCTCCCTCCCGTAGACGAGTGCGGACACGCACCCGATGTACTCGCGCGCATCGGCGTCCATCCATGCGCCGGAGAACCAGCGGCCGATGCAGGCCCACGCATGGCCCGGGCCGTACGTCGTCCCCGGGGCGGCGACGTCGCCCAGCCACTGCTCGTAGCCGTCGTAGCAGGCGCGCCAGACCGCGTAGGCGGTGTCCAGGTTGAACGCGGTGGAGGTGATCGCCGACGGGAAGGCGCCGGCGAAGAACTGGTACTTGACCTGCAGGATGCCGAAGCTCTCGGGGCACTCCCCGCCGCGCCCGTCCTTGCCGAGACCGTGCCCGGGGGCGCAGGCGCTCCCGTCCGTCGTCCAGTCGCCCATCTTGTCCTGGCGGAGCGAGGACTCCACCTCCGCCTGTGCCCGGACGTAGCGTTCGTCGATGCCCCACTTGCACGCGACCCACTGCAGGATCTGCGCCGTCGTGCCGACATAGGCCCCCGTGACCCGCGCGGCGATCAGCTTCTGTTCGCGTGCGTGCCCGCTCCCCGGAGGGAAGAAGTTCGAGGGGAGGTGCTGGTCGCCCGGCACGTGATCCGGCCGCACGTTCGCCGGCACCGTCTCCGGAGCGGACGCGACGGCATGCGCGCACGTCGCGTCGTCGGGCAGCGGTGAGCCCGGCGAGAGCGTTCTGAAGGGCGGTTGCAGTGCAGGGCCCGCCGGCAGGTCGCGCACCTCGGACCCGGCGGCGATCGGCGACAAGGAGCTGGGGGCCGCAGACGCGGTGAGCCCCAGGAGGCACGCGACGACGGCGACGGCCCACCGGAGCCCGGTGCGACCGGCTGGTGGACGTCGGCCCGTGGGCGCGATCGGCGTCGTCACGACGCCTCGTGACGGACGAGCGCGGGGATGGTCCGGACGAAGGATCACGAGGTCGAGCCACAGATTCTGTCGCCGGACGTATTCGACGTCCAGCGCGAGAGCCTGCCGCATGGACAACCGATTGCGTCCGCTGACCTGCCACAGGCCGGTGATGCCCGGCAGGACGTCGAACCGGAGGTGCTCGTCGTCGCGGTAGAGGCGGGCCTCCCAGGCGAGTGCCGGCCGCGGCCCCACCAAGGACATCTCGCCCCGGAGCACGTTGATCAACTGTGGCAGCTCGTCCAGGCTCGTCCGGCGCAGCCACTGCCCGATCGGTGTCACGCGCGGATCGCACTGGAGTTTGAACAGGGGAGCTGCTCCGCCCGCGGCCGGGCTCTCCTCGGTGAGCAACCGGGTGACGTAGGTGCGGTGTGGTGCATCACTCCGGCCGACATGCATCGTCCGGAACTTGAGCATGACGAACGGCTGCCCGGCGAGCCCGAGCCGCTCCTGCCGGAACAGCACGGGCCCCGGGGAGCTGAGCCGGACGGCGAGAGCGACCGCGGCGAAAACGGGGGAGAGGATGATCAGGGCGGCTCCGGCGAGAACGACGTCCAGCCATCGCTTGACCTTCAGACGTGTCAGCGTGCCCCGGGCGTGTGACCGGACCACGCGCACGCGCTGGTCGGGGGATCCCGCCGGGAATCCCTCCCGGGTGTCCATCTTCGCCGCGGTAACAGACCCGGCGGCGACTCGTTGTCGACGAGGCATTCCCCTCCCTCCGAAAGTGCGCACGCCGAGACGAAAAGCGGAGCCCCTCTCCGGGAAGAAAGTGATCGGACGTCCGAGGGATGCCATGACCCGTGCTCGCGCCGGTCGGCTCGGCGCAGCTCGATCCGCCGTCCCCCTGGGGACGTGCTCGTGCAGGTCAGTGAGCCGACGAGACTCTGCCGCAGGCGTAGCGATTCATCCTGCGGGTGCGTCAGGAAAGGGATGCGCGGGCGTTCGCGCCCGCGGCGATACGACACGACGGACTACGCCTCGACTCCCCCGTGGAAATTCCATCCGTGTGCTCCGTCCGCCAGAAGGACGCTCTCGTGCAAACATCTGGACGACGCGAGACCAGGGCCTGCACCCCCCGACCACCGTAGCCAGAGCATAGAACTGTCGACGCGTGATCGGAATAGGAGAATGCGTCGATTCATCGCATTACTCAGTCGCATAGCTTCCCTACCATCCGTAGGGACGCGGCGCCGGGTCAGCGCGGCTCGTCCAGGGAGGCCCACCAGCGCAGGCGCGCGCCGCCCACCTCGCGCCGCTCCAGCGAGCAGCCGCCGCCGAGCCGGCGGGCCCGTGCCGCCATCGTCGCCGTCCCCAGCCCCGGCACATCGCCCGGGCCCGGCCCGACGCCGTCGTCCTCGACCAGCAGCCTGAGGATCCACCGGCCGGTGTCGGCCGTCAGCGACACCCGTGCGTGCGAGGCCTGGGCGTGCCGGGCGACGTTGCTCAGCGCCTCGCGGAGGACGGCGAGCACCTCCGGTGCCGACTTCTCCGGCACCGTGCTGTCCAGCGGCCCCTCGAAGGTCAGCTCGGGCTCGAACCCGAGCGCCGGCACCGCGAGCCCGAGGAGCTCAAGGCGCTGACGCCGCAGGAGCGGCGGATCCTCGAGCTCATCGCGCAGGGCATGACGAACCGGCAGATCGGCAACGAGATGTTCCTGGCCGAGAAGACCGTAAAGAACTACGTCTCCAGCCTGCTGGCCAAGCTCGCCCTCGAGCGCCGGACCCAGGCGGCCGTGCTCGCGAACAAGCTGCTCGGCCACTGACTCGATCCCCGAGCGGATCACAGCAGTCCGAGGAAGTGGGCCTCCTCGACGAGCTCGTCGCGCACCTTCGGGTGTGCCGCCTGGTCGATGATCTCCCGGGCCTGCTCGCTCTCGGTCAGCCCCCACACCCGAGCGAGGCCGTTCTCGGTGACGATCGCGCTCGGCTGGAACGACGTCGCCGGCTCGTCCAGCAGCGGCACGACGGTCGACACGTCGGCCCGCGGATGCCACGACCGCAGCGCGAGGAACGCCTGCCCGCCGGGCGAATGGAGAGCCCCGACGAGGAAGTCGGTCTGCCCGCCGAAGCCGGAGTAGATCCGGGCCTGCAGCCGCGAGGCGTTCACCTGCGCGAAGAGGTCGACCTGCAGCGCCGAGTTGATCGAGACCATCGATGGCCGGCCCGCGATGAGGCCGGGGTCGTTCGTCCGCTCGGTCCGCAGCACGCGCACCCGCGGGTTCCGGTCGACCCACCGGTACAGCTCGGGCGTGCCGAAGAGGAAGGACGCGACGAGTGGCTCGTCGGCGTCCAGGGCGCCGGCGGCGTCGAGGTGCAGGACGCCGTCGCTGAACATCTCCGTCCACACCCGCAGGCCCCGTCGGTTGACCAGCCCCGGCAGCACGGCGTCCGGCACCGCGCCGATCCCCAGCTGCAGGGTGGCGCCGTCCGGGACGAGTCGGGAGATGTGCTCCCCGATCACCCGTGAGGCCTCGTCCGGCTCGCCGCTGCCGTGCTCGGGCAGGGGCGCGTCGACCTCGACCGCGGCGTCGACCAGCTCGACCGGCAGCTCCGCGTCCCCGAAGGTGTACGGCATCCGGAGGTTGACCTGGGCGAGCACGAGGCCGCCCCGGGCGCGGGCGGCCTCCACCGCCGCCGGGAGCACGTTGACCTCGATGCCCAGCGAGACCTTCCCGTCCCGCGGCGGCGAGGTGTGGAGCAGGACGACGTCCGGCGGCAGCGTCCGGCCGAACAGCGTCGGGACCAGGGAGAGCCGGCTGGGCACGTAGGCCAGCCGCGCGGACCCGCGCATGCCCGCGCCCACGAACGACGTCTCGTGAACCACGCCGTCGCGGTCGGGGATGCCCGGCTGGGCGTTGAGGACGTTGAGCCGGTAGGCGGGCAGTGCCTTGTCGACGGCGGCCAGCAGCTCCAGGGGCGTCGCGACGTTCCCGGACGCGACCACGCGCGGGTCGGGCGGGACGTCGGCGAGCAGGGTGGGCAGGTCCTCGAGCCGGACCTCACGCATGCGCGGCTCCTCCGGGACGGCGTCGTCGCCAGAGCCTGGCACGCGGGGCGGCCAGCGCGCCTCTCATGACGCCGCCCGCCCTGCCGATGAGCAGGTGACGGTTCTCCACTGCGAGCAGCTCTCGGGAGGTGCGGTGAGATCGGCGCGGTGGCGCAGCACGGCGTCGCTCGTCCTCGTCCTGGCGCTCATCGCGGGCGGTGGCGCGATCGGCGTCCTGACCGCGCGCGCCGCGACGGCGAAGGCGGTACAGGTGCACCGGCAGGACCGCCTCGCCTTCCAGGCCGTCGTCGGCAAGCTCATCTACGGTTACTTCGGCGCCGCGCTCACCGGGCTGCTGGAGCGCGCCGACACCGCGGGCTTCGCCCTGACGCCGGGCGACGCGGGCGACGTCGCGAGGCTCAAGCAGATCGTCGACGGCTCGCTCTTCTTCAGCGAGGGCGCCGTCCTCACCGACCTCACCGGCATGCCGCTGTCGGCGTACGCCCCCGACGGCCCGCTGCCCCCGATCACCGACCCCGGGTACCTGCCGCTCACCCAGGCGCTCCAGCAGCGCCAGCCGGGCATGTCGTCGATCATGACCGCCAGCGGCGGACGCAAGCTGGCCGCCTTCGCCGTCCCCGTCACCCGGGGGTCCTCGGCCGTCGGGCTGCTCGTCGGGTTCATGCGGATGGACGGCACCGGTCCGTCCAAGCGCTTCCTCACCGCGCTGCCGCTGCCGGCGCGGGTCAACCTGTACACGATCGACATCCGCGGCACGGTCGCCGCCAGCGTCCACCAGGAGGACATCGGCCGGCCCTCGCAGACCCGGCGGGCCCTCGCGCTGGCGCAGTCCGGCAGCGCCGGGCTGGTGGACGACGAGCGCGGCGGCGTCGGCTACGTGGACGCGTACACGCCGATCGGGCTCGGCGGATGGTCACTGGTGGTGGACGAGCCGAGCGCCGACTTCCTCGACCCCATCCTGCGCGGCGGCGCGCAGGTGCAGATCCTGCTCATCGTCCTGCTGGTCCTCGCGGCGGCCGTCGTGGCGGTGCTCCACCACCGTCGCCAGCTCGCCCTGCAGCAGCTGGCGGACCAGGCGTTGCGCGACCCGCTGACCGGCCTGCCCAACCGGATCCTGTTCCGGAGCCGGCTCGACGCCTCGCTCACTCCTGCCTCCATGCCCCGCCGGCGGGGTGGCGCTGCTCTTCTGCGACCTCGACGGCTTCAAGCAGATCAACGACGGCTACGGCCACGCGGCCGGCGACGAGCTGCTCGTCGCCGTGGGCCAGCGGCTGCGGGCCTGCGTGCGCGAGACCGACCTCGTGGCCCGGATCGGCGGCGACGAGTTCACCGTGCTGCTCGACGGCGGCGGGGACACCCCGGAGCAGACCGAGCGGCGCGCGGACGAGGTCGCCCGCCGCGTGACCGAGCGACTGGCCGCCCCGATCGACGTCGGCCTGGGCCGGCCACCGGTGCGGATCGGGGTGAGCATCGGCGTCTGCGTCCTGGACCCCGCCGAGGTCGCGCGCGGCATCCCCGACGTCCTCAAGCTCGCGGACGACGCGATGTACCGGGCGAAGTCGCGGCGCCAGGGCCCCGAGCGCGCCGTGATCCCGGAGCCCGTGAGCTAGGGCCGGCGGAGGACCGCGTCCCGGGTCCAGCTGCCGTCCACCAGCCGGAGGATGCCGAGCGGGTTCGCGTCGCGCAGCTGCGGAGGCAGCAGCTCGTCCGGCCAGTCCTGGTACCCGACGGGCCGCTGGAAGCGGCGTGCCGCCGTCATCCCGACGCTCGTCGTCGAGGGCGCGGTGGTCGCCGGGTAAGGGCCGCCGTGCACGGTCGCCCATCCGACGGTGACGCCGGTGGGCAGGCCGTTCCAGATCAGCCGGCCGCAGCCGGCTGCCAGCACCTGGGCCACCCGGCCTGCGACGTCGTCCCCCGGCTCGGCGTGCACGGTGCCGGTCAGCGAGCCGGGCAACAGCGGCGAGGAGCCGTTCGAGCTCGTCGACGTCCCGGGCGACCGCGACCACGGTGCCCGGGCCGAACCGCTCCTCGAGCAGGTCCGGGCGCTCCAGGAGGGTCGCGACGGCCACGGTCGCGAGCCCGGGCGACTCCCACGCCCCCTCGCGCGGCAGGGCGGCGGCGGGCACCAGCTCGACGACGCCGTCGGCACCCGCCAGGTGCCGCCACGCCGCGTCGAAGCCGTCGCGCAGCCGTGCCGTGAGCATGACGAGTTCGGGGGTCTGCCGCAGCGGCGCCGCGAGCGCGTCGAGCAGCTCCTGCAGCCCGGGACCTTCCACGGCGAGCACCAGGTTCGGCTTCGTGCAGAGCTGACCGGCGCTGGCGAGCACCGCCCCCGCCAGCAGCTGCCCGATCCCGTCCCCCCGGGCGGCCAGCGCGTGCGGGGTGACGACGACGGGGTTGAGGCTGCCCATCTCGGCGAAGACCGGGATCGGCACGTCGCGCCGGGCGGCGGCGTCGAAGAGGGCGCGTCCGCCGCGCAGCGAGCCGGTGAAGGCGACCGCGGCGATGTCGGGTGCGGCGGCCAGGGCCTGCCCGAGCTCCACCGACCCGCCGTGGAGCACCTGGAACCACGACTCGGGGGCGCCGGCGGCACGGACGCCGGCGCTCACCGCCTCCGCGGTGAGCAGGGACGTCGCCGGGTGGTCAGGGTGGGCCTTGAGGACGACGGGGCAACCCGCGGCGAACGCGGACGCGGTGTCACCGCCCGCGGTGCTGAACGCGAAGGGGAAGTTGGACGCCGAGAAGACGGCGACGGGGCCGAGCGGGCGAGCGACCCGGCGCTGGTCGGGCCGCGGCGCGGGCGCGCTGCGGGCGGTGTCGATGATCGCGTCGGCCAGCAGCCCGTTCCTGGCCGCCACCGCGAACGCCCGGAGCTGGGCGACCGTGCGGCCGACCTCCCCGGTGAGCCGGTCCGTCGGCAGCGCCGTCTCCTGCTCGGCGACGCCGACCAGGTCGGCGGTGACCTCCTCCAGACCCGCGGCGACGGCGTCGAGCAGGTCGGCGTCGTCGAACCCGCCCGGCTCGCCCGGCCGGGGTCGCGACCGCAGCGCCTCGGCGGCGTCGCGCGCGGCCGACAGGGCCTGCGCCGGGCCGGCCTCGGGGACCCCGCTCCCGATCCGGCGGCCGGTCCGTGGGTCGGTTCCCGTGAGCAGTCGGGTGGTGCTGTCCGTCGTCATGCCGCCTCCTCGTCGAGCGCCCCAGCGAGCCTACGTGAGCCGCTCCGGCGTTGTCGGTGCCCATCCCTAGGGTGAGGTCATGGACGACGACGGCCTGCTCGCCTGGCGGCTGCGCAGTCAGCGGCTCGACGGCACGGGGTTCGAGCCGACGGCGGCCGGGGCCGTCGCCGCCGTGCGCCGGCTCGGCGCCGTCCAGTCCCAGGACCACGAGCCCGCGCTCTGGTCGTTGGCCCAGCGGGCTCCGGGCGCGCGCCGGGCGGACCTCGCCGCCGCGTTCGACGCGGGTGCCTTTCTCCGAACCCACGTGCTGCGGCCCACGTGGCACTTCGTGGCCCCTGAGGATCTGCGCGACCTGCTGGCCCTCACCGGGCCACGGGTGGCGGCGGGGTGCGCGGGGCGGTGGCGGGAACTCGAGCTCCCCGCGGAGGTCAGGGCGCGGGCCACCGACGTCCTCGTCTCGGCGATCGGGGAGCGCGGGCCGCTGACCCGCGCGGAGCTGGGCGAGGCGTTGCAGCAGGCCGGCATCGACCCCGGAGGTCAGCGGCTGCCACACCTGCTCATGTACGCCGAGCTGGAGGCCGCCCTCTGCAGCGGCGGTCTGCGCGGCCGCCAGCAGACCTGGGCCCTGGTCGACGAGCGGGTCCCGCCCGCGCCCGGCCCCTTCGATCGGGACGCCGCCCTGCGCGGGCTCGCCGTCCGCTACGCCACCGGCCACGGGCCCGTCACCGAGCGCGACTTCGCCTGGTGGTCCGGGCTGACGCTGGCCGACGTCCGGAAGGGCCTCGAGCTCGGCCGCCCCGACCTCGACGCCCTCGAGATCGCCGACCGTCGCTACTGGTTCGGTGAACCGCCGCCCGCGGACGCGTCGCCGGGCCCGGTGGCCCGGCTGCTGCAGAGCTACGACGAGTTCGTGGTCGCGTACAGCGAGAGCCGGCACCTCGTCGACCCCGAGGGCCACGCCGCGCGGATGCCGCGGGGCTGGATGCTCTCGACCGCCCTCGTGGTCGACGGGCGGCTGGCGGGCCGGTGGCAGCGCACGCTGCGGCCGGACCGGGTCGAGGTCCACGTCACGCCGTTCGCACCGCTGGGCGGCCCCGCCCGCAGCGCCCTGACCGAGGAGGCGGAGCGGTTCGCGGCCTTCCTCGACCTGCCGCTGCGGCTGGTGGTCATCGCCGATCCGTGACCGTCAGACCCAGGAGGGCAGCCACATCCGGTCGGCCCAGGACGGCTGGGGGATCAGCTGGGCGGTGTAGATCGGGTAGAACCAGGCGAACAGCGCGACGGCGAGCACGACGATCGCCCCCGCCGCGATCCCTCCGTAGAGCCGGCGTTCTCGTGACGCGTCCCGGGGCCCGATGAGCAGGCCGAGGCAGTACGTCACCGTGAGGACCACCCACGGCACGAACGCGACCGCGTAGAAGGTGTAGATCGTGCGGTCCTGCCAGTGGAACCACGGCAGCCACCCGGCCGCCAGCCCGGCGAGCACTGCACCGGCGCGCCAGTCCCGCCCGAGCGCCCAGCAGACCAGCAGGACGCCGATGCCCACGGTGGCGCCCCACCAGATCACCGGGTTGCCGATCGGCGTGATCGCCTTCGAGCACGACGCGACCGCGTGGCAGGCGCCCTGGCCGTTCTTGCTGCCCTCGTAGAAGAAGGCGGTCGGCCGGCCCAGCAGAGTCCACGACCAGGGGTTCGACTGGTAGGGGTGCGGGGAGTGGAGGGTGACGTTGAAGTTCCACATCTCCGCGTGGTAGTGCCACAGGCTGCGCAGCGAGGCGGGCACCCAGCCCCAGGTGTGCGACGGGTGCTGCACCCCCCACTGCCGGTCCCAGGCGTTCGTGGACCGGAACCACCCCACCCACGACGCGAGGTAGGTCGCCACGGCCAGCGGAAGGGCGACGACGGCCGCGGGCAGCGCGTCGAGCAGGAGAGCGCCGGAGAACCACCGACGGGCCCTGACCGCGCGCCGCGCGCCGACATCCCAGAGCACGCTCATGAGCAGGAAGCCGGCGAGGAAGAACGCGCCCGACCACTTGACGCCGGCGCACAGGGCGAGGCACACCACCGCCGGCGAGGCGCCAGGGCCGCCACCACAGGGTCGGGCCGAAGACGCCCATCGGCCCGCCGGCCTCGATCCGGCGCGCCAGGCGTTCCCGCGTCCGGTCACGGTCGAGGACCAGGCAGCCGAAGCCGGCCAGCGCCCAGAACATGATGAAGCCGTCGAGCAGGGCGGTGCGGCTGTGCACGAAGGCCTGCCCGTCGACGGCGAGCAGGAGCGCTGCGGTCGTGCCCAGCAAGGTCGACCCGAACAGCCGCCGGGCGATCCGGCCGATCATGAGGATCGACAGCGTGCCGACGACCGCGGCGGAGAACCGCCACCCCCACGAGCTGTCCGGCCCGAAGAGCCACTCCCCGAAGGCGATCATCCACTTGCCCACCGGCGGGTGGACGACGAAGTCGGGGTCGCCCTTGAAGACGTTGAGGTTGCCCTTGGTGAACAGGGCGTCCATGTCCTTGCCCGAGCCGTTCCACGCGAGCTCGTAGCCCACCTTCAGGTACGAGTAGCCCTGCTTGACGTAGTACGTCTCGTCGAACACGAGCTGGTGGGGCTGGTCGAGCTTCCAGAACCGGAGGAACCCGCCGACGGCCGTGACGATCAGCGGAGCCAGCCACCCCCAGAGGCGATCGCTGGCGGTGGCCCCGAGGAGCCGTGCCCGCAGGCCGACCCTCGCGACGACCGGGGCCGAAGGCAGCGCCGCGACACCTCGGGCGGGGCGGAGCCGGCGGCCCGTCAGCGTCGCGGGGGCGTCGGACATCCGGCCATGGTAGGCGCGAGAGGATGCGGTGGTGAGCGTCGAGGGTCCGTTGCAGCGTCCGCGATCGGGCCGTCTCGTGCTCGCCGCGACACCCATCGGCGACCCGGAGGACGCGCCGGCCCGGCTCGTCCGGCTCGTCGCGGAGGCCGACGTCGTCGCGGCCGAGGACACCCGCCGCTTGCGCCGCCTCGCCGCCGCCCTCGGCGTCCGGCCGGGTGGGCGGGTCGTGAGCTATCACGAGCACAACGAGCGCGAACGGGCCGCCGAGCTCGTCGCCGCGGCGGTGGAGGGCGCCACCGTGCTCGTCCTCACCGACGCCGGGATGCCGAGCGTGTCCGACCCGGGGTTGCGCGTCGTCCGCGCCGCGGTGGAGGCCGGGGTGCCGGTGACGGCCGTGCCCGGCCCGTCCGCCGTCCTCACCGCGCTCGCGCTCTCCGGCCTGGCGACCGACCGGTTCTGCTTCGAGGGCTTCCCGCCCCGCAAGGACGGCGAGCGCCGGCGAGCGCTCGGTGCGCTCGGCGTCCGAGCCCCGAACCATGATCTTCTTCGAGGCTCCGCACCGGCTCGCGGCCACCCTCGCCGCCATGGCCGAGGCGTTCGGCGGCGACCGTGCCGCCGCGGTGTGCCGCGAGCTGACCAAGACCTACGAGGAGGTCCGCCGAGAGCCGCTCGCGGACCTGGCGCGCTGGGCCGCGGACCACGAGATCCTCGGCGAGGTCACGATCGTCGTCGCCGGGCGACCCGACGAGCAGCCCACGGAGGCGGACGTGGACCGGCTCGCGGCGGAGGTGATCCGTCGGGTGGAGGCGGGCGAGCGGCTCAAGGACGCCGCGGCTGCCGTCGCCGCCGCCTCGGGGGTGTCCAAGAACGCGCTCTACGAGGCGGCGCTCGTGACGCGCCGGGGCTGATTCCCTCGCACCCCTCAAGATTGGGGGTCGTTCTCCGATGTTGACCCTATGACCAAGGGCCGTTCGAGTTCCGGAGCAAGCCTGGCGCGCAGGAGCACCCTTGCTTTCGGTGTCGTGCTCCTCATCGTGGCGGGTGCAGCGTGTGCCGTGGTCGGACTGTCCGGGTCCGCCGCCGCGGAGCTCGACGCCTACCGGTCGCAGGACGCGGCGTTGCAGGCCGCGGTGGCCGACGTCCGCAGCTCCTTCTACAACTTCGACGACCAGATGAACATGTACGTCGCCGTGCTCGTCGGGGAGCCGCAGCGGCAGAAGCTGGCGGAGGACACGTACCAGCAGGCGCAGCAGGCCCGCAGCGCGATGGCTCATGCGCTGGACCAGGCGCAGGCCCTCGCCGGGGTCGCCGGCGCCGCCCAGCCGCTCGCCCGGCTGCGCCAGGACTTCGTGGCCTACTCCGCCTTCGCCGACCAGACCCGCCAGGCCGCGCAGGGCGGCGACTACCACAAGGCGGTCTACATCACGACCGTCGGCAACCTCGAACCGTCCAACGACATCATGCCGACCCTCGACACGGTGTCGGACCTGACGGGCAAGGCCGTCGCACGGGACCTCAGCCAGGTCGCAGACGCCCAGGGCACGCTGCAGCTCGTCGCCGGTCTCGCAGCGGCACTCACCATCGGCCTGCTCGTCGCGCTGGCGGTCGCCTTCCGCCGGTCCGTGCTGCGGCCGCTGCGCCAGGTCCGTGACCGGATGGCCGCCATCGCCGACGGGGACGGGGACCTCGGCATCCGGTTGGCGATCCAACGGCAGGACGAGATCGGCGAGCTGGCCGGCGCCTTCGACCGCTTCGTGGACGGCATCGCCGCCATCGTGTCCTCGGTCGCCCATGAGGCCGACACGCTCGCCGCGTCCACGGCGCAGCTCTCCGAGACATCGGGGGACTTCGCCGCCACCGCCGAGACCACCGTGGGGCGCGCGCGGGCCGTGTCCGCGTCGGTCGAGGAGATCTCCTCGGGCGTCGCGTCACTCGCCTCGAGCGCGGAGGAGATGCAGGCCTCGATCAAGGAGATCGCCTCCAACGCCGCGGCCGCGGCCCGGCGCGGCGAGGAGGCGGTCCAGCTGTCCGCGCGCACCAGCGAGCAGGTCCGCGCGCTGGGCGCCGCTTCCACGCAGGTCGACGAGGTCGTGCGGCTGATCCGCTCCGTGGCGGAGCAGACGAACCTCCTGGCGCTCAACGCGACGATCGAGGCCGCCCGCGCGGGCGAGGCCGGCAAGGGCTTCGCCGTCGTCGCGACCGAGGTCAAGCAGCTCGCCGCGGAGACGTCGGCGGCGACGACGCAGATCTCGGCGCGGGTGGCGGAGATCCACAACGCCGTCCAGGAGTGCATGACGTCGATGAGCGAGATCACGACCATGATGGACGAGCTGGGCGACTACCAGACGACCATCTCGTCGGCCGTCGAGGAGCAGACGGCGACGACGTCGGAGATGACGGCGCGCGTCGCCGCCGCGGCGGCGGGCACCACGGGCATCGCGGCGGACGCGGCGGCACTCGCCGAGACCAACGAGGCGACGCGCGCGGCGATCGAGGAGTCCAGCCGCCAGATCGACGACCTCGCCGCGACCGGGCGGGAACTCCACGGCCTGGTGAGCCGCTTCCGCAGCTGAGAGGCTCGGGGTCCTACTCGTTCGAGCCGGGCTCGCTCAACGCGGTGTGCATCTTGCCCTTGAGGGCGTCCGGGGTGATCCGGCCCGCGGCGGCCATCACCTTGTTCAGCGGGTTGCCGGCGACGACCTTCTCCTCGCCGTCCATGAGCGCCTGGAAGCCCTGCTCGGCGACCTTGGCCGGGTCGTCCTGCACCTTCTCGTTGCCACCGGCCCGGGTGTCGGTCATCTCCGCGCGCCGGAAGAAGTTCGTCTGCGTGACGCCCGGCATCAGCGCCGTGACCGTGACGCCGGTGTCCTTGAGCTCGGTCCGGATGGACTCGGCGAAGGACTGGTCGAAGGCCTTCGTCGCCGCGTAGACGGCCTCGTACGGCCCGGGCTGCGTGGCGGCGATCGACGAGGTGATGAGCACCTTGCCCCGGCCGCGGTCGACCATCTCGGGGATGATCCGCTTCGCCAGGTGCACCGTCGACGTCACGTTGACCGCGATGACGTCGAGCTCCTTGCGCAGGTCGGTGTCCGTGAACTCGCCACCGCTGCCGACACCGGCGTTGAGCGCGAGCGCCTCGACCGGCCGGCCGAGCCGCTGCGTCTCGGTGTAGAGCTGCTCCACGCCCTCGTACGTCGACAGGTCCGCCTGGACCGGCGTCACGTCCGCGCCCAGCGACTGCAGCTCGCTCGCCGCCTGCGCGATCTCGGGGTTCTCGGCGGCGACGACGAGGTCGAAGCCGTGCTGGGCGAACTGCTTCGCGAGTTCCAGGCCGATCCCGCTCGAGGCACCGGTGACGAGGGCGAGCGGCTTGCCCGCGGGCAGACCCGACGTGTCGGGGGTGGTCATGACATCGCTCCTTGCTTCGAGGGCTGTGGGCTCGCTGGTCCGGTGCCCCGCCGGGCGGCCGGTAAACGGATGGCCCGGCTCCCTAGGATCGGAGCATGACCCACGTCCTCTCCGCGGTGGCCTGGCCCTACGCCAACGGCCCGCGGCACATCGGCCACGTCGCCGGCTTCGGCGTCCCCTCCGACGTGTTCAGCCGGTACATGCGGATGGCGGGTCACGACGTCCTCATGGTCAGCGGCACCGACGAGCACGGGACGCCGATCCTCGTGCAGGCGGAGAAGGAGGGGCTGAGCCCCAAGCAGCTGGCCGACCGCTACAACCGGGTCATCGTCGAGGACCTGCACGGGCTCGGGCTCGCCTACGACCTCTTCACCCGGACGACGACGCGCAACCACTACGCGGTCGCGCAGGAGCTGTTCCGCGTCGTCCACAAGAACGGGTACATGATCGAGAAGACGACGGTGGGTGCCATCTCGCCGTCGACGGGGCGGACCTTGCCCGACCGGTACATCGAGGGCACCTGCCCGATCTGCGGCTACGACGGCGCGCGCGGCGACCAGTGCGACAACTGCGGCAACCAGCTCGACGCCGTCGAGCTCATCAACCCGCGCAGCCGGATCAACGGTGAGAAGCCGGTCTTCGTCGAGACCGAGCACTTCTTCCTCGACCTGCCGGCGCTCGCCGAGACGCTCGGCGCCTGGCTGCAGACCCGCACCGACTGGCGGCCCAACGTCCTCAAGTTCTCCCTCAACCTGCTCGACGACGTCCGGCCGCGCGCCATGACCCGCGACATCGACTGGGGCATCCCGGTGCCGCTGCCGGGGTGGGAGGACAACCCGAACAAGCGGCTCTACGTCTGGTTCGACGCCGTCATCGGGTACCTCTCGGCGTCGATCGAGTGGGCCCGGCGCAGCGGCGACCCGGACGGCTGGCGCGCCTGGTGGAACGACCCGGACGCCCGCTCCTACTACTTCATGGGCAAGGACAACATCACGTTCCACGCCCAGATCTGGCCCGCCGAGCTGCTGGGTTACGACGGCCGCGGCTCCCGCGGCGGATCGCCCGGGAAGTTCGGGGAGCTGCAGCTGCCCACGGAGGTCGTGAGCAGCGAGTTCCTCACCATGGAGGGCGGCAAGTTCTCGTCCTCGCGCGGGGTCGTCATCTACGTCCGCGACATGCTGGCGCGCTACCAGCCCGACGCCCTGCGGTACTTCATCTCGGTGGCGGGCCCGGAGAACCAGGACACCGACTTCACCTGGGCGGAGTTCGTCCGGCGGACCAACGACGAGCTCGTGGCCGGCTGGGGCAACCTCGTCAACCGGGTGGCGTCCATGATCTCCAAGAACATCGGCGCGATCCCCGAGCGAGGCGTGCTCACGGACGCCGACCGCGCGCTGCTCGCCGCGACGGAGGCGGGGTTCACCACCGTCGGGGACCTGCTCGGCACCCACCGGCAGAAGCAGGCCGTCAGCGAGGCGATGCGGGTCGTCGGCGAGGCGAACAAGTACCTCTCCGACCAGGCGCCGTGGAAGCTGCGGACCTCCGAGCCCGAGCGGTACGCCACGGTGCTCCACGTCGCCGCGCAGGCCGTGACCAACTGCCGGGTGCTGCTGTCTCCGTTCCTCCCGCACTCGGCCCAGGCGGTGCACGAGGCGCTGGGCGGCAGCGGGACGGTCTCGCCGATGCCGCAGATCCGCGAGGTCGAGGACCTCGACGGCGGGCCGGGCTACCCGATCCTCACCGGGGACTACCGCCGCGGCGAGACGCTGCCGGCGTGGGGGCCGACGCCGATCGAGCCGGGGACGCCGGTGCCGCCGCCGGCGCCGATCTTCCGCAAGCTGGACGACTCGGTGGTCGAGGAGGAACTGGCGCGCCTCGAGTCGGGGTCGTGAGCGAGCGGGCGTCGCTGCCACCGCCGCCGGAGCCGCTGCCGTCGCCCGTCGTCGACGACCACACGCACCTCGACCACGCGCGTCGCGGCGCCGGTGCCCTCGCGCCGGAGGCGGCGGTGGCCGCGGCCGCGGCGGTCGGCGTCCCCCGCGTCGTGCAGATCGGCTGCGACCTCGAGGCGGCGCGCTGGACCGTCGAGCTCCTCGACTCCCCGGTCGCGGCCGGCGCGATCCTCGGCGGCGTCGCCCTGCACCCGACGGAGGCGACCAAGCTCGGCGCCGGCCTCGACGCGGCCCTGGCGGAGATCGAACGGCTGGCCCGGCACCCGCGCGTGCGGGTCGTGGGGGAGACCGGCCTGGACCACTACTGGGTGCCGGCGGACGACGGAGCCGGGCGGGCGGCGCAGGAGACGTCGTTCCGCCGGCACATCGGCCTGGCGAAGCGACTGGGCAAGGTGCTGCAGATCCACGACCGCGACGCGCACGACGACGTGCTGCGGATCCTGCAGGACGAGGGCGCGCCGGAGCAGACGGTCTTCCACTGCTTCTCCGGGGACGCGGCGATGGCCCGGTTCTGCGTGGACCGAGGCTGGTACCTCTCGTTCGCCGGCACCCTGACCTTCAAGAACGCCGGGCCGCTCCGCGAGGCGCTCCGGGCGGTGCCGCTGGACCGGGTGCTCGTCGAGACCGACGCGCCGTACCTCACCCCGTCGCCGCACCGAGGCAGGCCCAACGCGTCCTACCTGGTGCCGCTGACCGTCCGCTGCATGGCCGAGGTCGTCGGGCGCGACCTCGACGCCGTCTGCCGGCAACTCGCCGTCACCAGCGAGGCCCTCTACGGCCCCTGGTGACCGGCGTGGCGGCTTGACGAGAGCCGCTCTCGAACGCCACAGATTCCGAGTCCGGCCGCCCGTTTCGCACCGCTTTGTCCGCGCTGCGTGGCGGATCTCACGTACTCGATCGTGACCTGCTCGTACACCGGTAGCGTGATCATTTGCAAGTGGTATCGGAGTGTCGCCCCCTTGCCACAGGGTGATCCGTGATTACTCTAAGACGCCGACAGCCGGGATCGGACCACCCGGAGAGCGCAGCCGCCCCTCCCGGCTCCTCTTCTCGCCGTGCCCGGGCAGTACGACGACTGGAGCACAGTGCTCGAGTTCCTGAACGGGCGGCCGGCCCGCGTGGCGGCGGGAGCCGTCGCCCTGGGGGCCGTGGTCGGCGGAGCCGCCGCCTACGCCCACGCCGGCACGACCGTCACCCTCCTCGTCGACGGCCAGAGCCGCACGGTGGACGCCGACGCCGACACGGTGAAGGCGTTGCTCGCCGACCAGAACATCTCCGTGACTCCGCGCGACATCGTCGCCCCGGGCATGGACAGCGCGCTCAAGGACGGCGAGCAGGTCGTGGTCCGGTACGCCCGGCCCTTCACGGTCACCGTCGACGGCGTCACCCACACGTACTGGACCACCGCCCTCACCGTGAACGACGCGCTCAGTGCCGTCGGCATCCGGGCGGACGGCGCCAGGCTCTCAGCGTCCCGGTCCCTGCCGCTGGGCCGTCAGGGACTCGACCTCGACGTCTCGACGCCGAAGACCGTGAAGATCGTGGCCGACGGCAGGACCCGTACCGTCACGACGACGGCGGCGAGCATCGGGGCGTTGCTCACCGAGCAGGGTGTGACGCTCGACGGCGACGACGAGGTTCGGCCCGGGCTCTCGAAGCCCGTGACGACCGGGCTCAGCGTCGCGCTCGTCCGGGTCAGCCACCGGCGCGCCACCGCGGCCCAGCCGGTCGCGTTCGCGACCACGCAGCGGCGCACGTCCGACCTCTACGTCGGGCAGTCCCGCATCGTGACCCAGGGCAAGGCGGGCAGCCGGACCGTCGTCTACGACGTCGTCGTCAAGAACGGCAAGGTCGCCGGCAAGACGGTCGTCTCCAGCACGCAGCGCAAGGCCCCCGTCACCAAGGTCGTCGAGGTCGGCACCAAGAAGCGCCCGGCCCCGACCCCGAGCGGCGGTGGCGGCGGCAGTGGCGGCGGTGGCGGTGGCGGCAACGTGGGCGGCGGCGTCGACGGCCTCAACTGGCCCGCACTCGCCAAGTGCGAGTCCGGCGGCAACCCGCGCGCGGTCAACCCGGCGGGCTACTACGGGCTCTACCAGTTCAGCCTGGCGACGTGGCACGCGGTGGGCGGCAGCGGCAACCCGATCAACGCCTCGCCCGTCGGAGCAGCTGTACCGGGCCAAGCTCCTGTACAAGAAGGGCGGCGCCGGCCAGTGGGGCTGCGGCGCCCACCTGTTCGACTGAACGCCTCCGCGTGACACCCTGAGCGGGTGGACGCGACGACTCAGGGCCTGCTCGGGCCGGCGGACCTCCGCCGGCTCGCGCAGGCCCTGGGCGTCTCGCCGACCAAGTCGCTGGGCCAGAACTTCGTCGTCGACGCGAACACCGTGCGCCGGATCGCGCGGGCGGCGCAGCTGGACGCCGCCGACGTCGTGCTCGAGATCGGCCCCGGTCTCGGCTCGCTGACGCTGGCCCTGCTCGACGTCGCCGCCGCGGTCGTCGCGGTCGAGGTCGACCCCACGCTGGCGGCCGCCCTGCCCGCCACCGTGGCGGAGCGGAGGCCGCGACGCCGAGGGCCGCCTCGACCGTGCACGCCGTCGACGCGCTCCGGCTGGTGACGCTGCCGGAGCCGCAGCCCACCGCCCTCGTCGCCAACCTGCCCTACAACGTCGCCGTGCCCGTCCTGCTCACCGTCCTGGAGCGGTTCCCGACCGTCCGGCACGGGCTGGTGATGGTCCAGGCCGAGGTCGCGGAGCGGCTCGCCGCCGGTCCCGGCGAGCCGGCCTACGGCATCCCGTCGGTCAAGGCCGCCTGGTGGGCCTCGGTCCGCCGGGCCGGGGCCGTCCCCAGGACCGTGTTCTGGCCGGTCCCCAACGTGGACTCCGGGCTGGTCGCGTTCGAGCGCCGCGAGCCGCCCGCCTCCCGCGCGGGCCGGCAGGCCGTGTTCGCCGTCGTCGACGCCGCCTTCGCCCAGCGCCGCAAGACGCTGCGCGGCGCGCTCGCGGGCCTCGCCGGGTCTCCGGACGCCGCCGAGCGGGCCCTGCGCGACGCCGGCATCGACCCTCGCACCCGCGGCGAGCAGCTCGGCGTGGAGCAGTTCGCGGTCATCGCCGACGCGCTCGCCGGCGCCGACGCCGTCAGGGTGGACGGGTGAGTGCGTCCTCGGTGACCGTCCGGGTGCCGGCCAAGGTCAACCTGGTGCTCGAGGTGGGCCCGCCGCTGCCCGACGGCTACCACCAGCTGGCCACGGTGTTCCACGCGGTGTCGCTCTTCGACGAGGTGACCGCCACGGAGCTGGAGGGGCCCGAGGCCGACCCGGACGCCGACGTTCACGGTGACGGTCGAGGGCCCGGGCGCGGACGAGGTGCCGCGCGACGACGGCAACCTCGCGGTCCGTGCCGCCGTGCTGCTCTCGGAGTACGCCGCCGGCCACCGGCCGGTGCGGCTGCACATCAGCAAGGGCATCCCCGTCGCCGGCGGCATGGCCGGCGGATCGGCCGACGCGGCCGCCGCCCTGGTCGCGTGCGAGGCGCTGTGGCAGACCGGCATCGGCCGGCCCCGGCTCCTGGAGCTCGCCGCCGAACTGGGCTCCGACGTCCCGTTCGCCCTGCTCGGCGGCACGGCCATCGGCAGCGGCCGGGGCGACCGCCTCACGCCCGCCCTGGCCCGCGGTGACTACCACTGGGTGGTGGCGCTCGCGGACCGCGGCCTCTCCACGCCGATGGTCTACAAGGAGCTGGACCGGCTGCGCAGCGGCCGCATCCTGCCCGAGCCCCGCGTGCCCGACGCGATGATGCAGGCGCTGCGCCGCAGCGATCCGGAGACGGTCGGCGCGCTGCTCTCCAACGACCTCCAGAACGCCGCGGTCTCGCTGTATCCCGAGCTCGAGCGGACGCTCGCGGTGGGCAGCGAGTACGGCGCGCTCGGGGGCATCGTCTCCGGCTCGGGCCCGACCGTGGTGTTCCTCGCCCGCGACACCGAGCACGCGCTCGACCTCTCGGTGGCGCTGACGGCGTCCGGCGCGGCCTCCGACGTACGCCGTGCCCGCGGCCCGGTGCACGGCGCGCGGGTGGTGGAGACGGGCAGGCTGACCTGATGGCGCACCTGCTCAACGCCGAGGGCGTCACGGTCACCTTCGCGGCGCGGCGCCTGCTGGACGCCGTCAGCCTCGGGCTCGACGACGGCGACCGGGTCGGCGTGGTCGGGCGGAACGGCGACGGCAAGAGCACCCTGCTGCGGGTGCTCGCCCGGGCCCAGGCTCCGGACGCCGGCCGCGTCACGCACAGCAGCGGCATCACCCTCGGCATGCTCGGTCAGACCGACGACCTCGACCCGGGCGCGGACGTCCGGACCGCCGTGGTCGGCCCCGCCGACGCGGTGCCCGACCACGTCTGGGCGGCCGACGCCGCGATCCGGGACGTGTTCGCCGGTCTGCTCGGCGGCCTGGACGCCGAGGCCGTCGGCGGTCCCTCCGCCCGGGTCCGCGACCTCTCCGGCGGTCAGCGGCGGCGGGTCGCCCTCGCCGCGCTGCTCGTCCGGCGCGACGACGTCCTGCTCCTCGACGAGCCGACCAACCACCTGGACGTCGAGGGCGTCGACTGGCTCGCCGCGCACCTGCGGTCCCGCTGGCCGGCCGGCCGCGGCGCGCTCGTCGTCGTCACCCACGACCGCTGGTTCCTCGACGCGGTGTGCGAGCGGACGTGGGAGGTGCACGACGGCACCGTGGACGCCTTCGACGGCGGGTACGCCGCGTACGTCCTGGCGCGGGCCGAGCGGGCGCGGATCGCGAACGTCACGCAGGAGCGCCGCTCCAACCTGCTCCGCAAGGAGCTGGCCTGGCTGCGGCGCGGCGCGCCGGCCCGCACCAGCAAGCCCCGCTTCCGGCTCGACGCCGCGGCCGCCCTCGTCGCCGACGAGCCGCCGCCGCGCGACCGCCTCGCGCTCGAACGGATGGCCACGGCGCGCCTGGGCAAGGACGTCATCGACCTCGAGGGCGTCTCGCTCCGCCTGGGCGACCAGGAGCTGCTGCGCGACGTCACGTGGCGGCTGGCGCCGGGGGAGCGGATCGGGATCGTCGGCGTCAACGGGTCGGGCAAGACCTCACTGCTGCGGCTCCTGCTGGGTTCGCTGGCGCCCACCGCCGGGCGGGTCAGGCGCGGGAAGACGGTCCGGACGGCGATGCTCACCCAGGAGGTGCGCGAGCTCGACGCGCCGGACCTCGCGGGCCTGCGGGTGCAGGAGGCCGTCGAGCAGGTGAAGGGGTCGGTGCGGATCGGGGACCGCGACGTCACCGCCGGGCAGCTGCTGGAGAACCTCGGCTTCGCCCGCGAGCGGGTCTGGACGCCGGTCCGGGAGCTCTCGGGCGGCGAGCGGCGGCGGCTGCAGCTGCTGCGGCTGCTCATGGGCGAGCCCAACGTGCTGGCGCTCGACGAGCCGACGAACGATCTCGACACCGACACCCTGGCCGCCGTCGAGGACGCCCTCGACGGCTGGCCCGGCACCCTGCTCGTCGTCTCGCACGACCGCTACCTGCTCGAACGCCTCTGCGACCGGGAGGTCGCGCTGCTCGGGGACGGGCGGATCCGCGACCTGCCCGGCGGCGTCGAGGAGTACCTGGCGCTGCGCCGGGCCGTCGTGGCGGCCTCCGCCGGGACGGCGCCGCCCGAGCGGGCCGAGGGGTCGTCGTCCGGCGACATCCGGGCCGCCCGCAAGGAGCTCGCCCGGCTCGAGCGCCAGCTCTCCCGGCTCGCGGACGCCGAGCACAAGCTGCACACCCAGCTCGCGGAGAAGGCCACCGACCACGAGGCCGTGCTCGAGCTCGATACGAAGCTGCGCGCCCTGCAGGACGAGCGGATGCGGCTCGAGGAGGAGTGGCTCGAGGCCGCCGAACTGACGGGCTGACCGCGGCGAGGTCAGCGCGCGTCGTCGAAGGGGCCGACCAGGCGGCGCAGCTGCGCGGCCAGGGACGCCAGGGACGCGTCGTCGAGCTCGGCGAGCAGGCCGCGTTCGCGCTGCAGCAGGTCCTCCAGCGCGGTGTCGACGAGCGAGCGGCCCTCGTCCGTCAGGCGGACCAGCACGCCGCGCCCGTCGGAGGGGTCGGGCCCGCGCCGCACCAGCGATCGGCGCTCCAGCCGGTCGATCCGGTTGGTCATCGTGCCGCTGGTGACCAGGGTCTCGGCGGTGAGCTGGCCCGGGGTGAGCTCGTAGGGCGCGCCGGCCCGGCGCAGCGCCGCGAGCACGTCGAACTCCCACACCTCGAGGCCGTGCGCCGCGAAGGCCGCGCCGCGGGCGCGGTCGAGGTGCCGCGCCAGCCGGGTCACCCGCGACAGCACCTCCAGGGGCCTCACGTCCAGGTCGGGCCGCTCGCGACGCCACGCGGCGACGATGCGGTCGACCTCGTCCTGGGGCCGTGCGGTCACCGGCGTCCGGGCCGCTCGGTGAGGGACGGCCTGCGCTCCAGGCCGGAGAGCCCGTTCCAGGCGAGGTTGACCAGGTGCGCCGCGACGTCCTGCTTCTTGGGCTTGCGGTGGTCGAGCCAGAACTGGCCGGTCAGCGCCACCATGCCGACGAGCATCTGCGCGTACAGCGGAGCGACCTTGGCGTCCAGGCCGCGGGCCTTGAACTCGTCGCCCAGCAGGTGCTCCACCTGGCTCGCGACGTCGCTGATCAGGCTGGCGAAGGTGCCGGTGGACTGCGCGACCGGGGAGTCGCGGACGAGGATCCGGAAGCCGTCGGTGGAGGACTCGATGTAGTCGAGCAGGGCGAGGGCGGCGTTCTCGAGCAGGATCCGCGGATGGCTGTCGGTGCCCAGCGACGCCGTGATGGCGTCGAGCAGGCCGCGGATCTCCCGGTCGACGACGACGGCGTAGAGGCCCTCCTTGCCGCCGAAGTGCTCGTAGACGACGGGCTTGCTCACCTGGGCGGTGGAGGCGATCTCCTCCACGCTCGTGCCCTCGAAGCCCTTCTCGGCGAACAACTTGCGGCCGACGTCGAGGAGCTGTTCGCGGCGTTCCTTGCCGGTCATGCGCGGCCGGCCGGATCGCGCCCGGGCCGGGGCTCCCGCCCCGTCGCCCGAGCGCTCGGCCTGCGTCGTCATCGCCCCATCACGTCAGCGGAAGAAGGAGGTCCAGGGCTCCGCCGGAACGACGACGCCCTGGACCTGCCCACCGTAACGTGTTCGATCCGCGGGTCAGGCTCGCTTCGCGGCGAGCCGCTCGGCGCGGGGCCAGCGGACGTCGGTCGCCCAGCCGAGCCGCTCGAAGATCCAGATGACGCGGGCGCTGGAGTCGATCTGGCCGCGCAGCACCCCGTGCCGCGCGCAGGTGGGGTCGGCGTGGTGGAGGTTGTGCCACGACTCGCCCATGGAGAGCAGGGCCAGCCACCAGACGTTGCCGCTGCGGTCGCGGCTGGCGAAGGGCCGCTCGCCGAGGGCGTGGCAGATCGAGTTGATCGACCAGGTGACGTGGTGCAGCAGCCCCACGCGCACGAGCGAGGCCCAGAAGAACGCGGTCACCGCGCCCTGCCACGACCACGAGAGCAGGCCGCCGAGGACCGCCGGCAGCAGCAGCGAGACCGCGACGAGCGCGGGGAACAGCTTCGAGACGCGCAGGATGTCCCGGTCCTTCAGCAGGTCCGGCGTGTACCGCTGCGGGTTGGTCTGCTCGACGTCGAACATCCAGCCCATGTGCGCGAAGAGCAGGCCCTTGACGAGCGCCGGGACGGTCTCGCCGTAACGCCACGGCGAGTGCGGGTCGCCGTCCCGGTCGCTGAACGCGTGGTGGCGCCGGTGGTCGGCCACCCAGCGGATGACCGGCCCCTCGATGGCGAGCGATCCGGCGACGGCGAGAGCGATCTTGAGCGGGCGGTTGGCCTTGAAGGAGCCGTGCGTGAAGTACCGGTGGAATCCGACGGTGATGCCGTGTCCGGTGATCGCGTACATGACCACGGCGAGCGCGACGTCGCGCCAGCCGAGCCCCCAGCCCCAGGCGAAGGGGATCGCGGCGACCAGCGCGAGGAACGGCACCGCGATGAAGACCGCGAGGGCGACGTTCTCCCACCCGGCCTTGGGCTCCGTCGTCAGCACGGGCGCGGACGCGCGGTCGGGGGCCGCGGCGGCGACATCGGGCGAGAGGGCGGTGGCGGTGGCGGGCGGTGGCGTCATGGCGATCCTCGGGGTCGGCGGTGAGGGCTACGCAACCGTAACCTACGGATCCGTAGGAATGTCCAGACCTGCGAGCCGACGTTCACCGCCCGTGCACCGGTGGGTACGCGGACCCGGCACACTGGTACCCCTGACCGTGGCCTCCATGCCCGGTCGGTCCGCCCTGGTGTAACGGCAGCACACAGGCCTTTGGAGCCTTGAGGTCCCTGTTCGAATCAGGGGGGCGGAGCCCTGACCGGGCGCGTCCCGGTTACGATTCGGCGACGGGCCGCCGCCGCCCGTTCCAGCCGTTCCCGGCGCCAGGAGGCACTGCTCGTGAGCTCCACCCGACCCGCGGCCGTCCTCGTCCTCGCCGCGGGCGAGGGCACGAGGATGAAGTCCGCCACTCCCAAGGTCCTGCACCGGATCGGCGGCCGCTCGCTCCTCGGGCACGCGGTGGCCGCGGCCCGCGCCCTCGACCCGGAGCACCTCGTCGTCGTGGTGCGCGCACGAGCGCGACCAGGTCGCCGCCCACGTGAGCGAGATCGATCCGGATGCGCTCGTCGCCGACCAGGACGAGATCAAGGGAACCGGGCGGGCCGTCGCGTGCGGCCTGTCCGCCCTGCCCGCGCCGCCCACCGGCACCGTGGTGGTCACCTACGGCGACGTGCCCCTGCTCTCGCCGGAGACGCTGCTCGCCCTCGTCGAACGCCACGAGGCGGACGGGGCCGCCGTGACCGTGCTCACCGCCGAGGTCGCCGACCCGACCGGTTACGGCCGGATCCTTCGGGACGCCGGGGGCGACGTGCTCGGCATCGTGGAGCACAAGGACGCCGACGAGGCGCAGCGGCGCATCCGCGAGATGAACTCCGGCATCTACGCCTTCGACGGCGCCGTCCTCGCCGACGCCCTCGGCCGCATCGGCACGGACAACGTGCAGGGCGAGCTGTACCTCACCGACGTCCTCGGCATCGCGCGCGGGGACGGACGCCGGGTGGTCGCGCTGCGCACCGACGACGTCTGGCAGGTCGAGGGCGTCAACGACCGGGTCCAGCTCGCCACGCTGGGCGCCGAGCTCAACCGCCGCGTCCTCGAGCGGTGGATGCGCGCCGGCGTCACCGTCGTCGACCCGGGGACCACGTGGGTCGACGTGCCGGTCGAGCTCGCGCCCGACGTCACGCTGCTCCCGGGGACGCAGCTGCACGGCGCCACGACGGTGGCAGGCGGCGCGAGCGTCGGCCCGGACACGACCCTGGTCGACTGCCAGGTCGGCCCCGGCGCGGACGTCGTCCGGACGCACGGGACGGGCGCCGTCATCGGGGCGGGCGCGAGCGTGGGCCCGTTCTCCTACCTGCGGCCCGGCACGGTGCTCGGCGAGCGCGGCAAGATCGGGACTTTCGTCGAGACCAAGAACGCGACCATCGGCACGGGCTCGAAGGTGCCGCACCTGTCCTACGTGGGGGACGCCGAGATCGGCGTCCACACGAACATCGGTGCGGCGTCGGTGTTCGTCAACTACGACGGCGTGAACAAGGCCCGCACCACGATCGGCGACCACTGCCGCACCGGCTCGGACAACATGTTCGTGGCACCGGTCAGCGTCGGGGACGGCGCCTACACCGGAGCCGGCGCGGTGATCCGCCACGACGTGCCGCCCGGGGCGCTCTCGTTCAGCGCGGCGCCGCAGCAGATCGTGGAGGGCTGGGTCGAGCGGCGCAGAGCCGGGACGCCGGCGGCCGAGGCGGCGGGTCGCGCACGCAGTGCCGCCACCGACGACGAGGGGATGCGGCGGTCATGACCGGCATCACGAGCAGCAGCGAGAAGCGCCTCGTCTTCGCGAGCGGGCGGGCGCACCCGGACCTGGCCCACGAGATCGCCGAGGTCCTCGGCGTCGACCTCGTGCCGATGGACGCCTACGACTTCGCCAACGGCGAGATCTACGTGCGGTTCGGCGAGAGCGTGCGGGGCTGCGACGCCTTCGTCATCCAGAGCCACACGGCGCCCATCAACGAGTGGCTGGTGGAGCAGCTGATCATGGTGGATGCGCTCAAGCGGGCCTCCGCCAAGCGGATCACGGTGATCGCGCCGTTCTATCCCTACGCCCGGCAGGACAAGAAGCACCGTGGCCGCGAGCCGATCTCCGCGCGGCTCATCAGCGACCTCTACAAGACGGCGGGCGCCGACCGGCTCATGGCCGTCGACCTGCACACCGCGCAGATCCAGGGCTTCTTCGACGGGCCGGTGGACCACCTGTGGGCGCTGCCGCTGCTCGCGGACCACGTCCGCAAGCGCGTCGACCGCGCCAGGCTCACAGTGGTCTCGCCGGACGCCGGCCGCGTCCGGGTCGCCGACCTGTGGTCCGACCGGCTCGGGGCGCCACTGGCGATCATCCACAAGCGCCGCGACCCGACCGTGCCGAACCAGGTGCAGGTGCACGAGGTCGTCGGCGACGTCGCGGGCCGGACCTGCCTGCTCGTCGACGACATGATCGACACGGGCGGGACCATCGTCGCGGCGGCGCAGGCGCTGCGGGAGAACGGCGCCGCCGAGGTGCTCGTGGCGGCCACGCACGCGGTGCTCTCCGGGCCCGCGGTCGACCGGCTGAAGAACTCGCCGATCACCGAGGTGATCGTCACGAACACGCTGCCGATCGACCCCGAGCGGACCTTCCCCCAGCTGACCGTCCTCTCGATCGCGCCGATGATCGCGCGCGCCATCCGTGAGGTGTTCGACGACGGCTCGGTCACCAGCCTGTTCGACGGGAACGCCTGAGCCGGCGGCCCTGCGGGGTCGGCTAGCATGGGGCGGTTGCCTCGGCGAGGGTCGCCGCTCCGAGCGGCGCCGTGATCGACGCGGTGCGTTCGTGGAGCGCGCCCGGCCGTGGCCCCGAACCGCACCGCTGCCCACGAGGAGAGTCCCTGTGTCCGAGGTCAAGCTGACCGCCGAGAGTCGCACCGAGTTCGGCAAGGGCGCCGCGCGCCGGCTGCGCCGGGCCCACAAGATCCCCGCCGTGCTCTACGGGCACGGCACCGACCCGGTGCACGTCGCGCTGCCGGGTCACGCGACGATGCTCGCGCTCAAGCACTCCAACACCCTGCTCACGCTCGAGATCGCGGGCGGCGCCACGCAGCTCGCGCTCCCCAAGGACGTGCAGCGCAACCCGGTCCGCGGCGAGATCGAGCACGTCGACCTGGTGCTCGTCCGCCGCGGCGAGAAGGTGACCGTCGACGTCCCGGTGCACGTGACCGGCGAGCCGGCCGGCGACGGGCTGACGACGCTCGAGCTGACCACCCTCTCGCTCCTCGTCGAGGCGACGGTGATCCCGCAGTCCGTCGAGGTGTCCGTCGAGGGCGCCGAGGAGGGCACCCAGATCCACGCCGGCCAGATCGCGCTGCCCGAGGGTGCCACGCCTGGCGGGCGACCCCGAGGCCACCGTCGTCATCATCGCGACCGGGGGCGCGGCGGAGACCGAGGACCAGGGCGCGCCCGAGGGCGACGTCGTCGAGGAGCCGGCCGGCGAGACGGCCGGCGAGGGCTGACAGCACTCTCGACACACCGATCGACAGGTCGATCCACACCGGCACGGGCCCGAGGGGAACCTCGGGCCCGTGCCGTTCCACGAGGAGGGAGGGCGGCCATGGCCGAGGACGCCGAGGGGCTCGGGCCCTGGCTCGTCGTCGGGCTGGGCAACCCGGGCGCCCAGTACGCGGGCAACCGGCACAACGTCGGTGCGATGGTCGTGACGCAGCTCGCGGCGGACCTCGGGGTGAGGCTCTCCGCGCACCGCTCCCGGGCGCAGGTCGCCGAGGCGCGACTGGCGCCGTCCGGCGGCCGACCGGGGGAGCGCCTCGTGCTCGCCGTCCCGACCTCGTACATGAACGAGTCCGGCGGCCAGGTCACCTCCGCCGTCCGCTTCTTCAAGGTCGAGCCGGAGCGGCTGCTCGTCGTCCACGACGAGCTCGACCTCCCGTTCGGCGACCTCATGCTCAAGCGGGGCGGCGGCGAGGGCGGCCACAACGGGCTCCGGTCGGTCAGCCGGTCGCTGGGGACGAAGGAGTACAGCCGCCTGCGGGTGGGGATCGGGCGACCGCCCGGGCGGCAGGACGCGGCCGACTTCGTGCTCAGGGACTTCTCGGTGACCGAACGTAAGGAGCTGCCCTTCCTGGTGGGGGACGCCGTCGACGCCGTGACGGACGTCGTCCGCGAGGGCTGGCTCAAGGCTCAAGAGAAGGTCAACGGGTCGCGAAGGTCGCGTACGGTTTGATGACAAGGCCCTCACCCGCCTTGTGCTTGCGCACTCTGGGTGACATTCTCCGCCCGAATTCCGCGTTCGGGCCCCGCCGCGTTCACGCGCAGTTCTATAGTCACTCCGTCTGGGCGAGCCGTCGGAGGCCCCGCAAGGGGCATGACTACGCGGAGGAACTACGGGATGACGATCGGCGCGTCCCGGGACAGCGATCTGACCCTGACCTCTCCGGTCGCCGTCCCCCGTCGTCCCCGGGCTCTGCACGCGGCATCCGCAGCCACTCCTGTCCGTAGTCGTGCTGCTCGCTCTCCGCTCACCGTTCGTGACCGGCGGGATCGGCGCCACCGGCGGGCCGACGCCGGCACGCTCATCGACCGCTACCGCTGCCTCGCGATCTCGAGCGACGCGGCCGCGGCGGCGGTGGCCACCGTGGTGTCCCTGGTCGTCCGGTACGGGATCGCCTGGCCGCTCGCGTATGTCGGGATCAGCCTGCTTGTACCGATCATGTGGATCGGGCTCGTCGCGCTCCAGCGCGGCTACGAGTCGAGGTTCCTCGGGACCGGGCCGGAGGAGTACCGCCGGGCGGGCATCGCGTCCCTGGCCTTGTTCACCCTCATCGCCGTCGCGTCGTTCGTGCTCCGGCGGGACATCTCCCGCGGGTATGTCCTCATCACCGTCCCCGCGGTCCTCCTCCTCTCCCTGGTCGGCCGGCACCTGCTCCGGGCCTGGATCGCGCGGCTGCGCGTCGCCGGGCACGGGCTGCAGCGCGTGCTGGTCGTCGGGCGGGCGGACGCCGCCGTCTCGGTCATCGACACCTTCCGCCAGGAGCCGCAGCACGGGCTGCTCGCCGTCGGCGCCTGCGTGCCGGAGTCGGCCGGGATCGCCGTGTCGCACGTCAACGGCGTGCCCGTCATCGGGGATCCCGACCAGATCATCGACGCCGTCGACACCCTCGAGGCCGACGTGGTGGCGGTCGTCTCCCACCCGGATCTCTCCGGCCAGTCGCTCCGGCGGCTCTCCTGGGCGCTGGAGGAGCGGTCGGTGGACCTCGTGGTCTCGCCGGGGATCGTCGAGGTCGCCGGGCCCCGGCTCTCGATCCGCCCCGTCGCCGGCCTGTCCCTGCTGCACCTGGAGCGGCCGACGCTCGGCGGCCCCCGGATGCTGGTCAAGACCGTCTTCGACCGCGTCGTCGCGGCCTTCCTGCTCCTGCTGGCGTCGCCGGTGCTCGCCGTCGTCGCGCTGGCGATCCGGATCGAGAGCCGGGGGCCCGTGTTCTTCCGCCAGGTGCGGATCGGCGTCGCCGGCCGCCCGTTCCTGATGCTCAAGTTCCGGTCGATGGTCGGGGACGCCGAGCAGCAGCGGGCCCTGCTCGCCGAGCTCAACGAGGGCAACGGGGTGCTGTTCAAGATCCGCAACGACCCTCGGGTCACGCGGGTCGGCTCGGTGCTGCGCCGGTTCTCCCTCGACGAGCTGCCGCAGCTCATCAACGTCGTGCGCGGCGACATGTCCCTGGTCGGGCCCCGGCCGCCGTTGCCCGAGGAGGTCGAGGGCTACGACGACGACGCCGTGCGGCGCCTGCGCGTTCGGCCGGGCATGACGGGCCTCTGGCAGGTGAGCGGGCGCAGCGACCTCTCGTGGGAGGAGTCCCTGCGGCTCGACCTGCGATACGTCGACAACTGGTCGATGGCACTGGACCTCTCGATCCTCTGGCGGACCTGGCGCGCCGTCCTCCACGGCTCCGGCGCCTACTGACCCACTCCGTCTGATCCGCCGGCCTGATCCGCCGGCCTGATCCGCGGGCCTGATTCCCTGCGGGCTGCCCCGGGCCTGATCCGCGGGCCTGATCCGCGGGCCTGATCCGCGGGCCTGATCCGCGGGCCTCGGGGTCCGCGTCATGCCGAGCAGGCCAGCAGCGGTCCTGGATCGTCCTGCTCGGCGTAGTCCTGCTCGGCGTCGTCCTGTTCGGCGTCGGCCTCGAGGTCGGTCAAAGCCGGCAGGGGGAGCCGGGCGAGCCAGCGAGGGGGCTCCGGCACGTCGTCGGCGGGCTCGGGGACCGGCGGGGCCTCGGCAGGACTGACGTCGTTGCGCGCCAGGATCTCCCCGTAGTCGTGGTGCCGGACCTCGGCCGCCATCGCTTCCTCGGCGAGCCGGACGGTCTCCTCGGCCTCGTCCCTCCGGCCCCGCCGGTAGGCGGCGCGCAGCGTGGTGTTCACCCACGCGAGGAGGGTCCGATCGGCCGCCCGGCGATCGCGTCGTAGGTCGAGCAGAGATTGCAGGTCCGGCGGCGACGGGGGAGGCGTCACTGGTGGCGTCCTGCTGCCATACGTGAGCCCGGCGCTGGTGGTCCAGATCCATCGCTGGGGCGGCCGTGGCCGGCCGTCGGCGCTCGCGCCGTGGTCGCTCGTCCCGGCCGAACCGGTAGGGGCCCCTTGGTCGCTCGGATCGTCGGGTTGTTCCGTTCGGTGTGGTCCGTCCGGTCTGTGGGGTCAGCGTGGACCGCGATCAAACCGGCGGTCTTCAGTCGATGGTGGGCGCGGCACAACGGCTGCAGGTTGCAGCTGCACGTAGCGCCCGCGGGGTAGGGGACGCGATGGTCGATGTCGCAGCGTGCCGCCGGGATGCGACAGCCGGGGAACACGCAGAAGGGGTGGACCCGCCGGACCAGGTCCGCGAGCCGTGACGGGGGGTCGTGCTTCGGGGTGCTGACGGGGCGGCCGACACCCAGGACGGTGTGGTGTTCGTCGTCGACGACGACGCAGCGCCAGGTCGTGGTCCGGGGGTTGAGCCGGGCCGCGTCGCGGGCGATCTGACGGGCCAGCGCTCCGGCGATGGGGCCGTAGCCGTCGAGGATGCCGGGGTCGTCGGCGATCTCCAGGAAGGTGGTGAGCGGCAGGGTCAGGGCGAACGCCGCTCCTCCCGCCCCGCCGCTCCTCCCGCACCCGCCGACCACGCGTCCCGTCGTCCCTCGTCCTCACCTGAGCCGGTGTCCTGACCCGCGCCGGTGTCCTGACCCGTGCCGGCGCTGACGAGGTCGTCGTGCATCTCCCCGCCGAACGCCGCCCGCCCGCTGGATGCACTGTTCGCCCCGGAACGCTCGGGCCTCGACCGTTCGGACTGGGACGGCTCGGCGCCCAAGGCGATCGGGGCTCCGGTCAGTGGTCTGCAGGCCGGTGACGCGGGTGACGAGTTCGTCCAGCCGGAGCTGGTCGAGCGTGCGTCCGTCACCACCACGCTTGGCCTGACGTGCCGCCGCGGTCAGGGCACTCCACATCGCGGCCACCTGTTCCGCGCCGGTGCTGGCTTCGAGTCGGCCCATCCCGTCCGGATCCATGCGCGTGCTCACGCACCGGCGGTCGCGCGCGGCCCTCGCCCGTTCCGCGGCGGCTTCGGCGTCCAGCGCCGCGATCGTGGCTTCGATCGCCGCAGCGAGGCCGGGCAGCGTCATCCGGGTCACCTGGGGGAGCGGCGCTGCGTCGACGCGGTCGTCCAAGACCGGCTCGAGGGCGTCGAGCGCGGCCAGGTCCTCGTCGGGGATGAGGGTGCGTTCGACCAGGCGGGCCAGGACGGCGTCGGTGCCGACACCGAGGCGGTGCGTCAGCAGCTGGATCTTCGGCCAATCCAGGAGACCGGCCTGCAACAGGCGGGCGGTGCGGGGGAGCTTTCCGTCGAGCAGGATCAGATCGGCCGCGAGCACCCGATCGGCAGCGCGGGACTGGCTCAGCCCGCAGGCCAGGGAGACCTCGGCGGCGACGCACTCCTCGACCATGTCGGCCGGCGTCGGCATGCGGAGCCGGGCTCGACGCACGGCGGCGTCCCACGCTGCGTCGGCGCGCTCCCGGATGTCGCCATCCGGATCCTCCGTGTCGGCGCCCGCGACGCCGCCAACACTGTGATCGCCGTCGCCGCCGGGAGCGCTGGGAAGGGGAGCGCCGGGAGCGCCGGTGCCCCCGCGAGCGCCAGCGACGGCGCGACCTGCACCGTCCGCCGCGCGGGTCTCGTTCGCGGGCGACGGTGGGTGGGCCCGCCAGCGCGTCAGGAGAGCGGCGATCGTCGCCAGCTGCGACCAGAGCGCCCACCCCTCCAAGCGGAAGCCTGCGCCCGCCATCCGCACGAGTCCTGCGGCGGAACCGGCGCAGGGGTCCGCTGCGGCCCCCGCGACGGCGGCCGCCAGGTGCTGCGCGAGCGGTGGACCGAGGAGCTGACGGCACTGGGCTGCTGAATGGTGTCTTCGCCGGCGGCCGCCGGTGCGGCGGAGGCGTGTCCCGACGGGAGTCCCAAGGCGGAGCGCATGCGAGAACCAGGCGCAGTGCGGTATGCGACGTCATCGTCATCCTCGCGCCGACCGTCCCCCATCACAACCCCCCGTCTCGAACATCTGTACGAATTCTACCGAGATTCGAGTTCGCGTGCGAGAGGAGAACGAGGTTGTGGACAACTTCTCGCGACCTCGGTCCCGAGGGAAGCGTGACGGGCAGCAAGAGATGAGGCCGGGCGAATCTCGCGAGCCGGCCAGCCGACAGGTGAATCGAGCGAACGGAATCGACCAGACCCGGTTCCCGCGCCGGGGTCTACGGAGGCCCTCGGGGGCGACGGGCCAGGGAATCGAGCAGAGGCATCAACGGTATGCCGTTGCCAGTACGGCTCCCGTCGGCTGCCAAGTGAAGGTCACGCCACGCCCGACCGTGACGCCTCAGGGAGGGTGTTGGGCGCAGGTGCCCCTGGCATCGGGCGCGGCAACGCCGACCGCGTCCGCACCCAGCGCCGACTGTCAGTTGCGCAGGGCCGCCTGCCGTCATCCTGCGGACCAGTCGCCGCCGGACCCTTCCCTGACGAACCAGCGCGCGCGGACTACCCCGAGCGCGCGCCGGTCAGCAGTGACGTCTCGGCCGCCGCCCGCCGGAGGGACTCCTCCCAGTCCGGCAGTGGCGGCAGTCCCGCCCGCTGCCACGCCCCGTGCCCCAGCACCGACCACGCCGGCCGCGGGGCCGGCCGGACGAACGCGGCGGAGGTGGTGGGGCGCACCCGGTCCGGGTCCGCGCCGAGCAGCGCGAAGACGGCCCGTGCCAGCCCGAACCAGGTCGTCCGGCCGCTCGACGTCGCGTGATAGGTCCCCGCGGGCGGATCGGCCCGCAGCACCTCGAGCACCCGTGCGGCGACGTCCAGCGACCAGGTCGGCTGCCCGGTCTGGTCGTCGACGACGTCGATCACCTCGCGCGAGCGCTCCAGGCCGGCCATCGTCCGCACGAAGTTCGGCCCGTGCTCGCCGTAGAGCCACGCCGTCCGCAGGATCCAGTGCCGACCCGGCAGATGTGCCCGCACCGCCCACTCACCCGGCCGCCTTGGTGCGGCCGTACGCGCTCCGCGGCGCCACCGGATCGTCCTCGCGGTACGGCGCGCCACCCGCGGTGCCGTCGAACACGTAGTCCGTGGAGACGTGCACGAGCCGCGCCCCGGCGTCCCAACAGGCACGGGCCAGGTGAGCGGCACCCACGGCGTTCACCGCGAACGCCTCCGCCTCGTGCGTCTCGGCGTCGTCCACCGCCGTCCACGCCGCGCAGTTCACGACCACGTCGTGGCCGCTCACGGCCGCGGCGACCGCGGCCGGATCGGTCACGTCCAGAGCGCGACGGCCCGCGGGCGTCGGCGACAGGCCCGCGGACGAAAGCGTCGCCACGACGTCCCGCCCGAGCATCCCCTCGGCGCCGGTGACCAGGACCTTCATGCGGGCAGCAGCGCCGCCGCCCGCGCCCGCATGTGTTCCCACCACGCGCGGTTGTCGCGGTACCAGGCGACCGTGGCGGCCAGCCCGGACTCGAACGGCACCTGCGGCGCGTAGCCGAGCTCGGTCATGATCTTCGTCGGATCGAGGCTGTAGCGGCGGTCGTGGCCCTTGCGGTCCGGCACCTGCCGCACCCGCGACCAGTCCGCCCCGCACGCGTCGAGCAGCCGCTCGGTGAGCTCGCGGTTGGTCAGCTCGGTGCCGCCGCCGATGTTGTAGACCTCGCCCGCCCGCCCGCGCGTGAGCACGAGCTGGATGCCGCGGCAGTGGTCGTCGACGTGCAGCCAGTCGCGCACGTTGCCGCCGTCGCCGTAGAGCGGCACGCTGCCGCCGTCCAGCAGCGTGGTCACGAACAGCGGGATGACCTTCTCCGGGAACTGGTAGGGCCCGTAGTTGTTCGAGCAGCGGGTGATCCGGACGTCGAGACCGTGCGTGACCCCGTAGGCCCGGGCCATCAGGTCCGAGCCGGCCTTGCTCGCGGCGTACGGCGAGTTCGGCTCGAGGGCGTGCGTCTCCGACCACGACCCCACCGGGATCGAGCCGTACACCTCGTCGGTCGACACGTGGAGGAACCGCGGCAGGCCCACCCGCACGGCCGCCTCGAGCAGCGTCTGGGTGCCGAGCACGTTCGTCCGCACGAACTCGCCGCCGGCGACGATCGATCGGTCGACGTGCGACTCGGCGGCGAAGTGGACGACGGCGTCCGCGCCCGCGAGCACCGCCTCGACCGCCTCGGCATCGCACACGTCGCCCTCGACCACCGTCAGGCGAGGGTCGTCGAGCACCGCGCCGAGGTTGGAGCGGTCACCGGCGTAGGTGAACGCGTCGAGGACGACCACCTCGGCGCCGCCGGGGAGCGCGAACGCGGGGTCGCCCCCGAGCAGGTGTCGGACGTAGGTGGAGCCGATGAATCCGGCACCTCCCGTGACGACGATCTTCACGGCACTCCTGGGGTCGGGGAACGGCGCCAATGTAGCGGCGGATCCGGCCCGGCCACCGCGACTTCGTCCCTACGATGGCCGCCGTGCAGTCCACGCCCACCGCCGTCCCCGATGCCGTCGTCCTGACCCCGCGCCAGCACGGCGACGACCGCGGGACCTTCCTCGAGTGGTTCCGGTTCGAGGAGCTCGAAGGGCTCGGGCACCCGTTCCGGCTCGCGCAGGCCAACGCCTCGATCTCGCGGCCCGGTGTCGTCCGCGGCATCCACTACTCCGACGTCCCGCCGGGCCAGGCCAAGTACGTCACCTGCGTGCGCGGGGCGGTGCTGGACGTCGTCGTCGACCTGCGCGTCGGCTCGCCCTCGTTCGGCACCTGGGACGCCGTCCGCCTGGACGATGCCGACCGCCGGGTGCTCTACCTCGCGGAGGGGCTCGGGCACGGCTTCTGCGCGCTCGAGCCCGACAGCACGGTCGTGTACCTCTGCAACGACGTCTACCGGCCGGACGCCGAGCACGCCGTGCACCCGCTCGACCCGGAGCTCGGGATCGCCTGGCCGGCGGACGCGCCGGTGCTCTCACCGAAGGACGCCGCCGCCCCGACGCTGGCCCAGGCGCGCGCCTCCGGCGCCCTGCCCGACTACCAACAGTGCCTGCGCCGTTACGCGGAAGCGCGGTCGGTGGTCGCCGCCGTCGAGTAGCGTTGGCACCCATGCGCGGGATCATCCTGGCCGGCGGCACGGGGACCCGGCTGCACCCGATCACCCGGGCCATCAGCAAGCAGCTCATGCCGGTCTTCGACAAGCCGATGATCTACTATCCGCTGTCGACGCTCATGCTGGCCGGCATCCGCGAGGTCCTCGTCATCACCGCCCCCGACGACGCGCCGCAGTTCCGGCGACTGCTCGGCGACGGCTCGGACCTCGGGATGCGGATCGAGTACGCGAGCCAGCCGCGGCCCGAGGGGCTGGCGCAGGCCTTCCTGATCGGAGCGGACTTCCTCGGCGGGCAGGCGGCCGCACTCGCGCTGGGCGACAACATCTTCCACGGCGCCGGCCTCGGCACCTCGCTGCGGGGGTACGCGGACCTCAAGGGCGGCCGGATCTTCGCGTACCGGGTCGCCGACCCCAGCGCGTACGGCGTGGTGGAGTTCGACGACGCGGGCCTCGTGCTCTCGATCGAGGAGAAGCCCGCGCGGGCGCGCAGCCCCTACGCGGTGCCCGGGCTCTACTTCTACGACGCCGACGTCGTCGACATCGCGCGCGGCATCCGGCCCAGCCCGCGGGGTGAGCTGGAGATCACGGACGTCAACGAGGCCTACCGGCAGCGGGGGGCGCTGCGGGTGACCGTCCTCGAGCGCGGCACGGCCTGGCTCGACACCGGCACCTTCGACTCGCTCGTGGCCGCCGCGGAGTTCGTCCGGGTCGTCGAGCAGCGCCAGGGCCTCAAGATCGGGTGCATCGAGGAGGTCGCCTGGCGGCAGGGATGGATCGACGACCAGCAGCTGTTGAGGCTCGCGGAGCCGCTGCGCCGCAGTGGGTACGGAGACCATCTGATCGCCCTCCTCGAGCAGGGCGCCAGGGCCGTACCGCTCGGCCGGTAGCAGCGGGCCGGCGGCACCGCGCCCCGTGTCGGTGCCGCGACGTAGGCTGTTCGCGCCGCACCGTGCTCCCCGGAGCGCGCGCACCCCGATCCCGGTGAAGGTCACTGCCACCTCATGAGCCTGTCCGGTCTGTTCGACGCCGTACGCCCCGATCCCGGCGTCGCTGCCGTCCTCGACGCCGCCACCGCCGGCGGCGTGTCCACCTTCGACGTCGTCGCTCCCGCCGGCGTCCGTCCCCTCGTCGTCGCCGGCATCGCCCGGCAGCGGCCGGTCCTCCTCGTCACCGCCACCGGCCGCGAGGCCGAGGACCTGGCCGCAGCCACGCGTTGCTACCTCGAGCCGCACCAGGTCGCCGAGTTCCCCGCCTGGGAGACGCTGCCGCACGAGCGGCTCAGCCCCCGGTCCGACACGGTCGGACGCCGGCTCGCCGTGCTCCGCCGGCTCGCGCACCCGGACGCCGGCAGCGGCGACGGGGGCCCGATCCGGGTCCTCGTCGCGCCGATCCGCGCCGTCATGCAGCCGCTCGTCGCGGGCCTCGGGGAACTCGTGCCGGTCCGCCTGCGCAGCGGTGACGACGCCGGCCTCGAGGAGACCGTCGACGCGCTCGTCGGCGCCGCCTACACCCGGACCGACATGGTCGAGCGGCGCGGCGAGTTCGCCGTCCGCGGCGGCATCCTCGACGTCTTCCCGCCCACCGAGGACCACCCCCTGCGGGTCGAGTTCTGGGGCGACACGGTCGAGGAGATCCGCTGGTTCTCGGTCGCCGACCAGCGCTCGCTGGAGATCGCGCCCGAGGGTCTCTGGGCCCCACCCTGCCGGGAGATCCTGCTCACGGACGACGTCCGCGCCCGCGCCGCCGCTCTGATGGACCGGCTGCCGGGCGTGGCGGACATGCTGGGCAAGATCTCCGAGGGGATCGCCGTCGAGGGCATGGAGTCCCTGGCGCCCGCGCTGGTCGACGAGATGCAGCCGCTCCTCGACCTGCTGCCCGAGGGCACCCACGTCGTCCTCGTCGACCCCGAGAAGATCCGCACCCGCGCCCACGACCTGGTGGCCACGAGCGACGAGTTCCTCGCCGCGTCCTGGGCGAACGCCTCCGCGGGCAACGAGCTGCCGATCGACCTGTCGGCGGTGGACCTGTCGGCGTCCAGCTACTGGCCGCTGGTCCGGGTGCGTGACCACGCGCTCGCGGCCGGCGTCCCGTGGTGGTCGCTCACCTCGCTCACCTCGGACGCCGAGACCTCCGAGACGGACGCCGTTCGCATCGGCGCCCGGGAGGTCGTCGGCTACCGCGGCGAGACCGAGAAGGCGCTGGAGGACCTCCGCAACCTGGTCAGCGCCGGCTGGCGCGTCGTGGCCACCACCGAAGGCCCCGGCCCCGCGAAGCGCATGGTCGAGGTGCTCGCCTCGGCCGACGTCCCGGCCCGGCTCGCCCCGGCCGTCGACACCGTGCCGGAGCCCGCGGTCGTCCACGTGACCACCGCGCCGGTCGAGCACGGCTTCATCGCCGAGCAGCTCAAGGTCGCGCTGCTCACCGAGGCGGACATCGCGGGCACGCGCTCCGCCACCAAGGACATGCGCCGGCTGCCCAGCCGCCGCCGCAACGTCGTCGACCCGCTGCAGCTCAAGCCCGGCGACTTCGTCGTCCACGAGCAGCACGGCGTCGGCAAGTACGTCGAGATGGTGCAGCGGACCATCGGCGGCGCCACCCGCGAGTACCTGGTCATCGAGTACGCCCCGAGCAAGCGCGGCCAGCCGGGCGACCGGCTCTTCGTGCCGAGCGACGGCCTCGACCAGGTCACCCGCTACGTCGGGGGCGAGGCGCCGCAGCTCAACAGGATGGGCGGGTCCGACTGGGCCAAGACCAAGGGCCGCGCCCGCAAGGCGGTCCGGCAGATCGCCGGCGAGCTCATCCGGCTGTACTCGGCCCGGATGGCGTCCACCGGCTACGCCTTCGGCCCCGACACGCCGTGGCAGCGCGAGCTCGAGGACGCCTTCCAGTTCGTCGAGACCCCCGACCAGCTCTCCTCGATCGAGGAGGTCAAGGCCGACATGGAGAAGCCGATCCCGATGGACCGGTTGATCTGCGGCGACGTCGGCTACGGCAAGACGGAGATCGCGGTCCGGGCCGCGTTCAAGGCGGTGCAGGACGGCAAGCAGGTGGCGGTCCTCGTGCCGACGACGCTGCTCGTCCAGCAGCACCTCGAGACCTTCCACGAGCGGTACCAGAACTTCCCGATCGTGGTGAAGCCGCTCTCCCGGTTCCAGTCGGACGCCGAGGTGGCGGCGACGCTCCAGGGTCTGCGGGAGGGGGCCGTCGACGTCGTCATCGGCACCCACCGGCTGATCTCCGGGGAGGTGAGGTTCAAGGACCTCGGGCTCATCGTCGTCGACGAGGAGCAGCGCTTCGGCGTGGAGCACAAGGAGAAGCTCAAGCAGCTGCGGACCGACGTCGACGTCCTCGCGATGTCGGCGACGCCCATCCCGCGCACGCTCGAGATGGCGGTCACCGGCATCCGGGAGATGTCGACGCTGGCGACCCCGCCGGAGGAACGCCACCCCGTGCTGACCTTCGTCGGCGGGTACGAGGAGAAGCAGATCGCCGCCGCGATCCGGCGCGAGCTGCTCCGCGAGGGCCAGGTCTTCTACGTGCACAACAAGGTGGACTCGATCGAGCGGACGGCCGCCCGGCTGCGCGAGCTGGTGCCGGACGCCCGCATCGCCACCGCGCACGGCAAGATGGGCGAGCACCGGCTGGAGGAGGTCATGGTCGACTTCTGGGAGAAGAAGTTCGACGTGCTCGTCTGCACCACGATCGTCGAGACCGGGCTGGACATCTCCAACGCCAACACCTTGATCCTCGAGCGCGCCGACCTGCTCGGGCTCTCCCAGCTGCACCAGCTGCGCGGCCGGGTCGGCCGTGGCCGCGAGCGCGCCTACGCCTACTTCCTCTATCCCCCGGAGCGGCCGCTCACGGAGACCGCCCACGACCGGCTGCAGACCATCGCCCAGCACACCGACCTCGGCGCGGGCATGCAGGTCGCGATGAAGGACCTCGAGATCCGCGGGGCCGGCAACCTGCTCGGCGGCGAGCAGTCGGGCCACATCGAGGGCGTCGGTTTCGACCTCTACGTCCGGCTCGTCGGCGAGGCCGTGGCCGAGTTCCGCGGCGAGGCGCCGCAGGAGGCGGCCGAGATGAAGGTCGAGCTGCCGGTCGACGCGCACCTGCCGCACGACTACGTGCCGGGGGAGCGGCTCCGGCTCGAGGCGTACCGCAAGATCGCGGAACTCACCGACGAGACCGGGATCCAGGCCGTCCGCGAGGAGCTCCAGGACCGGTACGGCCCGGTGCCCGAGCCGGTGGAGAACCTGCTGGCCGTCGCCAAGCTCCGCATCACCGCTCGCCGGGCCGGCCTCACGGAGATCACCGCGCAGGGCAACCAGATCCGGTTCGGGCCGGTCGACCTCCCGGATTCCGCCCAGCTGCGGCTCAAGCGGCTCTACCCCGGCTCGATCGTCAAACCGGCCGTCGGCACCATGCTGGTGCCCCGTCCGACCACCGCCCGGGTGGCGGGGACGCCCCTGCGGGACCGGGAGATCCTGCGCTGGGCGGAGGAGGTCGTCGAGTCGGTGCTCGGCGGCTCCGTCGCGGCCGCCGCCGCCGTGGCCGTGGGTGCGGGCCGCTAGCATCGGGTCGGTCGTTCTCGTTCAGGAGGAACATCCCGTGAGCCGCCCCCGTGTCGCCGCTCTGGCCGTCGCCCTCGCGATCGGTCTCGCTCCGGTGCTCTCCGGGTGCGGCACGACGCAGGCCGGTGCCGCCGCGATCGTCGGGGACCGCCGGATCACGCGTCAGCGAGCTGCAGACGGCCACGACGGAGCTGAAGCAGCTCGTGCAGGACCCGACGCAGATCACCCAGGAGCTGGTGCTCGGCTGGTTGATCGCCAACCCCGCCGCCGTGCAGGTCGCCTCCGAGAAGGGCCAGGCGGTCTCCCGGGACGACGCGCTGCGCTTCTTCTCGCAGGCGAAGTTCGCCAACCCCGACGGCGGGAACACGCCGAGCGACGCGGCCGTCTCCGCCGTCCAGACCGCCTACGCGCTGCAGGTCCTCGCCGGCCAGGACGTCGACCCGGCGACGGCGAAGACCAACGTCGACCAGGTGATCGGCGACCTCAAGGCGGAGACCGTCACCGTGAACCCCCGGTACGGCACGTTCGACTACGCCTGGAACACCCAGACCCAGTCCTTCACGCTGAGCCCCCGCAAGGTCGACTGGCTGACCACTCCGTCGCCGTCCGCCTCCGCGCAGCCCACGCCGGCGGCGAGCTGACGCGTTGACCGTCCCGGCGCAGGGCCGCCTGGTCCTGGTCCTCGTCTCGCCCCGGGTCGCCCCGGGACTGCTCACCTGGCCGGCGTGGGAACAGCTGCGAGCGGCGGCGGTCGTGCTCGCGGCCGACCTCGACGACGACTGGCTCGACGCCCTCGCCGCCGCGGAGGTGGCCCCCGAGATCGTCGGCGACGAGCCCCCGGCGTCCGCGCCCGTTGCCTGGTGGACGCCGCCGCGGCGGCGGCCGGGGCCGATCCGTCCGGGCCCGCCGTCTGGCTCGGGTCGCCGGACGGGGACCCCGGCCTGACCGACGCCCTCGCCGAGGAGCTCTCCCGCCGGGCCGTCGCCGGCGCGCCTCCCGAGATCGAGCTCGTCGCGGGCTCGCACGACGTCCCCGGTGCCCGGCTGCTCGACCTCGTCGCCGTCATGGACCGGCTGCGCTCGCCCGGCGGCTGCCCCTGGGACGCCCGCCAGACCCACGCCTCCCTCCTGCCGTACCTGCTCGAGGAGAGCCACGAGGTGATGGAGGCGGTCGAGACTGACGGGGACCGCGACCACCTGCGCGAGGAGCTCGGCGACCTGCTGCTCCAGGTGATGTTCCACGCCCGGATCGCGCAGGAGGATCCCGGGCGCCCGTTCGGCATCGACGAGGTCGCCGCCGGCATCGTCGCGAAGCTGGTCAGCCGGCACCCGCACGTCTTCGGCTCACCCGAGGCGAGAGCCACCGCCACCGACGCGGACGAGGTCGCCGAGACGTGGGAGGAGCTCAAGGCGGCGGAGAAGCAGCGGACCGGGTTGTACGAGGGCATCCCCGCCTCGTTGCCCGCCCTGGCCCGCGGGGCGAAGATGCTCGGCCGCCTGGAGCGGGCCGGCCTCCTCGACGACGCCGCGCTCGCCGCCGCGGCCGCCGAGGACCCGTGGGCGCAGGAGCTGCTGGCGCTGCTCCGCCGGGCCCGGGCGGAGGGCGTGGACGCCGAGAGCAGCCTGCGGAGCGCGCTCACGAGGCTGACGGAGGCCGAGACCGCTCACGTCGGCGCCGTCCCGGCCGACCGGCAGAGGCACGACACGACCGACTAAAGCGTTTTCAGTCGTTTGGCTTTCTCGTCGTTCCTGCTGCAGCATCATGAGTTCTCACCATCCCCCGGACGGCCCAGTGCCCGGGGGTCCGAACGAAGGGACGCGCGTTCGTGCGCATCGCGCTGATCGGCACACGGGGGGCGCCCGCTCGGTACGGCGGCTTCGAGACCGCCGTCGAGGAGGTCGGCAGCAGGCTGGCCGCCCGGGGGCACGACGTCACCGTCTACTGCCGCAGCGAGGACCGCTCACCGGAGTACCTGGGGATGCGCCGCGTCGTGCTCCCGGCGCTGCGGCTCCGCTCCGCCGAGACCCTGAGCCACACCGCGCTCTCCGTCGCCCACCAGGTGCGGCACCGCGCCGACGTGGCCGTCGTGTTCAACGCCGCCAACGCCCCGTTCGTCCCTGCGCTGCACGCTCTCGGCGTCCCGGTCGCCGTCCACGTGGACGGCCTCGAGTGGCAGCGCGGCAAGTGGGGGCGGCTGGGCCGGCGCTACTACCTGTTCGCCGAGCGCGCCGCGGTCCGCTGGGCGGACGCCCTGATCGCGGACGCCGTCGGCATCCAGGACTACTACCGGCGCCGGTACGGCGTGGCCTCCCACTACCTCGCCTACGGCGCCCCGATCCTCGAGCGCCCCGCGCTGCACCGGCTCTCCGAGCTCGACCTGCGGCCGCAGGGCTACCACCTCGTCGTGGCCCGGTTCGAGCCGGAGAACCACGTCGACCTCGTCCTGCAGGGCTACATGGCGAGCAGCGCCCAGCTGCCGCTCGTCGTCGTCGGCTCGGCGCCGTACGCGAGCGAGCACGTCACGCAGCTCCATCGCGCGGCGGCGACCGACGACCGCGTCCGGATGCTCGGTTCCGTCTGGGACCAGGAGCTCCTCGACGCCCTCTACGCCGGCGCCGCCTCCTACCTGCACGGGCACTCGGTCGGCGGCACGAACCCCTCGCTGCTGCGCGCCCTGGGGGCCGGGGCCAGCGTCGTGGCGTTCGACGTGGACTTCAACCGCGAGGTCGTCGGCGAGGCCGGCCTGTACTTCGCCGAGGCCGACGACGTGACGACGGTGCTCAAGCAGGTCGAGGCCGACCCCGACGCGGCCCGCGAACGAGCCAGGATCGGCCGCTTCTCGGTCGCCGAGCGGTACCGGTGGGACGACGTCGCCGCCGGGTACGAGGAGCTCTGCGGGCTCCTCGCCGGCATGCGCGCCGAACGCCGCATCGCGGCGTAAGCGCCCTTCTCGCAATCCGTCACCGCCCGGGGGAAACCCTCCCGTTTGGCCTCCGCACGCCCCACGCACCGTTACCGTAGTGCGCCTGGTGCCTGCGTGGGCGAACGGAAGGACGCGGAGGGTGACGACAAGCCTGGTCTCGCTGCGGAGGGGACGGGTCGGGCTCGGCCTCGTGGCCGCCGCGCTGAGCCTGCCGCTGCTGGTGCTCACGGGGTCGGAGCCCGGCCTGGCGGACACGAGTCCACCGGCCGGGGTGCCGGGCACTGTCTCGGTCGACGCGCTGCCGACCACGCAGGTCGACGGCGTCGTCTGGGCGCAGGTCGTCGTCGGCAACACCGTCTATGCGGGCGGCGAGTTCACCACCGCACGTCCCGCCGGCGCCGCTCCCGGGACGAAGACCGTCAAGCGGAGCAACCTGCTCGCCTACGACATCCGCACCGGCAACCTCATCACCTCGTTCGCGCCCGTGCTCAACGGCCAGGTGCGCACGCTCGCGGCCTCGCCCGACCACAAGCGCCTCTACGTCGGCGGTGACTTCACCAAGGTCGGCAGCGCGGTCCGGAATCGGATGGCCGCGTTCGACGTCGCCACCGGGGCCCTGACCAGCTTCCACCCGTCGTTCAACTCGACCGTCCAGGCCATCGTGGCCGGGACGAGCCGGGTCTACGCGCGGCGGCACCTTCACCACCGTGAACGGCGTGCGCCCGCTCGCGGCTGGCGGCCTTCTCCCCGACCAGCGGGGCGCTGCTGACCTGGCGGCCGGTCGCGAACGCCGCGGTGACGGCCATGGTGCTCGCCCCGGGGGGCGTGTCGCTGGTCGCGGGAGGCCGGTTCACGACGCTGGCCGGCCGGGCCGCCTACGGCATGGGCGCGGTCGACGCCGCCACCGGTGCCGCCCGGGTCTTCCGGGCGAACACGCTGATCCGTGACGCGGGCACCACCGCGGCGATCACCAGCCTCAGCACGAACGGCGTCTACGTCTTCGGCACCGGGTACGACTTCGGGACGGGCGGCAACTTCGAGGGCAGTTTCGCCGTCGCTCCGAGCGACGGCAGCATCGTGTGGATCGACGACTGCCTCGGAGACACCTACTCCGCCTGGCCCGCCCGCAACGTGATCTACATGGTCGGGCACTCCCACAACTGCCAGTCCATCGGTGGCTTCCCGGAGACGACGCCCCGGACCTGGCACCGCGCGCTGGCGATGACCACGGCCGCCAAGGGCAAGGTCGGGCCGAACCCGGTCAACGACCACGCGGGGCTTCGTCGGCAAGCCCGCGCCCTCGCTGCTGACGTGGTTCCCCAGGGTGGCCGCCGGGACGTACACCGGGCAGAGCCAGGGGGCGTGGAGCGTCAGCGGGAACGGCTACTACGTCGTCCTGGGCGGAGAGTTCCCCAGCGTCAACGGGCAGGCCCAGGAGGGCCTCGTGCGGTTCCCCGTCCCGCAGGTCGCGCCGAACAAGGTCGGCCCGCAGGCGGCGCCCGCCGACCTCGCCCCGAGCACCGGTCCCGTCACGGCGAGCAGCGTCCAGATCCTCTGGCACCGGACCTGGGACCCGGACAACCAGTGGCTGAGCTACACCGTCCGGCGCAGCGACGTGACGGCTCCGCTCGGCGTGGTCAGGGCCCAGAGCTCGTTCTGGCGGCTCGGCACCGGGGGCTTCACGGACACCACGGTCAAGGCCGGGCAGACCTACACCTATCGGGTCACGGTCAGTGATCCGTTCGGGAACGCCGTGACGAGTAATCCGCTGACGGTGACGATCCCGAGCTGACCCGGGCGGACGCCCGCGGGCTCAGCCGCGGGCGTCCACCAGCAGGGCGTCGAGCGCCTGGCGCAGGATCGAGCTCGACGTGTGCACGGTGTACGGCAGGTAGACCACCTCGACGCCCACCGACGCCATGTCCCGCTCGAGCTTGTCGCCCTTCGGGGTGCCCTTCCAGTCGTCGCCCTTGAAGAGGACGTCGAAGTGGACCTGGTGCCACATGTCGAGCTTCTCCGGCACCGTCTCGGCCACGGCCTCGTCGACGAACCGGATGTGCCGGACGATCTCCAGGCGCTCCTGGAGCGGGATGACCGGGGCGCGCCCCTTGGCCCGGCCGGCGAGCTCGTCCGAGACCACACCGGCGACGAGCCGGTCGCACAGCGCGCTCGCCCTGGAGAGCAGGGTGAGGTGGCCGATGTGGAAGAGGTCGTAGACCCCGGGGGCGTAGCCGACCTTCGGCAACATCGTCTCCGTCCGCGTCGTGGTACGTGGCGTACTCGATGATGATGGGGGACGGCGGGCTCCTCTCGGGCGGGTTCCGCCGGACCTCACACGGTCGGGCTCGTCCGCTCGGGCGCCCGGCCGGGGCGCCACGCCCGGCCCGGCTGGGGAAGGATGACGTCATGGAGGATCCCGAGCCCGCCCGGAGCGGGGATCTGTTCGGCGAACACGCCGCCGCCCGCCGCTTCCGGCGGGTGGCCGAAGGCGTCGTCGACGCCCTCCTGGAGAGCGCGCCCGAGACGGCCACGGCCCTGGGCGACCACCGCTTCGACGACCGGCTGAGCGACCTCTCGGCCGAGGGGATCGCCGCGCGCGGGGACCTGCTCCGCGACGCCCTGCAGGCGCTCGACGGCGTGGACGACGAGGGGCTGACGGCCGGCGACCGGGTGGACCGGGAGATCCTGCGGACCGCCGTCGCGGCGGACCTGTGGCGCCTGGAGGAGCTCCGCGAGCACGAGCACGACCCGCTCGTCCACCTGCCCGGCGAGGCCCTCTACCCGCTGCTCGTGCGCGACGTGGGCGAGCCGGCCGCCCGGGTGCTCGCCGTCGCCGGCCGGCTCGCCGCCGTGCCGCGGCACCTCGAGGTCGCCCGGGCGCAGCTGACCGCCATGCCGCGGGTGCACGTGGAGACGGCGATCGGCCAGGCCCGCGGCGTCGCCGAGCTCCTCGGGGCCGACCTCGAGGCGCTGCTCGAGCTGGCGCCCGCGGCGCGGGCGCAGCTGGACGCCGTGCGCGTGCCGGCCGCGCAGGCGCTGGAGGAGTTCGCGCGCTGGCTGGAGACCCGGCTGCCGGAGAGCGACGCCGACCCCCGGCTCGGGGAACAGCGGTTCGCCGCCAAGCTCTGGTACGCCCTCGACACCGAGACCTCGCCGGACGTCCTGCTCACCCGGGCGGAGAGCGACCTGCAGGCCGTCGAGGAGGAGATCGCCGAGCTCGCCTCCCGGATCGCGCGGCGCGCCGCCCCGGGCCGGGCAGGTGCGGGAGGTGCTCGACGGCCTCGCGGCGCAGGCCCCCGTCACGGACGCGACGATCCTGCCGCTGTGCCGCGCGGCCCTCGAAGGGGCGACCCAGCGGGTACGGGAGCTCGACCTCGTCGGCGTTCCCGACGAGCCCGTCGAGATCGTCGTCATGCCGCCCGCCCGCCGCGGGGTGGCGGTCGCGTACTGCGACCCGCCGGGTCCGCTGGAGCCGTCCGGGGCGGACGGCGTGCCACTGCCCACGCTGTTCGCGGTCGCTCCGACCCCGCCGGAGTGGACGCCGGAGCGCGTGGCGTCCTTCTACCGCGAGTACAACGGCCACATGCTGCGCGACCTCAGCGTGCACGAGGGCGTGCCCGGTCACGTGCTGCAGCTCGCGCACGCCCGCCGGCACCGCGGCACCACCCGGGTGCGCTCGGCGTTCTGGAGCGGCCCCTTCGTGGAGGGGTGGGCGGTGTACGCCGAGGAGATCGTCGCCGCCGCCGGGCTCGGGGGAGCCTCCGAGGACGACGACGCCCTGCGGATGCAGCGGCTCAAGATGCTGCTCCGCTCGACCATCAACGCCGTCCTCGACGTCCGGGTGCACGCCCGCGGCATGACCGAGGCGGAGGCGATGCGGCTCATGGTCGAGCGCGGCCACCAGGAGGAGGGCGAGGCGGCGGGCAAGTGGCGGCGCGCCCTGCTGACGTCGGCCCAGCTCTCCACCTACTACGTGGGGCACCAGGAGGTCCGCGGCGTGGTCGCGCGGCTGCGGGCGGCCCGCCCCGGGGCCTCCGACCGTGCCGTGCACGACGAGGTGCTGGCCCACGGTTCGCCGCCCCCGCGGCACCTGCGCACCCTGCTCGACCTGGACTGAGCCGCCCCGCTCGCGTCGCTAGGGTGGGGCCGTGGCAACCATCGAGGACATCGGAGCGCGGGAGATCCTGGACTCGCGCGGCAACCCCACGGTCGAGGTCGAGGTGCTCCTCGACGACGGGACCACGGCCCGGGCGGGCGTCCCCTCCGGCGCGTCGACCGGCGCGTTCGAGGCGGTCGAGCGCCGGGACGGCGACAAGGGCCGCTACGGCGGCAAGGGCGTCGAGCAGGCGGTGGACGCGGTCGTCGAGCAGATCGGGCCCGCGCTGGTCGGCTACGAGGCCACCGAGCAGCGGCTCGTGGACCAGGCGATGCTCGACCTCGACGGCACGGACAACAAGGCCGATCTCGGGGCGAACGCGATCCTCGGCGTCTCCCTCGCCGTCGCGAAGGCCGCGGCCGAATCCGCCGGGCTGCACCTCTTCCGCTACGTCGGCGGCCCCAACGCGCACGTGCTGCCGGTCCCGATGCTGAACATCCTCAACGGCGGCGCGCACGCCGACGGGGGCGTCGACATCCAGGAGTTCATGATCGCCCCGATCGGCGCAGCGAGCTTCCGGGAGGCGCTGCGCTGGGGCGCGGAGACCTACCACGCGCTCAAGTCGGTGCTCAAGGGCAAGGGGCTCGCGACCGGCCTGGGCGACGAGGGCGGCTTCGCCCCGAGCCTGCCGACGAACCGCGACGCGCTCGAGCTCGTCGCGACCGCCGTGGAGCAGGCCGGCTTCCGGCTGGGCAGCGACATCGCCCTGGCGCTCGACGTCGCGGCCACGGAGTTCCACGCCGACGGCGGCTACCGCTTCGAGGGCAGCACGCGCAGCAGCGACGAGATGATCGAGTACTACCGGGGGCTGGTCGACGCCTTCCCGCTGGTCTCCATCGAGGACCCGCTGTCGGAGGAGGACTGGGAGGGCTGGACGGCGATGACCAGGGCGCTGGGCGACCGCGTGCAGATCGTCGGCGACGACCTCTTCGTCACCAACCCGGTCCGGCTGCAGCGGGGCATCGACGCCGGCGCCGCGAACGCGCTGCTGGTCAAGGTCAACCAGATCGGCACGCTCACCGAGACGCTCGACGCCGTCGACCTCGCCCACCGCAGCGGCTACCGGACGATGATGAGCCACCGTTCCGGGGAGACCGAGGACACCACGATCGCGGACCTCGCCGTCGCCGTCGGCTCCGGCCAGATCAAGACGGGCGCGCCCGCCCGCTCGGAGCGGGTCGCGAAGTACAACCAGCTCCTGCGGATCGAGGAGGAGCTCGACGAGGCCGCGCTCTACGCCGGTGCCTCGGCGTTCCCGCGCCACCGGGACTGAAGGCCTCAGGGCGCGTCGGAAGTCGTGACGGGGCGGGGCATGGCATGGTCGGACCGATCGGCCGAACCGACCCACGGCGAAAGGGGGTGCCGGCATGGCTCCGCGACGTCCGGTACCCCCCGGACGCTCCGGGCGGTCCGCGGGCGGCGGTCGCGCCGCCACCCGCTCCGCGACTCCGCGCCCTGGCCCCACCCGCTCCGGCCCCTCCGTCCCGGTCCGGCGCCCGGCGCAGCCCCGCCGGCCCGCCGCTCGTGCGACGGCGTCCGGAGAGGCGCGGCCGCCCCGCGCACCGCGACCGCGGGCGGGTGCCCCGGCCCGGACGCCGAGACGGCTGCCCCTGGCCCGGCCGGTGACCATGATGTCCGGCGTCCTCGTCATCCTGGCGCTGCTCATCGCCCCCTACGTGCGGCCCTACCTCGCCCAGCGCTCGCAGGTCGCGGAGGGCAAGGAGGATCTGGTGCGCCTCCAGCAGGAGGTGGACGCGCTGCAGGCGCAGCGCGACCGGTGGAACGACCCCGACTACGTGAAGGCGCAGGCCCGCTCCCGGTTGCACATGGTGATGCCCGGGGAGGTCGGCTACGTCAACCTCGAGCCCGGACGGCGGACGACGGCGCGCACCGACCCGCGCAGCGCCGCCGCCGCGGTGCCGCCCGGCTCGGACCAGGCCTGGTACGGCACGCTCTGGCAGTCGGTCCGGTCGGCGGGGACGCCGACGCCGCCGGTGCCGGCACCCACCCCGGTCACCCCGTGACGCCGTGACGCTGACGGACCACGCCGACCTGGCCGCCGTCGAGGCGCAGCTCGGGCGCCCCCCGCGCGGGGTGGTGGGCGTCGCCCACCGCTGCCCCTGCGGGCTGCCCGACGTGGTGACGACGGCGCCCCGGCTCGACGACGGCACGCCGTTCCCCACCACCTTCTACCTCACCTGCCCCCGCGCGGTGAGCGCCGTCGGCACGCTGGAGGCCTCGGGGCTCATGCGCGAGATGACCGCGCGCCTGGAGGAGGACCCGGAGCTCGCCGGCCGCCATCGCGCCGCCCACGAGGACTACCTGCGCCGGCGACGCGAGCTCGAGGACGAGCTGGGTGAGGTGCCGGAGATCGCCGGCGTCTCCGCCGGGGGGATGCCCGGCCGGGTGAAGTGCCTGCACGTCCTCGTCGCGCACGCGCTCGCCGCGGGCCCCGGGGTCGACCCGCTCGGGGACGAGGCGCTCGCGCTGCTCCCGCCCTGGTGGGCGGCGGGGCCGTGTGTCCGCCCCGAGCCGGAGGACGGCGCATGACCAGGGTCGCCGCCGTCGACTGCGGCACGAACTCCCTGCGGCTGCTCGTCGCCGACGTCGACCCCGCCGCCGGGACCGTGGACGACGTCGACCGCCGCACGGAGATCGTGCGCCTCGGTCAGGGCGTCGACGCCACGGGCCGGATCGCCGCGCGAGGCCCTCGACCGGACCCTCGCCGTCGCCCGGTTCTACGCGGCCGTCGTCGCCGAGGCCGGCGCCGAACGCATCGGCGTCGTCGCGACCTCCGCGCTGCGCGACGCGGCGAACGGGGAGGCGTTCACGGCGGGGATCCGCGACGTGCTCGGCGTCGAGCCCCGGATCGTCAGCGGGGACGTCGAGGCCCGGCTCTCGTTCGCCGGCGCCGTCCGGGCGCTGAGCGACCGGGACGGGCCCTACCTGGTCGTCGACATCGGAGGCGGCTCCACGGAGGTCGTCCTCGGGGACACGGCCGACGGGCCGATCCAGGCGCGCAGCGTGGACGTGGGCTCCGTGCGCCTCACCGAGCGTCACCTGCACTCGGATCCGCCGAGCGCCGGACGAGGTCGAGCGGGCTCGCGCCGACGTGGCCGAGGCGATCGACGCCGTCGCGGCGGTCGTCCCACTGGCCCGGGCCCGCACCCTGGTGGGCGTCGCCGGCACGGTCACGACGCTGACCGCGCACGCCCTCGCGCTGCCGACCTACGACTCCGCCGCCGTCGACGGTGCCGTGCTGCCGGTCGACGAGCTCCGTGCCGCCTGCGCCGACATGCTCGCGAGGTCCCGGGCCGCGCGCGCCGAACTCCCGTACCTCGAGCAGGGCCGGGTCGACGTCATCGGGGCCGGCGCCCTGGTGTGGAGCGAGGTGCTCGGCCGTGTGCAGCGCGAGGCGGGCGTCCACGAGGCCGTCACGAGCGAGCACGACATCCTCGACGGCGTCGCCTGGTCGCTGGCGGAGGGCTGACCCCGACGGGCCCGCCGGCGAGGATGGGCTACGGTGGCGACGCGTGAGCGGATGCAGCAGACGCCGGGCCCTCGCCGTGGCGAGCCTCGCGATCCTCCCGCTCGCGGCCTGCTCGGTGCCGCGGGAGGCGGACGTCGTGGGAAGCCGGTCGACGGCGGACCCGCCGTCGGCGTCCGTCTTCGCCGTCGCCCTCGATGCCCATCGTGGAGGTCAGACCGGCGACCGCGACGCCCTCGGCGTCCGCGTCGCCCGTCGCGTCACCGAAGCCGACCCCGGTGAAGCCGCCGGTCCCGCCCAAGGTGCCGGGGTACACCCTCGGCGCGGCCCCGCGGTCGGTCCCCAACCCGATGACCGGGGTCAAGGGCGCCGCCGACGTCTTCGGCGCCATGACCGTGCGGTCGGTGTCGAGGAAGGGCGCCCCGGTGGGGCTGCTGTTCCTCTTCGCCGTCCGCCCGCAGTACCTCGACAACAGCCAGGTGACGAAGGCCGTCGCCTCCCGGCTCGCGACCTCCGTGACCAAGGGCGGGGTGCCGCTGCACCAGCAGCGCTTCGGCCGGCGCACGGTGTCCGCGGGCTCGTCGGGCAAGAACGGGACGATCGTGCTCTGGTGCGCGGACGGCGTGCTCACGGTCGTCGTCGGCGGCGCCGATCCGGCCGTCGTCACCGGCTTCGCGAAGGCCCTGTCGGCCGCCTCCTGACCCTCGCACGCCGTTCGCGCGCCGACACGGCGGCACCGGCCTAAGGTGTGCGCCATGGGATCGATGGTGACCTTCGCGAGCAACGGCGGCACGGCTGACGGCTACCTGGCGGAGGCCGAGGGCGGCGGCCCCGGGCTCATCCTGGTGCAGGAGTGGTGGGGCCTGGTCGGGCACATCAAGGACGTCGCCGAGCGCTTCGCGTCCGCCGGGTTCACGACGCTGGCACCGGACTTCTTCCACGGCGCGGCCACCGGCGAGCCCGACGAGGCCATGCGGCTGATGATGGGCCTGGCGATGGACCAGGCCGCGAAGGACGTCGCGGGCGCGGCCGCGTACCTCTCCGGGCTCGACGCGGTGACGAGTCAGGAGATCGGCGTCGTCGGCTTCTGCATGGGCGGCTCGCTCGCGCTCTGGAGCGCGACGATCGCGGAGAACATCAGCGCCGCCGTCGGGTTCTACCCCGCCGTCCCGTGGGAGCGGATGAACCCCTCCTGGGGCAGCTACGCCGGCAAGGCCGCGCTCATCCACGCCTCCGAGGAGGACGGGACGTCGAAGGCGCCGGGCATCCAGACCGCGATCAACGCCATCGAGGAGGCCGGTGGCACCGTCGAGGTGCACGACTACCCCGGCACCCACCACGCCTTCTTCAACAACGAGCGGCCGGAGGTGCACGACCCGGCCGCCTCGGAGGAGGCGTGGGAGCGGACGGTCACGTTCCTGCACGAGCACCTGGGCTGACGCTGCCCTCCCTCCCGCCGCACCTCCTGCCGCACCCGGCCACCGGGGACCTCTTCGACTCCCCGGTGCCGCCGGGCACGGGCTGGCCCGGTGACCCCTCGACGCCCGACACACCTGTCGCTCACGACGGCGAGGCGGTGCGGGCCCTCGCCACCGGCGCCATCGACCTCGCGGCGCTCGAGGCATGCGTCGGGGTCTGCCGGGCGTGCCCGCGCCTGGTCGCCTGGCGCGAGGAGGTCGCGCGGACGAAGCGGCGCTCGTTCGCCGCCGAGCCCTACTGGGGCAGGCCGGTGCCCGGCTGGGGCGACGAGCGGGCGTGGCTGCTGGTCGTCGGACTGGCCCCGGCGGCGCAGGGCGGCAACCGGACCGGCCGGATCTTCACCGGGGACCGCTCCGGCGACTGGATCTTCGGGGCGCTGCACCGGGCCGGTCTCGCCACCCAGCCGCACAGCGTGCACGCCGCCGACGGGCAGCGCCTGGTGGGGGCCCGGATGGCGGCCCCGGTCCGCTGCGCCCCGCCGGCCAACAAGCCCACGCCCGCCGAGCGGGACACCTGCGCCCCCTGGTTCGACCGGGAGGTGCGGCTGCTGGAGCCGACGCTCCGGGTCGTCCTCGCGCTCGGCGGCTTCGCCTGGGAGGTGTTCCTCGCCGCGGCGGCGCGGCTCGGCTGGACCGTCCCACAGCCGCGGCCGAGGTTCGCCCACGGCGCCGCGACGACCCTGTCGCGGCCGGGGGCCGCGCCGGTGACGCTGCTCGCGACCTACCACGTCAGCCAGCAGAACACCTTCACCGGGCGACTCACCGAGGCGATGCTCGACGACGTCCTCGCCGCGGCCCGCGACCTCGGCGCCTGACTCCCGCCGGAGGCCTCCCTCGCCGCCACCAAACCGCCGCGCCGTCTGGTCCGAACGGGTGACGACGGGCGGTCGTGCTGACCACCCGTCGCTCGAGTGGAGGTCGGGGCGCATGAACGGGACGCCGAGGGGTGCCGGCGTGGACACCGCCGTCCGGCGCTACGTCCGCGCGCGCTTGGCGCCGGTCTGCGGGGTGGCTCGCGCCGACGAGCTCGCGACGGCGGTGGTGGCGCAGGTCGGCGCCGATGCCTGCGCGGGCTTCGACCCGGAGGCCTACCGGACCGCCGCGCGCGTCGTTGACCAGGCCCTCAGCCGGCCGGCGCAGCTCGGCGCGCCCACAGCGAGCGGGGGGTCCGCCGCGGCTCGCCTGGCCGCCGCCGTCGAGGAGCTGCCTGCGCCGCTGCGCGACGTCATCGTGCTCCGGACCTTCGTCGGCTTGAGCCGGGACGAGGCGGCGCGCGCCCTCGGCGTCAGCGATCGGACCGTGCTCCGCCGCCAGCACGCGGGATTGGCCCGGTTGCGGGACGAGCACGGCTGACCGCTGGCAGGGTCGGACGATCTCGCCGAACTGTTCGCAGGTGGTCGGCTAGGTCCGGTCGGCGGTCAGCAGCTGGGTGGCGGCGAGCTCGGCGTAGAGCGTGTCCGCCGCCAGCAGCTCGCGGATGGCTGCCGGTCGCGCGGACCTGCCCGTGATCGAGGACGACGATCCGGTCTGCCGACACGACCGTGGACAGCCGGTGGGCGACGGCGAGGACGGTCGTCGTCCGCGCGACCTCGGTGACGACCTCCCGGAGTGCGCGTTCGTTGCGGGCGTCGAGCTGGGAGGTCGCCTCGTCGAGCAGCAGCACGGCCGGGCGCCGGAGCAGCGCGCGGGCGATCGCGAGCCGCTGCCGCTCACCGCCGGAGAGCAGGACGCCGCGGGTGCCGACGAGGGTTTCCAGACCGTCGGGCAACCGGGCGACGAGCTCGTCGAGCCGCGTCCGCGCGAGCACGTCCGCGACGTCCTCGGGCGTCGCGGACGGCGCCGCGTACACCAGGTTCTCCCCGAACGTGCCCTCCAGCGCCGGGGCGTCCTGCTCGACGTAGCCGATGAGCCGGCGCAGGTCGTGCAGGGGGAGCGCCACGACGTCCATCCCGCCGATCTCGATCCGGCCGACGTCGAGCTCGTAGAACCGCATGAGCAGCGAGAACAGGGTGGTCTTCCCGGCACCCGAGGGGCCGACCACGGCGGTCAGCCCCGGCGCGGGCGCCTCGAAGGTGACGTCGCGCGAGCACCTCGTCGCGCCCCGGGTAGGTGAACCGGACACCCTCGAAGCGGACGCCGAGAGCGCCCGCCGGAGCCGGCTTCGGCGGGGCCGGCGTCGGCGCGGGCGGCGGGACGACGATGAACGGGACCTCCTCCACGGACATCGCGTCGACCGCCTGGATGCGGTCGACCGCGGCCAGGCCCTGCTGCAGCGTCGAGACGCCGCCGACGAGCTGGCCGATCGGCTGGATGAGGTAGAAGAGGTAGAGCAGGAACGCCACCAGCGTGGACACCGGCAGGCTGCCGCTCGCGACGAGCGCGCCGCCGACACCGAGGACGGCGAGGAAGGGCACCTGGATCGACAGGCCGGTGACGGCGGTGAGCAGGGCGTTGAGCCGGACGCTCCGGACGCCCGCCGTGTACGCCTCCTGCACGGCCTCGTCGACCCGCGCGATCTCCTGCGCCTCGGTTCCGCTCGCCTTCACGGTGCGGGCGGCGCCGAGCGTGCGGTAGAGCTGCCTCGCGATGGCCGACACCGCGTCCTGCGCGGCACGCAGCGCGGTCCGGATCCGCGGCACGACGACGCCGACGGTGACGCCGACCCCGACCAGGACGGTCATCGAGACGCCGAGCAGCCGCAGGTCCAGCCAGCCCATGAGGATCAGGGCGCCGACGAAGCGCAGCGACCCGTCGACGAGGTCCACCAGCGCCGTCGTCGCCGCCGAGCGGAGCAGGGAGCTGTCCGCGGTGATCCTGCTGACGAGGTCGCCGGGCGAGCTGTGGTCGAGCTCGTCGATCCGCAGCCGGACCATCCGCCGGGTCAGCTGCTGCCGGACGTCGCGCACGACGCGCTCGGCGGTGCGGCCGAGGACGGCGCTGTTCGCGGCCGTCAGCAGGGCGGCGGCGACGACGAGCGCGGCGAGCCCGACGACCGGGCCGACGAGGGAGCCGCCGCCGGAGAGGGTGTCGATGACGCGCTTCGCGACGAGCGGCTGCACGAGCCCGGCCGCACCGGCGAGCAGCGCGAGGAACGTCCCGACGAGCAGCGCGCCGGTGTGCGGCCTGGCGTAGGCGAGGAGGCGGCGCACCCGCTCATCCTCGCTCCCAGGTGTGCGGAGCGATCAGGCGAGGGTGGCGTGCATCTCCCAGACGAGGACCTCCGCCGGCTCGAGCGCCGTGACCTGCTGGCCGCCGTACAGTGATCCGGGCCGCGTCGCCGGCGTCCAGACGCCCGCGTCCTCGAGCGCGACGGCGCCGCGCGGCGACGAACAGGTGCACGAACGGAGCCTCCGGCAGCTGCACCGTCTCGCCCGGCCTGCAGGCGGGCCGCCAGCAGCGCCGCGTACCGGTTCTGGATGTGGATCGCGGTGTGCTCCGTCGTACTTCTCCATGCCGCAGGCGACCGGGAGCAGGCCGCCGCGCATGAGCTCGTCGTCGATCTCGAGCTGCTCGTAGCCGGGCGTGATGCCGCCCTCGTCGGGCACGACCCACATCTGCACGAAGTGCACCGGGTCGGCGTGCGTGTCGCCGCCCGTGAGCCGCCACGAGTCGTTCTTCTCCGAGTGCAGGATCCCGGTGCCGGCGCTCATGCGCTGGGCGAGGCCCGGGATAGATGACGCCGCTGTGGCCCTGGGAGTCCTGGTGGACCAGCGACCCTGCAGCACCCAGGTGACGATCTCCATGTCGCGGTGCGGGTGGGTCTCGAACCCGGTGCCCGGGCGCGACGAGGTCGTCGTTGTTGACGAGCAGCAGGCCGTAGTGGGTGTTCGCCGGCTCGTGGTGGCGCCCGAACGGAGAACGAGTGCTTCGAGTCCAGCCAGCCGATCTTCGTGCTGAACCGGTCGGAGCCGCGTCGCAGGTCGACGCTCGGCTCGAGGGTGCGGGTGGTCTGGCTCATGGGGAACTCCTCGCCGGACCTGGTTGAAACTTGAATCACTTGCCCGCAACCGGCTCCAGCTCCGCGCTATTCCGGGGAGGACGCCGTCCCCCCCCGCTCCTTCGGGGCTTGCCCCCGCCTCTCCGGCCCCCCCCCGCAACCGGGTCCGGCATCAGCGGGTTCCGCAGAACCTCAGCACGGTCAGGGCGAGCGCGCCGGCGACCTCCTCGACCTCGTCCAGCGGGACCAGCTCGCCCGCCGCGTGCGCGTGCCGGACGTCGCCGGGGCCGAGGTGCACGGTCGGGACGCCGGCGGCGGCTAGAGCCGCAGGTCGCTGCCGTAGGCGCGCCGCGCTGCGCCGGCCGGGGCCGACCCGTGGCGTCCGACCACGCCTCCTGCACGAGGTCGGGAGCAGCGGGTGGCCCGCGGGCAGCCGGCCGCTGGCGAACTGCCCGCCCCACCAGTCACCGTCACCGGGTGGTCGCGCAGCCACGGGTCGGCGCGCAGGCGGCGGCGACCGCGTCCTCGAACGCGGCGCGCGCGGCCGCCGGGTCCTCGTCGAGCGCGACGCCGAGCCGGCCCTCGGCGACCAGCAGGTCCGGCACGCGTGCTCGCCCAGTCGCCGGCGCGCACCGTGCCGATCGAGAGCGGGTAGGGCGAGCGGGACCCGGCCATCAGCGGGTCGGCGTCGGCGTTGCGCTCGGCTCGAGGTCGAGCAGCGCGGCGTGCACGCGGCAGAACGTCTCGAGCGCGCTGACGCCCTCGGCGCGGCGAGCTGCCGTGCGCCGCGCGGCCGGGCACCTCGAGCCGGAAGGTCAGCGCGCCGGCGGTCGGCGGTGACCAGCGTGCCGCCGGTGGGCTCGGGGATGACGCAGGCGTCGCCGGCGTGCCGCGGGCAGGGTGGCGAAGGCGCCGAGGCCGCCGTCCTCCTCGCCCACCACGCTGTGCAGGGCCAGCCGGCCGCGGCAGCCGGACGCCGGCGCGGCGGACGGCGCGCCACCGCGGCGAGCGCCGCGACCAGCCCGGCCTTCATGTCGCAGGCGCCGCGGCCCGAGCACGTCGCGGCCGGCGCGCCGGACGATCCGCGGCTCGAACGGGTCGCCGCCCCAGGCCGCCGGGTCGCCCGCCGGGACGACGTCGACGTGTCCCTGCAGGACCAGGGTCGGGGCGCCGGGTCCGCGCCCGGGGTCGTCCCGACCACACCCCACGCCTCCGTGCGGGGCGCCTCCTGCCCGGGAAGTCGGGCCGTGGCGCGCAGCTCGTCGAGGTCCAGCTCCCAGTGGTCGACGTCGAGGCCGAGCCGCTCCAGCCGAGCCGCGGCCAGCGCCTGGGCGTCCGACTCGGCGTCGCTGCCCGTGACGCTCGGGATGCGGACCAGCGCCGCGAGGTCGCGGACGATCTCCCCGCGACGGGCGAGGTCGTGCACGGCGTCGAGCACCGCGCGCTCGGTGTCGGTGAGCGCGGCCGGAGGCGGACGGAGGAGCTCGGGACATGGCCGCAGGGTAGGGGCGCCGGGCCGTGCTGCGAAGGCCCTTCTCACGCTTCGCCGTCCGCCTCGCTCGACGCCTCGGCGCCGTCGGCGGGCACCGTAGGCTGGCCGCTGGCCGGTGGTGCGCCCCCGTAGCCCAACGGCAGAGGCAGGCGCCTTAGAAAGTGCTCGAGTGCGGGTTCGAGTCCCGCCGGGGGCACGTCCCGGCAGCAGCCGGTGCCGGGTGACGGTGTCGAGCGGGAGCACCTGCGCGGCCTCGGTCTCGTCGTCCGGCGGAACGACGAGGAGCCACCGTCCCCCACGCAGCAGGAGCCCGGTCGGGGGGCGGGAGCGCGGCGAGCAGCGCCGTCCGTGCGGCGTCCGCGGCGGCCCCGAGGCCGAGGGCCCGCGCGAGCAGCGGATGGCCGGCGAGGAGCAGCCCGGCGGCGTGGTCGGCGCCGATCCCGCCGAGCGCCGTCCGCCAGCCGGGCAGGAGTTCGATGCCGCCGCCCGCGCCGTGGAAGGTGACGATCGGGACGCCGGCCTCGCCCAGGGTCTGGACGTCGCGCAGGATCGTCCGGCGGGACACCTCCAGCCGCGTGGCCAGGGCGGTCGTGGTCATGCGTCCGTGCTCCTGCAGCGTCAGGAGCAACGTCAGCAGCCGCCCGGCGCGCATCGCATCACGATAGATCGCGGATGCTCGG
>CAVWLJ010000005.1:0-234120 GCA_963755755.1 uncultured Actinomycetota bacterium
AAACTCCCTGGTGGAGATGAAATAGGCATTGGGCCACATTCCATACTTGGGATAGTCCCCAAAGTTAAGGCCACTGCTTACAGGGAACGCCCAGCGGTAAAACGCGCCTGTGGGGTCGTTCGTCTGAGATAAGGCGACACAATTGAGGAAAGGTGCGGCGGAGGTGAACTGGCTCAGGAGCCAGCGATCTGCCAACTGGTCGTAAAGGACAACAGGGTCACCGTCGTTTCGGGTCTGGCACCCACCGCCGAACCCCGACCACAGTGTATTGTTTGCTGCAGGGCCATATCGTGGGGTGCCGCTTTTGTTGAATATCTGAAATGAGAGATTGTCCATGACGACGACGTAATTCGGGCCGACCTCGCCGTTCGAGATGGGCGGGGAGCATCCGCAGAGGTTGGGCGGGCCGTTAAAACTGATGAGCGGCGTTGGAATAGCGGGAGGCGCAAGCAGCTTTTGCACAACCGGATCGTCTACCACGCGGCCAAACGGTCCCGCCGGTATCGGCCTAGGGTCGGGCAGATCGGATATGGGCCCTTGCTGCACCTTGCCCGGCGGAATGGAGCGAAGCGGCGGGGATATATCGAAGTGTACCGCCGTAGTGACGGTGGGGTGCAATGTCGGAACCTGTGCGTCGGAGCCGCGACCGGTGGTCGGCAACGCAGAAGCAGCGCCGGAGGCCTCCCCGTTCACCGCAAACGCGGCCACTATCACACAAGTGCCAAAAAGGTTACCGATACGAATATGTTGCGCCTGCTCACGATTATTCTCCTTCCTTACGAGAAGCTACACCCGTTACCTGACCTCCGTCTTGTTGCTCACAGCGGCCCGGGCTTACCGCCGGCTTGGTGTGAGACAGTCAGGGAAGAAAGTGTTAGCCACGATCTTGCTCGCCTGCCCCCTCGTAGCGTTATTGGACGGCCTGAAGTATGGCCTGTCCGTGGGGTGCACACATGGCTCTCCCGCACCGCCGCATGTATAGCCGGACATGACAGCACGCGAAGTTAGCCTCTCTGTGTAGGTGTAGAACGTGGAACCTGGTGGCACGTCTTCGAAGCTCTGCGCTGTAACGGGTTCGGCAAAGCCCGCAGCGTTAGCATCAATTTTGGCTATCTGCCCCCTTGTAGCGTTGTTGTTTGGTCTGAAGTATGGCAGCAATAGTCAACATGGCTCGGTAGTTCTCAGCCCGTTTCTCGTACCTTGTAGCAATCCTTCTGTTGTGCTTTAGACGGTTGATTAGGCGCTCCACTCGGTTACGCTGTCGGTAAATGGCTTTGTCAAATGGTCCTGTGTTCGTCTGATTAGACTTTCTTGGAATGGTGTAATTGATGCCCTTACGGCGGAGATACTGTGGATGGAATTGAACCAGTATCCTTTATCCCCTACAATTCTGCCTGGCAACCTTCTCGGTCTGCCTCTGCCAGCCCGTTTGATCGCTCCTTGCTCCATCAACTGCTCGAACACTGTGCATTCGTGCTGCTGCCCTGGTGTAAGCACGAACGTCACAGGCTTACCCTTACCTTCACACCTCACGTGTATCTTGGTGCCGAACCCTCCTCGGCTCCAGCCTAAGGCTTCTGTTTCCGGACCATCTTGCGGATCCCCTTTTTTGCACCTGCTGCGCTCTGGTGAGCGCGAATACTGGTGCCGTCCACATAATGAATTGTCCACTGAACTTCGCCAAGAGTGTCACCTAACTGCAGTAGCTGTGCGAGCACTCGATCCCAAACTCCTGCCTTTCGCCAGCGGTACAAACGTGAGGAGACAGTCTTTGGGGATCCGTAACGTTCGGGCAAGTCCTCCCACTGGGCTCCTGTTTTGAGTATCCACGGGATGCCGTTCATAATGGTGCGGTGTTCTTTGTTTGGCCTCCCTGTGTGAGGCTTTTGTGGAGGATACCGGCTCAAGCTTCCCCCATTGTTCATCGGTTAGCTCGTGTCTTCTCAGTTGAGGTGTCATGAGCCAAGTTTACCAACTTTTCAGAGTTTGCAGATAGGACCTAGTCTCCGAACACCCAAGTATAGCACAAGAATACCGCTTGGATACCTCTTGGGACGCTGGCGCTTCTTTGCTGTGATGGGCCTGCTCCCTACCCGTCCAGGCTGCATCACACCATAGAGACGGCTAAGAGCAGGCTGTAGGCTCAAGTGAGCAAAAAGGAAAGGGCCGCCTGTGGCGGCCCTTTCCTTTTTGCCGCAATCCTCTATACTGGATGTAGATGTTCAACGCCATCAACGACTTGCAGCAAGCACTTGCCGAGCGCGGCTATATAGCCGAGCGGGGGCTTGCTATGTCCCTTTTCCTCTCGTTGAAGCTGCCAAAGCCTCTTTTCCTGGAGGGCGAGGCGGGGGTGGGCAAGACCGAGGTCGCTAAGACCCTCTCCTCCATCCTGGGAACGGAGTTGATACGCCTCCAATGCTACGAGGGGCTGGACGTTAGCACAGCGGTCTACGAGTGGAGTTATGCGCGCCAGATGATGCGCATCCGGCTGATGGGGCGCGAGGGCACACGGCAGAGTTCGAGGAAGCCGAGCTTTTCGGGCCGGAGTTCCTGGTGAAGCGCCCGCTCTTGCAGGCCGTCACCTATCCCGGGCCTGGCCGCCCGGTGCTCCTTATTGACGAGCTTGACCGCGCCGACGAAGAGTTTGAGGCGTTTTTGCTCGAACTGCTGTCGGACTTCCAGATAACGGTGCCAGAGGTGGGCACGTTCCGGCCCACCGAGCCACCCGCCGTGATCATCACCAGCAACCGCACCCGCGAAATACACGACGCCCTCAAGCGCCGCTGCCTCTACCATTGGATCGAGTACCCCAGCTTCGAGAAAGAGATAGCCGTCCTCAACGCCCGCCTCCCCGAAACGCCCGGCGAGCTTGCCAGGCAGGTTGTTGGTGTCGTGCAGCAGCTGCGCAAGATGGACCTCTACAAGCTCCCTGGCGTGGCCGAAACGCTCGACTGGACGGCGGCACTTCTCGCCCTGGAACAGCAGACGCTCACCGTGGACGTGGTCAGCGATACGCTGGGCGCGCTCCTCAAGCACCAGGAGGACATAGAGCGGGTGCAAGGGCAGGCGCTCGAGGTGATGGTGCAGAAAGCACACGCTTCGGCGTTGGAGCAGAGTGCCAAGCCAAGCTAACCAAGGCAAAGGTATATGGGCTATATACTCGATGAAGTCACACGCGCAGCGTCCGCAACCGGCACCCCTATGGCACTGTTGCCGACAAATGAAGCGAATATCGTAAGAAACCTGATCATAGAGCGATTTACAAACGGCCGCACTGGCTTCTTGTGGGAATACTTCCCTGACCAGGTGTCTATCGGGACACCTAACGGCTGGCGATGGATAGACGACTTTGTGCAAGGTGCTAAAGCCATTATGTTTTTCCTGGACTGGCAAGAACCTGCGATAGTTCAGTTCGAGCAGGGTTCGCGAATTGTTCCTGTACTGGAAGAGGTTTTCGGATTTGAGTTCTACATTACATCTCCGGAAGTAGATTATGTTATCTGCCACAATCATCACGATGTGCTCATTGCTACGGGAGCAGCACGAAACTGGTTACTAGAACGAAAAGAGCAGATTGAACGCGGCAACCAATTAGGTGATAAGTAGATGGCAGGAATAGCACACAACTAACATGGGAAATCTTGACCGCAATTATTCCACACTCACCATTCCGCACTTCCCACTCGCCGACCGCCTCACCCGACGCTGGGTAGACTTTGGTCGCCTGCTGCGCCGCAACGGCGTGGCGGTTACAGCCGGGCAGATGCGCGACCTGCTCCGCGCTCTTTCTTTGCTCGATCTGAAGGACCGGAACGAGATCTATTTCGCCTCGCGGGCCATGCTCTGCGCGAGCAAGGAGGACCTTCCCAAGTTCGATCTGACGTTCAGGCAGTTCTGGGCGCGCACCAGGCAGATCATCATGCCGTCGGATACGGGGTCGCTTGAGGAGCGACGAGCAACGAGCGACGAGCGACGACTGAACGAAGTAGGAGAAGGTGGAGAGAAGGGCAAAGAGCGGCCCATCCTGCCCGCTGTTGAGCGAACGATGCTTTCGGATAGCGAGGGGGAAGGGCAACCGGGAGAAGAGGACGAGGAAGAGCAGATAACACAGGCACTCCTCTACAGCGCGCAGGAGCGGCTGCGCAAGCTCGATTTCGCCCACTTCACGGAAGAGGAGTTGACCGCAGCCAGGGCGCTCATGACGGGCTGGGAGTGGAAACCGGGAATGAGGCGCACGCGACGCCTAACAGCCAGGAAGCGAGGTCGCAGGCTCGACGCGGCGCGCACAATGCGGCGGGCCATGCGCACCGAAGGGATTCCTACACACTCTCTTGGAGAGCGCCGCGCACAAAGCCGCGCCCGCTCGTCCTGCTGTGCGACATCAGCGGCTCGATGGCCCCTTACACACGGATGATGCTGCACTTCCTGCACATCTTGCGAAGGGAAGTGGGCCACGCCGAGGTCTTCCTCTTCGGGACGCGGCTCACGCGCATCACCCGCCAGCTAAAGGTGCGCGACGTAGACACGGCGCTCGCCGAAGTCAGCAGCCACGTGCAGGACTGGTCGGGCGGCACGCGCACAGGTGAGGCATTGCGCACTTTCAACACGAAATGGGCGCGTCGGATGTTGAGGCAGGGCGCGGTGGTGTGCATCATCAGCGACGGCTGGGATCGGGGCGACCCTTCACTGCTGGCTGCGGAGCTCGCACATCTGCAGAGGATATCTTTCCGGCTGATCTGGCTCAACCCGCTGCTCGGCCTGCCGGGATACAGACCGCTCACGCGAGGGATGGCGGCGGCCCTCCCTTATATTGATGACTTTCTTCCTGCCAACAACCTGGATAGCCTTCGAGACGTAGCCGACTTGCTGGGAAGCCTCGATCTCGGCGCACGACCTTCGCGCAGGCAATCGCTGCTGGGCGCGCGAAGATCGGAATACCAGGAACGCGCACTGAGCGAAGCCACAAGACGAACGAAGGCCGGACCCTCTTTTACCGTAGCCACATCGTCGGGTTAGCCCCAAGGCAGCTTGATTCCTGTAGGGGCATGAGGTGGCGACGAAGGAGACGGAGGGACGAATGGGAAGCAGGGGGACGTGCCTCGCCCGCCTCACTCGAAGCTATATTCCAGGCTGAAGGGGTGGGGCTGTACGTGGCCGGTGGAGTAGCTGCCCTGTCCTTTGAGGCCGCTGAGGTCTCCTGTCCCTGACCCCGGCACGACCGAATAGTTGACGCTGGCGATGCCGTCGGCGAAAGTGCCCGTATGCTGGAGGACAAACGTGCCTGAGCGGTCTCCTATACGCCCGACGATACGCTCCAGGCCGACGAAACGAGGCCGCGCTTTCGCTTGTGTAGGCCATCAGGTAATCGATGATGCCTTCACCCTCGATGTCGCCCTGGTACGTTTGCGTCACCGTCGCGTGGGTGAGTTTTGCGACACCTTCCATCTCGTTGTAGGGCTTTTCGTCCCAGTTCTTGAGTTCGAATGTGCCTTTTGCGGTTGTGCTCATTTCTGTTACTCCTTGTTGCGTATTGTCTGCTCTTCCAGCAAGCTTAGTGCCGAATAGATTTCTCCCAGGAAGCGGCTTGGCACACGTCCGATCATGCGTGTGGATGCGAAGCCGCAGCGCCGGGCCAGCGCCTCCCACGTCGAATACGACAGAGGGTGCGGCACCCACGGGTTGCCCCGGTCGGCATTGTATTCGACCAGGATGAGCCTCCCGCTCGGCTTGAGATAGCCGCTCACTATCTGCACAATAGGCTCTTTGTTACGCACAAAGTGGAGCGCGTTCGCCATCACGATTTCCATCGAGCGGTGGCACGTCCAGCGGGCGGGTGAAGTCAGCGACCAGATAATGAACGCCGGCCTGTGGGAAGTTCGAGCGCATTGCCCGCTCCTGTTCTCGGAGAGAGCCTCCATCCTTATCCACTGAATAGATTTCTCCCGTTGGGCCGAGGAGGTCGGCCAGGGCGAGCGTGAACGCTCCCCATCCGGACCCTAGATCGGCCCAAACGCCGCCGGTACCGGGTATACCGTCTCTTATCAGGTTGACGTGGTCTTCATGGATCATGTCTTCGCTTTGACCTTCGCGGCCAGGCGGCCTTGCACTCTGTTGGGGAGGGCGAAAAAGAGGGCCAGCGCCAGGTTGACCGCCAGGCTCAAGTGGGCATCGAAGAGGGCCGCAACCAGGGCCACGGCATACAACACAGGGCCAAAGAAATACGATTGGGTTACCGCGCGCACGTCGGCGCTATCGGCGCTGCGACTTAAGAGGCGGTTGTTGGCCGACATGTACCACCAGAGTCCATTGAAGCAGAGCGCGATCACGATGCCCCAGCCGCTGTACACTTCCAGAACCAGCCTGGCGCGATCCGTTTCGAGAGGAGATAGGTAGTCCGCCACCAGCGCGGTCGGGAAAGGCACAAGGCTGATGACCAGCAGCAGTAGGCTGTTCCAGATGAGGAGGCCGTGCGTCGAGCGCCGGATGAGGCGGAAAAGCTGGTGGTGATTGATCCACATGATGACTATCGTAGAGAAGCCCATCAAGTAGGCAAGATAGTGGGGCCACTGGTGCAGGAGGCCATCCCACAGCAGCCCGGCGCTGGTGAGGCCGTCGCCGTTCGCGTCCACCGGCACCTTGATTTCGAGCACGAGCAGCGTGGTAGCGATGGCGAACACGCCGTCACTGAAGGCTTCAATGCGTCCTGTCTCTTTCTCTTCCTCTGCTTCTTCGATCAGAGCAGGGCTTTCGTTGAATGCGAATTCGTCGTTCGGCATTGGTCCGAGTTGTCAGTTGTCAGTTGTCAGTTGTCAGTTGTCAGTTGTCAGTTGTCAGTTGTCAGTAGACTGGACGATGGTCGTCGACTATCGACTGATCGACATGACAACTGACAACTGACAACTGACAACGGACAACTACCGGTACGCGGCTGCCTGCAGATTGAACAACTCCGCGTAGGTGCCGTCGAGAGCGAGAAGCTCCTCGTGGCTGCCGGCCTCTGTGATCATGCCGTTTTCTAGGACGAAGATGCGGTCGGCCAGGCGGACGGTGCTGAAGCGGTGGCTGATGAAGACGGCCGTCTTGCCCTCGGTCAGCTCTTTCATGTGGGCGAAGATCTCGTACTCGGCGCGGGCATCGAGGCTGGCGTCGGCTCGTCGAGGATAAGGATCTCGGCGTCGCGCATGAAGGCACGGGCCAGCGCCACTTTCTGCCACTCGCCGCCCGATAGCTGGTAGCCCTCATCGAACCAGCGGCCCAGCATGGTGTCGTAACCCTTCGGCAGCTTCTGGATCACGCGGTCCGCGCCGCTCTTGGAGGCGGAGGCCTCCACGAGCTCGCGGTCTGCCATCTTCTCCAGGCGGCCCACGCCTATGTTGTCGCGGGCGGTGAAGAAGTAGGTCACGTAGTCCTGGAAGATCACGCCGATGGCGTCGTGGAGGCTCTGCAGGTCGTATTCGCGCATGTCATGACCGTCGATCGGGATCTGGCCCCTCGTCGGGGTCGTAGAGGCGGGTGAGCAGCTTGACGATGGTGGTCTTGCCCGCGCCGTTCTGCCCCACCAGGGCCACAGCCTCGTCCGGGCATGATCGTGAAGCTGACATCCGCGCAGGGCGGGCTCGTCTTGCCGGGGTAGGTGAAACGTGACATTGCGGAACTCCAGCCCCTCTTGAGAGGTAGTTCGAGCTTGAGGGCTCGGCGGGTTGTGAATAGTGGGCGTGTAGTCGAGGAAGCTGTAGAGGTTGTTCAGGTAGAGGCTGTTCTCGTACATGTCGGAGAGGCCGCTGAGAAGGCTGCTGAGGCTGCTCTGCACCGAGCCGACATGTACGAAAACAGCCTCTACCTGACCAACCTCTACAGCTTCCTCGACTACACGCCACTTATACGCAAAGCGCCCAACGCCCGTAAGCTGGAGCTACCTCTGCAAAGAGGGGCTGGAGTTCCGTAACGTCACTTTCACCTACCCCGGCAAGGACGAGCCTGCCCTGCGCGATGTCAACTTCAAGATACAGGCCGGACGAAGCGGTGGCCCTGGTGGGGCAGAACGGCGCGGGCAAAACCACCATCGTCAAGCTGATCACGCGCCTCTACGATCCCGACGAGGGGCAGATATTGATAGACGGGGTGGACATTCGCGAATACGATCTGCAAAGTCTGCACGACGCCATCGGCGTTATCTTCCAGGACTACGTGACCTACTTCTTCAGCGCGGGCGACAATATAGGCGTGGGCCGGCTCGCAGAGATGCAGAACCGCGAGATGGTGGAGACCTCGGCCTCCAAGAGCGGCGCGGACCGGGTGATCTCGAAGTTGCCAAGGGGTACGACACCACCCTGGGCCGCTGGTTCGACGAGGGCTACCAGCTTTCGGGCGGCGAGTGGCAGAAGGTGGCGCTCGCCCGTGCCTTCATGCGCGACGCTGATATACTGATACTGGACGAGCCGACCGCCAGCCTCGATGCCCGCTCGGAGTACGAGATATTCGCCCACATGAAGGAGCTGACGGTGGGCAAGATGGCCGTCTTCATCAGCCACCGCTTCAGCACTGTCAGGCTGGCCGACCGTATCTTTGTCCTAGAAGGCGGCACCATCACTGAAGCCGGCGGCCACGAGCAGCTTCTCGCGCTCGACGGCACCTACGCGGAGTTGTTCAACCTGCAGGCAGCGGCGTACCGGTAGTTGTCCGTTGTCAGTAGACCGGAGCTATCAGCCGTCCATCGTCCATCGTCCATCGTCCATCGTCCATCGTCCATCGTCCATCGTCACATCGTCTACTGACAACTGACAACTGACAACTGACAACTGACAACTGACAACTCGGACCAATGCCGAACGACGAATTCGCATTCAACGAAAGCCCTGCTCTGATCGAAGAAGCAGAGGAAGAGAAGAGACAGGACGCATTGAAGCCTTCAGTGACGGCGTGTTCGCCATCGCTACCACGCTGCTCGTGCTCGAAATCAAGGTGCCGGTGGACGCGAACGGCGACGGCCTCACCAGCGCCGGGCTGCTGTGGGATGGCCTCCTGCACCAGTGGCCCCACTATCTTGCCTACTTGATGGGCTTCTCTACGATAGTCATCATGTGGATCAATCACCACCAGCTTTTCCGCCTCATCCGGCGCTCGACGCACGGCCTCCTCATCTGGAACAGCCTACTGCTGCTGGTCATCAGCCTTGTGCCTTTCCCGACCGCGCTGGTGGCGGACTACCTATCTCCTCTCGAAACGGATCGCGCCAGGCTGGTTCTGGAAGTGTACAGCGGCTGGGGCATCGTGATCGCGCTCTGCTTCAATGAACTCTGGTACATGTCGGCCAACAACCGCCTCTTAAGTCGCAGCGCCGATAGCGCCGACGTCCGCGCGGTAACCCAATCGTATTTCTTTGGCCCTGTGTTGTATGCCGTGGCCCTGGTTGCGGCCCTCTTCGATGCCCACTTGAGCCTGGCGGTCAACCTGGCGCTGGCCCTCTTTTTCGCCCTCCCCAACAGAGTGCAAGGCCGCCTGGCCGCGAAGGTCAAAGCGAAGACATGATCCATGAAGACCACGTCAACCTGATAAGACGGTATACCCGGTACCAGCGGCGTTTGGGCCGATCTAGGGTCCCGGATAGGGAGCGTTCACGCTCGCCCTGGCCGACCTCCTCGGCCCAACGGGAGAAATCTATTCAGTGGACAAGGACGGAGGCTCTCTCCGAGAACAGGAGCGGCAATGCGCTCGAACTTCCCACAGGCCGACGTTCATTATCTGGTCGCTGACTTCACCCGCCCGCTGGACGTGCCACCGCTCGATCGAAATCGTGATGGCGAACGCGCTCCACTTTGTGCGTAACAAAGAGCCTATTGTGCAGATAGTGAGCGGCTATCTCAAGCCGAGCGGGAGGCTCATCCTGGTCGAATACAATGCCGACCGGGGCAACCCGTGGGTGCCGCACCCTCTGTCGTATTCGACGTGGGAGGCGCTGGCCCGGCGCTGCGGCTTCGCATCCACACGCATGATCGGACGTGTGCCAAGCCGCTTCCTGGGAGAAATCTATTCGGCACTAAGCTTGCTGAAAGAGCAGACAATACGCAACAAGGAGTAACAGAAATGAGCACAACTGCACAAGGCACATTCGAACTCAAGAACTGGGACAAAAGCCCTACAACGAGATGGGAGGTGTCGGCAAAACTCACCCACGCGACGGTGACGCAAACGTACCAGGGCGACATCGAGGGTGAAGGCATCATCGATTACCTGATGGCCTACACAAGCGAAAGCGCGGCCTCTTTCGTAGGTCTCGAGCGTATCGTCGGGCGCATAGGAGACCGCTCAGGCACGTTTGTCCTCCAGCACACGGGCACTTTCGCCGACGGCATCGCCAGCGTCAACTATTCGGTCGTGCCGGGGTCAGGGACAGGAGACCTCACCGGCCTCAAAGGACAGGGCAGCTCCACCGGCCACGTACAGCCCCACCCCTTCAGCCTGGAATATAGCTTCGAGTGAGGCGGGCGAGGCACGTCCCCCTGCTTCCCATTCGTCCCTCCGTCTCCTTCGTCGCCACCTCATGCCCCTACAGGAATCAAGCTGCCTTGGGTAACCCGACGATGTGGCTACGGTAAAAGAGGGTCCGGCCTTCGTTCGTCTTGTGGCTTCGCTCAGTGCGCGTTCCTGGTATTCCGATCTTCGCGCGCCCAGCAGCGATTGCCTGCGCGAAGGTCGTGCCCCAAGATCGATGCTTGCCAGCAAGTCGGCTATGTCGCGAAGGCTATCCAGGTTGTTGGCAGGAAGAAAGTCATCAATATAAGGGAGGGCCGCCGCCATCCCTCGCGTGAGCGGTCTGTATCCCGGCAGGCCGAGCAGCGGGTTGAGCCAGATCAGCCGGAACGACATCCTCTGCAGATGTGCCAGCTCCGCCGCCAACAACGAAGCGTCGCCTCGATCCCACCCGTCGCTGATGATGCACACCACCGCGCGTGCACAATACGTGTTTTTTTTTGCCCTCTACTTTTTGGTTCAGTTACGTATTGCTACAAGTGAGCGAGGGGTTGGAGAACAGATCGAGGAAGGTCTGCACCGCGGCGCGCGGCACCGGCGAACGCAGGTTCTCCCGGACGCCGCCGGGTGGTGGCGCGCCAGCGAGAGCAGCGTGCCGAGCGCGGTGGGCGCGGGCCGCGGCGCGCGGCCCAGGGGGTCGGGCCCGGCCGGGAGCCCCGACGCCGCCCGCTCGCGCACGAGCGCCTGGAACACGGGATCGCTCGTGTACTGCGCGATCCCCTGGCCGCGGGCGAACGGCAGCGAGCCGAGGTCGAGGTCCCAGGGCCGCCACCCGAGCGTGTGGGTGTCGAGCGTGACGACGATCGCCGAGGCGCCGATCCCCTCGGCGCGGCGCACGAAGCTGGCGACCAGCTCCTCCTCCCGCGACCAGTACAGCTGGAACCACCGCGGCGTCCCGCCCAGGTTCTCCGCGATCTCCTCCATCGGCCACGACGCCTGCGTCGAGATGACCATCGGGACGCCGACGGCCGCGGCCGCGCGAGCGACCGCGCGGTCGGCGTCCGGGTGCGCCATGCCGAGGACGCCGACCGGCGCCAGCAGGAACGGCGAGGTCAGGCGCTGCCCGAGGAGCTCGACCGTGAGGTCGCGGACGGCGACGTCGCGGAGGATCCGTCGCACGAGCCGGTAGCGCTCGAACGCGGCCTCGTTGGCAGCCGCCGTCCGCTGCTGCCCGGCAGCGCCGGCGACGTAGGCCCAGCCGCGCCGCTTCATCCGGCGGCGCGCGGTCGCCGCGAGCCGGTCGGGCGTCACCGGCACGAGCGGGCGGCGGCCGAGGGCGCCGTCCCGGTAGATCCGGCCCTGGACGAGCCGGCCGGGGCTGGGGACCGGGTCCGCGGCCGCCGCGGCGGCGATGGCGTCGCTGGTGTCGGTCGTGTCGGTTCTGTCGGTCATGCCGTCCATGATTGCCCTCGCCGCGAGGCAGCGGCAGACCGCGGATGACAGGATCGGGAGCCATGACGACCGTCTGCGTCACCGGAGCCGCCGGCAAGGTCGGCCGCTACGCGGTGATGGAGCTGCTGCAGCACGGGTACGACGTGGTCGCGACCGACCTCGGGCCGCGGCCGGGGTTCCTGCCCGGCGAGGCCGAGCTGGCCTACCTGGCCGCCGACCTCGAGGATTACGGCGACACGGCCGAGGTGCTCGCCGGCTGCGAGGCCGTCGTGCATCTCGCGAACGTGCCGGCGCCCGGGCTCGTGCCGCCCGCGCGCACCTACACGCGCAACACCGGCATGAACGCCAACGTCTTCCTCGCCGCCGCCCAGCTCGGGCTCCGCCGCGTGGTGTGGGCGTCGAGCGAGACCACGCTGGGCCTGCCCTACGACACCCCGCCCCGCTACGTGCCCGTCGACGAGGACCACTACCCGCTGCCGGCCAGCACCTACGCCCTCTCGAAGGTGGTCGGCGAGACGACCGCCGAGCACGTGTCGGCGTGGTCCGGGATCCCGTTCGTGGCCCTGCGGCTGTCCAACGTCATCCTCCCGGAGGCGTACGCGGACTTCCCGAGCTGGCAGGGCGACCCGCAGGCACGTCGGTGGAACCTGTGGAGCTACATCGACGTCCGCGACGCGGCCACCGCCTGCCGGCTGGCGGTCGAGGCGGACGTCAGCGGTGCCCGCAGCTACGTCATCGCCAACGCGGACACGGTGATGCGCGCCCCGACCGAGGAGCTGCTCGACGCCGTCTTCCCCGGCGTCCCCCGCAGGGCGCCGATCGGCGGCAACGTCTCGCTGTTCTCGATCGAGCGGGCCCGCGCGGAGCTGGGCTTCGAACCGCGGCACACCTGGCGCGACGAGGTCGAGCTCGCCTGAGGTGCCTCAGCCCTCGCTGAGGGCGGTCCGGACGGCGGCGTGCACGGTCGCGCGGATGCGGGCGTGCATCTCGCGCAGGCCCTCGCGGGTCGTGCGCACCTCGACGACGCTGGTGCCGGGGGCCGGGTTCTCCAGGGCGGTGACGAGGGCCGGGACGCCGTGCGCGTGACGGTAGGTCACGCCGTGGGCGTCGCAGAGCGCGGCGACGTCCGTGCCGTGGGGCGTCCCGAACAGCCGCTCGAAGGCGGCGGCCTGGGCGGGGCCGTGCGTCGCGAGCTCGCCCTGCTCGAGCAGGCTGAAGATGCCCCCGCCGTCGTCGTTGAGGACGACGATCTGCAGGTGCGGCCGGTCCTCGTCCGGGGGGACGAGCAGGGCGTTCGCGTCGTGGAGGAACGCGAGGTCGCCGACGAGCACCCGGACGAAGCCGCCGCCGAGGGCCGCGCCGGACGCCGTCGAGAGCGTGCCGTCGATGCCGGCGAGGCCGCGGTTGGCCAGCACGCGCACGCCGCGCGGGATCCGGTGGACGACGAGGTCGAGGTCGCGGACGGGATTGCTCGCGGCGACGACGAGGGTCTCCCCCGGCCGCGCCGTCAGCGCGACCGCGCGCGCCACCTGCGGACCCCACAGCAGATCCGGATCCTCGGCGAGCAGATCGTCGAGAGCGGCGTCCAGACCGGCGCGGGCGGCGAACGACGCCAAGGCCCACCGGCGCGGCCACTCGCGGTCTCCGCTCGCCGGCGGGAGCGTCGCGAGGCCGAGCGGGGCGAGACGGGCGGCGGGCCGGCCGGGGTTCGGCCAGTCCCCGTCGGCGGCGACCAGGGCGAGGTCGACGTCCGGGCGCTCGAGCAGCCGCGTCACCGGGCGGGAGAGGGTGGGCCGGCCGTAGACGACCGCGCGCTCCACCGCGCCGCCGAGCTCCGGCATCTCGAGGAGGAGCCGGTAGGCGGCGACGGCGTCCGGACCGGCGGCCCCGGACGACGGCTCGGCCAGCAACGGCCAGCCCGCGGCGAGCGCCACCTCCCGCGCCTGCGGGCCGAGCCCGGTGTCGGCACCGTCGCCGGCGACCACGACGGTCCGCGGACCGGGCTCGACGATCACCCGACGGGGCCGGCGGCTCCGGGGTCGCCGGCGGCTGCACGACGGGGAGCTCGCCGGGCTCGTCGTCCTCGTCGTCCGGCACGAGCGGTTCGCTGAAGCCCAGGTCGAGATGCACCGGGCCGTGGCGGTCGCGGGCGGCGGCGACGACCTCGACGAGCGCGCGCAGCGCGGCCTCCGGGTCCTTCGCGGCGTCGACGTCCGCGAGGTCGAGCCGCGCCCGGACCGCCCGCCCGTAGAGGTCCGCCTGCAGCTCGCTGGTCTGGTTCGCCCACGTCCCGCGCAGCTCCCGGGGACGGTCGGCGGTGATCACGACCAGCGGTCGGCGCCCGTGGTGGGCCTCGAGGACGGCGGGGTGGAGGTTGGCGGCAGCCGTGCCGGACGTCGTCACGACAGCGCCGGCGGCGCCGAGAGCGGTGAACCCCGCGACCCGCTCGTCGTGGCGCACCCGCAGGTCCACGTCGCCGGCGGCGAGCGCATAGGCGAGCGGCGCGCTGCGCGACCCCGGGCACAGCACCACGTGCCGGACGCCGGCGACGCGCAACGCCTCGACCGCGAGGCGGGCGAGCAGCGTCGAGGGGTGCACGCTCGCCATGCTCGCAGCCGCACCCCGGGCCCGGCGCGGCGAGGGCGTGGACGTTCCCCGTGCGGGGCCCTCCTACAGTGGCGGCCGTGGTCTCCGAGCTCTTCGACGCCTCGGCCTGGGAGCAGGTCGCCGGCTTCGACTTCACCGACATCACGTACCACCGCTGCGTCCGCCCCGGCCCGGAGCGCGGCACGGTGCGGATCGCGTTCGACCGGCCGGAGGTGCGCAACGCCTTCCGGCCGCACACCGTCGACGAGCTCTACCGCGCGCTCGACCACGCCCGGATGACCCCGGACGTCGGTTGCGTCCTGCTCACCGGCAACGGGCCGTCGCCGAAGGACGGCGGGTGGGCGTTCTGCTCCGGCGGCGACCAGCGGATCCGGGGCCGGTCGGGGTACCAGTACGCCGCGGGCGAGACGGCCGACAGCGTGGACGCCGCCCGCGTCGCGGCGCACGGCGGTCGGCTGCACATCCTGGAGGTGCAGCGGCTCATCCGGACGATGCCGAAGATCGTGGTCGCGGTCGTCCCCGGCTGGGCGGCCGGCGGCGGGCACTCGCTGCACGTGATCTGCGATCTGACGGTCGCCTCGCGCGAGCACGCCCGCTTCAAGCAGACCGACGCCGACGTCGCCTCGTTCGACGGCGGGTTCGGGTCGGCGTACCTGGCCCGGATGGTCGGCCAGAAGTTCGCGCGGGAGATCTTCTTCCTCGGCCGGACCTACGACGCCGAGACCATGCAGCGCATGGGCGCGGTGAACATCGTGGCGCCGCACGCGTCGCTCGAGGAGGAGGCGCTCGAGGTCGCGGCGGAGATCAACGGCAAGAGCCCGACCGCGCAGCGGATGCTGAAGTTCGCGTTCAACCTCGTGGACGACGGGCTCGTCGGCCAGCAGGTCTTCGCCGGAGAGGCGACGCGTCTGGCCTACGGAACGGACGAGGCCGCCGAGGGCCGCGACGCCTTCCTCGAGAAGCGGCCGCCCGACTGGTCGCCGTACCCCTGGTACTACTGAAGGCGTCTCGTTTCCCCAGCGACTGTCACTTGGCGCGTGAGCATGATCCCTGTTGCCCACGGCGTGCGGACGGTGGCCGACGGAATGGGGAGATGTCCGGGGATGCCCGGCCTAGGTCGTCCCGAGGCGCGGGGCGTGCACGTCCGGCGGGAGCGGGGCAGTGGATGGGGTAGGCGTCGCGGGAAGCATTGCCGCGGCGATCAGCCCGCCGACGCCGATCACCGCGAGGACGATCAGCGCGAGTGCGTACGAGCGTTGCGGATTCGATGTGAGTTCGGCGACGAGGATGGTGCCGGCGATGGCGGCGCCGAGGGAGGACCCGAGGTTGGACACGCTGCGGGACAGGCCCGATATCTCGCCCTGGAGTTGGTCGGGGAAGCTCGACTGCACGACGTTCACCGACGGGGTGAGCATGGCCCCGATCCCCAGACCGATCAGGAAGAGCCCGGGCAGGAGGGCCCAGACGGCCGACGAGAGGCCGACCAGAGCGAGGAAGAGGACGATGCCGGCGATCGTGAGGACGAAGCCCGCCACGATGAGGGTGCGCTGTGGGTACCGCTTCGCGAGGCGCTCGGCGGCGAGCGACGACAGCAGCAGGCCGACCGTCGAGGCCGTGATGATCAGGCCGGTCTGGATCGAGTTGTAGCCGCGCACGACCTGCAGGAAGGCGGAGACGACGAACGAGATCCCGATGAGCACGAGCCACTGGATGTTCTGCGTGACCAGACCGAGGTTGGAGGTGCGGTTGCGGAACAGCGCCGTCGAGAGCAGCGCCTCCCGGCCCGCACGTTCCCTGGCGCGCACCCAGTAGAAGAACGCCGCCAGGACAAGGCCGCCGGCGAGGATCAGTCCGGCCATCAGCCAGAGGTTGTTGTCGGTGGCAAGGATGCCCAAGACGACCAGGACCAGCCCGACGGCGGACAGGATCGCTCCGATCGTGTCGAAGGGGCGGGTGGGATCCGGCGGCAGCGGATCGCGGACGTCGCGCCGGCTCAGCACGACGATCAACACGATGACCAGCGCCTGGAAGACGAACGAGGCCCGCCAGCTGATCGCCGTTGCGATGAGCCCGCCGATCAATGGTCCCGTAGCCGCGCCGATCCCGCCCATCCCGTTGATCGTGCCGAAGGCGCGAGCACGTGAAGCCGTATCCGTGAACAGCAGCGTCGTGAGGATGTAGACGGGCGGGATGAGCAGCGCCGTGCCGACGCCCTCGAGTATCGAGTTGCCGATGATGAGGGTGGGCAGGCCGGGAGCGATCGCGCTCAGCAGGGCGCCGACGCCGTACACGGCCAGGCCGACGTTGAGGCACCGCTTGCGGCCGTAGCGATCGGTCAGCTTGCCGCCGGGGATCATCAGCGCGGCCATGACGAGCAGGAACAGCGTGATCGCGATCTGCACGCCCTGCACGGTCGTGTGCAGGTCCTCGCTGATGTCGTTGATCATCACGTTCATGTTCGAGCCGGCGAAGCTGCAGATGAACTGGGCGAGGGCGAGAGGGACGAGCACCCGCCGCAGGGCGCTCGACGGTCGTCCGGTTGCGGCGGGCTGAGTCATGTGGGGCGCCTGCTTCCGCAAAGGGTGTGTTGACGCTCGGGCTGTGGCGTGGCCTGGGCCGCTCTGACCGACCTGCGGGGCGACGGGTGTCGTCGGCTGGTCGCTCCCTGTCAGCGGGTGTGCCGACTGCCGAGCGGCGGCGGCTGCGGCGCATGCCAGGATTCGACCTGCCGCGGTTGGTCCACATCATGCGCAGCGGATGAGGCCTGTGCTGGTCTGGGACACGGGCCCAGCGCACGTCGGCGCCATGCCGGAGTCCACGCCGGCGACGACGGGAACCCCGTGCTCCCGGAGCCGGGTGAAGAGCCCGATCCGCGCGGCGTAGAACTCGTCGAAGCTCGCGACCCGAACCTCGCCATGAGCGCCGCGACAGGCGGAGGAGGCGCCGGCATGAGGGCGTGGAGGGCGCGGTGGTTGCCCGTGGTGAGGTCCACACCACGCCCCGGCGGGCCACCTCCTCCAACAGGTCGTCGTCGATCTGCGCCCCGCTTTCAGATGAGAGACCGCTGAAGTGTTCGATCCCGTCGACGCCCGCTGCCAGGGCATTGTGCATCCCGACGAGGGAGTGGGCGTGGGCGACGACGGGCAGCCCTGCCCGGTGCGCCTCGTTGACGAGCGTCGCGAGCTCGGCCAGGGAGAACTGCGCGCCCAGCTGGTCGGTCTCCGGGGTTGCGAAGCCGCCCGAGGCCATCACCTTCACGACGTCACCCCGTGCTCGGCACGCTCCTCGACGGCTGCACGGACGTCCCATCCACCGCCCCGCCCAGGAAATGGCAGTGGCCCCCCGGGGTCGTGATCGGCGGCCCAGACGCGACCACGCGGGGTAGGCCGGAACACGTCCGGAACGCCAGCGTCCTGTAGCCGCGGTCCCCCAAGTCCCGGACCGTGGTCACCCCCGCCGCGGCCTGGGCGCGGAGGGACTCCACGATCACGGCGTCGATCGCCTCGTCGGTCATCGTGCCGACGCGCTCGAGCCCACCGAAGGTGGCGTCCGCGACCAGGTGGGTGTGGCAGTCGAACAATCCGGGCAGCATGGTCCCGTCGTACTCCGTCACCTCAACGCCGCCTGGCAGGTCGACTCGGCCGATGTGGACGCCGGCGATCCGGTCACCATCCACGAGCACCGTCACTCCACCATGCAGGAACTGGGTGCCGTCGAAGGCGTGCGTCGCTCGGACCGCGTGCATACTCCACCATTCCGGACCGCGACATGGGCGCGGCACAATCAGCGACGTGACGGGGAACCTCCGATCGTCAGGCCGCAACGCCCTACGGGCGGGGACGCTCATCAGCCTTGCGGGCGGGGTGATCCTCGTGGCGGGACTCGTCACAGCTCTCGACTGGTTGAGCGGCTTCGGAATCACCTTCATCGCCGTGGGCCTAGGCATCGCGCTCACGGGCGCGGCCTTCCGAAGGACGGCGGCCGGCCTGACGCCCGGCCCGCCCATCCGTACCCCGTCGTCCCAGCGACAACCTCGGGACGGGAGCACGGCTCCGACGAGCCCGGACCCCGAGAACGGAAGTGGCTGGCTCGGCCGTTTGGTCGGCCGGACGGACATGTCGCGCATGCTCGACTACGAGATCGAGCAGCGCGAGAAGTCGAGGAAGCGTCGACAAGGAGTGAGCAACCCCGACGCCGGCGGGACCGGCCAGCAACAGGAGACTCCCTGACGGGGACGCCATGACCGGCCAGGGCCGCCGCCGAGCAGCCGGGCGCGGGAAGGGACGGACCGTACGCGCGGAGCGCGAGCAGGGAACTACCCGTGCGCGTCGCGCGACACGGCCTGGAGTGATTGAGCGTGCCCGATGAAAGAGCCGTCGGCGGCCGAGCTCGCACGCACGTCGTGGCCGGATCGCTGCCGACAGCCTTGTTGAAGCCGGGACAGCAGGTGGCACGATTGAGCGGTCCACGTTTTTCCCCGTGCTCGTGGCTGAGGAGCCAGCCATGCCAGACGCAGAGTTCGTCGTGCGCCCCGAAGGCGACCTGGACCTGGCCACCGTCCCTGCCGTGAGCCAGGAGTGGCTCAGCCTCATCGAGGACTTCCAGCCCGACCTCCTCGTCATCGACCTCGGCGCCGTGACCTTCCTCGACAGCACGGCCCTGACCGCCATCGTCATCGCCTACAAGCGACAGCGCGAGCACGGCGGCCGGCTCGTCGTGACGAATGCCAGCCCGCTGGTGGCCAGGGCGTTCCGGTTGACCGGCCTCCACGCCTACATCGACATCACGCTGCGGGACGACCACGCGAACGAACAGGCGGTCGGCCACGCGAGCGAGGACGGCTAGCTCGACGACCACGGCGAGAGCCGGCAAGCGCCTGCGATCAGTGGTTGATGTGGATGGCGAGGACGGCGACGTCGTCCTCCGGGTCGCCGCTCACCAGGGCCTTGAGGAGGGCGTCGCAGATCTGGGCGGGGGTGTGGTCATCCGGTACGGCGGCGAGCGCGGCCGCGAGCAGGTCGATGCCGTCGTCGAAGCTGCGGGTGCGGGTCTCGACCAGGCCGTCGGTGTACAGCAGCAGCAGGGACCCGGCGGGCAGGGCCGCGGCGGCTTCTCCGCGGCTGCCTTGATCGGGGGGCAGGACGCCGATGAGGTGGGTGGGTACCCCGGTCGAGGCGTTCGACCCGGCCGCCGGGATGGCGGAGCAGGGGGGCAGGTGGCCGGCGTTGGAGTACAGGAGCATGCCGTTGCCGTGATCGAGGATCAGCCGGCCGTAGATCGCTGTGGCGACTTCGGCCATCCCGAAGCCTTGGACGAGCCGGTCCATCCGGTCCAGGACGACGCAGCACGACGGTGGCCTGGCGGGTGAACAGGTCCGCGAGCATGAGTGAGCTGTCTCCGAACGCTCCCACGCTGTCGCCGTACAGGTTCAACGCACCCAGAACGTCCCCGTCGTCCTCGAGCGGCAGCGACAGGCCGCTGTAGACGCCGATCTCTCGGCCCCTTGCCGTGACGTTCGGCCACCGCCGCTCGGTGGTGTAGTCGGGGACGTCGACGATCTCCCGCTTGCGCATCGCCGACAGGCAGGGCCCGGACTTGCCCCCTCGTACTGCTCCTCGTCGATGGCCAACGCGCGCTCATCGCTGGTCGAGATCGTCCGGGCCTCCCCCTCGTGCAGCACGGTCACGCTGGCCGACCCGCAGCCGGGAATCCCCTCCCGCGCCTGTCGCGCCAGGTCCTCCAGAGCGCGTACGAGTTCCTCACGAGTCCGACTGTCGTTCGGGTGGTTGAGCATGAGAGCGAGGGCGCCTGTCCCCGGGCGGTCCCGGACGCGAGAATCGCGGACGGCTCGCCACTGGCCTGACGGGCTCAACATGTCTACGACCCGTTCACGGTCCCACCGCTCCAGATGGACGGCGAGCGCGGCTGCCACCGGACCAAGGCCCACCCATCTGAGAATCGGAGGCAGGATGGCCGGGTGGACGCCGATGTCGACGAGCGGTTCCCCGTGGTCGCGCTCGTCAGCTCCAGGGGAGGCATGGACGCCCTCAGCCAGGTCCTGACGCCGCTGCCGCCGGACTTCCCCGCGGCCGTGATCGCGCTGCAGCACACCTCGCCTGCCGCCCCCGGACTCCTGGCGGCCATCCTCGCCCAGCGCACGGCTCTGCCCGTCCGGTTCGCCGACGACGGCGATCCCCTCGTGCCCGGCCAGGTCCTGGTGATCCCACCGGCCGCGCACATGCTCGTCGGCACCGACGCCACGGTCAGGCTCATCAAGACCGGCCCGCTCCCGCCGGCGCGACCCTCGGCAGACCTGCTGCTGGCCACACTCGCCGTGGCACTCGGCCCCCGCGTGATCGCCGTCGTCCTCACCGGCGGCGGCACCGACGCCTCCCTGGGCACCCAAGCCATCCACGCCTACGGCGGGCAGGTCATGGTCCAGGACGAGCCGTCCTCCGAGCGCTACGGGATGCCCGACGCCAGCGTCCACGCCGACCACGCCGGCCGGCCCGTCCCCCTGGACCAGATCGCAGGCGCCCTGCTCGGCCTGCTCACATCCTGACGAGAAGCCTGGCGCCGCGGCGCCGGACCTTGACGGCCATGCACGCACACCCGGCGCGCCCGCGTCAGCGAGGACGGTCACGTGCGCGGCAAGCTCGTGCTGGTGCTCGGCGCCGCGCCAGATGCAGGGTGATGTCGGCGGTCACGTCGACCTGTTCGGGCAGGACCTGCAGGATCCTCGCGAGCACCGTCTGCCGCTCGGAGGGCTTCAGCTGCAGGTACGCCGAGACGGTCGAGAGGTGGCCGACGTAGTCGCGCGCCGACAGCCTCAGGCGGCGTTCGATCGGCCACTGCTGGACGTCGCCGAACCACTCCGACTGCTCGAGCTCCGTGCCGGGCCACTGCATCCGGCTGTCGGGCGGCGTCCCGTCCGGAGACGGAACACCGTCGTCCGCGAGGAAGGGGGCGCGGGCGGCACCTACGGCACCTTCGACGGCATCGTCGCTCAGGCGGATCGCCCCGCCGAACGAGGCGAAGACCCCGTCCGGCTCCAGCAGGGCGGCGATCCGCGTCCACCGGTCCGCCGGGGTGGTCCAGTGCAGCGCCGCGGCGGCGAAGACCAGGTCGTAGGTCTGCGTGGGCTGCAGGTCCTCGAAGGCGGACCGGACCGTGACCACCGCCGGCGGGAGGTGCCGGCGAAGCTCGCGCAACATTTCGGGGTCGGGGTCGGTGGCGGTGACGGCGATCCCTCGGGCGGCGAAGGCGCGTGTGGCCTTGCCGGTGCCGGCGCCGATCTCCAGCGCCGTCCGGACCGGGCGGCCCGCGTAGGCCAGCACCCGGTCGACGAGTTCCGGCGGGTAGCCGGGCCGGAAGCGTTCGTACCTCGCCGCGACCGCTCCGAAGCTCAGCCCGCGAGCCACCATGCCGGGAGCCTCACACAGGTGCACCGACGTCCGCACGGCGGCCCGGGCCTGACAACGAGCTAGCGCCGGGGCGCGAGGGGTCAGGAGCGACCCGGGAGGCCGCGGCTGCCGATGACGATGCCGAGGGCGACCAGCGCCTGGACGGCGAGGATCGTCAGCACGGCCCGGAGCACGCCCGTGCCGTCGGGACCGGCGAGAGTGAGGAACAGGCTGCCGAGCCCCGCGACGCCGACGGCGAGGGAGACCTGCTGGGTCGTCGTGAGCACGCCGCTGCCGACCCCGGCCGAGGCGACCGGGACGTCGGAGAGCACGATCCGGATGAGCGACGGCATGACCAGCCCCTGACCGAACCCGGCGACGGCGAGCCACGGGGCCAGCTCGAGCACCCCGACCCGGGGCCAGACCGCCGCGATCGTCAGGCCGAGGCCGACCAGCCCGACGAGCTGGACGGCGGCGCCCCCGGTGACCACGGACCGGCCCCATCGAGCGACGGCCCGCGGCATGAGCAGCGACGCGGCGAGGAACGTGCCCGCCATCGGCGTCAGGGCGAGCCCGGCCATCGTGGGGCTCCAGCCGAGCGCCCCTTGCACCAGCAGGGCGTAGACGAACATGAAGGCACCGAAGCCGGCGAAGAACGGCGCGGCGAGCGCGAGGCCGCGGCGCATGCTGCGGTGCCGCAGGATCGACGGCGGCAGCAGCGGCGTGCGGCCCCGCCCCTCCAGCGCCCGCTCGGTGACGACGAAGGCCCCGATCCACAGCGGAGCGGAGGCGAGCAGGAGCTCCGACCACAGCGGCCAGCCAGCGGCGCGGCCCTCGGTCAGCGGCAGCAGGCACGGCGACGACCGCCGCGGCGAGCAGCACGGTGCCGGCGACGTCGGGCCGGGCCGGGCGCGGCGACCGGGTCTCGGGCAGCCGGGTCCGCGCCAGCCACAGCCCGGCGAGCCCGATCGGCACGTTGACCAGGAAGATCGGTCGCCACTGCGAGCCGGCGAGGTCGGCGTCGACGAGGACGCCGCCGAGCACCTGCCCGACGACGGCGGCGATGCCGCCGGTCGCGCCGAACCAGCCGATGGCGCGCGCCCGCGAGGCGGCGTCCCCGGTGGCCTGGATGGTCGAGAGGGTCTGCGGGACCATGAGCGCGGCGGCGGCCCCCTGCAGGACCCGGGCCGCGACCAGCGTGGCGGCCGTCGGGGCGAGCCCGCAGAGCAGGCTCGTGGCGGTGAAGGCGGCCATGCCGAGCACGAAGAGCCTGCGCCGGCCGAAGGCGTCGCCGAGGCGGCCGCCGACGACGAGCAGCACGGCGTAGGCGGTGGCGTAGCCGCTGACGACGAGCTCGAGCGCGGCACCCGAGGCGTCGAGGTCGACGGCCAGCGTCGGCAGGGCGACGTTGACGATGAAGAAGTCGATCATCGCGAGCAGCGTCCCGAGCAGTGCGACGGCCAGGGCCACCGGCCTCAGCGCGGGCGCTGCGACCGGGCCGGGCACCGACCGCAGGGGCGGCCGGGCGACGACGACGGGTGATGAGGTCATGCCGTCGACTCTCGCGGGTCCGCCAAGGTGGTACCAGACGCTGCTCATCCTGGTACCGCCGCTACCTGGTACTCCTCTGCCCGGTGGGAGAGGATGACCGCGTGACCACCTCAGCCACCGCACGACCGGCCGGCACGTCGCTGCGGGACGCCGACGAGCTGCGGCGCCGGGAGCTCGCGGACTTCCTGCGCAGCCGCCGGGAGCGGGTCGCGCCCGGGGACGTCGGCCTGCCCCAGGCGGGCCGCCGGCGCACTCCCGGCCTGCGCCGCGAGGAGGTCGCGACGCTCGCCGGCGTCGGGGTCACCTGGTACACGTGGCTGGAGCAGGCCCGCGACATCCACGTCTCCGAGCAGGTGCTCGGGGCCATCGCGCGGACGCTCCTGCTCGACACCCACGAGCGCGCCCACCTCTACACCCTCGCGGGCGCCCCCGCCCCGACGGAGTACGTCGACAGCCTGGCCGTGACGCCCGAGGTCCGGGCGATGCTGGACAAGCTCGACCCGTTCCCGGCGTTCGTCTCCAACGGCCGCTACGACCTGCTCGCCTACAACCGGGCGTACCAGGTGCTCGTGGGCGACCTCGACGCGCTGCCCGTCGAGGAGCGCAACATCCTCTGGCTGATGTTCACGAAGACGACGACGAGCCGGTGCTTCGTGGACCGGGACGAGGCGGGCGCCCGGATGGTGGCCCAGCTGCGCGGCGCGATGGCGGAACACGTGGCCGACCCGGCCTGGAAGTGCCTGGTGCGGCGGTTGCAGCAGGCCTCGCCGAGGTTCACCGAGCTGTGGGAGCGGCACGACGTGGCGCACCCCGAGACCATGCGCAAGCGCCTGCTCCACCCCGAACTCGGGCTGCTGCAGTTCACGCACACGGTCAGCTGGCTGGCGACCCGGGCCGGGCTCCGGCTGGTGGCGTACGTGCCGGCGGACGACGCGACGGGCGCCGCCCTGGAGGAGTTCGGCGGGCTGGAGCCGCGGCCGATCAGCTGACCGGCCGGTCAGGGCGGATCGGTCAGGCCGAGGGCGGCGCGGTCGAGCTTCGCACGACGAGTTCGGTCGCGAGCTCGACGTGGTGGGACTCGAGCTTCTCGCCCGCTGCCAGACGCAGCGCCGTCCGCAGGGCGACGCCGCCCATCTCGCGCAGGGGCTGCCGCACCGTCGTCAGCGGCGGCGATGCGAACCGGGCGACCTGGGTGTCGTCGAAGCCGACGACGGAGAGGTCCTCCGGGATCCGGAGCCCGCGGGCCCGGGCCGCCTCGATGACGCCGGCCGCGGTCTCGTCGCTGGCCGCGAACACGGCCGTCGGCGGCTCGGGCAGGTCGAGCACGAGCGCGCCCTGGCCTACGCCGTCCTCGTACAGGAAGTGCCCGGTGCGCACGTAGGCGTCCGCCACCGCGACGCCTTCGGCCTCCATCGCGGCCCGGTAGCCGTGCAGGCGCGCCTGGTTGCAGGCTGCCGAGAGGGGGCCCCCGACGTACGCGATGCGGCGATGCCCGAGACCGAGGAGATGCTGGGTCGCGGCCAGTCCGCCGGCGAAGTTCGTCGACCCGACGCTGGTCACCCGGGCGCGCGGCAGGTTGAGCGGGTCGATGAGGACGAGCGGCAGATGGGCGCGGGTCAGTGCGGCGAGATCACCCGGGGTGAGGTCGTTGACCACGGCGATCACCGCGCGCCGTCCGGCCGCGGCGAGATCACGTGCCCAGGCGACGACGCGCTCCTGCGGCGCGTCGCGGTGCTCGGGCGGCCGGACGCTGGTGGCGACGGAGACGCCCAGCTCCGTGGCCGTCTCGAGCACGCCTTGGACGATCTCGGCGCCGTAGGCGTTGAACTTGCCCTCGAAGACGAGTTCGACCGTCGGCTTGGCGGTCGCGCGCACGTCCCGGCGGGGGCCCACGTAGTCGTACTCCCGCAGCAGCGACTCGATCCGCGCGCGGGTCGCCGCCCCGACGTCCGTGCGGCCGTTGACCACCTTGGAGACGGTCGCGATGGAGACGCCCGCCGAGGCCGCCACGGTGGCCAGGGTGGCCCGGCCCGCTCTGGACAGCGCCCCGTCGCTGGCAGGCACGAACCCCTCCTCCTAGGCGTCGGCCGAGGCCGCGGCGGGTTCGACGGTGACCGGGGTGGTGAGCTGCCGGTCCGGCCCCACGACGCGTAGCTCCCCCGTCGAAACGTACCCGAGCGCGGCACGGGAGCTCGGTCGCCGAGGTGCCGACGAGCACGTCCAGGTCGCCCGGTTCCACCACGCGGCGCAACGACCGGTCGGTGAACGCGGTCCTGTCGGCATGGAGCCGGAAGGCGACGTCCACGGCCTCGCCCGGCTCGAGCGGGACGCGGGCGAACCCGGTCAGCTGGCGGACCGGGCGGGTGACCGAGGCGACGACGTCCCGCAGGTACAGCTGGACGGTCTCGGTACCCGCGCGCCGGCCGGTGTTCCGGACCCGCACCGTCACCGTGATCTCGCCGTCCGTCGGGAGCTCGCCGGCCGAGGTCCGCAGATCGGCGACCTCGAAGGTGGTGTACGCGGCGCCGTGGCCGAAGGGGAAGAGCGGGCGCGGGTCGAGGTTGCTGGTCCCGGTGTCGTCGGCGCCCAGCGGTGGCTGCAGGTAGGTACCGGGCTGGCCGCCGGCGGTCCGGGGGATCTGTACCGGGAGCTTGCCGGTGGGCTGGACCCGCCCGGAGAGGACGCCGGCGAGCGCGGCGCCGCCCTCCTCCCCCGGCATGAACGCCTGGACGAGCCCGGCGGCACGCCCGTGCACGTCTCCGAGCGCGTACGGCCTGCCGGACACGACCACGACCACGACCGGCGTCCCGGTCCCGAGCAGTTCCTCCAGGAGGTCGGCCTGGACGCCGGGCAGCCGCAGGTCCTCGGCGTCGCACCCCTCGCCCGAGGTGCCACGCCCGAAGAGCCCGGCCAGGTCGCCGACGAAGGCGACCACGACGTCCGCCGCGCGGGCGGCCTCGGCGGCGGCGGCGAAGCCGGAGCGGTCGTGGTCGCGCACGTCGCATCCGCGCTCGTAGGTCACCTCGGTGTCGGGCAGCTCCGCCCGCAGCGCCTCGAGGGCGGTCGGCACGGTGACGCCGAGACCCATGCCGGGGAAGCGGGCCGACATGTGGTTGGGGAAGGCGTAGCAGCCCATGAAGGTGTGTCCGTCGTCGGCGCACGGCCCGACGACGGCGACCCGCCGGAGCTGCGGCCGGCCGGCCCCGAGCAGAGGCAGGGCGGAGCCCGCCTCGAGCAGCACGACGGATCGCTCGGCCAGCTCGCGGGCGATCGCCCGGTTCTCCGCCGAGTCGAGCTCCACGCCCGAGGCGCCGGCGACCGACGCCTCCGGCGCCCAGTCCGGGTCGAGCAGGCCGAGCTGCGCCTTCTGCGTGAGCACCCGGCGCGCGGCGCGATCGACCAGCTGCTCGGGGATCACGCCGCCGCGGACCTTCTCCACGAGCCCGGCGAAGCCGATCGTGTCGGGCAGCTCCACGTCGAGGCCGGCGGCGAGGGCCTGCGCGCCGGCGTCCGCGTCGTCGGTGGCGATCCGGTGCATCCGGGTGAGGAACGGGACCGCCCAGTAATCGGAGACGACGGTGCCCGCGAAGCCCCAGGTGTCGCGCAGCAGCTCGGTGAGCAGCCAGCCGTCCGCCCCCGCGGGGACGCCGTCCACGTCGGAGTAGGAGTTCATCACCGAGGCGGCTCCCGCAGAGGCCACCGCCGCCTCGAACGGCGGGAGGATCACGTCGAGCAACTCGCGTCGGCCCATCGACACCGGCCCGTGGTTGCGGGCACCTCGCGAGGCCGAATAGCCAGCGAAATGTTTCAGGGTCGCGAGGACCCCGCCCTCCTGCAGCCCGCGGACGTAGGCGGCGCCGAGCACGCTCACGAGATACGGGTCCTCGCCCATGGTCTCCTCGACGCGCCCCCAGCGGTAGTCGCGGACGACGTCGAGCACGGGCGCCAGCCCCTGGTGGACGCCGAGGGCGGCCATGTCACGGCCGATGGCAGCCGCCATCCGGCCGACGAGGTCGGGGTCGAAGGTGGCACCCCAGGCGATCGCGGCGGGATAGACCGTCGCGCCGAACGAGGTGAAGCCGGTGAGGCACTCCTCGTGGACGATCGCCGGGATGCCGAGCCGCGAGGCGGCCATCACGGTGCGCTGCTGCCGGACGAGCTCGGCGGCACCCTCCGCGGTGGTGACCGGAGCGCTGCCGTAGACGCGGGTCAGGTGGCCGAGCCCGTGCCGGGCCGACTCCTCGAGCGGCTCCGCGCCTGCGCCGGCGAACACGTCCTGCATCGGCGCGACATTGAGGTCGGCACCTGCCTGGGTGTCCGTCGGACTCGCCGCCCGGGTCGGATTCGTGGCCGAGCCAGCGGCTGCCGAGCTGACCGACCTTCTCCTCCAGGGTCATCACCCGCAGCAGAGCGTCGACGCGTTCAGCTACCGAGCGGCCGACGTCCCGCCAGGCCTCGTCGCCGTCCGGAGCGGGAAGATCCTCCGTCCGGAGGATTGCGTCGGAGGTCGCCACCGCAGCTCTCCTTCGAGGGTGTGAGTTTTCGAAATGTTTCGTTGACATACGGAGGCCTGATCGTGACCGCATTGAGATATTTTGATGAGCCTTACCCGGGGCCCCCGAGCGGGAAACTCGGCTCACTGTCTCCCATCGCGAACCTGAGCGACAAGACCCTTGACAGGGTTTCCGCGAAATCTTACGTTGACACGCGGCGGTCGCCGGTGAACACAAGGGCGCGGTTCCACCGCGCCGAACAGGGCAGGGCGAAGCACCCTCTCGCGCCGGCCCCGTCGGCGACCTCTGGTCCTTATGGTCGCCGCGCTCGGCCGCGGCCCTCGAGTACGGAGATCAGTGTGGATCCCAAGACCTCTCGTCGGAGTTTCCTCAGTCTCGCCCTCGGGGCGCCGATCGCCGGGGCCGCGCTCGCGTCCTGCGGCAGTTCGGGCCCCAGCGGCGCGGGCGCCAGCAGCAGCGGCAGCGGTGGTGGCGGCGGCGGTGGCAACGCCACCTTCTGGTTCCTCTCCGGTCAGCCGCAGCAGGCCGTGCGCGAGGACACGGTCAAGCGCTTCAACTCCTCCGGCGGCGGCACCATCGCGCTACACGGAGTTCCAGAACGACGCCTACAAGACGAAGATCAAGACCGCCCTCGGGGCCGGCCAGGGGCCCACGATCATCTGGGGCTGGGGCGGCGGCGGCCTCGCGGAGGACGTCAAGGCGGGCCAGGTCATCGATCTGACGGACTGGTTCGAAGTCGAACCCGGAGCAGAAGACCCGGCGCTTCCCGTCGTCCTTCGGGGCGGCGACGGTCAACGGCAAGATCTACGCCCTGCCGGCCGAGACGGTCACCCCGATCGTCTTCTACTACAACAAGAAGGTCTTCGAGAAGGCCGGCGTGTCCGAGCCCCCCAAGTCGTGGGCCGACATCATGAACCTGGTCAACACCTTCAACTCCAAGGGCATCGCGCCGTTCTCCCTCGGCGGGCAGTCGCGCTGGACGAACATGATGTGGCTGGAGTTCCTGCTCGACCGCATCGGCGGCTCGCAGGTCTTCCAGAACGTCTTCGAGGGCAAGAAGGACGCCTGGTCCGACCCGGCCGTCAAGGACATGCTGACCAAGGTCCAGGACCTCGTGAAGGCCAACGGCTTCATCAAGGGCTTCTCCTCGATCACCGCCGACTCCAACGCCGACCTCGCCGTGTTCTACACCGGCAGGGCCGCGATGATGGTCCACGGCGCCTGGACCTACGGCACCATGAAGCAGAGCGGCGGCGACCTCGTCAGCGGCGGCCACCTCGGGTACATGAACTTCCCGCCGGTCGACCCCTCGAAGGACAAGGGCGACCCCAGCGACACCGTCGGCAACCCCGGGCAGTACTACTCGATCTCCGCCAAGGCGACCCCGCAGCAGCAGGACGTCGCCAAGAAGTTCTTCAGCACCACGGTGCTCGACGACACCGAGATCCAGAAGTGGATCGCGACCGGCGCCGTGCCGCTCATCAAGGGGTCGGACAAGTTCTTCGGGTCGGGTCCGGACGCCGACTGGCTCAAGTTCAACTACGACGTCGCGTCCAAGGCCAAGGTCTTCGCGCAGTCCTGGGACCAGGCGCTCTCCCCGACCGCAGGCGGAGACGCTGCTGGACAACATCGCCAAGCTGTTCCAGCTGTCGATCACGCCGGACCAGTGGATCGACAACATGAACAAGGCCATTGGGTCATGACCGCGCTGGCTCCCCCCGTCGTCAAGGGCTCGACGACGACGGGGGGCGGGGGGGCCGTCAAGGGCGCCACGGTGACATGGATGGCGCTGCCGGCGCTGATCATGTTCACCATCTTCGGCGTCATCCCGCTGCTGGGCGTCCTGGTCCTGTCCTTCACCAGTTGGAACGGCATCGGCGCGATCAACTTCAACGGGGTCGGCAGCTGGCGCAGCGTCCTGGGTGACTCCGAACTGCCGCACGCGCTCTGGATCACCTTCAAGATCATGATCTTCACCTGGGTCATCCAGACGCCGGCCAGCATTCTCATCGGCGTGTTCATGGCCGGGCACCAGCGCTACCGGGAGTTCCTCGCCACGCTGTTCTTCATCCCGCTGCTGCTGAGCTCGGCGGCGATCGCCGTCGCGTACAAGGCGCTGCTCGACCCCAACTTCGGCCTCGGGGCCGGGCTGCACCTGGCCTTCCTCACACAGGACTGGCTGGGCAACGGCACGCTCGCGTTCTGGGTGGTCCTGTTCATCGTGTCCTGGCAGTTCATCCCGTTCCACTCCCTGATCTACCAGGGCGCGGTGCGTCAGATCCCGGCGTCGATGTACGAGGCGGCCATGCTGGACGGCGCCGGCCGGATCCGGACGTTCTGGAGCATCACGCTGCCGCAGCTGCGCTACGTGATGGTCACGTCGTCGACGCTGATGATCGTCGGAGCGCTGACGTTCTTCGACCTCATCTTCGTGCTCACGGCGGGCGGCCCGGCGGACGCCACCCGCAACCTCGCCCTGGACATGTACATCCGAGGATTCCAGGGGAACCAGATGGGCCTGGCCAGTGCCATCGCCACGATCCTCGTGGTGATCGGTCTCGCGCTGGCCCTGTTCTTGCGCCGCATCGGCGGCAGCGGAAGTCAGCTCGAGGGGGCGTGACATGGCCAACTACCGCGACCACCGGGGCGGCACCCGTACAGCAGCGGCCGGCAGCACCGCCGGGCCAGCGGATGCGCCACCTGCGTGAGATGAACTGGCTGGGAGGACTGGCCGCGCTGGATCTGGCTCGCGATCGTGATCATCCCGATCTACTGGATCGTGATCACGAGCTTCAAGGGCCAGGACATCTACTTCTCGGCCAACCCGATGGCGCCGCCGACCTCCCCGACGCTGGAGAACTATCAGTTCGTCTTCCAGTCGGGCTTCGCGCGGTACTTCGTCAACAGCGTCATCGTCACGATCGGCGCGATCGTCCCGGCCCTGGTCATCTCCTTCATGGCCTCCTACGCGATCGTGCGCGGAGCGGGCAACCGGCTGCTGGGGTTCTTCAACGGGGTGTTCCTGATGGGTCTGGCCATCCCCATCCAGGCGACGATCATCCCCGTCTACCTGATCATCATCAAGCTGCACCTGTACGACACGCTGCTCGCGATCATCCTGCCGTCCATCGCGTTCGCCATCCCGCTGTCGGTGCTGGTGCTGAGCAACTTCGTCCGCGACGTCCCGAAGGAGCTCTTCGAGGCGATGCGGGTCGACGGTGCCACCGAGTGGCGCACCATGTGGAGCCTGGCGTTCCCGCTGACCCGCCCCGCGCTCGTCACGGTCGCGATCTACAACGGCCTGGCCATCTGGAACGGGTTCCTGCTGCCGCTGATCCTCACGCAGAACCCCGACCAGCGGCTCCTCCCGCTCGCGCTCTGGAGTTTCCAGGGCCAGTACAGCGTCAACATCCCCGCCGTCCTCGCGGCCGTGGTCCTCACCACCCTGCCCATCCTCATCCTTTACGTCATCGGTCGCCGCCAGCTCCTGTCCGGCCTCACCGCCGGCTTCAGCAAGTAGGTCCGACGCACGCCGGCGGATCGTGCACGCCCGTTCCGACGGGCGTGCACGATCCGCCGGCCACGCCCGAGCCGTCGAGCAGGAGGTACAGCAGGCGATGACGACCAGCACCGGGCCCGCGGTCGCCTCGTTCGACCGGGCGGTCGACGCCGTCCGCGCCGGCGGCGACCCGGGCGCGGCGGCCCACGACCTGTACGCCCAGCTCACGGACGACGAACGACTCGGCCTGCTCGACGGCGACCAGCCGTTCTGGCCGGGGATGCCGGACATGATGGGCAAGGGCTACAACCTCGAGCCCATCGTGGCCGGGGCCGTGCCGCGGCTCGGCATCCCCGGCGTCCGGTTCGCCGACGGGCCGCGCGGGGCCGTGATCGGCAACTCCACCGCGTTCCCGGTGCCGATGGCCCGCGGCGCGACCTGGGACCCCGAGCTCGAGGAACGCATCGGCGAGGTGATCGGCGCCGAGATCCGGGCCCAGGGCGGCAACTATTTCGGCGGGGTCTGCATCAACCTGCTGCGGCACCCGGCCTGGGGCCGCGCGCAGGAGACCTACGGCGAGGAACCGGCCCTGCTGGGCGCGATGGGGGCGGCCCTGGCCCGCGGCGCGCAGCGGCACGTGATGGCCTGCGTCAAGCACTACGCCTTGAACAGCATGGAGAACGCCCGGTTCACCGTCGACGTCACCGTCGACGAGGCGACGTTGCACGAGGTCTACCTGCCGCACTTCAAGGCGGTCGTCGACGCCGGCGCCGCGAGCGTCATGAGCGCCTACAACTCGGTCAACGGCACGTGGTGCGGGCAGAACCGGGTGCTGCTGACCGACATCCTCCGGGACGAGTGGGGCTTCGACGGCTTCGTCGTCTCCGACTTCATCTGGGGTCTGCGCGACCCCGTGGGATCGCTCGCCGCCGGTCTCGACGTGGAGATGCCGTTCGCGCAGCAGCGCGCGGGCGCCCTGCCGGCCGCGCTCGCGGCGGGGACCGCGGACTGGAAGGACGTGGAGCGGGCGGCGATCCGGATCCTGCGCACCCAGCTGCGCTCCGCCGCCTCGCTCGGTGCGCCGGCGCCCGCGCCGGAGGTGGTCGCCTCCGACGAGCACCGGGCGCTGGCCCGCGAGGTCGCGTCGCGCGGGATGGTCCTGCTCCGGAACGAGCCCGTGGGCGGTGCGCCGGTGCTGCCTCTGGACGCCGCGACGGCTCACCCGGCTCGCCGTCGTCGGCCGGCTCGCGGACGTCGCGAACACGGGGGACCACGGATCCTCCGACGTCCGCGCGCCGGCGGTCGTGACGCCACTCGCGGGGCTGCGCGCCGCCCTGCCCGAGGTCGAGATCGTGCGCCCCGAGTCCGGGTCGCCGGAGGCGCCGCCGCGGCCGCCACCGGTGCGGATGCCGCGGTCGTCGTGGTCGGGTACACGTCGCAGGACGAGGGCGAGTACGTCGGCTCGTTCGACCCCGCGCTCGCGACGCTCTACCCGCCCGAACCCGAGCCGGGCGCGTTCGCCGAACTCGCCCGGGTCTGGGAGGCCGGACCGCAGGACGTCGGCGGCGACCGCACGTCACTCCGGCTGCACGCCGAGGACGAAGCCGTGATCCATGCGGTCGCCGCGGCGAACCCGCGCACCGTCGTCGTCCTGGTGGCCGGCTCCGCCGTCGTCATCGAGGCGTGGCGGCACGAGGTCCCGGCCGTCCTGGTGGCCTGGTACGCCGGGATGGAGGGCGGGCACGCGCTCGCCGACGTCCTGCTCGGGGAGCCGGGAACCTGGCGGGCGGCTCCCGTTCGCCCTCCCCCGCGACGAGGCCGACCTGCCGCCGTTCGAGCGGAACGCCACGAGCGTCGTCTACGACCGCTGGCACGGGCAGCGCCGCCTCGACCGCGACGGTGTCGCCGCGGCGCACCCGCTCGGCTTCGGGCTCTCCTACACGACCTTCGCGATCGGCGGCGTCGACGTCCGAGCGGCCGCCGACGGCGTCGAGGTGCAGGCCGTGGTCGCCAACACCGGCGAGCGCGCGGGAGGCCACGTGGTGCAGGTGTACGTCACGCGGCCGGAGGCGGCGGGACGGCCCGCGGAGCGCTTCCTCGCCGGGTTCGCCCGGGTCGAGGTGCCCGCCGGGGAGCGGCGCGACGTGCGGATCGACGTCCCGCGCGACCGGCTCGCCGTCCGGCACGGGCCTGGCGACTGGCGCGTGACGCCCGGCAGCTACCGCTTCGACGTCGGCGCCTCCGCCGCCGACCCCGAGGGCACGGCGACGGCTCTCGATCTACCGTGACCCGTGACCGGAACCGCTGGAGACCGACGCCCGGGAGGCCGACCGTGACGACCGAGACCGTGGGAACGACGCAGACGCAGACGGCAGGCACCGGGCCGTTGCGGTTCCCGGAGGGCTTCCTCTGGGGATCGGCCACCGCCGCGTACCAGATCGAGGGGGCCGCCCGGGACGACGGCCGGGGCCCGTCGATCTGGGACACCTTCAGCCGGACGCCGGGCAAGGTCGCCGGCGGCCAGACCGGGGACGTCGCCTGCGACCACTACCACCGCTATCGGGACGACGTCGCACTCATGGCCGAGCTGGGCCTCGCGGCCTACCGGTTCTCCGTGTCGTGGCCGCGGATCCAGCCGGACGGCACCGGGCCCGTCGAACCCCGCGGTCTCGACTTCTACGACCGTCTGGTCGACGAGCTCCAGGGCGCCGGCATCCAGCCGCTGGTCACGCTCTACCACTGGGACCTGCCCCAGTCGCTCGAGGACCGGGGCGGCTGGACCTCGCGCGACACCTCCGAGGCGTTCGCCGAGTACGCGCAGACGGTGTACGCGCCGGCTCGGCGACCGGGTGCGCATCTGGACGACGCTCAACGAGCCCTGGTGCTCGTCCTACCTCGGCTACGCCTCCGGGCGCCACGCCCCCGGCCGGCAGGACCCGGCGGCCGCCTTCACGGCCGTCCACCACCTGCTGCTCGGCCACGGCCTCGCCGTGCAGGCCCTGCGGGCGGCCGGCGCACAGACCGTGGGCATCACCCTCAACCCGACGGTGGCCTTCCCGGCGGACGCCCAGGACGCCGACGACGTCGCCGCCGCCCGCCTCGTGGACGGCCTCCACAACCGCATCTTCTTCGACCCGCTCCTGCGCGGCAGTTACCCCGAGGACGTGCTCGAGCACGTCGCGCGCTTCACCCCGACGACCTTCGTCCAGGCCGGGGACGAGGCCATCCTGAGCGCCCCCATCGATCTGCTCGGCGTGAACTTCTACACGCCCACCTATGTCGCGGCCCGGCCCGACGGTGCGGGGAGCCCGGCGCATCCCGGGACCGAGGGCATCGAGTTCCTCCCGCCGCGCGGGCCGGTCACCGACATGAACTGGCGGATCGAACCCTCGTCGCTGACGACACTGCTGCGCCGGATCTCCGACGACTACCCCGGCGTCCCCCTGGTCATCACCGAGAACGGGGCCGCCTACGCGACCGGGCCCGACGAGGGCGGCGAGCGGGTGCCGGACGCCGACCGCATCCGTTACCTCGACTCCCACCTGCGGGCCGCGCACGACGCGATCGCCGCGGGGGTCGACCTGCGCGGGTACTTCGTGTGGTCGCTGATGGACAACTACGAGTGGGCCGAGGGCTACAGCAAGCGCTTCGGCATCGTGCACGTCGACTACCGCACCCAGGCCCGCCTGCCCAAGGACAGCGCCCTCTGGTACCGGGACGTCATCCGCCGCAACGGGCTCGACGCCCCCGCGGTCTGAGAGCGGGGGCGGACGCGTCCGGCGTCCGCCCCCCGGTTCTCACGCCTGGTGCGGAATGGCTGCGGCGGATTCGGCGGCCTGCGCCACCGCTTCGACGGACTCGGCGCGCTCCAGGTCGATGTCCTCGTCGGCGCGGACCAGCGGCCAGACGGCTGCTGCGAGCCCCGCCCCGACGAGCGGCGCGACGATGAACAGCCACAGCTGCTTGAGCGCTTCGGACCCGGCGAACAGGGCCGGCCCGATCGACCGCGCCGGGTTGACCGAGGTGCCCGTCAGGTTGATGCCGACGAAGTGCACGGTCGCGAGCGCGAGGCCGATGGCCAGCCCGGCGAAGCCCGGAGCCGTCGCCCGGCCGGTGACGAGCAGCACGACGAGCACGAACAGCGCGGTGAGCAGCACCTCGATGACGAAGGCGCCGAACCCGTTGATCGTCTTGCCCCAGCCGTTGGTGCCCAGCGCGCCGGTCTGGTCCGTGACGTCGCCCCACTCGACGAACGCCTTGAGGAAGGCCCCGGCGACGATCGCCCCGACGAGCTGGGCGGCGACGTACCCGCCCGCCTCCCGGAGGGAGATCCGCCGCGCGAGCAGGACGCCGAGGGTCACGGCGGGGTTGACGTGGCAGCCGGAGACGGGGCCGATGGCATAGACGAGCGCGAGGAGGACCAGCCCGAAGGCGAGGGCCACCCCGGCGTAGCCCACGACCTGCAGCCCGAAGACGGCGCTGCCGACGGCGAAGAAGACCAGGACGAACGTGCCCACCGCTTCCGCGGCGAGCTTCTTGCCGACCATGCGATCACTCCTGTTCGGATCGGGGATGGCGGATCAGGAGGCGCGACGCACGGACCCCGTCCACCAGCTGTGGCGCACTTCACGGCATGGATTCGACGCTAGGGGGTGCGGCATGCGGGCCGCATCCTTCGCCAGGTGATTGGACATCTACCGTCGCGGTCGGCGGTGCCGATCGCCTCGGTCCAGGTAGGTGGGATCCGGCGGCGCTCTGCGTGCTCGCCTGGCACGCGGCCGGTGCGGCGCACCGGCGGGCGGGCGGCGGCCGGGCGTGACACGATCCGCTGCGGAACGCAGCGGACCCCGGCAACGAGAAGGAGGCGGCCGATGGCCGGCGAGTACACGCTCCACCCGCAGGGGGAGATCGACGCCGCCACGGTCGAGCAGCAGCGCGGCCAGTGGCTCGCCGCGGTCGACGAGCGCCGGCCGCAGCGGCTCGTCATCGACATGACGGACGTCACGTTCCTCGACAGCACGGGGCTGGGCGCGATCGTCGCCCTGCAGCGCCGGCAGCGCGCGCACGGCGGGGTCGTCGCGATCGCGAACGCGGCGCCCCCGGTCGAGCAGGTCCTCCAGCTGACCGGCATGCACCTGACCATGGAGGTCAACGGAGCCGAGCCCGCCGCCTCGGAGGGCTGAGCCCGCTCAGGAGGCGGTGCGCCGGCAGTCCCGGCAGGGCCCGGGCCAGGAGGAAGGCCGCCGCCGCGGCGAGCGGCACCTCCAGCAGGGCCAGGCGCAGGCTCGTGGCGTCGGCGACGAGGCCCACGACCACGGGCCCGACGAGCACGGCGAGCCGCGGGACGGTGCCGACGAGGCCGAGCGCGACACCCGGACGCATGCCGGGTAGGGCGTCGGCGGCCCGCAGGGACGCCGGGATGAACGTCCCGATCCCGAGACCGACGACGGCGAAGGCGGCGATGGTCGCCGGCACCGACCCGGCGAGCAGGCCCGCCGCCATCGCGCCACCCGCGAGGAGGGCTCCGGCACGGGCGACGGCACGGTCGCCCCAGCGGGTCACGACACGGTCGCCGAGCAGGCGGGCGACCGTCTGGGAGGCCTGCAGCGCGATGAACCCCAGGCCGGCGACGGCCGCCGCGGCGGCGAGGTCGTGCCGCAGGTAGATCGGGCTCCAGGTGGCGCCGGCGTCCTCGAGGACCTGCCCGGCGGCGCCGAGAAGTCCGAGGGCCAGCACACTGCGGCCGGTCGCGAGCAGGGCACGCCGGCCCGGCCGCCGCTCGCCGCCCGCTCCTGGTTCGGCGCCGTCGGCCCGGTCGTCCCGGTCGGATCCCGGTAGCAGCAGCCGACCGAGGCCGACCGCCGCACCGGCGAGCACGAGGCCGACGGCCCCGAACTGGACGGCGAGCGGGACGCCCAGCCCGGCGGCGAGCGCCCCCAGCCCCCCGCCCACCACGGCGCCGATGCTCCACAGCCCGTGCAGGGAGACGAGGATCGACCGGCCGTAGCGGCGCTCCACCCGGAGCGCGTGCGCGTTCTCCGCGGTGTCGGCGAGCGAGTCCAGGCCCTCCGGCGACGACGAGCACCGCGGCGAGCACCCACCACGAGGGCGCCACCGCGACGAGCACGAGGTTGCCGGCCACGAGGACGGTCGTCACCCACGCGACGCGGGCCGAACCCCAGCGCGCGACGAGGAACCCGGAGACCAGCCCCAGCGCCAGCGCGCCGACGCCGTACCCGGCCACGGCCGTGCCGAACGCGGCGTTGCTCAGCTGCAGCCGGGCGATGATCTCCGGGTAGCGGGGGACGAGGCCGGCGAAGAGCGCGCCGTTGGCGAGGAACAGGCCGGCGACCGCGAGCCGGGCACGCCGCACCTCGCGGTGACGACACCCGGGTCGATCCCGGCGACGGCGGACGGCACCCGCTCAGGCTCTCATCGCCCGCCCACAGCGCGCGGAGAGCCTCGGGCACCTCGTGGTCAGGCGGCGTCCATGTGTCGGCCACGGGTCGCCCGCTCACGGGCGAGCCGCTGCCGCAGCGCCTCCTCGCGGCGGCGCAGGTCCGCCTCCCAGCGCCGCAGCGTCTCCTCGTGCTCCTCGTTGACGTCCCACAGCTGCGCCAGCAGCGCGGCGTCCTCCTCCAGGCTGCCGAAGTGGCAGGCGCGGGCCCGGCGCACGGCGTCCGACACCTGGTCGGACACGTCGCCGCTCGCACCCTCCGGCGCTGCCGAGACGCCCCGGAGCCTCTCGCGGCGTTGCCGGGTCGCGACGATCCACCCGATGCTCGCGGCCGCGGGGAAGATGAGCAGCGCGACGATCCAGCCCCAGCGCGGTATCCACGGGACGGCGGCCTCGTTCGCTCTCGCCACGTCGACGAAGCAGAAGACGGCGATTCCGTACTCGAGGACGAGCAGCACGCCCTCCGTCAGATGGATCATGGAGACTCCCGCGGGGATCTGCACCGGCGGGCCGCCCCCGACCGGCACGACCGCATCGTCCCCCCGAGCCCGTCGGCCCGCACCCGGACTCGACCTGCTCGCCCCGACTCGTCCCGGGGCTACTCCGGGACGACGTCGCGGTGCAGGACGCGGTGGCGCAGTGCCGCCCGGAAGAGGTCCCCCGCCCCGGGCCGCGCCTGGAGCTGCCGGTCCAGCAGCGCCCCGGACTCCTGCACGAGCTCCAGCCACCGCAGCTCGCGCAGCACCGAGAAGAACAACGGCCCGGTGTCGGACTCCGACGGCTCGCGCCGGCCCGCGGCGCGCCAGCCGGACTCGGTGACCACGGCCTGCACCAGCGCGCGGACGTCCTCCTCCGGCACGTCGTCCCCGGGTTCGAGGACGGCCAGCACGACCTCCCAGGCGACGGCGAGCGCCGAGTGCTCGGGGCCGATGAGTCCGCCGGCGACCGCGGCCCACAGCGCCCTCCCGTCGGCGAGCGCGGCCCGTCCGCCGGGCGTGCACAGCAACCGGGCGCCACGGCGACGCACGAGGCCGAGCCGGGTGGCCGCCTCCCGGAGGACGAGCACCGGGTAGGCGTCGACCTCCCGGCTGGCGGGGCCGATGAGCTCGTCCCGCCAGCCGAGCTCATCGAGGGCCCGGGCGACTGTGCGCGGCGGCAGGTAGCCGGCGGCGGTCAGTGCCAGGCCGTCGGCGATCTCGGTGAGCAGCCAGTCCAGCGGGCGCAGCAGGGCGCGCGCCGGCGCGGCCATGCCCGGATCGACGGGCTCCCGGAGCCGGTACTCGAGCGGAGCGAGCAGCCCGGTCCGCGTGGTGGAGCGAGGCCCGCGCACCCAGCGGCTGAGCCGCTCGTCGAGGATCCCGTCGTAGGGGGTGCGGCCGCCGAGCTCCTGCAGCGGGGTGGTCAGGACCGCCACGGTGATCTCCGCCTGCTGGTCCCGCCAGCCGCGGCCGCCCGGCGTCAGCTCCCCGGCGGCGATCGCCATCTCCAGCCGGTCGGCGACGGACTCCAGGGCGTACGCCTCGCCCTGCTCCAGCACGGCGCCCCAGGTGAGCAGCTCGGTCCCGGGCGGATCGATGCCGGAGCGCTGCGCCGCCTTGCGCGCCAGCGCGCGGCCCCGGTCGCCGCCCTGGTCCAGCGCGCCGAGGATCTGCCGGGTGGTCTCGCCGCGCGCGATCGCGGCGTAGCGCTCCAGGCCGAGGGCATCGAGCAGGGCCGCGAGGGCGGTCGCCACGTGCCAGCGCTCCCCGGCGTCCGCACCCCACCGCGCCAGCTGCTCCCAGCAGAACAGCTGCACCCGCCACTGCGTGACGACCTCGGGGCCGGCGCCGCCGGTCAGCGCGTCCCATGCGCTCCTCGCGCTCTCGGCGAGGTGCGGCTCGACGCGACTGATCGTCGCCAACGCCTCCTCGACCGACAGCACGACGACAGCCTGCCACTCCCGCACCCCCCGGCGGGCCCGGCGCGCCAAGCGCGACCCGGTCCGTCACCCTGGTCGGCGTGTCCACGATCCCGGACGGCCCGCCGGCCCGACGGCTGCGTCCCGTCGGTGTCGGCGGCGGCGCCGACGTCCTGACCCGCCTGCTCCCCGCACTGCGGGCGGCGCTGAACGGCACCGGCGACGCGGTGCTGCCGCATGCCGCCGACCGCCCGCCGTTCCCGGCCCTGCGGCCCGGCGAACCGCTCACCCCGGACGAGGACGACGAGCACGACCCCACGGTCGTGGTCGTGGCGACGTCCGGCTCCTCGGGCGCGCCGAAGGGCGTGCTGCTCGGCGCGGCGGCGCTGCTGGCCTCGGCGTCCGCGACGCACGACCGGCTCGGCGGGCCCGGCCGCTGGCTGCTGGCGCTGCCGCCGCAGCACGTGGCCGGCGTCCAGGTGCTGGTCCGGTCCCTCGTGACGCGCACCGAGCCCGGCGTGCTGGACCTGACGCCCGGGTTCACGCCCGCGGCCTTCGCGGCGGCGGCGCGGGAGCTGCCGGGCGCCCGCCGCTACACCGCGCTCGTGCCGACCCAGCTCGTGCGGCTCCTGGACGACGGCGGCGACGGGCTCGCCGAGCTCGCCCGCTTCGACGGCGTCCTCGTCGGTGGCGCGGGGACGCCGGAGCCGGTGCTGGAGCGGGCCCGCGCGGCCGGCGTCCGGGTCGTGACCACGTACGGGGCGAGCGAGACGAGCGGCGGCTGCGTGTACGACGGCGTCCCGCTGGACGGCGTGCGCGTCCGGCTCGACGACGGCCGCATCCTCCTGGGCGGCCCCACGCTGGCCCGTGGCTACCGTGGCGGCGACCCGGACCGGGCCTTCGTCGCGGACGCCGACGGCGCCCGGTGGTGGCGGACGGCGGACGCCGGACGCTGGGACGGCGACCGGCTGCGCGTGCTCGGCCGGATCGACGACGCCGTCCTCACCGGCGGCGTGACGGTCCTGCCGGCGGCGGTCGAGGCCGCGCTGCTGCGGATGCCGGGCGTCGCGGAGGCCGTCGTCACCGGCGTGCCCGACCCGGAGTGGGGGCAGCGCGTGGTCGCCGCGGTCGTGCCCGCACCGGGAGCACCCGCCCCGACGCTGGCCGACGTCCGCGCCCACGTCGCCGCCGCCCTCGGCCCCTGGGCGGCGCCGCGGCAGGTGCTGGTGCTCGAGGCGCTGCCGCTGCTCGGGGTGGGCAAGCCCGACCGGGCCGCCGTCGCGCGGCTCGCGGCCGCCGGGTAGCTTCGCGATCGTGGCGACGCTCGGGCAGTGGGTCTCGGCGGCCCGGCCGCGCACGCTGCCGGCCGCCGTGTCGCCCGTCGTCGCCGGGACCGGAGCAGCGGCCGGGCTGGGCTCACGCGGACGCCGGCCGAGCCGCGCTCGCCCTCGTGGTGGCGCTCGCGCTGCAGGTGGGCGTCAACTACGCCAACGACTACTCGGACGGGATCCGGGGGACGGACGACGTCCGGGTGGGGCCGTTCCGGCTGACCGGCTCCCGCGCGGCACCGCCCGGCCAGGTCCGGGCCGCCGCGTTCGCCGCGTTCGCCCTCGCCGCGCTCGCCGGGCTCGCCCTGACCGCCCTCAGCGGCGCCTGGTGGCTGATCGCCGTGGGCGCCGCGAGCGTCGCGGCCGCGTGGTTCTACACCGGAGGGCCCCGGCCGTACGGGTACGCCGGGTCTCGGCGAGGTGTTCGTCTTCGTGTTCTTCGGCCTCGTGGCCGTGCTCGGCACGACGTACACGCAGGCCGGCCGGCGTGGACCTGGCCGCCGTGTGCGCCGCGGTCGCGATCGGCGCCCTCGCCTGCGCGATCCTCGTCGCGAACAACCTGCGCGACATCCCGACGGACGCGGGCGCCGGCAAGCGCACCCTCGCCGTCCGGCTCGGGGACGCCGGCACGCGACGGCTCTACGTCGGCCTCGTCGCCGCGGCGTTCGTGCTGGTGCCCGTCGCCGCCGTCGGGCGGCCCTGGGCGCTGCTCGGGCTGGGCGCGGTCGTCGCCGCCGCGCCTCCGGTGCGGGCGGTCCGGGACGGCGCGAAGGGGCTGGAGCTGTTGCCCGTGCTCCGGGACACCGGCCGCCTCGAACTGCTCTACGCCGTGCTGCTCGGCGTCGGTCTCGCCCTGTAACGCCCGCCGACGTCAGGCGCGGTGCTCGGCGTCCCGCGCGGGCTCGTCGACGCCGCGGCTGCGCACGCTCGCCGGATCCCCCGTCCACGGATCCGGTGCCATGCCGGCGTCCATGCCGGCGTCCACCTGCGCGTCCTCGAAGAGCTCGTCCTCGTCCGGGTGCGCGGCACGACGCTCCTGGCGGGCCTGGACGCGCTCGGCGATGGCGGCGGTGGCGGGGTCGCGCAGCCGGCGCAGCAGCACGTACGACAGGATCACGGAGATCGCCAGCCCGCCGAACAGCGCCAGGACCCGACCGGCGCCGAGCAGGCCGAGCACGACGACGGCCAGGACGAACAGCACCAGGCGGGCGAGGAAGTACTTCACCACCGGGAGCACGCGACCAGCGTACGGCGCCGCTCCGGGCGGGGCCGACGCGGCCGGGCTCAAGCCCGCATCCGGCGCGACCGAGGTAGGTGGTGGCGCTCGGTGATCCCGTCACCCGCCCCCTTCGTCCACCTGGAGCAGCCATGGACGCCGACGTCGTCGCGACCGTGTCGACCGGCACCCGCCCGGACCACACCCCGCAGCGGGGCATCGCCGGTCCGCTCGGGACCCACGACCTCGAACCGCCCCTGCTGGCGGCGCTCACGGTCGGCGGCGTCGCGCTCGCGTGGGCGACCGGCGCCGGCCGCGGCGCCTGGACGGCCGTCGGTACCGTCGGCGTGCTCGCCGCCAGCGCCTGGCTCGCCCGGGTCCGCGATCCGAGGCCGCCCGCGTTCGGGCTGCGCGCCAGCCGGGCCGCTCTCGCGCTCGCCGCCGCCGCGGTCGCCGTCGGCGTCGGCCAGCGCCGAGCCGGCCGCTCTGCTCGCCTGGTTCCCCGCCGTGTGCGCCGTCTACGCCCTGGTCTTCACCGCCGGTGCCGCGGCCGCCTTCACGACCGCGGCCCTCGGCGTGCTCGTCCTCCTCGCCTCCGACTCCGCCGCCGGCGCTCCCTCCGAGACGGCGTTCGCGGCCTGTGCCGCCGCGCTGCTCGCGGTGAGCCTGGCCGCCCGGACCCTGCGCGCCGCCCTCGGTGCGTTCGGTCGACGCCCGGCGCGCCCGCGGGCGAGCGGGACCGGCCCGCGTGCCGGCGTCCGCGCCCGAGGTCGTCGTCGCCGCTCCCGTTCACCGGTGTCTCACCGGTGTTCCGGCACCCTCCGCCGGCCTGCCCGGCCGGGACGGTCTGCTGGCCGCACTCGCCCAGGCCCGCTCCCGTGCCGGCGTCGTCGGCGGCGACACCGCGCTCCTCGTCCTCACGCTCCGCGGCGCCGACACGCTCGCCTCGTCCGTCGGGCAGGGCTCGCGCGCGTGAGGTGCTCGACACGGTCGCTCGACGCGCCCGCGCCTGGCTGCCGGCGGGGGACGTCGTCGCGTGGCTGCCGGACGGGCGTCTGGCCGTGCTGCTCGAGGGCGTGGACGCCGGCACCTGCGTCGTCGTCGCGCGCCGCCTGGCCGCGCTGCTCGCCGAGCCCGTGGACGCCGGGCTCGCAGGTGGTGTCGCTGCCCGCGACGGCCGCGCTCGCGCTCGCCGACGGGCCCCACGACGTCCCCGAGGCGCTGCTGCCCGGGCCGAGGTCGCGCCCGCGCTCGAGGACGCCGGCGTCCTCGTCCGCGCGACGTCGCCGGGCGTCACCGTCCCGGACGCGCTCGCCGCGCGAGCTGTGGCCGGCGCTCGCGGCCGGCGAGGTCGGCATCGCGCTGCAGCCGATCGTCGCGCCTCGGCACGCTGCCCCGCCACGACCGCCCGATCGCCGTCGAGGCGCTCGCGCGGTGGACGCGGGCGGACGGCACCAGCGTCCCGCCGGCCCGCTTCGTGCCCGCCGCCCGTCGCTCCGGGCTGGCCGACCTGCTCGCCGCGACCGTCCTCGCCCAGGGGCTGGACGCGGTGCGGGCGCGGCGCGCGGCCGGGGACGCGACGCTCGGCCTCGCCGTCAACCTCGCCCCGGAGCAGCTCACGGGCCCGGGACGCCGCCACGAACCTGCTGGGTGCACTGGACGCCGCCGGCGTGGAGCCCTCCGCGCTCACCGTGGAGATCCCTGCGGCCTCCGCCTTCGACGACCCCACCGCCGCGCGGGCCGCCCTCGCCGCCCTGCGGGACGCCGGGGTCGGGGTGGCGCTGGACAACTTCGGCACGGCCGGACTCTCGATCTCGGCACTGCGTGACCTGCCGCTCACCGGCGTCAAGCTCGACCGGGCGCTGACCGCCGACCTCGGCGTCGACGACCGCCTCGTCGTCGCCACCGTGCGGCTGACCACTCGGCTCGGACTGACCTGTACGGCCGTCGGTGTCGAGACCCGGACCCAGCTGGACGCCGCCCGCTCCCTCGGCATCGACGCCGTCCAGGGACACCTGCTCGGGCGGCCCGGAGAGCCCCCTCGCCGCAACGTCACCACGGCCGTCGCCGCGGCCCTCGCCACCACCACCGGAGCGGTCGAGGATCGCCCGGGCCTGAGCCCGCGTGGGCCGCATCCGGGAGCACGTACAGTTGGTGGATGCTCCGGGTGGTCGTCGTTCTCGTGGTCGTCGGGGTCATGGTCTACGCGTTCGTCGACTGCCTTCGCGCCGACCCGCGTGACCTGCGAGCTCTCCCCCGGCCGGTCTGGCTCCTCCTCGTCCTGCTCGTGCCGCTCGTCGGCGCGGTCGTCTACCTCGTCGCCGGCCGGTCGCGGCGCGTGGCCGACGAACCCGAGGTCCGCCCCCTCGCCCCCGATGACGACCCGGAGTTCCTCCGCCGCCTCGACCTGGAGCGGCGTCGCCGCCAGGCGGACGAGGAGCGCCGCCGCCGGCAGCGCGACCGACGCCAGGGCGGAGCCCCCGAGGGCCGGCAGACCCCGGGCGGCCAGGACGGCAAGAGCGGACCCGAGACCGGCCCGGAGGGCGAGGACCAGGCCGGCCACCCGGCCTGAGCTCCCGGCTGTCCCACCGGACGGGGAGCGGGCGCCGGTCGACCCCGGAGCCGCCCGACCCGGCCTTGGCCCGCGGACCCCGGACAGCGAGCCGAGCCCCTGGCCCTGGAAGGCGGTGCAGGCGGAGGCGATCCGAACCCCTGGGGTGCCACCGTTCTGGGCGCTGTGCACTGAGTCGCAGCACGACTCAGTGCACAGCGTCGAGAAGAGGTTCGGACCCGACGTACGTCCGCCCGGCGTCGCTGCTCCTCCCCTGACGGAACAACCGGTCGTCGGGGAGGCCCCCTGCCCGCGAGCTCGGGACGGGTCAGACGCCCGAGTAGCTGTGGAAGCCCACGAAGAAGACGTTGACGACGAGGAAGTTGAACAGCAGGCAGGCGTAGCCGGCGATGGCGAACCACGCGGCCCGCCGGCCGTCCCAGCCGCGGGTCGAGCGCGCGTGCAGATAGCCCGCGTAGACGACCCAGATGATGAAGGACCAGACCTCCTTGGGGTCCCAGTTCCAGTAGCGGCCCCAGGCGTGCTCCGCCCAGATCGCGCCGGCGATCACCGTGAAGGTCCACAGCGGGAACGCCACCACGTGCAGCCGGTACGCGGACCGCTCCAGCTCGACCGATGACGGGAGGGCGTCCATGAACCGGCCGCGGGCGGGCTCACGACCGGCGGCGCGAGCCGCCTCGCGCCGGCCCTGCACCAGCTGCAGGACGCTCGTGGAGAACCCGAGCGTGAACAGCGCGGACGCGACGAACGCCACCGTGACGTGGATGAGCAGCCAATAGCTCTGCAGGGCCGGGACGAGCTGCGCCGACGGCGTGTACAGCACCGTGACGGCCAGCCCGAGCGTGAGCAGCACCGGACCGACGACGAACGTGCCGAGGTAGCGGATGTCGCGGCGCTGCAGCACGACGAGGAACGCACCGGTGACGACGACGGCCCCGGCGGTGCAGAACTCGTACATGTTGCCCCAGGGCGCGCGGCCGGCCGACACGCCGCGGGTGACGACCGCGCCGAGGTGGAGCAGGAAGGCCAGCCAGGTCAGCGAGACCGCGATGCCGCCGGCGTTCGCCCACCGCCGCCGGGCCATAGCCCCCGGGTCGCCCCCGGCGTCCGTGCCGTCCGTGCCGTCCGTGCCGTCCGCCCGGGGGAGCGGAGGGCCGGTCCTGGACGTCCACCGCCCCTGCCGCTCCGGCCGCGACGACGGCGGGTCGCGCCGCGCCGCGGGGGGCCGCGACCGGGGCCGGTCGTGCGGCGGCTCCGCGCCCGGCGAGGTCGAGGGCGAAGGCGCCGAGCGCCGCGGTGTAGACGGTCATCGCCGAGTACACGAGAAGGTTGCTCGTACTCGCCAGGGTCTCCTCGACGGCCACGGTCACTCCTGCTCGACGTGCTGGGATTGCTGCCGCCCGGCGGGCGGTTCGGGTTCCTGCTCGACGTGCTGTGGTTGCTGCCGCCTGGCGGGCGGTCCGGGTTGCTGCTCGACTCCCGGGACGGTCGCCATCAGCGACCGCACCTCCTCCGGGAGCCCCGCGTCCTCACCGCGGGACAGGCCCGCGGCCTCGACCACCGTACGGCCCTCGCCGTCGCCGGACACCCTGACCCAGAGGCGGCGGCGGCGGACGAACAGCGAGGCGGTGACGCCGGCGAGCGCGGCGAGGGCCGCGCCGAGCACCCACAGCTTCGAGGGGTCGTACCGCACGTCGAGCACGGCGTACCGCTTCAGCCCGTCGAAGGTCACGGTGCCGGCGCCGTCGGGGAGCGTCACGGTCGCGCCGGGCTCGATGAGCAGGTTGAGGGGCTGGCCGTCCGGCTTCGTCAGCTGCGTCAGACGGGTCGTGTCGAGCGCGTACACCGACTGGGGGACGCCGTTCGTCGAGAGCGCGTCCTGGCCGGGCTTCGAGACGTACACGGTGACGGCCAGCCGCGGGCTCAGGCTGTCCGGGAAGAGGGAGGAGGGCCCCTGCTGCGGGTCGAGGTAGTAGGTCGGCAGGAAGAACCCGGTGATCGCGATCTGCCGGGGCGCCGCGTAGGGGACCTTGACGACGCCTACCGACTTGTAGTTCGCGCCGTTCGCGAGGAACGGGACGTCGCGGCTCAACGCCACCTTGCCGTCGCCGCCCCGGATCGTCAGGTGCGGCGCGTAGCCGTTGCCGACGAGGAACGCGCGCACGCCGCCGGCGTCCAGGGGGTTGTTCGGGCTCACCGTGACATGACGGGCGGCGTCGCCCGGCGCGTCGACGACGGTCATGTCGGCGTCGAACAGGCGGGGCGCGCCGAACTGGCTGCTGCCGGCGTCCGACTGCTGGTCGTCGAACCGGACCCGCATCCGGTCCAGGGTCAACGAGAACGGCGCGAGGGAGCCGGTGTCGACCCGGGAGCCGGCGTTGAAGCTGTCGTAGTAGGGGACGGCGTTGGAGAACGACTGCCCCTCGACGACGAGCACCTGGCCGGAGTACCCGAACAGGGAGCCGGCGGCGACCGCCGCGAGCAGCGCGAGCAGCGCCAGGTGGAACACGAGGTTGCCGGTCTCGCCGAGGTAGCCGCGCTCCGCCGAGACACTGAGCGCGGAGGCGCCCGGGTCGTCGTACCGGGCGATCCGGTAGCGCCGTCGCCGCAGTGTCCGCACGAGCGCGTCGAGGGTCTCCTGGGGCGGCGCGTCCACCGTCTCGCGGACGTGCCCGGGCAGCCGCTCCAGCCGCCGGGGGGTCCGTGGCGGCACGGCCCGCACGGCGCGCAGGTGCGCGCGGCTGCGCGGCAGCACGCAGCCCACCAGCGAGACGAACAGCAGCAGGTAGATCGCGGAGAACCAGACCGACGAGTAGACGTCGAAGAAGCCGAGCCGGTCGAGCAGGCCCGCGTAGCCGGGGTGCTCGTCCATGTACTGCTGCACCAGCACCGGGTTGATGCGCCGCTGCGGGAAGACCGAACCGGGCACCGCCGCCACCGCGAGCAGCAGGAGCAGCAGGAGAGCCGTCCGCATGCTCGTCAGCTGGCGCCAGGCCCAGCGGAGCAGCCCCACCGTGCCGAGCTTCGGCAGCGTGACCTCCCCCTCCGGCCCCGGGCGAGCGCCCTCGGGTTCCTCCGGAGGGCGGCCGGCGGGGTCGGTCGTCGAGATCAGGTCGGCCATCAGATCACCGGGTCGAATCCGGTGATGGCGCCCTGCAGGTGCGTCATCAGCGAGAACCAGGCGCCGGTGGCGAGCAGGACGCCGACCCCGACGAGGAGTGCGCCGCCGAGCCGGGTGACCAGGACGCGGTGCCGGCGGACGGCGGCGAACGCGCCGAGCGCGCGGCGGTAGGCGAGGGCGGCGAGCAGGAACGGGACGCCGAGGCCGAGGCAGTAGGCGGTCGCGAGCAGCGCGCCCCGGCCGGGGTTGCCGCCGATGCCCGCGAGCGCCTCGACGGCGGCGAGCGTCGGACCGGTGCACGCCGTCCAGCCGAACCCGAACGCGGCGCCGAGCAGCGGGGCGCCGGCCAGGCCCGCGGCAGGGCGGACGTCGAACCGCCGCTCACCGGCCAGGCCGGGCAGGACGCCGAGGTACACCAGGCCGAGGACGAGGGTGACGACGCCGAGGACGCGGGCGAAGCCGACGCTGTGCTCCTGCAACGACCGGCCGAGGGCGCCGGCGGCGAAGCCGAGGGTCACGTAGACGGCGGTGAAGCCGGCGACGAACAGGGCGGCGCCCGCGAGCATCCGGCCGCGGCGCTGCTGCTCGAGGTCGACGCCGGAGAGTCCGGTCACATAGCCCAGGTAGCCGGGCACGAGCGGCAGCACGCACGGGGAGAGGAACGAGACCAGGCCGGCCGCCAGCGCGATGGGCACCGCGAGGAGCAGCGATCCGTCGATCACGGTCTGACCGACGGAGGTGGCGGACGCGGCGAGGAGCACGGTCACGACCTCGTCGTCCGCCCGGCGAGCACGTCGTCGACCAGGTCGACGACGGTCTGCTTGGTGGTGGCGCCCGTGATGCGGGCGGCGATCCGCCCCTGCGCGTCGAGAACGATCGTGGTCGGGATGGCGCCCGGCGGCACGGCCCCCCGCAGGGCGAGCAGGGCGTCGGTGCGGGCGTCGAAGAGGCTGGGGTAGGTGATCCGGTACGCGCGCTGGAAGGCGGCCGCGCCGTCCTTGTCACCCTTCTCGCCGGTGTCGATCCCGAGGAACCGGACCCCCTTCGGCGCCAGCTCGGTGGAGGCCTGCTGCAGCTCCGGCGCCTCCTTCTGACAGGGCGCGCACCAGGATCCCCAGACGTTGATCACGACCGGGTGACCCTTGAAGTCGGCCAGGCTGATCGGCTTGCCGTCGATCGTCGTGCCCTGCAGCGCGCCCGGCGTGGGGCGCTTGTCCGGCGCGACGAGCGTGATCGCGTCACCGGTGCCCAGGCCGACGTAGTTCTGCTGGTCCCCGCTGCCACTCGAGCACCCGGCGAGCAGGCCCACGGCGGCGAGGAGGCCGGCGCCCAGGCCGGCGACGACCCGGGAGGAACGGGCCCCGCGGAGAGCGTTCATGCGCCGGCCAGCCGGTTGGCCTGCGGTAGCAGGTCGGCGGCGGGTTCGGTGTACGCGATGGACACCAGCCGATCCTCCTCGTAGGTGAACGAGGTGACGGAGGCCAGGCTGCACTGGCGACGACGCGGGTCGTGCCAGAGGTGGCGGTGCTCGGCGGAGAGCCGGGCGACCCAGATGGGCAGCTGGTGGCTGACGAGCACCGTCTCGTGGCCGCGCGCGGCCTCACGGGCCACCTCGGTGGCGGCGTGCATGCGCAGCGCCACCCGGGAGTAGGGCTCCCCCCAGGAGGGCCGGAACGGGTTGGTCAGGTACCGCCAGTTCCGGGGGTCCTTGAGGACCCCGTCCCCCACACCGACGGCGCTCCCCTCGAAGACGTTCTCCGACTCGATCAGCCGGTCGTCCTGCTGCACGTCGAGGCCGAACTTCTCCGCCACGGGTGTCGCCGTCTGGCGTGCACGCTCGAGCGGCGACGAGACGACCCGCACGATGTCGCGGTGGGCGAAGAACTCGGCGGCCCGCACGGCCATCCGCTCGCCGAGTTCGGACAGCCGGTAGCCGGGCAACCGCCCGTAGAGCAGCTTCTCCGGGTTGTGCACCTCGCCGTGCCGGAGCAGGTGGACGACCGTCCGCTCGCTCACGTCTCACCTCCGGCCGCGGCCGCCGCTGCCGCCGCCGCGGCGGGCAGGGCGTCGGCGACGCGGTCGAGCGCGGCGTCGTCGTGCGCGGCGGAGAGGAACCAGGCCTCGAACGCGCTCGGCGGCAGGTAGACGCCGCGGTCGAGCAGAGCGTGGAAGAACGCACGGAAGGCGGCGAGGTCCTGCCGGCGGGCGTCGTCGTAGCCGAGGACCGGGGTGGGCTCCCCCGCCGAGAAGAACACACTGAACATCGACCCGGCGAACTGCACGACGTGCGGGACGCCGGCGGCCGTCAGGGCCGCGCCGGCGACGTCGGCCAGGCGGTGGGCCGCGGCGTCCACGGCCTGGTAGACCTCGGGCGTGCACGCGCGGAGGGTCGCCAGGCCCGCGGCGGTCGCGACGGGGTTCCCGGAGAGCGTGCCGGCCTGGTAGACGGGGCCCTCCGGGGCGAGCGCGGCCATGACGTCGGCGCGGCCGCCGAACGCGGCCGCGGGGAAGCCGCCACCCATGACCTTGCCGAAGGTGAAGAGGTCAGGCACGACGCCCTCGAGCCCGAACCAGCCCGCTGCGGAGACGCGGAACCCGGTCATGACCTCGTCGCTGATCAGCAGGGCACCGTGCTCGGTCGTGATGCGGCGCAGCGCTTCGGTGAAACCGGGCTGCGGCGGGACGACGCCCATGTTCCCCGCAGCTGCCTCGGTGATGACGCAGGCGATCCGGTCGCCGTGCTCGGCGAACGCCGCCTCGACGGCGGCGACGTCGTTGTAGGGCAGGACGAGGGTGTCCGCCGCGGCGGCACCGGTGACGCCGGGAGTGTCGGGGAGGGCGAAGGTGGCGACGCCGCTCCCGGCGGACGCCAGCAGTGCGTCGACGTGCCCGTGGTAGTGCCCGGCGAACTTGACGACGGCCGGGCGCCCGGTGAAGCCGCGCGCGAGCCGGACGGCGCTCATCGTCGCCTCGGTGCCGGAGTTGACCAGGCGGACGCGCTCGACGGGCGCGACCCGGGAGACGATCTCCTCGGCGAGCAGGACCTCGTTCTCGGTCGGCGTCCCGAAGGAGAAGCCCGCCTCGGCGGCGGCGCGGACCGCCTCGACCACCGGCTCGTGTGCATGACCGAGGATCATCGGGCCCCAGGAGCAGACGAGGTCGACGTACTCGCGGCCGTCGGCGTCGTACAGGTACGGACCCCGGCCCCGGGCCATGAACCGCGGCGTGCCGCCCACCGCCCGGAACGCCCGCACCGGCGAGTTCACCCCGCCCGGCGTCACGGCCCGGGCCCGCTCGAACAGGACGGCGGAGGCGGGGGCGTCGTCCGGGTACGGGAGGCGCGGGTTCGGCTCACCAGCCGGGGCGTCCACCGCGGGGCTGGAACTCACGGAGCCAGTGTTGCAAGCCCGGCTGTGCATCGCGCGATCGGCCCTGAGCCCACGGGGGAGCGCGACGAGGTTGCCCGCATCACGCCCGGCCGAAGGCTTCGCGGATCTTCCGCAGCGCCACGCCCAGGGATTCGACCTCGCTCCCGGACAGCGGGTCGAACATCGCCCGGCGCACGCTCTCGACGTGGCCGGGAGCCGCGGCCTCGAGCTCGGCGAACCCGGCGTCGGTCAGCACGCAGAGCACGCCGCGGCCGTCGTCCGCGCAGGCCTCGCGGTGCACGTGGCCGCGCTCCTCCATGCGGCCCACGGTGTGCGTGATCCGGCTGCGCGAGCTCAGCACCCGGTCGGCGAGCTCGGACATCCGCAGCCGGCGGTCCGGGGCCTCGGACAGCGCGACGAGGATCTCGTACTCGGGCAGCGACATGCCGCTCTCGTCGGAGAGCTGACGGTTCATCTGGTCCGACATGAGCCGGGACACGTCGAGGAACGCGCGCCAGACGCTCTGCTCCTCGGGCGACAGCCAGCGCACGTCCGTGGCCGCGGTCGTGGTCGTCATCTCCGCAGCCACTCGGCCACCTCCGCCGCCCAGTACGTGAGAAGGATCGAGGCACCCGCGCGACGGATGGAGGTCAGCGTCTCGAGCACGGTCCGCTCGCGGTCGATCCAGCCGCGGGCCGCGGCCGCCTCGATCATCGCGTACTCCCCCGACACCTGGTAGGCCGCCACCGGCACGTCGACCGATGCGGCGACCGCCGCCACGACGTCGAGGTAGCCCAGCGCCGGCTTGACCATGACCATGTCCGCGCCTTCGGCCACGTCCAGTGCGACTTCGCGCAGCGCCTCGCGCCCGTTCGCCGGGTCCTGCTGGTAGGTCCGGCGGTCGCCTTCCAGCGAGGACTCGACGGCATCACGGAACGGCCCGAAGAACGCCGAGGCGTACTTGGCGGCGTAGGCGAGGATCGCGACGTCGGCGCGTCCCGGCGGCGTCGAGCCCGGCCCGCACCGCGCCGACCTGCCCGTCCATCATCCCGCTCGTGCCGACCACGTGGGCCCCCGCCTCGGCGAGCGCCACGCCCATGTCGGCGTAGCGGACGAGCGTCGCGTCGTTGTCGACGGACCCGTCCGGCGCGAGGACGCCGCAGTGCCCGTGGTCCGTGAACTCGTCCAGGCAGAGGTCCGCCATGACGACGAGCTCGTCGCCCACCTCGCCCCGAGCGTCCCGGACGGCCACGTTGAGCACGCCCTCGGGGTCGGTCGCCCCGGAACCGACGGCGTCCTTGGCTCTCGGGATCCCGAAGAGCATGACGCCGCCGAGGCCCAGCCCGGCGGCCTCGGCGCACGCCTTCCGCAGGGAGTCACGGCTGTGCTGGACGACGCCGGGCATGGAGGCCACCTGCGCCGGCTCCGAGGCCCCCTCCTTGACGAACATCGGGAGCACGAGTTCGGCCGGGTGCAGCCGCTGCTCGGCCACGAGCCGGCGGATCGCCGGGTTCCCGCGCAGGCGCCGCGGACGTGCGACGGGGAACGCGGCGCTCACGTGGCCGTCCCCTTCCGCCCGGCCGAACCCTGGGTGCGCCGGCACCTGGCACTCACTTGGCGCTCCTGCGAGCAGCGCCCTTGCGCTGGCTGGGCCGCACCACCGGCTCGCCCGCCTCGAGCGCCGACAGCCGCAGCCCGGTGCCGTAGTCCGCGAGCGCGCGGACCAGCGCCTCGACGCTGGGTTCCGGCGCGAGGACGTCGACCCGCAGCCCGTGCTCCTCCGCGGTCTTCGCCGTCTGCGGGCCGATGCACGCGACCACCGTCGTCGAGTGCGGCTTGCCCGCGATCCCGACGAGGTTCCGGACCGTCGAGCTGGAGGTGAAGACGACGGCGTCGAACTTGCCCGACTTGATCGCCTCGCGGACCTCGGCCGGCGGCGGCGCGGCGCGCACCGTCCGGTAGGCGGTGACGTCGTCGACCTCCCAGCCGCTGGCCTGCAGGCCGGCGACGAGCGTGTCGGTGGCGATGTCGGCGCGGGGCAGGAACACCCGGTTGATCGGGTCGAGCACCTCGTCGAAGGGCGGCCAGATCTCCAGCAGGCCCTGCGCCGACTGCTCCTGGTCACCGCTCGGCACGAGGTCGGGCTCGATACCCCACTCGCGCAGCGCGGCCGCGGTGACGCCGCCGACGGCGGCGACCTTGAGGCCGGCGAACGCCCGGGCGTCGAGGCCGAACTCGGCGAACTTCTCCCGGATCGCCTTCACGGCGTTGACCGACGTGAAGCCGATCCACTCGTAGCGGCCCGTGACCAGGCCCTTGACCGCCTTCTCGATCTGGTGCGGCGTCCGCGGCGGCTCTACCGAGATGGTCGGGACGACGTCCGCGACGGCGCCGTGCTCGGCCAGCCGGCCGACCAGCGAACCGGCCTGCTCCTTCGTCCGCGGGACGAGCACGCGCCAGCCGAAGAGCGGCTTGTTCTCGAACCACGAGCCGGCCTCGCGGCCGCCGGCGGCCTCGCCGACGACGGCGACGAGCGGAGCCGCGAGCTTGGCCGCGCCGAGCACGTCGGCGAGCTCGCCGAGCGTGGTCCGCACGGTCCTCTGCTGCACCGTGGTTCCCGACGACGTCACGCTGACCGGGGTCTGCGGGTCGGCGCCGGCGGCCAGCAGGCCGGTGCCGGCGGCGAGCACGTCCTCGGTGCCGTCGAGCACGACGAGGCTGTCGTCCTTGGCGGCGTACCGGGACCAGTCGACGCGGGCGCCGTGCGGGTGCACGACGGAGAACGCGGCGACTCCGGCCGGGGTCAGCGGGACACCCGCGTACGCGGGCACCGCGGTGGCCGCGGGCACACCGGGGACGACCTCGTAGAGGATGCCGTCCTTGCGGCAGGCCGTGATCTCCTCGGCCAGGCCGGTGAAGGTCGTGGGGTCACCGTCCATGAGCCGGACGACGCGGCGCCCGGAGCGGGCGGCGCGTACGACGAGCTTGGCGCGATTGGCGCGGGTCATCGGCTGGCCGTCCTCGCCGAAGCTGGCGTCGAGGACCTCGACGTCGGGCCGGCAGTGGGCTGCGAGCAGGGCCTCACGGCCGGGCTGGTCCGCGACGACGACGTCGGCGGCGGCGAGCCGGTCGACGGCACGAAGCGTCAGCAGGCCCTCGTCACCGGGGCCGGCACCGACGAACGCGACCTCGCCCAGCCCGGTACTGCGGGCGGCGGTGTCACGGCTACGGGGGGAACTCACTGGTCACCTTCTCTGGTGCGGGTCGTGCGGAGCCTGCTGTCGATGGAGCTGTCGATCGAGCCGGGAGGTCCGGCAGGGCCCGGTTGGGGCTCGGCCGGGTCGATGCGCGTCTCGACGCCGGCGGGGAACCGACGGGGCACGAGCTCACTCGCGCCGTCCTCGACGAGCAGCGCGGCCAGGGCGTTCCCGACGTCCTCGGGCCGGTCGACCGGACCGGTGAGGGAGCGACGCAGGGTCACCGAGCCGTCCACGGCGGCGGCGACGGCCCGGACCGAAAGCAACGGCCCGGCCTCGTCGTCCACCACCTCTGCCAACGCGCCGAGGGGAGCGGCGCATCCCGCCTCGAGTGTCGCGAGGAGCACCCGCTCGGCGGTGACGGCGGCGCGCGTCGCCGCGTCGTCCAGCGGCCGGACCGCGGCGACCACCGCCTCGTCGGCGGGGTCCACGGAACCGTCCGGACGGCGCGGGTCCCGGCACTCCACCGCGAGCGCGCCCTGGCCGGGCGCGGGCAGCATGAGCAGCGGGTCGAGCACCTCGGTGGCCTCGTCGAGCCGGCCCAGCCGGGCCAGGCCGGCGCGGGCGAGCACGACGGCGTCGAGCTCGCCCTCCTGGACGAGGCGCAGCCGGGTGTCGACGTTGCCGCGCAGGTCGACGATCTCGAGGTCCAGCCCGAGCGCGCGCAGCTGGGCGGCGCGCCGGGGCGACCCGGTGCCGATCCTCGCGCCCGCGGGCAGTTCGGCCAGGGTGCGGCCGTCGCGGGCCACGAGGACGTCGCGGGGGTCCTCCCGGATCGGGACGGCGGCGAGCATGAGCCCCTCGGCGGGTCCGGTCGGCAGGTCCTTGAGGCTGTGTACCGCGATATCGACCTCGCCTGCGAGCAGGGCCTCCCGCAGCCGCGAGACGAACACGCCCACACCACCGAAGGACGCCAGGGGCGCGGTGGAGGTGTCGCCGCGCGTCACGATCTCGACCAGCTCCACCCGGACGACGGCGCCGACGTCCGCCGCGGCCTTCTCGATGCGATCGGCCACCCACTGGGACTGGGTGCGTGCGAGGGCACTGCGGCGGGTGCCGAGGCGCAGGGTCGGGACGGCGCTCATACCGCACCCCCCGCCGTGAACGTCTGGGGCGAGGTCAGGGCGGCCGCCCGGTCTCGCGGCACCGCGAACACGTCGTCGTCGAGGTCGAAGAGCGCCCGGAGGGCGTCCGCGTAGGCGTCGCCCCCGGGCGCGTTCGCCAGCTGCTTCACGCGGACGGTCGGGGTGTGCAGGATCTTCTCGACGACGCGGTGGACGCTCCGCTCGATCTCGGCGCGGACCGCGACGTCGAGGTCGGGCAGCCGGCCGGCGAGGCGGGCCAGCTCGGCCTCGACCACCTCCCGGGCGCGGGCACGGAGCGCGACCACGGTCGGCGCCACCGTCTCCGCACGCCGAGCCGTCAGGTAGTCGGCCACCTCCTGGGCGACGATCGCCCGGGCGCGGTCCACGTGCTCCCCGCCGCCGGTCCCGGCCAGGTCACGACCCAGGACGTCGAGGTCCACGACGGTCACCCCGGGGACGCCGGAGGTCGCGGGGTCCACGTCCCGCGGGAGCGCGAGGTCGACGTACACCTGGAGGCGCCCCTGCCGATCGGCGGCGGCCGCGGCGGCGAGCTCGCCGGTCACGACGTGGCCGACCGCCCCGGTGCAGGAGACGACGACGTCGGCCTCGGCCAGGGCCACGGGCAGCTCCGGCAGCGGGACGACGCGCGCCCCGACCGGGCCCGCGAGCCGCTGGGCACGCTCAGGTGTCCGGTTGGCGACGGCCAGCCGGGTCACGCCGGCGCGCTGCAGCGTCGCGACGACCAGTCCGCTCATGGTGCCGGCGCCGACGACGAGCACCTGCGCGCCCGGGAGCGGGCCGACGACGCCGGCGGCGCGCTCGAGCCCGGCCTCGACGAGCGACCGCCCGGCCCGGTCGAGATCGGTCTCGCTGTGGGCGCGCTTGCCCGCGTGCAGGGCGCGCTGGAGCAGGGCGCCGAGCGACCGCCCGGCGGACCCGGCGTCCTGCGCGACGCGCAGCGCCGTGCGCACCTGGCCGAGGATCTGCTGCTCGCCCACGGCCATGGACTCGAGCCCGGCCGCGACCGCGAACAGGTGGGTCACGGCCGCCGTCTCGTAGTGCACGTAGAGGTGGGCCGTGAGGTCCGAGAGCGGGATGCCGGTGGCGGCCGCCAGAGCCTCGCCGACGTCGTCGACCCCGCCGTGGAAGCGGGAGACGTCGGCGTACACCTCCAGCCGGTTGCACGTGGAGAGGACGACCGCCTCGGCGACGTGCACCCGCCGCACGAGATCGGCCTCCAGGGCGCGGGCGGCACCCTCGCCGAGGGCGGCGCGCTCCAGCAGACCGATCGGTGCGGTGCGGTACGACAACCCGACGACCAGCTCGCTCATCGCAGCGCCTCCGCGTGTGTCGGCGCGAGCACGTCGCTCTCGTCGTCGCCGTCGTCGCCGCCTCGGTCCTCGGCCGGGGCGTCGGCCGCCAGCCGCGTCGCGAGCCGCCGCTGCTCGTGGAAGGCGAGGATCTGCAGCTCGGTGGAGAGGTCGACCTTGCGGACCATGACGTGCTCGGGGACGTCGAGCACGCACGGCGCGAAGTTGAGAACGCTCGTGACGCCGGCCGTCACCAGCCGGTCACAGACGCCCTGGGCGGAGTCCGCCGGCGTCGCCACCACGCCGATGTGCACGTCGCGTTCCCGGACGACCTGCTCGAGATCAGTCACCGGCCGGACGACCAGGCCGGCGATCCGCTCGCCGACCCGCCGCTCGTCGTTGTCCAGGAGGGCGGCGACGGTGAACCCGCGGGAGGCGAAGCCGCCGTAGTTCGCCAGGGCGTGGCCGAGGTTGCCGACGCCGACGATGACGACCCGCCAGTCCTGCGTCAGGCCGAGCTCCCGGGAGATCTGGTACACGAGGTACTCGACGTCATAGCCGACACCGCGGGTGCCGTACGAGCCGAGGTGGGAGAGGTCCTTGCGGAGCTTGGCGGAGCCGACGCCGGCGGAGGCGGCGAGCGCCTCGGACGACACGGTGTCGACACCCTCGGCGGCGAGGACGGTCAGGGCCCGGAGGTAGATCGGTAGCCGTGCGACGGTGGCATCGGGGATCCCGTGCCGCCCGGGGCGGGCCTGCCGGACCAGCCGGGCGGAGCGGGGAGTTGACGACACGGGGGTGCCTTCTCCTTGGCGCGACGGTGATGGTACAAGCGAGCGCGACCAGCGTAGGCACTTGTGAACAGATGCACAAAGTTGACCTGAGAGGGTTCAGCGTGCTCTCAGTTCCGCCGTCGGCCGGCGGCCCGGCGCAGGGGCGTCAGCGGCGGCGGAACCAGCTGCGCCGTCCCGCCAGGGCGGCCCGCAGCCGGGCCTCGTCGACCCGCCAGAAGTCGTGCTGCTCGCCGTCGACGAGGACGACGGGGATGTGCTCCCAGTACTGCTCCGCGAGCGCGGCGTCGTCGAGGATCGACAGCTCGTCCCAGTCGGTGCCGGTGTCGGCGGCGACGCGTTCGACCACGCTGCGGGCGTCGTCGCAGAGATGACAACCCGGCTTGCCGATGAGGGTGATCCGCGCCACTCACCCAGGGTAGGACCGGTTGCTGACTACAGTGACGACATGCCTGCGGACGAGCCGGAGTCGCCTCCCCTGGAGGCCGCGACGCCGCGCACGCCCGAGCAGGCCCGGACCGCAGGCGAGGCGGCGGCACGGGCGACGTCGACCGCGCCGCCGCGGCCGGAGAGGGGGCCAGAGGCTCCGGGCGTGGCCGCTCCGGAGCTCGAGGCGGCGCTGGCGGTCCCGCCGGACCCGCAGGCCGGGGCCTTCTTCGACGTCGACAACACGATCATGCGCGGAGCGTCGATCTTCTACCTCGCGCGCGGCCTCTACAAGCGCGACTTCTTCACGCTCTCCGACATCCTCGGCTTCGCGTGGCAGCAACTCTCGTTCGTCGCCCGCGGCGAGAACCTCGAGCACGTCGACCAGATCCAGGCGAAGGCGCTGAGCTTCGTCGCCGGGCACTCCGTCGCCGAGCTCTCCGCGGTCGGCGAGGAGGTCTTCGACGAGATCATGGCCCGGAAGATCTGGCCGGGGACCAAGGCGCTCGCGCAGATGCACCTGGACGCCGGGCAGCGGGTGTGGCTCGTCACCGCGACTCCGGTGGAGGTGGCGGAGGTCATCGCGCGCCGGCTGGGCCTGACCGGGGGGCTCGGGACCGTCGCGGAGCAGGTCGACGGCGTCTACACCGGGCGGCTCGTCGGGTCGCTGCTGCACGGACCGGCCAAGGTCGAGGCGGTCCGGGCACTGGCCGAGCGCGAAGGGCTGGACCTGTCGCTGTGCTCGGCGTACAGCGACTCGGCCAACGACATCCCGTTGCTGTCCCTGGTCGGGCACCCGTGCGCGATCAACCCCGACGCCGCGTTGCGCGGTCACGCCAAGGCCCACGGCTGGCGCGTCCGGGACTACCGGACCGGGCGCAAGGCGGCCCGCATCGGGATCCCCGCGGCGGCCCTCAGCGGTGCCGCGGTCGGCGCCGTGATGGGGGCCCTGGCGGCGAATCGCCGCTTCCGCAAGCACTGATCAGAAGAAGACGGAGCGGCGCTGCACGAGCAGGGCGTAGAGGGTCTGCTGGATCGTCTGGCGCACCTGGTCGGTGAGGTCGAAGACGAGCATCGGGTCGTCGGCGGCACCGGCGGGCTGGGTGTCCGTGGGCACCGGCGTGCCGAACTCGATCAGCCACTTGCTCGGCAGCGGCACGAGCCCGAGCGGGCCGAGCCACGGGAAGGTCGGCGTGATCGGGGCGTACGGCAGCCCCAGCAGCCGCGCCAGCGTCGGCATGTTGCCGAGGATCGGGTAGATCTCCTCCGCGCCGACGATGGCGCACGGGACGATCGGCGTCCCGGTGCGCAGCGCCGCGGAGACGAACCCGCCGCGGCCGAACCGCTGCAGCTTGTACCGCTCGCTGAACGGCTTGCCGATGCCCTTGAACCCCTCCGGCCAGACGCCGACGACCTCGCCGCTCGCCAGCAGCCGCTCGGCGTCCGGGTTGCTCGCGAGCGTGGCACCGCCCTTGCGGGCCAGCTCACCGAGGAACGGCGTTCGGAAGACGAGGTCCGCGCCGAGCATCCGCAGGAAGCGGTGCTGCGGGTGCTCGTCGTGGACGGCGACGGCCGTCATGAGCGAGTCCAGCGCGACGGCGCCGGAGTGGTTCGCGACGACGAGCGCGCCGCCGGTCGCCGGGATGTTCTCGATGCCGCGCACCTCGACCCGGAACCAGCGCTGGTACAGCGGCCGGGCGAGCGCCAGGAGGACGGTGTCGGTGAGCTCGGGGTCGAAGCCGAACGCGTCGACCTGGTAGTCGCCGGTCAGCCGCCGGCGCAGGAACGCCAGCACCTCCAGCACGCGGTCCTCGACGTCCCCGGCGGTCGTGCCCTCGTCCTCAGGGTGATCGCCGGGTTCCGGGGCAGCCCGGACGCCTTCGCGGCCGGTCGCGTCCCGGCCGGCCTCGGCGAGCACGTCGGCGAGTGCCTCGCCCGCCTCCTGCGCGGCCTGCGCGACCGCGAGCAGGCGCTGGGACGCGCGCGCCCCGTTCACGTTCACGACGCCTCCCCGCCGACGGGAGCCAGGCGGCGGGCGGCCTGCAGCAGGAGCGCCTCGGCCGCCTCGACGCGGTCGGGCGCCAGGGGCCCGCTCAGGCGGCGGCCGCGGACGAAGTCGGCGAAGGCCTCCTTGGTCGTGTACCGCGGTTCGAGGCCGAGCACCCGATGCATCCGCGTGGTGTCCAGCACGCGGCCGAAGGACAGGAAGCGCATCTGCTCCCGGCTGAAGTCGACCAGCCCGGTGCGGCGGAAGAGCGTGCCCGCGGCGCCGGTCAGCGGCGGCGGGATCGGGGCCGTCGGGCGCCCGGCCATCCGCGCGGCCTGGGAGAGCAGCAGGATGCCGTCACCGGCGACGTTGACGATGCCTTCCATCGAGCCCACCGTCGCCAGGCGCATCGCCTCGACCGCGTCGTCCTCGTGCACGAACTGCAGCCGTGCGTCGAAGCCGGCCACGGTCGGGATGACCGGGAGGCTGAAGTAGTCGGTGAGCGCGGTCCGGATGCCGGGGCCGATGATGTTGGCGAGCCGGAGCATCGAGACCTTGACGTCGGGGCGCCGCCGGGAGAACCCGCGGACGTACCCCTCGACCTCGACCGAGTCCTTGCCCCAGCCGCTGCGGGGCAGCACCTTGGCCCCGGTGTCCTCGGTGAACATCGCCGGGTCGCGCGGGCTCGAGCCGTACACCCCGGCCGAGGACTTCACCACGAGCCGCTCGACGGTGCCGGCCTTCTGGCACGCCGCGAGCAGCTGCATCGTGCCGATGACGTTGATCTCCTTCATGGAGACCCGGCCGCCGGCGTGCGTCGGCGTCGCGATCACGTTCATGTGGACGACGGTGTCGACCTCGGCGCGTGCGATCACCTTGGCGATCACCGGATTGCGGATGTCCGCGCGCACGAAATCCGCCGTCCCGATGTCGTGCGGCGGCGGGACGACGTCGACCCCGATCACCCGGTCGATGCCGGGTTGGGCGGTCAGGACGCTGGCGAATCGGCCCCCGAGATACCGGGAGACCCCGGTGACCAGGACGACGCGTGCCATCGACTACCCCCTCCGGTTGCGGACGTGTGGTCCGTGCGGAGCGCGGGGCCGCCTCCTCCACGCGAGGACGGGCGGCGCCCGCGACGCGTCACTTCTTGTTACGGCGCTGGTGACGCGTCTTGCGCAGCAGCTTCCGGTGCTTCTTCTTGGCCATCCGCTTGCGGCGCTTCTTGATGACGGAGCCCACGTGTCCTCGCAGTCGAAGTCCAGTCGGTACGGATCGGAGGCCTCAGCCTACCCGGGCCGACGGGCGCCGGTTCAGGCCGTATCGACAGCGGTGTCGACGTAGGAGTGCTGGAGGTAGTCGTTCACCGCCTGCTCGGGCACGCGGAAGGACCTGCCGACGCGCACCGCGGGCAGTTCCCCGCCGTGCACGAGCCGGTACACGGTCATCTTCGACACGCGCATCATCGTCGCGACCTCCGCCACCGTCAGGAAGCGGACGTCCTTGAACTCACCTGCCATGCCACACCGCCCTACCGATCCCCTACCGAGCCGGCCGCCCCCGAGCCGGTGGCCTCCGTCAGGCAACGTCCTTCACCCTAGGGGCTTGTGGGACGCGAGTGAAAGGCCTTGACACGGGCCCGTGCGAACGCCCGACCCCACCCCTCAACGCTGATCATGCACTTCGCGGCGATCGGTGCATGATCGCGGCGAAGTGCATGATCAGCGCGGGAGGTGAGGGGCGGGATCAGTCGAACCAGGGGTCGAGGCCGTGCAGCGGGAACACCGCGCGGCGGGTGGCCATGACGGCGCGGTCGACGGGGTCAGCCGGGTCGTGCCCGCGGGACCAGGGTGTGAAGGTCGCGTCGCGTCCGTCCGTGAACCTCGCCGGGCCCGGGCGTCCGACCCGCTCCTGCACGTACAGCCGCCAGCCGTCCGGGACCTCGGCTGCCGGGTCGACCGGGCGGTGCGCCGCGATGGCGACGAGGTGCGCCCAGGCGCGGGGCACGACGTCGACGACCTCGTAGCCGCCCCCGCCGAGGGCGACCCAGCGCCCGTGGGCCTCGGAGTGCGCGAGATCGTGCAGCGCCGCGTACGACGCGCGCTGGGCGTCCAGCGAGAGGGCCATGTGCGCGAGGGGGTCCAGCACGTGCGAGTCGCAGCCGTGCTGGGTGACGAGCACGTCGGGGGCGAACGCCCGCAGCAGGGGCGGCACGACGGCGTCGAAGGCGCGCAGCCACCCGGCGTCCCCGGTGCCCGGCGGGAAGGCGACGTTGACGGCGCATCCCGCCGCGCGGCCGCCCCCGACGTCCGCGGCGTCCCCGGTGCCGGGGAAGAGCACCCGGCCCGTCTCGTGCAGGGAGATGGTGAGGACGTCGGGGTCGTCCCAGAAGATCCGCTCCACGCCGTCGCCGTGGTGGACGTCGACGTCGACGTACGCGACGCGTTCCGCCCCTGCCTCCCGCAGCGTGCGGATCGCGAGCGCGACGTCGTTGTAGACGCAGAAGCCGCTGGCCCGGGCCGGCATCGCGTGGTGCAGGCCGCCGGCGAAGTTCACCGCGTGCGCGGACTCGCCGTTCCACACGGCCAGCGCGGCAACGCGGCTGCCACCCGCGATGGCCGCGCTGGCGTCGTGCATGCCGGGGAAGACCGGGACATCCTCGGAGCCGAGGCCGTAGGCGAGCGCGGGCCGGGCCCCGCGCTCCGACGCCGCGCGCACGGCCGCCACGTAGCGGGGCTCGTGCACCAGCGCGAGGAGCTCGTCGGACGCCGGTTCGGCGCCGGCCCGGACGACGCCGGGCTGTTCGAACAGGCCGAGCTCGCGGACGAGCAGCTCGGCGAGCTCCAGGCGCAGCGGCGACATCGGGTGGTGCGGGCCGAAGTCGTAGGCGAGGAAGGCCTCGTCCCAGATCAGCCGGAGCGCCTCCATCCCGTCACCGTAGTCGCGGTCCCGAGGACCGCACAGGGACGGACGTCGTGCGCACGAGCCGGCGGGACGGTCAGGCGGTGCCGCTGGAGAGCTCGCGGGAGCGGTCCCGCGCCGCCTCCATCGCGGTGAGGAACGCGGCCCGCACCTTGTGGTCGTCCAGCTGCCGCAGGGCCGCCATCGTGGTGCCCGCCGGGCTGCTCACCTGCTCGCGCAGCACCGTCGGGTGCTGCCCGGTCTCCTTGAGCATCGTCGCCGCGCCGTAGAGGGTCTGGACGACGAGCTCCGTCGACGTCGCCCGCGGCAGCCCGAGCAGGACGCCGGCCTCGATCATGGCCTCGACGACGTAGAAGATGTAGGCCGGCCCGGAGCCGCTGATCGCGGTGACGGCGTCCTGGTGATACTCGGGCAGCTCGACGACCTTGCCGGTGGCCTCGAGCAGGGCCCGGGCCCGGGCGAGGTGGGCGGGGTCGCAGTGCGTGCCGGGGCTGATGGCCGCCATGCCCTGGTCGACCAGCGCGGGCGTGTTCGGCATGACCCGGACGACGGCCAGGCCGCCCGGGAGCCGCTCCTCGACGAAGGCGGTCGTGATGCCGGCGGCGATGGTGACGACCAGGGCGCCCGGGCGCAGCGCGTCACGGATCTCCGCGAGCAGTCCGTCGATGTCCTGCGGCTTGACGACGAGCACCACGGTGTCGGACCAGGCGGCGGCCTCGGCGTTGCCGACGATCCGGATGCCGTACCGGTCGGCGAGCTCGGCGGCGCGCTCCGGCCTGCGCTCGCTGACCACGACCTCGTCGGCCGACCAGCCCGCACGGAGCAGCCCGGAGACCAGGGTCTCGCCCATCACGCCGCCGCCGAGGATCGCGACCGTTTCGCTCATGATCAACCCCTACTGACGAGCGAGCGGAGGAAGAACGCCACGTTGGCGGGCCGCTCGGCCAGCCGCCGCATCAGATAGCCGTACCACTGCGAGCCGTACGGCACGTAGACGCGCACGGTCTCGCCCTCGCCGGCGAGCCGGCGCTGCTCGTCGGGGCGGATGCCATACAGCATCTGGTACTCGTGGTCCGTCGGCGTCCGGCGGTGCCGCACGGCGAGCGCGCCCGCGATGTCGACCAGGCGGGGGTCGTGCGTGGCGACCATCGGGTACCCGCGACCCGCCATGAGCGCCGAGAGGCAGCGGACGTAGGAGCGGTCGACGTCCGCGCGGGAGGCGAACGCGACCGACGGCGGCTCCTTGTAGGCGCCCTTGCACAGCCGCACCCGCGAGCCCTCGGTCGCCAGGTCCCGGCAGTCGGCCTCGGTCCGGAACAGGTACGCCTGCAGCACCGCGCCGACCCAGCCGAAGTCCTGGCGCAGCTCGCGCAGGATCGCCAGCGTCGAGTCGGTCGTGGTGTGGTCCTCCATGTCCAGCGTGACGGTCGTCCCGGCGGCGGCCGCGGCCTCGCAGATCGCGTGCGCGTGCTCGAGTGCGATCTTCTCCCCGTCGGCGCCGAGCGCCTGGCCGACCGCGGACAGCTTGACCGACACCTCGACCCGCCCGCTCTGCGTGAGCCCGGCGTCCGCGAGGAGCCGGAGCACACCGACGTAGGCGTCGCGCACGCCGCGGGCCTGCTCGGGTTCGGTCGTGTCCTCCCCCAGGTGGTCCAGGCTCGCGGTCAGCCCGGCGCCCAGCAGCTCCCGACAGGCGCGCACGGCGTCCTCGTCGCGCGTGCCCGGGACGTAGCGGGCGACCACCTGGCGGGAGACGGGCGCGTTCTCGACGACGGAACGGACGCCCTCGCTCCGGGACGCCTGCAGCAGGACCTGACGCAGCACCGGGTCAGGCTATCCGGCGCCGGTTCGGCCTCGGACGCAGCGGCGTCGTCGGCAGGGCCGGCGCGGGGAGGCGGCCGGCCGGGTGGTCGACGACGCCGAACCGGCGGCCGGCCTCCCAGTCCTCCCGCGCGCCGGCGATCTCGTCGTGGCTGCGCGCGACGAAGTTCCACCACATGAGCAGGTCCTCACCGAACGGGGTGCCGCCGAGCAGCAGGACCCGGCCCGGGCCCTCGAGCGCCAGCGACCTCCGGCCCGGTTCGAGGTGCACCAGCGCCGAGACGGGCACCCGGACGCCGGCGGCGACGGGCTCGCCCTCGACCGCGAGCACCCCGTGCTCGAAGTCCGGCTCGAGCGGCAGCTCCGTGCGGGCGCCGGCGGGCAGGGTCACCTCGACGCCGAGCAGCGGCGAGTACACCGCCGCCTCGGACCGGGCGCCGTCCAGCTCGCCGACGAACACGGTGACCGAGGCGCCGCCGGCCGTCAGGACCGGCAGGTCACCGTGGTGCTCGAAGTGCGGCTCCTGGTGCCGGTGGGCGTCCGGGAGCGCGGTCCAGAGCTGGACGCCGTGCAGGTGCGCGTTGCCGGTGCTCCCCGTGCCGATCGTGCTGCCGGTGCCGACGGTGTCCTCGGAGTGCGCGATCCCGAGCCCGGCGGTCATGACGTTGAGCTCGCCGGGGTGCACCGGCTGGCGTGAGCCGAGGCTGTCCCGGTGCTCGACGTCGCCGCCCAGCAGCCAGGTCACCGTCTGCAGCCCGATGTGCGGGTGCGGGGGGACGTGCATGCCGGGTCCCGTGGCCGGGCGGAAGTGGTCCACGAAGCACCAGGCCCCGATGGTGCGGATGTCCCGGTGCGGCAGGGTGCGCCAGACGTGCATCGCCCGCACCCCGCCCAGCGGCACCTCCCGCGGCTCCAGGAGCGTGATCCCGGCCCCGACGTCGACGGGCCGCTCGTGGCGCGGGAGGACCGGCGGCGCCGACCCGGTGGGCGCGACCGCCGTGACCCTGCCGCCGCTGACGACCTCGTCGGGGTACGCATCCACCTGGGCCTCGAGATTGCTCACGTTCGCCACGGTACGGCTCGGCCGCGTGCGCGGGGAGGGCCGCCGGTCCCGCCTGCGTCGGGCGGTCAGGCGGTCCGGCGGCGCAGGGTGGCCGACCCGGCGGCGAGCGCGGCGACCGCGAACGCCAGGACGATCCCCATGTCCCTGGCGACGTCCGCTCCGCCGGAGGCGTCCGTCGTGATCGTCCGCATGGCGTCGACCGCGTACGAGAGCGGCAGGATCGCGCTGACGGCGTGCAGGAAGGCCGGCAGCTCGTCCCGCGGCACGAGCAGGCCGCAGAGCAGGAACTGCGGCAGCACGAAGGCGGGCAGGAACTGCACCGCCTGGAACTCGGTCGCGGCGAAGGCCGACAGGAACAGCCCCAGCGCCGTCCCCAGCACCGCGTCGAACACCGCGACGACGAGCAGCAGCCAGGTGCTCCCCGCGACGTCGAGCCCCAGCGCCCAGACGGAGAACGCGGTGGCGATCACCGCCTGCACCGCAGCGAGCGCGCCGAAGGCGACGGCGTACCCGCCGAGCAGGTCGCCCTTGCCCAGCGGCAGCGTGAGGAGGCGCTCGAGGGTGCCGCTGCGCCGCTCGCGCAGCGTCGCGATGCTCGTCACGAGGAACATGACGACGAACGGGAAGACCCCGAGCAACGGGGCGCCGAGGCTGTCGAAGACGGGGGTGTTCTTGTAGATCCAGGCGAGCAGCCCGAGCAGCACGCAGGGCACGACGACGAGCAGCCCGATGGTCCGCGGGTCGTGCCGGATCTGCCGCAGCACGCGCCCGGCGGTGACGAGGGTGAGCCGGGGGCTCATGCGAGCACCTTCTCCCCGCCCGCCGCCCGGTCCACCAGGGTGAGGAAGGCCTGCTCGACGTCGGCGGCGCCGGTGGCCGCCAGCACGCCCGCGGGGGTGTCGTCGGCGAGGATGCGGCCCTCACGCATCAGCAGCAGGCGGTCGCAGCGGCTCGCCTCGTCCATGACGTGGCTGCTCACGAGCAGCGTGGCGCCGTCGCGGGCGAGCCGGCCGAACAACGCCCACAGGTCGCGTCGCAGCACGGGATCGAGGCCGACCGTGGGCTCGTCGAGCACGAGGAGCTCCGGCGTCCCCAGCAGTGCCGCGCCGAGCGAGACGCGGGAGAGCTGGCCGCCGGAGAGCCGGTCGACGCGCGCGGAGGCATGGTCGGTGAGGGAGACGAGCGCGAGGACGCGCTCGACGTCGGCGCGCCGGGCGTTGCCTCGCAGGCCCAGCACGGCGGCGACGTAGGCGAGGTTCTCGGTCACGGTCAGGTCCCCGTACACGCTCGGCGCCTGGGTGACATAGCCGATGCTCCGCCGCAACGCTTTCGAGCCGGCGGGCTCGCCGAGCACGGTGACGGTGCCGCCGGCCGACCCGCTGCACGCCGACGATGCTGCGCAGCAGGGTGCTCTTGCCGCAGCCGCTCGGGCCCAGCAGGCCCACCACGGCACCCCGAGGAACCTCGAGCGACAGGTCGGGCAGCACGACGGAACCGCCCCGGACGACGCGCAGACCGCTGATCACGACCGCGGCATCACTTTTCCCCATGCGATGAAAATAAGCCCAGCGCCACCGGCGGTGCAAGGGCCTTCCGGCTCCTCACCCGTCGCGCAACGGCCCCGTCAGGTAGGCCTGCAGCGTCGGGCCCACGAGGGCGACGACCCGGTCCGGCGGCAGCGAGGCCAGCGGCTCGATCAGGACGACGTACCGGGCCACGACCAGCCCCATCATCTGGGAGACGGCGAGGGACGCGCGCAGCTCCGGCTGGTCGGCGTCCAGCGCGGCCACGATCCGCGCGAACACCTCCCGGGTGAGGAACTCCCGCAGCATCCGCGCACCCGCCTCGCTGGTGAGCGACGCGCTCAGCAGCGCGACGATGCGCTGCCGGCCCGGCGGGGCGTCCCAGACGCTGAGGAACAGCCGGACCAGCCGCTCGCCGATGCCGTCCGGGCCGGGCGCGAGGACCGGCTCGATCACGTCCTGCGGGCGCACGGGGATCTCGAAGGCGGCCGTGAAGACGGCGTCCTTGCCGTCGAAGTAGTGGTGCACGAGCCGGGGGTCCACGCCCGCGGCCCGGGCGATGCCGCGCAGCGTCGTCCCGTCGAACCCGCGCTGCGCGAACTCCTCCCGAGCCGCCGCGAGGATGTCGCCGCGGCGGTCCTCCCCCGCCGGCCGCCGTCCCCGCCGGCGGGGAGCCTCGACGCCGGCGTCCTGCTCGGACGCCGCCGTCACGCGCCGCCGCCGTCCCCGCCGGCCGGGACCCGGCTGGCCAGGTGCAGCCGGGCGAACGCGAGTGCCTCGGCGAGGTCGGCCTCGCGCTCCTGCCGCGTGCGGGCGCGGCGGGTGTTCACCTCGAGGACCACCGTGCCGGTCCAGTTCCGCTCCGCCAGCAGCCCGAGCACCTCCTCGCACGGCTGCGTGCCCTGACCGGGCACGAGGTGCTCGTCCTTGGCCGAGCCCTGCCCGTCGGCGAGGTGCAGGTGCGTGAGGCGGTCCCCGAGGGCCCGGGCCAGGGCGAGCCCGTCGACCCCCGCGGTGGCGGTGTGCGAGAGGTCGAGCGTGACGTCGCGGTAGGGGTGCGGGAGGGGGTCCCAGCCGGGCGCGTAGGCCAGCAGCTCCCGGCCGCGGGCCCGCCAGGGGTACATGTTCTCGACCGCGAGCCGGACGCCGTACTCGTCGGCGAGCCGCTCGACGCCGGCGACGAATCCGGCCGCGTACTCGCGCTGCCACCGGAAGGGCGGATGCACGACCACGGTCCCGGCGCCGAGCTCGAGCGCGAGCCGGCACGACCGGTGGAGCTTCTCCCACGGCTCACGCCCCCACACCCGCTGGGTGACGAGCAGGGTCGGCGCGTGGATCGCGAGCACGGGGATCTCGTAGTGATCGACGAGCCGCGCCAGGCTGGCCGCCTCCTGGCTGACCGGGTCGGTCCAGACCATGACCTCGACCCCGTCGTACCCGAGCTCGGAGGCGATCGCGAACCCGTCGGCGCAGTTCATCGGGTAGACGGAGGCGGTCGACAGCGCGACCGGAGCGCGCGGCACGAGCACAGGGGCGTCCTCCGGCCCGCCCGGCCGGTGCGGCCCCTGCCGCCGCTCGCCTCCGGACGCGCCCATGCACGCCAGGCTACGCGGAGGCCGCCGGCCCGTTCGCCCGGACTCGATACGTCCCGCACCGAACTCCGACCGGCCCTCCTACGCTGGCGGGGTGACCTCCGAGACCGCCCTCGACGGCGACCGGATGTGGGTCGAGTTCGGCGAGCCGGGCTCCCCCGGAGCGCCCGACACCGTGTACCGGTGCGACCTCACCTGGCTCACCTCGTCGTGGACCTGCATCTTCGGCCGGGGCTGCCGCGGCATCGACGCGGCCCGGCCGGACGACGGCTGCTGCACGCTGGGCGCCCACTTCTCGGACGCCGACGACGAGCGGCGCGTCGGCCGGGCGGTGCGGCGGCTCTCGCCGGAGGTCTGGGAGCACCACGCGCAAGGGCGCGGGGGCCGCTGGCGGGCGACCGACGCCGACGGCGCGCGGACGACCGCGCATCGTGGACGGCGCCTGCGTCTTCCTCAACCGGCCCGGGTTCGCGCCCGGGACCTTCGCCGACGGCGCGGGCTGCGCGCTGCACCTGCTCGCGCTGACGGAGGGCCGGCCACCGCACGAGACCAAGCCCGACGTCTGCTGGCAGCTGCCGCTGCGGCGTACCTACCGGACGGTGGAGCGACCGGACGGCACCTCGTACCTCGAGGTGTCGATCGGCGAGTACGACCGGCGGGGCTGGGGCGCCGGCGGGCTGGACCTGGACTGGTACTGCTCCGGCAGCCCGCTCGCGCACGTCGGCGCCGAGCCGGTGTTCCGCGCCCTGCGGGCCGAGCTCGTCGAACTCGTCGGCCCGGAGGCGTACGCGGTGCTCGCACGGCACTGCGAGGGGGCGCTCGCGGCGCGCCGATCGCTGCCGGTGCTCGTCCACCCGGCCACGGCGGCGGCGAGCGCGGACCGGCGCCGGGCGGCGGCGTCCGGCGCCGGTGAACCGCCGCCGTGACGGACGGCGTCGTCCCCAGCCCGAACATCTGGCGGCACCCGGCCGCCTACGAGATCGAGAACCGCGCCGTCGACCCGGACGGGGTGATCGAGGCGGCGATGCGCCGGATCCGGGACTGGCGTGGCGGGCTCGTGCTCGACGTGGGCTGCGGCAGCGGGTACCACCTGCCGCGGTTCGCGGCGGACGCGGCCCGGGTCGTGGGCGTCGAGCCGCACCCGCCCCTCGTCGAGCTGGCCCGGCGCCGGACCGCGGGCCTGCCGAATGTCGAGGTCCGCGCCGGGACCGCGCAGCGCCTGCCGGTCGCGGATGCCTCCGTCGACGTCGCGCACGCCCGCTGGGCGTACTTCTTCGGGCCCGGGTGCGAGCCGGGGCTCGCCGAGCTCGGCCGCGTCGTGCGGCGGGGCGGCGTCGCGTTCGTCGTGGACAACGACGCCACCCGGTCCACCTTCGGGGCCTGGTTCCGGCGGGAGCTGCCGAGGTACGACCCGGTCGCGGTCGAGCGCTTCTGGGCCCGGCAGGGGTGGTCCCGGACGCCGCTGGACATCCGCTGGGCCTGCGAGAGCCGGGAGGACTTCGAGGCGATCGTCCGGATCGAGTTCTCGGCGCGGGTCGCGGACGCCGTACTCGCCTCGCATCCGGGCACGGAGGTGGACTACGCGGTCAACCTGTTCTGGCGCACCTATCCCTGAGTCCCCTGAGCCGGGTTGCCCGAGCCCGAGCCCGGGCGACACGGGCCTGATCCGGTCGACGCGGGCCCGCCGGGGGAGCATCCTTGATCCATGACCGCAGGCCCCGCTCACGACGTCGGACCCACCGGTGACGACCGCGCCCAGGCGCCGATCCGCTGGCCGCGCCCCGACCGCGGCAGCGTCGTGCTCGGCGCCATCTGGGTGGTCGGGCTGCTCATCGCCCTGGTCGTGCCCGCCCTCATCGTGCCGCCGAGCGCCACGAACCCGAACGTCGGCCGGACCTGGTTCGCGTTCCTCTTCACGGTGATCGGTGCGGGGATCATGATCGGCGTCTCGCTGGTGCAGTTCCGGCGCAAGCGCGACGGGTCGATCCTCACCCTCGGCACGGTGTCGGCGATCGCCGTGTTCCTGGGCGGCATCATCCTCGTCGCCACCAAGCTCGGCGGAGGGTACGGCCAGGGCTGAGGCGCCCTCAGCGTTTCGCCGGAGTCTGTCGGGGGCCTCGCGTAGCGTGCGCCGCATGGTTCGGGTGACGACGGTCGACCGGTGAGCGGCGGCAAGGGTCGCGAGACGCGGCCCGCGTACCGCTGCGCGGAATGCGGCTGGGCGACGACCAAATGGGTCGGGCGCTGCGGCGAGTGCCAGGCGTGGGGGACCGTCGCGGAGGCCGCCGCCCCGGTGGGCGTCACCCAGGCGCGGACGGTCACGAAGGCCGCGCGCCCGATCGCCGAGATCGAGCCCGACGCGGCGACGGCGTGGCCCACCGGCGTCGAGGAGCTCGACCGCGTGCTCGGCGGCGGCCTGGTGGGCGGCGCCGTGGTTCTGCTCGCCGGCGAGCCGGGCGTCGGCAAGTCCACCCTCCTGCTGGACGTCGCCTCCCGGGCCGCCTCGCACCGGCGCCGAGTGCTGTACGTGACCGGCGAGGAGTCGGCCGCGCAGGTGAGGTTGCGGGCCGAGCGGATCGGCGCGCTGCGGCCGCGTCTGCTCCTCGCGGCCGAGACCGACCTGGCGACCGTGCTCGGGCACGTCGAGCAGGTGCAGCCCGACCTGCTCGTGGTCGACTCGGTGCAGACGATCGCCAGCGACGCCGTGGAGGGGTCGGCCGGCAACGTCAGCCAGGTCCGGGAGGTCGCGGGCAGCCTGATCCGGGTCGCGAAGGCTCGTGGGATGGCCACCGTGCTCGTCGGTCACGTCACGAAGGACGGCGGGATCGCCGGCCCCCGGGTGCTCGAGCACCTGGTCGACGTGGTGTGCCAGTTCGAGGGAGACCGGCACAACCGGCTGCGCATGGTCCGGGCGGTGAAGAACCGGTACGGGCCGACCGACGAGGTGGGCTGCTTCGAGCTCGACGAGTCCGGCATCACCGGGCTGGCGGATCCCAGCGGGCTCTTCCTCTCCCGGCACGCCGCGCCCGTCCCCGGCACGGCCGTGACCGTCACCCTCGAAGGGCGCAGACCGCTGGTCACCGAGGTCCAGGCGCTCGTCGCGCCGTCCGCCGCTGCGAACCCACGGCGGACGACCTCGGGCCTCGACGGCAACCGGGTCGCCATGGTGCTCGCCGTGCTCGACCGGCGCTGCCGGATGGGGCTGCACGGGGCCGACGCCTACACGGCGACCGTCGGGGGCGTGCGCCTCACCGAGCCCGCCGCCGACCTCGCCGTCGCCCTCGCGCTCGCGAGCGCGGCCGCCGACGTCCCGCTGCCGCCGCGCACCGTGTACATCGGCGAGGTCGGGCTCGCCGGCGAGGTACGGCCCGTGGGCGGCGTCGGCCGCCGGCTGGCCGAGGCCTCCCGGCTCGGCTTCACCACCGCCTACGTGCCGGAGGGCACGAACGACGTGGCACCCGACACGATGATCGTCCACGAGGTGGCGGACCTGGCGACCGCGCTGGGGAGGTCCCGCGAGGGCGAGGGCGGTCAGCCGCAGGGGCTACGGCTGCTCTGAAGGCCGGGAAGACACCACGCAACGATCGGATGACATGCTCTTGACCACGACCGCAGCTGCGGGCGCTGGACTATACACTGACCGTCTCTCACGTGTCGTCCGCGATCCGGATGTCAGGGAGGTTCCGCCGGCCGGCGGAGACCCTGCCGATCGCCCGCCCCACGAGCGTCCGCGCTCGAGAACCAACGCAAGGAGTCCCGTGGCCCACGACCGCTCCCCGGCGGAGCTGCTGCGCGCCACGCTCGCGGCCGTGGCCCCGGGCACCGAGCTGCGAGACGGGCTCGAGCGGATCCTGCGGGGCCGCACCGGCGCGCTCATCGTCCTCGGGCACGACAGCCTGGTCGAGGAGGTCTGTACCGGCGGCTTCGTGCTCGACGTCGAGTTCTCGGCCACCCGGCTGCGTGAGCTCGCCAAGATGGACGGGGCGATCGTCACCGACGAGAACGTGACGCGCATCCTGCGCGCCGCCGTCCAGCTCGTGCCCGACTCGTCGATCGAGACCAGCGAGTCCGGCACCCGGCACCGGACGGCGGAGCGGGTCGCCAAGCAGACCGGCTACCCCGTGATCTCCGTCAGCCAGTCCATGCGGATCGTCGCGCTCTACGTCGGCGGGCTGCGCTACGTGCTCGAGGGCTCCGACGCCATCCTCGCCAAGGCCAACCAGGCGCTCGCCACGCTGGAGCGGTACAAGTCCCGGCTCGACGAGGTCACGGGCACGCTCTCGGCCCTGGAGATCGAGGATCTCGTCACCGTCCGGGACGTCTCCATCGTCGTCCAGCGCCTCGAGATGGTCCGGCGGATCTCGGAGGAGATCGCGCACTACGTGGTGGAGCTCGGCACCGACGGCCGGCTGCTCTCGCTGCAGCTCGACGAGCTGATCGGCGGCGTGAGCCCGGACCGCGAGCTGGTCATCCGCGACTACCTCGAGGCCGCCCGGCAGGAACGGTCGATGAACGAGGTGCTGGGCGACCTCGCGGACCTCGCGGCGAGCGAGCTCGTCGACCTCGACCCAGGCCGCGCGGGTGCTCGGCTTCAGCACGAGCGGCGACGCCCTCGACGCGGCCGTCAGCCCCAAGGGGTACCGCCTGCTCAACAAGGTCCCCCGCCTGCCCGGGGCCATCGTCGACCGCCTCGTCGACCACTTCGGCGACCTGCAGAAGCTCCTCGCCGCCAACCTCGACGACCTCATGACCGTCGAGGGCGTCGGCGAGCAGCGGGCCCGGGCGGTCCGCGAGGGTCTCTCCCGGCTCGCGGAGTCGAGCATCCTGGAGCGGTACGTCTGACCCCGCGTCCCGACGTCCTGCACCGCCGGCTGCTGGAGTGGTACGACCGGTCCGCCCGCGACCTGCCGTGGCGCCGTCCGGACTGCTCCCCCTGGGGCGTGCTGGTCAGCGAGATCATGCTGCAGCAGACGCCGGTCGTCCGCGTCCTGCCCGCCTGGCAGCGGTGGATGGAGCGGTGGCCCATCCCCGCCGATCTCGCTGCGGAGGCGCCCGGCGAGGCGATCCGGATGTGGGAGCGGCTCGGGTACCCGCGCCGCGCCCTGCGGCTGCACGCCTGCGCGGTCGCGATCACGCAGCGGCACGGCGGCGAGGTCCCCAGCGCGCACGCCGATCTGCTCGCGCTGCCCGGCGTGGGCGCGTACACCGCCGCGGCGGTCGCGTCGTTCGCATTCGGCGGCCGGCACGCCGTGCTCGACACCAACGTGCGCCGCGTCCTGGCCCGGATCGTCACCGGTACGCCGTACCCACCGGCCTCCCTGACCGCCGCCGAGACGGCCCTCGCGGAGAGCCTGCTGCCCGGGCGCGGCCGCGGCGCCCCGCTGGGCGGTGGCCACGATGGAGCTCGGGGCGCTGGTCTGCACCGCCCGCGCGCCCCGCTGCGACGCATGCCCCGTGGCCGACCTGTGCCGCTGGCGCCTCGACGGCTCCCCCGCCCACGCCGGGCCGCCCCGCCGGGGCCAGTCCTACGAGGGCACCGACCGCAAGGTCCGGGGTCTGCTGCTGGCGGCGCTGCGGGACGCCGAGGGTCCGGTCCTGCTGCAGCGGCTCGTCGAGGCCGCGCCGGACGCGGCGCTCCGCGACGCCGGGCAGCGCGATCGGGCCCTGGACGGGCTCGTCGCGGACGGACTCGTCGAGCCCCTGGACGGCGGGCTGTTCCGGCTTCCGGCTGCCGTCGCGAGCGCGTAGGCTCCTGGCCTCATGTCCGGCTTCACCCCGCTCGCGGCGCTGACCGGGGCGGGGTTCCGGAGGTACACCGCGTACCGCGCCGCCATGATCGGCGGAGCCTTCACGAACGCGGTCTTCGGCCTGCTGCGCGCGAGCGTCCTCGTCGCGACGCTCCACGCCCGCGGCGGCCCCGTCGGCGGCTACGACGTCGGAACCGCGGTCACCTTCGCCTGGGTCACGCAGGCGCTCATCGCCGTGGTCGAGATGTTCACCTGGAACGAGATCGCCCAGCGGGTCCGGACCGGTGACATCGCCGTCGACCTGTCGCGCCCGATCGATCCGCAGGTCGCCTGGGCCGCCGCGGATCTCGGGCGAGCGGCGGCGGTCCTCCTGCCGCGTTCGCTCCCGATCCTCCTCGTCGGCGCCGTGACCACCGGCCTGGCGCTGCCGACGTCCGCTGCGCCCTACCTGCTCGGCACCGTCTCGCTCACCCTGGCGACGCTGCTGTCGTTCGCGTGCCGGTGGGCGGTCAACCTCGTCGCCTTCTGGATCGTCGAGATCCGCGGCGTCCTCGGCTTCTACGTCTCGGTCAGCACCACGCTCAGCGGCCTCGTCCTGCCCATCACCTGGTTCCCGCCCTGGCTGGCGACCCTCGCCCGGGCGACGCCGTTCCCGGCCATGGTCCAGATCCCCGCCGACGTGCTGATCGGCCGCACCACCGGGACGGCGGCGCTCCAGGGGCTGGCCGTCCAGGTGGTGTGGCTGGTCGTGGCCGCCGGCGTGGGACGGCTTCTGCTGTCCGCCGGGCGCCGGCGATTGGTGGTGCAGGGTGGCTGACCGGCGGCTGGGAGCCGACCGCGGGCCCACCCACCGGCCCGTCCACGGGCTCAGCCGCCCTTCCGCCGACCCTTCCGCCGACCCTTCCGCCAACCCTTCCGCCGACTCGGGCACCGGTCCGTCGGCGTTCGGGGCCTACCGCGCCGTGCTCGCCTCACGGCTCCGCGCCCAGCTGCAGTACCCGGTCTCGTTCGGGTTCGACCTCGTCCAGAGCGCGCTCACCTTCCTCGTCGGCCTCGTCGAGGTCGCCGGCGTCTTCCACAACGTCCCGGTGCTGGCCGACCTCGATCTGCGCGCCGGGTTGCTCGTGTACGGGCTCGCCGCGTCGGGCTTCGGCCTCGCCAACGCGATCGCCGGGCAGCTCGACACGATCCCGACGTACATCCGCACCGGAACGCTGGAGACCATGCTCGTGCGGCCGCAGCCGGTGCTCGCACAGATCCTCACCAGCGACGTCACCCTGCGCCGGATCGGCTCCGGCGTGATCGGTACCGCGACGCTGGCGGTCGTGCTCCCCCTCAACCACATCGCCTGGACGCCGGCGAAGGTGGCGCTGCTCGTCGTCACCCCGCTCGCCGCGGGCCTGCTGTTCTCCGCCCTCTTCCTCGCGGCCGGCGCGCTGCAGTTCTGGCTCGTCGACGCGGCGGAGGTCACGAGCGCGTTCGTCTACGGCGGGAACTACGCCGCGGGGTACTCCGCCGGTGTCTTCCCGTTGCCCCTGCGGCTCCTCGTGGTCTTCGCCGTCCCGGTCTCGTTCGCGGCGTACCTGCCCGCGGCGGCGATCCTCGGCCTCCCCGGGCCGCCCGGCGCACCCGGCTGGCTCGGCTGGGCGGCCCCCGCGGTGGCGCTCGTCGTGTGGTTCGCGGCGATGCGGCTGTGGGCCCTCGGGCTGCGGCACTACGCGGGAGCCGGCGGATGAACGTCATCGAGGCCGTGCGCCTCACGCGCTCGTTCGAGCGCCGCGTGGGCCGGCTGCGGCGCGGGCGCGCGAGCGTGCGCGCCGTGGACGACGTGAGCTTCTCGGTCGAGCCCGGCGAGACGATCGGATACATCGGGGCGAACGGCGCGGGCAAGTCGACGACGATCAAGATGGCCACGGGGATCCTCGTGCCGACCGGGGGCACCGTGCGGACCTTCGGGCTCGACCCGGTCCCGGCCCGGACGGCGGTGGCCCGGCGCCTGGGCGTCGTGTTCGGTCAGCGCTCGCAGCTGTGGTGGGACCTGCCGCTGCGTGAGTCGCTGCGGCTGCTCGCCGCGATCCACCGGCTGCCGCCCGCGCGCTGGCGCCCCCGGGAGGCCGAGCTCGTCGAGCGGCTGGAGCTCGCGGAGTTCCTCGCCCGGCCCGTGCGGCAGCTCAGCCTCGGGCAGCGGATGCGTGGCGAGGTCGCCGCCGCGCTGCTGCACCAGCCGGAGCTCGTCGTGCTCGACGAGCCCACCGTCGGCCTCGACGTGCTCAGCAAGGAGCGGCTGCGGACCTTCCTGCGCGCCGACGTCGCGTCCCGCGGCGCCACCCTGCTGCTCGCCACCCACGACATGGACGACGTCCGGCGGCTCTGCGAGCGGCTGCTCGTCGTCGACCGCGGCCGGCTCGTGTACGACGGGGACATCCCCGGGCTGGTCGCCCGGGTCGGGGCGCGCCGGGTGCTCGTCGTCGACCTCGAGGCACCCGCGCCGCCGCTGCACGGCGTCCCCGACGCCGATGTGGTGGACGTCGAGGCCGGCGGGCTGCGCCAGCGCCTCGCCTTCTCCCCCGAGCGCACCACCGCCGCCGCGGTGCTCGCCGCGGTCACCGCCCGGGCCGCGGTACGCGACCTCGCCGTCGAGGAGCCGGACATCGAGGACGTCGTCCGGCGGCTCTACCTCTCGGCCGGGCGCTGACCCGCCCCCGCGCCGCCCGCGGACTCACAGCTCGAGGAGCATCCGGGTGTTCCCGAGCGTGTTGGGCTTCACCCGAGCGAGGTCGAGGAACTCCGCGACGCCCTCGTCCATCGACCGCAGCAGCTGCGCGTACACCTCCGGAGCCACCGGCGTCCCGTCCACGACCCGGAACCCGTGCCGGGAGAAGAACGCGACCTCGAAGGTGAGGCAGAACAACCGGCGGACACCGAGCTCGCGGGCCTGGTCGACGAGCGCGGCGAGGAGCCGGGAGCCGACGCCGCGCCCGCGCCAGGCCGGGTCGACGGCGAGCGTGCGGACCTCCGCGAGGTCCTCCCACATGACGTGCAGCGCGCCGCACCCGGCGACCGCGGAACCGATCTCCGCCACCCGGAACTCCTGGACGTCCTCGTAGAGCGTCACCCGCTCCTTCGCGAGCAGGATGCGGTCGCTCGCGTACCGCTCGACCAGGTCGGCGATCAGCCGGACGTCGGCGGTCCGGGCACGCCGGACGGTGACGGACGCGGCGGCGGAGCCGGCGGGTGCAGGGGTCGTCACGGAGTCGATGTTGCCATCGCCGGCGGCCGGGGCCCTCCCGGCGGGCCGCCAGCGCACGCGCCGATATCGTCCTGGCGGTGACCGAGCCCTTCTCCGTGGCCAGCGGCGCGCTCGCCGCCACGGTGACGGGTGAGGTGTGGGGGTCGGCGGGGCTGGAGGGCTCTGCGCCCGCGCCGCTGCTCGTCGTCCACGACGGCCCCTCCTACGAGACCGAGGCGGGGCTGACCAGCTACCTGCAGCGGCACGTCGACCGTGGTGCCATCCCTCCGCTGCGCGTGGCGCTGCTCACGGCGCCCGAGCGGGACCGCTGGTTCTCCGCGAACCCCGCGTACGCCTCGGCGCTCGCGGAGGACGTCGTCCCCGGCCTCGTGCGGCAGTGGCCCACCACGCGGACCGTCGGCGTGGGCGCCAGCCTCGGTGCCCTCGCCTGGCTGCACGCGCAGTCGTCCTACCCCCAGGTCGTCGACGGCCTGTTCCTGCAGTCCGGGAGTTATTTCCGCCCCGAGACGGACCCGCAGGAGAGCGGCTTCAGCGAATTCCCGGCGATCGTGGGCTTCGTGTCGTCCGTCCGCCGGGGCAGCCGGACGACGCGACCGGTGCCGACGGTGATGACCTGCGGCCGGGAGGAGGAGAACCTCGCGAACAACCGGCGGATGGCCCGGGTGCTGCTGCGGCTGGGGTACCGGGTGCGCTTCGCCGTCGTCGCGGGGGGCACGACTACGCGTCCTGGCGCGCGGCCTTCGACCCGCATCTGCCCGACCTGGTCCGTGCCGCGCTGGCGTGATCGCCCCGCCCTCGCGCAAATCGGGTGGCGTGCTTAGGGTCACCAGCAGCGATCGGCGAACGGGAGGACCACATGGGCGACGAGACCAGGCATCTCATCGGCCTCCTGCTGGGCACGGAGGACGACTGGCCCACGGCGTTCGAGGCGATCGTGCGCCGGATGGGTCAGGTGTCGGGACCGGGCGGCGAGCACGCGTTCGACGTGGAGCGGGTGACCATCGAACCGTTCTCGCTGCGCCAGCCCGCGCGGCACGACCTCGTCATCGACCGGCTCGCGTACTGGTACTACCACCCCCGGGAGTGGCTGAAGAAGGTCGCGCTCATGGACGACGTGTACCTGCTGAACAGCCCGTACACGTTCCAGTCGATGGAGAAGCACGCCGCCTACTGCGCCATGATCCGGCTGGGGCTCAAGGTGCCGGAGACGGTGCTGGTGCCCTACAAGCACCCGCTCGACAACTCCAAGTACGCCTACACCGCCGCCCGGTACAACCGCCAGTTCGACCTCGACGCCATCGCCGACCAGCTCGGCTATCCGCTCTTCATGAAGCCCTTCGACGGCGGCGGCTGGCGCGGTGTCTCGATGATCCGCGACCGGGAGGCGCTGAACGCCGCCTACGACGCGTCGGGCGAGATGCTCATGCACCTGCAGGCCGCGGTGCAGGGCTACGACGTGTTCGCGCGCTCGCTCTCGATCGGGGCCGAGACCATGGTCATGCGCTTCGACGCGAGCAGGCCGATGCACGCCCGGTACACGGTCGACCACTCCTTCCTCGGGCCCGACACCGGCGACGAGGTCGTGACGATCGGCCGCACCGTGAACGCCTTCTTCCGGTGGGAGTTCAACTCCTGCGAGACGCTCGTGCGCGGCGACGACGTCTTCCCCATCGACTACGCCAACGCCTGCCCCGACGTCGCGCTGACGTCGCTGCACTACTACTTCCCGTGGGCGATGAAGGCGCTGGTCCGGTGGAGCGTCTACTGCACCGTCACCGGACGCCGGGCCCGCATCTTCACCGACATCGACCCCTGGTTCGCCATCGCGGACCGGGAGGACCTGTCGTACGCCGAGAAGCTGGCGGCGTACCGCCGGCTCGCGGACGACCACTTCGAGTCCGAGCGCTACGCCGAGTTCTGCGCGACGCGCATGCCGGGGTTCGACGAGCTCGTGCTGGAGTACGTGGAGAGCCCCGAGTTCGACACCCTGATCGTCGACACGGTGCGCTCGACGTTCCCGCCGCACGAGCACGACGAGTTCATCGCGCACTACCGGGGGCTGCTCGGCGCGTGGGCCAAGGACGAGCGGACCCGGCTGAGCGCCGCCGCCTCCTGACCCACTCCCTCTCGCGCTGGATCATGCACTTCGCGGCGATCATGCACTTCCGGGAAGTGCATGATCAGCGCAGGTAGGAGGGGCGGGTGCGGGACCGGCCCGGTGGGAACGAGGAAGGGCCGCCGCCCCAGGTGGGGCGGCGGCCCTTTCTGCTTCGAATCTGCTTCGAACCGATCAGGACGCCGCGGCGCTGCCGTCCTCGGTGGTCCCAGCAGCCCCGGCGGTCCCGGCGGTCTCCACCGGCGGGGCGTCAGGCAACTGGGTCTTCTGCGCACCCCGGAAGGTGAACACGGCTCGCTCACCCTCGCCCTCGGCGTCGACCACGACGATCTCGCCGGGCTTGAGCTCCCCGTAGAGGATCTTCTCGGACAACGCGTCCTCGATGTCCCGCTGGATGGTCCGGCGCAGCGGCCGGGCACCCAGCACCGGGTCGTAGCCCTTGGTGGCGAGCAGCACCTTGGACGCCGGCGTGAGCTCGATGCCCATGTCCTTGTCCTTGAGCCGCTCGTCGAGCTTGGCGACCATCAGGTCGACGATCTGGATGATCTCGTCCTGCGTGAGCTGCGGGAAGACGATCGTGTCGTCGACACGGTTGAGGAACTCGGGCCGGAAGTGCTGCTTGAGCTCGTCGTTGACCTTGTTCTTCATGCGCTCGTAGCTGCTCTTCGTGTCCGTGCCGGACTGGAAGCCGATCTGAACACCCTTGGCGATGTCCCTCGTGCCGAGGTTCGTCGTCATGATGATGACCGTGTTCTTGAAGTCCACGACCCGGCCCTGGCTGTCGGTCAGGCGACCGTCCTCCAGGATCTGCAGCAGCGAGTTGAAGATGTCCGGGTGCGCCTTCTCGACCTCGTCGAAGAGCACCACCGAGAACGGCTTGCGCCGCACCTTCTCGGTGAGCTGGCCGCCCTCCTCGTAGCCGACGTAGCCGGGAGGCGAGCCGAACAGCCGCGAGACGGTGTGCTTCTCGGAGAACTCGCTCATGTCGAGCTGGATGAGCGCGTCCTCGTCGCCGAACAGGAACTCGGCGAGCGCCTTGGCGAGCTCGGTCTTACCGACGCCGGTGGGGCCGGCGAAGATGAACGATCCGCCGGGACGCTTCGGGTCCTTGAGGCCGGCCCGGGTGCGCCGGATGGCCTGGGACAGCGCCTTGATGGCGTCGTTCTGACCGATGATCCGCTTGTGGAGCTCGTCCTCCATGCGCAGCAGCCGCGAGGACTCCTCCTCGGTCATCTTGAAGACCGGGATGCCCGTCGCCGTCGCGAGGACCTCGGCGATGAGCTCCTCGTCGACCTCGGCGACGACGTCCATGTCGCCGGCCTTCCACTGCTTCTCGCGCTCGGCCTTGGCCGCGAGCAGCTTCTTCTCGGTGTCGCGCAGGGCGGCCGCCTTCTCGAAGTCCTGCGCGTCGATCGCGCTCTCCTTCTCGCGGCGGGTCTGCGCGATCTTCTCGTCGAACTCGCGCAGGTCCGGCGGCGCGGTCATGCGACGGATGCGCAGCCGGGCGCCGGCCTCGTCGATGAGGTCGATGGCCTTGTCCGGCAGGAACCGGTCGTTGACGTAGCGGTCGGCCAGGGTCGCGGCGGCGACGAGAGCCGAGTCGGTGATGGAGACGCGGTGGTGCGCCTCGTACCGGTCGCGCAGGCCCTTGAGGATCTCGATGGTGTGCGCCAGCGAGGGCTCCTGCACCTGGATCGGCTGGAAGCGCCGCTCCAGCGCCGGGTCCTTCTCGACGTGCTTGCGGTACTCGTCGAGGGTGGTGGCGCCGATGGTCTGGAGCTCACCGCGGGCGAGCATCGGCTTGAGGATGCTCGCGGCGTCGATCGCGCCCTCGGCGGCACCCGCACCCACGAGCGTGTGGAGCTCGTCGATGAACAGGATGATGTCGCCGCGGGTACGGATCTCCTTGAGCACCTTCTTGAGGCGCTCCTCGAAGTCACCGCGGTAGCGGGAACCGGCGACGAGAGCACCCAGGTCGAGCGTGTAGAGCTGCTTGTCCTTGAGCGTCTCGGGCACCTCGCCCTTGACGATGGCCTGCGAGAGGCCCTCGACGACGGCCGTCTTGCCGACGCCGGGCTCCCCGATGAGGACCGGGTTGTTCTTGGTGCGGCGGGACAGCACCTGCATGACCCGCTCGATCTCCTTCTCGCGCCCGATGACCGGGTCGAGCTTGCCCTCCCGAGCGGCCTGCGTGAGGTTGCGGCCGAACTGGTCGAGCACGAGCGAGCCCGAGGGCGTGCCCTCCTGCGGGCCGCCGGCGGTCGTCTTCTCCTGGCCGGTCTGGTACCCGGAGAGGAGCTGGATGACCTGCTGGCGGACGCGGTTGAGGTCCGCGCCGAGCTTGATGAGGACCTGGGCGGCGACACCCTCGCCCTCGCGGATCAGGCCGAGCAGGATGTGCTCGGTCCCGATGTAGTTGTGGCCGAGCTGCAGCGCCTCGCGCAGCGACAGCTCGAGGACCTTCTTGGCCCGCGGCGTGAAGGGGATGTGACCGGACGGGGCCTGCTGGCCCTGCCCGATGATCTCCTGGACCTGCTCCCGCACCGCTTCCAGCGAGATGCCGAGCGATTCCAGGGCCTTGGCCGCGACGCCCTCACCCTCGTGGATCAGGCCGAGCAGGATGTGCTCGGTCCCGATGTAGTTGTGGTTGAGCATCCTGGCTTCCTCCTGGGCCAGGACGACGACGCGGCGGGCGCGGTCGGTGAACCGTTCGAACATGAGCGCTCCTCGCGTGCGGTCGGGCGGGGGACCGGGAGTCCACCGGCTGACCTGTCGATGCTATCCGCGGGTACCGACCCGGCTCCCTCGCGGGCGCGAGGTGAGACCCGACCGATACCCGTGCTTCGGCCAACGGTGCCCGGGACTTGCGTGTTCCGTGCGGCGCCCTTGCCTGCACGTCGTTCGCTCTTGGCTGAACGTCCGCGATTCACGTCGCGAAGTGCACAAAGCGTGCAGCAATGGTGCACGCTCCGTCAACAGGACCAGAGGTCACGATCCGGCAGCGGCCGTGCCGCTACCGGCCCGCTACCGTCCTGGAGACGGCACCTGAGCACGGAGGAGCCGCGTCGGACGTCGGAGGTGCACAGGTGAGACGTGACCACTGGGTCCTGCCGTCGCTCGCGACCGGGCCGATGAACGTGATCGCCTACGGGCATGCCGGCCGGCCGGTGGTGTTCATCGGCGCGGAGCGGACATCTGCGTGGGCCTTCGAAGAGACCGGCCTGCTCGACGCAGTCGCCTGGCTCCTGGAGCAGGGGCAGCTGCGGCTCTATGCCGTCGACACCTACGACAATGCCTCCTGGCGCAACGACAGCATCGCGCGAGAGGACCGGGCACGGGCTCACCAACGGTTCGAGGACTTCGTCCTCGCCGACCTCGTGCCGGCGGTGCACAGCGACTGCGGGTGGCTGGCGCCGATCGCCGTCACCGGGCCGAGCCTCGGCGCCTTCGAGGCGGTCGACCTGTGCCTGCGCCGGCCCGACGTCTTCCCCGTGGCCCTCGGTATGTCGGGGATCTACGACCTCGACCACGTCGGCTGGGGCGAGCGGGGCGACACCTTCTACTTCCACAACCCGATGGACTACGTGGCGGGCATGTCCGGCGGCCACCTCGACTGGATCCGGTCAACTGCCAGAGTGGTGCTCGCGGTCGGCACCGGGATGTGGGAGGACGACTCGGCGAGCGGCGCTCTGCCCAGCACGCTCCGCTTCGCGGAACTGCTGCGCGAGAAGGGCGTGCCGCACGAGCTCGACGTGTGGGGCACGGACACCCCGCACGACTGGCCGTCGTGGGGCCGCATGCTGGCCAAGCACCTGCCCGAGCTGGTGTGACGGGAGCTCCTAGCTGCGGGCGCCGGCCGGTGCGACGGCGACGACGTGCCGGACGGGCACGTCGTACTCCTTCCGCGCGGTCTCGACGACGCCGTGACGCAGCCAGTTCGAGCGGCCCTCCGGGTGGGTGGCGATGACGATGCGGTCCGGGTGGAACCGCGCCACGGCCTCCCGCAGCGCGTGCAGCGGGCGATGGTCGCCGAGGTCGCCGTCGGCGTCGAGGCCGTGCGAGCGCAGGATCTGCAGGGTGGAGTCGAGCCGGCTGCGGGCCGCCTCGACCGTCGCCTCCCAGACCCAGACCGCGCCCTTGACCTCGGCCTGGCCGGTGTCGACCGGGTTGGCCGGCACGGACACGAAGTACGTGGCGTTGCCCGCCGCGTCGATCGACCGCAGCTCGTCGAGCAGCTCGTCCGCCCCGAGGGTCTCGTTGGCGAGGACGAGCACCCGGGTCGCCTCCCCCTGCGCCGCCGCGTCCGCCTCCGGCGCGTCCACGGAGCCGCCGCGCCAGCGGGTGACCGCGTAGAGCCCAGCACGACGGCCCACGAGAGCAGGCTGAGCACGATCTGCGACCGGGTGTCGGACCTGAAGAACATCGACGCCAGCACGGCGAGGATGGCGACGATCGTCAGGATCGTCAGCACCGGGTAGAACCACATCCGCACCCGCAGACGCTCCGGCGGCGTGCGACGCCGAAGGACGAGCTGGGAGACGGCGATCAGCAGGTAGACGAACAGGATGATCGCGCCGGAGGAGTTCAGCAGGAACAGGAACACCGTCGTTCGGGCGACACCGCGGCCGCGATGACGCAGAGGAACCCGACGACCGACGACGACAGGATCGCCCACACCGGGACCCCGCGACGGTTCACCGTGATGAGCGCGACCGGGGCCTCGCGCCTGCCGGCGAGGACGAAGAGCATCCGCGAGGCCGTGTACAGGCCCGAGTTGAGGCAGGACAGGACCGCCGTCAGGACGACGGCGTTCATGACGTGGTCCGCGTACGGCAGGCCCATCTTCGTGAAGGCACTCACATAGGGCGACGCGGCGAGCTCGGAGGAGTTCCACGGCAGGATCACGGCCAGCAGGAACAGCGACCCCACATAGAAGATCGCGATGCGCACCACGACGGAGTTCGTCGCCTTCGCGATCGCGCGCTCGGGGTCGCGTGACTCGGCGGCGGCGATCGTCGCGATCTCGGCCCCCACCATCGAGAAGATGACGACGACGATCCCGGAGAAGATGGCGCCCACGCCGTGCGGGAAGAACCCGCCGTGCGCGGTCAGGTTGCTCAGGTCGAAGCCCTTGTTCGGCCAGGCACCGACCACGTACAGGGTGCCGAGCACGAGGAAGACGCAGATCGCCGCCACCTTGACCCCGGCGAACCAGTACTCGAACTCCCCGTAGGAACTCACCGAGAACAGATTCGTGGCCGTCATGAGCAGCATGAGGACGAGCGACAGCAGCCAGAGCGGGGCGTCGAACCAGTAGGTGATGACCTTCGCCCCGGCGACCGCCTCGAAACCGACGACGATGACCCAGAAGTACCAGTACAGCCACCCGACCGAGAACCCGGCCCAGCCGCCGAGCGCCTTGCGGGCGTAGTCCGCGAAGGAGCCGGTCGAGGGGTTGGCGGTCGCCATCTCCCCCAGCATGCGCATCACCAGGACGATGAGGACGCCGGTCAGCGCGTAGGTGAGGAACGCCGCCGGCCCCGTCTGCTTGATGACGACCCCGGAGCCGACGAACAGGCCGGCGCCGATGACGCCGCCGATCGCGATCATCGTGAGGTGGCGCTGCTTGAGCCCCTTGTGGAGTTCCGGCGCGGACCCGGCCATCGTGAACCCCCTCGCCCGTGGCGTCGCGAGCGCTTCCCCTACCCCCGACCGGCGGCGGTCATGCCTCTACGGTCAGTCGGCGTCCGTCGTCCGCCGCCGGTCGGCCTCGGCGTCGTCCGCGCCCACCGGGACGTCGTCGTCCGAGCCGCCGCCCATCCCGGCGGCATCGGATGCCAACCCGGTGCCGACTCCGGCGAGCATGTCGTCGTCGTCGCCCGCTCCGGTGCGCTCGGCGTCGGCCTCCCGGTCGGCCTCGCCCACAGGGACGCCCTGATCGCTGCTCCGGGTCTCGTCGTCGTCGCTCTGGCGTAGCCCGCCCGCCGCGGCGACACCCGGAAGCATGCCGCCCATGCCTGCCGTGGGTTGAGTGCTCATGACGCCTCCTGTCTCCGTGTTCGTCGTGAGACCCTCCCCGTACCCAGCCGGGTGAGGATCGACACGTTCCCGCCCGCCGGCGTCCGTTCCTCTTCAGGCGACGCCGGACGCGACCTGCGCGCTCGTCAGGCGTTGCCGCCCGCCGGTCACCCGCTGCCGGCGACCGTCCGGGAGGTCGACCTCCGCGGTGACGCCGTCCGGCACCGTGACGTCGACCTCGAGCTCGCCCTCGAGAACGCGCCACTCGACGGCGACCCGTCCGTGCCGGGTCTCCAGCGACGTCCTCGCCCAGGTCAGGCCTCCGCCCGGGCGCGGCGCGACGCGCACCGTCCGGTAGCCGGGCTCCGCCGGGGCGATGCCGCCGATCACGCGGTGCATCCAGTCGGCGACCGCACCGAGCGCGTAGTGGTTGAAGCTCGTCATCTCGCCCGGGTTGATGCTCCCGTCGGGGAGCATGGAGTCCCAGCGCTCCCAGACGGTGGTGGCGCCCATCGTCACCGAGTAGAGCCACGACGGGGACTCCGTCTGGAGCAGCATCCGGTAGGCGTCGTCGAGGTGGCCGGTCGCCGTCAGGGCGTCGGTGACGAACGGGGTGCCGGCGAAACCGGTGGAGATGCGGTACCCGCTGTCGGCGACGAGCGCGGCGAGCCGGTCGCCGGCCCTCTGCCGCACCGGCTCGTCGAGCAGGCCGAAGACGATCGCGAGGGCGTACACCGTCTGCGCGTCGCTGCGCACCGTCCCGTCGTCCGCCACGTAGTGCTCGGTGAACGCCGCCCGGGTCCGCTCGGCGAGCGCCCGGAAGGAGTCGGCGTCCGCCGCCCGGCCGAGGATCTGCGCCGCGTCGGCGGTCAGCCGCGCGCTCCGGTACAGGCAGGCCGTCGCGACGACGCCCTTGTCGGCCTTCGCGTCGGCGGGCTTGTCCGGCGGGGCGGTGGGGTCGAGCCAGTCGCCGAACTGGAAGCCGGTGTCCCACAGACCGGTCGGGGAGAGCAGCGACTCCACGCGCCGGACGTGGGCGGCCATCGCGTCGTAGGCCTGCGCGAGGACGTCGACGTCCCCGTACGCCTCCCACAGCGCCCAGGGCACCCACACCGCCGCGTCGCCCCAGATCGCCGTGCTCTCCGGGGTGTGCCGACCGGGCGGCTGCGGGATGTACTTCAGCACGTCCGGGATCACGAAGGGGACCCGCCCGTCCGCGGCCCGCTGCTCGGCGTCGAGGTCGACGAGCCAGTCGCGCAGGAAGGCGTCGACGTCGTAGAGGAACGCCGCGGTCGGTGCGAACACGGCGAGGTCGCCGGACCAGCCCAGCCGCTCGTCCCGCTGCGGGCAGTCGGTGGGCACGTCGACGACGTTGCCGCGCAGCCCCCAGACGACGTTGCGGTGCAGCTGGTCGAGCAGCTCGTCGGAGCACTCGAACTCGCCGATCCGGCGCAGGTCGCTGTGGACCACGACCGCGACCAGGGAGTCGGCGGTCAGCTCGCCCGGCCAGCCGTCGACCTCGGCGTAGCGGAACCCGTGGAACGTCAGGGTGGGCTCGAACGTGTCCTCGCCGCCGGACAGGACGAAGCGGTCGGTCGCCTTCGCGCTGCGCAGCGGCCGGACGCCGAGCTCGCCGTCCTCCAGCACCTCCGCGTGCCGGATCGTGATGGTCGAGCCCCGTTCGCCGCGCACGGTGAAGCGCAGCCAGCCGACGAGGTTCTGACCGAAGTCGACCAGAGTCCTGCCCGACGGCGAGGTCCAGACCCGGACGGGGCGGACCTCCTCCTGCCGCACGACCGGCGGCCCGACGTACGGCGTCAGGGTGGCGGGGTCGAAGTCCGGGGCGGCGTGCACGCCGCTCCAGCCGTCGGCCGCGAAGCCGGGACGCAGCCAGGCGTCGTCACGCCGTCGCGCGTCGATGGTCTCGCCGTCGTAGAGGTCGTTCTCCACGACGTCGGACGGGCCGGCCTGCCAGGTCTCGTCGGTGCCGAGCACCTGCCGGTGCCCGTCCGCGAAGACGATCTCGAGCTGGGCCAGGGCTGCCAGCTCCGCCCCGTAGTAGGCACGGCCGCCGCCCCAGCCCAGCCGGCCGCGGAACCAGCCGTTGCCGAGCAGCAGGCCGAGGACGAGACCGTCCCCGGCGCCGCGGACGAGGTCGGTGACCTCGTAGTCGCGGTAACGCAGGCGCCACTCGTAGCTGGTCCAGCCCGGGCTGAGGACGTCCTCCGAGACGGGGACGCCGTTGATCCACGCGGTGAACACCCCGCGAGCCGTCGCGTGCAGCGTGGCCTCGGCGACGTCGCCGTGACCGGGGTCGAGCCGAGCCTCGTGGCGCAGCAGCGGTGCCCCGGCGAACTCCTCGTCGGGGCTGATCATGGTGGCGGTCCAGATCACGGTGTCGTCGTTTCCTCTCGTCGGGAACTCAGCAGGAGACGGGGGACGGTCAGGAGGCCGGAGGAGAGCCCGGCCGTGGCGAGGTCGAGGTCCTGCATCCGGAATCGTCGGCCGAACAGGCGTGCGCTCTGCTCGGCTCGGGCGGCCACGGTGGGATCGGCGGCAAGCGCGCCGGCGGCCGTGTTCGAGACGCGGATCCGCAATGTGTTGGCCCCGGCGCGCAGATGTCGTCCGATGGCCAGCCGGTACGGAGTACCCCACAGCACGCCCGCCGGCGTCCCGTTGACGGCGACCTCGGCGACCTCACCGACGGGCGGGACGACGGCGGCACGGAAGGAGCGGCCGCGCAGGCCGGCCTCCTCCGTGCTTCGGGCGCCGCCGGGGGCGGCGGCCCCGAGGTCGAGTTCGGCGGCCGCGGGCGCGTCGTCGAGGTGGACGGTGGTCGTGTAGACGGCCGCTCCCGCGAACGAGCGCAGCGACGGGGTGTCCTCCCAGCGGTGCGGCAACGACACCGGCGCATCCGCGGCGTCCGGGGGAAGGCGGACCGTCCAGGGCCCGTCGAGCGGCACCGCCTGCAACGGCAGTGCCGGCGTAAGTGCCTCCCCGCCGGCCTGTCGTCGAACGCGACGAGGACGGCGGCCTCGTAGGCCTCGAGCGTCAGGGGAACGGGGTGTCCGGCCCCGCTGCGGGCGAGGACGTCGCCGCTGTGCGTGTCCCACCGCTCGACGACGCCCCGGGCGTCCCGGAGCGTCACCTCGATGCGCTCGGTGCTGGAGCCGGTGTTGGCGACGAGGTAGACGTCGGCGCCGTCGAGCCGACGATGGGTGACGCCGACGGCGCCGCTCTGCGGGAGCGACGGCGACGTCCGGGGGCAGCGCCGTCGCGCAGCGCGGCCGGCAGGTCGGCCGCCGAGCGCACCGGCGACCCGACCTCGCCGGACCCGCCGAGGGCGAGCACGCGCGCTCCCCGGCCCTCGGCGGCGCGGAGCCAGGCGAGCGTGTCGCCGGGCAGGTCGCTCGCCTGCGGCAGCAGGACGACGGGGAACCGCCCGGGATCGAGCACTCGCAGCGCGTCGTCGTCGACCAGATCGAAGTCGTACCCCTGCCCGGCGCACGACCCGCGGGACGTCCGAGCCGATGTGGTCGCGAACCCCACGCCACAGGTCGAGACCGCCCTCTGCGGGCCGCATCCCCGCGTACACGTCGCGGACCGGCGCGTAGAGGGCCACGTCACTGACGCGCTCGCCGTGTCGCAGGAGCTCGCACAGCCGGTGCACGTAGGCGTGGAGCGGTCGGGCTGCGGGCCACCACGGGTTGCGGTCGTCGAGGGCGCCGGCGGCGTAGAAGATCCACCCGACGCCGTCGGCGTCCGGAGGTGAGTAGGGCCAGCCGTGGGCGACGACCTGGTTGACGCCGCAGAGCAGGTGCTCGTGCAGCTCGCCGCGCAGGTCGAGCGGGGTGGCGCGGAACGACGGGGAGTGCACCCATGTCCAGGTCTCCGACGACACCACCGCCCGGCCGTACACCTGGGCGGCGGAGGACGCCCACCGCGTCTGCGGGATGTCGGTCCAGCCCCAGCCCTCGCCCTCGAAGCGGTCGGCGAAGCGGTAGCTCGAGACGGAGGCCGGAGGCTGGCCGTAGCCCTGGATCCGGAAGGCGACGCCTCGGGAGGACGCCCAGCGCTGCAGCGGAACCACGAACCCTTCCTCGAAGAGCTCCGTCAGCGTGCGGTAGTAGTCCGCCCGGAGCCTCGGCGCCTCGGGAGCGTCGGCGGACAGCTGCCAGAGCACCGGGAGCGCGTCGTACCCGCGCCGGGCCCGGAACTGGTCGAGCACTCCCGGCGTCCAGTCCGCGCCGTACACCTCGAGGCTGTCGCAGAACACCGAGTCGAGCAGCTCCGGACCGATCGCGGTGACCAGCGGGTCGCAGACCGCCTCGACGTGCTGCTCGGTCGCCCGCGTCGAGTAGTGATCGAGGACGGGACCCTCGGCTCCCGCCGCCGCCCGCTTGACGTTCTGGCCGGTGAGGCGCGACACCGCCGTCAGCACGACGCGCGGACCCCGGCCCGCAGGCAGGGTGATGACGCCGTCGGCGACCTCGAGGGGCTCGAAGCGTTCCGGCGGCTCCTGCAGGGACCCCTCCCCTGCCCACGCCGCCACGAACTCGTCGTCGGGCCACGCGCGCGGCAGGGGCAGGGCGGCCTCGTCGGGACGCACCTCCTGCCGGTCCCAGTGCAACCGCCGCGCCGCGGTATCCGCGCTCACGTGCGGACCGCCGAACGACCAGCCGCTGCCGAGGGTCACGTCGAAGGTCAGTCCCACGGCCCCGCGCCTGCTCGGCGGCGAAGCGCAGGTCGGCGAGGAAGGTCGGCGAGCAGAAGCGGTCGGTGCTGGCGCTGAGCGGGTAGACGACGGCGACCTCGACACCGCCGAGGCCGGCGTCGCGCATCGCGTCGAGCTCGCGGACGAGCTCCGCTCGCTCCACGGCGGGGCCGAACCACCACCAGCGCGTGCGCGGCCGGGAGCCGGCGGGCGGACGACGGAAGCTCTCGCGGAGCTCCTCGATCACACCGTCGGCGTCCGGGCAGGCATGCCTAGCGCCGCCCCGCCGGGCGGGGCTCGTACCGGTGCAGCCGGGTCGCGGCCCGGACCCGCCCACGCAGGGCGGCGAGATCGCCGTGCACGGCGCCGTGGGTCCGGGCCTGGACGAGGAGGTTGCCGAGCGCCGTCGCCTCGACCGGGCCGGCGAGGACCGGCTTGCCGGCGGCGTCGGCGGTGAGCTGGCAGAGCAGGGCGTTCTGCGAGCCGCCCCCGACGATGTGGACGACGTCGACGGCGTGCCCGGAGAGCCGCTCGGCCTCCAGGACGGCCTCGGCGAACGCGGCGGCCAGGCTGTCGAGGATGCACCGGACGACGACCTCGGGCCGCGGGTCGTCGATGGACCGGTCGGTGTCCCGCGAGGCGCGGACGATCCGGGCCGGCATGTCGCCGGGCGGGAGGAAGACCGGGTCGTCGGGGTCGATCCGGGGGCCGCCGGGCGGGAGCGCGGCCGCGGCGACGAGGAGATCGGTGAGATCGAGGTCGAGCCCGCGCAGGCTCCACGTCCGGAGCGACTCCGAGAGCAGCCACAGGCCCATGACGTTGCGCAGGTAGCGGATCGTCCCGTCGACGCCGCGTTCGTTGGTGAAGTTGGCCCGGCGGCTGTCCTCGGTGAGCACCGGTGCGTCGAGCTCGACGCCGACCAGCCCCCAGGTACCGCACGAGATGTAGCCGAACCGCGTCGTGTCCGCGGGCACGCCGACGACGGCGGAGGCGGTGTCGTGCGACCCCACCGCCGTGACCGGTAGGGCGTGCTCGACCCCAGCTCGCCGCGCACGTCGGGCAGCACCTCGCCGAGCAGGCGCCCCGCCGGGAGGACGTCCGGGAGCAGGCCGGCGGGCAGGCCGAGGGTCTCGACGAGCTCCTGCGACCAGTCGCCGGTGCGCGCATCGAGAAGTCCGGTGGTCGACGCGTTCGTCTCCTCCGCCGCCCGGACGCCGGTGAGCCAGTACCCGAGCAGGTCCGGGACCAGCAGCGCCTGCGTCCCCGCGTCGAGGCCGTTCTGACGGAGATCCGCCGCGAACTGGTAGAGCGTGTTGAACGGGAGGAACTGCAGCCCGGTGATCGCGTACAGCCGGGCCGGGTCGACCTTGGCGTGCACGTCGTCGATCACGGCGTCCGTGCGGGAGTCGCGGTAGTGCCGAGGGTTGCCGAGCAGCTGCCCCGCGGCGCCGACCAGGCCGTAGTCGACCGCCCAGGAGTCGATGCCCAGGCCGGCCAGCCGGCCGCCGCGGCCGCGGCCTGCGGGCGGCGGTCCGGACGCCCGCCAGGACGTCGAGGTACAGCCCCAGGACGTCCCAGTACAGCCCGTCGGGCAGGCTGACCGCGCCGTTGCGGAAGCGGGAGACCTCGGTCAGCTCGAGGACGTCGGACCCGACCCTGCCGAGCATCACCCGGCCGCTGGACGCCCCGAGATCGACCGCGGCCAGCGCGAGGGGATCGCTCATCGCAGGAAGGCGGCGGCGACGCCGGAGTCCACCGGGATGTGCAGGCCCGTGGTCTGGGACAGATCGCCCCCGGCGAGCGCGAACGCGGCGGCCGCCACGTGCTCGGGCAGCACCTCGCGCTTGAGCAGCGTCCGCTGGGCGTAGTACTCGCCGAGCTTCTCCTCGGGGACGCCGTACACCTCGGCGCGCTTGGCGCCCCAGCCGCCGGCGAAGATGCCCGACCCGCGGACGACGCCGTCCGGGTTGATCCCGTTGACCCGGACGCCGTACTGGCCGAGCTCGGCGGCGAGCAGCCGGACCTGGTGGGCCTGGTCCGCCTTGGTGGCGCCGTAGGCGATGTTGTTCGGGCCGGCGAACAGGCTGTTCTTGCTGGAGATGTAGACGATGTCCCCGCCCATCTCCTGCTCGATCATCACCTTCGCGGTCGCACGGGAGACGAGGAACGAGCCCTTGGCCATGACGTCGTGCTGCAGGTCCCAGTCCCGCACCGTCGTCTCGAGCAGCGGCTTGGAGATCGACAGCCCGGCGTTGTTGACGACGAGGTCGACCCCGCCGAACGCGAGCACCGCCTCCTCGACGGCACGCGAGACCGCATCGCTCGTCCGAGACGTCCGCGGCGACGCCGACGGCGACGTCCGTGCTCCTCAGCGCGGCACCGCCGATCTCCTGGGCGACCTGCGCCGCCTTGGCGGCGTCCAGGTCGGCGACGACGACACAGGCGCCCTCGGCGGCGAAGCGCTCGGCGACGGCCCGGCCGATCCCGGACGCGGCGCCGGTGACGAGCGCGACCCGGGTGGCGAGCGGCTTCGGTTTCGGCATCCGCGCGAGCTTGGCCTCCTCGAGAGCCCAGTACTCGATGCGGAACTTCTCGCTCTCCGGGATCGGGCGCGTAGCTCGACACCGACTCGGCGCCGCGCATGACGTTGATCGCGTTGACGTAGAACTCGCCGGCGACCCGGGCGGTCTGCTTGTCCTTGCCGAAGGAGAACATGCCGACGCCGGGCACCAGCACGATCGCCGGGTCGGCGCCACGCATCGGCGGGCTGTCCGGGCCGGCGTGCCGCTCGTAGTAGGCGCGGTAGGCGCTCGCGGTAGGCCTGGTGGAGCTCCTTCAGCCGCCCCACGATCTCCTCGGCGCTCGCCGTTCCCGGCAGGTCGACGACGAGCGGCTTGACCTTCGTCCGGAGGAAGTGGTCGGGGCAGGAGGTGCCGAGCTCGGCGAGGGGCGCGAGCTTCTCGCGGGCGAGGAAGTCCAGGACGGCGTCGCTGTCGGTGTAGTGCCCGACCTGCGGCGCGTCGGTGGAGGCGAGGCCACGGATCGTCGGGAAGATCGCAGCCGCCTTGGCGCGCCGCTCGGCCTCGGGCAGGGGCTCGTTGCCGGGGACGACCGCGCCGAACGGTTCGGCGATCCCGCGCTCGTCGAGGAACTCCTGGGCCTTCCGGATCACCTCCAGGGAGTTGGCCTCGCACTCCTCGCTGGTGTCGCCCCACGCCGTGATGCCGTGGCCACCGAGGACGACCCCGATCGCCTGCGGGTTCGCCGCCTTGATCGCGGAGATGTCGAGCCCCAGCTGGAACCCGGGGCGGCGCCACGGCACCCAGACGACCCGGTCGCCGAAGCACTCCTGGGTGAGCTTCTCGCCGTCCGCGGCGGTCGCGAGCGCGATCCCCGAATCCGGGTGGAGGTGGTCGACGTGGGCGGCGTCCACGAGGCCGTGCATGGCGGTGTCGATGGACGGCGCCGCACCGCCCCTGCCGAAGAGGCAGTGGTCGAAGGCGGCGACCATCTCGTCCTCGCGGTCGACGCCGGGGTAGACGTCGACGAGCGCCCGGAGCCGGTCCAGACGGAGCACCGACAGCCCGGACTCCTTCAGCGTCCCCAGGTCACCCCCCGAGCCCTTGACCCACAGCAGGTCGACGTCCTTCGACGTGGCCGGGTCCACCGCGGTGCCCTTGGCGGAGGTGTTGCCGCCGGCGTAGTTCGTGTTCCGCGGGTCGGCCCCCAGCCGGTTCGAGCGCGCGATCAAGTCCTCTACCGGCGTCGTCACGAGAATTCCTTTCCACCTCGAGGATCGGGACGCGGTCAGGCGCCCCAGCCGGCCTGGTTGCCGCCGACCCGCTCGGCGGCGATCTGCTCCTGGTAGCCCGACGGCCTTGTAGGCGCCGATCGGGTCGCGGGGCAGGCCGCGCTCCTCCCGCAGGTCCGCGAGCAACTGCCGGACGTCGGTGGCGTAGGCGTCCATGAGGATCCCGTTGGCGCCCAGCACGTCCCCGGCCTGCTGGGCGGCGCGTAGCGCGTCGACGTCGACGAGCAGCGCCTTCGCCAGCGCCTCGAGCACGTTCATCACCGACCGGATCTGACCCTGGATCTTCGGCTCGATGTTGTGGCACTGGTCGAGCATGAAGTTCACGCCGGAGGCCGGCCGGTGCGCGCCCTGCGACACGATCTCGTGCATGATCCGGAACAGCTGGAACGGGTCCGCCGCGCCGACCATGAGGTCGTCGTCGGCGTAGAAGCGCGAGTTGAAGTCGAACGCCCCCAGCCGGCCCTGCCGCAGCAGCATCATGACGATGAACTCGATGTTCGTGTTCGGCGCGTGGTGCCCGGTGTCGAGCACCACCGTCGCCCGCTCCCCCAGCGCCAGGCAGTGCAGCAGCGAGGTGCCCCAGTCGGGAACGTCGGTGGCGTAGAAGTAGGGCTCGAAGAACTTGTACTCCAGCAGCAGCCGGTGGTCGTCGTCCAGCGCGGCGTAGATCTGCTGGAGGGAGTCCGAGAGCCGCTCCTGACGGTCCCGCAGGCTGTCCTGCCCCGGATAGTTGAGGCCGTCCGGCAGCCACAGCTTGAGGTCCGTCGACCCCGTCTGCCGCATGATCTCCACGCACTCGACGTGGTGGGCCACCGCCTTCGCCCGCACCCGCGGGTCCGGGTGCGTCAGCGATCCGAGCATGTAGTCGTCGTCCTGGAACAGGTTGGAATTGATCGCCCCGATCCGGACGCCGAGATCGTCGGCGTGCTTGGCGAGCTTGCCGTAGTCGGAGACCTTGTCCCACGGGATGTGCAGCGACACCCGAGGGGCCACCCCGGTGTAGCGGTGCACCTGCGCGGCGTCCGAGATCTTCTCGAACGGGTCCCGCGGCACCCCCGGCTGGGAGAACACCTTGAACCGGGTCCCCGAATTGCCGAACGCCCAGCTCGGCACCTCGATCGTGAACTCGTCCAGACCCGCCCGGATGCGGTCCGCCGCCGCAGCCGGCCGGATGCCCGGCTCCGGAGCCGTCCCTGCTGTCATCGTCGTTCTCCTTCTGGCGTCTCCGCCACTGCTGTGCGAGGCGGGACGGGCTGGTCGGTGCTCGGCACCTGGGGCTCCGGTGTCGTCCTGGTCGGCGTGGCGGAGTGGCCCCGCTCCTACTCCACCCTGCCGCTCACGGGCCTGCTGGTTCAGCCCTTGACGGCGCCGGCGGTCATGCCCGACACGATCTTGCGGTTGAAGAAGATGAACATGATCAGCGGCGGGACCGTGACGAGCACGATGTTCATGAAGAGCAGGTTGTACTGGGTGCTGAACTGGCTCATGAAGTTGTACAGCGTGAGCTGGACCGTCGCGTTCTCGTCACCGGGCAGGAAGTACAGCGGGTTGACGAAGTCGTTGAAGATCGCGACCGACTGGGTGAGGATGACCGTGATGATCACCGGCCGGAGCAGCGGGAAGATGACCCTGAAGAACAGCCTGAGCCCCGAGGCGCCGTCGATGATCGCCGCCTCGTCGAGCTCCCGCGGGATGGCCGCCACGAAGGCCCGGAAGAGCAGGACGGAGAACGACATGCCGAACGCGACCTCGACGAGGATGAGCCCGGAGAGGTCTTGAACAGGCCGAGCGACTGCAGCACCCAGATGGTCGGCACGATCGCCGGCGGGATGATGAGACCGGACAGGACCAGGATGCTGGCGACCGTCGCGATCTTTCCGGGCCGGCGCTGGATGACGAACCCGACCATGGCGCCGAGGACGACGAGGATCGTCACGGAGACGACGGTGAGGATGATGCTGTTCCGGAAGGCCGTCACCAGCATGTAGTCGCGGGCCGAGAAGACGTCCTTGAGGTTCTCGACGACGGGCCAGCTGGTCGGCCAGGCGAAGCTGAGGTCGGACGACTGGTCCTCGCTCTTCACCGCGGTGAGGAACATGAAGAGGAACGGGACGACGAAGAAGACGATCCCGACCGCGAGCGCGAGGATCTCGATGACGAGGCGTCGGGTTCCCCTCACAGGTCCACCTCCTTGGAGTTCATCCAGCGGAACAGCGGGTAGACGATCAGGGTGACGAGGATGAAGAGGACCACGTTGCCGGCCGTCGCGAGGCCGAAGAAGCCCGCCTGGTACTCCTTGTAGATGATCGAGGCGATGACGTCGCTGGTGAAGCCGGGGCCGCCGCGGGTCATCGTCCAGATCAGGTCGAAGGACCGCAGGCCGCCGATGAACGACAGCAGGATGACGCTGAACGTGGCCGGCCTGCTGAGCGGGAGGGTGATGTTCCGGAACTTGTTCCAGGCGCCCCCGCCGTCGACGTCCACGGCCTCGTAGTAGTCCTTCGGGATCGACAGGATGCCGGCGATGTAGATGACGGTCGCGAGCCCGACGCCCTTCCAGACGTCGACGAGCGCGACCGACAGCAGCGCGGTGCGTGGGCGACCCGAGCCAGTCCTGGTCGCCGAGCCCGACGCAGCGCAGCACGGTGTCGACGACGCCGGTGTCGGGTGCGAGCAGGACGCCGAAGGTGATCCCGACCGCGACCGTGCTGACGAGCACCGGGAAGAAGACCAGCGAGCGGAGCAGGCCGCGGACGCGGATGCTCGAGGTGAGGAGCACGGCGAGCAGCATGCCGAGCACGACCTTGAGGCCGCTGGTGACCACCGCGTACACGACCGTGTGCCGGAGGCCGCTGCGCAGCGCCTGCTCGGAGAAGAACTGACGGAAGTTGTCGAGGCCGACGAACGTGGCGTCGAACAGCGTCCACCGGGTCAGGGCGAAGCAGAACGACATCACCGTCGGCACGATGAAGATGACGAGGTAGATGACGCCCGCCGGGACGTAGAACCAGGGGCTGTACGTGCGGGCGACCATGCTGCGCCCGCCCGTCGCCCGCAGCTGTCGCCGCCGGACCGGCGGACCGGCCGGACCGGCCGGGCTCCGCGTCTCCGCGGAGCCCGACCGTCCCGGTGCTGCTCGGCCGGGACTCGGTCACCATCCGGGGAGTCCCAGCTGCTTGGCCTGCTTCGTCACGTCCTCGTCGTACTGTGGCGCGCCCTGCTGCGGCGAGGTCTGGCCGGTGCCGACCGCGACGGTGATCTGCTCCAGCGACGGGCCCTTGACCGGCGAGAGGAACTCGAGCGCGGGCGAGACGTTCTTGGCGTCGATGTACTTCTGGATGTCCGCCGCGACGGGCGGGGCGTCCGCCGGCAGCGTGGAGCCCTTGACCAGGTACGGGCCGGTCGGGGGCACTGCCCTGGCTGTAGGCGTCGGTGCCCGCGGGCGAGGCGATGAAGGCGAGGAACTTCTTGGCCAGGGCCTGGTTCTTGCTCGTCTTCGGGATGTACGCCGCACCCGGCTCCCAGATCGTGGCTCCGGCCTTCGAGGCGTCGTCACCCGGGATGCCGAAGAACCCGATCTTCGGCTGCTGGTCCTTCGGCATCGTGCCGACGACGAAGGTCAGCATCGGGTACTGCGCGCCCTTGCCGGTGCCGAGCAGCTTCAAGCCCTGGGCCAGGGACGCCGAGCCGTAGTTCGAGTTCACGTAGCCCTTGGACTTCACCTCGGCCAGCTTCTGGAAGCCCTTGACGGCGGCCGGGTCCGTGGCGTACTTGACCTTGTTGGCGGTGTAGTCCTTCGCGAAGGCCGGATTCGCCACCTGCACGTTGTAGTAGTCCGCGAGCACGAACAGCTGCGAGGTCCAGGTGTCCGGCGCCTTGAAGGTCTCGATGACCGGCGTGATGCCGGCGGCCTTGATCTTCTCGTTGTTCGCCTCGAAGTCGGCCCAGGTCTTGGGGATCTGCAGGCCGAGCTTGGAGTAGACGTCCTTGTTGTAGAGGATGCCGCCGCCCATCGCCGTGCCCTGCGGGACGCCGTAGACCTTGCCGCCCTGGGTGACCGACGGCAGGAACGATGGGTCGACGTTCTGCATGACCGGGTCACCCGTGAGGTCGACCAGCGTCTGCGACGGGTTCAGCGCCTGGAGCAGCGAGCCGGAGTTGTACCAGAAGACGTCGTCCATGTCGCCGGTCGAGAGCTTGGTCTTGACCAGGTTGTCGCCTTCGGTGCCGCCGGGCCGCGTCTCGGTCTTGATGGTGACGCCCGGGTTGGCCTTCTCGAAGGCGCTGACGACGGCCTGCGCCGCCTTGACGGTCGCGTCGGCGTTGTCGGTCAGGAGCGTCAGCGTGCCGCTGCCGTTCCCGCTCCCGCTCCCGCCGGCCGCACTGCTGGACGCGCTCGCGCCGCCCAGCCCGGAACTGCACGCAGTCATCGTGACCAGGGCGGCCGCGGCCGCGCCGGCGGTCGCCAGCCTCAGACCAGCGATCTTCATCGGGAACCTCCAGGGGGTGAGGGCGGGAGATCCGGACTTGAGACGTTTCACTGATCCGGGTTGCGGGAGAGCTTAGAAGTCTTGTAACAGGGGCGTCAAGAGACTGGGGCGGGGAAGTTTCCGACGGGCGATACCAGGACATAGGCCCCTGCCTCAGGCGTGCGCGAACGCCTACGCGACCCTCCGTACAGGTCCCCGTGAGGGGTTGACACGATCTCCTTGTAACGGTTCAGTAAAGTCGTCCGACGACAGGACCAGATGGGCAGCGACGTGCGTCGACGGCCTCGAGCGACTCTCCTCCACGACAGAAGGTGGCCGACGTGACCCTCCCGCCCCAGACGATCTCCGACGCCGGCACGACCGTCACCTCGCTCGCCGTACGCCCGTCACCGGACGGATCGGCGGGCCGCGCCCCGCTGCGGGCCGACTGGGCCGTGACCTCGACGACGGCCACGCGGCAGCTCGGCTACGAGCTGCAGGCGTCGTCGTCGGCGGCATTCGTCCACCATGTGTCCTCCACGGGGGCGGTGGAAGCCCTGGATCAACTCGATGTGGTAACGCCGGGCGGGCCCCTGACCAGCCGCGAGGTGCGGCACCTGCGCGTCCGCGTCGCGACGGAGCACGGCTGGTCCGCCTGGAGCTCCCCCACCCGAGTGGAGGCCGGCCTGCTCGAGCCCGCGGACTGGAGCGCGGTCGCGGTGACGCTTCCCGACGACCCCGGCGCACGGCGCCAGGCGCCTGCGCCGCTGCTGCGCCGGACCTTCGACCTGCCCGCTGCTCCCGTGCGCGCCCGCCTGCACGTGACGTCGCTGGGCGACCACGAGCTGCGGATCAACGGCGTCCGGGTCGGCGACCATCTGCTCGACCCCGGCTGGACCTCCTACCGGGCATCGGCTGCTCGTGACCACCCACGACGTGACCGACCTGCTCACCGGCGGCGACAACGTGCTCGCCGGCGTCCTGGGCGACGGCTGGTACCGCGGCCGGATCGGCTGGGACCCCGACGACGACCGGGGCCGGTACGGGCGGCAGCTCGGGCTGCTGGCCCAGCTCGAGGTCGAGCTGCCCGACGGCCGCACGATCGTCGTGGCGACGGACGAGAGCTGGCGGGCGTCCACCGGGGAGATCCTCTCGGCCGACCACTACGACGGCTGCACGATCGACCTGCGCCGCCGGCCAGCAGGGCTGGGACCTCGCCCGGCTTCGACGACAGCGCCTGGGCACCGGTGGCCGTCGTGCCGCTCGACCTCGGCATCCTGGAGCCGCAGGTGGCACCGCCCGTCCGGGTCGTGGAGACGCTGCAGCCGCAGCCGCTGCCGAGCGCGGACGGCGAGGGGTCGACCCTGCTCGACGCGGGCCAGAACGTGGCCGGCGTCGTCCGGCTCGTCGTCCGGGGCCGCGCCGGTGACACTGTCGACCGTCCGGCACGCCGAGGTGCTCGAAGCGGACGGGGGGCTGCACACCCGGTCGCTGCGCACGGCCAAGGCCACGGACACGTACGTCCTGGCCGACGACGCGACGGTGACCCTGCAGCCCGTCGTTCACCTTCCACGGCTTCCGGTACGCCGAGGTCGCCACCGACGCGGAACTCGTCTCGGCCGAGGTCCTCGCCATCAGCAGCGACACGACGGTCAGAGGGCGCTTCACCTGCTCCGACCCGGACCTCACCCGGTTCCACGAGAACGTCCGGTGGTCGCAGCGGGACAACTTCGTCGCCGTGCCGACCGACTGCCCGCAGCGCGACGAGCGGCTCGGCTGGACCGGCGACGCGCAGGCCTTCGCACCCACGGCGTGCACCCTGTTCGACGCGCGGGCCTTCTGGGCGAGCTGGCTCGTCGACCTCGCCCACGACCAGACCGCCGACGGCGCCGTGCCCAGCGTCGTCCCCAACGTCCTCGGCGACGGTGAGATGGCGCTCGGCCGGGCCGGCTGGGCGGACGCCGCCACGATCGTGCCCTGGTCGGTGCACGTCGCCTACCGGGATCGCGAGGTGCTGGCGCGACAGCTGCCCAGCATGAAGGCGCACGTCGGGTACCTGGAGGCGAGGCGCCACGACGACGGCCTGCTCGGCGGCGAGTTCCAGTTCGGGGACTGGCTCGACCCGGACGCCCCACCCGGGCGGGCGCACGAGGCCAAGGCCTCGTCCGACTACCTCGCGAACGCCTTCCTCTCCTACAGCGCGCGTCTCGTCGCCACCGCGGGCCGGGTGCTGGGCGACGACGAGGTCCAGCGGTACCAGGAGCTCGCGGACGAGGTGGCCCGCCTCACCTGGGCCCGCTGGCGCGACCACGCGACGACCACCCAGACGGGCGCGGCGGTCGCCCTGGAACTCGGGATCGCCCCCGCGGAGGAGCACGAGCAGATCGGCGCCGCCCTGGCGCGGCTGGTGCGGGACGCCGACGGGCGCATCGCCACCGGCTTCCTGGGCACGCCGTTGGTGCTGCCGGCGCTCACCCGGACCGGGCACGTCGCCGAGGCCTACCTCATGCTGCTGCGGCGGGAGCTCCCCTCCTGGCTGTACCAGGTGACCCGCGGGGCGACGACGGTGTGGGAGCGCTGGGACGCGATCCGCGCCGACGGTTCCATCCACGACGGCCGGCTGGTGCTCCCCGACCACGAGAGCGAGATGCTCTCGTTCAACCACTACGCCTACGGTGCCGTCGTCGACTGGGTGTACCGGCACGTCGCCGGGATCGCGCCGGACGCCGAGGCGCCGGGCTACCAGCACGTGATCCTCGCGCCGAGGCCGGCCGAGGGGATCGATTCCGTGAAAGCGTCGGTGGAGACGGCGCTCGGCACGGTGGCGGTGGAGTGGTCCACGGATGCGGACGGCCGCTTCTCGGCCCGCTATGCCCTACCGTTCGGCGTGACCGCGACCTTCGATCCGCCCGCCGGGGAGGGGTCCGTCGTCCGGATCGATGGCCGCACCGTCGAGGGATCGGTCACAATGAGTGCGGGAGAGCACGAGGTCGAGGTGTCGTCCGCCCGGATCGTCAGCCCCGCCGTTCCCAGCCTCCCGTGACCGCGTCCATGCGGCACCACGGTGCACGGCGGGTCGAGAGGAGCGTGGAGCAGGGGATGGCCGCGCCGGGCATCAAGGACGTCGCCATCCGGGCAGGTGTCTCCGTGGGCACGGTGAGCAATGTCCTCAACCGCCCGCAGCTGGTGAGCGACGGCACGCGGCAGCGCGTGCTCGATGCCATCGCGGCGCTCGGGTTCGTCCGCAACGAGTCCGCCCGGCACCTGCGCAACGGGCTCAGCCGGACCCTCGCCTACGTCCTCCTCGACCCGCGGAACCCGTTCTTCACCGACGTCGCCCGCGGAGCGGAGGAAGCGGCGCGCGCCGCCGGTCTCGCGCTCTTCCTCTGCAACAGCGAGGAGGACGCGGCCCGCGAGGCCGAGTACCTCGACGTCCTGCTCGAGCAACGCGTCCGCGGCGTCCTCATCACCCCGGTCGAGCACAGCGCCGACAAGCTCCGGACGATGACCGAGCTCGGGGTTCCGGTGGTGCTCCTCGACCGGCTCGCGAACGATCCCAGCACCTGGTGCAGCGTCTCGGTGGACGACGTCGAGGGTGGTGACCTCGCCGTCACGCACCTGCTGGAGCTCGGCCACACCCGGATCGCCTACGTCGGTGGCCCGCACTCCATCGTCCAGGTCGAGGACCGCCACCGCGGCGCGGTCCGCGCCTACGGACGCGCGGGTCTCCCGGAGGACCAGCTCGCCGTCCTCGAGACCGCGGCGCTCACCGTCGCCGAGGGCCGCCGGGCCGGAGAGCGACTCCTCGGCCTGCCGTCGCGGCGCCGCCCGACGGCGGCGTTCTGCGCGAACGACCTGCTCGCCATCGGGTTCCTCCAGGAGATGATGCAGCAGGGGGTCAGCGTGCCCGGGGAGATCGCGATCGTGGGATACGACGACATCGAGTTCGCCTCCGCCGCCGCGGTGCCTCTGACGTCCGTGAGCCAGCCGCGGTACGAGCTCGGCCGGCGCGCCTGCGAGCTGCTGCTCGCCGAGGCCGACGCCTACACCAGCGGGCCAGGCGCGCCGGAGCACGTGCACGAGCAGGTCCAGTTCACCCCCGAGCTCGTCGTCCGGGCCTCGTCGGGACGCCGCGCCGCCCGCCGCGGCGCCTGACGCGGCGCCTGACGTAAGGAGCGGCCGATGCGCATCGCGCTCTTCGCCACCTGCCTCGCCGACGCGCTGTTCCCGCGCTCCGCCCAGGCCACGGTCGTGCTGCTCGAGCGGCTGGGCCACGAGGTGACGTTCCCGCAGGGGCAGACCTGCTGCGGTCAGATGCACGTCAACACGGGGTACCGCCGGGAGGCGGTGCCCCTGGTGCGCCACCACGTCGAGGTGTTCGAGAGGGCGCTCGCGGACGGTGCGGACGCCGTGGTGGCGCCGTCCGGGTCGTGCGTGGGATCGGTGCGCCACCAGCACGCCACGGTGGCCCGGGACGCCGGTGATCCCGAGCTCGCGGCGCGGGCCGAAGCGGTCGCCGCACGGACCTACGAGCTCTCCGAGCTGCTCGTCGACGTGCTCGGCGTCGAGGACGTCGACGCCGCCTACCCGCATCGCGTGACCTACCACCCGACCTGCCATTCGCTGCGGATGCTGCACGTCGGCGACAAGCCGCTGCGGCTGCTGCGGAACGTGCGCGGGATCGACCTCGTCGAACTGCCGGCGGCGGACCAGTGCTGCGGCTTCGGCGGCACCTTCGCGGTGAAGAACGCGGACACCTCGATGGCGATGCTCGCGGACAAGCTCGGCGCCGTGGCCGGCACCGGCGCCGAGATCGTCACGGCGGGCGACTCGTCCTGCCTCATGCACATCGGCGGGGGTCTCTCCCGGTTGCGCGCCGGGGCACGGACCGTGCATCTGGCCGAGATCCTCGCGGGCGAGGGCTGGGAGGCGGCGCTGTGAGCCGGACGTTCCTCGGACTGCCCGCCGCCCTCCCGCACGCGAGCGACCGCGGCACCCTGCGCGACCGGCCGTTCCCCGACGCAGCCCGCGACGCGCTCGCGAATACGCAGCTGCGTCGCAATCTCGGCCACGCCACGTCCACCATCCGCCGCAAGCGCGCCGCGGTCGTCGGCGAGGTCCCGGACTGGGAGCAGCTCCGGGACGCCGGTGCGGCGATCAAGGACGACGTGCTCGCCCGGCTGCCCGAACTCCTCGAGCAGTTCGAGGCGGCGTTCACCGCCCGGGGCGGCCACGTGCACTGGGCCCGGGACGCCGACGAGGCCAACCGGATCGTCACCGATCTCGTCCGGGCCACGGGCGCCGACCAGGTGGTGAAGGTCAAGTCGATGGCGACGCAGGAGATCGGCCTCAACGACGCCCTCGCGGACGCCGGCATCGCCGCGGTCGAGACCGACCTGGCGGAGCTCATCGTGCAGCTCGCGGACGACAAGCCGTCGCACATCCTCGTGCCCGCCATCCACCGGAACCGCTCGGAGATCCGGCAGATCTTCCTCGACCACATGCCGGGCGTCGACCCCGCTCTGACCGACGAGCCCCGGGTGCTCGCCATGGCCGCCCGCGCGTACCTGCGGCGGACCTTCCTGGCCGCCCGCGTCGCGATCAGCGGGGCGAACTTCGGCGTCGCCGAGACCGGCACGCTCGCCGTGGTCGAGTCCGAGGGCAACGGGCGGATGTGCCTGACGCTGCCGGAGACGCTGATCACGGTGATGGGCATCGAGAAGCTCCTGCCGACCTGGCGCGACCTCGAGGTGTTCCTGCAGCTCCTGCCCCGCTCGTCGACCGGGGAGCGGATGAACCCCTACACGTCGCTCTGGACCGGCGTCACGCCCGGGCGACGGCCCGCAGGACGTGCACGTCGTCCTGCTCGACAACGGGCGGACCGCGGTGCTCGCCGACCGGATGGGGCGTGCGGCGCTGCGGTGCATCCGGTGCTCGGCGTGCCTCAACGTCTGCCCCGTCTACGAGCGGACCGGCGGGCATGCCTACGGCTCGGTCTACCCCGGCCCGATCGGGGCGGTCCTGACCCCGCAGCTGACCGGCATGCACGGGCAGGGTGATCCGGTCGACACCCTGCCGTACGCGTCGTCGTTGTGCGGGGCCTGTTACGAGGTCTGTCCCGTGAAGATCGACATTCCGGCGATGCTCGTCCACCTGCGCGGGGAGCACGTGGACCGGGAGCGCGAGCGCCGCAGACTGCCCTCCGCCGAGCGTGCCGCCATGTCCGCGGTCGCCTGGGGGATGCGCTCGCCCGGCCGATTCGCGGCGGGCGAGCGAGCGATGGGCGCCGGTCGCCTGCTGGCCCGCGGCGGCCGGATCCGGACCCTGCCGCCGCCGCTGCGGGCGTGGAGCACCGCCCGTGACGCGCCCGCCCCGCCACGGCAGTCGTTCCGCCAGTGGTGGGCGGGGCGTTCGTCATGACCGCCCGCGAGGAGATCCTCCGCCGGATCCGGACGGCGTCGGCGGGTGCGCCCTCGGCGTCCGGGCCGACGTCCCGGACGTACCGCACCGAGGGGTTCCACCCGCCGGGGGCGGCGCCGCTGCTCGAGCTGCTCACGGACCGGCTGGTCGACTACCGGGCCCTCGTCGTCCCCACCCGTGCCGATGCGCTCGCGGCCGCGGTCGCCGGCGTCCTGGCCGAGCGTGGCCTGCGCCGGGTCGTCGCCCCGGACGGCATCCCGGCGGCGTGGCTCGACGGCGCGCGACGTCCTGCGGGACGGGACGCAGGCCCTGTCGGTCGCGGACCTGGACGCCGCGGATGCCGTCGTCACCGGCTGCGCCGTCGCCGTGGCCGAGACCGGCACGATCGTCCTCGACGCGGGCCCCGAGCAGGGCCGCCGCGCGCTGACGCTGGTGCCGGACGTGCACGTCGTCGTGGTCCGGGCCGACCAGGTCGTCGGGAGCGTGCCGGAGGCGCTCGCCCGGCTGCGGCCCGATCGGCCGCTGACCATGATCAGTGGCCCTCTGCGACGAGCGACATCGAGCTCAACCGGGTCGAGGGCGTGCACGGGCCACGGACGCTGATCGTCGTCCTGGTGGCCGACTGACCCGGGGCCGGGTCGGGCCGCCCGCTGACGACCTGGGCCCGCGACCCGCGCCTCCTCCCGCCGGCCGCGCCGATCTCGGCCAGACTCGGCTCACCTCGACGGAAGGGACTCCATGGGCGACTTCGACGGACTGGTCGCGGCCGTCACCGGCGGCGCCTCGGGCATCGGGCTCGCGACCGCGCGGCTGCTGCGTTCGCGCGGCGCCCGGGTCGCCGTCCTCGATCTCGGTGAGCCGCCGGCGGACGCCGGGCTGCTCGGCCTCCGGTGCGACGTGTCGCAGGACGACCAGGTGCGCGCCGCGGTCGCCCGCGTCACGGGCGAGCTCGGCGGGCTGGACGTGCTGGTCGCCAACGCCGCGGTCAGCTCCGTCGGCACCGTCGAGGACAACGACGACGACGAGTGGACGCGCGTGCTCGACGTCAACGTGACCGGCGTCGTCCGGGTCGTGCGGGCCGCGCTGCCGTACCTGCGCAGGTCACACGCCGGCGCCGTGGTGACGACCTGCTCCGTCGCGTCGTACGCCGGATTGCCGCAGCGAGCGCTGTACTCCGCGAGCAAGGGCGCCGTCTACGCGCTGACGCTGGCCATGGCCGCCGACCTGGTCCGCGAGGGCGTGCGGGTGAACGCGGTCGCGCCGGGCACGGCGGATACCCCGTGGGTCGGGCGGCTCCTCGCCCGGGCCGCGGATCCGGCCGGCGAGCGGGCGGCGCTGGAGGCACGGCAGCCGATGGGGCGCCTGGTCACGCCCGACGAGGTCGCCCACGCCATCGCCTATCTCGCCTCGCCGCTGTCGGGCTCCACGACCGGGACCGTCCTGCCGGTGGACGGCGGGATGTACGGCCTGCGCCCGGCCCGCTGACGCCGGCGGGACGCCGCGGAGTAGAAGCCCGACACGCACGTCAGGTATCCTGGACCCAGAGGGGAGTACTCCCGCGCACCATCCGGTCAATCCGGGCGCATCCGCGCCCTCGGACGGTGGCCCTGCCGCTCGGCGGGGTGGAGGAGACCTCGGCCGGACGCACCGACCGAGGAGGCCTTTCCTTCATGTCCACCATCGCCGATCCCACCCTGTGGGGGATCACGCTCGGCGTCTTCGCCCTGCTCGTCGCCGTCGACCTCGTGCTCACCCGGCGTCCGCATGCGGTCGGGATGCGCGAGGCGTCCGCCTGGTCCGCGTTCTACATCGCACTGCCGCTCGCCTTCGCGGCCTGGGTCTGGGTCGTTCACGGCCGGCAGCCCGGGGTCGAGTTCCTCACCGGGTACGTCGTCGAGAAATCGCTCTCCGCCGACAACCTGTTCGTCTTCCTGCTGCTGCTCGGGGCCTTCGCGGTGCCCGAGGCGCTCCGGCAGCGCGTTCTCATGTACGGCATCCTCGGCGCGCTGGCGCTCCGGGCGGTCTTCATCGCCCTCGGCGCCGCGGCGCTCGAGGCGTTCTCCTTCACGTTCCTGGTCTTCGGGCTCGTCCTCGCCGTCACGGCCGTCAAGGTCTTCCGCGACGCCCGGCACGGCCATTCGGGTCCGGTCGACGTGGGGCGGCTGCGCAGCGTCCGCCTGCTCCGCCGGTTCGTCCCGGTGAGCGAGGCGTACGACGGACCGCGCATGGTCACGCGGCTCGACGGACGACGGGCGCTCACGCCGCTGGCGGTCGCGGTCGTCGCGGTGCTCGCGGCGGACGTCGTGTTCGCCGTCGACTCGGTGCCGGCGGTCTACGGGATCACCTCCGACCCGTATCTCGTGTTCGTCACCAACGCCTTCGCGCTGCTCGGACTGCGCGCGCTGTACTTCCTGCTCGCCGGCGCGCTGAGCCGGCTCGTCCACCTCGGCTACGGCCTGGCGATCATCCTGGGCGTCATCGGCCTCAAGCTCGTGCTGCACTGGGCGCACGGCATCTGGCCGGCCGTGCCGGAGATCCCGACCGCGCTGGGTCTCGCCGTGATCGTCGGCGTCCTGGCGGTCGTCACGCTCACGAGCCTGCGCGCGTCGTCCGTCCGGGTGCGGCACGGTGTCGAAGCCGGCTCAACTCTGGCGCCCGAGGGTGCCGCGCGTGAGGATCAGCACACACAGGGGTCCACGGCACCACGGTGAGGAGAACGCCCGATGATCCATCGCAGTCCGCTGCCCGACGTCGAGATCCCGGACCAGGCGCTGCCGACGTACGTGCTGTACCGGGCGCGCGAGCTCGGCGACAAGCCCGCCCTCATCGACGGTCCCACCGGACGCGTCCTCACGTACGCGGCCCTCGAGCAGGGGGTCCGCGCGCTCGCCGGCGGGCTCGTCGGCCGCGGCTTCGCCAAGGGCGACGTGCTCGCCCTGATGGCGCCGAACCTGCCCGAGTACGCGATCGTGTTCCACGGCGTGGCCCGCGCCGGCGGGGTGATCACCACGATCAACCCGACGTACACCGAGCGCGAGGTGCACCACCAGCTCCTCGACTCGGCTGCGACGATCCTCGTCACGATCCCGCTGTTCCTCGAGACCGCGCTCACGGCGGCGGCCGGCACCGCGGTGACCGGTGTGTACGTCCTCGGCGCGCAGCCGGGTCAGGAGCTGCCGGAGGGTGCCCGCGCGTTCGGCGAGCTCCTCGGGGAACCGCTGGCGGAGCAGGTCCCGGTGTCCCCCGACGACGTCGTCGCCCTGCCGTACTCCTCGGGCACCACCGGGGTGTCGAAGGGCGTCATGCTGACGCACAGGAATCTCGTCGCGAACATCGCGCAGGTCCTCGTGCCCGCGCAGATGCGTGCGGACGAGAAGGTCATCGCCGTGCTGCCGTTCTTCCACATCTACGGCATGCAGGTGCTCATGAACACGGGGTTGCGCGCCGGGGCCACCATCATCACGATGCCGCGCTTCGACCTGGAGCAGTTCTTGCGGCTGCATCAGGACTACGGCATCACCCGCTCGTTCGTGGCGCCGCCCATCGTTCTCGCCCTCGCGAAGCACCCGCTGGTCGACCAGTTCGACCTCTCCGCGCTGGAACAGGTGTTCTCCGGCGCGGCTCCGCTCTCCGCCGAACTGGCCGAGGAGGCAGGCAAGCGGTTGAACGCCGAGGTCGTCCAGGGTTACGGGATGACGGAGATGTCACCGGTCTCGCACCTGACCCCGCCGGGCTATTACAAGCCGGGCTCGGTCGGCGTCACGTCCCCGAACACCGAGGTGCGCATCGTGGACCCGGCGAGCGGGGAGGACCTGGGCATCGACGAGGACGGCGAACTCTGGGTGCGCGGCCCACAGGTGATGAAGGGCTATCACAACAACCCGGACGCGACGGCCATCACACTCGACGAGGACGGGTGGCTGCACACCGGCGACATCGGGCACATCGACGACGACGGCCACGTCTATGTCGTCGACCGGCTCAAGGAGCTCATCAAGTACAAGGGATTCCAGGTCGCGCCGGCAGAACTCGAATCCCTGCTCCTCGCCCACCCCGCCGTCGCGGACGCCGCGGTCATCGGGCTGCCGGACGAGGAGGCCGGTGAGATACCGGTCGGCTACGTCGTGCTCAAGCCCGGGGCCGAGGCGACCGCCGAGGACGTCCGAGCCCACGTGGCCGGACAGGTGGCCACGTACAAGCAGCTGCGACGCGTGGAGCTGACGGACGCCATCCCGAAGTCCGCGTCGGGCAAGATCCTGCGTCGGGTGCTCAAGGACCAGGCGCTGGGCCGCGACTGAGCAGACGAGAAAGGGCGGCGGGACACGTCCCGCCGCCCTTCTCGCTCGTCAGAGAGCTGTCAGTGCGCCTTCTCGTAGGCCGTGATGACCTCGGAGGAGACCCGGCCCCGGTCGCTGACCTGGTAGCCGTTCTCCCGCGCCCACGACCGCACATCGGAAAGGTCGTGCCTGCCGCCGCCACCGCCGCCCGAGGAGGAGCCGCGCGAACGGCTCGAACCACCGCCGGAGGAGGTCGACCGCGCCCGGCCGCCCCCGGAACGGCCGCCGACCCGGCGGGCGTGCCCGACCCACGGGGCGAGCGCCTCGCGCAGGGCCTCGGCGTTCTCCTCCGAGACGTCGATTTCGTAGCTGACGCCGTCGAGGGCGAAGCTCACCGTTTCGGCGGCCTCTCCGCCGTCGACGTCGTCGACGAGGATGACCTGCACCTTCTGGGCCATGAATACTCCTGGAAAGAAAACGGGGGTCTGTTAGGCGAATCTTCTCGGTAAGTCCAGGAAATGTCAAAGCCATCGGCGCGTTGGCGCCTGCGCGTGTCACCCGCCCGGCCCGGAAAGACGGGTTCGGGAACCGGCCGGGGCCGGTGCACGTTCAGTCGAGTTCGGGGTTCACATCCGGCCCGGCCCCGGCCGTCGGCGAATCAGCCCGGCTGGGGGTGGCGGCTGGATTCCTGAGCCGCTCGGCGGCCTCGATTCGGGCCTGCGCCGCGCGTTCCCTGCGGTCCGCCTGCACCAGCGCCCTGATCCCGACCCAGAAGATGAGCAGGACCCCGACCGAGGGCAGCAGGGCGATCAGGAACGCCGTCACCGGCTCAGGATACGCGGCGCCGCTCCCGGTGGTCCTGCGGGGACCGTTGCTCCGGCTCATGGGAAAGGCTCTCCTGCTCGGTCGGCGGACGGCCGGTCAGAAGTTCGAGAACCGCGTCCTCGACGGCACCCTGCGTTCCGGGCGCGTCCTCGGGAGCGCCTTCACCGATCTCGCGCAGGGCGGGCTCGATGGTGCAGCCGTCATGGAAGAGGTCGACCACCCGCGGATCCACGTACGACGCCTTCGCGACCGACGGCGTGTTCCCCAGATAGGTGCTCACCTCCTTCATGGCCCGCGCGACGGCGCGCTTGCGGGCCGTCGCCGACGCCAACGTGGGGGTGGAGACGGCGAGCGCCATGGCGGCGAGCACCGTCGCGTGCCAGGTGCGGAAGTCCTTCGCGCTGGCGTCCCCGAGGTGCTCCTTGACGTACTCGTTGACATCGGCGGTCGTGACGTCGCGCCAGACGCCGTCCTCGTCCTGGTAGGCGAGCAGCTCCTGCCCCGGCCGCTCGCGCCGCGCGAGGGCCGAGACGACCGCATAGACCTGGGGGTCGGACAACCGCAGGGTGCGCTCGACCCCGGACTTGGCGACGTAGTCGAAGGTGATGCTGCCGTCCCGGTGGACGGTGACGTGTTCGCGCCGGATCGTCGCGAGGCCGAAGGTGCCGTTCTCCTGGGCGTAGTCCTCCCCGCCGATCCGGAAGAACCCGAGGTCGAGCAGCCGGAACGCGCACGCCAGCACCCGGCGCCGGGTGAGGCCGGGGGTGTCCAGCTCACGGGCGACGGCAGCGCGGGCCGCAGGCAGGCGCCGAGCCACCTCGAGCACCCGGGCGTGCTTCTCGCGGTCACGGTGCTCGCGCCACTGCGGGTGGTACAGGTATTGGCGCCGGCCGGCGGCATCGGTGCCGACCGCCTGCAGGTGCCCGCGCTCGTCGGGGCAGATCCAGACGTTCGTCCACGCCGGCGGGATCGCCAGCCGGCTCAGCCGATCCAGGGTGCCTGGATCGCTGATGACCTGGCCCTTCTCGTCCAGATAGGAGAACCCCCGCCCCCGCTTTCGCCGGGTCCACCCCGGACGGTCGCAGGAGGTGCGGCGCAGTCTCACCGAGCGCTCCCGGCGTCGTCGTCCGGCGCGGTCGTCGGGTGGACGGGCCGGACCCGGCGAGCCCGAGGCGCCGGCGGTCAGCGCCGCCCACATCCGCTCGGCGGACGCGCGGTCACGCTCGGCCGGGGTGACGACGGCGGCCGGATCGGTGGGCCCTTCCGCCGGAGCCTGACCGACGATTTCGACGAGGGCGACGGAGAGATTGCGCAGACGCACATTGAAATGCTGACTCGCGCGCGCCAAGGTGGCGAACGCAGAACCGGCGTCCGTGCCGGTCACCGCCATCACGAGTCCCTTCGCCTGCTCGATCACCCGCCGGTACTGGACCATTTGGACCATCTGCTCGGCTCGCTCCTCCTCGCCGGAGCAGTACTCGACCACGGCGACGGCACTGGTGAGCAACGGCTGCAGGCGGTCCAGACGGCGCACGTCGTCGTCCTCCGCCGTGCGGTCCAGATAGAGGGTGACCACGAGGCCGCGTTCGGCGTCCTCCTCGTTGGCGGTGACGACCACGCCCCGCGCGCCCGCCTCGGGCGGATCGAGGTCGTTGACGACCGGTTGCCCCGTCTTCAGGGCCTGCCGTGCCGCACCTCCCTCGCCCCACGACGTGCGGTCCAGGTCGACGGCGGCGCCCACGGCCGCCACGCTCCGGGCCTCGCCCGCCTCCTCCACCAAGGTCAGGCCGGCGCCGATCGCGCCCCTCACCTGGGCGAGGAGCGTTTCCAACAGCCGGATCAGCAGTTCGTGACCGGCCTCTTTCACGCCCATGGGCGACTCAGCGGGCACGGCGTCCGCCCCCTTCCTTCCGCACTGGGCGCCCCGTCGCTCGCCGTCCGACACGTGGCGGGGCTTCTCCGGAACCCCCGCCGCCGAAGCCCTGCCTTGCGGATTCGTGCCCGCGACCAGGGTTGAACCAAACCTCTTTTGGGGATGTTTGCTCGTGACGCGGTGATCACCAGTCGTCGCGCCGCACCGTCCACGATCACGGAGGAGAGGTACGCCGTGTCGCCGTCCCGCCGCCGTCGCCGCGCCAGCCCGGCGTGGGAGGGGCGACCCACGATCAGGGTCGCCGCGCTTCCCGGCCGAGGGCTCTACGCCCGTCATCTCGGCCACCCCGAAGGTGTCGACGCCGTCCATCGCACCACCGTCGGCATGCCGGGCAGCGCTCCGCGACGCGCGTCGTTCGACCCGGCCTGGCTCGGCGACAACCTCGAATCCGTCGACGTCGTGCACGTCCACGGCCTCCGGCCAGGTCAGCCGGCCGAGGAGGTGGCGGCGGCGGCCGAGACGGTGCGGTCGTCGGGCACCCCCCTCGTCGTCACCGGCTACCACCTGAGCGACCCCAGCGGTGCGGCCGACGGCCGCTACGCCGACCAACTCGGCGAGCTGGTGCCGCGCGCCGACGCCGTGGTCACGCTGACGGCGAGCGCGGCCGACGAGATGCGGCTGCGCTGGGACGTCGAGCCGATCGTGCTGCCGCACCCGCACGTCGTCGACTTCGTGCGGATGCGCCAACCCCGGCCTGCGCGGCACACCGAGCTCCGCGTCGGCACGCATCTCGCGACGCTGGCGATGCCCGGCGACCCGGTGCGCCTGGTCGACGGCCTCGTCCGCGCCGTGCGCGCGATGGACAACGTCCGGCTCAGCGTCCACGTGCACGAGACCGTGCTCGACGCCGGGTCCTCCACCTACGACCGGGCGACGGTGCGGGAGGTCGATCGGCTCGTCCGGAGCGCCGGCGGCGCGCTGCGCGTGCACCGGCCGTTCTCCGAGTCCCAGCTCTGGGACCACCTCTTCGGGCTCGACGTCTCGGTCGTCCCGGGCCTGTTCGGCTCGCACTCGGTCTGGCCGGAGGCGTGCGCCGACCTCGGGACCGTGGCCCTGCTGCCGTCCGGCAGCCACGCGAGCGGGCAGCAGCCGTGCCTCACCTATGAGGACGCCGGATCGGTCGACGACCTCGCGGACTCCTTCGCGAAGGCGCTCTGGACCGCCCGCGAGCAGAACGAGATCTGGCGGGCCGACCCGGAGGCGCGCTGGGCCGAGCGGGTGCGGGTCGCCGAGTCGCTGCGGGGCCTCTACGAGCGGCTGCTGGGCCTCGACCGGCGCTGAGCCGCCGGCCCGTCAGCGCCGGAGCTGCGCCGGGACCAGTGCCGCCCGGGGTCGGGGGATCTCCAGCGCAAGCCGAAAGGAGACACCACCCGCCGTCAGGTTCTCGATGGCGAGGTGGTCGATGCCCGTCTGCGCGAACTCCTTGGCGTCGTCGAGCGAGAAGCGCGCCGACGCGGCGATCTCGACGTGCTCCAGCGTGGCCGCGCGGACCTGACGGACCGTGCCCGCCAGGGCGTCGGGATCCATCCCGGCGCAGACGAGGAAGCGCGCGCCGGCCAGCACCGCCTCGACCGCCTCCAGCGGGGTCATCACCTCGACCTGCACCATGGCACCGGGGAGTCGGCGCCGCACCGCGTCGAGCGCAGCCGGCAGCGAGCCGGCGGCCCGGGCGTGGTCGCGCGTCACGTAGGCCGCGTCGTACAGGCCGGCGCGGCCGTTGAAGCCGCCGCCGCACCGGACGGCATAGCGCTCCAGCGCGCGCAGACCCGGCGTCGTCCCGATGCTGTCGAGGACGCCGGTGCTCGTGCCCTCGAGCGCCTGGACGAACGCGGTCGTCCGGCTGGCGACGCCGGAGAGGTGGCAGAGCGCGCCCAGCACCGATCGCTGCGCGGCGAGCAGCACCCGGGTGCGGCCGCGCAGGTCGGCCAGTACGTCCCCGGCACGGACCCGGGCGCCGTCGAGCATCCGGAGGTCCGCGGTCGGGACCGGCAGGTCGAGGCGAGCAGCCGCCTCGGCGAGCAGCACCGGCACGAGGACCAGACCGGCGACGACGCCGTCCTCGCGGGCGACGAGTTCCGCCCGCCGCTCGTCCTCGACGGGGACCGTCACCGCGGCGGTGACGTCGACCCATCCCGGCCCGAGGTCCTCGGCGACGCTCCGGATCGCGAAGTCCCGGACGCCGCCCGGGTCGAGGCCGACCGCCGCCAGGGCCTCGCGTGTGCCTTCCTGCCACGGCGCTCGCACGCCGTCGCCGGCTCGATGCCGGCCCATCGGCCCCTCCCGGTCCCGGTCCGCCCGGCGGGGGGCCGGCCCGCCTGCTGACCCTGTGACATTCAACGACCGACGGAACAATACCGTCGCGCACTGTGACGCGCTGGCCGCATCCCGTAATGTCCGGATGTCCCCGATCGTCCTCTGGCGGAGGCCGCCGCGGCGGTGCACTACCGTCGTCGCACCCGGTCGACCGCTGGCGGCCGGGGCCGCGGAGAGGAGAACACGGTGACGACCACGGCCGGCAGCGGCATCCCGTCCGAGGAGTCGCAGCCGGGACCTCCCGTCGTCGCCCGCACCCGCGAGGACCTGCGCCTCACACGGGCGGCGCTGACCGGGCGGGTCGGCGTCGTCATGACCATGGGTGCGCTGCACGAGGGTCACGCCACGCTCATCCGCCAGGCTCGCGACGCCTGCGACGCCGTCGTGGTCACGATCTTCCTGAACCCGCTGCAGTTCGGGCCGAACGAGGACCTGGCCCGCTACCCCCGGACCTTCGACGCCGACCTTCAGCTGTGCACCCGTGAAGGCGTGGATCTCGTCTTCGCCCCCGGGCCCGACGTCGTCTACCCCGACGGCGATCCCGGCGTCCGGGTCTGCGCCGGACGGCTCGGCGAGGTGCTCGAGGGGCGCAGCCGGCCGGGGCACTTCGACGGGGTGCTGACGGTGGTCGGCAAGCTCCTGCACCTCACCCGCCCGGACGCCGCCTACTTCGGCCAGAAGGACGCCCAGCAGCTGCTCATGATTCGCCGGATGGTGCGCGACCTGGACTTCGGTGTCGACGTCGTCGCCGTCCCGACCGTCCGCGAGCCGGACGGGCTGGCCATGAGCAGCCGCAACATGTACCTCACGGCGCTGGACCGGGAGGTCGCGCTCACCCTGGTCGGCTCGCTGCGGGCGGGCGAGGCGGCCGCGTCGGAGGGGGCGAGCGCGGTGCGGCGGGCGGCCCGGGACGTGCTCGTGGCCGAGCCGCTGGTGCTGGTCGACTACCTCGTGCTCGTCGACCCGGAGTCCCTGGAGGACGTGCCGGAGTGGTATCGCGGCCCCGCGCTGCTCGCGGTCGCGGCCCGGGTCGGCAGGACCCGGCTCATCGACAACGCGCCGCTCACGGTCGGACGCGCCGCTACCGCGTGAGCCGACGCGGCACCTCGATCGCGGCGTCTCAGGGCCGGTCGTCCGCCAGCGCGTCGAGCAGCGACTGCGCCGCCTCCGGCCGCAGCCGGCCGGAGGCGAGCGCGCGGTCGGCGGTGTCCCGCGCGAGCCGCCGGTAGGTCGCGAGCGCGCCCTCGACCCCGCTCCGCGCGATCGCGTCGACGTGCGCGGTCACGGTGCCGGCGTCCCCCCGGGCGACGGGACCCGTGAGCGCGCCGTCCCCCTGCCGGAGGGCGTTGTCGAGGGCCGCCGAGAGCAGCGGCGCGAGCACCCGAGGTGCGGGTTGGACGCCGGCGGCGGCGAGCAGGTCGAGCGACTCGGCGACGAGCGTGACGAGGTGGTTGGCGGCGTGCGCCAGCGCGGCGTGGTAGAGCGGCCGCGCCTCCTCGTCGACGACCACCGGCTCCGCGCCCATCTCGACGACCAGCGCCTGCCCGATCGGCAGCACCGGCCCGGGCGCCGTCACGGCGAAGCAGCAGTCGGCGAGCCGGGCGAGGTCCAGGCTCATGCCCGTGAAGGTCATCGCCGGATGCAGGGCGAGCGGGATCGCTCCCGCGGCCATCGCCGGCTGCAGCACGCGCCAGCCGTAGCGGCCGCTGGTGTGGACGACGAGCTGGCCGGTCTGCCACGCCCGGACCTCCGCGAGCCCGGCGACGAGCGACTCCAGGGCGTCGTCGGGCACGGTGAGGAGCACGAGCTCGGCGCGCTCGACGACGTCCGGCACCTCGAGCACGGGCACACCGGGCAGGAACAGCTGGGCCCGCTCCCGGCTCGCGGCAGAGACGGCGGAGACGCCGACGACGGCGTGACCGGCGGCGCGCAGCGCGTTGCCGAGCACCGCCCCGACCCGGCCCGCGCCCACGACGCCGACCCCGAGACGCCCGGGGCGGGTGCCCTCGCCGAGCCCCTCGGTGCCGCCCGCGCCGCCCACGACCAGCGAGGCTAGCCTGACGGCCGTGGGCCGTCATGAGCGCATCGCCGAGCTGACCGACCTGGTCGTGCCCGAGGGCGGCCGAGCCCTGGAGATCGCCGACCTGGCCACGGGCTACGGCCGCACGGCACGCGCCATCCTCGCCGCGGCGCCGGGGCCGGTCCGGATCCACGCCGTGGACACCGGGCCGATCATCGACGACGACCTGCTGCACGACCCGCGGGTCCGGCCGGTGCTCGCCGACCTCGACGATCCTCTCCCCTTCGCGGATGCCGCCCTCGACCGGGTGACGTCGGTCAACGTCGCCGAGCACCTCGCGGATCCGCGCGCGCACGTGGCCGAGTGCTACCGGGTGCTGCGCCCGGGCGGACTGCTCGTGCTCATGCACAGCGACTGGGACACCACCCTCGTGAGCAGCGACGACGACGCGCTGACCCGGCAGCTGGTCGACCGCTTCGTCGCCACCGTGCCGAAGTGGGCGGAGCGGGCGGACGGCTTCATGGGCCGCAAGCTCCTCGGGCTCGCGACCGCCGCCCCCTTCGAGGTGCTCACGGTCGACACCTGGGCCGACTGCCACCGCCGCTTCGACGAGAACAGCGTCGCGTGGAAGGTGGCCCGCGGCGTGCTCGCGGCGGTCGCGGACGACGCCGACGTGGCACCCAAGGCCGCGACGTGGGTGCAGGGGCTGCGGCAGTACGCCGACGAGGGCCGCTTCGTCTTCTCGGTGATCGACGTCGTCGTCGTCCTGCGCCGGCCGCTCGAGCCCTCCGCCTGAGCCGTGCCGTACCTGCCGTGGGAGCAGGCCTGGCAGGAGGCGCTGTTCGGGCAGGCCGGCTTCTACCGGCGTCCGGAGGGGCCGGCCGGGCACTTCCGGACGGCGGTGCACGCGGGGCCGAGCGTCCTGGCGCGGGCGATCGCGCGGCTCGCCCGGACCGCCGGCTGCACCGGCGTCCTCGACCTCGGCGCCGGCCGCGGGGAACTGCTCACCGCGCTGGCCCGGCTCGTGGACGACGACGGTCCGCCGCTCCGCCTGCACGGCGTCGATGTCGTCGAGCGCCCGCCGCTCCTGCCCCCGGTCGTGGGCTGGAGCCGGGCAGACGGCGGCATCCCCTTCGGGGTGTTCGCCGACGCGCTGGTCGTCGCCTGGGAGGTGCTCGACACGGTCCCGTGCCCGGTGCTCGAGATCGGCACGGAGGGTCGTCCGCAGCTGGTGCTCGTCGAGGCGAGCACCGGCCGGGAGCGGCTCGGCGGCGCACCCGCCGACGAGGACCTGGACTGGTGCCGGCGCTGGTGGCCGGCGGAAGGCCTCGGGGAGGGCGACCGCGTCGAGGTGGGCCGGACGCGGGACGCGTGGTGGCAGGGGCACGTGCGGCTACTCGCACGACTCGGCGGCGGCGTGCTCCTCGGCGTCGACTACGCGCACACCCGGCGGAGCCGCCCCCCGCTGGGCACGCTCAGCGGGTATCGGGCAGGCCGGCTCGTCCCGCCCGTTCCGGACGGCTCGTGCGACGTGACGGCGCACGTCGCGATCGACGCCGTGGCGGAGGCGGGGCACGCCGCCGGAGCGGACGCCGGTGTCCTCCTCGCCCAGCACGGGGCCCTGCGCGACCTCGGCGTCCACCCGGACGAGCCCGGGGCGGAGGAGGTGCTCGATCCCAGCGGCCTCGGCGGGTTCTCCTGGCTGCTGCAGCGGGTCCCGGGAAGGCGCTAGACCTGCGGCGGACGTGCCTCCAGCCACCGCTCCGGCAGCGCCAGCCGGCGGGCGCGCTGGGCGCGGACTGCCTGGTCCTCCAGGAGCCGGGCCGCGTCGTGCGCCCGCAGGTGCGGGACGACGGGATCGACGGGCCCGGGCGTGGAGTGGACGTGGAACGAGGCCACGCCGAGCGCGCGCTGCAGAGCGCCCTGGGTCACCGCCACGCTCTGTGTGCGCGCGTGCGGCACGACGTCGAGCCGGCGGCGGATCCGGCCGCGCCGGACGAGCAGCACCTCGTGCGTCACCTTGACCCCGTTGCGGCGCCAGGCGATCGGGTCGACCCACCGCGCCGGGGGCGGCGCGACGAGGTAGCCGTCCGGGATCCGGCTGGACCCGGTCAGGCCGGCATCGACGACGGCGAGCGCGTCCTCGCCGGGTTCGAGCCCCAGGTCGGGCACGACGAGCGCGAGCAGCGCCACCGCCTCCGCCCGCGTCCCGACCGGCAGCAACTCGTTCTCGGTCCGCTGGTTGTCGCCGCGGCCGGCGTAGCCCGCGACATTGACGACCACGCGCCACCAGTCGGGCCCCCGCCAGAGCAGCGGCTGCACCAGGCGGATGGCCTGCACCCGGCCGGGTGGCACGGTCTGCGCGCGGTGCTCGAGCAGCCCGTGACGCAGGCGGAGACCGTCCGGGGAGATGCCGATGGTGAACCCGAAGGACGACGAGAAGCGCCGCCAGAGCACGGTGACCACGCCGATCACGACGGGCAGCAGTGCCGCCAGCGCGGCCGGCCCCGCGGCGAAGAGACCCGCGACGACCAGCCCGAGCGCGACCACGACCCCGGTGATCGCCCCGGTGTCGAGCAGCAGCGAGGCGACGACCCGCTGGACGGGGACCTCCGCGACCACGCGCTCCGGCGCCTCCGGCGCGTGCGGCGTCTCGTAGTGCAGGCCGGCGGCGGCCGCGAGCAGGTGGTTGCGCAGGCGGCGGGCCTGCACGTCGGTGAGGTAGGCGAGCTCGATGCTCGAGCCGGCCCCCCCGGCGACCTCGAGCTTGAGCTTGGCCAGCCCGAAGATCCGGGCGGCGAGCGGCTGCACGACGTCGACCGCCTGCAGCCGGTCGAGCCGGGCCCGGCGCTGCCGCCGCACGATCACGCCGTGCTGCAGCTCGAGCGCCTCGACGGTGACCCGATAGCGGGTCATCCGCCACGAGATCGCCAGCAGCAGCCCGATGAGGACGACGCCTCCGACGAACGCGAGCACACCGAACCCGAGCCACGGGATGCCCTCGTCGTGCCCCTCACCGCTGCCCGTCGCCTGCCGGAGCGCGTTCTGCCCGGTGTCCTGCAGGACGACGACGAGCAGGACGGCGATGACCTGCCACGAGCGGACCGCCGGCGTGAGCGGATGCACCCGGTGCCAGGTGCCGTCCGCGACGCCCGCCGCGGGCTCTGGTGCGGGTCCCGGCGAGGGCTCCGGCGGAGCCTCCGTCACAGTCCCGCCAGCCGGGCCTCGCCTCGGGACGCGAGCCGGTCGCGCAGCCGGCCGGCCTCCTCCGGCCGCAGCCCCGGGATGAAGGCGTCGCTGTGGGCCGACGCCGTGTGCAGCTGGACCTTGGCGAGACCGAACATCCGGTCGACGACACCGGCGTAGACGTCCACGAACTGCATGCGGCCGTACGGGACGACGACGATCGTGCGCCAGAGGACCCCGTGCCGCACGAGCAGGTCGTCCTGCCGCTCGGCGTATCCCCAGCTGCGCACCTGCCGTCCGATCACCACCCAGGCCCAGACGGCGGCGGCGGCGAGCGCGGCCGCCCCGGCCCACAGCCAGCCGACCGAGAGCACGGGAGCGAGCACGACGGCGACGACCGCGAGCAGGGCGAGCGGGGCGCACACGGTCAGCCGGCGGGCGGCCGCCAGGCGCGGCGACGGCGACCACCACTGCACGTCGGGCGGCTCGAACGGCTCCCCGGCGTCCCCGGTCGGCGTCCCCGTCGCTGCCATGCCGCCCAGCATGTCAGACGCCCCCGACGGCGTCCGGAGCGACCGCGCCGCCACGTGCGAGGATGGCGCCGTGGCTCCTGCCGACGGACCGCCGCGGCACCGCGGCGACCGCGCTCACCGTCGGCGTCGGCGCGGGCGGCCTCGCCACCGCCGACATGGTGCTCAACATCGGTCCGCAGCACCCGTCGACGCACGGCGTCCTGCGGTTGCGGATCACCCTCGACGGCGAGCGGATCACCCGCGCGGAGCCGATCGTCGGCTACATGCACCGGGGCGCGGAGAAGCTCTTCGAGGTCCGTGACTACCGGCAGATCATCGTGCTCGCGAACCGCCACGACTGGCTCTCGGCCTTCGCGAACGAGCTCGGCGTGGTGCTCGGCGCGGAGCGGTTGCTCGGCATGGAGGTGCCGGAGCGGGCCGTCTGGGCGCGCACGCTGCTCGCGGAGCTCAACCGGATCCTCAACCACCTCATGTTCCTGGGCTCCTACCCGCTGGAGCTCGGCGCGATCACGCCGGTGTTCTACGCGTTCCGGGAGCGCGAGGAGCTGCAGGCGGTGATGGAGGAGGTCTCCGGCGGCCGGATGCACTACATGTTCAACCGGGTCGGCGGCCTCAAGGAGGACCTGCCGGCCGGCTGGACGAGCCGGGTGCTGCGCGCCGTCGCTGCCGTCCGGGCCCGGCTCCCGGAGCTCGAGTCCCTCGTCGTGGGCAACGAGATCCTGCGGGCGCGCACCCGCGGGGTCGGGGTCCTCAGCCGGGAGCTCGCGGCCGCGTACGGGGTGAGCGGACCCATCGCCCGCGCCACCGGCCTGGACATCGACCTGCGCCGGGACGACCCCTACCTCGGCTACGGCGAGCTGTTCGCCCCCGGCGGTCCGGGCCGGGTGGTCACCCGCACGGCCGGCGACTGCCTGGCCCGGCTCGAGGTGCTGCTGGAGCAGGTGCACGTGTCGCTCGACCTCGTCGAGTACTGCGTCGACCGGCTCCGGTCGCTACCGCCGGGCCCGATCAACGTCCGGCTGCCGAAGGTGCTGCGGGTGCCGGAGGGGCACCTCTACACGTGGACGGAGAACCCGCTCGGCATCAACGGCTACTACCTCGTCTCCCGGGGCGACAAGGTGCCGTGGCGGCTCAAGCTCCGGTCGGCGTCCTTCAACAACGTGCAGGTGCTCTCGCAGATCCTGCCCGGCTGCCTGGTCGCGGACATGGTGGCCGTGCTCGGCTCGACGTTCTTCGTGGTGGGCGACGTCGACAAGTGAGGCGCGTCAGGCGACGTGGCGGCCGTGCTCTGGGACGGCGACCGCGACCAGGTCGTCGTCGTCCTGCGGGTGCGCGTCGGCGGTCGCGCGGACGAGCTCGTCCTCGATGCGGGCCAGGGCGGCCGGCTCCGGCACCGACGGGGGGAAGGGGCTCGGCTGCTGGGCGGGCAGCGACGGACGGGCCAGCGGCCGCCGCTCCCGGGTCTGCACCCACTCGCTGGCCTCGACGTCCGCGAGCGGGACGACCACGACGTCGTCGTGCGTCTCCGCCGGCTGCTGCGCGACCCCGGACGGGCGCGGGGGCCGGGGTCGTCCATGCCGGCATCGCGGCCGGCAGCGAGGCCCGGACCGCGGGCGACGGCGACCGGCGGTAGCAGGGGCAGCGAGCGGGCCGCGAGCACGGCGCCGGTGTCGAGCAGGGCGCGCTGGAAGGCGTCGACGTCCTCGCGCAGCTGCGCGATGGTGCGCCGCAGCTCGGTCACCTCGTGCCGGGAGCGCAGCCGCTCGGCGCGACGACGCCGGCGCAGCGAGCGGGCCTGCAGGCGCTCGACGTAGAGTCCGGCGGCGCAGACCACGGCGCCTCCGGCCGACACGGCCGGACGCTCGCCGGCCAGGACCCAGGCCGGCCAGGCCCAGGCCGGAGACCAGAGACGTCATGGGCGCGGACGCGACGACGGCGTCGACCCACGTCTTCAACACCGAGTGAGGACGCTGTTGCGCTGCGTACCGGTTCGCCACAGCCGTCACTGTAGGGGCGGGACACGCCGGGCTCCCCGAACCGTCGTCCGGCGTGTCACATCAGTCACAGCAGTATCAGGAGAACGTGACGGTGCCGATCACCCCAACGGATGATCGGCACCGTTCCGCGCGTCAATCGGTGGGGCTCAGAGCAGACCCTTCGAGGTCAGGTACTCCTTGGCCACGTCCTCCGCCTTCTGGCGCTGGGCGTCCACCTTGGCGTCGAGCTGCGACAGGTCCGCGGTCGTCAGCGTCTGGGAGACCTTGTCGAGCGCCTGCTGGATCTCCGGCTTGTTCGCCGACGCGGTGTTGACGATCGGGACGAGGTTGTCGGCGTTCTGCAGACCCTTGTCGTCCTTGAGCAGGACCAGGCCCGAGGCTGTCCAGGGTGGCGTCCGTCGTGCCGGTGAGCACCATGTCGGCCTTGCCCGAGACGACGGCCTGCTTGGCCTGCGGCGTCCCGAAGCCGAGCGGCAGCAGCTCAGAGATCTTCAGGCCGTACGTCTTCTCCAGGCCGGGCTGGCAGAACGGGCGGACGGGGCACTCCGTCGTCGCCGCCAGGCGGATCGGCTTGTTGAGCTTGGCGAGGTCCGACAGCGACGTGAGGTGGTTGGCGTCCGCGCAGCTTCTTGGAGACGGCGAAAGCGTTGCTGTCCTGCGCCGGCGAGACGGCGAACGCGGTGAGACCGGCCTTCTCGAGCAGCGGCTTGAGCTTCGCCAGCGTCGCCTGGGCGTCCGAGCTCGAGATGCTCGGGGCGGTCTTGCCGTTGGCCTTGCCGTTCATGAAGTCGGCCATCGTCGCCAGGTACTCGGGGACGACGTCGATGTCGCCCTTCTCGAGCGCGGGCTCGTAGACCTCGCGCGCGGTGACGGCCTTGTAGTTCACGGTGTAACCGGCCTTGGCCAGCAGCTGGCCGTAGAGCTGCTGCATGATCTCCATCTCGGTGAAGTTCGCGCCGCCGACGGTGATGTTCTTGTCGCCGCCGCCGCTCGCGCCGGCCGCGGCGCTGGAGGTCGAGCTGGAAGAGCTCGAGGAGAACGCGTTCGAGGAGCCCCCGCAGGCCGCGAGCAGCAGGCCCACGGCGCCGGCCGCCGCGAGGACCCCGAGAGAGCCGAGGCGCCGGCGCGGGCGCGAGGAGGTGGTGGAGTGAGGTGTTGCCGTCATGTCAGGTCGCCTTCTGTGTCCCGTGCTCCGCACGCGTGTCCGGCGGGCTCGTGATGCCACAGCACGAGGCTGGTCCGGCAGGCCTGTCCTGCCGGGTCGCGCTGCTACCCGCTCCCCCGACCCAACCGTCGGCGCCCCTGCTGCGCATCCCGGCAGGGATCACAGTTCGAGAACGAAAGCCTTACGTCGTCACCGAGCGCGCACGACCCGCAGCGGATCGAGTCGCCGCTGGAGCAGGGCCATGACTCCCTCGATGCTCAGCGCGAGCACGCACACACAGAACGCTCCCGCGACGACCTCGGCCTGGTCCTGGGTGCCGAAGCCGTTGGTGATGATCGCCCCGAGCCCACCGCCCGCGACCAGGGCCGCGATCGTGGCCGTGGCGATCACCTGGACGGCGGCCAGCCGCACCCCGCCCATGAGCAGGGACGTGGCCATCGGCAGCTCGACCTTCGCCAGCACCTGCGGGCCGTTCATGCCCATCCCGCGTGCGGCGTCGACGGCCGCGGGGTCCACCTCGCTCACGCCGAGATAGGTGTTGGTGAGGATCGGCGGCAGCGCGAAGAGCACCAGCGCGGTGATGATCGACACCGTGCTCAGCCCGAACGGGTCCGGCGCCAGCACGAGGATGACCAGGACCGCGAACGTGGGCACCGCACGGCCGACGTTCGACACTCCGACGGCGAGCCCGCCTCCGCGGTGGACGTGGCCGAGCCACAGCCCGATCGGGATCCCGATGAGGCAGGCGATGCCCAGCGCCGCGGCGGACACCCCCACGTGCTCGAGCAGCCGTTGCGGGATCCCGTTGGGGCCCTGCCAGTTCGCCGGGTCCTGGAACCAGGCGACGACGCCGCCGATCCAGCCCATCAGGCCACCCCTCCGCGCCGCCACGGCATCAGGAACCGCTGGGTTCCCAGGAGTACGACGTCGAGGACGAGCGCGATGACGACGCAGAGCACGGACGCCGTCAGCACCTGCGCCTTGAAGTTGCTCTGCAGGCCGGTCTGGATGAGGTCTCCCAGCCCGCCGCTGCCGACGATGGTGCCGATCGTGGTGAGCGCGACCGTCGACACGGTGGCGATCCGCAGGCCCCCGATGAGGACCGGGAGCGCGAGCGGCATCTCGACCCGCCAGAGCAGGCCGTTCGGGGAGTAGCCCATGCCGCGCCCGGCGTCCCGGACCTCCTCCGGGACGCCGTCGAGCCCGGCCAGCACCGCCCGGACCAGGACCGTCAGCGAGTAGAGGACGAGGCCGACGATCACCGTCGTCTCGGTGAGCCCGGTGAACGGGAGCAGGAGCGAGAACAGCGCCAGCGACGGGATCGTGTAGATGGCGGTCGACGTCCCGAGGATCGTGGCGCGCAGCCGGTGGATCCGCCGGGCGACCAGAGCGAGCGGCAACGCCAGCAGCGCCCCGATGACTACTGAGATGATCGTGATGCGGAGGTGCTCGACCGTGGCGGCCGTGAGCTCGTCGGCGCGGGTGCGGACGTACTCGGGGCACACCCACGCGTTGCGCACCAGGCAGTCGTCCGCAACGGTTTGCGCATGTCCGCCGACCAGCGCCCTCCCGATCACCTCGCCGAACCTACAGCCGACGAGATGATCCGGCTCGACGGCCTGGGCAAGCGGTATCCCGACGGCACGGTGGCGGTCGACGACGTCACGCTGAGCGTGCGCCGCGGCGAGCTGGTGATGCTCGTCGGGCCCTCCGGCGGCGGGAAGTCGACCACGCTGCGGCTCATCAACCGGCTCATCGAGCCCACCTCCGGCCGGATCTGGCTGGACGGCCGGGACGTGACCCGGGAGCACCCGGAGAAGCTGCGCCGCGGCATCGGGTACGTCATCCAGCGCATCGGCCTGTTCCCGCACCGGACGGTGGAGCAGAACGTCGCGACCGTGCCCGGGCTGCTCGGCTGGGACCGCGAGCGCACCCGGCGGCGCGTCGCCGAGCTCCTCGACCTCGTCGGCCTCGAACCGGAGACGTACGCCAAGCGCTACCCGAACGAGCTCTCCGGCGGCCAGCAGCAGCGCGTCGGGGTGGCACGGGCGCTCGCGGCGGATCCGCCCGTGCTGCTCATGGACGAGCCCTTCGGCGCCGTCGACCCGCTCGCGCGGGACCGCCTGCAGGAGCAGTTCCGCCGCATCCAGGGGGAGCTCCACAAGACCGTCGTGTTCGTCACGCACGACATCGACGAGGCCGTGCGGCTCGGCGACCGGATCGCCGTGCTCGGCCCGGCGGGCAAGCTCCAGCAGTACGCGGACCCGGCGACGCTCCTGGCGGCTCCCGCGAACGAGCAGGTCGCCGCGTTCGTCGGCGCCGACCGAGGGATCCGGCAGATGAGCGTCACCGAGCTCACCAGCCAGGACCTCGACGAGCCCCCGACCGCACCCCCCGGCGGTGCGGACCGGGCTCCGGACGGCGCGCTGGTGGTGGACGCCGACGGCGCGGTCGCCGGCGTCGTGCGCGGCGGCCGGGTGCTGCCGGCACCGCCCGCCCTCGCCCTCGGCAGCACCTTGCGGCAGGCCTTCGCGGCCCTGGCCCGCGTCGACGCCGGCTTCGTGCCCGTCGTCGACGGTGGCCGGTACGTGGGCGTCGTGACGCCGGAGGGCATCTACCAGGCCCTGCGCCGCAGCGCCCACGCCGTCGGCCAGGCCGCCGCCCCGGCGTCGGAGCCCACCGCGGAGCAGACGGCGGGGCAGACGGCCGAGCGGACGGCCGAGCAGACGGCGGCGGCGGGCTGAGGCCTGGTCCCCGTACGCTCGTGAGCTCGACCCCCGGGGCGAACGACCGCAGGCATGGGTCGATCAGGGGTGGGTGACTGCCCGGGCGGCGGCCGGGCTAGTGGCCGGCTCGCGCAAGGAGGAGCCGATGCCGGAAGGAGGGGGCGGATGAGGGCCCGCGCGATACCGGTGCTGGTGGTCGCCGTCGCCACGGCAGTGACGGTGACGGCCTGCACGACGACACCGAAGCCGGCGACGCCGACGTCGCCCTCGCGGACGCCGTCCGCCGCGCCCTCCCGGCCGTCCCCGACCCCGGGACCGCCCTTCGCGGCCGACGCCGGCGCGCGGCAGCCCGACGTCCCGGCCCCGCCGACGACCCAGGACTGCCTGGAGCAGGCCAAGGCCCGGTGCTACTCGCCCGCCCAGCTGGCCCGCGCCTACGACCTGGAACCCCTCTGGCGCGAAGGCTGGACCGGGCAGGGCCGGACCATCGCCATCGTCGACTCCTTCGGCTCGCCGACGATCCGCAAGGACCTGCACACGTTCGACGCGACCTTCGGCTACCCCGACCCCAAGCTGACGATCGTGCAGCCCGCCGGCAAGGTCCCGGCGTTCGACCGGACCGACAGCGACCAGACCGGCTGGGCCGGCGAGACGACGCTCGACGTCGAGTGGGCGCACGCGATGGCACCCGGGCGCCGACATCCTCCTGGTCGAGACACCGGTCGCCGAGACCGAGGGGATCACCGGCTTCCCCGAGATCGTCAAGGCCGAGACGTACGTCCTCGAGCACGACCTCGCCGACGTCATCTCGCAGAGCCTGGGCGCGACCGAGCAGACGTTCAGCAGCAAGGCGCAGTTGCGCAGCCAGCGCAGCGCCTTCGTGCGGGCGCAGGCCGAGGGGGTCAGCGTGCTCGCCGCCTCCGGTGACGACGGCCCGCTGGCCCGCGACCTCCACGAGCGCCGGCTGCCGACCCGCGGCGTGGGCTGGCCGGCCAGCGACCCGTTGGTGACGGCCGTGGGCGGCACGGCCCTCACCCTGGACGCGCAGGGACGCCGGGAGGCGCCGGACGCGGCGCTGGGGCGGCGCCGGCCAGAGCGGGGCCTCCGGCGGGGGCCTCTCGACCGTCTTCGACCGCCCGGACTGGCAGGACGGCGTCGAGTCCGCGGTGCACGGCGCCCGCGGCGTCCCCGACATCAGCATGAGCGCGGCGGTGAGCGGCGGAGCGCTGGTGTGGAGCAGTTACTCCGGCAGCGGCGGGTGGCAGGTCATCGGCGGCACGAGCGAGGCCACCCCGTTGCTCGCCGGTGTCGTGGCCATCGCCGACCAGTACGCGGGGCGCCGGCTGGGCCTGCTCAACCCCACCCTGTACCGGCTCGCCGCCGGCGGCGGCACCGGGAGCGGCATCGTGGACGTGACGCACGGCTCCGAACGCCGTGGGCACCCGGCCCGGCTTTCCGGCCGGGCGGGGCTACGACCTCGCGACGGGGCTGGGGACGGTGAACGCGAACGCGCTCGTGCGCGCGCTGGCTACGGCGTCAGGGTGACGGCGAGCAGTGCGATGTCGTCGTCGTGACCGGGCCCGCGGCCCATCACCTCGAGCGCGGCCGCGCACACTGCGTCGGGGCACCCGGACGTCGAGCGGGCATCCGCGGCCAGACCCGCCCTGAGCTTCTCGATGCCCTCGTAGACGGGCAGTGAGCGGTCCTCGACGAGTCCGTCGGTGAACAGCAGCAGGGTGTCGCCCCGCGCCAGGGCGACGTCGGCCACCCCGAACGAGCGGCCCGCGACGCCGAGCGGCGGCCCGGGGTCGAGCTCCACCCCGGTCACCTCCCCGTCGGCGCGCAGGACGACGGGGGCCGGATGGCCGGCGGAGGCGATCGCCAGGGCACCGGTGGCGGGCTCGAGGACGCCGTAGAGCGCCGTGACCAGCTCCCCGTCCTCGAGCGCCTGCACGAGGGCGTCCACGCGGCCCAGCACGCCCTGCGGCGGGTGGTTCTCCAGCGCGTACCCGCGCAAGCTGGCCCGCAGCTGCCCCATCACCGCGGCGGCACGGACGCCGCGGCCCATGACGTCGCCGACGGTGAGCCCGACCCGAGCGGACGGCAGCGCCACGGCGTCGTAGAAGTCGCCGCCGACCTCGGTGCCGTCCGCGCCCGGCAGGTACCGGCTGGCCAGGAGGAGGCCGGGGATGTCCGGGAGGCGGCGCGGGAGCAGGCTGCGCTGGAGCGTGACCGCCACCTCGCGCTGCTGCTCGTACAGCCGGGCGTTGTCGAGGGCGAGGGCCGCCCGACGCACGACGTTCTCGACGAGGTCGTCGTCGGCGTCGGTCATCTCGGCGGAGCGCGCGACGGTCACGGCGCCGAAGGTGCGGCCGCGAGCGCGGAGCGGCACCGAGAGCGCGTCCCGGGTGTCCAGGGCGCGCAGCAGCGCGAGCACGGACTCGTCGCCCGCGGCGATCCGTTCGAGCACCGCGTCGTCGATCCCCCGCATCCGTACGGTGCGACCCCGCCCGATCGCCGGCCCGGCACCGTACTCCTGGTCGCGGCGGACGGGAGTGACCTCCAGCAGCCGGCCCAGTGCGGGGTCGATCTCGGCGTCCCGGTGCCTGGCGCGAACCAGGTGGATCGCGTTGCCGTCGCCGACGAGGTGGACGGAGCACCAGTCGGCGATCCCCGGCACGAGGAGGTCGACGACCGCGTCGAGCACCTGCTCGGTCCGCAGGCCCGCGGCGAGCAGCTCCCCGGACCGCGCGAGCACCCGGGTGCGCTCCTCGGCGCGGCGGGCGTCGGACACCTCGGAGGCCACGCAGACGACGGCGACGATCCGGCCGCGGTCCCGGTCTCGCGCGGGGAACCACGTGACCTGCCAGGTCCGCGGGATGCCGTGCAGGTCGACGACGACGACGTCCTCCCCGGCCACGACCTCGCCGGAGGCCAGGAGCCGCTCGAACTGCGCACGGACGGCGGGGGCGCTGTCGGCGAGCACGTCCTCGAGGGTGCGACCGACGTGCTCCTCGGGGCTCGGTCCGTTGGCCCGCGCGAGGAGGTCGTTGATCCGCAGATAGCGCCCGGTGGGGTCGAGCACGGCGATGCCGACCGGGGACTCGCCGTACATGGTCGCCAGGACGGCGGCGTCGACGGCGGCGAGCGCGGTTTCCGGATCGGTGACCTCGACCTCGACCGGCCGGTCCGGCACCGACTGCCGGCGGAGCGCGGTGAGGAGGACCTGGGCCATGCGTTCGGGCATCCTCACCGCCTCTCCGCCGGGGTCGCCAGAGCGCCGAGCGACCGCCGGGGCGCTAGCCGCACCGTAATCGCATCCGCCGGACAGGGCGAACCCACCCGCTCCGGGACGATCCGGCGCGTCCCCTCACTCCCCCGGGCGGCGCTGCGGGGGCGGGCCGACCGCCTCGTCGTCCGCGCGGAGGCCTCCCGGGCCCGGCTCCTCGTCGTCCGACAGCCGGCACCAGCGCTGCGCGACGAAGCCGGCGACGGCGAGCACCACGGAGGCGAGCGCGGTCGCCCCCGCGACGAGGAGACGCTCGCGCCGCAGCCCCGAGACGTTGGAGTACAGCACCAGCGACTGCGCCACGTACCAGCCGGTCAGCAGGGCACCGCCGAAGATCGCGGCCTTGGCGAGGACGGCGACCCGAGCGGCGAACAGCGGGTCGAGGGGGGCCCTGCGCCGGCCGCGGACGGACCGGCGGACCTCCCACCCGAGCACGAGCACGACGCCGGCGACGACGACGATCGCGACGGCCGCCAGCCAGGGCAGGGGCAGCAGGCGACCGCCCTGCCGGGTCCACAGGTCGAGCCCGAACCAGGCCACCGCGGCGGTGATCAGCGCCGTCAGCACGGCCGACGAGATCCGGGCGGGCTTCACGCGGGCACCTCCAGGTGCACGTCGGGCCGGGGCCTCACCCCGGGGAGAGGACCGGGCAGACCCGGGAGCACGTCCGCGGCCGCACCGTCCCGGCTCCCGGCGAGGTCCGCGAGCAGGTCGAGCACGGGGACGGACCCGCCGGCGACGGCGAGCCGGGCCTGCGGGTCGAGGGCCGCCCACGGCGCGAGCACGAAGGCGCGGGTCGCCGCGCGGGGGTGCGGTAGCACGAGGTCGGGCGTGCGGAGCGCGAGGCCGCCGTACGTGACGATGTCGACGTCGAGGGTCCGGGCGGCCCAGCGGACGCGCCGCTCGCGGCCGTGCCGCTGCTCGACGGCGAGGCAGGCGGCGAGCAGGGCGTGCGGAGGAAGGGTGCTGCGGACGGCGACCACGGTGTTGAGGTACTCCGGCTGCTCCGGGCCGCCGACCGGGTCGGTCTCGACGACGGGCGCCACGCCGACGACCTCGAGGCCGGGGGTGGCGGCGAGGTCGCGCACGGCGGCGGCCAGGGTGGCGGCGCGATCACCGAGGTTGGCGCCCAGGGCGAGGACGCCGTCCCGCGGCGGGGGCAGCACCTCCGCACGGGTGCGCCGGAGGGTCACGGCCACGTCCCCGAACGTCTCGGGGATCGGTGCCGCCGGCTTGTGCACGGTGACCTCGACGGCCTCGACCCGGGGGTCGGTGACGCACACCCGGGCCAGCCGTTCGGCGAGGGCCTCGATCAGGTCGACGGGCTCACCGCGGACGACGTCCGCGAGGGCGCGGGCGAGCTCGCCGTAGTGGACGGTCCGGGTGAGGTCGTCGGTGGCGGCGGCGCCGCGGAGGTCGAGCTCGAGGACGGCGTCGACGACGAAATCCTGGCCGTCGCGTCGCTCCTCGGGCAGCACGCCGTGGTGACCGCGGGCGACCAGGCCGCGCAGCGCGATGCGGTCGTTCACGGCGCGGCCGTCCCGCGCGCGGCCGCGACGGCGGCGACGACGCGGACGGCGTCGGCGGAGGGCCGTGCCTCGTGGACGCGGACGCACCAGGCGCCGGCGGACGCCGCGAGGACCGTGGTCGCGACGGTGGCGGCGTCGCGCTCCTCGGGAACCGGGACCTCGCCCGGCGACGTGACGGCCCGGCCGAGGAACCGCTTGCGCGACGTGCCGACGAGCAGGGGGTGGCCGAGGGCGACGAGCTCCTCCAGGCGAGCGAGCAGCGCCCAACTGTGCTCGGCCCGCTTGGCGAAGCCGAATCCGGGGTCGAGGACGACGTGGTCGGCGTCCACACCGGCGTCGACCAGCGCCTCCACCCGACGCTCGAGCTCCGACCGGACGTCCGCCACGACGTCCCCGTAGACGGCGAGCTGCTCCATGCGGTCGCTCTCGCCGCGCCAGTGCATCGCCACGTACGGCACCCGGGCGTCGGCGACGAGCTCAGCCATCGCGGGGTCGGCGAGGCCGCCGCTGACGTCGTTGACGAGCACCGCGCCGGCGGACAGCGCCGCGTCCGCGACCTCGGCGCGGGTGGTGTCGATGCTGACGGCGAGACCGGCGCCGACGAGGGCTTCGACGACGGGGAGCACCCGCCGCAGCTCCTCGCCGAGCTGGACCCGCAGCGCGCCCGGCCGGGTGGACTCGCCGCCGACGTCCAGGATGTCCGCGCCGTCGGCGGCGAGCGCGAGCCCGCGGGCGACGGCGTCACCGGGCTCGTACCAGCGGCCCCCGTCGCTGAAGGAATCGGGCGTGACGTTGACGACGCCCATGACGAGGCAGCGGTCGAGCGACGCGAGCGCGGCGGGCAGCCCGGCGGGTCGGCGGACCCGCTGCTGCGGGGACGCCGCCGTCATCGGTCGCCGCTGCGGGCGAGGATGAGGCTCATCGCCTCGGCGCGGGTGGCCGGGTTGCGCAGCTGCCCCCGGACGGCGGAGGTGACGGCCCGCGACCCGGGCTTGCGGACGCCGCGCATCGCCATGCACAGGTGCTGGCACTCGACGACGACGATGACGCCACGGGCGCCGGCGACCTCGGTCATGGCGTCGGCCACCTGCGTCGTCAGCCGCTCCTGCACCTGCGGGCGGCGGGCGTAGACGTCGACCAGCCGGGCGATCTTGGACAGGCCGGCGATGCGACCGTCGGCGGCCGGGATGTAGCCGACGTGCGCGACGCCGTGGAACGGCAGCAGGTGGTGCTCGCAGACGGAGAACACCTCGATGTCGCGGACCAGGACGAGCTCGTCGTGGCCGAGGTCGAAGGTCGTCGTGAGGACGTCGCGCGGCTCCTGCCGCAGGCCCGCGAAGATCTCGATGTAGGCGCGGGCGACCCTGATCGGGGTGTCCCGCAGCCCCTCCCGGTCGGGGTCCTCGCCGATGCCGACCAGCAGCTCACGCACAGCGGCCTCGACCCGCGCGGCGTCGTACGCCGGGCGGGTCGAGGCCGCGTCTGCCGGAATGCCGTCGAGCGAGGCTTCGCTCACAGGCCGTTCACTGCGGTGGCTCCGTGCCCGTTGGCAGCTGCCCGCTCCCCGGGCGTGAGCACGGGCGGGATGTCGGACACCGAACGCCGCTCGCTCGAGAGCCAGACCGGCCGCTCGGGGCGCTTGACGACATCGGTGAAGATCTCGGCGAGCTCTTCCTTGCCGAGGGTCTCGCGCTCGAACAGCGCCGTGACGAGCCGGTCGAGCACGGGGCGGTTCTCCACGAGGATCTCCCACGCCTCGTCGTGGGCATTCTCGATGAAGCGGCGGACCTCCTCGTCGACGATCCCGGCGACCTCCTCGGAGTAGTCGCGCTGGTGGCCCATGTCGCGACCGAGGAACACCTCGCCCTGGCTCTGCCCGAGCTTGATGGCCCCGATCCGCTCGGACATGCCGAACTGGGTCACCATCCGCCGGGCCAGACCGGTGGCCTTCTCGATGTCGTTCGAGGCGCCCGTCGTCGGGTCGTGGAACACGAGCTCCTCCGCGACGCGGCCGCCCAGGGCGTACGAGAGCTGGTCGAGGATCTCGTTGCGGGTGGTGGAGTACTTGTCGTCCGTCGGCATGACCATCGTGTAGCCGAGCGCCCGGCCGCGAGGAAGAATCGTGATCTTGGTCACCGGGTCGGTGTGCAGCAGCGCCGCCGCCACCAGGGCGTGGCCGCCCTCGTGGTACGCGGTGATCTTCTTCTCCCTGTCGTTCATGATCCGCGTACGCTTCTGCGGACCGGCGACGACACGATCGATGGCCTCGTCGAGGGCCTGGTTGTCGATCACCCTCGCGCCGGCGCGCGCGGTGAGCAGCGCGGCCTCGTTGAGCACGTTGGCCAGGTCGGCGCCGGTGAAGCCAGGCGTCCGGCGGGCCACCGCGAGCAGGTCGACGGACGGCGCCATCGGCTTGCCCTTGGCATGCACCTGGAGGATGCGGTTGCGGCCCTGCATGTCCGGGGCGTCGACGGCGATCTGCCGGTCGAAGCGACCGGGCCGCAGCAGGGCGGGGTCGAGGATGTCGGGCCGGTTCGTCGCGGCGATGAGGATGACGTTGGTCTTGACGTCGAAGCCGTCCATCTCGACGAGCAGCTGGTTCAGCGTCTGCTCGCGCTCGTCGTGGCCGCCGCCGAGACCCGCGCCGCGGTGCCGGCCGACGGCGTCGATCTCGTCGACGAAGATGATCGCGGGGGCGTTGGCCTTGGCCTGGTCGAAGAGGTCGCGGACGCGGCTCGCGCCGACGCCGACGAACATCTCGACGAAGTCCGAACCCGAGATCGAGTAGAAGGGGACGCCCGCCTCGCCCGCGACGGCGCGCGCGAGCAGCGTCTTGCCGGTACCTGGCTGGCCGTAGAGCAGCACGCCCTTGGGGATCTTCGCGCCGACGGCCTGGAACTTGGCGGGCTCGGCGAGGAACTCCTTGATCTCCTGCAGCTCCTCGACGGCCTCGTCCGCGCCGGCGACGTCCGCGAAGGTGACCTTCGGCATGTCCTTGCTCACGAGCTTGGCCCGCGACTTGCCGAAGTTCATGACCCGTGAACCACCGCCCTGCATCTGGCCCATGAAGAACCAGAAGAGGACCAGCAGCAGGATGATCGGCAGGAAGGAGAAGATGAGGTTGCCGAGCACCGACGGCTGCGGCTTCTCCTCGTTGAACCCGTTCGACGGCGGGTTCTGGTCCAGGAGCTGGACGATCTCGCTGCCGCGGGCCCCGATCCACCCGGCGGACACCTTGTTGTGTCCGTCGATGGTCTGACCGTCCTTGAGGGTCAGCTCGATCGTCTGGTCACCGTCGACGACGTGCGCGTAGGCGACCTGCTTGTCCTTGATGGCCTGAAGCGCCTTGGACGTGTCGACCTGCGCGAAGCCGCTGGGTGTGAACAGGCGGCCGGCGACCAGCAACGCAGCGACGGCCACGATGATCCAGATCCACCGCGTTCCGGTCCAACGCTTCAGGTTCATACCTCGGGGGCAGCCAGCCCCGTCCTTCCTGCTCGGTCATCCCGCCGCCTTCTGGCGGACGGTCGGGCGCACCCCAAGGTCGGCGTGCGTTCCGGAAGTGCCAACGGGCGGCTAGACAGCAGTGTTCCGACGTTACGCCTGCAGCGCAACGCGGTCGATGTCTTGTCGCCCGACCGGTCTCAGCCGCGATAGACGTGCGGCGCCAGGGTGCCGATGACCCGGAGGTTGCGATAGCGCTCGGCGTAGTCGAGGCCGTAGCCCACGACGAACTCGTTCGGGATGTCGAATCCGACGTACTTCAACGGGACATCCACCTTCAGGACGTCCGGTTTGCGGAGCAATGTGCACACCTCGACGGACGTCGGCCCCCGGGAACCGAGGTTGGCCATGATCCAGGAGAGGGTGAGCCCGGAGTCGACGATGTCCTCGACGATGAGCACGTCGCGCCCGGTGATGTCGCGCTCGAGGTCCTTGAGGATGCGGACGACGCCGGACGACTTCGTGCCCGATCCGTACGACGAGATCGCCATCCAGTCGGTCTCGGCGGGCAGGCTGAGCCGGCGGGAGAGGTCCGCCATCACCATCACGGCGCCCTTGAGGACGCCGACGAGCAGCGGGTCCCGCCCCGCGTAGTCGGCGTCGATGGCGGCGGCGAGCTCGTCCAGCCGGTTCAGGATCTGCTCCTCGGTGAGCAGGACCTTCTCCAGATCCTGTCCCATGTCGGTGGGCTGCACGGTCCTCCTACTCGCCTCCTACTCGACAGGCTGCGACGGCTGCTCACCCGGCGCGGCGATGGACAGCGTGCCACACCGCAGCACGGCGACGAGGCCCCCCGGCAGGTGCACGCCGCCGTGCGGGCGCGAGGCCCCGGGCGGCCGGACGACGAGGCCGTCGAGGGCCAGCACGTGCCGCGAGCCGAGGGAGCCGGCGGGTGATCCGGCCGCCCGCGCCGCGGCGAGCAGGGCGCGGCGCCGGACGGCGTCCGGGTGCCGCGCGCCAGTACGGCGGCCTCGTAGCCGTCGGCGCGGCCGGCCGCCCGCAGGAGCTCGCTCGCGAAGGCCTCCAGCGCCTCGGCGTCCAGGGCCAGCTGCTCGGCGGACCGGGCCAGCGCGGCCGGGAGGCCGGGCCCGAGGGCCTGTTCGAGCAGGGCGAGCGCGTCGCGGACCCGCACCCGGGTGTACGCGGGGTCGGCGTTGGCCGGGTCGTCGTGGGGTTCGAGGCCGAGGTCGGCGCAGGCCCTGCGGGTGGTCGCCCGCGGGACGTCGAGCAGCGGCCGCACGAACCGGCCGCGGCGCACCGGCATGCCGGCGAGCGACCGGGCGCCGGCGCCCCGCGCGAGCCCGAGCAGCACCGTCTCGGCCTGGTCGTCCAGGGTGTGGCCGAGCAGGACGGCGGCGGCGCCCTGCTCCTCGGCGGCGCGCTCGAGCGCGGCGTACCGGGCGTCGCGGGCGGCCGCCTCGGGACCGCCCCGGCCGCTCGCCGCGGCCGCGGTCACGTCGAGCACCTGGACGGGAGCCAGGCCCAGCCGCGCGCAGGCCTCGGCGGCGGACGCCGCCACGGCCGCGGACGCCGGGTGCCAGCCGTGGTCGACGACCGCCGCTCCCGCGGTCAACCCGGCGCGGGGGGCGACGAAGGCGGTGGCGGCGGCCAGGGCCAGCGAGTCCGGACCACCGGAGCAGGCGACGACCACGTGCGCGCCGGCCGGCAGCGGGGCGAGCGCACGCCGGACCGCGACCCGCACCGCCGCGACCGCCGGGGTCGGCCCGCTCACCCGCCCGTCACCTTCTCGCCCTCGCGCCCACCCTGCGCTGATCATGCATCCGCGACGGCGATCCTGTATGCATGCCTCACGTTGCATGATCGCCGCGAAGGGTGCAGTGACAGCGCAGGAGCAGGGTCAGCCGTGGACGCGGCGGATCCAGGCGGCGGGCTCGGCGATCTCCTGCGGGCGGGGCAGCGTGTCGGGGCCGGTCCAGACGGCGTTGAAGCCGTCGACCCCGACCTGGTCCGAGACCTCGCGCACGAACCGCGCCCCGTCCGCGTACTGGCGCATCTTCGCCTCGAGGCCGAGCAGCCGGCGCAGCACCCGGTCCACCGCACCGCGGCCGGCCCGGCGGCGGGTGAACCGCTCGCGGATGAGCTGCACGGAGGGCACGACACGGGGGCCGACCTCGTCCATGACGACGTCGGCGTGCCCCTCGAGCAGCGACATCACGGCGGTGATCTCGGCGAGCGCCTCGCGCTGCGCCGGCGTCTGCACGGCGTCGAGCAGCGGCAGGCCCGAGCCCTCCCCGCGCACCAGCCCGGGCAGGTCGCGCAGCGCCGACGCCATCCGCTCGGCCACCTGCGCGGGCTCGAGCAGCAGGTCGCCCACGAGCGCGCGGATCCGCTCCAGCAGGTGCGGGGCGAGCCACGGGTTCGCGCCGAACTGCACCCGGTGGGTCTCCTCGTGCAGGCACACCCAGAGCCGGAAGTCGGCGGGGTCGACGTCGAGCTCGCGCTCGACGCTGACCACGTTCGGCGCGATGAGCAGCAGCCGCCCGTCCGGGGAGAAGGCGTCGTACTGGCCCGAGCACCCGGGAGGAGAGGAAGCCGAGCAGGCCGCCGACCTCGACGCCGGTGATCCTGCTCCCGACGGCGGTGACGAACGCGGGGGCCTGCTCGCCGCGGCGCCGGGCCGCCTCCGCGACGACCGGTTCGAGCAGGCCGCGGAACCCGCGGGCGTTGACCGCGGCCCAGCCGCCCCGGTCGACGACGAGCACGCCCTCGTCGCTGCCGACCGGCGTGTGCAACCGGGTGATGCCGGCGACGTGCGGTGCTGCCGCCCGGGCCGCGGCACGCAGGTCGGCCACGATCACCTCGGCGTCCGCTCGCTCCAGGCGCGGCCCGGGGCCGCCGACGATCGCCGCCGTCCGCGCGGCGAGCCCCCAGTCGACGACGTCGTCGATCGGTGCTCGGCCCGGGTCGCCGTCCACCCGCTCGCCGGTCTCCTCAGCACGCATGCACTCCACCGTACGTCCCGCACCGCCGACGTCGCGGGCTGCGTCAGCGGCAGCCGCAGCCGGCGAGCGCGGACGCGGCGTCGTCGAGCGCCGTCCGCGCGGAGGCGGTCGACGACACCCGATCGGCCAGGAGAACGAAGCCCAGCTGCCGGCCGTCGGCGTCGACGACCGTCCCGGAGAGCGAGCTCGCCCCGGTGAGCGTGCCGGTCTTGGCGCGGACGACGCCGAGACCCGAGCGCTCCCGGTCGGTGCCGAAGCGGTCCGCGAGGGTGCCGGACGCACCGGCTACCGGCAGGCCGGTGAGCAGCGGGCGCAGTTCGGGGTGCTGCGGCGAGGCGGCCAGCACGAGCAGCCCGGCGAGCGCGCGGGCCGAGATCTCGTTGCCGGTGCCGAGGCCGCTGCCACCCGAGAGGTGCGCACCCGTGGTCGGGACGCCGAGGAGGTCGACGCGGTCGAGCACCGCGACACCGGCGTCCGCGAACGTCGCCTGGCGCCCGGCCTTCACGGCGACCATCCGGGCGAGCGCCTCGGCGACGGTGTTGTCGCTGTCGGTGAGGGCGTGCTCGACCAGGTCGCCGACCGGCGCGGACTCGACCTGCGCCAGCTCCGGCGCACCGTCCGGCGCCTTCGCCCGGACGACCTTGCCGGTCACCGTGATGCCGTCCGTCGCGAGCGCCGCGGCGAACAGCCGGGCCGCCGACATCGCCGGGTCGCTCACCCGGGCCGCGGCCTCCCCCGGCACCAGCGGGACGCCGGGAGTGGCCGAGCCCGAGTTCACCGCGAGGGCCGTGACCGGCGCGATGAAGCCGCTCCGGACGTCGCCGGCGCTCCAGGCCGGGTTCGTCGACGGGCCCTTGAACAGCGTGTCGTCGAGCCGGACGACGACCGAGCGGCGGCCCTGCGCACGCAGCGCGGCCGCGGTCTCGTCGGCGAGGTCGACGATGCCGGCACGGCCGACCGCGGCGTCCGGGGTGCCGTGCCCCGCGGCCAGCGTCACGTCCCCGCCTCCGACCAGGACGATCTCGTCCTGGCCGGCGTCGACCACGGTGGTGGTCAGCCGCGAGGACGGCCCGAGCAGCGAGAGCGCGGCCGCACCGGTGAGCAGCTTGGCGCTGGACGCCGGCACCGCCGGCCGGTCCGGAGTGATCGACAGCAACGACGTGCCGCTGGCGAGGTCGACGACGGCCGCGCTGACGCTCGAGCCGAGCCCGTGCGTGCGCAGGAGCGGACCCAGCACGCGCCGGAGCCCGGCGGTCGAGGGCTGGGGTGCGGACGGGTCGAGCGCGGGCAGCACGTCACTCGGCGGGGCCGGCACCGTCGCGCCGGGGACGGGGGCCGCGGACGCCGAGGGCGTCGGGGCGCTGGCCGGACGGGCCGCCGGTGCCGAGGAGCGGTCGAGGACGACGGCTCCGGCGCCGACGGCCAGCGTGGCGACGAGGAGGACGGACAGTCCCGCGGTCCGCCGTCCGATCGTCCCCAGCGGCAGCAGGCCGCGGCGGGCCGGCTGCGGTGGCGCAGCGGGCGGGCGGCGTGAACCGTGGCGGGAGGTCCACGTCGCGCGCTCGCGGCGGCGGCGGTGGGGCCGGCTCGGTCACCCGCGGCGGAGCGGCGGCCGGCTCCGGCACGACCGGCTCGGGCTCGGGCGCTCGGGCGTCGGGCTCGGGCGGCTTCGGGGGCGGCCTGCTCGGGGACGGCGACCGGCTCCGGGTCGGCGACCGGTTCCGGGTCGGCGACCGGCTCCGGGGCGGCGACCGGCACGGGGTCGACGACCGGCACGGGGTCGACGACCGGTTCGGCGCGACGAGGGCTCGGGCGGACGGGGTCGGGCTGAGGTCCGGGTGCGGCCGCCGGCTCACCGGACGCGGCGGGCTCCGGCGCGCTCGGCTGCTTCCGCGCGGGCCGGGAGACGAGGTTCGCGGGCGGCTTCGACCTGGCCGCGGGGGCCGAGGCCGGACGCTTCCCGGAAGAGGTCGAGGACCGGGCCGCGCCTCGGGCGGCGTGCGGCCGGGGCGCCGGGCTCGATGCCGCCGCGCCGTCGGCGTCCGGCGGGGTCTCGGCCGTGGCCGGGGGCCGGTCCGAACCGGCGTCCGCGACCTGCTCGGGGGGTACGTCGGGCGAGGTGGACGAGGGGGAAGGGGCGGGTGAGCCGGACCCGGCCGACTCCTCCGGTGGGGCCTGCTGCACGCGCCTCCCTCGTCCCTGCGTCGGCAGCGCCCCGATGGCGCTCCGCTGTCGACCGGTTGTGGTGGCGAGACTAGTGTCTCGGCAGGGCCGGGACACGTCACCCGAGGGAGCCGTTGTGGAGTTCGACGTCACCATCGAGATCCCCAAGGGACAGCGCAACAAGTACGAGATGGACCACGAGACCGGCCGCATCCGGCTCGACCGGATGCTGTTCACGTCGACGCGCTACCCGCACGACTACGGCTTCGTCGAGGGCACCCTGGGCGAGGACGGCGACCCGCTCGACGCCCTCGTGCTGCTCGAGGAGCCGACGTTCCCCGGCTGCCTGATCCGCTGCCGCGCGATCGGCATGTTCCGGATGCGCGACGAGGCGGGCGGCGACGACAAGGTGCTCTGCATCCCGGCCGGCGACCCGCGGATGGAGCACATCCAGGACCTGAAGGACGTCTCGGACTTCGACCTGCTCGAGATCCAGCACTTCTTCGAGACCTACAAGGACCTCGAGCCCGGCAAGAGCGTCGAGGGCGCCACGTGGACCGGGCGCGGCGAGGCCGAGGAGGAGATCGAGGCGTCCCGCCGGCGGGCGGCGGAGCAGCACTACTGAGCCGCTGGCTACGACGCGACACACCTGATCGAGGCCCGGGAATGCCTGGTCCTCGATCCCCGCTGTAGGCTGGCGAGGTCGGCGCACCGCGTGCCGGCTGACGTGGGCACCGCCCACGAGGTCGCTGTGGAACCGGAACGACGAGGCCACTTCGCAGAGCGGCCCCCTTCCACAGACGGAGAAAGACTTCATGCTGCAGCCCACCTCGGGCCGGCGTCGTGCGCCTGCCCGGCGGCGCCCTCGCACGTCCTCGACAGCCCCTCGCACGACCACCACCGCCACCGCGTCCGCCCTCGACGCCGCCATCGACGAGGCGCTCAGCCGCCCGGCGCCCGCCGCGACGACCTTCGCCGAGCTGGGCCTGCCGGCGCCGCTCGTCACCGCCCTCGCGCGGACGGGCGTCGACGCCCCCTTCGCCATCCAGACCCGGGTGCTCCCGGACGCCCTGGCCGGCCGTGACGTCCTCGGTCGTGCGCGCACCGGGTCGGGCAAGACCCTCGCGTTCGCACTGCCGATCGTCAGCCGCCTGCACGCCTCGACCACCCGCCGGACGCCGCACGCGCCGCGCGCCCTGGTGCTCGTACCGACCCGGGAGCTCGCGCAGCAGGTGGCCGGCGTCCTGACGCCGCTGGCCCAGGCGCTCGGGCAGCGCGTCGCCACCGTCGTCGGCGGCGCCGCCTACGGCCGGCAGATCGACGCCCTCACCCGCGGCGTCGACGTGCTCGTCGCCACGCCGGGACGACTCAAGGACCTCATCGAGCGGCGGGCCTGCCGGCTCGACGCCGTCGAGATCACCGTGATCGACGAGGCCGACCACATGGCCGACCTCGGCTTCCTCCCGGTGGTCTCCGAGCTGCTGGGGCAGACCCCCGCCGGCGGTCAGCGGCTGCTGTTCTCCGCCACGCTCGACCGCGGCGTCGCGACGCTCGTGGAGCGCTTCCTCGGCGACCCCGCCGTCCACGCGGTGGAGCCGGAGCCCGACAGCACGGGTGCGATGACGCACCTCGTCTTCGCCGTCGACCGCGAGCACAAGGTCGAGGTCGCAACCCGCGTCGCCGCGCGGCCGGCGCGGACGCTGTTCTTCGTCCGGACCAAGCACGGTGCGGACCGGCTCGCCCGGCAGTTCGAGCGCGGCGGCGTCGAGGCCGCGGCGATCCACGGGAACCTCGGGCAGGGCGCCCGCCAGCGAGCCCTCGCCGACTTCACCGAGGGCCGGACCCGGGTGCTCGTCGCGACGGACGTCGCCGCGCGCGGCATCCACGTGGACGACGTGGACCTCGTGGTGCACTTCGACCCGCCGAACGACCACAAGGACTACGTGCACCGCTCGGGCCGGACCGCACGCGCCGGCGCCGACGGCACCGTCGTGGCACTGGTCCAGCCCGAGCAGCTGCGCGACGTGCAGCGGCTGCAGGCGGCCGCACAGGTCGAGGCCAGCGTCGAGCGGGTGCACCCGGACCACCCGTCCGTGGTCGCGATGTCGCGGTCGGGCCGGCCGGTCGTCGTGCGACCGGCCGCCACGCCCGGAGCCGAATCCCGCCCGGACGCACGCCCGGGCCGGGGCGGCCGGCGCCGCCCGCGCTACGGGGACCGCTCCCGCCGGAGCTGATCCGCACCGAGACAGCAGAAGGGGCGCGACCTGTGGTCGCGCCCCTTCGTGCCTGGTGGAGCCGGTCAGCCCTTGAAGGCGTCCTTGACGTTCTCGCCGGCCTGCTTGAGGTTCGACTTCGCCTGGTCGCCCTCGCCCTGCGCCTTCAGCTCGTCGTCGCCGGTCGCCTTGCCGACGCCTTCCTTGAGCTTGCCGCCGAACTCCTCGGCCTTGTTGTCGATCTTGTCGTCGGTACCCATGGGTCCTCCCTCGGTCGCGATCGAACCGGACTCCCTCCATGCGATCACAACGGTGCGAAGGGCGCATCTCGGCAGCCTGCGGAGCAATCAGGCACGCACGGCGGCCAGCGCGCGCGCTCGCGGTGCGGACGACGTCGGGCAGCGCGGGCGGGTAGACCGGCTCGCCGGGGCGCCCGGGGCCGTCGTGCGGGCGCCCCTCGACGTGCGCGCGCAGCTGCTCCGGGGTCCACCAGGCGGCCGTCTCCAGCATCGCGACCTCGTCCGGCCGCGGGTCGACCGGCCCCGGGAGGGCGGTCGCCGGCACCCGGACGGCGTAGAAGACGTTCGACTGCTCGATCCACCGGCCGTCGAACGGAAAGGCGTCGTCGGCCCTGAACACGGGCCCGACGAGGTCGGCCTCGCTCACGGCCAGCCCGACCTCCTCACGCAGCTCGCGGACGGCCGCGGCACGCTCCGTCTCCCCCGCCTCCACCCCGCCGCCCACGGTGAACCAGAAGGGCGCGTCGGGGACGGCCGGGTCGACGGCACGCACGAGGAGCACCCGGTCGTGCGGGTCGAGCACCAGGAGCCGGGCGCCGCGCCGCCGCAGCACCTCCGGTCCGCTCGTCATCCGGCGCCTCGCCCGACCCCCCGCCTGAGCCGGGCCAGCTCGACGAGCAGGTCGGCGAGCTCCTCCGGCCCGGCCAGCCGGTGCCGCGCCGCCGTCGCACCCGGCCCGATCTTCAGCGTGAGGTCGCCGGCGTCGTCGTCCAGGGCGGCGAAGGCGTGCTCGTCCGTGGTGTCGTCGCCGGCATAGAGGACGCCGCCGGGACCGACCCCGAGCTCGGAGCGCAGCCGGCGCAGGGCCGCCCCCTTGCTCACGTCGGTCACCGCCAGCTCGACGACCTCCTTCCCCACCAGGGTGTGCACCCCGGGGGTGCGGGCGGGGCCGAGCAGGGCAGCGCCGCTGGCGGCCAGCGCCGTGGCGCGATCGGCGCCCCGGGTGTGCAGCACGACCGCTGCCGGCTTCTCCTCGAGAGCCGTCCCGGGGTGCGCGGCCACGATCTCGCCGAGCGCCTCGCGCAGCCCTGCGAGCAGGTCCTTCTCCGCGGTTCCGAGGCCGGCTGCGGTGTCCGCCCCGGCGGCCTGCGGCAGATCGGGCGGGACGTCGACCTCGGCACCGTGGCTGCCGACGAGCGCCACCGGTCCGACGGTCCGACCGGTCCGAGCAGCCCGCGCAGGCGTGTCGAGCGAGCGCCCGGAGACCACGGCGACGCTCGTCCCCGGCAGCCCGGTCAGCTCCCGGAGGGCCTCGACGGACCGGGGCAGGGGCGCCGCCGCCGCGGGGTCGTCCACGAGCGGCGCGAGCGTCCCGTCGAAGTCGAGCGCGACGAGCACCCGCGGCAGCGCGGCGAACCGCTCCAGCGCCGGACCGAGCTGCTGCTCGCTCACCGGTCGCCAGGCTCCGGCCGGCGGGCAGCGGGCGTGTCCGCGAGCAGAGCGCCCGGGTCGGCGAGGTCGGCGTCCGAGCTGAGCTGCTCCTCCTCGCCGAAGGTCGGCGTCCCCCGGGTCGTGACGCTCGGCGCGGCGGCCAGGTCGGGCGCCGGCGGGCCCTGGTCCATGGCGTCCAGCGGCGACGGCTCGGCGAGATGGGCGTTGGTGGACGCGCTCCGGTCGAGGGCGCGGAGGAAGTCGCCGGCCCAGCGGCCGACGTCGTGGCCGAAGACGCGCTTGCGCAGGGTGCGCATCCGGCGCGCCGACTCCCGGGGCGAGGCGGACGCCGCGCGGACGACGGCACCCTTGACCCCCTCGATGTCGTGCGGGTTGACGATGTAGGCCTGGAGCAGCTCGATGGACGCGCCGGTGAACTCGCTGAGCACCAGGGCACCGCGCTCGTCGTGCCGGCTGGCGATGTACTCCTTGGCGACGAGGTTCATCCCGTCGCGCAGGGCGGTCACGAGCAGGACGTCGGCGGCCAGGTAGAGCGCGACCAGCTCCTCCTTGGGGAACGACTGGTGCAGGTAGTGCACGGCGGGGTGGCCCAGCTGGGCGTGCTCGCCGTTGATCCGGCCGACCGTCGTCTCGACCTCCTCGCGCAGCGCCTTGTAGCTCTCGACCCGTTCCCGGCTGGGGGTGGCGACCTGGACGAAGACGGTGCCCGGGATCTTCAGCCGCTGGTCGGCGAAGAGCTCCTCGACCGCCTGCAGCCGGTGCAGGATCCCCTTGGTGTAGTCGAGGCGGTCGACGCCGAGCAGGACGAGCTCCGGGGACCCGAGCTCCGCGCGGATCTCCCGCGCCCGCTCGAGGACCTCCGGCCGCCGGGCGATCTCGCCGATGCTCGCCGCGTCCACCGAGATCGGGAACGCCTGGGCACGGACGAGCCGCTCCCCGCCGAGGCCCGGCGCCCGCACGTGGCCGCGACGCGAGACCAGGCCCACCCGGCGGCAGGCCCGGAGGAAGTTGTTCGCGTCCGCGGGTCGCTGGAAGCCGACGAGGTCGGCGCCGAGCAGTCCGTCGAGCACCTGGCGCCGCCAGGGGAGCTGGGCGAAGAGCTCGTAGGGCGGGAACGGGATGTGGTTGAAGAACCCGATGCGCAGGTCCGGCCGGACGTCGCGGAGCAGGCGCGGGACGAGCTGGAGCTGGTAGTCCTGCACCCACACGGTCGCCCCCTGCGCCGCCTGGGTGGCGGTGACGTCGGCGAAGCGCCGGTTGACGTCGAGGTAGCTGTCCCACCAGCGGCGGTGGTACCTCGGCGGAGCGATGACGTCGTGGTAGAGCGGCCACAGCGTGCCGTTGGACATGCCCTCGTAGTAGTCGGCGATCTCCCGCGCGGAGAGCGGGACGGCGACGAGGTGCATCTCGGAGGCGTCGAACGGCGGCGGCGCCTCGCCCTCGGACCCGGTCCAGCCGACCCAGGCGCCGCGATGGCCGGCGGAGCACGGGCTCCATGGCGGCGACGAGACCGCCCGGGCTCGGCAGCCAGGTGACGCTGCCGTCGGGTTCGTCGCGCCGGTCGACGGGCAGCCGGTTGGCCACCACGACGAAGTCGAACCGGTCGGCCATCAACCGCACCCCCGATCGTCGGTCCCGTCCACTGTCGAGTATGCGCGGAATACGCGCAGTCCATCGGCGGCCGCGGCCGGCCGCATCCGGTCACGCGGCGGTCAGCAGTCCCTTCTCCCGCACCAGGGTCAGCGCCAGGGTCCGGTAGCCGGCGTCGGCGAAGAGCACGACGACGCGGTCGCCCTCGTAGTGGCTGACCGTGCCCGGGCCCCACTCGGGGTGGGCGACGGTGGAGCCGATCGGGTACGGGCCGGTCCGCGGCCTCCTCGCTGGTGCCGGCGTCGCAGTTGTCGCAGTTGAGGCAGCGCTCGGGGTAGTCCTCCCCGAGGAGCTCGAGGACGACGCGCCGCCGGCAGTCCGTGGTCTCGGCGTAGGCGCGGATCATGTCGAGCCGGGTGCGGTCGAACTCGCGGCGGCGCTCGCGCTCGGCGAGGGCGTCCTCGACGACGCCCTGCGGGTCGCGTTCCGCGGCCGCCCGCAGCTCGATCCCGGCCGCGGCGCGTCTTGATCGCGTTCCCGGCGTCCAGGACGCCGACGACGAGGGCGGCGGCACGCCGGCTCAGGCCGGCCCGCTCGGTCAGCTCGGCGCGGCTGACCGGTCCGTCGGCGTCCCGGAGGACGGCGACGGCGCGGCGCAGGTCGTCCTCGCTCACGCCGCCGCCGGCCTCCAGGTAGCGGCCGAGCGCGAAGTCCTCGAGCCGGAAGAACAGCTCGGCCCGCGCCGGCTCGCCGTCCCGCCCGGCCCGGCCGGCCTCCTGGAAGTACTCGTCGACCGAGGTCGGCGGGCCGGCGTGCAGGACGGCGCGGACGTCGGGCCGGTCGACGCCCATGCCGAACGCGTTGGTCGCGACGACGGTGTCGGCCCGCTCGTGGAGGAAGTCGTCGGCGGTCTGCCGGCGCTGCCTCGTCGGGAGCCCGGCGTGGTAGACCGTCGCCTCGCGGCCGGCGTCGGTGAGCGCCTGGGCCAGCTCGGCGCAGCGCCGGTGGGTCGGCGCGTAGACGATGACCGCGCCCTCGACCGCGAGCGCGGCCTCGACGATCGCCTCGTCGCGCTCCCTGTTCCCGGCGAAGAGGCGCGCACCGAGCCAGATCTCGGGCCGGTCGGCGTTGCCGACGACGACCTGCGGGTCGCGCATGTCGAGGCGCTCGACGATGTCGCGGCGTACCCGCGGCGCTGCCGTCGCCGTGAGCGCGAGCACCCGCGGGTGGTGCAGCCGGTCGACGGCGGAACCGATGAGCAGGTAGTCGGGGCGGAAGCTGTGCCCCCACTCGCTCACGCAGTGCGCCTCGTCGACGACGAGCAGCGCGGGGTGCGCGCGGTCGAGGGCGGCGACGACGTCGGGGTTGCCGAGCTGCTCCGGCGCCAGCAGCAGCATGTCCAGGCGCCCTGCGGCGAAGTCGTCCGAGAGCCTTCGCCTGCGCCTTCTCCGTGGCGGTCGAGTTCAGCGACTGGACGCGGTGGCCGTGCTCGCGCAGGCTCTGCACCTGGTCGCGCTGCAGGGCGATGGTCGGGCTGATGACGAGCGCGGGGCCGCCGAGCAGGCGCGCGACCGTCTCGTAGATCGCGGTCTTGCCGGTGCCCGAGGCGAGGACGGCGACGGTGTCGCTGCTGAGCGCGGCCTCGACGGCCTCGCGCTGCCCCGGGCGCAGGTGCTGGACGCCGGCGGCCTCGGCCGCGGCCTCGCCGATGACGTCACGGTTCTCGTCCAGGGGCGGTGCGTCGGTGGTCACGAGCGGGGTCGTACCCGTGACGGGCGCCGGCTAACCGCTCGACGATGATCGTCAGGCGGCAGCGACGAGGTCCGCCGGCAGCGGCAGCGCGGTCATGGGCAGCTCGACGCTGACCAGCCCCTGCTCCCAGGCGAAGGCGCCGACCGCCCGAACCGGCGGCGCAGCGCCGCCACCAGCCGCCGGTTCTCCGGGTGCACGTCGAGGTGGACGGCGTCCGCCCCGGCCCGCGGGCGGCGTCGACGGCGCGCCAGGAACAGCGCGGTGCCGATGCCTCGCCCTTGCGCGGCGTCCGCGACCACGACCCCGATGTCCGCGGCGCCTGCCGGCGTCACCGACCAGCAGGCGTGGCCGAGGGCGCTCTCCCCCGCCGGTTCGCGCTGGACGGCGAGGAGCGCCCCGCGGTCCGGCTCGTCCCGCAGCAGTCCGCGGACGAGCGCGGGGTTGGGCATGCCGAGCCCGGCCAGGAAACGGTGGAACGACGAGGTCGCCGAGAGCCCGGCGAGCAGGGCGGTGAGCACGTCGGCGTCGGCGGGACCGGCCCGGCGCACGCGGACGGGAGCTCCGAGCTGGGTTTGGTTCATGCACTCAGCCAACACCTCAGCGCCTGAGTACGTCAATCGAACTCAGCTACGGTATTCTCCCTAGATGAGCTCGCCTGCCGCACTCGAGTGGTCCGCCGACAACTGCACGATCGGGCGCACCCTCGACGTCATCGGTGATCGGTGGACCTTCATCGTGCTGCGGGAGGTGTTCCAGGGGATCCGGCGCTTCGACGACCTGACGGTGCGGACGGCGATCCCGCGCACGGTGCTGACCGACCGGCTGCGCCGGCTTCTCGACGCCGGCATCCTCCGCAAGGAGCCCTACCGGGAGCCCGGGGCGCGCAGCCGCATGGAGTACCGGCTCACCGAGAAGGGGCTGGATCTGTACCCGGTGCTGCTGGCCCTCCAGACGTGGGGGACCGGTACCTCGCCGATCCCGGAGGGACCACCCGATCGAGTTCGTCGCACCGCGGGCTGCGACGCGAGCGTTCACCTCGTGATGCGCTGCGAGGAGGGCCACGAGCTGACCCGCCCCGCGACGTGGGCGGCCGGCCGGGCCCGGGCGCCCGGCGCCGCGTGGCGTAGGCGACACTCCTCCGGGTTCCCCGTGGCCGCCGCCCGTCACCCGCCGGCCGCCACGACGAGTTCTCCGAGGTCCTGCTCGACGGGTTCGGCCGGGCCGCCGCGGGCGATCGCGACGAGGGCCTCGTCGAGGGCGTCGAGCTCGTCGTCGTCGAAGTCCGCCGCCTCGGGGTCGCGCCGCCACGACCGCAGGTTCAGCACGTGCAACGCCGCCATCTCGCGCGGCTTCTGCTCCAGCGGCCGGACGGCGGCCCGCTCGACCGTCAGGCCCGCCTCGCGCGGCGAGCTCCGCCAGCCGCGCGCCGACGTCCAGCGCCTGGCCGTGACGTTGCTGCAGCTCCGCGACCAGCTCGTAGTAGCGCCCGAGGGCGGGGTCGCGGCTCACCAGCCGCGCCGTCTCCTGCACGAGGAGCCGGCCGCCCGGAGCGAGCGCCGCCGCCCATACCCGCAGCGCCGCCACGGGGCCGGCCAGATGGGTCAGGAGGAACCGCGCGAACACCAGTTCGGCGCCCTCGACCGGCAGGGGCAGGGTGACGTCGTGCTCCACCACCCGGACGCCGGGCAGGTCCGCCAGGTACGCCCGCGCGAGACGCCGACGTACGCCGGCGAGCGCTCGACGCCGACCGTCGCGTCCGGTTCGAGCACCGCGTGCAGCAGCCGGGTGGTGTGGCCGCGCCCGCACCCGAGGTCGACCGCGAGACGCGACCCGAGCGGGCGCCCAGCGCGCGAGCAGCGAGCGCGTCGGCTGCTCGTAGACGTGCGCCAGCAGGTCGAGCCGCCCGGCCGCGACCGGGTCGTCGCCGAAGGTGTAGACGTCGCTCGTCCCGCTCACGCGCGGAACGCTACCGGCGCGGTCGGACGGGCCTCAGACGGACCCGGGCTCCTCACCGCGCGCGATCGGGACGCGCACGGTGTTGCCCCACTCGGTCCACGAGCCGTCGTAGTTCCGGACGTTCTCGAAGCCGAGCAGGTAGGTCAGGACGAACCAGGTGTGGCTGCTCCGCTCCCCGATCCGGCAGTAGGCGATGACGTCGTCGCCGGGCTTGAGGCCCTGCTCGCCGATGTAGATGGCCTCGAGCTCGTCGCGGCCCTTGAAGGTCGCGTCCTCGGCCGCGGCGCGCGCCCACGGGACGCTGCGCGCACCGGGGATGTGGCCACCGCGCAGGGTGCCTTCCTGCGGGTACTCGGGCATGTGGGTCCGCTCGCCGGTGTACTCCTGCGGCGAGCGGACGTCGACGAGCGGGTGACCGGCGTCCCCGAGGTGCGCGAGGACGTCGTCCTTGAAGGCACGGATGGGCTGCGTCGTCCCGCTCGACGACGGGGTAGTCGACGGCCGCCGGCGTCGGGACGTCGGTGGTCAGCTCGCGGCCCTCGGCGATCCACTTCGCCCGGCCGCCGTCCAGCAGCCGGACGTCCTCGTGGCCGAACAGCCGGAACACCCACAGCGCGTAGGCCGCCCACCAGTTGTTCTTGTCCCCGTAGAGGACCACCGTGGTGTCGCGGCCGATCCCCTTCGAGCCGACCACCTGGGCGAAACGCTCGCCGTCGACGTAGTCCCGCGTCACCGGGTCGTTGAGCTCGGTGAACCAGTCGACCTTGAGCGCGCCGGGGATGTGCCCGGTGTCGTAGAGCAGCACGTCCTCGTCGCTCTCGAGGACGACGAGCCCGGGTTCGCCGAGGTGCTCCGCCAGCCAGCCGGTCGTCACCAGCCGCTCGGGGTGGGCGTACTGGGTGAGCTTGCTGTCCTGGTCCTGGGCGACGGGCATGATGACTGTTCTCCTCGTGGTCGATGCGCGCTTGCGGACGGCACCGTGCCGCCCGCCGGGTCGACACCCGGAGCACCCCGCCGCGACGGAGGGTTGCCGGCCAGCGAGCCGGGGCTTCGCGCTGGCACTCGTGACCCGGCCGCAAGCTAACCCCGCCGGTTCGGGAGCGTCAAACGGTGCGCGGATGCGCCCCGGCCGGACCGCTGGAACAGCAGCAGGCCGCCCGCGACCAGGCCGACGACGATCGCCGTGACGTGTCCGAGCGCCGCGACGTCGCCGGCGAGCAGCCCGTCGAAGAGCGAGGGCGCGAGCAGTACGAACCCGGTCAGCGCCGCCAGTCGCCACCACCAGCGCGTGCCCGCCACCACCGTGGTCACGAGGACGCCGACCACGACGAACGAGGGCCCGACGTCGAGGATCGTCCGCTGCGAGGCGGGCTCCAGGCCGTTCGCGATCCGGACGCCGAGGGACCCCTCGCTCACCGCCGTCCCCAGCACCTGGGCGACGGCGCCGACCAGGACGGCGCGCCACGGGCCCGCCGCGACGACGACGCCGGCGAGCCCGAGGCCGGCGAGCAGGGCCCAGGCGACGGCGTCCCCCTCGGCGAGGAACGCGGAGGCGACCAGGACGCGCACCGGGCGGTCGGCGAGGTTGTCGAGGTTCGTGCTGGCGGCGAGCAGGATGCGGTGCCGCTCGTCCGCGCTCCGCGCGGCGACGACGAGGGAGGCGGCGAGCAGGGCCGACGGGTAGACGACCACCGGCCACCAGCGCGCGGCGAGGAGCCGGAGCGACCGGGCGTCCGGCGGATCGTCCCCGCGTGGCATGGTGGCGACGGTAGCGAGGACGGCGGCGAGACCGGACCGAGGCTGGAGGACGGGTGGACGACATCATCCCGGCGACCGGGGCGGCGACGACCGCCCCGGGCCGCAACTGGTCGGGCAACATCACGTACTCGGCCCAGCGCCTGATCGAGCCGGAGTCGGTGGACGACCTCCGCCGCCTGGTCGCCTCCTCCGCGCACATCCGGGCGCTCGGCACCCGGCACTCGTTCAGCGCGGTGGCGGACACCACCGGCGACCTGGTCGGCGTCGGACGGCTCCCCCGCCGGATCGAGGTGGACGCCGATGCCCGGACCGTCACGGTCTCCGCGGGGCTGCGGTTCGGGGAGATCGCTCCGAGCCTCGACGCCGCCGGATGGGCCCTGGGCAACCTGGGGTCGCTGCCGCACATCAGCGTCGGCGGTGCCGCGGCGACCGGGACCCACGGCTCGGGCGAGGCCAACCGGACGCTCGCGGCGTCGGTCGCCGCGCTCGAGATGGTCACCGCCGACGGCGACCTGGTGACGATGCGCCGCGGCGACGACGGGTTCGACGGAGCCGTCGTCGCGCTCGGCCGGCTCGGCGTCGTCACCGCCCTGACCCTCGACGTCCGGCCGCGGTACGAGATCAGGCAGATCGTGCACCTGGGGTTGCCGGGCGATGCCGCCATCGAGCACGCCACCGATCTGCTGGCGGGCGGGCTACAGCGTCAGCCTGTTCACCCGCTGGGAGGACCCGCTGGAGTTCCAGGTGCTCGGCAAGCACCTCGTCGACGCCGACCCGAAGGCGGCGGACCTGGCGGAACGCCTCGGCGCCCGAGCGGCCACCGAGGAGTGGCATCCCGTGCCGGGCATGCCTACCGAGAACTCCACCGAGCAGCTCGGCCGCCCCGGGCCCTGGTACGCCCGCTTGCCTCACTTCAAGCTCGAGTTCACCCCGAGCAGCGGCGAGGAGCTGCAGAGCGAGTTCTTCGTCGCGCGCCCCGATGCGAGCGCCGCGTTGCGTGCCGTCGCGTCCGTCCGCGATCGGGTGGCGCCGGTGCTGCAGGTCGGTGAGATCCGCAGCATCGCCGCCGACGACCTCTGGCTCAGCCCGGCCTCGGGCCAGGACGTCGTCGCGATCCACTTCACCTGGGTCGAGGATCTGGCCGCGGCGCTCCCCGCGGTGCGGGCCGTGGAGGAGGTGCTGGAGCCGTTCGGCGCCCGGCCGCACTGGGGGAAGGTCTTCACGGCGCCGGCCGACCGGGTGCGGCCGCTGTTCCCGCGCCTGGCGGACGCCGTCGCGCTCGCCGAGCGCCTCGACCCGCGCGGGGTGTTCCGGAACGCCTTCGTCGAGGAGTATCTCGGCGTCTGACCTCAGGGGGTCGACGACGGTGACGGGCTCGCGCTGGGGCTGGGGCTCGGGCTGACCGTCGGGAGCGTCCCGCCGCCGCCCGTGCCCCCGCCGCCGGTGCCTCCGCCGCCGCCGGCGCCCCCCGAGCACGACGAGGTGTCGCCTCCGCCCAGCTGGGCGACGATGCAGCTGAGCGTGCTGTTGAAGACCGAGTGCAGGGCGACGCCGACCCCGACGCAGAGCACGGCGCAGATGGCTGCGATCATCAGTCCGTACTCGACGCTCGAAGCCCCGCGCGAGCCGCGTCCTGCGGGCACGCGCGGGCACGGCGAGAGCGGCGCGTCGTCCGCGCCTCGCCCTCCCCCGCGTCGCCCGTCCGTGGCTCCCACTGCCGGCGTCTCCGTTCCCCCCACTGCGGCGCGCCTCGACGGCCGTACGGGGCGCCCGGTCACAATAATCCGTCCTTGCGGCTTTCGGGGAAGAAGGATGCCGCTTGATGGACAGATCGCGACGTTCGACCATCCTGGATGACGTAGGGGACACGCTGCGTCACCGAGTTCGCCACGGCGCCGGTCGCTACCCTGCCGGTCATGACGCAGAGGACGCAGTCGGGCGAGAACGAGCAGGACCTTCCCATCGGCACGGCCGGCGGCTTCTTCGACCTGCTCGGGTTGCGGTTCGAGGAGACGGGCCCGGACCGCGTGGTCATCACCTGGGACGTCACCCCCGCCCTGCATCAGCCGTACGGGATCGTGCACGGCGGCGTGTACTCCTCCGTCGTGGAGACGGCGGCGAGCATCGGCGCCGCCGTCTGGCTCGGTGACCGCGGCCAGGTCGTCGGCGTCAGCAACCACACGGACTTCCTGCGCGCGGTCCGCGAGGGCCGGCTGCGCGCGGTGGGCGAACCGATCCACCGCGGGCGCCTGCAGCAGCTCTGGCTCGTCGAGGTCCGGGACGAGCAGGACCGGCTCGTCGCGCGCGGCCAGGTCCGGCTCCAGAACATCCCGGACGCCGACCGGCTCGCGTCCCGCAGCCCGCCGCGGAGGGCTGAGCCACCTCGCCGGCGCCCTGCCGGCCGGCGAGATCGGTGACGCGTTGTCGGCCGATGCACCCGCTGTCGGGACGTCGGTGGTCCTCGACGACAACGCGTGCATCGCCGCGGAGCGGGTGCACGACGGCACGAGGCGGAACCCGACGCCGGCGGTCAGTGCACCGCGCGCAGGCGGCGGGTCACTTCGTCGACGCCGAGGGTCATCGCGACGTCGTGCAGGTTGGGGCTCCGTGTCGACCCGGTCAGCGTGATGCGGACGATCTGCGACGCCTCGCGGATCGACCCCGGGAACGCGTCCGGGTTCTTCTTGAACTCCTTCGGCGACGGCGCGAACCCGTGCCGGGCCGCGAGCTCGCGGATCTGCCCGAACCACGCGTCGCCGTCCTCGATCGGCCGGTAGCTCTCCGCGAAGTCGGCGAGCACGGCGCGGACGACGTCCGGGGCCACCCCGAGGGCGGCGAAGCGCTCGTCACCGGCGTCCGTCACCGGCTCGAAGAGCTGCGGGAAGAAGAACCCGTACGCCGTGCGGAAGTCCGACCACTTCCGCAGGTCCTTGCGGGGGTTGTCGACGCCGACGCGCTCCACGGAGACGGCGCGCACGGCGAGGTCGGGCTCGTCGTCCAGCGCCTGCGCGATCTGCGGGTCGTAGGTGCCCGCCCAGGTGCGGACGGCGTCCACGACGGCCTCGCTCGACAGCGCCGCGACGAAGTCGGCGGAGATGTCCTCGAGCTTGACGAGGTCGACCAGCGGACCGGCGACGCCGCAGTCCTCGAGCCGGATCGGGGCGGCGAGCGCCTCCGGCAGCGGCATCTCCGCCAGCCGCCCGTTGGCGAGGCCGCGCAGGTAGTAGAGGACGGCGTCGGCCGGGTAGCCCTGCTCGATGTAGTAGTCGACGCCGGCCTCGGCGTCCTTGCGCTTGGAGAGCTTGCGCTTGCCGCCCGGGATCTGCTTCATGAGCGGCGCGATGTGCGCGTACGCGGGCGCCTCGAACCCGAGCGCGGCGAAGAGCTGCAGGTGCAGCGGCACGCTGGAGATCCACTCCTCGGCGCGGATGACGAGGTCGACCCGCATGAGGTGGTCGTCGACGGCGTGCGCGAAGTGGTAGGTCGGCAGGCGCGGGCTGGTGTCGGAGCTCTTCAGCAGGACGACGTCGTTGCGGTTCGCCTCGTGTTCGAGCCGCCCGCGGATGACGTCGGTGTAGACAGTGCGGGCGCCGGGCGGCAGGTCGGGCGCGCGGAACCGGACGACGTAGGGGGTGCCCTTCTCGAGCTCCGCGACGACGTCCTCCACCGGGCGGTCCCGCCACAGCGACCAGCCCGCGTAGTAGCCGGGCGCGAGCTTCGCGGCCTGCTGCCGCGCGGTGATGTCGGCGAGCTGCTCCTTCGTGGCGAAGTCGACGTAGGCCTTGCCGTCGCGCAGCAGCTGCCTGGCGTGGCCGGCGTAGATCTGCTCGCGCTGCGACTGCCGGTACGGCCCGTAGCCGCCGTCCTTGCCCGGCTCGACCGCCGGATCGGTCTCGTCCGGGTGCAGCCGGAAGTAGTCGAAGGCCCGGGCGAACTGCTCGAGCGCGCCGGCGACCTCCCGGGCCGTGTCGGTGTCCTCGACCCGGGTGATGTAGACGCCGCCCGACTCGCGGGAGACCGACTGGCAGATCATCGCCGTGTAGATGCCGCCGATGTGCACGTAGCCGGTCGGCGACGGCGCGAAGCGCGTGACGTGGGCGCCGGAGGGCAGGGAGCGCGGCGGGTACAGCGCCTCCCAGTGGCCGACCTCCGGCAGGTCCGAGGGGAAGAGGGAGTCGACGACCTCGGGCGGGAGGATCGGGTGCGTTCCTGCCGTCGTTTCGCTCGTCGTCACGCGTGTCAGCCTATCGGCGCACCGCCGACGGGCCGGTGGGCGACCTCTGCCGCGGAGGGGGTGCGGCAGAGGTCGCCGGCCTTCACCGGGCGACGGCCAGCCCGAGCATCTTGGGCTTGTGGTCCGGGAAGATCTTCGTGAACGACCCGACCTTGGCCCGCTTGGCGAGCACCTCGCCGAGCACGTCCCGGTAGTCGGTGCGCGCCGCGAGACTGCCGTTGATGAACAGGCTCTTGTCCTCCAGGCCCGGCCACGGGCCGTAGACCTGGCCGCCCTTGATCCCGCCGCCGAGGACCAGCATCGGGAACGCGTGCCCGTGGTCGGTGCCGACGGCGCCGTTCTCGCGCACCGTGCGCCCGAACTCGGTCAGCGTCACGACGGTGACATTGGCCAGCGCCGGGCCGAGGTCGGCGACGAAGGCGGAGAGCGCGGCGTCGAGCTCCACCATGTGGTTCTTCATATCGCCGCCGTCGATCCGGCCCTCGTTCGTGTGCATGTCCCAGCCGCCGACGTCCAGCGTCGCGACCGTGAGGCCGAGCTTGCCCTTGATGAGCCGGGCGACGTCCTGCAGGGCGGACGCGAAGCCGCTGCCCTGCGGATAGGCCTTGGCGTTCGCGTCCGGAGTCTTCGGCAGGGAACCGATCTTCCCGATCGCCGCGACGGTGTCATGAACCTGGGCCGCCATCGGGTGCTTCACACCCTTGTAGAGCGCCCCGAACGCAGTGGCCGCCTTGGCCTTGACGTCGTCGAAGCCCATCAGCCCGAACGACTGGACGTTGCCCATCGCCAGCGCCGGGGCGTCGCCGGAGAGCGAGAGCGGCAGCGAGCCGCCGCCCATCTGCACGGCGCTGAACACGCCGGCCTCGCCCGCGGGCCTGCAGTACCCGGTTCAGCCAGCCGTCGGAGGTGCCGGGCCTGCCCGTGCCGCGCTCGCAGGTGTCCATCGCCTCGAAGTGGCTGAGCGTGGTGTCCGGCGTCCCCACCGCATGGACGACGCCGAGCTTGCCCGACTGGTAGAGGCTGTGGAGCTGCTTCAGCTCGGGGTGGAACGCGAAGCCGCGCGCGAGGGGCAGACCGGCCGCCTTGGGCACGCCGATGTTCGGGCGCAACTGGTAGTACCGGTCCTCGAAGGTCGGCGCCACGATGCTCAGGCCGTCCCAGCCGCCGCGCATGCTGATGACGACGACCGTGTCCGTGTCGAGGGCCTTGCTGGCGGCGAACGCGTACCTCGTGGTCACCACCTGCGAGCCCAGCGCCGCCACCATCGCGGTCGTCCCCTGGACGACGCGCCGGCGCGTGAAGCCGCGCTTCCACGGGTCCGCGACGACGGGTTCGGCGCCGCAGTCGCAGCCGTCGTGCATGCCGGCGGGGCGCTCGTCGTGCCGGGGCATCGACGTCGGCAGCGAGTCCACGAAGTCTTCTGTGCTGGGCACGGGGGCGTCCTGTCCTGAGCGGGTACGAGGTGCGGTTCCGGGTCGGTGGTCGGAGGTCATCCGTGCTCTCACCGCAGCTGGTGGTGCGGGCCGCCGAGAACGAGCGTCACGAGCTGGACGCGCAGCCGGTAGTCGTTCTTCTTCGCCTGGGCGTCGAGTCGCGTTCCGGCGGAATGGCCCAGGAAGGCGAGCAGGGCCCGGCGTTCCGCCGCGGTCGGCTTCTGGAAGGCGAGCCGTGCGTACAGCGCGTCGACAGCCGCGCCGTAGGTCGTCGCGCTCTTGAGCATGGTCGTGACGTCGGGCGCCGAGAAGCCCTTGCGCCACTGCCCGGCGAGCGACATGTCGAGGTTCCACCGCCCCAGCACGCCGGCGCTGGAGAGCCACGGCCGCTGGAAGTCCTTGAAACCGTCCGGCGTGGGGCAGCCGAGCGGGGCCTGGCCGAGGGAGTCGAGCCAGTAGCGCAGGTCACCGAGGGACTGCGCGTACTGCTTGCGGTCCCCGATGTGCAGGCCCAGCGTGCGCATGCTCGCGACCGCGTGCTCGAACGGACGCCGGTACTTCTGGCCGACGCTCTTGTGGAACTCCTCCGAGGCGAAGAGCGCCCGTAGCACGGGCACGATGGCCGTCTTGTTCTTGAGGTAGACCGACGCCAGATGCCGCACCAGCCGGCTCGACGGCGCGTCCGAGACGAACCGGCGCGCGAGGTCGAGCGCGACGTAGTGCGCGGTGTGCGGGTTCATGGCCAGGTCCCGGACGTAGGCCTTGACCGTCTTCAGGCCGCCGGACGCCGACGCGTTGGCGTAGGTCTTGCCGAAGACGCGGACGCGCCCGACGTAGTGCTGCTCGGGCCGGTACACGAACGCCAGCGTGTTCTGGTCCACCGAGAGACCCGTGAGCAGCCGCGCGGAGGCGTCGACGTCCGCCTGCTTGTACCCGGCGTCCACCCCGACCGTGTGCAGCTCGAGCAGCTCCCGGCCGAGGTTCTGGTTGGCGCCCTGCTTGGTGTTGTTCTGGTTGTCCAGATACAAGATCATCGCCGGGTGCGTGACCATCGCCCACAGCATGTCGCTGAAGCGACCGAACGCGTACCGCCGGATGACGGCGGTGTCGTAGTGGTTGAGCGTGTCGCGGGTCTTGTCCAGGTGGGCGGCGACGTGCAGCCGGCTGTGCCAGAAGTCGACCATGACCTCGAACAGCTGCCGCTCGCTCCACGTCGCGCGGGCGATGGCGGCCGACTCGAGCTGGTCGTGGGCGTACCAGTAGTCCTGCTTCGACCGCGCGTCGTCCATCGCCTTGAGCTTGGCCGGGGTCGCACCGAGCGTGTCGAACGGCTTCAGGTACGAGGCGAGCGCCTTGTCGGGGATGCTCGAGGGCCGCAACTGGCGTTCGAGCCACTTCTTCGTGCCCATGGCGCGGATCTGCCGCACCACGGTCGGCGTGGGCCCCCAGGTGGCCCGGCGTGCCAGGTGCAGCGCGGGGTCGAGGGTGAGGATGGTCGCGGGCTGCTTGACGGTCGAGTGCGCGGCGGGCGCGGGAGCCTTGCCTGACGCCGCGACCTGGTACTCCGTCTGCTGGGCCCGGGTGGCCCGAGACGCCGGCGACGCCGGCGCCGCCGCGGTCTTCGGCGTACCGGCGGCGATGTCACGGGTCGCCTCGTCGAGCGCGGGCGCGTCCGGCGCCTTGTGCGTGGCGACGGCGATGCCGGCCAGCGCGACCCCGGAACCCACCATGCTCAGGGCGGTCCGCCGGGCGACGACGCCGGGGCGCCGCTCGCGGACGGCGACCGGTGCGCTCGCCGGACTCACGGGGAACGGCGACGACGGCCCCTCGGCGACGCGGCGCTCGCGGCGGCTCCGGGGCGCGGGCGGCTCGGGCGGGGCCTGCGGCTCCCGCAGGTCCTCGAACGAGTCCGGGCCCTGCGCGCGGGGGGAGTCCCAGAGGTCGCGGAACTCCGCGGTCTCGAACTCGCGGCGCTCCGCTGCGCGCAGCTCGCGACGGCTCGGGGATGGGGTGCCGGGTCCCTCGGTCGTGTGCCGACCCGGGCGGAGGGAGGCGTCGTTGGTGTCCATGGTGGGAGCAGCCCATCGCCCCTGGTCACACATGGTCAATACACGCTACGAAGGCATCCCACTGGCTTGACGGAACTTTGACGGCGCAGCTCTTCCCCGTTACGTACCGGTCCCTGCCGGCGCCGGATAGGCCACCACTTCGGTCGCCTTCACCGAGAGCCATATCTGGCGGCCGGTCTCGAGCCCGAGCTCGGCGAGGGCGTGCGGCGTGATGTCGGCCAGCGCGGGCGGCGCGCCGTCGACCGCCACCCGCACCCGGTCGGCGAGCTGCTCCAGGCCCACGACGGTCGCCGGCCAGACGTTGCGCGGGCTGCCCGCTCCGGGGCGGGCGGCGTGCACCGCCACGGCACTGGGCGCCACCGCCACCAGGACGGACGCGCCGGCGACGAGCCCGGGTCCGCCGGCCTCTCCGGCGTCCAGGTCGCGGACGTCGGCGCCGGCGGCCTCCAGCGTGCCGCCGGCGTCCAGCAGCACGCGCCGGCTCGAGACATCCAGCACGGTGCCCGGGTAGAGGTTGAGACCGACGAGCCGCGCCACGTACTCCGTCGCGGGCCGGCGCGCCACCTCCGCCGGCGTGCCCTGCTGCGTGACCCGGCCGTTCTCGACGACGAGGATCCGGTCCGCCAGCACGAGAGCGTCGACGGGGTCGTGGGTGACCAGCACGGCCGGGCCGGCGTATGCGGCGAGATGGCGCTTCAGTTCGGCCCGGACGTCGATCCGGGTGCGGGCGTCGAGCGCGGCCATCGGCTCGTCGAGCAGCAGCAGCCGGGGGTGGCGCGCCAGCGCCCGCGCGAGCGCGACCCGCTGGGCCTGACCGCCCGAGAGCTGCCCCGGCCGGCGGTCGGCCAGCTCCCCCAGCCCCAACCGGGAGATCCAGGTGTCGGCGTCCGCCCGGGCCGCACGGCGGCCGTGCCCGGCGATCCGCCCGGAGTAGGCCACGTTGTCCCGCACCGACAGGTGCGGGAAGAGCCGGTGGTCCTGGAAGACGACGCCGACGCTGCGACGCTCGACCGGCACGAAGACGCCCGCGTCGGGGTCGTCGAGGACGACCGCGCCCCCGCCGCCCCCGGTGAGCGCGATCCGGCCGGAACGCAGCGGGAGGAGGCCCGCGAGCGTGCGCAGCAACGTGGACTTGCCCGCCCCGTTCGGCCCGAGGACGGCGAGGACCTCCCCGTCCCGCACGCGCAGCGACGCCTGGAGCGTGAATCCCCCGCGACCGGCCCCGACGTCCGCCTCGAGGGTCACGACAGGCCGCCTCCGACCCCGCCCGGCCGCAGCCAGCGGTCGCGCAGCAGCAGCAGTACGGCGAGCGCCACGACGACGAGCACGAGGCTCATCCCGACCGCGCCGTCGATGTCGCCGGACTCGAGCAGGCCGTAGACGTACAGCGGCAGCGTCTGCGTCGTCCCGGGGAGGTTGCCGGCGAAGGTGATCGTCGCACCGAACTCGCCGAGCGCCCGCGCCCAGGTCAGCACCACGCCCGCGCCGAGGCTGGGCAGCAGCAGCGGCAGCGTGACCGTCCGCAGGACCACCAACCGCCCGGCGCCGAGCGTGGCCGCCGCCTCCTCGAGCGCGGCATCGGCGGAGCGGAACGCGCTCTCGACGGTGATCACCAGGAAGGGCATGGCGACGAACGTCTCCGCGACGACGACGCCGGCCGTGGTGAACGGCAGCGAGAGCCCGGTGGTCTCGTTCAGGAACCGCCCCACGAGGCCGTTGCGGCCGAAGGTGAGCAGCAGGGCGATGCCGCCGACGACCGGTGGCAGCACCAGCGGGAGCGTGACCACGCCGCGCAGCAGCGCCATGAGCGGACCGCGCCCGTGGGCCAGCACCCACGCCAGCGGGACGCCGAGGACGACGGACGCCGCCGTCGCCGAGAGCGAGCAGACCAGCGAGAGCCGCAGCGCCTCGACGGCGCCCTCGGAGCTGAGCAGCTCCGGCATCCGGCGCCAGGGGGCCTGGCTCACCAGTCCCAGGATCGGCAGGCCGAGCAGGGCGACCCCGGCCACCGCGAAGGGCGCGAGCGGCCACAACGGTCGCTCCCCGCTCCACCGGTTCGCGCGTCGCGCCGCGCCGTCCACGGCGTCGGCGGTGCCGGTCCGTTCGGCAACGCCGGTCACGGTGCCTCGAATCCCACCTTCGCGAGCTCGGCCCGACCGGCGGACGACAGCACGTAGGCGACGAAGGCCTGGGCGAGGTCGGCGTTCCTGGACGCCGTGAGCGGGGCGATCGGGTAGGTGGTCGCGGCGTTCACGCCGGCGGGGATCTCGATCCCCTTGACCTTGTCGCCGGCCGAGTTCACGTCGGTGACGTAGACCAGCGCCGCGTCGGCCTCGCCCAGCTGGACCTTCGCCAGCGTCGACTTCACGTCCGCCTCCAGGGAGACCGGCTTGACGGCAACACCCGCCTTGCCGAGCACCGTCTGCGCGAGCGCCCCGCACGGCACCTGCGGCTGGCACAGCACGACCTTGGCGCCGGGCTTGGCGAGATCGGCCAGGGCGCCGATCCGTGCGGGGTTCGACGGCGGGACCGCGATCTCGAGGACGTTCCTCGCGAACGCGGTCGAGGTGTTCGCGGCCTTGGCGTCGACGACCTGTTGCATGTTCTTCGGCGACGCCGACGCGAACACGTCGGCCGGCGCGCCCTGGGTGATCTGCTGGGCGAGCGCCGAACTGGCGCCGAAGTTGAAGGTGACCTTCGTGCCCGGGTGGGCTGTCTGGAAGGCCTGGCCCATCGCGGTGAAGGATTCCTTGAGCGACGCCGCGGCGAAGACGGTGAGGTTGCCCGACAGGGAGGCGCTCGGGCTCGCCGCGACGGCCGCCGGTGACGTGCTCGAGGAGCCGGAGCTGCCTCCTCCGCAGCCGGCCAGGGCCAGGGCCACGGCCGTGACGAGGACGCCGGAGAGCTTGGCGCGCATCTGGTTCACGCTTCGCCCCGTGTCTGTGGGACCTCGACGACGACGTTCGTGGACTTCACCACGGCGACGGCGAGCACCCCGGGCTCGAGCCCGAGCTCGTCGGCGGCCTCGCGGCTCAGCAGGGAGACGATCCGGTACGGCCCGCACTGCAGCTCGACCTGCGCCATGACGCTGTCGCGAACGACCCGCGTCACCAGGCCGGTCAGCCGGTTCCGGGCGGACTCACGGACCACCGGCACGGCGGCCACGACGGGTGCCGCCGCGGCGAGCTCCCCCGCGAGGCGGGCCAGGGCAGCGCCGTCGATCACCGCCCGCCCGGATCCGTCCTTCGCGGACTCCAGCCTGCCACTCTCGACCCATCTCCGCACCGTGTCGTCGCTGACGCCGAGCAGCTGCGCGGCCTCTCGCACCCGATAGAGCGGCATGGCGGAACAGTAACCGCAGATGCGGGAGAACAGCGAGGGAGGGGCCGCATCTGCGGCCCCTCCCTCCGTCCACTGCTGGATCTACGGCTGCGTCTAGCCTTCGGCCGCCTCGTCGGAGGAGACGTCCACACCGGCGTGGGCGTGCGCGGCCGGGATCACACCGAGCCGGCCGGCCTGGTAGTCCTCGAAGGCCTGCACGACCTCCGCCTTGGTGTTCATGACGAACGGCCCGTAGGCGAAGACGGGCTCCCGGATCGGCTTGCCCCCGAGGACGTAGACGTCGAGCCCGGCGGCGTGCCGCGCGTCCTGGCGCCGGTCGGCGGAGATGACCAGGGTGTCACCCGAGCCGTGCACGGCGAGCTGGCCGCCCGCGATCGAGGCACCCTCGGCGCCGACCGTGCCGGTGCCGGAGAGCGCGTAGACGAGCGCGTTGAAGTCGGGCCGCCACGGCAGGGTGAGCGTTGCGCCCGGAGCCACGGTCGCGTGCACGATGGTGATCGGTGTGTAGGTCGAGCCGGGCCCGGCGGAGCCGGCGATCTCGCCCGCGATGACCCGGACCAGCGCACCGCCGTCGTCGCCGGCGAGCAGGGCGACCTTGCCGGCGGTGATGTCCTGGTACCGCGGCTCGGCGAACTTCTGCGCCTGCGGCAGGTTCACCCACAGCTGCAGGCCGTGGAACAGCCCGCCGGCGGCGACGAGGTACTCCGGCGGGGTCTCGATGTGCAGGATCCCGGAGCCGGCGGTCATCCACTGGGTGTCGCCGTTGGTGATGAGGCCGCCGCCGCCGTGCGAGTCCTGGTGGGCCATCTCGCCGTCGATCATGTAGGTCACGGTCTCGAAGCCACGGTGCGGGTGCCAGGGCGTGCCCTTCGGCTCGCCCGGCGCGTACTCCACCTCGCCCATCTGGTCCATGTGGATGAACGGGTCGAGCGCGCGCTGGCTCACGCCCGCGAACGCCCGGCGGACGGGGAAGCCCTCGCCCTCGTAGCCCTGCGGCGCAGTGGTGACGGCGAGCACGCGGCGAACCGTCGCGTCCGCGGCAGGGCGCGGGACGCGCGGCAAGGTCAGCGGGTCGTCGACGGTCACGGCAGGCATGACGGCATCCTCCCAGGCATGGCAATCAGGAAGTTGAAGCATGAACTACCTGACCGTCAACCACCCGCCGGCCCCGGAGATTCCGTCAGCGCGACCGCTCGACGTCCGCGTCCGGATCCGCCGACCCGACGGCCGCGCCGTCGTCCGAGCCGCCGTCGTCGTCCTGCCCACCGCGCCTGAGGAGCGAGGGCACGCTGCCGGCGCCCAGGCCGTCGGGGTCGGCCCCGCTGCGGGCGCGGTCGGCGTCCACGTCGTCGTCACCGACGGGCGTGCCGTCCTCGGTCCCGCCGCCGCTGCCGGCGTCGTCCTGCACGTCGCGCATCGTCGCGTGCACCGGGTCGAGGCTGTCGTCCTTCCGGTTCACCACGTCGTCCGGCATCTCCTGCCTCCGTCCCGCCGCCCCACGGCCGCGTCCCCGGCTCAGTACCCGCGCGGAGCCTGCGTACGCGCGATCAGTGCGCGGGGACGAGTGCGGCGACCCCCACACTGATGCGCGTACGCGCGATCACCGTGCGGGGACGAGTGCGGCGATTACGGGCGCGACGGCGCCCCACGCCTGCCAGGCGAGGGCGGCCGGCAGGACCAGCCCCGCCGTCACCCCCTCGAGCCACCCCCCGGTGTCCAGGCCGACACCGACGTGCCCCCACCACGGCCACACCGGGATCCCCGGCCCCCGCCCCGACCAGGGGTCGGGCTTGCCGAAGGCGAGATCGCCGACGAGGTGGCTGACCCAGCCCACGACGAGGCACCAGGCCAGCCACTGCACGGGGCCGGGCAGCAGCGCCACGACCAGGGCGGCGGCGCCGGGGAGCCCCCACCAGTGCGACAGGCCTCGGTGCTGCAGCGGGCCGCCCGCGCCGAGGAGCTCGTCGGGCACCCAGCGGTCGAGCCGGCGCCAGGCGCGGTACTGGTCGAGGTCCGGGGACGTCGGTCCGGCGGCGGTGACCCCGGCGAGGAACGCGGCACCGGCGGCCTGAGGCCAGGGCCATCCCGAGGCGGCGGCGACGCCGAGACCGGCGGAGAGACCGAGGAGGTGGTGGGTCGCACGCATCACCAGGCTGATGATGCCGGGCACAGCGCGTAATTCCTGGTCAGCTCTCCGTGACTACCTTGATCGTGTCGAGGGAGGAACTGGCGGGGTCGGGCAGCTGCATGCCGGCCGGCGACGCCCGAGCGGAGGTACTCGACCGCCTCCTTGGTGATGAGGTCACCGGGCACGAGCACCGGGACGCCGGGCGGGTACGGCGTAGCCGTGGCTGGAGGTGCGGTCGTCCAGCCCGCTCGTCGCGAGTACGTCGGAGAGGAAGGCCTTCTCGCCCAGCACCTCGATCACCCGTGGATCGGCTCCGCGCCCCTGCTTGTGCCCCGGCGGCGTGTAGACGATGTCCCCCCGGCGGCGGAACTCGAGCATCGCTTCGAGGATGGGTGCGCGCGAGTGATCCATGAACGCCCCATACCCGCGTAGCGCCCGCCGATGCGCAGGTGTGAGATCGCCGGAACCGGGAACCGTGCGCGGTATGAGCCTGCAGCCGAATCTCGACCCCGCGAACCCGAGCCTCGTGCAACGGGAGGGCGTGAACGCCGCCTCGGACCGCTCGACGACCGAGGACGCCGACCTGATCCCCGCCCCGGTGGCCAGCGAGGCCGACGACACCGCGGCCCGCCCCACCTCCGCCGACGACGAGAACGCCAACGACCGGGTGGCCGGTGACGGGCACTCCATCGGAGCCCCCGCCAGGCTGGTCGGCGGCGGCCGTCCCTCGCGGAAGGTCGACGAGACCGAGGACGCCTTCGCGCCGGCCTCCGACGCCGCCGACGCGGGTCAGGACAACGGCAGCATGTCCTGACCGGTCACACCTCGCCCGCCCCCGCGACCAGCGCAGCCAGGGCGCCGGCGGACGTCGCGGTGATCGGCTCGCCGTCGGGTCCGGTCGCGGTGACCGACCAGTCGAGGGTCCGGACGTCGGCGTCCAGGCGGGCCGAACCGGCGGCGTCCGACCAGGCCAGCCAGAGCGTGCCCGCCTGTTCGCCCGCACCGTAGGTGAACGCGCCGCGGAAGGCCGGGTGCCCGTTGCGGAACCTGATCGCCGCGAGGAGGTCCCGGACGACGGGCCGCTGCAGCGCCGCGTCGACCTCGTCGTCCGTGTAGCGGTGCCGGTTGACGTCCCTGCCGACGCCGGTGCGCCGGAGCAGGTCGACGTCGTTCTCCCCCGCGAGCAGGCCCACGTAGTAGACCTGCGGGATCCCCGGCGTGAAGAACTGGAGGAGGCGGGCGAGCAGGTAGCGCCGGTCGTCCCGGCCCAGCGCGTCGTAGAAGGTGCAGTTGACCTGGTAGAGGTCGAGGTTGCTCGCGGCGGCACCGGTCGCCGTGCGGCTCGTCCCGCTGCTGGCGTCGTGGATCGCCTCGACGAGCTCGTGCACCTGCTGCGGGTCCAGCAGACCCGGGTTCGCGGGGTCGTCCCGGTCGGCGCCGACGTCCACGACGCCGATGCCGTCGTGCGTGTCCAGCACCGTCACGCAGTTGGCCGGCCGGACGGCGAACCACGCCAGCAGCGGATCGACGTCCCCGGCGTGCAGCGCGTGCAGGACCAGGGGTGGTAGCGCGAAGTCGTAGACGCGGTCGACCTGCCGCGCGATCTCGACCTGCCGCCGGTAGTAGCTGTGCACCTCGACGAGCACCTCGAGCCCGAGCGCGCGTGCCTCCGCGGCGAGCTCGTCGATGAAGGCGAAGGTCTCCGGCGTCATGAAGGAGGAGGTCCCCGGCGTCTTGACCGCGTAGCCCACGGCGTCCACGCGCACGAGCGCGACCTGGTGCTCGGCCAGCAGCCCGAGCACCTCGCCGAGGTACGCCCGGCCATGCTCGGAGCGGACGTCGATGTCGACCTGCTGCGGGGTGAACGTCGTCCAGACGAGGCGACGCCGGCCGCCCAGCCGCATGGGCGTGAACGGCAGGCCCGGCCGCGGCCGGTACAGGGTGAGCAGCTCCTCCTCGGTGGCGCCGAGCGGGAACACCGAGCCGAAGGTGAGGAACAGCGGCACCCACGGTGACTCCTCACCGCGGGCGACGACGTCGCGGAACTCCGGGCTCTGCGCCGAGACGTGGTTGACGACGAGGTCCGCGATCGGATCGATGCCGGCGTCCGCCAGCGCCGCGACATCCCTCCAGCTGCCCAGCCGCGGATCGACCTCACGGTGATCGGCGGGGTCGAACCCGGCGTCCGCGCCGTCGAACGGCCGGAAGAACGGCAGGACGTGAACGCCGCCGAAGAGGCCGGCGAGCCGACCGGTCAGCAGCGCCCGCAATCCCGGGAGGTCCCCGCCGAGCCGGTCCGCGTACGCGATGAGCTGGACCTGGTTCCTCACGTCGCTCCGCCTTTCCGCGCCCACCCCGGCCGACCCTTTCAGGCTGGTGGACGACGGTACGACGAAACGGGCGCCGGGTGCCGAGCGGCCAGGTCGGGCCCGGCGGCCGGCGAGTCGACGACAGCCCGCGATCAGGGCCAGGGCGGCTTACTGTCGATGGGTGACGTGGTCGGCGTACGTGTCGTTCCTGGTCTTCGCCCTGGTGCTGGTTCTCGTACCGGGACCGGACTTCGCGGTCGTCACGCGGAACACGTTGGCCTCGGGACGTGTCCGTGGGGCGTGGAGTGCGGTCGGTGTCGCCTCGTCCAACGCGGTGCAGGGCGCCGCGGCGGCTGCCGGGCTGGGAGTCCTCGTCGTCCGGACCGAGCCGTTGTTCCTGACGATCAGATGGGCCGGCATCGCCTACCTGCTGTTCCTCGGTCTCCAGGCGTTCCGCTCCGCCCTGGACGGCCGCTACGACGACCTCCCCGACGCGGGCAGGACGAATTCTCACCAGACGCTGCGGGGTTGGCGGCAAGGTTTCCTCTCGAACATCACCAATCCGAAGGTGCTGGTGTTCTACCTGGCCGTGCTGCCGCAGTTCCTCGGTTCCCGAGCGCCGGTGTGGGCGCTCATGCTGTTCGCGGTGAGTCACGCGGTGCTGTCCCTGGCTTATCTGCTGCTCCTGGTCGGTGCGCTGAACCGAGCCCGTCGACTGTTGGTCCGGCGTGGGGTCCGGAGAACCCTCGACGCGGCGACCGGAACCGCGCTCGTCGGCTTCGGCGCGAGACTCGCGACGGAGCACGCGCCACCCTGATCCGCGGCTGGTGCTCCTGTCGCCCCGGCTACCGGGTCCCGGCCCGACGGATCGCTACTGTTCCTCGTCCCCGCGGGCCGGCCGGCCGGCGGGCATCAGGACGGTGGCGAGCAGTTGGCGCTTGCGATCCGGCGCGGGCACGTTGGCGAGTCGGGGCTGCAGTACGGCGTAGAGCTCGCGGCCGAGCTCGAGCAGTTCGGTGTCGGTCAGCCACATCCCGGCCAGGTTGAAGCTCACCCCGTCCCGGATCGGGTCGACGTCCCCCTGGGCCAGATATCGGTCGAAGTCACCGATGAGGCCGGCGATGAAGGCCAGGAAGACCTGCCGGTGCTCCTGCGGCGTCATCTTCGCGATCTCGTCGGGGTTGATCCGGGCGGCGGCCGAGCGCAGCACGTAGGTCCGCTCCACGGCCCCACGGACGCGCCGCTCACCCACGACGGACAGGACGCCGGCATCGACCAGCCGGGCGACGTGCCGGTAGAGGCTCGTGGGCGGGACGTCCGGGAGATCGGCCCGAAGGTCGCTGGTGGTCAGGGAGCGGTCGCCGAGGAACGCCTCCACGATGCGCAGGCGGATCGGGTGCAGCAGTAGGTCCGCGGTCGCCACGCGCACATCCTAGACAGGGCCCCCAATCCTGCTAATGTTTCCAACTATGGGAATGAATCCGAGTATGAGGTCGGTCGTGGGCCTGGCTCGCCCGGGAAAGCGTCGGCGGCGGATGTCACCCGTCGCCCGGACCCTCGCGGTCGCGGGTGGCATCCTCGGCGTGACCCTGCTGGCTCGACGGGCGGGCTACCACCTCGGCACGCAGACTCCGGTGCGCTGCCGGCAGGGGCACCTGTTCACGACCGTCTGGATCCCCGGAGTGTCGGTGAAGTCGCTGCGGCTGGGCTGGTGGCGCCTGCAGTTCTGCCCCGTAGGCCGGCACTGGACTCTCGTCTCCCCGGTGCGGCAGTCGGCGCTGACCGCGGAAGAGCGCAGCTTCGTCGCGGAGCATCGCGATGTGCGGATCCCCTGACGCGCGATCCCGAGATCGACTCTGACGGCGAGGTCGACACGTGACGCGGTCGCTGCTCGAGAACGAGCTCCTGCTCCTGCTCATCGGGCTCGTCGTGTTCGTCGTGGTGCGTTTCGAGGCCGTCTGCCTGTCCGACCTCGCCTCGAGACCCGACTACCAGCTGCGCACCCTGAATCGGCAGGGCTGGCTCGTCTGCATCCTGTTCCTCATCCCCGTCGGCGGCGTGCTCTACCTGCTGTACGGCCGCCCCGGCCCCTGACGAGCCGCCCGTGCCGGTCGGCTACGGCGCGGGCTGCTCCGAGGGTGCTGTGGCGTCGACGAGGCGGAACCAGTGCACGACGACGGGTTCCGACTCCCGGAGCTGCCAGTCGGGGTCACCGGCCTCCGCGCGCACCAGCTCGGCGACGTCGGCCCAGAAGGCCTCGTGGTCCCTCCGCCAGGCGGCCGCGTCGGCGAAGCCCTCCCCCTCGTCGTGCGCCACGTCGTCCCCGACGAGGTGCAAGGGGATGATCCTCACCCGTGTCGTCTCCGCGACTCCGTGGGGCCGGCCGTCGTGGTCCAGCAGCGTGAGCCGCTCCCCGACCCGCGGCAGCGACTCGCCCGACAGGTACTCGACCGCCAAGGAGGACGTCGCGGTCTTCTCACCCCGCAGCACCGCCGCGAGCAGGCGGTCTCCCAGACCGCCGTCGCCGGGGTAGCCGAAGCTCAGGGTGCCGTCCACGCCCCGACTATGTCAGCGGCTGCCGATCGCCGTTCCCAGCGACCAGCCGAGCGCGGCGGCGGCGAGGCCGACGAAGGTGCTGACGCCCACGTTCCAGGCCGCACCCCAGCCGTCGCCCGACGAGGCCAGCTTCACCGTCTCGTAGCCGAAGGTGCTGTACGTGGTCAGAGCGCCGCAGAAGCCGGTACCGACCAGCGCGGCCCAGGCTCCCGAGCCGCCGGCAGCGGCGGCGACGACGCCGAGGAGGAACGACCCGACGACGTTGACCGTCATCGTGCCCCAGGGACGCGTGCCGAGGGCGCGCCGCTGCACCGCCCGGTCGGTGAGGTAGCGCGCCGGGGCGCCGACCGCGGCGCCGAGCGCGACGAGCAGCCAGATCATGCCGCCGCCCCCGTGCGTGTGCTCAGGACGAGCGTGCCCGATCCGCGAGCCGGCGAGCACGGCGACCACCGCGAGCACCGGCGTCAGCGCGAGGTAGGCCAGCGCGGCCGCCGGGGACCCGCCCGCGAGCAGCCGCTGCACGCCCACCGCGTAGGCGGAGAACGTCGTGAAGCCGCCCAGGACGCCGACGCCCGCGAACGGGCGCAGCAGCGGGGCCCGGACCGCCCACCGGGAGACCGCGACCATGAGCACGCCCATGAGCAGGCAGCCGGAGACGTTGATCCCGAGCGTGGTCCACGGGACGCCGGAGGCGTCGGGGAAGGCCACCGTCAGCCCGTAGCGCGCCTCGCTGCCGAGCACGCCACCGATCGCGATCGCGCCGAGCACCAGTCCCGGGTGCAGGTCGAGTTCGGCCCGCTGCGCCGGGACGTGCAGATCGACGTCGGGGTCGACGCCGTCGACCGGGTCGTCGTCGTTCTCTCTCCGCACAGTTCCGGGACGCTACCCCCTGCCCCTACCGGCTCCCCGCCGCTCCGGACGGCTCAGGCGTGGCGGGTGGCGGCGGCGTCCTGCAGGCCGAGCAGCTCGACGGAGTGCTCGCGCATCTCGACCTTGCGGACCTTGCCCGTCACCGTCATGGGGAACTCCTCGACGACGTGCAGGTACCGCGGCACCTTGTAGTGCGCGAGCTTGCCGGCGCAGAACGCCCGCAGCGACTCCACGGTCATCGGCTCGGCCCCCGGCCGCAGCCGCACCCACGCCATGAGCTCCTCGCCGTACTTCTCGTCGGGGACGCCGATGACCTGCGCGTCGACGATGTCGGGGTGGGTGTAGAGGAACTCCTCGACCTCGCGCGGGTACACGTTCTCCCCGCCGCGGATCACCATGTCCTTGATCCGTCCGACGATGTTGACGTAACCCTCGTCGTCCATCGTGGCGAGGTCGCCGGTGTGCATCCAGCCGTGCTTCAGCACCTCGGCGGTCTTCTCCGGCTCGTCCCAGTAGCCGATCATCACCGAGTAGCCGCGGGTGCACAGCTCGCCGGGCTCGCCCAGGCGTACGGGCAGGTCCGTGGTCGGGTCGACGACCTTCACCTCGAGGTGCGGGTGCACCTGGCCGACGGTCGAGACGCGGCGATCGAGGGAGTCCTCGGCGCGGGTCTGGGTGGAGACCGGGGACGTCTCGGTCATCCCGTAGCAGATGGTGACCTCGTCCATGTGCATGTCGCTGATCACGCGCTTCATGACCTCGACCGGGCACGGCGAGCCCGCCATGATGCCCGGTCCGCAGCGACGTGAGGTCGTACTCGCCGAACGTCGGGCAGCGCGAGCTCGGCGATGAACATCGTCGGGACGCCGTAGAGCGAGGTGCACCGCTCGTCCTGCACCGCGCTGCAGCGTCGCGGCGGGGTCGAAGCCGGGCGCCGGGATGACGACGCAGGCACCGTGCGATCGTCGAGCGCGAGGTTGCCCATCACCATGCCGAAGCAGTGGTAGAAGGGCACGGGCACGCAGATCCGGTCCTCCTCCGTGTACGCGCAGATCTCGCCGACGAAGTAGCCGTTGTTGAGGATGTTGTGGTGCGAGAGCGTCGCGCCCTTGGGGAAGCCCGTCGTCCCGGACGTGTACTGGATGTTGATCGGGTCGTCGAAGTCGAGGGACGCCGACCGCGCCCGCACGCTCTCGGCGTCCACCGAGGAGCCGCCGGCGAGGAGCTCCTCCCAGGTCGGCTCGCCGATGTAGACGACGTCCCGCAGCGCCGGCAGGTCGGCGCGCACCTCCTCGATCATCGCGCGGTAGTCGCTGGCCTTGAACGACGGCGCCGAGACGAGGGTCCGGATGCCCGCCTGCCGGAGCACGTAGCCGACCTCGTGGGTCCGGTAGGCCGGGTTGATGTTGACGAGGATCGCGCCGATGCGCGCGGTCGCGTACTGGACGAGCATCCACTCGACGCAGTTGGGCGCCCAGATGCCGACGCGCTCGCCCTTGTCGATCCCGAGGGCCAACAGGCCGCGGGCCACGCGCTCCACCTCGGCGTCGAACTCGGCGTAGGTGAGCCGGCGTCCGCCCGCGACGTCGACGACGGCCTCGCGCTCGCCGAACCGCTCCACCGCCGTGGCGAGGTTGGCGTCGATGGTCTCGCCGAGCAGCGGCTGCGGTCGACGTTCCGCTCGCGTACGACGTCGTGGGCATCGGACCTCCCGGATCGGCTGTGCCGCCTAGTCAAGCTGCTCGTCGCCCCATCCGGGAGTCCCTGACATCGATCTCCTCGAGGCGAGCGATCACCGAGCTCGTGGCGCCGGGCCGGACCCGTCGAGCGCAGGGAGACCTCCTGCGACGCTGTGCAGTGAGTCGCCGGCTGACTCAGTGCACAGCGTCACGGGAAGGGTCTCCTCTGGCCTGTCCCGGGGCCGTGTACCGGTCATGGTGAGCTGGAGAATGGCGTCAGCTGACGGATCGAGGTGGCAGATGGCAGGGAAGGCTCGGCGACGGTTCCTGTCCGTGCTCAAGCACACGCTCAACCGCCTGACGACGCGGGTGGCCGGCTCGGGGCACGGTCCGTTCTCGCTGGTCCGGCACGTGGGCCGGCGCTCGGGGCGGCAGTACGAGACGCCGCTGATCCTCGCCCGGGTACCCGGCGGCTTCGTCGCCGAGCTCACGTACGGCCCCGACGTCGACTGGTACAAGAACGTCGTGGCCGCGGGCGGCTGCACCGTCGTCCATCAGGGGCGGGCGTACGTCGTCCGCGCGGTCCTGCCGTGCTCGCCGGAGCAGGGGTTGGCCGCCTTCCCGCCGTCCCGTCGGATCGTCCTGCGCGCCCTCCGGCGCCACGACTTCAGGCTGCTCTCGACCGCCTGAGTCACTCCCGCATCGGGATCCGGACGCCGGTGGCCTCGGCGACCTCGACCGCGCCGTCGTAGCCGGCGTCGACGTGCCGCAGGACGCCGGTCGCCGGGTCGTTGGTCAGCACCCGCTCCAGCTTCGCCGCCGCCAGCGGCGTGCCGTCGGCGACACTGACCTGCCCGGCGTGGATCGAGCGGCCGATGCCGACGCCGCCGCCGTGGTGGATCGAGACCCAGGTCGCCCCGGACGACGTGCTGGTGAGCGCGTTGAGCAGCGGCCAGTCGGCGATCGCGTCGGAACCGTCGAGCATCGCCTCGGTCTCCCGGTAGGGCGACGCGACGGAGCCGCAGTCGAGGTGGTCGCGGCCGATGACGATCGGCGCGCTGATCTCGCCGGAGGCGACGAGCTCGTTGAACCGCAGCCCCGCCCGGTCGCGCTCGCCGTAGCCCGAGCCAGCAGATCCGGGCCGGCAGCCCCTGGAACGCGACCCGCTCCTGCGCCGCACGGATCCAGCGGTGCAGGTGGTCGTTGTCCGGGAAGAGGTCGAGCACCGCCCGGTCGGTCGACGGCGATGTCGGCCGGGTCGCCGGAGAGGGCGGCCCACCGGAACGGGCCCTTGCCCTCGCAGAACAGCGGCCGGATGTAGGCCGGCACGAAGCCGGGGAACGCGAACGCGCGCTCGAAGCCGCCCTGGCGGGCCTCGTCGCGGATCGAGTTGCCGTAGTCGAACACCTCGGCGCCGGCGTCGAGGAAGCCGACCATCGCCTCGACGTGCCGGGCCATGGACGGCGCGGGCCCGGTCGGTGAACTCCTCGGGCTTGGCGGCGGCGTAGTCGTGCCAGTCCTCGAGGGCGACGCCGGTCGGCAGGTACGAGAGCGGATCGTGCGCCGAGGTCTGGTCGGTGACGACGTCGACCTCGACGCCACGCCGCAGCAGTTCGGGCAGGACGTCGGCGCAGTTGCCCACGACGCCGATCGAGAGCGCCTCCCGCCGGGCCTTCGCGTCGAGCGCACGCGCGACGGCATCGTCGAGGTCGGAGGCGACCTCGTCGAGGTAGCGCGTCTCGACCCTGCGCCGCAGCCGGTGCCCGTCGACGTCCACGACGAGGCAGACGCCGCCGTTGAGCGTGACGGCCAGCGGCTGGGCGCCGCCCATCCCGCCGCACCCGCCGGTCACCGTGAGCGTGCCGGCGAGGGTCCCGCCGAAGCCCCCTGCCGGGCGGCGACCGCGGCGAACGTCTCGTAGGTCCCCTGCAGGATGCCCTGGGTCCCGATGTAGATCCACGACCCGGCGGTCATCTGGCCGTACATCGTCAGGCCGAGCGCCTCGAGCCGGCGGAACTCCGGCCAGGTCGCCCAGTCGCCGACCAGGTTGGAGTTCGCGAGCAGCACGCGCGGGGCCCACTCGTGCGTCCGCAGCACCCCGACCGGCTTGCCGGACTGCACGAGCAGCGTCTCGTCGTCCGCGAGCGTCGTCAGGGTGCGGACGATGGCGTCGAAACTCGCCCAGTCCCGCGCGGCCCGGCCGGTGCCGCCGTAGACGACGAGGTCGTCGGGGCGCTCGGCGACGTCGGGGTCGAGGTTGTTCATCAGCATCCGCAGCGGCGCCTCGGTCTGCCAGCTGCGCGCGGTCAACGTCGTCCCGCGCGGCGCGCGGACGGGTCGGGCTCCGATCATCGCCAGGTCCTCTCGGTGGTCAGGAAACGTGGAGGGTCGAGGAAGGCCGTGCCGTCACAGCAGGGGGTGGCCGAGGGCGGACTCGGCGGCGGTCACGGCCGTGCCGCTCCGGACGGCGCCGACGACCGCCTCGATCTCCGGCGCCAGCCACCGGTCCGCGCCCGGGCCGGGGACGCCGGCGGCGCGGACCGCATCCCGCACCGCTGCCGTCGCCGGCGCCGGCGTCAGCGGGGCGCGCAGGTCGAGGGCACGGGTCGCGGTCAGGACCTCGATCGCGAGCACGCGGGCGAGGCCGTCCAGCGCCCGGCGCAGCTTGCGGGCCGCGGCCCAGCCCATCGAGACGTGGTCCTCCTGCATCGCCGACGACGGGATCGAGTCGACGCTCGCCGGCGCCGCGAGCCGCTTGAGCTCGCTGACGATCCCCGCCGCCGTGTACTGGGCGATCATCAGCCCGGAGTCGACGCCGGGGTCGTCGGCGAGGAACGGCGGCAGCCCGTGGTTGCGCGCGACGTCGAGGAAGCGGTCGGTCCGCCGCTCGGACATCGACGCCACGTCGGCGACCGCGATGGCGAGGAAGTCGAGCACGTACCCGACGGGCGCGCCGTGGAAGTTGCCGTTGGACTCCACGCGTCCGTCGTCGGTGAGCACCGGGTTGTCGACGGCGGCGGCGAGCTCGCGGCCCGCGACCAGGGCGGCATGCTCGACGGTGTCGCGCGCCGCGCCGTGCACCTGCGGGGCGCAGCGCAGCGAGTAGGCGTCCTGGACCCGGGTGCACTCCGGTCCCCGGTGGCTGGCCATGATCGCGCTGTCGCGAGAGCAGGGCGCGCAGGTTGGCGGCCGAGGCGGCCTGCCCCGGGTGCGGCCGCAGCGCCTGCAGGTCGGCGGCGAAGACGGCGTCGGTCCCGAGCAGGGCCTCGACGGAGAGGGCCGCCGCGACGTCCGCGGTCCGGAGCAGCCCTCGCAGGTCGTGCAGGGCGAGGACGAGCATGCCGAGCATCCCGTCCGTGCCGTTGATCAGCGCCAGCCCCTCCTTCTCGGCGAGCTCCACCGGCGCGATCCCGGCGTCCGCGAGGGCCTCGGCGGCCGGGCGGCGGACGCCGGAGGCGTCGTCCACCTCCCCCTCGCCCAGGAGCGCGAGCGCGACGTGGGCGAGCGGCGCGAGGTCGCCCGAGCAGCCGAGCGAGCCGTACTCGCGGACGACCGGAGTGATCCCGGCGTCGAGCATCGCCGCGTAGGCGGCCGCGGTCTCCGGCCGGACGCCGGTGTGGCCGGTGGCGAGGGTCCGGAGCCGCAGCAGCATGAGCGCGCGCACGACCTCGCGCTCGACCTCGGGGCCGGAGCCCGCGGCGTGCGAACGGACCAGGCTGCGCTGCAGCTGCGCGCGCCGCTGGACCGGGATGTGCGTCGTCGCCAGCGCGCCGAACCCCGTCGAGATGCCGTAGTGCGGGTCGTCGTGCCCGGCGAGCTTGTCGACCACCGCCCGGCCCCGGGCGAGCGCGTCCAGCGCGTCGGGGGTCAGACGTACGCCGGCACCGTCGCGCGCGACGCTGACGACGTCCGCGGGGTCGAGCGGACCGGTGCCCACGAGAACGGTGCTGCCAACGGTGCTGCTCATGACCTCATCGCAACCCGCCGGGACCCGCCGCGGGGCCAGCACCGAACGGACGATTCCGTCCGGGATCCCAGACGAGCGACGATGGCAGCGTGGTTCCGGCGGCGCGGCAGGCCCTCCAGCTCCTCGAGGCGCTGGCCCGCCAGCCGACGCCGGTGCCGGCGGCCACCCTGGTCCGGGAGCTGGGCCTGCCGCGCTCGACCGTCTACCACCTGCTCGGGGAGCTGGTGCGCGCCGGCTTCGCGGTGCACCTGCCCGAGGAGCGCCGGTACGGGCTCGGCGTCGCCGCGCTCGAGCTCGGCACCGCCTACCTGGCGCAGGAACCGCTCGCCCGGCTGGCGCGTCCGGTGCTCGCGCGGCTGGTGGACCGGGTGGGCCAGTCCGCGCATCTCGCCGTGCTGCACGGACGCGAGGTCCTCTACGTCGTGGAGGAGCGGGCGCCGGGGCGGCCGCCGCTCGTCACGGACGTCGGCGTGCGGCTGCCCGCGCACCTGACCGCGAGCGGGCGCTCGATCCTGGCGGAGCTGCCTCCCGCCCAGGTGCGCGCGCTGTTCCCCGCGCCGGAGGCCTTCGTCGACCGGACCGGCGTGGGGCCGAGTTCGCTCTCGGCACTCCGCCGGGTGCTCACCGGCGTCCGGCGCGACGGGTACGCGAGCGAGGACGGGGAGGTGACCCCGGGGTTCGCGTCGGTGGCCGCCGCCGCGCACGACCACACCGGTCATCCCGTGGCGGGGCTCGCCGTCACCTATCCGGTCGGCGACGTCGCGGACGCCGACCGACCTCAGCTCGCCCGGTCGGTGGCGCTCGCGGCGGCCGAGCTGACCCGCAGGCTCGGCGGCACGCCGCCGGCACGGGCCGATCTCCCGGGGGGTGGAGTAGGACGGCGCCCAGGGGTATAGCCCCGGGTGACGTCCCGACCGGAGACCGAGGACCTCGAGCGGAGCCATGTCGACCTCACGCCGGCGCACGAGGGCCGGGGCTGGCGCTACTACCTGCGCGCGCTGGGGCCCGGTCTCGTCACCGGCGCCAGCGACGACGACCCCTCGGGCATCGCGACCTACTCCCAGGCGGGTGCCTCGCAGGGCTTCGCCCTGCTGTGGACGACGTGGGTCACCTTCCCGCTGATGGCAGCCGTGCAGGAGATCTGCGACCGGACCGCGCTGGCCACCGGCAAGAGCCTGGGTGAGCTCGCGACCGCCAAGTGGCGCCGCCCGCTGCCGCGGACCGTGATCGGCGTGCTGCTCGTCGCGCTCATGGCCGCGAACGCGCTGCAGGTCACCGCCGACCTCGTCGCCGTCGGCACCGGGATGGCGCTGCTGGGCGCCGGGCCCGCCTGGTTCTGGGCGCTGGCAGCCGGGGTGCTCGTGACCGTGACCGTCATCCTGGGGTCGTTCGACCGGCTGGCCCGGATCTTCAAGCTGCTCTGCGTCGTGCTGCTCGCGTACGTCGCCGTCGCGGTGCTGGCCCGGCCGTCGGCGTCCGACCTGCTCCGCGGGCTGCTCGTGCCGCAGGTCTCGGGGACGAAGGAGTACACGACGGCGCTGGTGGCCGTCCTGGGGACGACGATCAGTCCCTACCTGCTCTTCTGGCAGTCCGCGCACCGGATCGAGGACCTCCGCGACGAGGATCTGGGCGGTGAGCGGCCGGTGCCGTTGCGCGAGCGGCGGCCGACGAACGCGCGGCGGAGGCTGACGGCGGCCCGGCTCGACGTCGTCGTCGGCATGGCGTTCAGCAACATCGTCATGCTCGCGATCATGATTGCGACGGCGACGACCCTGCACGACCGGGGCACCACCGAGATCGGCAGCGTCACGGACGCGGCGGGTGCCCTGGAGCCCGTCGTGGGCCCGTGGTCGACGGCCCTGTTCGCGATCGCGTTCGTCGGCACCGGGCTGCTGGCCATCCCCGTTCTGGCCGGCTCCGGGGCCGCGGGGATCGCCGGTCTGCTGGGCAAGACGTTCGGGTTCTCACGCTCGCCGCGGCAGGCTCCGGTCTTCTACGGTCTCGTCGCGCTGGGGACGGTCGTCGGGACGGTGCTGACGCTGACGCCGGTCAACCCCGTGCAGCTCCTCGTCGTGACGGCGTTCGTGGACGGCGTGATCGCCGCACCGTTCCTCGTGGTCGTGATGCTCATCTCGCGGGACCGCCGCATCATGGGTGCGCACCGCAACGGCCGGTTCGCCTCGACGCTGGGCTGGCTGACGACGGCTCTCATGGCGGCCGCGGCGGTGCTCGCCGTCACGGCATGAGAAAGCGCGGCTCCGAGGAGGCGAGGGGCCCCGGATTTCGCACGTGATTCAGCCCGCCGCACGCTTTGCGCGAAATCCCCCGTTTCGTTCTCGCGCACCTCGTCCGGCCATTCATCGTGGCGCCGTCACGGTGCGTCGTCCAGGAAGCACGTTCCGACGATCATGCGCCCTTTCGAGCACGAAAGGCCGGAAAACCTCCATCGTCCAGGCGATTCACAACTACGTTGCGGGACCGTCATCATCCGAACAACGGAGTTTCGGTGGGGCCGGGGGTGGGGAGGGGCAGGCAGATGACGAAGGTGCTCGTTATCGACGACGAGCCGGCGATCGTCCGTTTCCTGCAGCGGGCGCTGGAATCCAGCGGCTACGGGGTGCACAGCGCGACGGACGGCGCGGAGGGGCTGCGTATCGCGGCCGAGCAGAAGCCGGACCTCGTCGTCCTCGACCTCGCCATGCCCGGGCTCTCCGGAGCCGCCGTTCTCGCCGCGCTCGTGGCGCAGGATCCGTCCCTCCGCGTGATCGTCGTCTCGGCGATGGACGACGTCGAAGGCCGGGTGCGGTGCCTGGACGCCGGCGCCGTGGACTTCATCGGCAAGCCGTTCGCCGTCGCGGAGCTGCTCGCGCGGGTGCGTTCGCGGCTGCGATCCGGTGGCGCCCGTCGAGGGCGTGCGTGCCGAACGAGCTCCACGCCGGCCCGATCAAGCTCGACCTGCGCACCCGGCGCCTCTCCAACGGAAGCCGCGAGGTCGACCTCTCCCAGCGTGAGTTCGCCCTCATGCAGCACCTCATGCGCCGGGCCGGCTCGGTCTGCACCCGGGCGGAGCTGCTCAGCGACGTCTGGGGCTACGCCTTCGACCCCGGCAGCAACGTCGTCGACGTCACCGTCGCGCGACTGCGTGGCAAGCTGCGTGACCTGCACATCGAGACCATCCGCAACGTCGGGTACGTGCTCCGTGAGGCCTGAGACCCGCGCCGACGTCCGGCCGCTCGACCTCGTCTGGACGGCGTTCGCCGTCGCGATGCTCGCGGTGATGTGGTTCACCGACTTCGGCATGACGATCCCGTACCACCTGATCTTCGTGAGCTTCGCACTCGTCTACGGGTTCCGCCTGTGGCCGGGCCGGGTGGCGAGCATCATCCTCGGCGCCATCACCGTCCTGACCGGCGTGATCTTCCTGCGCGAGTACCTCTCCGGCCTCGTCGAGCTGGACGAGCTGGCCGAGGTGCCGCTCATGCCGCTCATCGTCAGCTTCATGGTGTGGCACGGGCTGCGGCGCGTGGCCGCACAGCGCGAGGTGGAGGCCCTGGCCGCCCTCGAACGCTCGCGCGTCCAGCGGCAGCGGGAGTTCCTCCGCGACACCTCGCACGCCATCCGGACGCCGGTGACGATCGCCCTGGGCCACGTGGAGCTGCTCCGCCTGGGGTCGGACGACCCGTCGATCAACGCGGACGCCGAGGAGGTCGTCCACCAGCTCAAACGCCTCGGCGACCTCGCCCGCCGGCTGCTCACCATGGAGACCCTCGACACGACGGGCGGGCTGCACCGCGAGCTCGTCGACCTGGGCGAGTTCGTCGCGCGGATCGGGCATCGCTGGGAGGCGGCCGTGCCCCGGCGGTGGGTCGTCGACGTGTCCCCGTCCGAGGAGTGCCTGCTCGCCGTCGACCGCGTCCGGCTCGAGGAGTCGCTCGACGCACTGCTCGAGAACGCCGTCCGCTTCACCACCGAGAACGACGTCGTCCGCATCTCCGCGCGCGGCGAGGGCGACGCCGTCGTCCTCGAGGTCGCCGACACCGGTCCCGGCATTCCTGCGGGCGAGACCGAGCACGTCTTCGACCGGTTCTTCCACCGGACCCCGCCGGGGGGCCAGCCCGGCACCGGGCTCGGCCTCGCGCTGGTGCAGTCGGTGGCGCGGGCGCACGGCGGGAGCGCCACGGCGGGCACGGCGCCCGAGGGCGGCGCCCTGCTCCAGCTGCGCCTGCCCCGCCACGCGGCATCCACGGCCGTGGTGGCGGAGTTGATCCCCGGTCAGCTGCGGCCCGCGGACGTGCCGAGCATCACCTGAGCGATCAGCCCGCGCCGGCGACGACCTGACCGTTCTCGACGTGCACGGGCACGGAGGGCAGCGGCTTCGTGGCGGGCCCTTGGAGCACGGCGCCGGTGAGGGCGTCGAAGTGCGATCCGTGGCAGGGGCAGGCGAGTTGGTTCCCGGCGGGCGCGACCTGGCAGCCCATGTGGGTGCAGATGGCACTGAAGGCCACCGGCGCGCCCGAGCTCGGTCTCGACACCACGATCGGGGCGCCCGAGGCATCCTTCGCGGCCACCGCGCCACCGGCCGGCACGTCGGCCAGCGGGACGAGGACGCCGCCGGAGCCACCGCCGTTCCCACCACCGGACCCACCACCGGACCCCGAACCGCCGCCGCCGGCCCCGGAGTTCGCGGAGGAGCACGCCGCCAGCGCCGCGGCCGCTGCCACGGCACCGGTCACGACGACGACCCGTCGCGTCGGATCCGTCACGAGAATCTCCCTTCGAACCGCTGAGCCTTCCGCGCGTTCCACGCAGTCGCGTCGCCGAAGGTTCAGCCCCGCGGGATTGAACCGCTCCCGCTCCGCCCGCGTGTCAGAGGCGTGGAAAGCACAACGGCAGCTCCCGGCACCTTCGACGCCCTGCGGCGCGTGGTCACCGCCGGGCTCCTCCCCCTCTCCGCGCTCGCCCGCACGGCGATCCGCGTGGCAGGTGCGGCGCTCCTCGTCGGCAACGGCGCGCTCCACTGGCACCTCGCCGACCTCGGCTACGCCACTGTGCCCGTGATCGGTCCGCTGTTCCGTCTCGACGGTGTGATCGCCGTCCTGGTCGCGGTGGCCGTGCTCGTGACGCCGATGCCCTGGTGGCGCTTCGCCTGTGCGGCAGGCGCCCTCCTGCAGGTGGGCACCCTCGGCGCGCTGGGTCTCAGCCTCACCGTCGGAACGTTCGGCTTCCGGGAGACCCTGGACGCACCGGACCTCGTCCAGTCGGTCGTGGTGGAAACTCTCGGATTCGCCGTTCTCGTGATCGGGGCGCTCGCCCGGACGCCGGTGAGCGCGGGAGAGTGAACATCGTGACCACCCGGGCCAGCGGCGAGGACCTCCTGCGGGAGCTGTTCGACGAGCACGCGCCGGCCCTGCTGGCCTACTCCCTCCGGCTCACGGACGGCGATCGCGGCCGCGCCGAGGACGTCGTCCAGGAGACCCTGCTGCGGGCCTGGACCCACCCGGACGCGATGGCCCCCGAACGCGGATCCCCGCGCCCGTGGCTCTTCGCGGTCGCCCGCAGGGTGGCCGTCGACGCCCACCGCCGCCGCATCGCGCGGCCCCGGGAGGTCGGCGACGAGCCGCTCGCCATGGTGGCGGACCCGGTCGACGAGCTCGAGCGCGCCCTGGAATCGTGGCTGGTGGCCGACGCCCTCTCCGCGCTCTCCCCCGCGCACCGGGAGGTGCTGCTCGAGACGTACTTCCGCGGGCGGACGGTGTCGGAGGCCGCCGAGATCCTCGGCGTCCCCGGCGGAACGATCAAGTCCAGGACCCACTACGCGCTGCAGGCCCTGCGCCTCGCACTGCTCGAACGAGGGGTGACGCCATGACCTGCCCGCATGTGGTCGACGTCGCGCCGTACGCGCTCGGCACACTCGACCCGGCCGAGCGCCCGCAGGTCGCCGAGCACCTGCGCGTGTGCCCGGAGTGCCAGGAGGTCCTCGAGTCCGTCGCGGGTCTGCCCGGGCTGCTCGCGCGGGTGCACGCGTCCGACATCGAAACGCCGGCCGAGCCCCCCGATGAGGCGATGTTCCAACGCCTCCTCGCGCGCTCCGCGGACGTCCGTCCGGCGCCGTCCGCGGACGTCCGTCCCGCCCCGCCCGCCGACGTCCGTTCGGCGCGGCGCGCTCCCCGCCGCAGGCTGCTCCTCGCGGCGGCCGCGGCACTCGTCGTCGTCGGCGGCGCCGGCGTCGCCGTCCATGACGGGCTGCAGGACAGTGGGACGCGCGTCGTCAGCGCGGCCGCCGGGCCGGTGCACGCGACCGTCCGGATCTCCCCGACGCCGTCCGGCACCGCGGTGCGGATCGACCTCTCGGGAGTGCAGGCCGAGGAGCACTGCCGGCTGGTCGCCGTCGACCACGCCGGCCACCGGACCGTGGCCGCGACCTGGGAGGCGGGCTACACCGGCACGGCGACGTTCGCGGGCAGCGTGTCCGTCCCCACCGATCAGCTGGCTTCGCTGCGCGTGGAGACGGACACGGCGACCCTGCTCACCTTCCCGCTGTCCTGAGCGGCCGCGGGGTCAGTTCACCTCGCGGAGCTCGCCGGTCCGGACGTCGTAGACGAATCCCCGGATCGAGTCCTTGCGCGGGATCGCCGGCTCTGCCTTGATCCTGGCGATGTTCTGCCGGACGTCCTCCTCCAGGTCCGAGAAGGCCTCCGCCGCCCAGGTGGGCTTGACGCCGGTGTCCGCCTGGATCTGCGCCCGGAAGTCGTCGTCGGTGAAGGTGAGCATCCCGCAGTCGGTGTGGTGGATGAGGATGATCTCCTCGGTGCCGAGGAGGCGCTGGCTGATGGCCAGACTCCGCAGCTCGTCCTGCGTGACGATCCCGCCCGCGTTGCGGATGACGTGCGCGTCGCCCTCCTGCAGACCGAGCAGCCCGTAGGGGTTCAGACGTGCGTCCATGCACGCGACGACCGCGACGTGCTTGGCGGGCGGGAGCGGGAGGTCGGCCTTGTCGAAGGTCTCGGCGTAATGGCGGGCGTTGGCGAGCAGCTCGTCGGTGACGGACATGGAGACTCCTCGGAAGCGGGGTGGGCGGAGGGGGCAGCAGGCAGCGTCCGCGCTCGCGCGGACCTGGTGCAGGCGGAGGTGACGGGTCAGGCGCGACAGAGGGCGCTGGCCAGGCGACACAGGTCGACGTGGAGGCGTGCCACGAGGACCGTGCGACGGCGGGTCACGTCGCCTTCGTACTGGTTCGCCATCCCCGTCCGCAAGCCCCCGTCCGCCTCGTGGACCTGGAAAGGCAACCGACGGTTGCGTTCGAGGAGGAGCACGTGCAACGATCGGTTGCACGTCAACCCGAAGGAGACCCGACATGATCGCTGACAGTGTGGAACGCGAGATCCGGATCGACGCCCCCGTCGACGTCGTCTGGCGCGTCGTCACCGAACCCGGCGAGATCACCCGGTGGTTCAGCGACGAGGCCGAGCTGGACCCCCGCCCCGGCGGGAACGGCGTCCTCACCTTCCGGAACGAGGACAACGGCCACGAGAAGGTCGTCGCACCGCTGATGGTGGTGCGCGCCGAGCCGCCGCACGTCTTCGCCTACCGCTGGTCGCACCCGCGAGGGCACCCGCCCGGACAGCTCGAACTCGGTCCTCGTCGAGTTCACCCTGACCCCGGACGCCGACGGCACGCTCCTGCGCGTGGTGGAGAGCGGCATCGCCGCCATGGCGTGGACCGACGAGGCGAAGCTCGGCTACCTCGAGGACCACCGGCAGGGCTGGGACACGCATCTGCAGTCGCTGCGCAGCTACGCCCCCGGGGCTGCCGCCGCGTCCGCGCGCTAGGGGCCCGCATGTCGCCGGACGAGGACGAACTCTGGGCGGTCGTCGGCGACCCGTCCCGCCGGCACGTCCTCGACCTGCTGCTCGCGCACGGCGAGGCGACGCCGACGGCGCTCGCGCGGGACCTCCCCTTCACCCGGCAGGCCGTGGCCAAGCACCTCGCGGTCCTCGACCGGGCCGGGCTCGTGACGAGCCGGCGGGAAGGCCGCGAGACGCTCTACCGGGTGCGGCCGGAGCGGCTCGAGGCCGCGACCCGGGTGGTGGCGCAGGTCGCCGCGCAGTGGGACGCCCGGCTGTCCCGGATCAAGCACCTCGCCGAGGCCGCCCACCGGGCGGCCCGGGGCGAGGCCGGTGTCAGCGGCGCAGCCCCGCCAGCAGCTTCGGCACCGCCGCCACCCCGGTGAGGGGCCGGAAGGCCGACGCCGCCGTCCGCAGGGCCTCGTACTCGTCGTCGGCGAGCACGACGTCCGCGGCGGCGGCGTTCGCCTCCACCTGTTCCGCGCTGCTGGCACCGGGGATCGCGACGACGTTCGGATGGTGGACGACGTAGGCCAGCGCGGCCTGCGACGGCGTCACGCCGTGCGCATCCGCGACCTCCCGGAGCACGGCCAGCAGCCGTTCCGCGCGCTCGAGGTTCGCGGGCAGGAACAGCGGGTTCATCCGCCGGACCGACCCCGCCGGCGGGTTCTGGGCGGAGTAGCGCCCGGAGAGGAAGCCCTGCGCGAGCGGGCTGTAGGCGATGACCAGCCGGTGCCGGGCCGCCGCGTACGGCAGCATGTCGGCCTCGGGCGCGGCGTGCGCCAGGCTGTACTGCACCTGGTTGGAGAGGACCGGGCGACCGAGGGCGCGCTCGGCGTCCTGCCACCGGGTCAGCGAGTAGTTGCTCACCCCCACGTGGTCGACGAGGCCGACGTCCTGCAGCCGGCGCATGCCGGCCATGGTCGTGCCGTCACGCACCACGGGGTTCGGCTGGTGCACCTGGTAGAGGTCGATGGTCCGGACGCCGAGGCGCGCGGCGCTGGCGACCGCCCGCTGCTGCACGACGCCCGAGACCGGCAGGATCGGGAGGATCTTCGTCGCGACGAAGGCGCGCTCGCGCGCATCACCGAGGGCGGCGCCGAGCAGCCGCTCGCTGCGCCCGAACGCGTACGCCTCCGCGCTGTCGAACAGGGTGATGCCGGCCTCCAGCGCGCGGCGCACGATCGCGTCGACCCGGCGCTCGTAGTCGCCGCCGTACCCCCACTCGCGGGACCCGAACTGCCACGTCCCGAGGCCGATCTTCGAGATGGGCGTCGTGGCGGCGACGTCGGCGTAGCGCATCGGGCCACTCAACGCGGTCGCGGTGCGCGGGGCAAGCCGTCCGCTCGCCGATCGGCAGGTTTGGCCGGACGTGGGCCGGGCAGGGCCGGATCGCCGACGCCGCAGTCCAGGGACCGGCGCGGCGGACGGCGCTTCGGAGCGGGATCCGCAGAGAGGAGATCGTCATGGCGAACACGGCACGCGACATCATGAGCGGCGGAGCGGACTGCGTCGGCGAGAACGAGACAGTCGCCGACGCGGCGCGCAAGATGGCCCAGCTCGGCGTCGGAGCCCTGCCGATCTGCGGCGACGACGACCGGCTCAAGGGCATGGTCACCGACCGCGACATCGTCATCAAGGTGATCGCCGAGGGCAAGGACCCCAACACCTGCAAGGCCGGGGAACTCGGCTCAGGGCAAGCCGGTGACCATCGGCGCGGACGACAGCCTGCAGGAGCTCGTGCGCACGATGTCCCAGCACCACGTGAAGCGCGTACCCGTCATCGACGGGCATCGGCTCGTGGGCGTGGTGAGCGAATCCGACGTCGCGTCGTCGGCTCCGCAGGACCTCGTCGTCGACCTCGTCAAGGGCGTCTACGCGAGCAGCTGATCCGCCGCACCCGCACCGCTCCGGTCGTCACCGCCGGCCGGGGCGGTGCCCACGCGACAGCGGCAGCACCGGCGGCATCACGGGCAGTTGCGTGCGCAACGGACGCCGCAGGCGCGCGGGGAGCCGGGAGCCACGGGGCTGCCGGCGGGCGCGCTCGTCGAGGTCGAGCTCGCGCAGCAGCCGCTCGACGGTGCCGCCGAATGACGCGATGAGCTCGGTGAGCACGACGTCCTCGCGCGGGTTGACCAGCTGCAGCTCGTCGATCCGGGCCCGGGCCTCGTGCAGCGTGCCGAGCGCCGCGACCACGTCGTCCACGTCGCCGTCGTGGTCGCCCGGCCGCGCCTCGGCACGCACGAGCTCCCCGAACTCGCGCAGACCGTCGGCCATCTCGCGCAGCGCCACCGCGAACGACTCGCGCAGCTCCGGGACGATCGCGCGGCGCTCGTGGTCCAGCCGGTCCGCGACGGCCTCGATCGTGCCGAACATGCTGCGGATGGCCACCGCCGAGTGCTCCAACGCCTCGAGCCCGTGGCGCAGCCCCGGGCCCGCGTCCGGCGTGCCCAGCGCGCGCACGTTCAGCCGTCTGCTCTCCTCCGCCCTGAGCAGCACCGCCCCGACGGCCGGCATGCCGTGCGTCAACTGCCGGGCACGGCCGAGCCACTCCCCGGCGCGGTCGACGAGCCACGCGCCCTCGGCGTCCGGGGACGCGAGGTCGTCCGCCGCGTCGTCCAGCAGGTCGGCGAAGTTGCGGCCGAGCTCCTCGATCGCCTGCGCCGCGTCGGGCACGACCACCCGCGGCGGGAAGACGACGTTGGAGAGGACGCCGACGCCCGCGCCGATGAAGGTCTGCGCGATCCGGTCGCTCGCCGCCGCGGACGCGCCGAAGGCGCCCGCCCCGAGCACGAGCATCGCGCTGATGGGGACCTCGAGCAGGTTCGAGCCGAGACGCAGGACCTGGCCGACGACCAGGGAGATCCCGATGATGAGCCCCAGGCTCCACCAGGTCAGACCCACCGCCGACGACACCAGGACGGCCAGGCCGACACCGGCGACGACGCTCACCACCCGGTCCAGACCGCTGACCAGCAGGCTGACCGGGGTGAGCTGGACGACGAGCAGCGCCGTCAGCGCAGCGGTCAGCGGTGCGGCACCGGGAAAGGCCAGCTCGGCGACGACGTAGCTGGCGACCGCCGCGACCGTGAGCCGCAGCGTCCAGCCGATCGCCGGCCGCCCGGGCCGGCGCAGCCGCAGTCGTTCTGCCACGCGGGTCGTCGACCAGCGACGCGGTCGCCGCGGCGAGTGGGGACGGCGGACGAAGGCGGTCACGCCTGCCATGGTGGACGAACCGGCGCCGTCAGTCCTCCGGCGATGTCAGGTCGAGGACGATCTCCTCCCACGCGCCTTCCCATCGCGTCGGCGAGGAGTCCACCGAGAGCGGCGGCGGCTGGCGGCCGGCGAGGAGGTCCTCGATCGTCATGTCGTACCGCTCCAGGATGGCCATGAGCTCCTCGCGCTCCGCCGGCGTCCGGTAGTCGAGGATCTCCCGTCGCAGCCGAGCCCGGCGACGACGTTCGTCGTAGCGCATGCGGACCGCGTCCCGCAGTGCGTGGAGGGACTCCATCGGCCCACCTCCTGGTGCAGACGACCAGTGTCACTCGGGACCGCCCGCGGTTCCAGAGCCCTGGCAGGAATGCCGTCAGACCGTGTCCCTGACGGCGTCGACCTCGATCTCGATCCTCATCCGGGTGTCGGAGAGCCCGCAGACCTGCATGGTCGCGGCGGGCCGCACCGGGCCGAAGGCGGCGCGCAGGACGGGCCAGCACGGTTCGAAGTCGTCGCGGTCGGGCAGCAGGTACCGCACCCGGACGACGTCGGCGAGCGTGCACCCGGCCTCGGCGAGGGCCCAGGTGATGTTCCGGATCGCCTGCTCGGCCTGCGCGACGACGTCCTCGGCGACGGTCATCGTGGCGTAGTCGAAGCCGGTCGTCCCGGAGAGGTACACGCGATCGCCCACGACCACGGCCCGGGCATACCCGATCTGCTCCTCGAACGTCGATCCGCTGCTGATGAACCGGCGGTCAGCCATCCCGGGAGGCTACCGAGCGCCGGCCGGCGAGAGCCGCTACGCCGGGAGCGGCTCGGCTCAGCGCGGCATTTGCACATGCCGGTGGCATTGACCTCGATTGCCGCTTCTGGCGAGACTCTCGGTATCGCTCCGTGGTGGCAAGCCGTATTTCACCCGGGAAGCGTTCGCCGTCGTCGTCGTTCCCCGGAGGCTCGCCATGTCTGCCACCACGCCCCGTTCCGTGATCTCCGGAAAGCCCTACCCGGTCGTCCAGGTCGACGACCGGGCACCGGCGACGCTCGACGACTTCACCGGGGAGACGACCTTCCTCATCGATCTCGACGGGCAGTCCTACCTGGTCAGCGGACCGGGCGTGCCGGTCGAGGACGGCGTGCGGGTGTTCGAGAAGTCCGAGCACGGGGTCGGCAAGGACATCCGGACCTGGCTCGTGTGCCCGAGCGCGCACGAGGCCTCCTTCGTCGCCACCCATCTCGGGATCGACGTCCCGGCGCAGGCGGTCAAGGGCGGGCTGGCCTGACGATCCCTGCTCCGTGGGGGGCGGTCTCGGCGCGCGGAACGGGGCCGCCGTAGGCGGTCCGGAGCAGGTCCAGCGAGGCTCGCCGGACCCGGCTCCGAGCCCCGGCGGCCCCGCCGCGTGCCGGAGTCGGCGCTAGCTCGCCGGGCTCGAGTCCTCGGAACCGGGCCGGCGCCTCACCGGAGCGATCCGACCGGCGCCGGACTCGCTCCGTGACGCCACCGGCCCGCCGCGAGACCTGGGCGCTCCCCGCCTGCCACGTGTCCGTGGCGCGTACCCGGACGCGGCCCATCGCCTGCTGGACCTGGGGACTGCGGGCCCAGTTCGTCGGCGTCCTGGTGAGCCGGTCGAACCGGCGCCCCTCGCCCCGCGCGCCCAGCGCGTAGCCGGCCGCGAAGCCGGCGCCGGCCTCGAGAACGTCGACCAGCCGGCGGGGCCGATCCGCGCCGGCGGCAGCCGGAACGGGCTCGGTCTGCACGTCCGCCGCAGCCGGGACGCGCTGCAGCCGCACGGTGCGCGCGACAGCGGCCAGTGCCGCCGCCTGCTGCGCCGCAGCCCGCGACTGCACCACTGGCTCGCTCGGCCGCTGCGCGGGACTGCACGGCTGCTCGCTCGGCCGCGGCCCGCGACTGCGCGGCCGCTCGCTCGGAGGCCGTCCGCGCCTGGAGCCGGGCGCGCTGGGCGGCGGTCTCGGAGAGCTTGCGCCCGGCCTGCAGCAGAGGAGCCGTCATCGTGGTCACCTGCGCGCGCCGCGTTCCCAGCGCGAGCGAGGCTGCACGGGCGCGGGCCGCCAGGAGCTCGGTACGTGTCGGCGGCGCCTGTCGATGACGCCACCAGAAGACTGTGGCACCGATGGCGGCGACCGCCCCGACGACGACTGCGGCGAGACCGCGCAGGAGCGGTGCACGGCCATGGTGGCCGGTCGCGTCACTGGTCGGCTCGGGCTCGGCGCTCGGCCGACGGGGGCGCGGAGCTCGACGGCTCCGGGGCGACCGGCTCGTCGACCGGCAGCAGGCTCTCGGAGGCCGCGTGCGAGACGTCGATCCCGTAGTGGCGGTAGAGCCGCTCCTCCTCCTCGACCGAGATGTGCCAGGCATCCCCGACCGGAGGCGCGTCCGCGACGTCGACCTGTCGCACCGCCACCCGGACGCGATCACCGGACTCGGCGGCGTCGACCAGTGGGACGAGGGCCGGGCCCCCGTTCAGGTCCGCGGCGGCCCACTCCGGCAGACCCGTCGCATCGTCGACGAAGATCTGCGTGCAGGTCCCGATCTCGGTTCCGTCGCGATCGACCAGGAGCTTGCCGCCCCACGTCTTCGCCGCGTTCGCATCCGGCAGTGCCATGTGAATACCTCCCTGCGTGCCGCCTCAGCGCACCCCCGGCACGCCCGCTGTCGCAGGGCCCCCTACCCCGTTCTCCCCGGCTCACGCACCGATTCCGCGGAACGGTGTCGTCTCTCGGACGTCCACGCCAGGGTGATCGAGTCCCGGTCGGGCGCCCCGGCGGACGAGCTCGACGCCGACCGAGGTGACGGCGAAGAGCAGCGCAACGACGCCTGCGATGTCGAGAACCGCGGTGATTCCGCTCGTCGTGATCGCGTGGAAGGGGTCCTCGCCCAGTACCGCATCCGTCAGCACCGCAGCGGCGGGAAGGAGGTAGCCGAGGCACCCCAGGGCGACGACCCGGACACGGCGACTCTCCGGCCACCGCGTGAACGAGGCGAGCCATGCGAGAGCCGGCAGCACGAGGATCCCGTGCATCATCGAGGCGTGGCCCGCCTTGAGGTGCTCGTCGACCGTGTACGCCGCGGACTGGGACACCAGCCGGGTCTCCCGTACACCCAGGACGATCATGGCCACTCCGACGGCCAGCGCGACGAGGAAGGTCAGCAGACCGAAGCGCACGGCGAGGGCCATGCTCGGCGGGGTGCGGGGGTCGGACCGGGGGACAGCGGCGGCGATGCCGAGCGTGCAGGCGAGGATGACGGCCCCACCGGCCGCGGCGGCGTAGGCGAGGGCGGCGTTCACCGGCGTGGTGACGTTGAAGTGTGACGGCACGTGGCGCCACGCCTGCGTCGTGATGACGGCGACCTCCAGAGCGCAGGCGGCAGCCAAGGCGTTCAGGAGGAGCGCCCGCCGCGCGGCCGGCATCGGCAGGTAGGTCGTCACCCAGGTCAGCGTGGCCAGGGTGAGCCCGAAGGACAGACCGAAGGTGATCGGTTTGCGCCAGGACACCGGCCCACTCCAGGCTCCGCCCAGCAGCACCTGGACGCCGACGTGCACCAGGCCACTCGCGAGCAACGCCGCCGCGAGCAGATAGCGCCGCCTGTCCCCGGCGTCCGCGCGCGTCCAGTAGGTGGCCGCCGAGGCCCTGAGAACCCTCCCCATTGCTACGGGACCAGGCAGCGCAGCGACAGGACTCGGAGGAGGACCGGTCATGAATCATTCGTAGCACGAATGATTCATGACGTGAACTGCTTCTCAGTGGATCCTAAGGTGGAGGCGTGGACGAGCCGGACCAGACCAGTGCGCCCCAGGTCGGCGTGGCCTTCCTCATCGCACAGTTGGGCGCCCACGCCTCCGCCGCCTACGGGCAGCGCACGGCCCGACTGGACCTCACGCCTGCGGCGACCGGCGTGCTGCGACTTCTGGTGCAGAACCCTGGCGTGAGCCAGCAGGAGCTGGCCGCCCGCCTCGGTGTGGCGCCCAGCACTCTCGTACCTCTCATGGATCGACTACAGGCGCGCGGTCTCGTGGAGCGCCGACGCAGCGCGGCGGACCGCCGCAACTACGAACTCCACTTGACCGAGGACGGATTGGCGGTCTTCGCCGACGTCCGAGCCGAAGCCGTGGCCCACGAGCAGGCCATGACCGCCGGCCTCGAGCCGGGCGAGCGCGACGCCCTGAGGACTCTCCTGGGCAAGGTCGCCGCAGCCCAGGGACTCACCCCCGGGGTGCACCCCGGGTACCGGCAGCCGGATCGGCGTCCGGGCCGAGAGTGACCCCTCACGCGATGGGGTCGTCGGCTACCTCTCCGGCTCGACGAAGCCGGCCAATCGCTGCAGGGCCTCGCGCCAGCCGGCCTCGTTGTCGGCCTCCGGCACGACGTCCGGCACACCTGTGTGCGTCGCCACGAGTTCGGTGCCGCCGCTCACGGCGTCCGTCAGCTCGATGGTGATGGTCATCTCGCCTCCCAGGGCGGGATCGTCGGCCTCGAACTCGTCGGCCTCGACGAGGAGCTCGTCGGGGACCAGCCGGACGAACGTGCCGTGGTAGGTGTCGGTGCGGCCGCCGCTCTTGCCCGCGCGGTCGAGCGCGTCGTAGGTCAGCGAGATGCGCACCCGTCCGCCCTCGAACGGCTCGAACTCGTGCACCTCGCAGGTCATGGCCGCCGGAACCCTCCAGCGAGGCCCGATCCAGGGGTCGAGCAGGGCCTCGTACACGCGGCCCCGAGGGGCCGCCAGGACGGTGGCGACGCGGGTGACTCCCATCCCCCGAAGGCTACTCACGGTGGCGCTCGGCTCGACGTCCGCGACGACGCCGAGGGCCTGGCGTCGTGACGCCAGGCCCCACGGCTCCGCCGATCAGGCCTCGGCGTGGACGTCGGCAGGCGGGCCCTCCTGCGCTCCCAGCACCGGCTCGAACTCGCCGCTGTAGCGCTCGAAGCGGGACGCCCAGTCCTCCCCGACCACGCCGTCGACGAGACGCTCGAGGCAGACCTCCCACCCGGCGGCATTGCGGGCCGCCCGCGGTGCGGCGAGTTCCTCGGTCAGCACGAAGCGCGTGCCGCCCTCGGCAGCGGACAGCTCGAAGCTGATCGTGTCGTCGCCCCAGGTGAACACCAGCCGATGGGGTTCCGAGCATTCGATCACGCTGCCGGGCAGCGGACCGAGAGGCTGACCGTCGAAGTGGTGGGTCAGGCTCGCCCCCGCCTCCCAGCGGTCGATCTCGATCCGGGTGGGGAACCAGGCTCGCATCTCGACCGGATCGGTGACGGCGTGCCACACCTCCTCGACAGGGCGCGGCAGGAACCGCTCGAACCGCAGGACCGGCCTGTCGCCGGTCGAGATCAGGGTCGCTTCACGCATGGGGTTCTCCTTCGGTCAGGTGGGCCTCGAGGCGATCGAGGCTGCTGCGCCACATCTGCCGGTACGGCTCGAGCCAGGCGTCCAGCTCGATCAGCGGTTCGGGCCGCAGGCGATAGAGCCGACGTTGCCCGTCGACGCGCACCTCGACCAGACCGGCCTCGCGCAAGACCCGCAGATGCTTGGACACCAGAGGCTGGCTGCCGCCGAGCTGCTCGACGAGCGAACCCACCGACGCCTCACCCTCGCGCAGAGCGTCGAGGATGCGACGCCGGCGCGGTTCGGCAAGCGCGTCGAGAACATCCGGCATGAGATGAGCATGCCCTGACGGTCATATAACTGTCAAGGCATGCTTCTCGCCGGGCTCCTCACCGGCTCTCGTCAGAGGAGCACTCTCCGGCCGCCCGGGATGACCAGGCCGCGCGGGCTGAACTCCTCCACCTGCGCACTCACGGGACCAGCTGACGGGGACGCACCGGTGACCGAGGCGATGATCGGGGCCACGACCTCGCGGTCGGCGCGCTCGTAGCTCTCGCGGCTCTCCCACACCTCGATGACCTGGAACCCGCCGGTCGTCTGCCGGCCCACGTGGACCAGGAGGCCTTCGACGTTCCCCTCCGTCCGTCGGAGCGTCTCCGCGTGGACCGCGTCGTAGAACTCCACGGCCCCCGGGATGTCGACGAGAACGGCGTAGAGGCTCATGGCTGCCGCTCCTCCGTCGGAGCGCTCGACGTCGAGCGGTCGACGGGGGCAGGGAAGCTCGCGGCCAAGCCGTGTGTCCCCGGCCCGGACAGGTCGGCCAGTGCCGCGGGTCGACCCGTCATCAGCAGGAGGAGAGCGGCGATCGGCCCCTCCACGCGCGCTCCTGACCCGGCACGCCAGGGGACGTCGGTGGCGACGAGTTCTCGACCGGCCAGGCGACGTCGAGCCCGGAAGGGGAAGGGCATGCTCCACACGCGGTCAGCGGCCGTCATCGCCGCATCCGTGGGCATGGCGTAGGTCCGGCCGAGCGGCCTGGCGATGTCCTGGGCGTGCACGAGGACGTCGATGAGCGGTTCGCGCTCGGTGATGAAGGGGGCGGTGCGCCGCGATCCGATCATGGCGCGCAGCAGGCCGGGATACTCCTCCACCGGCAGTGCGGCCTGCCGGATCGCGGTGTCGCGGATCATGCCGTCGAAGCTGCCGCGCGCCCTCACCAAGGCCGCCAGCGCGGCGCCGAGACCCGTGTGCGCCAGCGTCAGGTGCGCCGCCACGTCCCGCGCGGTCCAGGCCGTACAGAGGGACGGGGTCCCCCACTCGTCGTCCGAGAGGTCCTCGAAGAGGTCGGCCACACGACTCCGCTCCTCGTCGATGTGCCTCCACACCTCGTTGCTGTCCACGGCCCCTCCGAAGCTAGTACGATACTCGTACTACATTGGTTCGATGTACTGTCTACTGTCAAGAGCGTGTCGAGAGGAGTCCGTGATCGATGGCAGCTGAGATCACCGAGCCGTTCGACGGGGGCGGCCCCCTCAACATCGCTCTGCTCTGCTTCATCGCCTACCGCGCGATGGAGGACCGGGTGCTCCGGGACCTGGCCGCGGCCGGGTTCGACGACATCACCCAGGCGCAGGCGCGGGTGTTCGCGAGGATCGGCCCGAAGGGAACGCGGATCACCGAGCTCGCCGAGCATGCCAGGGTGACGAAGCAGACCGCAGGGTTCCTCGTGGACCAGCTCGAGCGCGCCGGCTACGTGCGTCGCGATCCCGACCCCACCGATGGCCGCGCCCGGCTCGTCGTCGTCGCCGAGCGCGGCCTGGCCGTCGTCGAGGTCGCCCGGCGGACGGAGGCCGCCGTCCAGGCCGAGTGGACAGCGCACCTCGGCAGACGCGCGACCGCACAGCTCGAGCAGACATTGACCCGGCTCCGGGAGATCACCGACCCCTATCGATGAGCATGCTGCAGGCCTCGCGGCTTGTCCGGCGCCCGCCCGCGGCTTCACTCCCGGCTCGCCAGCCGCGTGTAGGTGCCCCCGTGCACCGGAAGTGATCCACCCGCCCTTTCGATCACCTGTCGGACCGCCCGTTGCAGCGCCACGAGTCGAGCAGGTCCCAGCCGCTGGTGATCGCTGAAGGTCGCGATCAGGCCGACCCAGTCGTCGGCGGTCATCTCGCGTGTCCATCGATAGGTGACCGTCTCGGACCTGATGAAGGGGCGGATCCCCTGGAAGGGGTCCGGGTCCGGACCGTCGGCGGGACCATGACCGATGGCTCTGATGCCCGGGGCATGCCGCTCGTAGGCCTCGTCGACGGCCGGCAGGAGGTCCGGCGGCAGCACGTGGAAGTTCCAGAAGCGCGCAATCGTGCCGCCCGGTCGTAGGAGAGCCGCGGCCCGGGAGAGCCCGATCGCGGGATCGATCCAGTGCCACGAGTGCCCGGCGACGATGAGGTCGAAGAGTCGGCCGTCGTCCTGCCAGTCCTCGAACCTCGACACCTCGACCCGCAACCCCCGTGCGCGGGCCGCAGCGGTCATCGCCGGGTCGGGGTCCACACCCACGACCCTGAGACCACGCCGGGCGAGGGCGAGGCCGGCCTTGCCGGTGCCGCATCCGACGTCGAGGACATCCCGCGGCTTCAGCTCGACCAGGCGCTCGATCAGCTCAGCCGGATACTCCGACCGGAACCGGTCGTAGTCCGCCACGATCGAACCGAACGACTCGGCCCGTTCGCGATCCCGATGGAGACCGTCCAGGGGCACGCTCCAGCGTCCCCGAGATGGCCGCGGCTGAGAAGCACGAACGCGCGCCGGCATCACCGACGGGTCGTGCCGGGGTGGAGCGATGAGTCGGGACTCCCGGCCGAGTCTGAAGCTCATGACCCAGAGCAGGACCCATCTCGGGCAGGTCGCGACGATCGTGATCCCGGTCTCGGATCAGGACGCCGCCCTCGCCTTCTACGTCGACGTCCTCGGAATGGACAAGGTCAACGACTTCACCTATCCGACCGGGGAGCGCTGGCTGGAGGTGTCGCCGGCGCAGGGCAGCTCGAACCTCTGCCTCGTGAGGAGTCGACCTGACCGCCCTGCGGGCATCGAGACGGGCGTCGTGCTGTCCAGCAGCGACGTTCTCGGGGACCTGAGCGCCTTCCGCGACCAAGGACTCGACGTCGACGAGCAACCACTGGCCAGGGGCGAGGTCGTGTGGTGGAGCGGCGCCCCGCTCGCGGGTGTCCCGACGCAGTTCCGGCTCCGCGACCCCGACGGCAACTCCTTCCTCGTCGTCGGCACGAGCTGATGCCCTCTGCTGCAGGACCTCCGCCGCGATCGCCCGATCCTGTCTACGAGGTCACCACCGTCATGCGTCGGCGGAGGCGGGTCGGCGGCCGCCTGGCAGGGCGCAGACGAGTGCGACGGTGAGCAGCAGCGGGACGAGCGCCGCGAGAACGCGGAACAGCCCGACCAGTTCCGCGGCCCACCCGATGAGCGCGGGCCCGAGCAGGATGCCCGCGTAGGCGAACGTCGTGAAGCGCGAGACCGCGGCTGCGGTGCCGGAGCCCCCACCGCCCGCGTGCCCTGCGGCGCTGAAGGCCAGCGGGATGAGCACCGACGTGCCGACCCCCATGACACCGAACCCGACCACGGCCACGGCCGGCTGCGGAGCGGCCACGGCGAGGACCAGCCCGGCCGTCCCGATGACCCCGCCGCCGCGGAAGACCCGGGAAGGGCCGTAGCGCCGGGTGAGACGGTCGCCGAGCGTCCGGCCGGCCGTCTGCCCGCCGGTGTAGGCGGTGACGGCCGCGGCGGCCAAGGTGAGCGAGGCCCCTCGCTCGTCGTGCAGGAAGACGGCACCCCACCCGAGAGCAGCTCCCTCGCAGACCATCAGCACGGTGCCGGTCACCCCCAGCGCGAGCAGCGGACGTGTCCAGCCATGGCGCCACCCGTAGCCCGCGCGGCCGGTGACCGGATCCGGCCCCCGATCCGCCTCGGGCGGGAGCAGCAGCGGGCCGATCGCGAGACCCGCGACGAGCAGCACGACCGCGACGGCCAGGAAGTGGGGACGCGGTCCGACGCCTCCGTGCACGAGGACGGCGGCGAGCAGCGATGCGACGACGGCGCTCGTGCTCCAGGCCGCGTGACAGCCGCTCAGAACCGGACGCCCGATGAGGCGCTCCACCGTCACGGCGGAGGCGTTCATGGCGGCGTCCGTCGTCCCGTGCACCGCACCGAGCGCCGTGACGGCCAGCGCGAACACGACCCACCCCGGCGCGAGCCCCACGGCCGCGAGCACCACGGGCATCACGACGAGCGACGTCCGCAGGATCCGCCCGCTCCCCAGGCGCGACACCAGCGGGCCGACGGCCTGCATCGCCGCCAGCGCCGCGAGGGCGAAGAGCATGCCGACGAGGCCGAGCTGGCCGTCGCTGAGGGAGTGCTCGGCCTTCAGCGAGGGGACGCGGACGATGTACGTCGACAGCGCCAGCCCGTTGAGGAGGAACACCGCGGTGGCCGGCCACCGGCCGCCGCGGACGAGCTGAACCGGTGGAGTGGATTCGTCCTGTTCCTGGACCGCCATGGTCGGATCTCCGCATCGTCAGGGATCCGGGCGCCGGATCCGCCCTGATGACGAACGGGGACCAGGCCTATTCGACGGTTCCGGCCACCGAACCGGACGCCGAGCGCACCTCGGCGAGCCGGCGACGCAGGTAGCTGCGATCCGCATCGCTCGGGGCGAGGGCAAGGGCGTCCTCGTAGGCGCCGGCCGCCTCTGCGTGCCGCCCGAGCCGGCGCAGCAGATCCGCCTCGGTCGCCGGCAGCAGGTGGTAGCCGGGAAGCCGGTCGGAGGTTCGCAGGGCCTCGACCAGGGGGAGGCCGGCCGCGGGGCCGTGCGCCATCGCCACGGCGACCGCACGGTTGAGCTCCACGAACGGTGAGCGCGTGAGCGCGAGCAGCCGGTCGTACAGACCCTCGATGCGCGCCCAGTCGGTGGCTGCCGCGGTGGGGGCGACGTCGTGGCACGCGGCGATCGCCGCTTGGAGCTGGTACGGCCCCTCCGCCCCGGTCAGGAGCCGGACGCCCTCGTCGATCAGGTCGGTGCGCCAGCGGCTCCGGTCCTGCTCCTCCAGGGGCACCAGCAGACCCGCGCGGTCGGTGCGGGCATGCACCCGGGCGGAGTGGAGCAGCATGAGGGCGAGCAGACCGCGAACCTCGGACTCGGCCGGCATCAACCGGTGCAGGACCCGACCGAGGCGGATCGCTTCTTCGGCGAGTTCCGGCCGCCCCGAGTAGCCCTCGTTGAAGACCAGGTAGACCACGGCCAGCACTCCGGAGAGCCGCTCCGGCAGCAGGTCGGGGGGAGGCACGCGGTAGGGAATCGCGGCCTGGAGGATCTTGCGCTTGGCCCGCACGATCCGTTGCGCCATCGTCGCCGTCGGCGCGAGGAACGCACGGGCGATCTCTTCGGTGGTCAGGCCCGCGACCGTGCGCAGGGTGAGCGCCACCCGCGCCTCCAGCGGAAGCGCCGGGTGGCAGCAGGTGAAGACGAGGCGGAGCCGGTCGTCGCCCCACTCCTCCGTCTCCGGCCCCGGCTCGCCGGCCAGCTCTCGCAGCTTCGCCGCCTCCACACTGCCGCGGCGCAACCGGTCGAGGGCGCGGTTGCGCGCCGTCGTCGTGAGCCAGGCCCCCGGCCGCTGCGGGACGCCGTCCTCCGGCCAGCGCACCAGCGCCTTCTCGAACGCGTCCTGGACGCACTCCTCGGCGAGGTCCCAGTCGCCGGTCAGCCGGATCAGCGTCGCCAGGACGCGGGCGCGCTCCTCCCGGAAGGCGACGTCGACGGCGTCCCGGGCGCTCACTCCCAGAAGGGCCGCAGCTCGAGGGTCCCGAAGCTCGCGGCAGGGTGCTTCGAGGCGACCTCGATCGCTTCGTCGAGGTCCGCGCAGTCCAGGATGTCGAAGCCGCCGATCTGCTCCTTGGTCTCCGCGAACGGGCCGTCCGAGACGAGCACCTCGCCCTCCCGGACCCGTACCGTCGTGGAATCACTGACCGGCCGGAGCCGCTGGCCCAGCACACGCACCCCCCGGCGCTCCATCTCGGCGATCCACGGGCCCGGCGGAACGTCCGGCCCCTGGTCCTCCGACGCGCAGACGAGCATCAGGTATCTCATGGCTCCTCCTTCTGACGGCATCCTCCACCGACACGACGAACGGGAGGGGGACGTTGTCGACAGAGGCAGGGATCCTCGTGGACCCGGCAGGTCACCGGCGCGGTCAGGATCCGTCGAGGGCGCAGGTCACTTCTGCATCCTCGGATCGTGGGTGGGATCGGCATACATGGGCGGGCAACCCTGCTTGACGGCTTCGGGGCGCAGTTCGTAGTGCCAGGGCTCGTTGCGGTAGATCTGGCACAGTCCGTAGTCGGCGCCGTGTTCCGACAGCCAGGCCGTCGCGTCGGAGTGCCCGATGTCGACGGCGTCTCCGGAGACGTGAGGAGACGTGTCGGCGGTGGCGACCCAGCGCGCGGCCTCCGCTTCCGACCCGTACTCGGAGACCGCCTCGCGAAGAAGCTGATTCTGGTACTCCCGCGAGCGCCAGCCGCTGTTGACGTAGAAGACGGTGCCGTCGTCGGCGGCGTCTGTCGCGGCTCTGCGCAGGGCCTGGAGCAGATCGGGGTCGAGGTTGGCCACGCCGGGATACCGGTTCTCGAAGACGGTCACGCCTTCGGGGAGGGCGCCGTCCGCCTCCGCAGTCGTACCACCGTGGTCGCCGCGAAGTACCTCGCTGACGGAGGGCGCCGGTGACCAGGCCGACTGATGGACGAGGGCTCCGATGATCGCAACGGTGACGACGACGAGGCCGACGACGCCGGGCCGAAGAGTCCTGCGCGTCGTCCGCCGTGCTGCGGTTGAACTCATGCCGCCAGGAAAGGCGGCGTTCTGTTGTGGGCCGGTATGTCGTTTTCGATACGCCGACGATATGCGCGGGCTCCTAGAATGGTGAGCATGCGTGTGTTGGTCGTCGAGGACGAGCCCTACATGGCAGAGGCCATCCGCGACGGGCTGCGTCTCGAGGCGATCGCGGCCGACATCGCCGGTGACGGCGACACCGCTTTGGAGCTGTTGAGCATCAACGCTTACGACATCGCCGTCCTCGACCGCGATATCCCGGGCCCCTCCGGTGACGAGATCGCGGAAAGCATCGTCGCGTCCGGCAGCGGGATCCCCATCCTGATGCTCACCGCCGCGGACCGGCTCGACGACAAGGCCTCCGGATTCGAACTCGGCGCCGACGACTATCTCACCAAGCCGTTCGAGCTGCAGGAACTCGTACTCCGGCTCAGAGCGCTCGACCGCAGACGCGCACACAACAGGCCGCCCGTGCGGGAGATCGCGGGCCTGCGTCTGGACCCGTTCCGCCGAGAGGTCTACCGGAACGGCCGCTACGTGGCGCTCACCCGCAAACAGTTCGCGGTGCTCGAAGTCCTCGTCGCCGCAGACGGCGGCGTCATCAGCTCCGAAGAGCTCCTGGAACGGGCATGGGACGAGAACGCGGACCCGTTCACCAATGCCGTGCGCATCACGGTCTCGGCGCTGCGTAAACGGCTGGGCGAACCCTGGCTGATCGCCACGGTGACCGGGGTCGGCTACCGCATCGACACAGGATCGGACGCCGGAGGCGAGGGAGGCGAGCGTGAATAGGGAGGCCGGGTTGAGTGTCCGCCTCAAGCTCACCCTCAGCTACGCCGGCTTCCTCCTGCTCGCGGGTGCCCTGCTACTCGCCACCGTCTGGGTGTTCCTCCTGCGATACGTACCCGACGTGCCGTCACAGGACCTCTACCCCGGCCTTCGTCTTTCAGGTCCGAGCCGCGAGGACCTCCTGCGCGCTTTCGCTCCGCGGGCAGCCGAAGCGCTCGGGTTCCTGCTGGTGTTCGGTCTCGTCGGAGGGTGGATTCTCGCCGGCCGCATGCTCGCGCCGCTGGCCCGGATCACCGACGCCACCCGCATGGCCGCCAAAGGGTCGCTCTCCCACCGGATCGACCTGGAGGGTCGTCAGGACGAGTTCCGCGAGCTCGCCGACAGCTTCGACGCCATGCTGGCTCGGCTCGAGGCGCACGTCGCCGAGCAGCGGAGGTTCGCAGCCAACGCTTCCCACGAGCTCCGCACCCCGCTGGCGATCACGCAGACGTTGCTCGACGTCGCGCGCAATGATCCGAACCGCGAGACCGGGGAGCTCGACGAACGCCTTCGCGCCGTCAACGCCCGGGCGATCGAACTCACCGAGGCATTGCTCCTGCTCAGCCGCACCGACCAGCGATCCTTCACGCGGGAATACGTCGATCTGTCTCTCATCGCGGAAGAAGCCACCGAGACACTGCTCCCGCTCGCAGAAAAGCACGGCGTCACCATCGAGACCTCGGGGGACATCACCCCCACCGTCGGCTCACACGCTCTCCTGCTGCAGTTGACCACCAACCTCCTGCACAACGCCATCGTCCACAACCTCCCCGAACACGGCACGGTCCAGGTCAGCACCGCCATCCGCCACGAGTCCGCCGTGCTCGCCGTCGAGAACACCGGCGAAAGGCTCACGCCACAGCTGGTCTCGACACTCACCGAACCGTTCCAGCGCGGTACCGAACGCATACGCACGGACCACCAAGGCGTCGGCCTCGGCCTGGCAATCGTCAAGAGCATCACGCAAGCACATGACGGAACCCTCGTCCTCACCCCCCGGGCCGCCGGCGGCCTCTGCGCGACGGTGCACCTACCCGCCGCTCGGCGATCGTCGTGAGCGCCTGCCGAACCAGGCGACATCCGCGTCGAGTGCGCCGGCCGGGACGCGGGAGAGCGCCTGAGTTGCTCGCCGGCCTGACGTCCTGTGTCGGGCGCCTCAGCTGACGAAGGCTGCGAGCAGGACGAGCACCAGGGTCGCCGCTGCGAAAAGGCCGTGCGCGGCGACGACCGGGAGCGGGAAGTTGTTCTCCGGGTGCGTGTCGGCCGCGACATGGCGGGGCCCTCCGCCCGACAGCCACCGCGCGAGCATGGTGAACCCGAGAAGCGCGACGACGAGGACGACGAAGAAGGTGACGCGTCCGAGCGTGTCGGAGTCGTTCGCGAGATAGACGATCCAGAGGACCAGCCCGACGACGGCCAGGCCCGCGTGACCGAGGATCAGGGGTGCGGGGAGCCGGGACGAGCCGCCGGCGCGCCGCCGGGTGAGCCAGGTCGTGAGCAGGACGAAGCCACCCCCCGCGGTCAGGATCCAGGTGACGAGTGCTGCTACGTCCACAACGCACTCCTTTCCGATGTCGTCTCGAGCTGGTGGAACCCGTCAGCGCGGCGCCGCGGACCGATCGAGCGTGCGGTATCCCTCGGCCTGCGTGTCCTCGTCGGCGACCCGCACGCCGTACCGGTAGGCGAGCTCCCCACCGAGGAACCCGCCTGCACCGAGGACGAGCACCGCGAGGACGGACACGCCGATCAAGGGCAGTGGGACGCCGGCGTCGTCGAGATGACCACGCCGGAGGAGGAAGCCGACGACGAACAGGGCGGTGGCCGTGAGGTTCGCGCCGGCGTGAAGCAGGCCGATCCGGAACACTCGAGTGCCGGTCGGGACGGCCATGAGGTCGAGGAAGCCCAGCGCGGCGGCGGCCAGCGCCCCCACGACGCCGAGTCCGATCAGCCACCAGGCTCCCCGCGCCATCTGCGCCGGATCCGGTCCCACACGCGACACGACGTCGAAGACCAGGCTGAGCACCCACGCCCCGATCGGGATGGGGATGAGCATGGGGTGCAGCGGATGCCCGTAGGGCCCGGCCAGCTTCGTCAGTGGACGCTTGGCGTCGTGCAGGTGGCTCATGTCGTCCTCCTTTAGCTAACGAATATTGGTCAAAGGCGGTCCCATCCGTCAAGGGGCACGATGAGCACACGTTTCGACGAGACTTGCTGGTGTATCTTGCGGAGGTGGAGGACGTCGTCGCGCTGTCCGCTGTCGCGGCTCTGGCCGAGCCGGTCCGCCGGGAGCTGTATGCCTATGTCCGGCGCCAGGGGCGGCCGGTGACACGGGACGAGGCGGCGGCGGACGCCGGCATCTCGCGGAAGCTCGCAGCGTTCCACCTCGACAGGCTCGTGGCCGCCAAGCTCCTCGACGCAGGTACGGACGGCGACGCCGATGGCCGGATCGGTCGGCCCCCCAAGACGTACCGGCCGTCCGACCTCGAGGTCGGCGTCAGCATCCCGACCCGTCGCTACGAGCTGGCCGCCGAACTCCTGCTCGAGGCTGCCGTCACGAGCGAGCGTGACGGCGTCACAGCCAGGGAGGCGCTGATGACCGCGGCCCTGCGCCGAGGTCACGAGGTCGGCACCGAGGCCAGGCAGCGGCTCCGGCCCGGACGCGTGGGCCCGGACCGGGCCCTCTCACTCGTCGAGGACGTCGCCGCGGAGTGCGGGTTCGAGCCCCTGCGCGGCGACCGACGCGTTCTGCGGCTCCGGAACTGCCCGTATCAACGGCTCGCCCGGCACTCCCGAGAGCTCATCTGCGGGATGAACACCGAGTTCTTCACCGGCATCGTCGAGGGCATCGGCGGCCGGATCGGCGTCGAGCTCGTCCCCTGGGACGGGCACTGCTGCGTCGAGCTACGCGTCTGAATCCTGTAGACCCCGGTGCAACCAGCACGCCGGCGGAACAGGCTCGGGCCCGATTCCGCCCGAGCGGGGCGGGCAGCGCCCGTCGATCGGGTGTTCACTGGCAGACAGGACAGGACCAAGGAACACGTTCGAGTTGGGCCAGGTCGCCGCACCTCAGACCGAAAGCAGGCATCATCATCGCTCATCTCGACTGCAGCGACTGGTCCGCGCCCCAGGGCTGCCCACTGTCCGACAAGGTGGATGCCCCGTGAGTGACCTCGCACTCTCGCGGGCTTCGGACGCGTCGGACGGGGTGCCGGCCGGATCCGGATCCGCACGACCCCTTCAACGGGTGCGTACCGTCACCGCCTACGCAGAATTGTCCCGACAGGTGCAGGCGGCCGGGCTGATGCGCCGCCGGCTGGCCTGGTACTGGTCCCGGATCACGGGGACGGTGCTCGCGTTCACCCTCGCTTGGGTGGCCTTCGTGCTGCTCGGCGACTCCTGGGCCCAGCTGGCCGTGGCCGCGATCCTCGCGGTCGCCGTCGCCCAGTTCGGCTTTCTCGGGCACGACGCGGCGCACCGCCAGATCTTCGCTTCGGCGCGGTGGAACGAGTGGAGTGCCCGCATCATGTCGGGCGTCTTCGCCGGTCTGAGCTACGGCTGGTGGATGCACAAGCACAACCGGCACCACGGCGCGCCCAACCAGGAGGGCAAGGACCCTGACATCGACTCGGGGGTGCTCGCCTTCACCCCGGCCGTGGCGGAAGCACGGATGGGGACGGCGGGGTGGTTCGTCCGCCGGCAGGGCTGGTTCTTCTTCCCCCTGCTCCTGCTCGAGGGCGTCAACCTGCACGTCGCCGGGCTGAGCGCGCTGGCCCGGGGCCGCCACCTCAAGCATCGCCGGCTCGAGGCCGGGCTCGTCGTCGCCCGGCTGGCGAGGCTACGTCGCGGTCGTGTTCCTCATGCTGTCGCCGGGCCGGGCAGTGGCGTTCCTCGCCGTGCAGCTGGGACTGTTCGGCGTCCTGCTGGGCGGAGCGTTCGCCCCCAACCACAAGGGGATGCCGATCGTGCCGCGGAACGCGAAGGTCGACTTCCTGCGGCGGCAGGTGCTGATGTCACGCAACATCCGTGGCGGCCCCCTCACCGACTTCGCGATGGGCGGGCTGAACTACCAGATCGAGCACCACCTGTTCCCGAGCATGCCCCGGCCCAACCTGCGCCGCGCGCAGCCCATGATCCGCTCGCTCTGCGCCGAGCAGGGCATCTCGTACACCCAGACGAGTCTGTTCGGCTCCTACGCGATCGTCGTCCGCTACCTCAACGCCGTCGGGCTGCGGCACCGGGACCCGTTCGCCTGCCCCCTCGTGCAACAGTTCCGGGCCTGAAGCGCAGGGGCACCAAGGCTCGCGAAGGGGCTTCGACGGATCATCCTCCGTGGAGGGCTGCTGAAGCGCAGCCGTCAGTCGTCCGTCGATGCGGACGCGGCAGTCCCGGCCGGTGACGCCGACGCCACCTGCGGGGCTGCCCCACCTGGGGACGGATTCCGGGGGCGACGCCGGGCAGCGGGGTCGGATGATCGGCGGGAGACGCGCGCGCGGACCGTCAGCCAGAGGCTCACGGACACGTAGTACAGGACGTACGCCAATGACACCGCCACGACGACCGGGTGAGGATGCGGCATCTGTCCCAGGATCACGGCGTAGCAGGCGAGCCACACGGTGGTCAGCAGCAGGTTGACCCCGCGGAGGACGCGGGTCCGCGACGGGTAGAGGTACCGGATCGGCACGAAGACGAGGACGGACAGCAGCAGGAGCAGGCCGCCGAGGACGGTCGCGTTCAGGCGCAGGACGATCGCGTAGAACGCCACGACGTTCCAGTAGCTGGGGAAGCCGAGGAAGAAGTGGTCGTCCGTCTTCGCGTCGGTCCGGCAGAACTGATAGCACGACGCGAGCAGGGGGACGGCCGCCAGACCGGTGCCGAGAGCGCCCGAGGGGAGGTAGTGGCCGGTCCAGAGCAGCAGCATCGGCGCGAAGGCGTAGGTCAGGTAGTCCACGATGTCGTCCAGGCGCGCACCGTCGAACCAGGGCAGCCGCTCCTTCACCCGCAGCCGCCGCGCCAACATGCCGTCGGTGCCGTCCACGATCAAGGCGATCAGGCCGAGCCAGAGTGCGCGCACGGGTTCGCCGTCGACGGCGGCCAGCACGATCAGCAAGGCCAGTACCGAACCGCAGGCGGTGTACACGTGCACGGCGGCGGCGGCCAGACGCATCCAGACGGAATCCCGCATCATGTCCCCCTGAAACCGTCCATGTCCGTCGCCTCGATGCCGGGATCCACCCGTTCCTTGCTCGCCACGCTAACGGGTTGTCGACGTTCTGCCCGCCGCCCGCACCGGGCAACCCGGTGCACTCGGCACGGCCCCGCCGTCGGCGGTGTCTCGTGGTCAGGTGGCTGCAGACCTGCGGCAACGTCGCGAACCGGTCGCGGTGTCATCCTGAGGAGGTGACCAGGGTGCCTCTCCAGCCGGAGGCCGACAGGAGCCGGCGAGCACGTCGGCGGGGGTTCCTGGAGAGGCTCCCCCCGATCATCGGCCAACTGCTGTGGTATTCGGTGATCGGTGGCGTCACGACGCTCGCCTACCTGGGGCTGTACGCGGTGCTGCGGGGGCCCTTGGGGGCGCAGCCCGCGAACGCGGTGGCCTGGATCGCCACCGCGATCGCCGACACGGCCGCCAACCGGCGGTTGACCTTCGGCATCTCCGGCCGCTCCGGCGCCGTACGGGCCCAAGGAGAGGGCCTGCTGGTGTTCGGCCTCGGACTGGCGATCACCAGCGGTTCCCTGAGCGTTCTGGACGCGCTCGTCGCGCAGCCGGAGCGGCGGCTGGAGCTGGCCGTCCTGCTCGTCGCGAACCTCGTGGCCGGGCTGCTCCGCTTCCTCCTCCTACGCGTATGGGTGTTCGCGCCGCGCCGCCTGCGGCACCAGTCGTGACGACGTGATGCCGCCGAGGCCGGATCGATACCCAAGGGGCGGACGCCGATCGTCAGCACCAGGTGGCCCAGATCGAAGGCCCCGGCGAGAAGTCAGCCCAGCGCGGCCGCCTTGCGCAACAGCACTGAGCGTTCGCGCTGGTTGGCGTTCAGCCGGGCCGCCAGCTCCAGCTCGGCGCGCGCCTCCTGTGATCGGCCGAGGCGGGCCAGCAGCTCCCCGCGTACGGTCGGAACCAAGTGCGAACCGGGGAGCCGGTCCAAGGCGATCAGCTCGTCCACGATGGACAGGGCTTGCGCCGGGCCCGAGGCCATGGCCACGGCGACGGCCCGATTGAGCTCGACCACCGGCGAGGGCGCGACCCGGCCGAGCGCCTCGTACAGGACCACGATCCGGTCCCAGTCGGTCGCCTCCACCGAGGGGGCCGACGCGTGGGCGGCGGCGATCGCGGCCTGCAGGCCGTAGGGGCCGAGGCCGTGAGTCGATGCCTTGACCAGCGCGGCCAGCCCACGGTGAATCGCCGAGAAGTCCCACCGCCGCCGGTCCTGGTCCTCCAGCAGGACCGGCGAACCGTCCGGGCCGGTCCGGGCCGGGAAGCGCGCGGCCGTCAGCTCGCACAACGCCAGCAGGCCGTGCACCTCCGGCTCGTCCGGCTGCAGCGCGGCCAGCGTGCGGGCCAGCCGGATCGCCTCGTAGGCGAGGTCGGGGCGCAGTAGGCGGTCGCCCGACGTGGCCGTCGACCCTTCGGTGAAGATCACGTAGAGGACGCTCAGCACCCCGCTCAGACGATCCCGGCGCTCGGCCGCGGCCGGCAGCTCGAACGGGACCCCTGCCGCCGCGATCGTCTTCTTGGCCCGGGTGATGCGGGCCTGCACGGTCGGCACAGGTACGAGGAACGCGCGGGCGATCTCCTCGCTGGACAGGCCGCCGACGACGCGCAGCGTCAGCGCCACCCGGGCCTCAGGGGAGAGCACCGGGTGGCAGCTGACGAACATCAGCGCCAGGACGTCGTCGCCGATCCTGTCGGGGTCGATGTCGTCGTCGACCGCCGGGTCGGCCGCGAGCAGGGCGTACCGGTCCTGCAGGGCGGTCCGGCGACGGATCGCGTCGATCGCGCGCCGCCGGGCCGTGGCCCACAGCCAGCCGGCGGGATTGGCCGGAGCGACGAGCGGCCACGACACCAGCGCCTCGGCCACCGCCTCCTGGGCCGCATCCTCGGCCAGCCCGAAGTCGCCGGTGAACCGAGTCAGCGCGGCGACGATCCGCGCCGACTCGATCCGCCAGATGGCCTCGACGTCGGCCGGACCCATCAGATCCGGCCGCTGCTCTCGGGCAAGGCCCCTTCCTTGCCGAACGCCCCGTCGTCCTGCGGGACCTCGTCCTCCCCGGGCACACGCCGGATCTCGATCTTGGCTCCGGGGACCGCCGGGACCCGCTTGGCCCACTCGACCGCCTCCTCCTTCGAGGCGACGTCGAGCAGGAAGAAGCCCCCGAACAATTCCTTGGTCTCCCCGTAAGGCCCGTCCGTGACCACCGGGGCCTCGTCGGTGAAGTGCACCACCACGCCCTGGCGGGGGTCGTCCAGCCCCTCGGCCGCGACGTAGACCCCGGCCTTGACCGTGTCCTCGATGAACAGGCGGGTCGCGGCCATCAGCCTCTCGACGTCAGCCATCATGGCCGCGTTCGTCTCGTCCGTCCCCCGCATGATCAGCATGTACTGCGGCATCGCGTCCTCCTCATCCAGCGGAGCCGCCTCTCGGCCCTCGCCCCCTCATGTCGAACGGGCGGCCCGCGGATCGACACGGCCCCGGAGAAATCTCTGCCGCGACGCCGCCGATCCCTCCGACGCGCGTTTCGCGGCTCATCACGCTGAGGTGGGCGATCACGCTGTCGTGCGAGCGGCGCTGGCCGAGCAGGATACGGGCGCGATAGTGGTCCGCGGCCGGCGAGAGCCGCGGCCGGTGCGCGGGGGGTGCGGCTGCAGCGCCCCTGCTCGGTGGCAACAGCGGGGTTCAATGGAGGTTCGGAGCGGAGGCGACGGCCGCCGCGGTCCGAACCTGAGCCGGACGATGCGTGCCCCCCGCGCGCTCTCGGTCAGGGTCTGTGACAGCGGCCGAGCTGACACGACGGGCCGGGTAGACGTGCGCCGAGACTGCGCCTCGGCATGCTGGAGCCGACCACCTCCGGCTGACAGGAACCTGCCGTGCCCTCCTCCTCGTCCTCCTCGACCTCCTCGTCAACGTCGAATGCCCAGGACGCCCCGACAGTCTTCGTGCTGTTCGGCGCCACCGGTGACCTCGCCAAGCGCATGGTGCTGCCCGCGTTCTACGACCTGTACACCCGAGGCCTGCTCCCCGACCGCTGGCGGTTGGTGGGCAACGGTCGCGGCGACGTGGCGCACGAGGACTTCCAAGCGCAGATCAAGGCGTCGTTGGCCGAGTTCGCGACCGCCCCCGAACCCGACGCTTGGAAGGGGTTCGCCGCCGAGGTGCGGTTCGCGGGAGGCGGCTTCAACAACGACGACCCCGGCAGCCTCCTCGACGTCCTCGAGGAAGCTCGGCGGGACCTGGGCGAGAACGTGCAACTCGTGCACTATCTCGCGATCCCGCCCACGGCGTTCTCCGAGATCACGAAGGCGATCGGGACCCACGGGCTCGCCACGAACAGCCGAGTGGTCTACGAGAAGCCGTACGGCACGTCCAGTGAGAGCTTCACGGAGCTGGACGACCTGGTGCACACCGTGTTCGACGAGGAGCAGGTATACCGGATCGACCACTTCCTCGGTAAGGAGGCCACCCAGAATCTGCACATGCTGCGGTTCGCCAATCGGGTGATCGGGGACTCCTGGCACCGCGATGCCGTGGCGGAGGTCCAGATCGACGTGCCCGAGACGCTGGGCATCGCCGATCGCGCCGCCTTCTACGACGCGACCGGCGCCGCGCTCGACATGCTCGTCACGCACCTGTTCCAGGTCGCGGCCGAGGTCGCGCTGGAGCCGCCGGCAGAGGTCGACGGCGTTGCCCTGCAGAAGGCTCGGGAGTCGGTGATCTCCGCCTTCCGTCCTCTGGATCCCCGGGAGGTCGTCCTCGGGCAGTTCGAGGGCTACCGGCAGACGGACGGCGTCGCGGACGACTCCGCCACGGACACCTTCGTTGCCGCCCGGCTCTGGGTCGACACCGACCGGTGGCGCGACGTCCCGTTCCTGCTGCGGACGGGCAAGCGGATGGCGGCGAGCGCCCAGCGTGTCAGCCTGGTGTTCCGTGACCCCGACGGCCCGGTGCATCCTGGCGCCGGCTGTCCCAGCGTGCTTGCGTTCGATCTCAGTGGCAGTGGCGCTCTCGAACTGCAGCTCATCGTGAAGCAGCCCGGCCCGGACTTCGTGCCGGCCGAGGCCAGCACCGTCATCCGCCTCGACCACGTGGACGAGGGCGCCATGGCGCCCTACACCTCGCTGCTCCACGACGTCCTCATCGGGGACCGTTCGCTGTTCACCAGCGCGCCCGGGCTGGCTGCCGCCTTCCGGGCCTTCGCCCCGCTGCAGAGCAGCGCCCGGCCGGCTGTGAAGCCGTACGCGCAAGGCAGCTGGGGACCGGCAGAGGCGGACACACTCCCCGGTCCGCACGGATGGCTGCTCCAGACCGACGACGGCGCGAAGTAGCTCGCCCGGTGCGTGCTTCCTCAGTCCGAGTGGCTGAGATCGTGGGCGGCGCGGTGTCGAGAAGACTGGGTCGGCTCCGCTCCACAGATGGAGGGCCGCGAGTGGTGCCCCGCATGCGTGACCTCCGGCGCCGGGACATCGCCCGACACCCGGCCACCACAGTCGACCAACACGTTGGAGGCATGAGATGGACACTGCACGCATCAGCGAGATCCTGACCGACCCGGTGACTCTCGACCTCGTCGACAGGCAACCGATCATGCAGATCGCCTACGCCGCGGCCGACGGAAGCCCACGGGCCGTCCCGATCGGCTATCTGCTGCGCGAGGGCACGTTCCTCTTCTTCACCATCCCCAGCTCGGACAAGGTCGCGGCGCTGCAGCACGACCCGCGGATCGCCCTCACCATCGACGTCTACCCGCCCCCGTGCTGCCTGCTCGTGCGGGGAACCGCCGAGCTGCGCGAGGAGGACGGCGTCCCCGACGAATACCTGGAAGCGTCGTTCCGGACGATGCCAGAAGACCAGCACGCCGGGTTCGAGGAGCAGGTGCGCGCGCTCTACGACTCGATGGTGCGCATCGTGGTCACCCCGACCTGGGTTCGGCTCAACGACTTCCAACGCACCGCACCGCGGGCGGTCGAACGCCTCGTTCAGGCCAAGCAGGGCTGACTCTCACGCCTTAGCCCTCTCGGACCCGAGGGCCCACCCAGCGGGCAGAAGGCGGAGCTGGTTGTCCACAGGCCTGTGGACAACGAGAGGGTCGGCAGGCCGAATCCGGCAACACTGACCGCATGACGACGGACGTGAACGAGATCGTGATCCACACGTCTCGGGACCTCGAAGGCATGTGGCAGCTGATCATGGGCAGGCGAGGGCCCGGGACGCGCTCCCTCTGGATCGTGCTCCTCGACGAGGAGGGGCGGCCGCAACCGGTGATCGTCCCGATCGACGACATTCCCGTGGCGCCCGGCTCCGTGTCCAGGGAACTGGCCGACGTCCTCTCGGGCCTGAGGGACGTCGGCGATCCCGTGCTGCTTCTCTCGCGCCCCGGTCCCCCCGGGGTGACGGAGGCCGATCGGCAGTGGGGCCGCGCGCTCGGCCCACTGACGCGCTGGCCGGTGCACCTCTACACACAAGCCGGCGTCCGTATCCTCGCCCCTGATGATCTGGCCCCTTGATGACCACCGCCACCGGTGCTTGACAAGGTGCCGCATGTCTTCCGCAACTGGCACCTCTCCGGGACTCTTCACCGGATGGGTCTTCCGGGACGGGCCCGCTTCGGGCACCTCGCAGACGCATAGCGCTCGGTGGCCATCGCCGCCGTGCCGGTGGTCGTTCGGCTTGCGGGACGCCCACCCGTAGCCGATGCGTGGTAGTCGTGCTGGTCGATACGGCCGCGCATTCCCGATGCCCCGGACGGTTGTCAGGCGATGAGTCCTTGACACGCCATCGTCTACCTGATGAGCCCTCCACTCGAGGCACAGACACGAGGAGTGAGCGGTGACTACACGCATGAACAAGGTGATCGTCAACCAGACGATCACGGCCGACGGGTACGCCGCGGGACGCAACCAGACCGAGGAGCGTCCGTTCGGCGAGGACGGCGGCGACGGCTGGGGCGACCAGCTGCACGCCTGGATGTTCGACGCGGGCGCAGAGAACCAGGCCGAGGTCGACCAGATCAACACCGCCGCTGCTGTGATCATGGGCCGTAACATGTTCGGGCCCGTGCGCGGCGCGTGGGATCGAGAGTGGAACGGCTGGTGGGGCGACGATCCGCCGTTCCACGCCCCCGTCTACGTGCTCACCCACCACGCACGCGAGCCACAGCCCATGAAGGGCGGCACGACGTACCACTTCGTCACCGACGGGATCGAGTCCGCGCTGGCACAAGCCCGCGCGGCAGCCGGCGACGGCGACATCTCCATACACGGCGGTGCGGACACGATCAACCAATACCTCGCCGCCAGCCTCGTGGACGAGCTGCGGCTGCACATCGTGCCGCTCACGCTGGGCGCCGGCGCGCGGCTCTTCGAGGGCGTGCCGCCGCTTCGGTTGGAGCAGGTGACCGCCCGCGCAGCGCGCTCCGTCCTGCATGTGACCTACCGCGTGCTTCCCGGGCGGACTGATCCAAAGCATTGAGTTGCCGTCGAACTTTTCCATGTCGCGGGCGCTGAACGAGCGTCCAACGAGCACGAGGACGACGCATGAGCACGCGCTCGTGAACCTTCGACGGCCAACGAATCCCCGCGCAGACAGTGCGCCGGTGAGCTCCCCCACCCCACGGTGCCGCGTCAACTTCTCTTGATCTCCTGGGCGAGCATGACGAGGATTCCGCGCGCCCAGGCATCCCTATAGCGGAACGACCACCAGTCCAGCCACTGGGCGGCGGGATGGCCACCACGAGCTGCCGCTGAGCATTCCAAGGCTGCGCCATAGATGATCGGCATACGAGACGACGCTGGGCTCGGGGCCGGAGTTGTCGGTGGCGGCTGCGAACATCTGGGTATGGGTAGTCAAAAGACGGCGGTGCAGGTTCCCGCGAGGTATTCCCGGGTCGATCCGTGGGTGATCAGCTCGGACACGGACGCGGAGATCAGGTTTGTCGAGGCTGCCTTTGCAGGCCGCGAGACCCCAGGTTCGCGGATGCTCGGCCCCGACGGGCGGGTCGGCCACGTCGAAGTCGAGATCGGCGACGCCATCCTGATGATGTTCGACGCCGCCCCGGATTGGCCGCTGTACCCAGCTCACCTCCGCGTGTACGTGGCCGACGCGCGGGACGCCTACGAGCGGGCCCTGGCTGCTGGCGCGCGAGAAGTCACTCGGCCGACGGTCCTGGCGTTCGGCGAGCGTGTCGCCCGTGTGCGCGACCCGCAAGGGCACCTGTGGTGGATCCACCAGCGCATCGAGGACGTCGCGCCCGCTGAGCTGGCGGCGCGCTTCGCGGATCCGGCCGCCATGGCGGCGATGACGTACGTACAACAGTCCCTGGCGCTCGAGCTGTCGATGTCCCGCTGACCGAGGAACGTTTTCCGGCTCGCCCGGAGGCAGCGCGAACCCTCACCCGGTGGACGACGCCCTAGCGACCTTCGTCATCCCGTATGCGGATCCGCTTCCGAGATGTGGGTGCAGCGCCGGAGACGGCTACAGGTCGCGGATTGTCGCCTCGACGAGGGTGCGGGCGATCCATGCCATGAGGTCGAGGGATTGCTCCTGGTCCAGTTCGGCGGCGTCTTGGGTCCAGACCACCGCGTCGGAGCCGAACAGGGGGGTGAGCGCCGCGGCCAGCCGGGTGCGGTGCTCTGCGGTGACGCTGTCGGGAAGGTAGTTCAGCAGTCCGTCTTCGATCCACTGCCTGCGCCGCATCTTTCCCCGCCGGGACACGCCGCGCTGCTCGGCGTCGGGCGCCAGCGAGAGGGCGAGGAGCGCCCGCAGCTCGCGCTCGTGCTCGAAGGCCCAGACGCCTTGATCGCGGACGAGCCGGGCCGCGCGGTCGCCGAGCGCCTCCGGCTCCGGGGTGGCCGGCATCTGGGGAGCAGCGGGTTCGGCGCTCATCGGCCGGGTGGCCCAGACCGTCACTGCGTCGTTGCTGACGAAGTACCGGTAGGCCGTGGCGCGGGATACCCCGGCCCGCTCGGCGACGGCGGCCACCGTCATCTCGCCTCCCTCGCGCAGCTGAGCGCGGGCGGTTTGCGCGAGCAGTTGGGCGGTGCGCTCGCGCGCGGACGGGCGCCGGTTTCGGTTGACAGGTCCAGGCACGGGACGGATGATACAACAGTCTCATTATGAGATCCAGTCTCAATACGGAGGTCGCCTGATGTCTGCCCTGGCCGCCAGTGTCATCCCGGCCGACGGCGGCGAACGCCTGGCCGCGGGCCCGGTCGTGCATCGCGTCCTGGAGGACGGCAGCTCCACCGGTGGGCGCCTCGGCCTGCTCGAGGGCGGCTACCCGCCCGGGTGGACCGGGCCGCCGCCGCACGTGCACCGCGAGCACGAGGAAACCTTCTATGTCCTGAGCGGGGCGGTGCGCTTCACCTCCGGCGCCGCCGAGCACGTGCTGACTGCCGGAGGACTGTTCACCGCGCCGGTTGGCGTGCCGCACGGATTCGGCAACGCCTCCGCCGAGGAGCCGGCCCGGCTGCTGATCACCGTGACACCGCAGCGCTACATCGGTTACTTCCGAGACCTGCAAGACCTGCAGCCGGGCCCCTCCGGCCTGCTTGACCCTGCCGACATCGGCGCGCTCATGGCGCGGTACGCCACCGACCCGTATCCACCACGCGGATGACTCAAGCGCCCGTCCGCCAGGAAGCCCACCTGGTGGCCCCTGCGTGCCGGCTCGACGCGCATATCCGCGATGAGTTCCGCGGTCGTCGCGCGTCTTATGTACGAGATGCCGTCAGCCAGGATGTGCCCTGGACAATGAAGGGACGCCTCGTGGAGATCATCAATCTGGGTACGGTGGACGGGCTGCCACCGGTGGACTGGGCCGCAGTTGTTGCGAAGCTCGCTGCGGGGTCGGCGCCAGCTCCGGACGCGGTCAACTCCCGCACGACCTGGCTGTCCACCGTCAACGAGGACGGCAGCCCGCATGTGACCGCGGTCGGCGCCCTGTGGCTCGACGACGCGTTCTGGTTCCAGACGGGCGCGAGCACGCTGAAGGCGCGCAATGTCGCGCGCGATTCACGGTGTTCGATCGCGGTGTCGATCCGCGACGCGGACGTCGTCGTCGAGGGTGACGCCGCGCGAGTGACCGAGCCGGGGGCGGTGGCGCGTATTGCGAAGGCGTGGGCGGACCAGGGCTGGCCGGCCGAACCCGACGACAGCGGGTCGGGAATCACTGCCCCGTTCAACGCACCGTCGCAAGGACCGCCGCCGTGGAACGTGTATCGCATCGAGCCACGCTCGGCGCTCGTGACCTTGGCGGCAGAGCCGGGGGGCCTGACCCGCTTCCGGTTCTGACGCCGGCCGGGCACCGCTGGTCATCGGCCGTGACGAGTGTGCTCGTGGCGCCGCCGATCACGACGATGGCAGGCTCACCGTTGTGGAGCTGATCGCGCGGGGCCGCGATGCCGACGTGTTCGCCCTCGACGCCGGCACGGTGCTCCGCCGGTACCGAGCGGGCGGGGACACTGCGCCCGAGGCGGCCGTCATGCGGCACGTGGCCCGGCACCGTTATCCCGTGCCCCGGGTGTACCAGGCGGCGGGCCCAGATCTCGTCCTGGAGCGCGTGCGTGGTCCGACCCTGTTGGCCGCGCTGGCCTCCGGCGAGGTCGCCGTCCGCGCCGGCGCCGAGCTGCTGGCGGACCTGCATCGCAGGTTGCACGCACTGCCGCCGCGGCCGGACGCCGGCCAGGGCGTTGTTCACCTCGATCTGCACCCGGACAACGTGCTCCTCGGCCCGGCCGGCCCCGTAGTCATCGACTGGCGCAACGCCCGTGATGGTCCGCCTGAGCTCGACCTCGCGGTGACTGCGCTGATCATGGCGCTGGTGGCCACCGACGGAGAGCATCCGATGGCCGGGCCGGCAGCAGAGATGCTGTCCGCGTTCGCCCACGCCGCGGACGGCGACCTGGGTTCCGGCGTGCCCGGCGCGGTCGCGCTGCGTCGCGACGACCCCAATCTCTCCGCCGGTGAGAAGGCCCGGCTCCAGGCAGCGGCCGCACTGATCCATGCGGCCACACCGTGCCGGAGTCCCTCAGTAGATGAACGGCAGGAGCATCTTCGTTGAGCGTCGGTAGGCCGGATATACGTCGGGGAACCGCTCGGTCAAGAAGCGCTCCTCGACGGTGGCGGCATAGCCGAAGTAGATCCCGGCAAGAGCCGCCGCGATCAACCACGGCCAGCCCAGTGCTACTGCGGTCCCGACAGTCGCGACCAGGATGCCCGAGTAGATGGGGTGTCGGACCCAATGGTACGGACCGCTTGTCACAAGCTCTGGGTCCTCCTTCTGGGTCATCGGGCCGCCCCAGTTGCGCCCGATGTGGACGCGGGCCCAGATCGCGAACCCGAGCCCAATCGCGAACAGAACGAGCCCGAGACCATCACGCCATGCCTCGGTGTTCAGCGCGTGGTCCCGGAAGACGCCCGAGCGCACCAGGACGATCACGATGATCGCGATCACTGCCCTGATTCCCAGCTCCCGGGACCACAGGATGCGTCCCCTCTTGGCAAAGAAGGCGGCCACCAGCCAAAAGATCCAAAACGCCGCCCACCCCAGAGCGAAGGTGAGCTCCACCGCGCGCACCAGAGGAGTGTCTCCCGCGCGACGCCTGGCGACGACCCTCGCTGACCCCGCCCGCGCGCGTGTTCGGCACGAACCGTCCCGCACGCCGATCCCCAGTGGGGACGTGCACGTGCCGATCAGGAGGATCTTCGTCGGAGGCCGAGCGGCACTGGCGCTGTCCCGGCCAACGTTCGGCTCAGCGGACGGTCTCGATGTTGTCGTGCTGCCTGGGTGGTCGTCCGGTAGTACTGAGCCGTGCGTGGGTGCGGTGTCCGGTCGGCGGGTGGTCGGGTCGAGCTGCTGGAGCTGGCCCCCCGCAGGCGCCGGGGCCCGGTGAGGTGGTGCTGGCGGTGCAGGCCGCCGGGATGGGCCAGTGGGATGGGCTGCTGCACATACCGGGTGGCTGGGAGGTCGGGCTGCGGCCGCCGGCGGCGTTGGGCGTGGAGGGTGCCGGCACGGTGGCCGCGGTCGGCCCGGACGTGACCAACGTCGTGGTCGGCGATCTTGTGCTGACCCATGCCGCGCCGCTGCCGGGTGGCAGCGGGCTGTGGGCCGAGCAGGCCCTGGTCACGGCCGCGCACCTGGCTCGACGCCCGGCCACGCTCGACCCGGTTCTGGCCGGCGGGCTTCCGGTTGCCGGGCTGACAGCGCGGCAAGCCCTCGACCAGCTCGCTGTCTCCGCCGGCACCCGACTGTTGATCACCGGCGCGTCAGGCTCGACCGGGACGATCGCGCTGCAGCTGGCGGTGCACGACGGCGCTACGGTCGTCGCCACCGCCGCCGCCCGCCACGCCGAGCGGCTGCGGGCGCTCGGCGCCGAGCAGATCGTCGACTCGCACGCCGCGGACTGGGCTGCCCACCTCGAGCGAGGTTTCGATGCGGTGCTCGTCGCGGCGATGGGCACGGCTGCGGCGGCCATGAGCGTGCTCCGCGACGGCGGCCGGCTGTGCTCGATCACCTCGGACGCGCCACCGGGTGAGCGAGACATCACCTCGACCAATCTCTACGTCCGCCCGGACGCCGGTCAGCTGCGCCGGCTCGCGGCCGAGGCCGCCGAAGGCCGGCTCACGCTCGACACCCGAGCCGTTCGTCTCGAGGCCGCGCCGCCGATCGCGCAGCAGGTCACCGCCGGCGGGTCGGGTACCCCCAAGTACGTCCTCACGCCGTCCTGAATCGCCCCCTGCACAACGAAAAGCACGTCGCGCCCCCGGACCGGTCCCACTCGCGGATCCCTGTACGGGGCAGCCGTGTCGGTAGGGACCAGCACGATGGTGGCTATGGCTGATGTTGCGCTCTTCCACCCGAGCTTCGGGGTCCGCCCCGGTGTGCTGGACGCTGCTGAGCGGCTCCGCCGCGCCGGGCACCAGGTGCTGGTCGTCGACCAGTACGACGGGCTGACCTTCGATGACTACGACGAGGCCGACCAGTACGTCGAGCGGCTGGGGTTCCCCGAGCTGATGCGCCGCGCCCTGGTGGCGGTTCAGGACCTGCCCGACGGATTCATCGTCGCCGGGTTCTCCAACGGCGGCGGGATGGCCGAGTATGTGGCGACCCAGCGCCGATGCAGCGGCGGCCTTGCTCATCTCGGGGGCGCTGCCGGTAGCGATGCTCGGCGCTGCCGGCTGGCCGCCCGGACTCCCCGCGCAGATTCACTACACGATCGGTGACCCGCGTCGCCGGCAAGACTGGCTCGACCAGCTCGTCCGCGAGATCGAGGCCGCAGGCGCGGCGGTAGAGGTCTTCGACTACCCAGGGGCCGGCCACTTGTTCACCGACGCCACCCTGCCCGACGAGTACGACGGAACGGCCACCGAGCAGCTCTGGACCCGCGCGTTGGCCTTCTGCGACTCACCCTCGAGCCCGCCTCGCTGACCGATCGGCTTCGGGAGACGCGGGCGACCGCGCCGCGACCTGCCGAGTGATGACGTGGGTGGCGTGGGTCAGTCGCGCGCCGGCCAGGAGGGCTGTCGGTCGCGGCGTGCTGGGCGGGCGGTTCCGTTCGAGCCACTGGGCGTCATGCTGGAGGCGGTGATCAGGTAGCAGCTCGAGATGCTAGGAGCTGAACCTCTTGCCCATTGACCGGCCGGTCAGGAAGTATCGACCTGCGTGGTCAACAATGCCGTCAGTCCAGTCTCGTCCGCGTCCGCCGCCTGGTGGCCGCCTACGTCGTCGTGGTCGTCGCAACCGTGGCGTGCTGGCGACGCTCAGCGCGGTGGCCCCCGGGCAGGCGACCGACGAGGCGTGGGGTCACCGCGCTGATTGTCGGAGTCTTCGCCGTGCTGCTGCCGCTGCGCCTGCGCGCGGCTATGCACGGGAAGCGTGCGGGCCCTGCGCGCCGTCGGCTTCATCGCCGCCGCGCTGTTCCTCGTCAACCTGATCGAGGCGCTACATCCCCGGCCTCTTCCCCGCGTGGATGCGGGCAGAGATGGTCGGTATCGCTCTCCTGATGGCGGGTGTCATCCTTTCCGTCATGCAGGAAGAGGCGTGACGGACGCCCCGGTGCGCCGCCGGCTCGGAGCCCCGGAGCGGCGGGCGCAGCTTGTCGACGCCGCGGTCGCCGTCCTCGCCGAGGTCGGCTACCAGGCGACCAAGGCGGACGCGATCGCCGCGCGCGCCGGAGTCTCCAAGGGTCTGCTGTGGCACTATTTCGCCGACCTCGACGACCTGATGGAGACCACCGCTCGCCAAACGCTACTCACGCTTCGCTCAGCCGTCGGCGCGGCCATCGATCTGAACGCACCGGCGCCGCAGGTCATTCGCGCGGCGATCCACGGCGCCGCCGAGCTGCGCCGCACCCACCGCGCAGAGCGGCGCGCGATGCAGGAGATCGTGCTCAACCTGCGCGCACCCGGCGGCGGCCTGCGCTTCGGCGTGGAGGACTTCGAGGACACCTACGCCCGAGCAAGCGGCGATCTTCGCGCGCGGCCAGGCAGAGGGCGACTTCCGCCCGGAGCTCGACCCGCGCCTGATGGCCGTCACCTACCAGGGCGCGGTCGACGGCATGCTCAACTACCTCGACGCCCACCCGGAGACGGACCCCGAGCGGCACGCCGACACCGTCGCAGACGTCCTGCTCGGTGGAATCTGCCGCCGGGCGTGAAGCCCCGCGATAGTCCGCGCGGCTCGTTCGCGCACCTTGTGCTCACCAGCGTGGGAAACCGGGCTGAGCGTGCGCCTGACGAACGTAGCCGTCGCCGGGGCCGCTGTGGATCGGGTCAGCCAGGCCTGGCCGGCGAGTTGTTCGCGTGCACAGCCGCCGGCGACGTTCACGTAGGCACGGACTCAGCGGTCGGCGCCGGGCGGACTCAGCTGCCATCAGGCAAGCAATCTCTCCAGACGATCGTCAGTGGGACGCCTGGGCAGGGGCGTCAATCTCGCTGCCGCCCGTCCTGCGCTTCCTCGTCGCGTCCCAGTTGCGGTTCGGCTCACGGCATGCGCTCAACCCCGGCGCCGGCGGGGTTGCTCCATGAAGGACGTGTTGGTGTCTCAGACAGAGGGCCGGGCCGCCATCAGTAGGGCGTCGCCGTCGCGGGGACGGTCAGGCCGAGGCGCTCGAGGACGGTGCGCTCTGAACTGGCTGACCCGGTTCTGACATCCTCGGCCGATGGCTCGCGTCGGCAGCCCCGCCTCCCAACTGCTTGACCGTGCCCAGAACGGGATCCTCCTGTACGGGCTGACTCCGCCACGGCTCACCACGACCGCCGAGCGGGCACAACGAGATCGCGAGAGCGGCCCTGGCGCGTTTCGGCTTCGGTCGAGCTGGACGCGCTGATCCTCTACGACGTGGATGCCGAAGCCGATCGCTCACCCGACCCGCGCCCGTTCCCGTTCATGCCGATGATGGATCCCGCGGCGTTCCACGATCGGCACCTGTCGCACTGGACGAGCCCGGTGATCATCTATCGTGCCGTGAGCAAGTACACCCGCACGGAGTTGGCCGAGTGGCTGACGTCGGCTGACTCCGACCAGGTGCTCACCGTGCTGGTCGGAGCGGCGTCAAGTCGTCAGGTCGTCACGACGCGACTAGGCGACGCCTACCAGCTGCACGGCGCACTGGCACGTCGCCCCGTTCTCGGCGGCGTGCTCATCCCCGAACGTCACGCCGCCAGGGCGGACGAACACCAGCGGATGCTGCGCAAGCAGGTGCAGGGGTGCCGGTTCTTCGTCTCCCAGGTCTGCTACGACCTCGATCACATCCGCAACCTGTTGTCCGACTACGCCTACACCTGTCGGGACGAGGGGATCGACCCGTGCCCGACCGTGCTGACGCTGGCGCCATGCGGCTCCGGGACGACGCTCGACTTCATGTCCTGGCTGGGTATCGACGTCCCCCGATGGTTGCGTACGGAAATCGTCCGATCCGCGGACCCCTTGGCGGCGTCCTACGACCAATGCCTCACCAACGCCCGCACTCTCATCACCTTCTGCCGCCGCCTCGGCCTGCCGTTCGGCATCAATGTGGAGAGCCTCACCAACCGCAAGGTGGAGATCGAAGCCTCGATCGAGCTCGTCCGCGACATCCATGACCGGCTTCGATGACGCCGCGAGGACCAACATGCCCGAAGGGCGACCCCGTCTGCTGTCGTCCGGAAACGGATCGTCAGCGGACGCTCACGTCCCGATCAGGACGATCTTCGCCGAGGTCCGAGCAACCCTGGGTTCGTCCCACCCGCCGTTCCCTTCCGTACGCAGCATCCGCTTGGCGCGGTGGTCAACCGTCCCGAGCCAGCAATGCCAGCTGTAGGGCAGTCCTTCACAGCGCGGACCAGCCGCCGTCTGAGGCGATGGTCTGGCCGGTCACCCAGTCGGCCTCGTCGCTGAGGAGCCAGGCGACCAGCTTGGCTGTGTCGGCGGGGGTGCCCCAGCGTCCGCTGGGGCTGCGTGCTGCGACCGCCGCGTGGGCGGCCGGGTCGGCGTAGCCGGTGTCGTTCGGTCCTGGGTTGATGCAGTTGACGGTGATCCCGCGTGGCGCCAGGTGCACCGCCAGGCTGCGGGTGAGTTCGTGCAGGGCGGCCTTGGAGGCGATATAGGGCAGCTCCTCGGGCATTGCGCCGTGGTACTGCCCGGAGGTGAACAGCAGCACCCGACCGCCGCGCGGCTTCTCGTGAGGGGCGGCGAAGGCCTGGACCAGCAGCAGGGTGGCGCGGGTGTTGACGGCGTAGCTGAGGTCCAGCTCCTGGGCGGTCAGTTGCTCCAGGGACTGCTGGCTGCTGCGGGCGTGGTTAGCCACGACGGCGTCCAGGTGCCCGAAGGCCCGGCGCGTGGCGTCGACCAAACGTGCAGGAGCGTCCGGGTCGGCCAAGTCGGCGGCGATGTGCTGCACTCGGCCGCCAGCGACGCGCAGTTCGGCGACCAGCGCTCCGGGCCACCAGGGTCCGCGCCCCAAGGCTGTTTCTGATCGTGCGGGGACCAGGAATGCAGCATCACGCAGGCGCCGTCCGCGACCAGGCGTCGAGCGATAGCCGCACCGATGGCGACTCGCCGGCTCGCGCCGGTCACCAGCACCACCCGCTCCTGGCCCGATGTCACCACCACAGCCTCTCGCAATAGACGATGGAGCCAGGTACTTCCCGAAGCAGGTCGCCAGGCTGGTGGGATCTCGATGCGGGATCGTCCTGCGGTGCGCCCTTCGCATGTGTCGCGGGCGGGTCGTGCCACCAGGCTGTGGGTGTGGTTACTGCTAACGGCTCTATCAGTCCCGAGGCAGGTGAGATGGCTGACGTACTGGCGACGGATGCGCGACTCATCTTGATCACCGGGGTCATGGCTTCGGGCAAGTCCACGGTCGCTCAGCTGCTTGCCGAGCAGCTACCGCGAGCGGCGCACATCCGTGGCGACGTGTTCCGCCGCTTTCTCGTCACCGGGCGGGTGGACCCGGCCCCGTCGATGCCGTCTGAGGCGATGCGCCAGCTTCTGCTGCGCTACCAGCTCGCCATGAACGCGGCCGACACCTACGTCCGCGCCGGCTACAGCGCAGTCGTGCAGGACGTCATCGTCGGCCCGGTGCTCACCGACGTCGTCGCGATGTGCACCACCCGCCCCCTGCACCTGGTCGTGCTGAACCCGGACCCCGAGGCCGTCGCAGAGCGCGAGGCACATCGGCGCAAGCACGGATACGGCCAGAACTGGTCCCCACGAGACTTCGTCGAGGAACTGCGAGTCAGGACACCACGGCTTGGACTCTGGCTCGACAGCACCGCTCAGACGCCCACCGACACGGTCCGCACGATCCTGGCGCGCCTTCACGAAGCGGCCATCGACGAGCCGACGCGGAACCACGCTCCGAGCCCGTAGGACGATCGTCCTACCGAACGCACCTCCAGGATCGCTGCTCGACAGCTCGCAGGGTTTCAGGATCATCGAGAGTTCCCCGGGCGAAAACTCGATGGCTGCAGCGTCGACACGCGAGCAGGATGTGGCGGCGTGGGTGTCGTGAGGTGGGGTCTCGAGCTGGCCGAGGCGTACGACACGGTTTACGCGGCGGCGTCCTCGCCGTCGGTCCTGGAGCCGGAGGTCGGGCTCCTCGCGGACCTGGCGCAAGGGGGCCGGGCGCTCGAGTTCGGCATCGGAACCGGGAGAGTTGCCATCCCTCTGCGGGAACGAGGAGTGGCGTGCGAGGGGATCGAGCTGTCCGAGCCGATGGCGGAGCAGCTCCGCGCCAAACCGGGCGGGCAGGACGTGCGGGTGACGATCGGGGACATGACCACCACACGGGTCAGCGGCACTTTCTCCCTCGTGTACGTGGTCGGAAATAGCATCATGAATGTGACCAGTCAGGACGAGCAGGCGGCGGTCTTTGTGAATGCCGCGGCACATCTGGAAGCAGGTGGACGCTTCGTCATCGCGCTGGTGGTTCCGCAGCTACGCAAGTTCCCCCCAGGGGAGAACGCCCGAGTCTTCACCCTTCGGCCGGCGCACATCGGGATCGAGACGCTCGACGACGTGGCTGGCCAGATTGCGTCGTCGCACCACTGGATGGACGTCGACGGGCGTTTGGTCAAGCATTCCGCGCCGTACCGCTACATCTGGCCGTCGGAGCTCGACCTGATGGCCCGGCTGGCTGGCTTCCGACTGGCGCACCGCTGGGCGGGATGGGATCGGTCGGCGTTCACGTCCGATAGTGAGAGCCACGTCACCGTCTACGAGAAGACAGGCTGAGCCTCGTCGGCTTGGCCAGCCGGTGGCACGGGTCTATGAAAGGGGTGTCTCCAGGCCAGGGATCGACGCCCCCGTCCGCGCTGGTCCCGCTGAGGGATCGTCTGCGGCATGTCCAAGATCGACGAAGGTACGTCGGCGCGGAAAGCCTGACCGCCTCCGACCCGTGCCGGTGGTCGTTCCGTTTACGGGACGCCGTCAGGTGGGATGGGCGGCGATCGTGGTCGTCAGGTCACCGGGTGCCGATTCTTGGATCAGGGCTGGATCGACCGGCGGATTAGCTCGGTCGTCTCGGTCGGGCGTTCGAGGTTGGGAAGGTGGCCCGCCCACGGCAGCTCAACGCGGACGGCCCGCGGCAGCTCGGTCGCCAGGTGGTCGCCGACGGCGCGGAACCAGGCCAGGTCTCGGCCCCCTGTGACGACTGTGGCCGGGCAGCTGATGCGGGCCAGGTCGACCTCGGCGTCCTCCTCCTGCACGTCGTCCCCGGCGGCGAGCTGAACACGGAAGGCGTTCGACTGCATCTCGCGGAACAGTTCCCGTAGCGGCGCGTCGACCTCGGGCTGCAGCCACATCGTGACGTTGAGATCGGTCGCCCCGGCCACGTCGCCGTCGCGCAGCAGCGCGCTCTCCCGCTCGGCGAAGGAGCGCAGGTCGGCGGTCGGCTCCACTCCCTCGGCCGCGGCGCACAACAGGACTAGGGCGCTCACCCGGTCCGGGACGGCGGACGCGACGTGGAGCGCGACGGCACCGCCGCCGGAGGAGCCAACGACGGCGCAGCGGTCGATGTGGAGGTGGTCGAGCAACCGGACGACGTCGCCGGCATGTGAGAACGGGGCCGAGGTCAACGGCGAGCGGCCGTACCCGCGCAGGTCCGGCGCCACGACCATGAAGTCGCGGCGCAACTCGCGGATCTGGGGCTGCCACTGCCGCGCGTCCGTGGCGGTCGAGTGCAGCAGCAGCACCGCTGGGCCCGCGCCCTCGAGGACGTGGTGAAGGATCACGCCTCCAGTCGTACCAGCCGCACAGGACGCCAGACGTCGCGAATCCCGGACGGAACCGCACGCGAGGTCACCCGTCGTGACGTCCGCTCGCCGCGTAGGCGATGACGGCCAGACTTGCCGCCATGGGTGCTCTCCAGGCCTACAATGAGCGGCCTCCGTTGCCGTCCTTGGCACGAGAGGTGCGCACGGTGTGGGTGCAGCACACCGGTCCCGGCGCGTACGTGCAGCGGAACCTGCCCACCGGGGGTGCCGAGCTTCAATGCCGCGTCGGCTCGGTGGCGCGCCTCGTCGGCCCGCTGACCGCGGCCAAGACCGAGGTGCTGCCGGCGGGGTCAACCGTCGTCGGGGTCCGGTTCTGGCCGGGGGCGGCGTCCACACTGCTCGGGGTCACCGCGGACGAGCTCGTCGACCTGGCGGTTCCGTTGGACGACCTGTGGGGTGATCGCGCCGTGCGACTGGGCGATCTCCTCGCGTCCGCTGCGTCGTCGGCGGGTCCTCAGGCGGCGCTCGGCGTCCTCCAGGATCACCTGGCGCTACTCAAGGCAGTGACGACCCGACCCGACCCGCTGGTCACGACGGCGGTCCGTCGCCTGATGCCGTGGACGAGGGTCCAGATCGACGCGCTCAGCACCGAGCTCGACATCTCCGCGAGCCAACTGCGACGGCGCTTTCTGTCCGTCGTTGGCGTGCCTCCCAAGATCCTGCAGCGCACCCTGCGCTTCCAGGGATACCTCGCGTTGGCGCAGGCCGCCGCTGCCCACGACGGCCTCGGCGGGGGCAGGTTGGCGGACCTCGCCACGGAGGCCGGATATGCCGACCAGCCGCACCTCAATCGCGAGTGCCTCCGGCTCGCCGGCCTCACCCCACGGCAGCTGCTGGGCGGCGCGAGGACCGGTGCGGGTGCGAGCACGATCACTCGGCGTCCTACCGGCCGTTCCTCAACGGCCGTCGAAGAGACACGGCACGCCGGTGACGCCCGTTTCGTTCAAGACCAGATCGGCCAGGCCGCCTAGCTTCGATAAGCGTGAACCCCTTGGAGCGGCTGCGAGCGACGATCGAGGGTGACGTCGTCAAGCCCGATTCTCCGGGGTACGACGCAGCCCGCCGCACGGCGTTCGCTCGACACGATGCCACCCACCCGTGCGCCGTCGTGCAGTGCGCGTCCGTGGCCGACGTCGTCCGAGCCGTGCGGTGGGCGCGCGAGCATGCCACTCATCTCGTGCCACGGGGCGGCGGCCACTGCTTTGCTGGACGGTCGACGACCGACGGGGTCGTCCTCGACCTCGGACGCCTCGATGAGGTGAGCGTCGGCACCAGCGGGCGAGCCAGGGTCGGTGCGGGTGCCCGTCTGGCGGACGTCTATGACGCGCTCGACGCGCACGGAGTCGTCGTCCCACTCGGCTGCGGACCAACGGTGGGCATCGCCGGCCTGACACTCGGCGGGGGTCTGGGGGTGTTCGGCCGCCGGTATGGGTTGACGTGTGACGCGTTGGTCCAGGCCGACGTGGTTCTCGCCGACGGCCGGATCGTCGGGTGCGATGCGGGTCACGAGCGCGATCTGTTCTGGGCATTGCGCGGTGCCGGCGGTGGTCAGTTCGGCGTGGTCACGTCCTTGCAGTTCGCGGCTGCTCCGAGACCGACAGCAACCCGGCTCGAGGTGCGGTGGCCGCAGGGCTCCGTCGTAGAAGTCGCCGCTGCGTGGCAGGACTGGGCGCCGCACGCAGCTCGACACGTCACGGTGAACCTTCGCATCATCGCCGAGCCTGGTCGGCCGCTGCAGGTGACAGCATTCGGGGTGGTTCTGCTCGACGCGGCCGCCGCCCACCGGCATCTTGCCGACCTGCTCGTCGGAACGGGTCCAGCGAGTGCCGTTCAAGTCGACCCCTGTCTTGGGCTGAGCGATCTAAGCGCTCGTTCGCGGACGGCGCCGGGCGCATGGGGAGGGGGGGAAGACACGCAGCCGCTCTGACCTTTTCGCCGATCCGATGCCGTCGTCGACCCTCCCCAACTGATCGACGAAATCAACGTCGCGCCGGTCGGGCGGCGCGAGCTCAGCTTCACCGCGTTAGGAGGTGCCTACGACGATGTCGCCCCGGCCGCGACGGCGTACGCCCACCGGGGGCAGCGATTCCTGCTCGAGCGTCGCCGGCGACGAATCGGCCTGGATCGACCGCTCATGGCGTCTCGCGCACGACCACGCCTCGGGCCAGGTGTACGCCAACTTCCCCGATGCGGCACTGGCCGACTGGGCGGCGGCCTACCGCGGGCCCAACTACCCGGCGCTCGTCAAGGTCAAGCGCATGTACGACCCCGACGAGTTCTTCCACTTCCCGCAGTCGATCCCAATACCGCTCCCTGCCTCCCCCCCCTCTCCTCCCTCGGCGACCGCGAGGAGAGCAATGTGACCGCGACCTCGGCGAGGCAAGCACGAAAGGATCCAGAGGTTGTCATGCGAGCGTCATCTTGTACATGTCGATGTCGCTGGACGGGTTCGTCGGTAGCGACCGTGAACACCCCGGGGTCGCGGTCTCGGACGCCGAGCTGAAGCAGTGGAAGCTGGACCGGATAAGCAAGGCCGGTGCCCACCTCATGGGGCGCGTCACGTACCAGGAGATGTCGTCGTACTGGCCGCAGTCCGACGACCCGTACGCCGCACCGATGAACGACATCCCCAAGGTGGTGTTCTCGAAGACGCTCAGCGACGCAGAGGCCACCTGGCCCGAGACCCGGGTCGCGCGGGGCGACCTCACGACCGAGATCGCCGCCATCAAGGCCGAGCCCGGCCCGGACGTGATCGTCTGGGGTGGCAGCCGGTTCGCCGGCGCGCTGGCCGCCGCGGACCTGATCGACGAGTACCGCCTCCTTGTCCAGCCGCTGGTCCTGGGCCGCGGACAGGCCCTGTTCGACCAGCTGCCGGAGTCACGGCACCTGGACCTTGTCGAGGCCACACCGTTCCCCAGCGGCATCGTCGTGCACGTCTACCGACCGCAGCACACCTGAGGAGGAGACCCGTGGGCACCGTGCAGGCGCAGGCGATCATGTCTCTCGACGGATACGTCGCCAAGCAGGACAACACCATCGGCCGGTTGTTCGACTGGCTGCAGAACGGCGAGGTCGCGATCCCGACCCCCGCTGGGGACTTCACCGTCCACCTCACCCCGCCGAGCTCGGAGCACTGGCGGCGGTGGGTGTCCTCGCTGGGTGCGCTGGTCTGTGGTCGGACGCTGTTCGACGTGGCCGAGGGCTGGCAGGGCCGGCACACCCTGGACGTCCCTGTCGTCGTGGTGACGCACCGGGTCCCGACGGACTGGGTCGACGCCCACCCCGACGCGCCGTTCTCCTTCGTGACCGACGGGGTGGAGGCCGCGATCGCGCGGGCTCAGGAGCTCGCCGGCGACCGGTCGTCGCCGTCGCCGGGGGACCATCGCCCGGCAGTGCCTGGACCTGGGGCTGCTGGACGAGGTGGCCGTCGACCTGGTGCCGGTGGTGATGGGCGAGGGAAACCGGCCCTTCTTCGGCGAGCTCTCCTCCGAAGACGTCATGCTCGGCAACCCGACGATATGCGTCCAGGGCGACCGCGTCACCCACCTCGTGTTCCCGGTTCTGCGCTGACCGGGCGCGAACACCTCCTCAACGTCCGGTCCCGCTCCCTGACCACCTCCGCTCCCGGCCAACAGACACCCGTCCCATAGCTGGATGCCCCTCTCGGCGACCCGAGCAGATCGACCAGCGAAACCGGGCGCCGGGTCCGGTCCTGTTTCCCGCTGACCCGACTGGAGAGCGACATCCCTGCCACCTGCTCCGTCGCGCGGCCCGCGCTCGTCGAGGCGCTCCGGCAAGGCGACCCGTCTGGTGGAGGAACATGCCGTCCCCTGCGGGTCGCCGAGTGGAGAGGTCGATGCGTTATTGTCCTCCGGGGGGGGGGGGGGGGGGGGGGGGGGGGGGGGGGGGGGGGGGGGGGGGGGGGGGGGGGGGGGGGGGGGGGGGGGGGGGGGGGGGGGGGGGGGGGGGGGGGGGGGGGGGGGGGGGGGGGGGGGGGGGGGGGGGGGGGGGGGGGGGGGGGGGGGGGGGGGGGGGGGGGGGGGGGGGGGGGGGGGGGGGGGGGGGGGGGGGGGGGGGGGGGGGGGGGGGGGGGGGGGGGGGGGGGGGGGGGGGGGGGGGGGGGGGGGGGGGGGGGGGGGGGGGGGGGGGGGGGGGGGGGGGGGGGGGGGGGGGGGGGGGGGGGGGGGGGGGGGGGGGGGGGGGGGGGGGGGGGCCCCCCACACCACCCCCTCCCCTCGCTACCTGCTGTCTTTGCTGCAGCCCCGGTGGCTCGGCGCGCACCAGTTTCCTCGCTGGACGCCAGTTCGCGTCACAACCCGTGTCACGACATCCCGTCCAACGACGGCTGGACCTCCGCCTCCGTCCATGGCGGATTGCGAGTCGGGGGTCATCGGCTTGGATCATGTTCGGGAGCCGGTGCCCTCCATACCGGTGTTCGAGGTGAAGGTCGGCGTCTCAAGCGGCAGCCGGGAATTGCCGATCCTCTGCAGGTGACCGAGTCCGCGCCCGACGGCGCCCGCCGCCGGCTCCGGCTCGGCGTGGGCGGCAAGTTCCTGCTCATCCTCGGCGTGCTCGTCCCGGCGGTGGCGGGCGTGGCCGTGGTCGCGGGGCTCGGGCTGCGCCGCATGCACGAGAGCACGACGACCCTGTCCGACCAGCGGCTGCGGACCGTCCAGGACAGCGCCGACCTCGTCTCCGGCGCCTACGCGCTGCACGAGACCGCGCTGTTCCAGATCGCGGCCGACAGCCCGCCCACCGACGAGGAGGTCAACACCGCGCTCGACAACGTCCTCATCCCGCGATTCCAGGCCGCGGTTCTCGCGCTGCGCTCCGACCACGCGGGGGACCCGTCGTCGCTGGCGGAGCTGCAACGGATCCAGGACGCCCTGCAGCCCTACCTCCAGCTGCACCGCACCCGGCTCTCCACCGACACACGAAGGGCGGCCGGCGGTTTCGACACCCCCACCCGCACCAGCCTGGCCGAGCGGATCGACGAGATCTTCACCGATGTGGTGAACCGCGGCGAGCGGATGCGGGCGCACGAGTCCGCCCTCGCGGACGCGAACCGGCAGGACGCCGACGTGACGTACCGGGCGACGATGATCGAGCTCGTGCTCGGCGTGCTCGTCGTCCTCGCGCTCGGCGTCGCCCTCGTCGTCGCCCTCGTCCGGCAGCTCGTGCCGCGGATCCGCGGGTACTCGCGGTTCGCCACCGAGGTGGCCTCGGGCAGGCGCACCCACGTCCTGCACCCGCGGGGCAGCGACGAGCTCGCCGAGCTCGGGCACGCGCTGAACGCGATGGTCGCGCAGCGCGAGCTGCAGGCCCAGGTCGAGACGGCGCAGGGCGAGTTCATCGGCACCCTGCAGGTCGCGGAGACCGAGGACGAGGCGCACGACCTCGTCAAGCGCCACCTCGAACGGTCCGTCGACGCCGGCCGCGTGGTGGTGCTCCGGCGGAACAACAGCGCCAACAAGCTTGAGGCGGCGACGCCGCCCGCCACGGGCGACGACATCGCCAAGCGGCTGACGGGTGCGGAACCGCGCGCCTGCGTCGCCGTCCGCGTCGCCAAGACCTACCACGGTGGCGGCACCCCTCCCCCGCTCCTCGAGTGCGCCGTCTGCGCGGGCCGGGGGCCGACGACCTGCGAGCCACTGCTCGTCGGCGGCGAGGTCATCGGCTCGGTCCTGGTGTCCCCGGGCCGCCCGCCGACGCCCGAGGAGGACGCGACGGTGCGTCAGACGGTGGCGCAGGTCGCGCCCATGCTCGCCAACCTGCGGAACCTGGCGCTGGCCGAGTTCCGCGCCAACAGCGACGCGCTGACCGGCCTCCCGAACAAGCGCGCCACCGACGACACGCTCAAGCGGATGGTCGCCTACGCGAGCCGCTCGCTGTCGCCGTTGTCGGCGATCATGCTCGACCTCGACCACTTCAAGCAGATCAACGACCGCTACGGCCACGGGAGGGGCGACGAGGTGCTGGCGGCGGTCGGGCTGGCGATCAGCGAGTGCCTGCGTACGAGCGACTTCGCAGGCCGGTTCGGAGGCGAGGAGTTCCTGATCCTGCTCCCCGACACCACGGCATCGGCGGCGCTGGCGGTGGGCGAGCGCATCCGAGCCGCCATTGCCACGATCGCGCTGCCCGGCCTGGACCGGGACATCACGGCCAGCCTCGGCATCGCCGACCTGCTCGAGCACGCCGGCACGGTCGAGGGCCTCATCCGCGAGGCCGACCGCGCGCTCTACACCGCGAAGGCCGAGGGGCGGAACCGCACGGTCCTGGCCGTCGCGTCCGGCTCCGAGGACGAGCCCGCGGCGGGCAGCGTCACGGCGGGCGTGCTGGAGTAGCGCGTCAGTTCGATCGCGAGCCGGGTCGCCAATGGACCGCGCTGGCACGGAGGGAGCACGAGCCGGAAGATCCACCCCATGGGCGGTGATGCCGTTGCGCGTTCGGCCTGCGGAGCGCGCTTGGAGTAAGGGGAGGATCGGGCGGTCCGTGGGGCTTGCTGGTCCGGCCGCGTCAGCGAAGCAGGTCGCGGATGTCCCGGCGAGGTCGACGAAGGCTTCGATCTCGCTTGCGGTTGGTGAGGCTCTCCACGTTGATGCCGAATGGCAGGCCAAGGCAGCCACGCCATCCGACCAAGCAGACCGACCCGCGTCACGACCCTGGGCGAAGGTGTCTGATCTCCTCGCCTCCGCCCTGTTCAGGAACGGGACGGCTGATGGTCAACACGAACCCACGACCTACGCATTACGAGCCCGTTTTGGTGCGTACGTCACCCACTGAGGGCCCCTGCCTCTGTGCTGCGGGGTTACTGTTGCGTCGCGGTTATCGAGAGTGGTTCATGGGTACGTGGGGGCACCATGGGGCACCACGCACGCCCTCCTGATCGATTACCGCCGCGCGGGTGCGTCAGGTACTTGTCGAGCATCGCGCCATGCCGGTCAGCCGGGATCCATCGATCACATCAACACTCCCATCGCCTGCGGCCACTCGCGCCTCTTTAGTGAAGGTGGCTGTGGTCACGAGCAGCCCTCGACGTGCGCTGGCCTGGGTCATGGCGCCGAGCAGGGCTCAGACTTCGGGGCCACCTACCGTGTGTCCTGGCCCGTAACGCTTGCACTGCACCACGGTGCGTGTCCCGGCCGCGTCTACGCCAACGAGGTCCACGCCCCGGTCGCGCGTTCCGCCGGCATGTTCAAGACGGAAGCCGTGCATCGCCAGCACGTCCCGAGTGGCGATCTCAAACTCCTTCGGGTGCATCGCCAGGAGGCGTCCGATCTCTTGAGCATCCTGTCGCCGCAGAGCCACTGCCTGTTCCTGCTGGCGCTTCCGCTGAGCGAACCGCAGAAGCCAAGCGCCGGCTGCGGCAGCCAACAAGAGCAGGACCCAGCCCTTGAGTAGCTGGACTGCGGTGACGATCAGCGCAATACCGGCCAAGAGGAGATACGCGCGAAGAGGCGCTCGCCAGGGTGGGCTTGCCCTTCGAGAGCCCCGACTGATCCGAACGGATCGGCTTCCTGACCGTGAGCCCGTTGTTGCCCCGAGTCGCCCCGACATCCGGGCCAGCGCTAGAAGGGTGTCATCGGAGGCGCTTCGGCGAGGTCTAGCCACGTCCACGATGATGACAGACTGCGAGCCGCTACTACGCTCCGTAGAACACCCAGCTCAGGGCAGCTGGCGTGGGAGTCAGAAGGCTCTGATCCAGATCGGAAGACGGTCGTTCGACCCCCGCCCTGGCTACCTCCCCCCACCAGCGTTTTCGCTGGTCAGGCCTGTCTCTCCCCCGCACCGCTGGATGCCGCGACTGCCCCCGATTAGCCCTCGTGGCTCGTTGCCCCCAAGGGCCTCTCGTAGGGATCGGTGTCACTGCGCTGACTGTGCTTGCTGTTACAGTCGCGGTGTGCGGTGGTCGATCGTCCTAGTCCGCTTGGGGGGAGGACCCTCGCGTGATCGGGTCGCTGTGTGGCGCGAGCTGAGGCGTGGTGGGGCGGTGCCGTTGGCGCAGGGGGTGTGGACGGTGCCCGGGACGCCGGTCTTCCTCGCCGCCGTCGAGCGTGCGGCAGTGCTGGCGGGGCGCGGAGGCGGCGAGGTGGTGCTGATGCGGGTCGACCCGGAGGACGAGCAGGCGGAGGCCACGCTGCGGGATGCGTTCCTGCAGGTCCGGCTGCAGGAGTGGGACGAGTTCGACGCCGACTGCGGCAAGTACGAGGAGGAGATCGCCAAGGAGGTGCGGACGACCAAGTTCACCCTGGCCGAGCTGGAGGAGGAGGAGCAGAGTCTGGATCGGCTGCGCCGCTGGTACCGCGACCTGAAGGGCCGCGACGTGCTCCGCCTGGACGCCGCCGTGAAGGCGGCCGATCGACTGCGGGGGTGCGAGGGCGTGTTCGAGGAGTACGCCGACGCCGTGTACGCCCGGCTGCACGAGCCGCAGGAGCTCGAGGATCGGGATGCGTGAGTTGCTGACCGGCGCCGGGGTTCTCGTCGCCGTGATGGTCGCCAGCTGGGGTGTCATGATCGTTCTGGCCCGGCACTTGCCCGAGGGCACGCTGAAAGAGCTGGCGTCGTTCCTGCCGGACTGCGTGACCACCGTGCGTCGGCTGCGTAAGAATCCCCAGGTCCCGCGCCGCTGCAAGGTCGTGGTGCTAATCGCCGGGCTCTGGGTGCTGTCGCCGATCGACCTGATCCCTGAGTTCCTCCCGGTCATCGGTCCCCTGGACGACGTCGTCGTGGTCGCCCTGGCGTTCCGGTACGCGGCCCGTCGGGTTCCCCGCGCGGTCCTGCTGGACGCCTGGCCGGGTGACCCGCGCATCCTCGAGCATCTCCTGGGCGCCGGCCCCGTCGGCCCCGGCTCTCCCACCATCATCGTGAGGGGTTCTTCTCGTGAGCGTTGGTCCCGGCCCCGACGTCGGCCTCTTCGAGGACGTCAATGACTTCGCCCGAGACACTCCCTGGCTGCACTCGGCGGCACTCGGTTACGCCAGCGACGGGCTGGCCGTGTTCGCGCTGCTGCTGCTGGCGGCGTGGTGGCGTGCTCGGGCAGGAACCCGCAGGCGGTCGCCGCAGCTGTCTGGGCGGGCGCGGCTCCGGTCGTCGCGCTGGTGGTGAATCAGCCGCTCGTCGGGAGCTTCCACGAGGCACGTCCCTATGCGACCCTCCCCGGCATCCTGGTCTTGGTTCAGCGGTCCCCCGATTTCTCCTTCCCCTCTGACCACGCGGTGATGGCGGGGGCCGCAGCGGCGAGCCTATGGCTCTGCAACCGCTGGCTCGCCGGCGCCGCCACCGCCGCGGCGATCCTGCTGGCCCTGGCAAGGGTGTACATCGGCGCGCACTACCCCCACGACGTCGCCGTCGGCCTGCTGTTCGGCGCCCTCGTCGCCCTGGTGGGCTGGTGGCTGCTGCGCCGGCCCTTGACGGCCGCCGTCACCCGCTTGGCGGGCACCGCCCTGCGGCCGCTGGTACAGACCCGACCCCGCCCGCACCTGCCGACACCAACCGCATGAACACCGAGAGAAGACCGTCCAGCTGGAGAGACTCAACACCTCCAAACGGCCGTTTCCCGTGGTCCCTAGGCGGCAACCCGTAATGAGTGCGAGCGAAGCCGAAAGCTCGGCGCCAGCCGTCTCCACGACCCTGGACCGCACCTTCAAGGTCGGGCTGGCCCTGAAGGCAGCCGACGGGGTCATCGAGATCGCCGCCGGAGTGATGCTGTTGCTCATCTCACCGAGCAGCATCGAACGGATCGCCCGCGCGGTCACGGCCCACGAGCTCGGCGAAGACCCGCATGATCGACTCGCCACCTACATCCTGCACACCACCCAGCACCTCAGCAGCGGAACGACCCTGTTCGGCGCCATCTACCTCCTCAGCCACGGCGTCTCCAAGGTCGTCCTGGTCGCTCTCGTCCTGCGCAACAAGCTGTGGGCCTACCCCTGGCTGATAGCCCTGCTCGGCGCGTTCATCATCTACCAGCTGTACGTCATCATCTTCGTGAAGTTCTCCTGGGGCCTGACAGCCCTGACCGTCTTCGACCTGTTCCTGGTCTGGCTCACCTGGCGGGAATACCAGGCCAAGCGCCGATATGCGCTCGCGACAGCGGAAGCCGGCGCGTAGCCAACGCCGGGCCGGGACGCAAGACGAGGGAGCTGCGGCCGGGCACCCTCCCGCCTCCGCCATGCCCGAGGCACGGGCAACCTGGGGAACCGCCTGATTACAAGCCGTGCCCGCGCTGTCCACGAACGTCTCTCGGTGCCTGCGAGCCGCGCGAATTCGCGGTGGCGGTCCGTCTGGTG
>CAVWLJ010000006.1:0-127803 GCA_963755755.1 uncultured Actinomycetota bacterium
TCCCCCAGAAGGCCCGGGCCAGGAGCTTCTCCCCCGGCCCGGGCCTTCGTCATGTGCGGCCTCTCCCTCGCTGTCGTGACCGCTACGTGCCCGATGCCTCGGCGTCGCCCTCGCCAGCCGCGAGGCACTTACAAGATCGCGATCGGATTGACCGGCGACCCGGTCCCGGTCGGCAGCAGCAGTGGCGCGATCACGCACAGGAACGACCAGCGGTGGATCTCCGCGCACACCTGGCTGAGCTCCGTGAACCGCAAATAGTCCAGCAGGTGCATGCCCTAACGCGTTGACGGTCAGTACGTGCACCGGGAAGTCGACGCCGGCCACCGCGCTGGGGGAAGTGTCGTTGTTGCCGTCACTGCCCAAGGCGGCGATCCGGCGCCGCGCCAGGAGCGGCACCACAGCCGGGTCCAGCCCCGCCCGGCCCCCGGCGGCATCCCACGGTCCCTGCTCCGTGCGCCGCCGGCGGTGACCCACCCTGACGAGCACGATGTCACCCTGGCCGATCTGGACCTGCTCATCCTCCTCGACTGCGAGCACATCCGCCACGGTCACATGGTCACCGGGCTCCAGCCAGGGCACGCCGCGGGAACGCGGCACGTCCAGCAGCACGCCGCGGCCGACGATGCCATTGGCGGCGAGGCCGATGGACAGCTCAGCCGCCCCGGTCGCCGTGACCGTATCCGCGGTCACACCGTTGTACAGCTCACCGTCGAAGATCACATGGCACAGGGCGTCGACGTGGCTGTCGGCGTTGCCGTGGATGTTCATGGCGAACCGGTCCATGCTGAACGCCAGCCCAGGGCCGGCGTCGGCGCCCAGTGCTCCTTTCATCTCGTGCTGGGCCGGATCCGGATTGTCGGCCGACGCCCAGTGCTCCACGGGGGCGCCCACTGAGACCGTGCGGCCCATCGTGACCTCGCCCAACGCCGCGAGGACCTCGGCGGCCGTGATGTAGTTCAACGCGCCGCGCCGGTCATCGGCTCCCCATGGCAGCTCGTCACGCAGCCGCTGATAGAGCGAGCGGAACTCGGCCTCGGTCATCTGCCCGGGCGACGGCGCGGGTCCGTCGGCGCCCGCGCGTTCCGTACCGGTCATGGCGTCGACCTCCGATCGCTGCAGCCCCGGCACTCCGGCCGGGTGGCCAGCGGCCAGATGGCCCGCTGTAACGGCGGCCCGGCGACCGCGGCGGCGGTGAGGACCCTGACGTTGAGGCGGAGCGGAAGAACCGAGACCCCGTGCTCCGCTCGTGCAGCACCAACTGCCGCATCCGACCGAGGGCCATCGTCCGGGCTCCTGTGAAACCCGGGCATCCTCCCCGGAAGATGAGTTCCGGTCTCCTCGCGCTCAGCGGGCTTGGGGCTACGCGGGGGACGAATATCCCGGCACTTGCCGTCGCTGCGTCCAGCTGGCACCCCAGTGCCCGATGTCGAGCACGGCGGCCAGGCCCACCCAGAACCAGTCAAACCCCTGCAGGCCGCCGGTCTGCCATAGCAGCACGTAGATCAGCGTCGCGAAGGGGAAGAAGATGAGACCCAGCAGCGGCCAGATCCAGGTGTCGAAGGCGGCGTCCACCAGCTTCGGCCGGGCCACCCAGACGATGAACAGTGCCAGACGGGGGAAGACGCCGCCCAGCAAGACGAACAGGCACCCCATGGTGCCTCCTCTCGTGGAGTCCTGGCCCGACCCTGCCCGTGCGAGCCCCTTGCGTCATCACTCGCCGCAGGTGACTCAGAGGATGATCCTGATCTCAGGGGCCAGCCCAACCGCTCTGTGCAAGGGGCTTGTCGAAGCAAGGCCAGGGAGAGCCGGAGCCCGCTCTGCCCGGCGCTTGGCGTCCGTGCTTGCACGGTCTCCGCTGCGCCGGTACGGGAGGACCAGCCCCGGCTCAGCGGCCGGCTCGCTCCCCGCCGGCAGTCGGATCCGGCGATCCGAGGCGGCCAGGGGATGCATCGGTGGGCTCGGGGGCGGACGTCGATTCCTCGGTCTCGACGCGTCCGAGCTGGATGACGGCCGTGACCAGCAGCAGCAGGAGGACCAGCAGGACGAGCCCACCCAACGGCCCGCGATGCACGACCTCGTGGTAGACGATCACGCCGATGAGCACGCTCAGCAACGGGTCGACCGTGCTGATCGCGGGCAGGCTCGACGTGATGGGGCCCGCCTGGAAGGCGCGTTGGGTCAGGAACTGCCCTGCTGCGCCTGTCAGGAGCAGCGCATACAGCTGCCAGCTGCTCACCAGCGCGAGCAGGCCGTGTGCGGCGAAGACGTCGCTGGCCGCCTTGATGAGCGCCGCGGTGAGCGCGTACACGGCGCCGACGGCGATGCCGAGCAAGGCCGCACGTCCTGTCGGCGGGACGGTGCGCCGCGCCAGGACGACGCACGCCGCGATCGCGGTCAGGATGGCGACACCGGTGATGGCCGCCGCTCCTCGGTCGGCCGTCTGTGAGCCGCTGCCGCCTGTGGTCGCACCGGAGAAGAAGAGGAAACCGGTGAGGCAGGCCACCAGTGCGCCGCCCCACAGCAGTTCCCGGGCACTGATCCGGGAGCTGCTGCCCACGTGCCGCAGGATGAGCGCGAAGATCAGCCCGCTGACGAGCAGCGGCTGCACCAACGCCAGAGCGCCGTAGTGCAGGGCGACGACCTGGAGGCCGATTCCGATCACGTCGAAGCCGAGGCCGGCGAACCACAGTGGGCCGCCGAGACCGGCGAGCCGTGCGCGGCGCTGGCCGGCCCGCGTGGCCCGGTTCGCAGCGGCCTTCTTCAGGGTCGTGGACATCGCGGAGGCGAAGGCCGAGGCGAGAGTCAGCCCGATGACGAACCAGTTCACGGCTCACCTCCTCCGACTCGCGTCGACCAGCGATGCCATGACTGGCCCCACCTCAAGCATCCATCGTTGATCAGGCAGGGCACGCTTGCACCTGCTGGACCTACGAAAGGACATGACGTCCTCGAGGTACCGGTCCGGGTGAGCGCCGCTCCGGGTGCCCTGGCTGCAAGCGCCGTCCTGCCGGCAGCGCCTACCGTCTGCTGCCGGCCCGACGGCCCCGCCTCACTTCAGGTGCCGGGCGAAGAACCGGTTCCCGTCGTCGCCCTCGAACTGCGGGACGCCGGTGTGCCCGCCCAGATTGGCGTGCAGCGTCTTCTCCTTCGAGCCGAAGGCGTCGAACAGGTCCAGGGCCATCTGCCGGTCGTTCCCCTCGTCGTCCCACTGCAGCAGGACCAGCAGCGGAATGGTGACCTGCCGGGCCTCCGCGAACAGGGTGCGGGGCACGAAACTCCCGGCGAACAGAACGGCGGCCGCGATGCGCGGCTCGACCAACCCCAGCCGGATGCCGATGCCGATCAGCCCTCCCGCGTACCCGACCGGGCCGCCGATCTCGGGCAGCGAAAGGAGAGCGTCCAGGGTGGCCTGCCATTCCGGGACCGCCTGTTCGACCAGCGGGAGGACGAGCCGGTCGACGATGTCGTCGTCGACCGGCTCGCCGGCCGCCAGCGCCCGCCGCAGGTCGGCGCGGGCCTCCTCGGCGGCGGCGGAACGGGGCCGGTCACCGCTCCCGGGCAGCTCGATGGTGGCCGCGGCGAAACCCTCGGCCGCGGAGTGCCGGGCCCGCCCCGCCAGCCGGGGGTACATCCTGCCCAGCCCGCCGGGATGGCCGAGGAGGATCAGCGGCGCCGGTGCGGATGCGGTTGCGGATCCGGGCGTCCACAGGACGCCGGGGACCTCGCCGAGGGTGAATTCGCGTTCGAGGACGCCGTCGTCGAGGCGCTGTTCAGAGGTGAATCGCATGGTCGTGCCTTTCGGGAGTGCTCGTGAACGGCGCTCCCGGACGACCTATCGCCCGACCGTGACCCCGGAGGGGAGCACCCCTGTCGATACTGCGTTCACGGGTACCACCTCCTCGTTCTCTCGCACGGACTCCCGAAAAGTAGCAGTGGCCGCCGTGATCCGCCAACAGGTTCTGCGGAGTGGCCGGTCACCGTCGGACAGCCGGGTCGGCGTGGGCGCTCAGAGACCAACCCCGGCCGGCCCAGCCGAAATTCGGGTGAATGAATGCGGTGACCGGCCTAGCGTGAGCTCGATGACGCTCGCCTTCGATGAGACCGGGACCGGACCAGCCGTCCTGCTGCTGCACTCCACGGTGTGCGACCGGCGCATGTGGGACCCGCAGGTCGCCGCGCTGGCCGGCGTCGGCTACCGGGCCGTGCGGGTGGACCTGCCCGGCTACGGCGAGTCGCCGATGCCGACCGAGCCCTACGACACAGCGGGCGACATCGTGGCCCTGCTCGACCGGCTCGGCATCGAGCGGACCGCCGTGGTGGCCGCGTCCGGCGGGGGCCCGGTCGCGCTGGAGATCGCCGCCCGTCATCCGGACCGGGTCACCGCCCTGGTCCTGCTCGACACCGCCGTGGCCGGCCTCACCCCCAGCGCCGCCCTCCGCGCGATCTGGGACCGCGAGGAGCAGCTGCTCGAAGCCGGCGATGTGGATGCCGCCGTCGAGCTCATGCTCCACACCTGGCTGGGTCCGTCGGCCACCGCGGCGACCCGGGCCAAGGTGGCTGAGATGCAGCGGCAGGCCTACATCGTGCAGCTGGCCGGTGACGACTCGGTCGAGGAGGTCGAGGTGCCGTACTCGTTGACCGCGATCACGGCGCCGAGCCTGCTCGTCGCGGGGGCGTACGACCTGGCCGACTTCCGGGAGATCGCCCAGCGGCTGTCCCGTGAGTTGCCCGGGGCGACCTACGTCGAGCTCGACTGGGCCGGGCACCTGCCCGGCCTCGAACGCCCCGACGAGGTCAACGACCTCGTGCTCGACTTCCTCCGCCGCCACGTCGGCGTCCCAGGGCACCCGCCGGCGGACTGACCGTGCGGCCGGACCCGGTGCTGCCCCTGGGCGGTCCGGTCAGGGAACGCGCGCCAGCAGGAACGTCCCGATTCGCTCCGTCGCCTCGGCTGCCTCCGGCGTGCCGAGCGCGAGCTGGTAGACGTGCGGTAGGCCCTCGCCCACCTCCAGGTGGACGTCGACGCCGGCTTCGGCTGCCGCTGCGGCGAGGCGTTCGGAATCGCTGAGAAGCAGGTCGGCCGTTCCCACTTGCACGAGCAGCGGCGGGAGGCCGGACAGCGACGCGAACAGCGGCGACGCGAGAGGCGTCGTGGGGTCGGCTCCGGCCAGGTAGTCGGAGGCCAACTGACGGAGCAAGGCAGGCGTGGAGATCGGGTCCTCGTCGACGCGATCGGTCATGGACGCGCCCGAACTGGTCAGATCCACCGTCGGGGACATCAGCACGGCAGCCGCGGGCAATGCGTCCCCGGCGTTCCGCGTCGCCACCAGCAGGGCCACGGCGAGGCCTCCGCCGGCGGAGTCCCCGGCCACCGCCATGGATCCCGCGCTCACCTGCTGGTCCGTGCGGAGCCACCGCCACACGGCCCGGACGTCGTCGATGGCGGCCGGGAAGGGATGCTCGGGGGCCAGTCGATATTCGCAGAACAGCACGCGCATCCTGCCGGCCCGGCCCAGCCGCGCGGCCAGTTCACCGTCGCTGCGAAGCGACCCGAGCTCGTAACCGCCGCCGTGCAAGAAGAGGAGAACCCGGTCGGCGTCCACCCCCGGGGCTTCGAGCCAGTGCGCCGGCACCCCGCCGGCAGACACCTCGGTCACCATCACGTCGTCGGGCACCGGATGTACGGGGCCGGCGGGCGCGAACGTGGCACGCGCCTCTCCCACCGTCACGGTGCCCTGGCCTGCACCGGCCCTCTGCCGATCCCTCAAGACCTCCATCAAATCCTGCATCGCCACGCTTGGCATCGCAGCATCTCCTGACTAGGGCAACCTGGTGACGATCACGTCGCGACACCGACGCCGGATGAACCAAGGCTCTTCGCGGACCGTCGGCGTCGGAACCCTGCATGCCGCTCGAGATCGCGATCCACCGCGGCAGCGACACCCTTACCGAGCCGCGACGGTGGCGTCCTCCTGGAACACCTCGCTGAGCCGCCCGCTGTTGACGTCGTAGACGAATCCCCTGACCGGAACATCCGGCGAGATCCACGGATGTGACCTGGCCTTCTGGACCTGCTCCCGCGTGTTCTGCTCGACGTCGGTGAAGCTGTAGAACGTCGCCGGCGCGATCGGCGCCGTCCCCGTGTCCTCGCGCAGGCGGTCTTCCAACTCGCTGCCGACGAATTTCGACATCCCGCAGTCGTTGTGATTGATGATCATGATTTCGCGGGTGCCCAGAAGTCTGGTGGAAACGATGAGGGACCGTACGGAATCGTCGTCGATCACGGTGCCGACATTCCTGATCATGTCGACGTCGGCGTCGGCCAGACCCAACATCCGCACGATGTCGCTCAGGCGCGGATCCGCACAGGTCACGATCGCGATTCGAGGTGCCGGCGCCTTCCCGCGGCCGGCGTCGTAGTCGTTGGCGATGGTTGCATTGGCGCTCAGCGCCTCGTCGATGATGCTCAAAGCCGTTCTCCTCCTGACGTGGTGCAACAGGTCGTGAACGTCCACGTGAGGCGGGCGCCGGCGGGTCCAGGTACAGGTACGCCACCCAGGACCGCGGCCTCCTCAGCAGAGACCGACGCCGTGGTTGGGCGTCGACAGGCCATGGCGCTCCTCGTGGCGAAGCAGCAGATCGATCTGCCCCACATCATCTGCGCATCGCCTGACGGACGAATCACCCCACCGGGGTGAGGCAGCCCGGTCGCCCGTGGCGATCATGGCCTCTCCCATGGCGGAGCCCGGGCCGGCACGCCGGGCTCCGCCAGCGCTCGCGTCAGGTCGGCCAATTGCCCGCGCCGCCGAGGTGCCGGGCGAAGAACCGGACCGCATGATCCCGTCAACCCTTTCCCGACCCGAGGATCACAACTCCGGACAGGCCCGGAGACCCCGCATCCGACGAGTCCGGACGCACGGGTCTGGGGTGCTGGCCTGCTCTCAGGGGGAGGCGCGTCGCCGGGCAGTTCTACGGAGGGTCGGTCATGGTGGGGACGTGACGGCCTCGCGGCACGGATCGAAGGGGGCGGCGGCGTGAGCGGAGCCGACCGGCGTCAGCTGGTGTGGGAGCGTTTCGACCGTCCGGTCCCCGAGTGGTTTCCCGCGGCGAAGTTCGGGATCTTCGTGCACTGGGGTGCGTACTCGGTGCCCGCCTGGGCGGAGGCGACGGGTGAGCTCGGGACGGTGGAGGACGCCACCTGGTTCCGGCACAACCCCTATGCCGAGTGGTACGCGAACACGATCCGGCTGGAGGGCAGCCCGGCGCGGCAGCACCATCAGGAAGTCTACGGCGACGCGCCGTACGACGACTTCCTGGACGCGTGGCATGCGGAGGCCTTCGACCCCGACGAGCTCGTCGCCCTCTTCGCTCGTGCCGGTGCGCGCTACCTGGTGCCGACGACGAAGCACCACGACGGGATCGCCCTGTGGGACGCGCCGGGCACCGGATATCGCAACACCGTGCACCGCGGCCCTCGACGCGACCTCGTCGCCGCCTTCGCGAACTCCGCCCGCGCCGCGGGCCTGCGCTTCGGCGTCTACTACTCCGGCGGCCTCGACTGGCACGTCACCGACCTGCCGCCGCACGACACCTTCGCGTCCGTGCTCCGCGACCGGCCACGGGACCCTGCCTACGCTGCCTACGCGTACCTGCACGTGCGGGACCTCATCGACCGGTACCGCCCCGACGTTCTCTGGAACGACATCGAATGGCCGGACGGCGGCAAGCACGACCGATCGCTCGGCCTCGCGGAGCTGTTCAGCTACTACTACGAGCAGGTGCCGCAGGGCGTGGTGAACGACCGCTGGGGAGACACGCACTGGGACTTCCGCACCAGCGAGTACCAGGCAGGGCTCGACCACGAGACCGACGGCGCGTGGGAGAACAACCGGGGCATCGGACTGTCCTTCGGCTACAACCGACTGGAGGACGACAGCACGTACCTGGACGGGGCCGGCGTGATCCGGCATCTGCTGGACAAGGTCTCTCGCGGCGGGAACCTGCTGCTCGACGTCGGACCGGACGACGACGGCCGCCTGCCCGGGCCGCAGCGACAGGCTCTGGAGGAGCTCGCTGCCTGGATGAGCGTGAACGGGGGCTGCGTCCACGACACGGAGCCGCTCGAGCTCGCGACCGTACGGCCGACGCAGCAGCCGTGGGTGAGGTGGACCCGCACGGGTTCGCTGGCTCACGCCGTGATCGACGCACGCGGGCCGGTCTCTCTCGACGCGGACCCCTCGGCGCTCGACCTCGACTCGGCCCGCCGTTCCGACGGGACGCCGGTGGCGGCACGCGCCGCTCAGGACCGCGTCGAGCTCGACCTCCCGCCCGGCGGGGTCCCGGGGCCGACCGTGGTGGACGTCGGCCTGCGTTGACCACTTGACGGAGGCCATCGGACCTTGCTCGGACCGCCAGGACCTTAGAACTCGGAGATCACCGCCGGGCGTACCTTGGCCACGGAGACGCCGGTGTTCTCCACCAGCTGAGGAGGGGTGCATGACCTCGACGAACTTCGACCCCATCGGCTACAAGCGCTCGACTCACGATCAATGGCAGGCGGCGGCCGGGGCCTGGCGCCGGTGGCAGCCGGTGATCGACGGCTGGCTCCGCGAGGGCACCGATCTGATGCTTGACCTCGCGGGGGTGCAGGCCGGAGCCCGGGTGCTCGACGTCGCCGCCGGGGCCGGTGGGCAGAGCTTCGCCGCGGCGCGACGGGCGGGGCCGCAGGGCGGGGTGCTTGCGACGGACCTCTCCGAGAATCTCGTGCAGTACCTGGAACAGGACGCGGCGGCCGCCGGCCTGACCCAGGTGCGTGCGGCGGTCATGGACGCCGAGGACCTGCGCGTGTCGCCGGAGCGGTTCGACGCTGTGATCTGTCGTCTCGGGCTCATCTACCTGCCGAACCGCGAGGCCGCCCTCCGGGGCATTCGCGCGGCCCTGAGGCCGGGCGGGCGTCTGGGGGCGATCGTCTACTCCACACCCGAGGCGAACCGATTCTTCTCCGTGCCCGTGTCGATCATTCGGCGCGCGGCGCAGCTCCCCCCTCCGCTGCCGGGACAGCCCGGTCCGTTCAGCCTCGGCACCGAGGACGTTCTGAGGCGCGAGCTCGAGGCAGCGGGCTTCGTCGACGTCGACGTCCGCGCGCTTGCGGCTCCGTTGCGGCTGGCGTCGGCGGCGGAATGCGTGCGCTTCGAGCGCGAGTCGTTCGGGGCGCTGCACCAGATGCTCGCCGGGCTGAGCGCCGACTCCCAGGCCGCGGTGTGGCAGGAGGTCACCGACGCCCTGACGGAGTTCGAAGCACCCGACGGTTTCGAAGCCCCCTGCGAGCTGCTCGTGGTCGCCGCCGCGAGGGGAAAGGCGGCCGGCATGGAGCCCACCGGCATCAAGGCCAATCTGTCCGTTTCGGACATCGGCGAGGCGCGCGCCTTCTACACGGACTACCTGGGGCTCAGCGTCGAGGAGTTCGACATGGGCTGGGTCGCCCGGTTCCGGTCCCCCGACGGTCGCGCCGTCGTCCAGCTCGTCACGCACGACGCCACCGCCCCCGACGACTCCGTGATCTCGGTCAACGTCGGCGACCAGGTCGACGAGGCCTACGCGGAAGCCGTGCGACGAGGGTTCGAGATCGTCCACCCGCTGACGACGGAACCGTGGGGCATCAGGAGGTTCCTGGTCCGCGCCCCCGACGGCAACGTGATCAACATCAACAGTCACCGCGACGACTGATCACGCCGGGACGGCGACGACGGCCGCCCGCGGGCGTGCCAGGACGAGCAGCCCGACCATCGAGGCAGCGGCGCCGAGGATCAGAAGGACGGCCATCGGGACTGCGGTGTTCGCGCCGCCCAGACCGGCGATCGGGGCGACGAGCCCGGCGGCGACCCATTGCACGAAACCGAGGACAGCGGATCCGGTGCCGGGATGCTCCGGTACCTCAGCCGAGGCGAGCGCGCCCCCGTTCGGACCGATCAGCCCCTGCGCGCTCATCAGCACGAAGAAGCAGACCACGGCGAGCAGCATGCGGGGTGCTCCACCACACGGCGCCGGCGAGCATCACCGCGCCGGCGGCCAGGGCGGCGACCTGGCCCACGAGAATGACCTTCCGGGTGGCCACGCGCCCGGCGAGCCGGGCCGAGACGAGCGCGGCGAGGGTCATGCCGCCCGCATTGGCCGCGAAGTCGACGGAGTAGGCGATGGGCGACATCCCGTTCATGCCCTGCAGCACGAACGCCGACGTCGCCACGTACGCGAAGAGCGCTCCCATCGCCGATCCGCTGACGAGCAGGTAGCCGAGGTAGCTCCGGCGCCCGAGAACCTCACGTCCGGCGACCGCGAACGCGGCGAACCCTCCGCCGTGCCGCCGCTCCGGCGGCAGGGACTCGGGGACGGCGGCGAGCACGCTGACGGTCATCGCGAGCCCGAGCGCGGCGACGACCCAGAACGAGACCCGCCAGTGCGTGAACTGCAGGATCACCGCGCCCAGCAGCGGCCCGACGATCGGCGCGATGCCGCCGACCCCGGCGATCACGTTGAGCACCCGGACCAGCCGGGCGCCGGTCGCCAGGTCGACGATCACCGCGCGACCGACGACCATCGCCCAGCCCCCGGTGAAGCCCTGGACGAACCGGGCCACCATCATGATCGCGATGGTGGGGGCGACCGCGCACGCCACGGACGCCAGGGTCATGAGCACGATGGCGACGAGGAGCGGGCGGCGGCGGCCGCGCTGGTCCGACACCGGACCCCCGACGAGCTGCCCGAGGGCCATGCCCGCGAAGAAGGTCGTCAGCGTCAGCTGGACGCCGGTGGCGGTGGCGGACAGATCGGCCGCGACCCGGGGGAACGCCGGGACGTACATGTCCGTCGCCAGCGGTGCGATCGCGGTCAGGAAGATCACGGTCGCGACCAGCGCCGACGTGAGCCCGGCTTGGCGGGCGGCCGCCGTGGGGACGGGCCTCGCCGGGTGCGGGGCCTCGCGCTCGCCCTCCGGCGCGTACGTCACGCCGGACATCGGTTCCTCCGGGGTCACGGTCGCAGCAGGACTTTGATCGCCTGGCGCTCGTCCATGGCCCGGTAACCGGCGGCCGCTTCGTCGAGCGGCAGCTCGAGGTCGAAGACGGTCCCGGGGTCGATGCGGCGGTCCCAGATCAGGTCGATGAGCTCGGGCAGGAAGCGGCGCACCGGGGCGGGGCCGCCGTGCAGGTGGACGTGGGAGAAGAACAGCTCCTCGCCGTCCAGCTCCACGCCGTGGGCGACGCCGACGTAGCCGACGGAACCACCGGGCCGGGTCGACCGGATCGCCTGCATCATCGACTCCTGCGTGCCCACGGCCTCGACGACCGAGTGCGCACCCAGCCCGTCGGTCAGGTCCTTGATGCGTGCCACGCCGTCGTCGCCGCGCTCGGTGACGATGTCCGTGGCGCCGTAGGCGATCGCGAGCTCCTGGCGGGACGCGTGCCGGCTCATCGCGATGACGCGCTCCGCGCCGAGCTGCCGGGCCGCGAGCACGGCGAGCAACCCCACCGCGCCGTCACCCACGACCGCCACCGTCTTCCCCGGCCCGGCCGCCGCCGCGACCGCACCGAACCATCCGGTGCCGAGGACGTCCGAGGCGGCCAGGAGGCTCGGGATCAGGTCGGGGGCGGGGTTCTCCGGGGTGGCGACCAGGGTCCCGTCCGCGAGCGGTACGCGGAGGTACTCGGCCTGGGCCCCCTCGGCGCCCACCGGCTGACGGTGGACGCAGGAGCTCTGGTAGCCGGCCCGGCAGATCTCGCAGGTGTTGTCGGACGCGAAGAACGACCCGACCACGAACTGGCCGGGCCGGATGGTCGTGACCTCGTCGCCGACCTCCTCGACGATGCCGACGTACTCGTGACCCATCGGCGACGGCTCCTTGACCGCGTCGACCCCGCGGTAGGGCCACAGGTCGGAGCCGCAGATGCACGTCGCGGCCAGCCGGAGGACGGCGTCCGTCCGCGCCTGGATCTTCGGGTCGTCGCGCTCCTCCACGCGTACGTCACCGGGGGCGTGCAGGACGACGCCTCGCATGTCAGTCTCCTCGATCGGGTTCGTCTGGTGCTACCAGACAACCTGCCCGCGCCGGCCCGAAGAAGTCCCTCTCGAGAGGTGTACTGACAGGGCATCCCAGACATCTCGCTCGGGCACGTACCGTCGCTCCCGTGGACAACCGAGCCGAGGTCCGTGAGTTCCTGGTCTCGCGCCGGGCGAAGGTGGCGCCGGGTCAGGTCGGCCTGCCGGACGACGGACGCCGGCGGGTGCCGGGGCTGCGCCGGAGCGAGGTCGCCGTCCTGGCCGGGGTCAGCATCGAGTACTACTCGAAGCTGGAGCGCGGCGCCCTGGGCGGCGTCTCCGCCGGCGTCCTCGACGCGATCGCGCGGGCGCTCCAGCTGGACGCAGCCGAACGCACCCACCTGTTCCACCTCGCGCAGGCCGCCGACGGCACCACGGCACTCATGCGACCGAGGCGGCGCTCGACGAAGCGATGGTCCGCACGCCCGGGCCTGCAATGGACGCTGGACGCCATCACCACCGGCCCCGCGATCGTCGGCAATGCCCGTATGGACCTGCTCGCCGCCAACCATCTCGGCCGGGCCCTCTACTCCGACCTCTACGCCGAGCCGGACGCGCAGCCGAACTTCGCGCGCTTCACCTTCCTCGACAGCGCCTCGCGCCGGTTCTACCCCGACTGGGACTTCTTCGCCGACATCTCCGTCGCCATGCTCCGGACCGCCGCCGGTCGTGACCCGCACGACAAGGGGCTGCACGATCTCGTCGGGGAGCTGTCCACCCGCAGCGAGGAGTTCCGCCGCCGCTGGAGCGCCCACGACGTCCGGATCCACGCGGCCGGGGTGAAGCACTTCCACCACCACGCGGTGGGGAGCCTCACGCTGGCCTACGAGAGCCTCGACGTGGTCGCCGAACCCGGCCTGACCCTGACGATCTACGCCGCCGAACCGGGCTCCGCCACCGAGCAGTCCCTCCTCCTCCTCTCCGCCTGGGCGGCCACCCAGGAGTTCCGTCCCGAGATCCACTCTTCGTGAGAGAGGCACCGTGCAGCTGACCCGTAGCTCTGTCGCCACCGCCAAGGGGCCCGCCGACTGGTTCACCGGCGACGTCTACATCGACGCCGTCGCCGCCTCACCGGCGCCGTCCCGGGTGCAGGCCAACCTGGTCCACTTCATGCCGGGGGCGCGCACGGCCTGGCACCGGCACCCGCTCGGGCAGACGTTGTTCGTCACCGAGGGCGTCGGCCTGGTCCAGCGCCGGGGCGCCCCGGTCGAGGTCATCCGCCCCGGCGACCGTGTCTACATCGAGCCGGACGAGGAGCACTGGCACGGCGCCACCGCGACCCGCCTCATGGTCCACATCGCGCTCAACGAGGTCGACGCGGAGCACGTCGCGGCGCACTGGGGCGAGCACGTCACCGACGAGGAGTACGCCGCCGCCCCTTCGGTGCCGGCGGCCTGACCGGCGAGATAGCCCGTCCGCCCGGCCGAACGGCGCCCGGCGAGTCCTTCACCGTGCCCCGGGGAGGGCGAGGAAACTAGGCTCCCGCTCGGACAGGACGTCCCGGCGCGCCACGAAACCGTGGATGGCGAGAGAGCGACGGCGAAAGAGCGGTTGTGGCGAGCAGATCGGTGGCGCTGCCCCTGCAGGGCGAGGCCACCCCTGCACGCGCCGGCGACCGTTCGCGCCCGCGGTGGAAGGCGGCGCCGGCCGCGGCGGTCGTGGCCGTGATCGGTCTCGCCATCACGCTGGCGTCCACGGGTTCCGCCGCGGTTCTCGACCGTAGGAACGAGCGCAGCCTGCTGGACGTCCAGACGCGACAGGCCGCGGCCGTCCTCGGTTCGACCGTCCTGCAGATCAGCCAGCCTCTGATGGCGGCGGCAGAGATCGCCCAGGTGACGCAGGGCAACGCCACCGCCTTCCGGGAGTCCATCGGTGGCCAGACGGGCCCGCAGGGGCTCTTCGTCTCGGCCGTGCTCGTCGAGGTGCAGGGCACGGCGGTGCGGCCGCTCGCATCGGTCGGGATCGCGCCTCTCGTCGATCCGGTGAGCCAAGCGGGCGCGGCCTCGGTACGCCGGGCCCTGGCGAGCCCCACGTTCGTCGTCACGGGCATCGGAGGCAGCCCGGTCAGTCGCGTCGGCTACGCCTACGCGACCGGCGGGAACACCCGCTACGTGATCTACGCCGAGCGCGGGATCCCGCCGAACCATCGGGTTCCGGCGGAGAGCAACCCCGCCTTCGCCGACCTCCACTTCGCCACCTACATCGGCCCCGACGTGTCGGCCGCGAACCTCGCGACGACCGACGTCGACCCGGCGTCCCTCCCCCTCACCGGGGAGACCGCGCGCGAGACGGTTCCCTTCGGCGACACGATGATCACTCTGGTCGCGACGGCGAGTCACCCCTTGGGCGGCTCTCTCGGCCGGCAGCTCCCCTGGATCTTCCTCGTCGGCGGCCTGTTGCTGACCGCGCTGGTCACGACCTGGACGACGCAGATGATCCGGCGCCGTGAGACGGCCGAACAGGACGCCGCGACGATCCAGGCCCTGTACGGCCGGCTCGACGGGCTCTACGCCGAGCAGCGGACGATCGCCGAGACCCTGCAGCGCGCGCTGCTGCCGCGAGCCAACCCCCCCATCCCGGGTCTGGCGACGGCGTTCCGCTACGTCGCCGGTGCGCGACGGCGTGGACGTCGGCGGAGACTGGTACAGCGTCGTCAGGATCGACGACTCCCAGGTCGCGTTCGTCGTCGGCGACGTCTCCGGCCGGGGGGTCAGCGCCGCCGCCCTCATGGCCCGGCTGCGGTTCACCATCCGCGCCTACCTGCTCGAGGGGCACGGTCCGGACGTCGTCCTGCAGATGTGCGCGAACCACATCGACATCGTCGAGGACGACCACTTCGCCACCGTCCTCGTCGGCCTGGTCGACCTCCCCACCCGAAGGGTCACCCTGGCCAACGCCGGCCACCCCGAGCCCCTCGTCGTCAGCGAGGGGAAGGCGGTGTACGCCTCGACCGAGGTCGGTCCGCCACTCGGAACCTCACCCGCCCGGTACCCGACGACCAGTTTCACGATGCAGCGGGGCTCACTCCTGCTGGCCTACACCGACGGCATCGTCGAACGCCGGGACGAGCACCTCGACGTCGGGCTCGCCCGGCTGGCGGCCGCGGTCACGGTGCTGGACACCCGGAACCTGGACGCCGGGCTCGACGAGGTCCTGCGCCGGATGGTGCCGACGGCCTCGGAGGACGACATCGCGCTGCTGGCCCTCGGCTGGACGCAGTGACGCGGCGCGAGCCGCAGCCTCAGCGCGACCGCGCGAACAGGCCGTAGAGCCGGGCGGCGAGCGGGTCGACCGCTGCGAGCACGAGCCAGACCAGGGGGGCGAAGTAGGCCAGCCCCGGCGGGACGGCGTACGCGACCGGGATCGCGAGCAGGTACACGACGACGACGAGGAGGCTCCGGACCAGCACCCGTCGCCGTTCGTCCACGCCGATGTGCGCCAGCCCCCGGCGCGGCGACGACATGTACCACCACAGCCGGGCGGAGAGGGCCGCGGTCACGGCCAGGACGACGGCCGCCAGGGTCACCGCACCCGGCACGTCGCCGAACCGGAACAGGACGCCGGTGGCCACGGGCAGAGAGGTGATCGCCGCGAGGAAGAGGACCGTGCGCTCGATGAGGCCGACGTCCACGGCCTCCAGGGCCGACATCTGCCGGTGATGGACCAGCCAGAACCGGCTGGCGATGACGAACGCGGCGACGAAGACCCCGAGCCGCCCGAGCAGGTTGCCGACGTTGGCGTGGAAGCCGGCCGACGTGTCCGGGACGTCGTCCGGGATCCGGACGTCGAGCGCGAGCAGCGTCATCGAGATGGCGAACACACCGTCGACGAGCGTGAGGAGCCGCTCGGGCCGGTAGAGGCCGCGATTGCGGTCGAGGGCCCGGGTGGAGTCGTCCGGCTCGGACTCGGTCACGGCACACACCTATCGCATCAGCGCACGACCTCTCGTGCCGGGGGTGCATGAGCGGGCGCGAACGAGGCATGAACACCTTCTCGACACTCCGCAGGGAGAAGGAGGCGTCATGTCCGTCGCCGCATCCGCTCCTCGACGGGCCCCGTTGACCGCCGACCAGCGCAGTTCCTTCCTCGCCGCCTTCCTCGGCTGGACCATGGACGCGTTCGACTACTTCCTGGTCGTCCTCGTCTACGCCGAGATCGCGAAGGACTTCGGCGTCCCGCTGACCCAGATGGCGTTCCTCACCACCGCCACGCTGCTCATGCGGCCCGTGGGCGCGTTCGTCTTCGGGCTGTGGGCGGACCGCGTCGGGCGCCGCACGCCGCTCATCGTGGACGTCTGCTTCTACAGCCTGTGCGGCTTCCTCTGCGCGTTCGCGCCGAACTTCGCCGTGCTGCTCGTGCTGCGTCTGCTGTACGGCATCGGCATGGGCGGGGAGTGGGGGCTCGGCGCAGCGCTGGCGATGGAGAAGATCCCGACGGAGCGCCGCGGCTTCTTCTCCGGCGTCCTGCAGGAGGGCTACTCGGTCGGCTACCTGCTCGCGAGCGTGGCGTTCCTGCTGGTCACGAACGTCGGCGGGCTGTCCTGGCGGTGGCTGTTCGGGCTGTCGATCATTCCCGCGCTCATCACCCTGGTCATCCGCGCGCGGGTGCGCGAGTCGGAGGTGTGGCAGGCGGCGCGGGAACGGCAGCGCCAGTCCCGGACGCCGGCCCGCGCCATCTTCGCCAACCCCGCGATCTGGCGGCGCTTCGTCTACCTGGTGCTGCTCATGACGGCGTTCAACTGGATGAGCCACGGCACGCAGGACATCTACCCGACCTTCCTCAAGGAGGGCCTGGACATCCCCAGCGCGACCGCGACCTGGATCGTCATCGGGTACAACATCGGCGCGATCATCGGCGGCACCGTCGTCGGTGCCCTGTCCGAACGCTTCGGCCGGCGTCGCATGATCGTCCTGTGCGCCGTGCTCGGGCTGCCGCTCGTGCCGATCTTCGCGTACTCGACCACGGTCGGCTGGCTGGCGCTCGGCTCGTTCCTCATCCAGGTGTGCGTGCAGGGCGCCTGGGGCGTCATCCCCGCCCACCTCACCGAGCTCAGCCCGGACGAGATCCGTGGCTTCTACCCGGGCGTGACGTACCAGCTCGGCAACTGCCTGGCCGCCTTCAACCTGCCGATCCAGCAGGCCCTGGCCAAGTCGCACGGGTATCCGTTCGCCCTGGCGGCGACGATCGTGCCCGTCTTCATCGCGGTGGCGGTCCTGACCGCCCTCGGCTCGGAGGCCCGCGGCATCCGGTTCGGCAGCACCGAGAGTTCGGCCATCCGGACGCCGGAGGCGCCGGCCCGGGTCTGACCGGCGTGCACCCGTCGTCCGGCGTTGCACGCGTTGTCGGCACTCGCGGGCCCTTTTAACCCCGACAACGCGTGCATCTGCGCACAACGGGTGCACGTCGCGGGAGGCGCGATGTCCTGAATACCTGTTTTGGGTGGGTTTCGGCCAGCCGGTTCGGCGAGCCGATCGCCTGGATCATCGGGTGGGACCTCATCCTCGAGTTCGTCCTCGGTTCCTCGGTCGTCTCCCGCGGATGGTCGGGCTACCTCGGCGACGCCTTGCACCTGCCCAAGTCCCTGTTCGGGGAGTCGTCGACCGTCAACGTGGGCGCGATGCTCATCGTGCTGGTGCTCGGGATCGTCGCCGTCGTCGGCATCCGCGAGTCGTCATGGGTGACGAACGCGCTCGTCCTGCTCAAGGTCGCCATCTGCGTCTTCGTCGTCATCGCCGGACTGTTCTTCGTCAACCGGAGCAACCTCACGCCGTTCGTCCCGCCCGCGCAGCCGGCGTCCGCGGGCGGCGCCGGCACCGGCCTCGCCCGGCCGCTCTCGCAGGTGGCGTTCGGCATCCCGCCGACGGCGTTCGGGTTCGCCGGCGTCCTCACCGCCGCCGCCGTCGTGTTCTTCGCCTACACCGGGTTCGAGGCCGTGGCGAACCTCAGCGAGGAGACCAAGCACCCCAGCCGGGACATGCCGCTGGGCCTCATCGGCACGCTCGTGCTCTCGACGGTGCTCTACATCGGCGTCGCGTTCGTCGTCGTCGGCATGGTCAAGTACAGCAAGCTGGACGAGGGCGCGCCGATCGCCTCGGCGTTCCGCGGCGGTGGGCGCGGGCTGGGCGGCGACCCTGGTGTCGATCGCGGCCGTGCTCGGCCTGAGTTCGGTGATCCTCGTCGAACTCGTCGGCATCGGCCGCATCGCCTACGCCATCACCCGCGACGGCCTGCTGCCCCGCGCCATCGGCCGCATCCACCCCCGCTGGGGGACGCCGTACCGGGCGACGATCGGGATGGTCGTGTTCGTCATGCTCATCGCGGGGTTCGTGCCGCTCGCCGACCTGGCGGACCTGGTCAGCATCGGCACGCTCTTCGCGTTCGTGCTCGTCTCCGTCGCGGTGGCGATTCTGCGGCGCACGAAGCCGGACATGAAGCGGCCGTTCCGGGTGCCGTTCTCCCCCGTGCTCCCGATCCTCTCCGCGCTCCTGTGCCTGTATCTGGCCACGAACCTGAGCGTCGCCACCTGGCTGCGGTTCGTCGTCTGGCTCGTCGTGGGCCTGCTCATCTACGGGTTCTACGGCCGCCGCCACGCCCGGCTCGCCACGGGCAGCATGGTCAGGGACGACGCTGGGACGGCACCGCGGCTCGGCTGATCACGGTCTCGGCGTGGGCGGCGGACCAGCCGGGGAGCTCCGCGATCGGCATCGCCTTCGCCAGCACCCAGCCCTGGATCTCGTCGACGCCGAGGGCGTCCAGCGCCTGCCACGTGCGGTCGTCCTCGACGCCCTCGGCGACGACGTACAGGTTCAGCGTCCGGGCCAGCTCCACGATGGAGCGGACGATGGCGGCGTCGTCAGGCTCGTCGACCATCCGGTGCACGAAGGACCGGTCCACCTTGACCTCGTTCACCGGCAGGCGGCGTAGGTACGACAGCGAGGAGTAGCCGGTGCCGAAGTCGTCGACCGAGAGCCGCAGGCCGCGGTCCCGCAGCGCGTGCAGGACGTCGAGGGTGCCGGCGGGGTCCGCCATGATGTGGCTCTCGGTGATCTCCAGCGTGAGCAGGTCGGCCGGCAGGTCGTAGCGGCGCAGCAGCCGGTCGACGATCCGGACCAGGGAGTCGTCGCCGAGCGACTTGACGGACACGTTGACCGACACGCCGACCCCGGGGGCGATGTCCTGCCAGCCGGCGCAGCCCGCGATCGCGCGGTCGAGCACCAGCTGGGTCAGTGGATGGATCAGGCCGCTGCGTTCGGCGAGGGACACGAACTCGGGGGTGGGCACCGGGCCGCGGGCCGGCGTCCGCCAACGGACGAGGGCCTCGGTGCCGCACAGCGCCCCGGTCGTCGCCTGCACCTTGGGCTGGACGTGCACCTCGACGTCGCCGTGCGCGATGGCCTGCCGCAACTCGCTCACCAGCGCCAGCTTGGACGGGTTCGACGTGTCCATGCCGCCGTCGAAGACCCGAACCGGCCGGCCGGTGTGCTTGGCCTCGTACATGGCGAGGTCGGCGCGCTTGAGCAGCACGCCCGGCATGGTGCCGTGGTCGGGGGCGAGCGCGATGCCGAGGCTGCCTGACACGTCGACCTCGATCCCGGAGAGCAGCACGGGCGCGTCGAGGGACTCGTGCAACCGCCGGGCCACCTCGAGGGCGGTCTCGGAGTCCGGGCACCGGTCGATGAGCAGGGCGAACTCGTCGCCGCCGAGCCGGGCGACGAACGCGTCCCCGGCCAGGCCTCCGGTCAGCCGCGCCGCGACCTCGCGGAGCAGCTCGTCGCCGTGCGCGTGGCCCAGCGTGTCGTTGACGTCCTTGAAGGAGTCCAGGTCCAGGATGCCGACGCCGAACCGGCCGTCCGGGACCTCGAGCCGGGCCTCCAGCTCGCGCTGCAGCGCGGCCCGGTTGGGCAGCCCGGTCAGCGGGATCGTGCAGCGCCTCGTGCCGGAGCCGGTCGAGCAGCTCGCCGTTGCGCAGCGCCACCGCCGCCTGGTTCGCCACCGTCTGCAGCACGCGGACGTCGACCGCCTCGAAGCCGCGCGCGTCGCCGAGCCGGTCGTCGACCGCGAGCAGCCCCACCGGACCGCTCTCGCCCAGCATCGGCACCATGATGCTGTCGCGCAGGTGGTGCCGCTCCAGCCAGGCGCGATGCTCCGGCTCGCGGGTGTTGCGGGCGACGAGCACGGGCTGGGCCGCCCCGACGACGGCCTGCAGCGCCCAGGGCGCGTCGCTGAGGTACTGCGGGGCCCCGCGCCGCAGCTGGTTCCCGGCCTCGAGGACGATCTCGAGGCCCTCGTCACCCCCGTCGGAGCCGGGCACGCCTCCGACGTACACCCGGGCCCGCTCGGCGTGCAGGATCTCGCGGGCCTGGGCGAGGACGCCGTGCAGCACGTCGTCCACGCCCGGCGCACGCGAGATGACCTGGCTGAACCGGTGGAGGCGTTCGAGGGCGAGGTGACGCTCCCGGAGCTCGGCGTACGCCCGATACCCCAGGAGGAGCAGGACGATGACGGTCGCGAGCGGCACCGCGGCCCAGGTGTTGTCCTCCCACGCCGCCCACACCGTCGCGCCGAGCATGCAGACGGCGACGGCCTGGATCGCGCCCTCGAACGCGGGCCGGAGGAGCACGCCCAGCCGTACGGCCCCCTCCAGCAGGGCGATGACCAGCCCGACCCCGATCGCCGAGAAGGCGCTGGACGCCGCGGCCGCGGTCGTGGCGGCGGCCCACCGCAGCTCCGGCGGGGTCGCCGGTCCGGTGAGCGCCCCGAAGACGACGACGGCGACGCCGGCCTCGGCCGCCGCCAGGGTGAGGTTGAAGAGGAGCTTCTCCGGGCGCCGGTACTGCTTGCGGAGCAGGCCGAAGCCGACGAGCAGCCCGGCCGTGCGGCAGAGCACGACGAGAGCCCGGAGACAGCGACATGAGCGCGAGGAAGGTCGGCGCCTCGCTGATGTAGACCGACCGCGCCTCCCGGCGCAGCTGGACGTCGACGACGAACGCCTGGGTGGCGGCGAAGAGGGCCACGAGGGCGGGGGCCGGGATTCCGTGCCCCGCGGGGGCTCCGCGCCCGTGCGTGAGGAGGAGGGCCCAGACCGCGATCCCCACCCAGACGGCGCTGAGCACGGGCACGACGAGCACGCTGAGACGCCGCGGGCGCTCGGTCCCCTGCTCCGGGACCGCCCCCGCGGCAACCGCGTCGCCGTCGCCGGGCTCGCCTGCCACGAGGGATTTCTCGCCCTGAACGCCCGATTCCTGAGCCGTCCAGGGGCGGATGCACCGAACGGATGACACTCGTCGCCGGGCGTCACCGGTTCGGAGCCTCGCGTCGTGCCGGAGGTCCCGGTTCTCATGGGATATGCAAGCGGAGAGTCGTCGGACGACCACGGAAGGCGATCGATGAGGACGAGACAATGGATGGCGACAGCACTCGCCACCGCGGTTCCCGCGGTGCTCGCAGTGCTGACAGTCGGCGGTGCGCCGCCGGCGTCCGCGACAGCGGTCGCACCCGGGCCCATGGTCCGGGTGGTGGTGACCGGAGCGCCGGGCGCACAGCCCGCGGTGGCAGCGGCCGTGACCGCCCTGGGCGGGAAGGTCGAGGCCGAGCTCGGCGTCGTCGACGGTGTCTCCGCCGACGTGCCGGCCTCAGCCGTGAACGCGCTGCGGCAGGCGCCGGGGGTGAGGTCCGTCAGCGCGGACATCCGGGGCCGGCTGCAGAGCGTCGACCCCGCGCTGGGGTACGACGTGGCGGGTGACGACGGGTCGCTCTTCGACGTCGCCCAGATCACCCATGCGAAGGACGCCTGGAACAAGGGCTACACCGGCAAGGGCGTGGACGTGGCCCTGATCGACAGCGGGGTCGCTCCGGTGCAGGGCCTGAACAGCGGAAACGTGGTGCAGGGCCCGGATCTGTCGTTCGAGTCGCAGGACCCGGCGCTGGTGCACAAGGACACCTTCGGCCACGGCACCCACATGGGGTCGATCATCGTCGGGCGGGACACCGTCGGCACCGGCGCGACCTACGCCAAGACGGACACGGCCCACCAGTTCGTCGGGATCGCTCCCGACGCCCGGCTGGTCGCGCTGAAGGTGGCGGCCGCCGACGGCGGCAGCGACGTCAGCCAGGTCATCGCCGCGATCGACTGGGTGACGCAGCACGCCCACGACCCCGGCATGAACATCCGGGTGCTCAACCTCAGCTACGGGACGGACTCGACCCAGAGCCCGGCGCTGGACCCGCTGGCGTACGCGGTCGAGAACGCCTGGCGCGCCGGCGTCGTCGTGGTCGTCTCCAGCGGCAACGACGGCACCACCCGAATGGAGCTCGCGGACCCGGCCGTCGACCCGCTCGTGATCGCGGTGGGCGCGGACGACCCCAACGGCACGGACCAGGTCGGCGACGACTCGGTGCCGCCGTTCGCGCAGCGCGGCACCCTGACGCGGCACGTGGACGTGATCGCCCCCGGCGTGCACATCCTCGGGCTGCGTGACCCGGGCGGCAGCGTCGACATGGCCAATCCGGGCGCCCGGGTCGGGAGCCGGTTCATGCGCGGTTCGGGCACCTCGCAGGCGGCCGCGGTGGTCTCCGGGCTCGCCGCGCTCTACCTGCAGAAGTACCCCACCGCGACGGCGGACCAGGTGAAGGCGGCGCTGATGAACAGCGCCACCGCTCCCGAACTACGTCAAGAAGATCCTGGCCGGTCTGGGTGTGCCTGACATCAACAAGGCGATCAACACCCCGCTGCCGTCGGCGGCGCTGGCCGCGCAGCTCCCGACCGGTGCCAACGGCACCGGCACGCTCGAAGGGGCGCGCGGCTCGGCCCACGTCTCGAACTCCTACGGCCTCCTGACCGGGGAGAAGGACATCTTCGGCAAGGCGTGGAACGCTCCCAGCTGGGCCTCGGCCTCCGCGGCCCGTACGAGCTGGAACGGCGGGACGTGGCGAGGGGTCGACTGGACGAACTCCGCGTGGTCGTCCTCCGGCACGTGGGACGCCCATTCGTGGTCGGCCTACGACTGGACGGCCCACTCCTGGAGCGCCCACTCGTGGTCGGCACACTCCTGGACCACGGCCGGCTGGGACGCCCACTCCTGGACGGACAGCAGCTGGCAGAGCTGCTCGTGGAGCTCCTCGTCCTGGAGCAGCGCCTCGTGGAGCTGACGCCAGGAGGTTCCGCCCGGGAGGGGTGAACCGCCTCACATCGGGGCATGGCGGGAACGCGGCGGCGACGTCGTTCGCTGGTCGAAGAGACGACGCCGTCGCGTTCCTGCCCGCCCACGTTCCCCTCCCGGAGTCATGCCAGATCCACGCCCTGCCCCGTCCACCCGTCCCGACCCACCCACGCAGAGCCTGCCGAGCGTGAAGGAGCACGACGACGACCACCGCCGCCGGGGCCGTCGCCCAGGACCGGCCCTCCGGCGGGTTGAGCGTCACCCAGATCGGCGGCGGCGCACTGGCTGCCGTGACGGCGGCGGTCGCGGCGTCCTACCTCGGGGTCGCCGGTACCATTTCCGGTGCCGCGGTCGGCTCGGTGATCTCCACGATCGCCGCGACCCTGTACTCCAACTCCCTCAAGCGCGCCGCCCTCGCGAGCCGGACCCTGGTCGTCAAGCAGACCCTGGCCCCCGCCGTCCGGAGCCCGCAGCCCGAGGTGGCCGAACCGCCCGGCGAGCCGGAGGCCGCTCCGCACCTGTTGGAGGACTCGGTCTGGCAGCGCATCCGGTGGAAGCCCGTGATGCTCGTCGCCGGCGGGGTCTTCGTCATCGCGATGGCGTTCATCTTCGCTCAGCGAGCTCGCACTCGGCCACCCGATCTCCAACGCGGACGAGCAGGGGACGACGATCAGCAACCTCGGTGGCTCGTCGTCGCAGCCGTCGCAGACCCCGGCGCCGGCGACCACGCCCACGCCCTCGTCGAGCGACACCGGGACGCCCACGCCGTCGACGTCGGCCACGCCCACGGCCGGCCCGAGCCCGTCGGCGTCCGCGCCCTCGACGACCGAGGGGACGGCGCCCTCGTCGTCCTCCTCCGGAGCGTCCGCGACGACGGCGCCGCAGACGACGGCGCCCACGACCGGCGCCAGCTCGTCCGCGCCCGCAGCTACCCCGGCGGCTGAGGCCCGCCTCTCAAGGCTCCGGTCCACCCTGGTCATCGGGGTCACCGTGACCATCTGGTCGAGCCTGGACGCCGTCGTCGAGCCCGAGGAGACGCCATGACCGTTCCCGAGACCGCGGTCCCGTTCCCGCGGTACCCCTTGCTCTTCGGGCCCTCGCCCGTGCACCGGCTGGAGCGGCTCACCCAGCACCTGGGGGGCCCGGAGGTGTGGGCCAAGCGGGAGGACTGCAACTCGGGCATCGCGTTCGGCGGGAACAAGACCCGCAAGCTGGAGTACCTCGTCGCCGACGCGCTGGAGCAGGGCTGCGACACGCTCGTGTCGATCGGGGGCGTGCAGTCCAACCACACCCGTCAGGTCGCCGCCGTGGCGGCCCGGGTCGGCCTGCGGTGCGTCCTCGTGCAGGAGAGCTGGGTGGACTGGCCCGACGCCGTGTACGACAAGGTCGGCAACATCCTGCTCTCCCGCCTCGCGGGCGCCGACGTCCGGCTGGTCCGCGCGGGTTTCGGCATCGGGTTCAAGGAGAGCTGGCAGCAGGCGATCCGCGAGATCGAAGCGGGCGGGCGGGAGGCCGTACGCGATCCCCGCCGGCGCCTCCGACCACCGCCTCGGCGGCCTCGGCTTCGCCCGCTGGGCGTTCGAGGTGGCCGAGCAGGAGCGCGAGCTGGGCGTCTTCTTCGACACCGTCGTCGTGTGCTCGGTCACCGGGAGCACCCAGGCCGGCATGATCGCGGGCTTCGCGGCCCTGCAGGCGGCGGGCGGCCGGCCCCGGCGGGTCCTCGGGATCGACGGCTCGGCCAAGCCGAAGGAGACCTGGGACCATGTGGCGCGCATCGCCCGCAGCACTGCGGAGCTGATCGGCGTCGACCGCGAGCTCGAGGACGACGAGATCGTCCTCGACGACCGCTACCACGCCGGGACCTACGGCATCCCTGACGAGCGGACGCTCGACGCGATGCGCACAGCCGCCCGGACCGAAGGGATGATCACCGACCCGGTGTACGAGGGGAAGTCCATGGCAGCCCTGATCGACCTGGTCCGGACCCGCGAGATCGGCGCCGACTCCACCGTGCTCTACGCCCACCTCGGCGGCCAGCCCGCGCTCAACGGCTACAGCGCCCTCTTCTCCTGACGCCGGCCGGCACCCGTCAGCCCACTGCGGCCAGCCTGGCGAGCACCGGCTCGAACGCCTGCGCGAGCTCGGCGGGGACGACGATCTCGTCGATGCCGAGCGCGCCGGCCCGGCGCAGCAGCTCCGCCGCGGCGGCGTCCGGGTCGTCGCCCGAGAACCACCCGGCCGCGCCGCGGTCGTGCAGGATGGCGGCCTCGAGCCCGCCGCGCGCGAGCCATGCGGGCACCGTGTCCCCGATCCCGCTCACCTGGTGACTGAGCCGGACCCGGCGACCGGCGAGGGCGTGCGCCCGCTCGGCCGCCTGGGCGAGCTCATCGGGCGTGGCCAGGGGGCCGACGGCGAGCGCGATCCGGTCCTCGGGCCCGGTGACGAGCTCCCCCGCCACCTGCAGCATTCGGTTGCCGCCGGCCGCGACGGCCACCGCGGGCACCGGCGCGACCTGGGCCCGGACCGCGGCCACCTGCTCGCTCACCTGCGCGATCCGCTCGACGCCGGAGCGCCACGGCAGGCCGAGCCGCTCGGCCTCCTCCCGGGCGTCGGGCCGGCCCGCGCCGATGCCGAGCTCGAAGCGCCCGCCGGAGAGGAGTTGGAGCGCCGAGACCTCGCGGACGAGGCCGCCCGGCGTCCGCAGCGGTGCCGCTGCCACCCAGGTCCGCAGCCGCAGCCGTGTGGTCACTCCGGCCGCGACGGCGAGCGCCACGAACGGCGACGGCGTCCACAGGGTGTCCGGGACGAGCAAGGTGCCCCACCCCGAGCTCTCCAGCTCACTGCACCAGCTCGTGCCAGGCCGGCCCCGAGGGAGCCGGCGTCGCGATGACAGCAGTCCGGACGGAGGACATCCGTCGCACCCCCTCGCTCGACAGCGGAACGCCGAGACTAGGCCATGCGCCGGATCACGATCCGGCGGGGATCAGCGGTCGAACTGGATCGTGACGTCGGTGAAGCCGAGCGGGCGCAGCAGGCCCTGCAGGGTGGTCCGGGTGCTGGCCTCGGACGCGGTTCACGAGCTGGTCGTCCGCGCCGGCTGCCTGGGCGAGCTTCTGCGTGGCGGTGGCGTAGATCTGCTGCTGCTGGTCCGGGCTGCCGTTGAACAGGTCGCCGATCGCGTCGACGACACCCCGGTCGGAGCTGTAGACGTGGCTGGCCTGCAGGTCGAGGTGCGGCGCGGAGATCTGCGGCTTCGCGAGGTGGATGGTCGCGGCGGTGCGCGCGTCGTTCACGGTGACGGCGCCGGCGGGCAGGTCGCGCAGGTTCACGGTGGTGCCGACGTCGCCCACCGCCACGAAGAGCACGCGCCGCCCGGCCAGGAACGACGGCACGTGGTCCACGCTGTGCTCGATGTCGACGATCATCTCGTAGTGGCCGGACGCCGACTGCAAGCGTGCCGAGATCGCTGACGGCCTTGAGCACGGCGGGGCCGCTCCGGTCGACGGTCCTGCTCGTGACCAGGCCGTTCTTGAACGGGTTGGCATCGCCGACGGCGCGGATGACCATGCTGAGGCCGACGGCGGCGGACAGGCCGAGAACCGCGAGGACGGCGAAGAACCAGACCGTGCGCGGCACCACCCGGGTGCGCACCGGGGCGGCCGGCGCGTCGAGAGCCGCCGGGACCGTCGTCGGGCGCGCGCTCGGGGTCCTGCGGCACGAGGGGCAGTTCGGCGGTGTCCGGGCCGTTCCGCTGGTCGAGCGGTCGCGTCGTCGTGCCTGTCGAGCCCATGCGGCCCTCCCGATTCGCTCACATCCGTCACGAGATGGTCGCACGCCGCAACCGAAAGGCGTCAACGCCGGCCGCCGGCCATCTACTCCCAGCGGCGCGACGTCGTTCCGGGGAGGGTCAGTCCCCCGTCGCGCCGTCGATGCACTCGCGCAGCAGGTCCGCGTGGCCGTTGTGCCGGGCGTACTCCTCGATCATGTGCAGGTAGATCCACCGCAGGTCGACCTGTTGCCCGCGGCGGCTGGTCCCGACGTCGTCGAGGCCGTGGCGGGCGGCGACGGCGCGGACGGCGTCCAGCTCCGCCTCGAACGCCGCCAGGTCGTCGTCCGCGCGGGCGGGGTCGGTGTCGTCGAAGTCGCCGTCCTCGTTGTCGTCCGTGTAGTAGAGCGGAGGCACGTCCTCGCCCTCCAGCCTCCGCCGGAACCAGCTGCGCTCGACCTCGGTCATGTGCCGGACCAGGCCGAGCAGCGAGAGCGTCGAGGGTGGGACGCTGCGGGTGGCGAGCTGCTCGGCGGAGAGGCCCGCGCACTTCAGAAGCAGCGTCGCGCGGTGGAACTCCAGCCAGGCCTCGAGGGCGGGTCGTTCGGCGTCCAGGAAGGGCGGGTCGGTGCGCGCAGGCGCGGTCCAGGGCGGCATGGACGCCGACGCTAGCGACCCCGGCGTTCGCCGCGCACCCGATATCCGCGCCGTCAGCGGTAGCGGCGGGCGGTGGCGGCGGCGCGGGCGCCGTACCCGGGGCCGAACAGCACGGCGTGCACGAGCAGCGGGAACAGCTGGTGCAGCCCCACCCGCTCGCGCCACCCGGCGGCGAGCGGCCAGACCTCCTGGTACCTGGCGAGCACCAGGTCGAGGTGCGGCATCCCGAAGAGGGCGAGCATCGCCAGGTCGCTCTCGCGGTGGCCGCCGTGCGCGGCCGGGTCGACGAGCACCGCGCCGTCGGGCGACCACAGGACGTTCCCGGACCAGAGGTCGCCGTGCAGCCGCGCGGGCGGCTCTGCGGGGTCGCCGGCCAGGTCGCCGTCGGCCTCCAGCCGGTCGCAGACGGCGTCGATCACGCGCGCGTCCTCGGCCCGGAGGGCAGCGGCGTCCCGGGCCGCCCGGAGATAGGGGCGCAGCCGGTGCCGCGCGAAGAAGACCGCCCACGGCAGGGGTTCGGCGGCGAAGGAGAGCGCAGCCGCACCGATGTATCCCGGCCCCCGCCACCCCGGCGGCGCGCAGCCGAACCACGGCGCGCCGGCGCGGTGGGTCGCGGCCAGGCTGCCGCCGAACGCGGCGGCCGCCTCGCCCGTGGGCGGTCCGGGGACCACCCTCTCCAGCTCGATCCGGCCCGGAGCGACGGAGCGGACGCGGACGACGCGGGCACCGCCGGCGGCCTCGGCGTCCGCGAGCCAGGCGAGCCCGGCAGCCTCGACCTCGAAGAAGCCGGGCGGCGCGACGGCGTCCGCCTTGACGAACGTCGGCGTCATGCGGGGCGGGCGGCGAGCTCGTCCCGGACGTGCGCGAGCAGTCCCTCGCAGGCGCGCTCGACCTGCTCCAGCACGTGGGGGAAGGCCGATCGGTCGCCGTAGTACGGATCGGGCACGTCGAGGTCCGCCCCGGACGCCGGGTCGAACGAGCGCAGCAACCGGATCTCGGTCGACGCGCCCGCCGCGTCCCGGAGCCGCAGCAGCGCGCGCAGGTGACCGGCGTCCAGCGCGACGACGAGATCGCGCTCGGCGAACCAGGCGGGGTCGAACTGCCGGGCCCGGTGCGTGCGACCGTCGTAGCCGGCGCCGGCGAGGGCGCGGACGGCACGAGGGTCCGCTCCGTCGCCGACGTGCCAGTCCCCCGTCCCGGCGGAGTCGACCTCGACCCGCCCGGTCAGCCCGGCACGCTCGACGAGCGCGCGGAACACGACCTCGGCCATCGGGGAACGGCAGATGTTGCCGCTGCAGACGAAGCAGACGCGGTACGCAGGCACACCCTCATGCTCACAGGGCGGTCGCCTGGCCGTGCGCGCCGGGGGTGCCGTCGGCGGCGAGCTGCGGCGCGAGCCGGCGGAGCTCGGCGAACGTCGGCGCGAGGGCGTCGAAGAGGTTGCCGAAGACGGGCCGCAGCTGCCGGTAGAGCGCGGCGGCGCGCGGATCGGGCTCGAGCGTGGACTCGATCTCGACGAGGTCGGCGGCGACGTCGATGGAGGCGACCAGATCGAGGGCCTCCATGCCGAGCAGCGCGGCGCCGAAGGAGCTGCCCTCGTGTCCCTTCGGGAAGGACACCGGGACGCCGAGGACGTCGGCGAGCAGCTGCCGCCAGAAGGGGCTCCGCGCGAAGCCACCGGTGGCTCGCAGCTGACGGACCTCGATGCCGGCGGCGTCGAAGGACCCGAGCACGAGCGCCAGCTGCAGGCACACACCCTCGAGCGCGGCCCGGGAGAGGTGCTCGCGGCGGTGCGCGCGGGTCAGCCCGACGTAGGCGCCCCGGGGCAGGGAACTCCAGTGCGGCGCGCGCTCGCCGAGCAGGTAGGGGAGCATGAGCAACCCGGCGGAGCCGGCCGGGGCCTTCCCCGCGAGCTGCGCCATCTCCGCCTCGGAGTCCTCGCCGAGCTCGGGGGCGAGCGCCTGGCCGAGCCAGTCGAGCACGACCCCGCCGTTGTTCAGCGCGCCGCCGACGACGTAGCGGCCGGGGACGAAGGCGTAGCAGAACACGCCGCCGTTCTCGTCGACGGCCGGCTTCTCCACCATCACGCGCAGGGCGGCCGACGTCCCGATGGAACAGGCGGTCTGGCCCGGGTGGACGGCGCCGATGCCGAGATTGGCGAGCGGCCCGTCGCTGGCCCCGATCACCACCGGCGTCCCGGCGGGCAGGCCGAGGTCGTCCGCGGCCTGCTTCGTCAAGGTGCGCAGCACAGTGGTCACCGGAACGGGGTCCGGGAGCTGGGCGCGCCCGACCCCGGCGAGGTCGAGTGCCTCGTCGTCCCAGTCGAGCGTGTCGAGGGCGAGCAGGCCGGTCGCGCTCGCGATGGAGTGATCGACGACGTCGCTGCCGCACCACCGCCCCAGCACGTACTCCTTGATGCCGACCCACCGGGCCGCCCGCCGGTGCAGCTCCGGATCGGTCTCCCGCAGCCACATGAGTTTCACCAGGGGCGACATGGGGTGTACCGGAGTGCCGGTCCGCTTCTGCAGCTGGAGCGCACGCCCCTGGTCGCGCAAGCGGTCGGCCTGCGCGGCGGCGCGCGTGTCGGCCCAGGTGATGAGCGGGGTCAGCGGGTTCCCGTCGCCGTCCAGACCCAGCAGGCTGTGCATGGCGGCGCTGAACGACAGGCCGGCGACGCGGACGCCGTCGAGCTGCCGGACCACGGCACGCACCCCGCCGCGGACCGCGGCGGCGACCTCGTGCGGGTCCTGCACGGCGGCGCCCGGTTCAGGCTGGCGCAGCGGGTAGTCGGTGCTGGCCGAGGCACGGGCGGCGCCGGTCGCGTCGTACGCGATGACCTTGGTCGCCGTGGTGCCGATGTCGACGCCGAGGACGACCTCGTCGGAGCCGTTCATCTCCCCTCCCCTACGGGTCGGGTCCACGTGCGTTGGCGATGTTTCGCACCCGGCGTGATGATCGCCGAAACGTCAATGTATCCGGATTCGTCACGGATGTCCGCCCGGGAGATGGCCATGCATTCCCTCCTCGCCGCCGACGCTCCCTCCGCCGGAACGGGCCAACTGATCCTCGCCGCGGTGCTCGGCATCGCGGCCGTCGTCGTGCTCATCACCGTCGTCAAGATGCACCCCTTCCTCGCACTCATTCTCGGCTCCGCGGTGCTCGGGCTGGTCGCCGCGCTCGGGGCCGCCAAGACGATCGACAGCTTCGGCAAGGGCGTCGGGTCGACCGTGACGAGCGTCGGCCTGCTCATCGCCCTCGGGGCCATGATCGGTGGATTGCTCGCCGACTCGGGCGGGGCCGACCGGATCGTCGACACCATCGTCAACCGCGTCCGCGGCCAGGCGTTGCCGTGGGCGATGGTCGCCGCGGCCGCGCTCATCGGGCTGCCGCTGTTCTTCGAGATCGGCGTCGTGCTCCTCGTGCCCGTCGTGCTGCTCGTCGCGGCCCGCAGCGACGTGCCCCTGATGAAGGTGGGCATCCCGGCGCTGGCGGGCCTGTCGGTCCTGCACGGGCTGGTGCCGCCGCACCCGGGGCCGCTCGTCGCGATCTCCGCCCTCAAGGCCGACCTCGGGCTGACCCTGCTCTACGGGATCGTCATCGCGATCCCGACGGTGATCATCGCTGGTCCGCTTCTGGGCAGCGTCATCGCCCGGCACGTGCACGCCGAGGTGCCGGCGGCGCTGGTGCCGACGCGGCAGCTGCAGCCCGTGGGCGCCGGCGGGGGTTCCGCGGACCTGGGCGAGCCGGACGACGAGTCGGTCCGGTCCGCCGCCGTGGGCAGCCCCGGCGGTGGTGAGGACACCTCGTTCGGACGTCGCCGGCCCGCGTTCGGGCCCGTCGTCGCCACGGTGCTGCTGCCGGTCGTCCTCATGCTGGCCCGGGCGATCGCCGACCTGACGCTCGACGACGACTCCTCGGTCAAGAGCGCGCTCGACGTCATCGGCAACCCGACGGTCGCGCTGCTCGCGGGCGTGCTCGTCGCGATGGTGACGATGGGCTGGGCGATCGGCGCCTCGCGTTCCGAGGTCTCGAGGTCCACGGGGGGCGCGCTGCCGCCGATCGCCGGGATCCTGCTCATCGTCGCCGCGGGCGGCGGCTTCAAGCAGGTGCTCGTGGACTCCGGCGTGGGCAACGTCGTCTCGGACGCGGCCAAGGGCTCGCATCTGTCCGTTCTCGTGCTGGGCTGGCTCGTCGCCGTCGGCATCCGGTCGCGACGGGCTCGGCGACGGTCGCGACCATTACCGCGGCGGGCATCGTGAGCGGGCTCGCCCAGAGCCTCACGGCGTCCCACCTCGCGCTGCTCGTGCTCGCGATCGGGTCGGGGTCGCTGTTCTTCTCGCACGTCAACGACGCGGGCTTCTGGCTGGTGAAGGAGTACTTCGGCCTGTCCATCGGTGACACGATCAAGAGCTGGTCGCTGATGGAGACGGTGATCGCCGTCGTCGGTCTGGTCGGCGTCCTGATGCTGTCGGCCTTCGTCTGAACACACGGGCCCCGGAGGGCGTCGTCGGATCAGGGTCGGCCGGCGGCGCCCACGGGCTCCTCGACGGCCACGACGGAGGCGTGCAGGTAGCGGCAGAGCAGCCGGACGTCCGCCGGGCCGAACCCCGGGACGTGCTCGAGATGGTCCAGCCGGGGTACGACGACCTCGGTCACGGTGTCGCCGCAGAGCGCGCGCGACATGGCCTCGAAGGCGGGAGCACCGTCGCCGCGGACGTCCGTGAACATGCCGGCGAGGTCGTGCCCCTCACCCGTGACGAAGGTGGCGATCTCCTTCTGCCACCGCTGAGCCTGATCGTCGGTCGCGTCCGCTGGAACCGAGACGTATCCGAACGCTCGTGGCCGAGCCATGTTGCCCATCTCCCCTGTGGAACCGGGACCACGCCGTCGTGGCCGCTTCTACCGTACCCATCTCACAGAGCGTCACACGCCGCAGAGATACCCATCGGTTCGACACGAGGGGAAATCGTGACCTCCTCGGTATATGCCACCGTGCAATCGATTACAGATGGTACAGCCGTGTCAGCGGTACGTGATCGACAGGCTCTGCCTCGAGTGGGTCGCCGTCCAGCGTGACGGTCCGTGAGCGCGGGCTCACGACCACCGCGCCGGTCCGGTCGTTGCCCTGCCGCATGTCGGCGAGCCCGACGCTGCGGGTCCCGCGCACCGCCACCCTGCGCCGACGGGTGGGTACGGCGTCGTCCCCGGCGTCCGCTGCGGCCTCGTTGACGAAGACGACCGAGACGTCCGGGGGCGCCGCGCCGGACCCGGCGAACTGCGGGCCGAGCACGAGCGGCTGCGCGGTGTCGATCGCCGCGTTCGGGTCGCCCGTCGCCGCCCACGCGACGAGGCCGGCCTTGAGCACGTAGCTCGGCTTGGCGCCGAACCAGGCCGGCCGCCACAGCACGATGTCGGCGAGCTTGCCGACCTCGAGAGAGCCGACCTCGTGCGCGATCCCGTGAGTGATCGCCGGATTGATCGTGAGTTTGGCGAGATAGCGCAGCACGCGCCCGTTGTCGGCGTCCGGCTCGTCCTCCGGGAGCTGCCCGCGAGCCGCCTTGTTCACCGCGGCCATCGCGAAGGTCCGCCGGATCGTCTCCCCGACCCGGCCCATCCCCTGCGCGTCCGACGACGTCACGGGGATGACGCCCAGGTCGTGCAGCACGGTCTCCGCCGCCATCGTCGCGGCCCGGACCCGGTCGCGGGCCAGCTGCTCCTGGGCGGGCGCGAGCCCGTGGACGTGCATGATCATCGCCTGGTGCTCGGCGACGGCGTCCCGGGCGAACGGCAGGGTGGGGTTGGTCGACGAGCCGACCACGTTCGGCACGCCGGCGAGTTCGAGCACGTTGGGCACGTGCCCGCCGCCGCAGCCCTCGACGTGGTACGCGTGCACCGAGCGGCCGCCGATGACGGCGAGGGTGTCCTCCAGGGCGAGGTTCTCGTTGAGCCCGTCGGTGTGCAGACAGACCTGGACGTCGTGGGCGTCGGCCACACCCAGCGCCGTGTCGAGCGTGCGGCGGTGCGCCCCGAAGTCCTCGTGCACCTTGAAGGCGCAGACGCCGGCCTCGAGCGCCTCCAGTAGCGGCTCGGGGCGGGACGACGACCCGCGGCCGAGGAACCCGACGTTCACCGGCCAGGCGTCGAACGCGCGGTACGCCGTCCGCAGCCCCCAGCCCGTGTTGACGCCGGGGCCCCAGAACGGCCCGAACTCCTGCCCGAGAACCGTGGTGACGCCGCTGGCGAGGGCTGCCTCGCAGATCCGGGGCGAGAGCAGGTGGACGTGGGTGTCGACGGCCCCCGGGGTGGCGATCATGCCTTCACCCGGGAGGACGATGGTCGACGCGCCGACCACGACGTCGACGCCGTCCGTCGTGTCGGGGTTGCCGGCCCGCCCGATGCCGCTGACCCGGCCCTCCCGGATGCCGATGCTCACCGACCGGACGCCGAGCACCGGGTCGAGGAGCAGCACGTTGCTGACGACGACGTCGCACGACTCCCGGGCGGTCACCGCGCGCAGCCCGATCCCGTCGCGGGCGGTCTTGCCGAACCCGGCGAGCAGGGCGTAGCCGTCGTCCGGCCGGCCGGCTTCGGCAAGCCCGGCCTCGACCCGGACGACGAGCCCGCTGTCGCCGAGCCGCACCCGGTCGCCCGGCCGGAACACGCCGTCGACGTGCGGCCGCGCGGTCACGCGCCGGCCCCCTCACCGGCGTCGTCCGCGAGGTAGCCGAAGGCGCGCGCCCGCTCGAGGGCCAGCTCGAGCGCGCCGGGCGCATCCAGCGGCCCGTCGACCAGGCCGGAGAAGCCGACGACGACCCGCTCGCCCCGCAGCGGCACGAGGGCGACGGGAACCGGGACACCAGGGTCGAACCGCACCGTCTCCCCCGCCGGGACCGCCAGGCGGCGGCCGTACGCCGCGGCGCGGTCGAAGCGCAGCCGGGGGTTGGCCTCGAAGAAGTGGAAGTGGCTGCTGACGCTCACCGGGACGGCGGCGGTGTTGACGACCGTCACCTCGACGACGTCCGCATCAGCGGGTCGATGGTCGCGTTCTGCAGCGGGAGCGGGCAGCACCGCGCCGGGCGCCTCGTCGCCGAGGTGCCCGCCGCCGACCGGGTCGTGGACGACGACGAGGCGGCTGCCGTCGTCGAAGACGGCCTCGACGGCGACCTCGGTGACGACGTCGGCGACCCCGGGGAGGACGTCGTCCGGCCCCAGCACGGCCCGGCCCGCGGCCAGGGCCTCCTCGTGCCGCCGTCCGTCGCGTGCGGCCTCGCAGACGGTGTCCGCGACCAGGGCGATCGTCTCCGGGACGTTGAGCCGGAGGCCGCGGGCGCGGCGGGAGCGGGCCAGCTCGGCGGCGGTGAAGATCAGGAGCCGGTCGCGCTCCGTCGGGGTCAGCAGCACGCGCGCATTCTCCCCCACGGCTCGCAGCGAGCCCCGGATCCTGCGTAGCGTGCGCCCTGGCTCTCGAGGGAGGCGATGCGCATGTGGAGGGACACCGCGTTCACCAGGACGACGGGGGCCCGGCTCCCGGTCGTCGCCGCACCGATGGCCGGCGGTCCCACGACGCCGGACCTCGTCGCAGCGGCGTGCGACGCCGGCGCCTTCGGCGTCCTCGCCGCGGCGTACACCACGCCGGACGCGTTCCGCGCGGACATCCGCGCGGTGCGCGCGCACACCGACGCGCCGTTCGGGGTCAACGTGCTCCTCCCCCAGCCCTACGACGTCGACCAGGCGCAGGTGGCGGTGGCGATCGCGCTCCTGCGCCCGTACGCCGACGAGCTGGGCGTGGACCTCGCCCTGCCCGAGCAGCCGGCCGACGACGTCGAGGCGCTGCTCGACGTCGCGCTCGAGGAGCGCGCCGGCTTCCTCGGCTTCACGTTCGGCATCCCCTCGGCCGAGCGCCTCGCGGCGTTCCGGGACGCCGGGGCGGTCACCTGCGGCACGGCGACGACGGTGGCCGAGTCGCGCGCGCTGGTGGACGCGGGCGTGGACATGGTCTGCGTGCAGGCCGGGGAGGCCGGTGGGCACCGCGGCGGGTTCCTCGTCGACCCGGCCGAGGGTGCGGTCGCACTCGTCGCGCTCGTGCCCCTGGTCCGGGACGCCGTCGACGTCCCCGTCCTCGCGGCCGGCGGGATCATGGACGGCCGCGGCATCGCGGCGTCGCTCGCCCTCGGGGCGGACGCCGCGGCGCTCGGTACCGCCTTCCTGCTCTGCCCGGAGGCGGGCACGAGCCTGCCCTACCGGGCGGCCGTCGCGGATGCGGCGGAGACGGACACCGTGATCACGCGGGCCTTGTCCGGCCGGCCGGCGCGCGGCATCCGCAACCGCATGACCGTCGAGCTCGGCGATGCCGACCTGCCTCCCTACCCCGTGATGAACGCCCTGACCCGGCCGCTGCGGCGCGCCGCCGCGGCGGCGGGCAGGGCGGAGTTCCTCTCCCTCTGGGCCGGCCACGGCGTGCCCGCCGCCCGGAGCCTGCCGGCGGCGGCACTGGTCCGTGCGCTCGAGGAGGAGACCCAGGCAGCCCTCGACAGGCTCCGCTGACGCGGTCGGTACGCCGGAAAGGACGCGACGGCGGGGCCGGGGGATGGCAGCATCGCCGGGCGTGAGCCAGCCATCGATCGAGGTCCGTCCGCTGTCCAGGGACGACGAGGCCGAGGTGTTCGACGTCGACCAGTGGGCCTTCGGCTTCGCCCCCGACGCCGACGACCTCGACGCCGCCCGCCAGTTCCTGGAGTGGGACCGGCTCGCCGGCGTCCGGCTCGAGGATCCGCCTCGCCTGGCCGGCATCCACGCGGCGCTCACGCTCGACCTGCCGGTCCCCGGCGGCCGGGTGCCGTGCGCCGGCCTGACGTGGGTCGGCGTGCACCCGGAGTTCCGCCGGCGCGGCATCCTCACGGCGATGATGCGCTACCACCTCCAGGCCGCGCAGGACCGCGGCGAGCCGGTCTCCGCGCTGCACGCCGCCGAGGCCGCCATCTACGGCCGGTTCGGCTACGGCCTCGCCTCCAGCTGGCTCACGCTGACGCTGAACCGGGGTGCGCGGTTGCGCGACGTGCCGGGCTCGGCCGAGCTCGTCGGCCGGTTCGAGACGGCCGACCTCGACCGGCACGGCGCCCTGGTCGCCGACGTCTTCGACCGCGCCCGGGCCGCCCGGCCCGGTTGGACCTCCCGGCCGACGAACGCGCTGGCGGACTCGATCTTCCACGTCCCGGAGCCGGAACGGCGCGACCACGAGCGCCAGCGGCTGCTGACGATCCGGGACCGCGCCGGCGACGTCCGCGCCTACGCCCTGTTCGTGCGGAAGATGCCCTGGTTCACGACCGGCGCGGCAGCGAGCGTCGACGTCCGTGAGGCCGTGGCCCTGGACGCCGCGGCCGCACACGCGCTCTGGAGCCGGCTGGTCGACCTCGACCTCACGACCACGGTGGTCGCCGCCAAGCGGCCCGTGGACGACCCCCTGCTCCACCTGCTCCTCGACGTCCGCGCCGCTTCGCCGCGCCTGCACGACGGGCTGTGGGTCCGGCTCGTCGACCTGCCGGCGGCGCTCGCCGCCCGCCGCTACCCGGCGTCCGTCGACGTCGTCCTCGACGTCCGCGACGACCTGGTGCCGGCGAACGCCGGCGGCTGGCACCTCCGGGGCGGCCCGGAGGGCGCGACCTGCGAGCGCACCGAGGAGCAGGCCCACCTCGCCCTCGACGTGCGCGACCTGGGCGCGGCCTATCTGGGCGGGACCACGCTGACGGCGCTGGCGGGCGCCGGCCTCGTCACCGAACTGGAGCCGGGCGCGCTCGCCACGGCGTCCACGGCCTTCTCCTGGCCGGTCGCGCCGTATTCGGGCTGGCTCTTCTGACGCCTCCCGAGCCGTCCTGCCCCGCAGGCGCGGCTACCCCTTCTGGCAGTACGGGCAGCGGTAGAGCGTCCGGCCCGCCATCGGCTCCGCGACGACGAGCGTCGCGCAGATCCGGCAGGGCAGGCCGGTCCGGCGGTAGACGTAGTGCGCCTCGTCCCGCCGCACGGTTCCGGACCGGTGCGGCCGGTCCTGCGGCAACGTCGTCACGATCCGCCCGCGCCGCACGCCGTCCTTGAGCAGCACGACGAGATCGCCCCACAGCGCCTCCCACTGCCCCTCCGCGAGCTCACGACCGGGCGAGCCACGGGTCGAGCCGGTGCCGGAAGAGCACCTCCGCCCGGTAGACGTTGCCGATGCCGGCGACGATCTCCTGCTGCATGAGCAGCGCCCCGATCGGCACCGTCGAGCGCCGGACCCGTGCCCAGGCGCGGCCGGGGTCGGCGTCCGCGCGGAGCGGGTCGGCACCCAGCCGGGCGCGGATGCCGTCGATCTCGGGCTCGGTCAGCAGCTCGCAGGCCGTCGGCCCGCGCAGGTCCGCCCAGGCGTCGTCGCTCTCCAGGCGCAGTCGCAGCGCCCCGCGCGGGTCGGGCGCGGGCGGCGTGCCGAACACGAACGTGCCGTACAGGCCGAGGTGCACGTGCAGCCACCGGTCCGGCCTCGGCCGCCGCCGCGGGGCGCCCTCGGGGGCCGCGGGCCCGTCGGCGTCCCCGGCCACCGGCGGCGAGAAGCCGAGGAACAGGTGTTTGCCGTGGGCCTGCGCCAGGCGGAGCACGGTGCCGTCGAGGCGGGCGGCTCCGGCGGCGAACCGCCCCTGCGGGCTGGACGCGTGCACGGTGCGGCCGCCGAAGGTCTGCTGGTGGCGTCGCGCGAGGCGATGGAGGGTGTGTCCTTCGGGCACCCGCACAGCCTGCGGTACCGCGAGGCCGCCCGCGCGCCGAAGCCCGGGCGGGCCAGGCTCAGGCCGGCAGCGGCGGAAGCGCCCCGGTCTCCTCGTAGGAGGCGAGCTCCGCGATCCGGCGCTCGTGCCGCTCCCCCTGCGAGAAGGGCTCCGCGAGGAACGCCTCCACGAAGGAGATCGCCTCCTCCGCGGGGTGCATCCGCGCACCCACGGCGATGACGTTGGCGTTGTTGTGCTGGCGCCCGAGCCGCGCCGTCTCCAGGTTCCAGGCGAGCGCCGCGCGCACGCCCTTCACCTTGTTCGCCGCGATCTGCTCGCCGTTGCCCGAACCGCCGATCACGACGCCGAGCGAGCCCGGTTCGTCGACGGTCGCGGCGGCACCACGCAGGCAGTAGACGGGGTAGTCGTCCTCCGGGTCGTACGTCTGCGGCCCGTGGTCGACGACGTCGTGCCCGCCCGCGCGGAGGTGCTCGACCAGCTGCTGCTTGAGCTCGAACCCGGCGTGGTCCGAGGCCACGTGCACGCGCATGGGTCGCAGTGTGCCAGCCTCCGGGGCATGGTGCTGGTCGCGGGGGTCGACGGGCGTCGCGGCGGGTGGGCGCTGGCGCTGGTGGACGTCGACGCCGACGGCGACCCGGTGGACGTGCGCTGGGCCGACGTCGCGGGACAGGACGCGGCGGGCTTCCGGCGCGTGCTGACCCTCGCCGCGGGCGCCGCTGCCGTCGGCGTCGACTGCCCGATCGGCCTCCCCCGGGACGCCTGGCGGCCGGTCGACCTCGAGGCCAAGCGCCGGCTCGGCCCGGCCTCCGCCCGCGTGTTCCTGGCGCCGCCGCGGGCCGTCCTCGCGGCGCCCACGTACAGCGAGGCGCGCGCCGTGGCCCGCGCCGTCCTGGCCGGCCGCGGGGTCAGCGCCCAGACGTACGGGTTGCGGCGGATCGTGCTGGCGGTCGACCAGGTCCTGACCTCGGGCGAGGGCACCGGCGTGGTGCTGGAGGTGCACCCCGAGCTGTCGTTCATGGCGCTCGCCGGCCGGGCGCCGGGCGATCCGCTGCCGTCGAAGAAGACGGACGCCGGGCGGGCCGCTCGCCTCGCCGCCCTCGGCGGCTGGGCCCCGGACGCCGTGAGCGGCGCCCCCGCCGGGGACGACGGGCTGGACGCCCTGGCGGCGGCGTGGTCGGCGTGGCGCTTCGTCACGGGACGCGCCGAGGTTCTCGGCGGCGAGCCGGACGACCTCGGCGTCCCGATGCGGATGGTGGTGTGAGCCGACCCGCCCGCTGACCCTTGCTCAGCCGGCCGCGCCGACCTCGGCCCGCGTCGGCACCGCGGGCGTGATCCTCACGCCGAGGTTCCCGGCGGCCTGCGACAGCACGGTGCTGCTGATCGAGTTCACCCCGGCGACCGTCTCCTTGTTGAGCCTGCCTGCCGCGAGCTGCACGCTCGCCGCGTGGGCCAGCGACGCGCCCGTGGTGAGCGCGTTGACGAGCGGGATGGAGGCCGAGCACCCGGCGACCAGGGGTTTGGCGGCGGCGAGCTCCCGGGCGGCCAGCGCGCTCGCGCCCGCCCCCGTCGCCAGAGCCGCGGGGCGGGCCTTCGCCCCCGTCGCGAAGGCGCCGGCGACGTAGGGCTTCCACACGTAGGCCTGCACGGATCCGACGGCGAGCGCAACGTGCGTGCTGAACGCCTGCTTGTCGCAGGGCGCGCCGGGTTTCGCCGGCTGCGTCGCCTCGGCCAGCGCCGTGGACGCGCCGCTCCCCGAGCCGCTGCAGCCCGCCAGGAGACCTGCGACTCCGGCGAGAACAGCGGCGGAAACGGCCCGGGAAGGGCGGCGACGAATCAGATACCTCACATCGAGGAGCGTAAGTCGCGCTCCATCCGGCGGGAGCGACATTACATATTCGCAATGCGAGGAGTCGTTCTGTCCCGGTGAATCCACCATGGAGTGCGAGGGGCCGCTGACCTGCACTCGGACCCCTTCGGAGCGAGCGGGAGGTCGCGCGGATGGGCACCAGTGAACGGCGCTACGGCGGGATTCCGCTCGCCGGCGCGGGCCTGCTCGCCGTCCTGTGCGCGGTCTCGGGTTGTTCGGGCCCGCGAAAGACGCGGGAACGACGCCCGCCTCTTCCGCGACTGTCATGAATTCGTCATCCGCGGACCGGCTCCGCCGCACCTGCCGCCACAGGTCCGGCCCCGAGCCCCAGTTCCGGCCGCTCGCACACGTCATCGCCCCGGACCGCCGCGTCGACGGCTCCGGCTTCGCCCTCGGGCGGCCGTGCCACGGTCTCCCCGCCCGGGGCTCCGGCGCCGGTCGCGCATCTCGTGCCGAGCTGCAAGCCGGGCCAGTTCGCCCGGCAGACCGGGCTGGCGCGGGGCGCTCTCGACGTCTACCTGTTCCGCCCGTACGACGCCGGGCGCGATGCGCGGCACGGGAACGAAGGCCGCGCTCGCCCTCCTGCACGGCGGTCAGGCCGTGCGCTTCAGCACCCAGCAACTGGTCGCCGCCCGGGGTTCGCTGGCCACCTGCTCGTCCGGCGTCCGGCCGCTCGTCGCGGCACTGGACGCCGAGATCGGGCAGCTGCGCGGCCTGGGCTCGGCGTTCCAGGCGAACCGCGCGCCGGGGTCCGCAGCCATGACGGCCGCGCGCTCGTCGCTCTCCGCGACGACCCGCGCCGCCGGCGCCGCCGGCATGGCCCCGGCCGACGCCGTCCCCACCGCCGTCCAGATCGAGACGGGCAACTGATCGTGATCACTCCGAACGGCGCCCGCGCCGTCCCCTGCGAATGGAGCAGCCGTGTCCGGTCCCCGGCCGACCCCGACCTTCCGCCCAGGCACCCGCCGCGCCTGTCGCCCTCGTCGCGGGGCTCGCGCTCGGCGCGGCGCTGAGCGCCTGCAGCTTCGGCGGCTCGCACGCCGCCGGCAGCTACACCGGCACGCCGGTGCCGGCGGGTTCGGCCCGCTCCGGTCAGCAGGCCGCCGCCACCCCCGGCGCCTCGGCGTCCGCGGGTCGTCCGCCGCCGGCGGTTCCTCGGCGGCGCGCCACCCAGAAGCCCTACGTCGGCTCCGTGTCGAAGGCGCACTGCTCCCCGCAGAGGTTCGTCACGACGGCCGCCCTGGCCGGCGGAGCGATCAGGACGTACATCACGACACCGCTCACGGCCTCGTCGCCGTCCACCGCGTCCCGGGCGCGAGCGGCCACGGCCGCGACCTACGCGGCGAAGCAGCTCGGCACCGGCATGAGGTCCGTGAGCGGCTGCCCGACGGCCAAGGCCCTGGCCGGCGTCAGCCGGCAGAACGTCACCGCGCTGACCCGGCTCTCCTCGGCGCTCAAGGCCGGCACGGTGGACACCCAGAAGGTCGGCGCCGTCGACGCGCTGTTCGCCGACGTGACCGCTCAGGCCTCGCGGCTCAAGCTCGACCATCACGCCGCGGACGCCGGCGGTCTCGGCGCTGACGACGCCCTGACCGGCTGCCGCCAGCGACTTCAGTCGAAGATCGGGCCCTGGGTGCGGGTCCGCTTGAGCTCGTAGAAGCCGGGCGTCGAGGCGACGAGCACCGCGCCGTCCCACAGCCGGGCGGCCGCCTCGCCCTTGGGCGCGGGCGTGACGACGGGGCCGAAGAACGCCACCCCGTTGAAGGAGACGACCGGCGTCCCGACGTCCTCCCCGACGAGCGAGATGCCCTCGGAGTGGCTCTTGCGGAGCTGCTCGTCGAAGTCCGGCTTCGTGGCGTACTCCGCGAGCTCGGCCGGCAGACCCACCTCGGCGAGCGCCTCCTCGATCACCGCGTCCCAGTCCTTGCGGCCGCCCGGGTGGATCCGCGTGCCGATGGCGTCGTACAGCGGCTTGACGTACTCCTCGCCGTGCAGCTCGCGCGGCGGCGGTGACGACCCGGACCGGCCCCCAGGCCTTGTCCATCATCGCGCGGTAGTCCTCGGGCAGGTCCCGGCCCTCGTTCAGCACCGCGAGGCTCATGACGTGCCACCGGACGTCGACGGGCCGCACCTTCTCGACCTCGGTCATCCAGCGGGAGGTCATCCACGCCCACGGGCAGATCGGGTCGAACCAGAAGTCGGCGATGTCGCGCTCGGACACGACGCAGCACCCTCTCGAGACGTTGGGAGATGATGCGTCAACCTTCTCACCCCATCTCGGGCGTCGCGAGCCGATCTCAACCGACGTCCGCGGGCACCCGCGTTCCGGGCGGTCCGCCGCGTCGGCCTGCTCGTCCGCGGGCTCGTCCTCGCCGTGCTCGCCTCGCGGCATCCCGCCCGGCGGCTCAGCCCGACCAGGACGCCGACAGGGCGAGCCCGCCCAGGAGCACGGCGAGCGCGAGCCCGTCGAGCAGGGAGCGGTAGGGCGCGGACGAGACGAGCGGCGTGGCCAGCCGGGCGGAGGGATCCGCGACCAGCCAGGCATAGTCCGTGCGGGCGTCCGGCAGGCCGGCGCGGTGCGCGACAACCGTGAGCGACCACGGGCCAGGCTCGTCGAACGCGTCTGTCGCCCCGAGCCAGGTCCCGGCTCCCTGCGCCGTCAGGCGGACGACCTCGTCCGGGGCGCCGGAGCGTCGCACCGCGACGTCGACCGCCGTCACCGGCCCCGGCGAGGGCCGCCGGGTCTCGAAGGCGTCGACCGTCACGAAGTTGCGGCCCGGCGCGTTCGGGCCCACCTTGACCGTCTCCACCAGGTCGGCGACCGTCCGGGAGAGGAGGGGTGGGGCGGCGCTGGTCGGCGTCCACTCCGTCCCGACCGCCGGGCGGGCCCCGCCGCGGCCGTGCCCAGCGCCAGGGCGGTGACGAGCAGCGTGAGCCTCGGCGGGCAGGAGCAGCCGGCTGCGGCCGGCGGCCGGCAGGAGCCGAGGCCGCAGTCGGGCGGGCACGAGGTCGGGGTGCAGCGTCGCCGCCATGGCGGCCGCGGCCGCCGACCGCCGTGACCAGGGCGAGTGCCTTGAGCAGCACGAGCCGGCCGTAGGTGGAGAGCAGCAGGGCGTCGAGCGAGACCGTGCCCGCCCCGGTGAGGACGAGGCCGCTCGCGACGATCACGATCACGCAGCCGAGGCCCACCAGGGCGAACCGGCCGAGGACGTGGCGTCGGAGCGCCTCGTCGGCAAGGACCCGCGGCGCAGCCGGCGGCCCGGCGAGCAGCAGCAGCACGGTCAGCGAGCGTGCCGACCCAGACGAGGGCGGCAGCAACGTGCGCGGCGTGCGCGGCGACATCGAGCAGCGCGACTGCCGTTCCCGGCATGCCCGAGCAGGGCCGTGGTCGCCGCGAAGACCCCGAGCAGCACGACGCCCCCGGCCAGGCGGCGGCGCGCGACCGCCCGGCTCGGGGTCGCGCCGCAGAGCCAGCCCGAAGGCCACGGCCGCGGCGATCGCGGCCGCCTCCCGGCCGGCCCAGCGCAGCAGGAAGGCCGGGCTCGAGAGCACGTCCGCGGCGAAGGTCAGGCCGCCGGAGAACACGTCGGCCTGCAGGAGCAGGAGCACGACGCCGAGGACGGCGCCGAGGCCGCTCGCCCCGCGCCGCGACGGCGAGCAGCCGCCGACGCACCGCGGGCACGGCGTCGACCTCGGCGCCGAGGAGCACGAGGACGGTCCCGGCGCCCACGGCCACGGCCGCGGCCGAGCATCACGAGCGCGCGGGTGACGAGCTCACCGAGCGGCGGAAGCGGGTCGGAGACCTGCCCCGCCTGGTGCGCGACGGCGCGCTGGACGCCGAAGACGAACACGCCGCTGGTCACGTGCAGGTCGTCCGTCGAGAGCGTGCGCCAGCTGACCCGGTAGATCTCGGGCGGCAGCGCCGGGACGTCGGCCACGATCGTCGTCGGGCGGCCCTGCGCACCGGCCCGGGGACGAGCCCCGGGTCGCCCGGCTTCGCGCCGGTGACCGTGACCGCCAGACGGGTGATCGGGACCGCGCGCCCGCTGCTGTCCGTCATGGTGACGGTCGTCCGGTCGGGGAAGACGGACTGGCTGAGGTCGATCCGCAGCTGTCGCGGGCCGCTCTGGATCGTCGTGCCGTCCGCGGGGTTCGACCCGACGAGCTGCGCGTGGGCGCCGGCCGACGCCGCCAGCCCCACCGAACCCGCGAACAGGGCGGCCAGCGCGGCGACCAGCAGGGCGGCGCGGCGCCGCCAGGAGGCGCTCACGCGCTACTCGACGGGGAAGTCGGCCAGCGCGCCGGCCTTGGACTCGATCCGCACGGTGTCGCCCGACTTGACGATGCCGTGCGGGTTCTCGTAGAGGATGAAATAGGTCTGCCCCGGGCGCAGGTTGTGCCCCTGCTTCATCAGGGCGGCGATGTGCACGGGATTGTCCGAGTCGCCGGTCCGGTACAGGGTCGGCGGATGGGTGGTGTCGCTCTGGAAGGTAGTCGCCTTCTCGGGGTCGAGAACCGTGTAGGTGAGCTCCACCAGGCCACCGCCGCCGACCACCGCCACGTTCGAGAAGCGGACGCCGAGCTGCGCCTCGACCGTCACGTTCTCGGGGGCGGCGGCGCCGGGAGCGTGCATCGGCCCGTTCTGCCCGAGATGGAGAACACCGGTCCGGAGCAGAAGGGTGGCGAACAGGGCGGCGCCGAGCGCGACGATCAGCGCCGGGAGCATCCAGGACGATTTCACTCCCCTGGTCGCGACCATCGCCATCGCTGTTCCTCCGAATGTGGCCCACCCGTGGTCAGGGCCGCCGGGCGACGTTTTCTCCACCGCCCGGCGGCCCTTCTCGTCGAGATTACGGCATGCTGTTCCGGCGCGCTTCGAAGTAATCGAAGTACGCCCGCCCGGTCACGGTTCCGTTGCCCCCGGCCGCGGCCGTTCCGGTCGAGGTGCCGAGAACGGCCCGGTCGATCGTGCTATCGGTCGTGACCGGTGCGGTGGTGAACGTCATCGTCGTCACCGCGTTGGCATCCACCTGCAGGGTCACAGCCCCGCCGGCCGTGAAGCCGACCCGCACGGTGTGCACCGCACCGTCGTTCCCGAGCGGCACAGTGTTCGACGACGTCCGGTACGTCGTGCCGAACGTTCCGCTCCGGACCGCCACGCGGAGCAAGCCGTTGTTGGCGGCGGTCCGGCGGTACTGCACGTCGACCACATCAGCCGTTCCCGAGCGCAGGCTCAGGATGTTCACCCAGGCGGCCGAGGTGTTCGTCAGGATCGTCGTCGCGGTACCCACGTTCGGGCCCTGATTACGGAACAGGAACCGTGCGTCGTACGTCGACGCCGGCGGATTCGGCGCCGTGTTCGCGGCCCCGGTCAGAACGGGCGTCGTGACATTGCTGTTGTTCGAGTTCGCCGCGGTCAGCATCGCCCGCAGCCGGTCGAAGCCGGTCACCAGCGGATAGGCCGGCGCGGCCGTTCCTCCGGTCGCCGCGGACCAGCCCGCCGCATTCCCGGTCTCGAAGGAGCTGGCGAAGACCGGGTCCACGTAGAGCCGGTTCGTGGTCCGGATCGCACTCCAGTTGCCCGCCGCGTCCCGCACCCGCACGGAGAGGGTGTGGTACTGCCCCGGCGCGAGCGTCACCGGGACCGCGCTCCCGATCGCCACCGGCGTGGCCAGACCGACGCCGGGGTCGGCACCCTCGAACCATTCCGCCGCGGTGGCGCCGTTGGCGTCGGTGGCGGCGACGGTCAGGGTGGGCGTCGAGGCCCCGCTCTGGGCGAGCGTGGCCGCCGTGATCGTGGGAGCCGTCCTGTCGACGATGAAGGTCGTCGCCGTCAGCCCGCCCCAGTTCCCGGCGGCGTCCTTGGCCCGGACCCAGACCGTGAACGTGCCGTCCTTGTACCCGGCGAGCTGCGACAGCGGGAAGGTCCCGTACCCGGCCTCCGACGCCGCGTTGAAGGCGCCGTCGGTGGCGACGAAGACGAAGCCCGTGCCCGGCTGGCAGGGGAAGCGTCGCCGAGCCGCAGGTCCGCGTCGTGTCCGGGGCGCCCGCCGCCGTCGCCGGCTGCAGGAAGCCCTCGGCCGCGGCCACGTTCGTCCGGCTGTCGGTGAACGTGCCCGAGACCTTGATGCTCGTCGGGTCGACCCCGTCGCCCACGGTGACGTTGGTCGGGTTCGGGCTGACCGCGAGGGATGCCCCGGTCGGCCCGGTCCGGTCGACCGTGAGGGTTCCGGTGGCCGGCGTCCCGGACGTCACACCCGCGTCGTCCGTGGCGGTGATCGTCACGGTGTGGTCGCCCTCGGCGAGGCCGTTGACGACCGACCACGGGATGATCGCCGTCGCGGCGACGACGGGCGCCGCCGTGAGGCCCGGGAAGGCGACGGGCGCGCCGCCGTCGACGGCGTAGGCCATCGCGGTGACGGTCCCGCCGGTGGCGGATGCGTCACCGGTCGCCGCGACGCGGACGCCGTTCGGGTCCGTCGCCGGGGTCGCCACGCCGTTCGTCGCGCGCGGCGACAGCGAGGCCAGGCTGACGGTCGGACCGGCGACGTTCACGACGATGCTCGCCGAGGCGGTCGGGCCCACGTTCGGCGGGGTCGCGGAGTCGTAGGCGCGGACGAGGATGGTGTGCGTCCCGGAGCTGAGGCCGGCGAAGGCCGCCCCCGGGATGGTCGCCGTCCCGGTGGCCGAGTTGCCGCTCGGCGTCAGGGCGAAGGTGATGTTGCCCGACGGCTTGAAGGCGTCGACGGCCACCTCGGCGCTCGAGATCGGCGACGCCAGACCGGCCGCGCCCACGGGCGGGTCGGTGAAGCTCGCCGTCACGGTGACGTCGCTGCCGGTGGACGTGACGGTGCCGGGCGTGACGGCCGTGATGGTCGACGTGGGCCCGACCGTGTCCGTCGTCACCGAGGCGGCGTCGTACTGGATGAACGTGAGCATCCCGCCGAACACCAACTGCCGGCGCGCACCGCTGGTGGCACCGTTCGTGTCGAGACGGCCGCTCGCGTCGAACACGGCGAGGCGGCCGCTGCCACCCGACGTCGGCACGGCGACGATGGCGTCCTCGGTCGAGCCGGCCGTGATCGTGTCGGCGATCAGGCCCTCGCCGGTCGACGAGGTGACCGGAGATGCCGACGACGCTCTGCCGCTGGCCGAGGACCCCCATGGAGTGGCTGATCACGCCCGCGTTGGCGTACCGGAGCAGGACCTTGTGCCCGGGCGCCGACGCGATGGGGTCGGTGCTCGGGTAGGCCTTGCCGTTGATGAGCCGGATGGTGCCGTTGAACTTGCGCAGGTCGTAGGTGTCCGGAGCCGCGGCGAACGCCGGGTCCACGTCGGTGAGCAGCAGCGCCGCCTCGTCGTCGAACGCGTTCGCCGGCGTCTGGTTCGCGCCGCCGAACACGGTCGCGGTGGTGGCGAAGTCCGCGGGCCGGACGACGAGGACGCCGGCGAGGCCCATGGCGACCTCGCGCGGGCCGACGTCGCCGCCGTCGAAGCCGCCCTGCGCCGTGCGGCGCAGGATGTGGCCGGCCTGGTAGACGTACGTGCCCGGCTGCGACGGGGTGAACGTGTACGTCTTGGAGCTCCCCGCGTCGACGCCCTGGTAGTCGCTGGTCAGCCCGGAGAGGCCCGGGACCGCCAGCGAGAGCGGGAACTGCCGGGAGAGCGTCGTCGGCAGGCTGTTCGTGAGGTTGATCGTCACGGCCTGGCCGGCCGTCGCCACGATCGTCGGGTTGTTCACCGGCGTCGTGCCACCGCCGACGAAGCTCCACACGTGCGCCGTGGCGCCGCCTGCGGCGATGTCCGCCGTCGCGGTCGCGACCAGGGTGCACGTCACGGCCTCGCCGACGCCGCCGGTGCAGCCCGCGCCCTGAGCGAGGGCGCCCTGCGGCGTCACCGGAGCGAGCGCGGCCGGCGCGGCCGGAACGCTCGCGGAGGCGGCCTGCGCGGTGGTGATCCCCGCGGCGACGAACAGCGCCAGCCCGCCGACGACGGACAGGGCCCTCACCGCGCCTCGCCGTGCGCGTCGCTTCTCTCGATACATCCCGGCGCCGTCCCTTCGGGCTGCCATCGTGGTCACCTGGTCGGAGCTGGGCGCGTTCACTTGCAGCCGCCCGCCGGGTCGATGCGGATGAGGGTCATCATTCCGCCGAAGCTGGCGCCGTAATTCGTCGCCTGGTAGAGCGCGTGGCTGTGTGCGACGTGGTAGAACTCGCCGCATTGATTGTTCTGGACCATGTTGTTGGGGATCGGGTTCACCGAGCCGCCCAGGTACGGGTTCTCGCTGAACCACGTCTCCGTGCCGGGACCGACGATCTGGTCCTGCAACTGCGGCAGCTGGATGTCGGTCGGGATCTTCGCGCATTGCGAGGCGATGACCGCGTCGACGTTGGAGCAGCTGGCACCGCCGGCACCCGACGGGTCGTAGACGTTGTCGAAACGTTCGAGGGAGTCCACGGTCTGCCCGGGCCCGACGTCCAGCAGGAACTTCATGAATGCTGGCGTCGGATCCGTCGGCGGCCTTCACCGGGCTGCCGTCGCGGTTGATGACGCGCTGGCTGCTGCCGTGCGGGTGGAAGGCGTAGTCGACCGGTCCCGCGTCGACGTAGCGGATGAGCGCCGGCTTGGCCGCGTTCGCCCGGATGTGCACGAGCGCGCCGTACGGCTGCGAGGGCATCCACGACGCGTTGTTCGGCGCCAGCGTGTCCGGCATGCTCCGGCCGTTGATGAAGAAGTAGCGCGCCGTGCTGGTGTTCGCGTTGTAGGCGCGGTTCTTCTCGACGGCGCTGTGGAAGTCGGGGTCGATCTGCGACAGCATGAAGAGGAATTCCGTGGTCGGGTCGAACTCGCTCGTCGCGTCGTCGTTCGCCCAGTTGTCGTGACCGACCGGGCGGACCACGAGCGCTGCCGTACAGGCCCATCTCCCGCTGCTTGGTGACGTCGGTGCCCGAGCTGTAGAGGTAGGTCCCGGGCTTGCCGGCGGTGAACGAGTAGGTCACGGTGCCGGTCGAGGCGGCCGCGGAGTTCGTCAGCGAGCTGAGGTTCCCGCTCCCGTCGAACTCCGGGGCCGCAGGCTGCCCGCCGACGGCCACGTCGTCCTGGCCGGGCCAGAGGATCGACACCGGCTCGGGCAGCGTGTTCTTCAGGGTGACGGTGACCTTCGTCCCCGCCGTGACGCAGAGCGTCGGGCCGGGGAGCTGGAAGGCGCGACCCGATCCGGTGTAGCTCCACATGTAGACCGAGTTGCCGTCGGGCGTCGTCACGTACCCGGACGTCGCGTCGAGGGAGAAGGCGTTCTGCCCGTTCGGGTTCGGTTCGCACATGATGCCGTCGGAGGTCCCGTTCGACTGCGCGGGAACGGCGCCGAGCGCCGACCCCACCGGGACGGTCGCCGCCGCGACGGTCGTGACCGCGAGCGCGGCCACGGCGAGCCAGCCCGAGCGCCGCCGCCGCCGAAGGCTCGACAGGAGTTCAGTCCTCATCGCGTCCTCACGCCACCTTCGGGTTGATCTGGTTCGGGTACTGCTGGGCGCCCAGCGACCCCTTCTTGTAGATGCGGATCTCCGTGACCATCCCGCCGGGCTTGCTCGCCGCACCGGCGTTGCTCGCGTAGGCGTAGTTGCGGTCGTAGAAGAGGTAGGAGTCGTACGCCGCACCGTTGGCCCCGACGAACGCCGGTGCCGTGAAGATCGCGTCCGTGCTCTCCCCCGGCGCCACCTCGAGCTGGTTGCCGGAGAGGTAGTTGTAGACGTAGTCGGACGGGTTGCTCGACGTCACCGCCGCCCCCGGCTTGCGGTTGCGCAGCAGCGAGGCGTCCTTGCCGACCACCGTGAAGGTGATGTTGTCCGCGGTCAGGACGTGGTCCTGGTAGCCGAGGCTCGCCAGCCGCAGGAGCACGCGGTCGCCCTCCTCCGCCGTGATGAGCGCCGACTGCGGCTGGTACTGCAGCCGGCCGCCCCACGCCGAGGGGTCATAGCCGCGGCTGGTGGTGTGCGGCGCGTTGTCGGCGACCGTGTCCGGGTAGGTGCGCCCGTTGATCGCCCAGAAGCTCGCCTTGAAGTCCGTCCAGTCCGTGGTCTGGATGTGCGCGTCGCGGTAGTGGCCCTCCGCGAAGACCTCGCTCTGGAAGACCGAGAACTCGCGGTCGTACGCGGTCGACCGCGGGTCCGAGGGGAGGACGAAGTCGTTGTACGCGTAGCCCATGAACCCGCTGGTGAGTGCGGGGTTGCCGAGCCGCGTGGCCGGGATGGAGCCGAGGCCCTTGTTCTGCCGGGGCCGGACGAAGAGCAGCCCGGTCATGCCCATCTGCACGTGTTCGACGTCCTCGAAGTGGCAGTGGTACATGTACGTACCGGCGTCCCGGGGCACGTAGTAGTAGGTGAAGTTGCGGCCGATCGGCACCGACAGCGAGAGCTCGGGGACGCCGTCGAAGACGGGCGCCTCGTTGACGAAGCCGTGCCAGTGGATGCTGTGCCCGTCGACGAGGTCCGGGCGCTGGCTGAGCCCGAGGTTGCTGAGCTTGACCCGGTAGGGCCGTGCCCTCGTCGAACGCCAGCAGCGGGGCGCTGATCTGCGCCTGCCCCCGTTGCTGGACCACCTGCGCGTCCGTCATGTCGGTGACGTTGCGGAAGCCGAAGACGTAGAGGTTGAGGCCCGATCCGGGGTGTCGCCGCGTTCAGCGCCTGCGTGGCGTCGTCGCCGTGCCCGAAGGCGAGCGGGTCGGGCCAGAACGGGGCGAGGGCGCCGACCTCGGCCGACGGACATCTGCCCGGCGTCGGCGATGGAGACCCAGCCGTCGGTCGCGGCCAGGTGGACGTCCGGGGGGACGGACGCCGCGAGCTGCGCGTCGTCGAGCTGCGAGACGGTGGCTCGGCCGGGCGCGAACGCCTTGCTCGTGAGCGCCGCGGCTGCCACCGCCCCGAGGCCGCCGGTGAGCACGGCGCGCCGCGTCGGGCGACCAGGAAGGGGGCGATCGGTCACGGTTTGCCTCCAGGCACGTCTAGGGACCGCAGGTACGGAACGGGGAGGGTGGTCCGGGTGGGGGCGGAGGGGCGCCCCCACCCGGGCCGGTGCGCGGGTCAGGACTCGTCGGAGCCGATGTCGTAGAGGTTCCCGGCGCCGCGCGGACGGGCCTGGTTGTCGATGTCGTGCCCGTAGGCCGGATAGGTGGGCGTCTGGTTCGACCCGGCGTCGATCGCGGTGGAGCCCTGCGCCAGGTGGTAGTCGCCGAGCAGCTGCGGTGCGGCCAGCTTGCTGACGATGATCGACTGGCGGAAGTTGGGCACGGTCCTGGAGTTCTGGACCGAGACCGCGACGTCGAACGGGTCGACCACGAGGGCCGTCAGGGTGGCCGGGGCCGCCCTGTTGGCCGTGCCCGGGAGGGCCAGGTTGCCGTTGTTGCCCGTGGTGGCGAGCGACGTCAGCACCGAGTTCGCCACCGGGATCTTCGGGGTGAGGGTGTCGAGGGACCCGATGTCCCAGACGTTCACCGCCGCGGTGTCACCGGGCAGGCCGATCCCGTGCACCTCGCCGGTGACCGCGTCGAAGCTTCCGGCGCGGTTGTCGGCGAAGATGTTGTCGATCAGCGTCGGCTGGCTGTAGGCCGGCGAACCGGCGGGCAGCGTCGCCTGCAGCTGGCTGCTGTTGTTCGCGGTCGACAGGCCCGCAGCGGCCGGCAGGCCGTTGCTCGTCATGGCCGACGCGGTGGTGAGGTTCTTCATCACCGTGTTCCCGACGATCCTGACGTTCGTCGAGTCGTCGAGCGCGAACCCGCCACCTTCGTGCGTCGAGATGTTGTCGACCACGGTGTTGTTGGTGACGTCGATCCGGACCCGGCCGGCCGAGAGGAAGCGGATGCCGCCGCCGTCGTCGTTGGCCAGGTTGTCCTGCACGAGGTTGCCGTCGATCTTCAGGGTGGACGTCGGGGACGCCGCACCCAGCGACGGCTGGTTGAGGTTGGCGTTCAGCTCGCCGGCGATCATCACGCCGCCGCCCTCGTCGTAGGACTGGTTGAGGTAGATCCGGTTGGCCGTGATCGACCCGGCGTCCGACCGCCCGTAGTGGCTGATGCCGCCGCCGTACTCGGAGGAGAAGTTGCCGCAGACGTCGTTGTGGTCGATGACGTAGTTGCTCGAGCCGTCGAAGAGCCCGATGCCGCCGGCGAGGTTCGTGCCTCCGTTGTCGGTGATGCGGTTGTGGGTGATGGCGAGGTTGGTGTTCGCCCAGTTCGACGGCGTGGAGCCGGTGGTGCTCGCCGTGTAGGCCGTGCCCACCCGGATGCCGCCGGCGTAGGCGCCGCTGTTGCCGTCGACGCGGTTGTTCGAGATCTGGACGTTGTTCGCGCCGCCGAACAGGTAGATCCCGCCGCCCTGCGAGGCCAGAGCACCGGTGCCGCCGACCGGGGTCGTGTTGGCACCGTTGATCGTGTTCTGGTTCGCCAGGCCGGCGCCGCCCTCGTCGCCGCCGGTGATGGTGGCGCCGTCGATGGACGGACGGCGGTTGGCCGTCGAGCCCGCGGTGTTGAACGTGCCGCCGGAGGTGGAGTTGCCGGCGCCGAGGAGCGTGATCGTGGCGCCGTCCGGAACGGTGGCCGGGTCGAGCCCGTACGCCGTCACCGTGTTGATCCACTGCGTCCCGTTGAGGGCGTCGGCCTGGAAGCCGAGGCCGTTGAGACGCGTGCCGGGGACGTACGTCGCCGTGGTGCCGCTGCCCTGGAACCCGCCGGGGCCGACGCCCTGGAGCTTGACCGCGGCGCCGATGACCAGACTCTCGTAGTAGTCACCGGTGGCGTTGGTCGACGGCGTGCGGTCCGCGTCCTTCGGCCACACGACCACCAGCGGTGCCGGGGCCGTGGAGTTGCCGCTGGGGGCCGAGGCCCGGGCGGCGTCCAGGGCCCGCTGGACGACGTTCTCGGCCGCGCGTCATCGCGCCGGAGGCGTCGTACTGGTCGTCCACGACCGAGGCGTCCCACGTGCCGGTGCCGCCGCTGCGGTAGCCGAAGTTCCGGCCCGCCGAGTCGGCCCCGTGCGTGGCGTCGGGGTTCACCTGGAACAGCGTCGGGTTGTACCCCGTGCCCAGGATGTGGAACGACAGGCCGTTCACGGACGCCGGCCGTTCGAGCCGGTGACCGACAGCTGGTAGACGCCCGGCTGCTGCGGGCTGCCCGTCGTGCGTCGTGACGGACACCGTGATCTTCGTGTCGCTCCACGAGGTCACGTTCGCGACCACGTTCGACGTCCCGGTCGCCGGCGTCAGCGCCACCGTCCCGGCGGTCGAGCCGAAGCCCGAACCCGAGATGGTGACCGTCTTCGGCACGGCCGACCCAGTGGCCTGCGTGCTGAACGAGGGCAGCGTCACCGGGAACCCGGCATTGCCGGCCGACACGTTGGCCTGGTTCGTCGTGACGGGGAAGGCGATGGTGTGCGCCGTCACCGTCGGGTTGGCGTGGGCACCGGCGAGGAGCAGCGTCCACGCCAGGCCCACGTTCGGCAGGCCCGTCAGCGGCAGGCTGACGCTCGGCCACTGGACGCTCGTGTCGACCGTGTCGGTCGGCACGGTGAGCGTGACGGTCTTCGCGGTCGTCGTCCCGGCGGTCGCCACCGCCGTCGCCGTCACCTGCTGGCCCGCGTGGTACGTCGACGTCGTCGAGAAGGCGGGCGTCGTCGCGGACAGGCCGACCGGCACGAAGCCCGTCACGTTCGGCGTCAGGATCGACGTCGTGAACGAGTAGGTGATGGTCGTGGCCGACCCGATCCGGAAGATGTCCGTGACCGGGTGCGTCCCGTTGAGGGCGTTACGCAGGGTCGTGTTCATGCCCGGCGTGTTGGCCGGCGTCAGGTTGAGCGAGATGGTCGGGGGCAGGGCTGTGGTGTCGAGCCCGGTGACCGTGAGCCTCGCCGTGCGACTGGCGGCGCCGGTCGTCGTGATCGACGAGACGGCGAGCGTCTGTGCCACGATGTTCCTCGACGGAGGTGGCGTCGAGGCACTCTTCATGTACGGGTCGCTGACCGCGTAGATGTCCGGGGTCGCCTTCGCCGGGTCCGTGACGCCCGCGTTCACGTCACAGATCACGGGCTGCGCGATGGCGCCGTCCGGGGTGATGGCGATGGCGGACGTCTGCGTGGGTGCCGTGTCCGTCACGGTGAAGAGACCGGGCCAGGCCTGGAAGTCGGTGCCGATGGTCCGGAACCGGGGGTTGTAGGCCTTGTTCGGCCGGCCGGGCTGGCCGGGGTCGTTGCCCTTGAAGTAGTACATGCCGGGGCAGGGACCCGCGGGCAGCGGGCAGTTGTACGAGGACGTCGAGGGTTCGGTGGCCTCGTACATGCCGTTGTGGTCGGTCAGGACCGTGTCGACGAGCCGGCCGCTCCAGTCGTAGATGCCCATCGGCACGTTCGGCAGCGGCTCGGCCTCGCCGTAGCCGACCTGGGTCTTGTCGTGCGAGATGCCCAGGTCGTTGATGGTCAGCCCCCAGAAGTGGGTCGGGAGCGGGACGGCGGTGAAGAAGTTGAAGTTGGGCGCCACCGTCTGGTTGCCGCGCGTCGAGATGAGCTTGGCGTCGCAGAGCGGCCGGTCCTGGTTCTCGTACGGGCTGCCGCCCGCGTTGAGGAAGCCCGGGTCGCTGACGTGGACGGTGTGGTTCGCACCCGCGCAGTCGGACCAGATGCCCGGCTGCTGCGAGACGGGGCCGCCGTCGCCCGGGGCCGCCTCCGCGGTGCCCGCGGCGAGCAGGTCGGCGGAGGTGAGCGGGTAGTTCTCCTGCGGCATCCGGACGTCGCCGTCGAAGACGTTGACGTCCTCCTCCTTGGTGACCTGGTACATCGGCGTGCCGTCGGGGAGCTTCGGCACCTCCGCCTTGACCACCCAGTCGTCGGCTCCCATCGGGAACGCGCCGTCCTGCCGGTCGCCGAGCGCCGGGCAGTCGGTCACCGCCGGGTCGCCGCCCTGCAGGCTCGCGAGGCAGCTCAGCGCGTCGGGGCTGTAGTCGGTCGCGGCGAAGGCGTAGTTGCCGTTGACGGTCTGGCCGAAGCCGTCGTCACCCTGCTTGGTCGACGGCACCCCCTGCCAGCCCTGCATCGGGGCCTCGACGCACTGGTACTGGCTGTTGTCGCCGGTGCTGAGCACGTCGCTCGGGAAGGGCGGGAGGGCCAGCTGGTCGGTGAGCGGGCTCCCGTCCTGCATGCGGGCGATGCATCCGGTCGGCTGCTCCCACGTCTCGGAGGTGTAGGTGCTCGCGATCTCGAGCGGCTTGGTCGGGTCGGCCGGGTCCATGACGACCTTCACCGAACCGTCCGCCTCGTGCTCGAGGTCGCCGTTCGCGTCGCGCACCGGGTAGTAGAGGTGCATGAGCATGTTCGGGATGCCGGGCTGGTAGTCCTCGGTGAACGCGAACTTCGGGTCCAGCTCGTTGCGCGTCGTGTCGTAGGTGACGGTGCCGGCGATGCCGCCGGTCTCGCTGCCCGCGTACGGCTGCACGCCCCAGTCGACGCGCCCGGAGAGGCCGATGATCGGCAGGACGTTGACGTCGACGGCCGCGCCCATGTACGTCGTGGCCTGCGGCTCGTTGTCCGCCTTCACGGTGATGCCGGTCGTCTTGTAGCGGGTGTTGAAGGCCTCGAGGATGCCCCAGCGGGTGACCGGGTACGCCTCGCGGATCTCGTAGTTGCCGTTGTCGTCGGTGGTGCCCAGGTTCTGGCCGGCGTCGAAGAGCGAGTTGTCGCGCTCCTTGAAGGTCACGGCGAACTTCGGCACGCCCTGCTCGCACTGGCTCGGGTCCTTGCTGCCGGGGACCGCGCAGTCGTACTTCCCGTTGCCGTTGCCGTCGATGAAGATCTTGCCCTTGATGTCGGTGTACCAGTCGACCAGGGCCTGCTGGCCCATGTCGGTGACCTTGCCGTTCTTCACGTCCACGTTGACCGTGTTGAGGATCAGGTCCTGGTTGTAGTCCCAGAAGGTCGCCTGGTAGGAGCCGTTCGGCACGTGCGCGGCGGTGAACACCCCGTCCTTGGTGCCGCGGCCGATCCACACCATCTGGTCGTTGTTGTTGAGGTCGCTCAGCGCGACGATCGGGGTGTCGACCGGGCCGCGGACGTTGGTGCCCGCCACCTGGTCGGCGGTCGGGACGCTGACGCCGCCCTTGCCGCCGACATACGCGTTGAGCTCGACCACCGTGCCGGTGACGCCACCGGTGTTGCTGGTCGCGAACGGCGCCGGCGCGGCGTCGGGCAGCGTCACGAGGGCGCTGTTCGCCACCCTGACGTTCGTGACGCCACCGGGGATGGCGGCCGGGACGGTGATGGTCGCCGCCGGCGCTGGCGAAGATCGTCAGGTCGCCGGGGAAGAGCGTCGCGAACCTGGTGAACCGCCCCTGCTGGTAGGTGACGAGGATGAGTCCGCTGCAGGGTCGACGACCTGGCCCGCGGGCAGCGCGGCGGCCGGAGCGTCGGCCGCCGAAGGTCAGGGTGACGTAGCCGGCCCGGGGGCTCGAGGCCGCCCCGGCCGTCACGGTCGCGGACCTCGGCGTCCCGTTCGCGTTCGTGCCGAAGGGCACGTAGCCCATGTCGACCGGCGGCACCTGCTCGCCGCCGACGGTGAACTCGTGGTCGTAGCCGGTGTCGCCCTCGTGGATCCACATGTCCCAGTCGTGGTTGCCCTCGAGCGTCGTCGTCTGGTACCAGCTCTGGCCGCTCGGCGGGATGACCGTGGCCGTGTAGCGGTCGGGGCCGAGGTTCGGGATGGCGACGAGACCGTCGACGTCCGAGACGCAGCTGCCGCCCGGGTCGTTGACGTCGATGACGGGGAAGCCGCCGTCGAACTGGACCGGCTTGCTGACGTCGTAGTTGGACCGGGAGTAGCCGGCGCGCGGCGTCCCGCCCGGCGGGGTGTAGTTCGGGTCGGTCGGCGCGAGGAACGCCGGCGTCCCGTCGGTGTTGACGTGGACGTAGTTGGTGCAGAGGCGGTTGCCGTAGAAGTCGGTGGTCACCTCGCCGAGGACGTCGTTGATGTGCGTTCCGAAGCCGGCCAGACCGGGCTCGGCGTCCGCCTCGTAGGTGCCGTCGACCGGCACGGTGTCCTTGAACACCTGCAGGCGCAGCGTTCCGAGCGGCAGCGGGTAGGGCTGCATCGCGACCGTCACGGACGTGACGGCGGCGCCGTTCGCGTCGTGGATGCTGCCGTCCTGGGCGACGGTGAAGTGCGCGCCGTCGATCTTGTAGCCGGTGGCGGTGACGGAGACCAGGTACTTGCCGGGCGGCAGCGAGCCGGGCGTCTTCGAGGTGCCCGGCTGACCGGGGGCGAACACCTCGCCCTCGTCGAGGATCCCGAGGGCGCCCGGGGTGTAGCGGGTCGACGGCCACTGGCAGTACCGGGACGCGTCGAACGGCTGGTTCGTCGCCGGGTCGATGTACTGCTGGCGTCGCCGGGTCCCAGGTGCCGTACGAGCCGTGGCCCGGGGCGTAGGCGGTGTTCGCCACCGGCGTCCCGTCGGCGTTGAACTTCGGCGCACCGCTGGCCTGGTCGAGCGCGACCGGCAGGCAGTTCGCGGCGGAGTCCGTCGGGTTGCCGTTGTCGTCCGCCGTGATCAGCCACTTGTAGCTGTTCGTGGTGGTCGTGTCCGTGGTGCCGGTGGGCTGGGCCAGGGTGCGGCTGCCGAGGACCGGGTCGCCCTTCTTGATCGGGCTGTCGCCCCCGACGGTCCGCGCGCTCACGACCTTCAGCGTGAACGGGTCCGACGGGGTGCCCGCGGCGGCGTGTGCCGCCGGCGAGGTCCCCAGCAGGACCGGCGTCACGAACTGCAGCAGCGCGACGAACGGCACGACGAGCCACGCCAGCGGCCGGACCGGCAATGCGGCCACCGCAGACGACGAGCGCCCAGACCCAGACATGAGTTCCCCTTCGCGTAACCCTGTGTCTCCGGCACTCACTGTCACGGCGGGGGAAGGAGGTCCTCACATACGTGACGGCCCTGTCATTCCTGTGTCACCGCGTTGAGGATCACGGGAGGAGTTGGTTACGTACCGTGATTTGGCGCTGGCTTAGGGTTCAGGGAGGGACGGCGATGGCCCGCCCGCCACGAAGCCGAGGCGCGGGCTGGTGGCAGGATCGAGGCCGGATCGACGCGGGCGAGGCCCGGCCGCGCGTCAATCCTCGACCGCCAGGACGAGCCACGGAGGGACCGTGCCCGGAACCAACCTCACCCGCGACGAGGCCGCCGAGCGCGCCCGCCTGCTCGACGTCCTCGCCTACGACGTCGAGCTCGACCTCACGACCGGGGACAAGATCTTCCGGACGACGACGGTCGTGCGGTTCACGGCGACGGAGCCGGGCGCCTCCACCTTCGCCGACCTCATCGCCGACGGCGTCCGCGAGGTCGTGCTCAACGGGCGGCACGCTGCCCGTCGAGCAGGTCGTCAGCACCGGGCGGATCGCCCTGCCGGAGCTGGCGGCGGAGAACGAGCTCCGCGTCGTCGCCGACGGTCTCTACATGCACACCGGCGAGGGCCTGCACCGGTTCGTCGACCCCGTCGACGGCGAGGTGTACCTCTACTCGCAGTTCGAGGTCGCCGACGCCCGGCGCGTCTTCACCTGCTTCGACCAGCCCGACCTCAAGGCGCCGCTGACGCTCACCGTGACCGCGCCGGCGCACTGGACGGTGGTCGGCGTCTCCCCCACCCCGGAGCCGGAGCCGGCCGGCGAAGGGGTCGCCACCTGGCGCTTCGCGCCGACGCCGAAGCTGTCGCCGTACGTGCAGGCCGTCGTGGCCGGCCCGTACCACGTCGAGCGCGGCGCCCTGACGAGCGGCGACGGCCGCGAGATCCCGCTCGGCGTCTACTGCCGCCGCTCCCTGGCCGAGTACCTGGACGCCGACGAGGTCATGGACATCGCCCGGCAGGGGTTCGCGCTACTTCGAGCGGCTCTTCGACCTTCCGTACCCGTTCGCGAAGTACGACCAGCTCTTCGTGCCCGAGTTCAACGCCGGCGCGATGGAGAACGCCGGTGCGGTGACCATCACCGAGCACTACGTGTTCCGGTCGAAGGTGCCGCAGGCGATGGTGGAGCGGCGCGGGCTGACGATCCTCCACGAGCTGGCGCACATGTGGTTCGGCGACCTCGTGACCATGCGCTGGTGGGACGACCTCTGGCTGAACGAGTCGTTCGCCGAGTACGTGTCCACCCGCTGCCAGGCCGAGGCGACGCGCTGGCGGACGGCGTGGACGACGTTCAGCAGCGCGGAGAAGTCCTGGGCCTACCGGCAGGACCAGCTGGCGACCACGCACCCGGTGGTCGCCGACATCCGCGACCTCGAGGACGTCGAGGTCAACTTCGACGGCATCACGTACGCCAAGGGCGCGTCGGTGCTCAAGCAGCTCGTGCACTGGGTCGGCACCGAGGCGTTCGACGACGGGCTGCGGCGCTACTTCCGGCGGCACGCCTGGGGCAACACCACGCTGCGCGACCTGCTCGCGGAGCTGGAGACGACGAGCGGGCGGGACCTGGACACCTGGGCCAGGCTCTGGCTCCAGCAGGCCGGCGTCACCACGCTGCGCCCGGACGTCGCAGCTCGACGCCGAAGGGGTGATCACCGATCTCGCCGTCGTCCAGGACGCACCGGTCGAGCACCCCGTGCTGCGGCCGCACCGGCTGGCGGTCGGCGGGTACGACCTCGTGGACGGCCGGCTGCAGCGGGTCTCGCGGGTCGAGCTCGACGTCGCCGGCGCCCGGACGCCGGTCACCGACCTCGTCGGGGGGCGACGCCCCGCGCTCCTGCTCGTCAACGACGACGACCTCGCCTACGCCAAGATCCGCCTCGACCCGGCCTCGCTGACGACGGCGGTCGAGCACCTGCGCGACTTCACCGAGACGTTGCCGCGCGCGCTCGTCCTCTCCGCCGCCTGGGACATGACGCGGGACGGCGAGCTCGGCGCCCGGGCCTTCGTCGACCTCGTGCTCCGCGTCGTCGACGCGGTGGACGACTCCAGCGTCAGCCAGACCCTGCTGCGCCAGCTCGCGAGCACGCTCGCCTTCTACGTCGCTCCCGAGCACCGCGAGGCGACCCGGGCCCGCGCCGCCGGCGCCCTGTTCCGCCTGCTCGAGCAGGCGGCCCCCGGGAGCGACCTGCAGCTCATCCTCGCCCGGTCGTTCGCCGCGCACGCGATCACGCCCGAGCAGGTCGGCGTCCTCGCCGGTCTGCTCGGCGGGGACCGGACCGTCGAGGGCCTGACGATCGACACCGACATGCGGTGGGCCCTGCTGACCGCGCTCGTCGCGGCGGGCGCGGCCGGGGAGACCGAGATCGCGGCCGAGCTCGAGCGCGACCCGACGTCGAGCGGGCAGGTGCACGCGGCGGCGGCCCGGGCCGCGGTCCCGACGCCGAGCGCGAAGGCGGAGGCCTGGAAGCTCGTCGTGGAGCAGGGCGAGCTGCCCAACGCCGTGCAGGAGGCGGTGATCGGCGGTTTCGGCCGGGTCAACGACCTCGCCCTGCTCGAGCCCTACGTCGAGCCGTACTTCGCGGCGCTGGTGCCGGTGTGGAAGAGCCGGACGAACGAGATGGCCTCCCAGATCGCCGTCGGGCTCTACCCGGCCCAGCTGGCCTCGCCCGCCCTGCTCGAGCGGACCGAGCGCTGGCTGACCGAGGCGGGGGCCGAGCCCGCGCTGAAGCGCCTCGTCGTCGAGGGCCGGGACGGCGTCGCCCGGGCGCTGCGGGCCCAGGCGAGGGACGCCGCCGACGGCTGACGTCGACGGCGAGCGGATCAATCCGTCCGATCCGGCATGGGTGATCGGCTCGAGGGGTACATCTCCTTCGCGCGGGGACGCCGGTGACGAACGCCATCGGCTCTGGCAGAGGGAGGTATCCCCATGCAGCCCTGGCTCTGGGTGCTGCTGATCGTCGTCCTCGTGGTCGTCGTCCTGCTCGCCGTCGCGGCGAGCCGCCGTCGGCGGACGACCGAGCTGCGCGAGCGCTTCGGACCCGAGTACGACCGCACCGTCGAGACGACGGACGACCGGCGTGGCGCCGAGCAGGCCCTGCTCGACCGCAGCCCGTCGCCGCGACCGGCTCGACATCCGTCCGCTCCCGGAGGCCGCTCGCGCTCGGTACGCCGAGCAGTGGCGCGGCATCCAGGAGCGGTTCATCGACGACCCGGCCGGGTCCGTCGGCGCGGCGCACGCGCTGCTCGACCAGGTGATGGCCGAGCGCGGATACCCGACGAGCGACTTCGAGGAGCAGGCCGACCTCGTGTCTGTCGACCACCCGCGGGTCGTCGAGAACTACCGCGCCGCGTACGCCGTCTACAACCGCCAGCAGGACGGCCAGGCCACGACCGAGGACCTGCGGGACGCCCTGGTCCGCTACCGGTCCCTGTTCGAGGAGCTCCTGCACCCGGACGGCGCCACGGACGGCACCGCAACGGCCGCACGGGCGAACGTCGCAGGACCGGACGTCCGACACCGTCCCGGACGACCGGTCGACCGGGTCGACCGTGTCGACCGGGTCGACCCGGTCGACCCGGTCGACCCGGTCGATAACGGCGCGGCCGGAGGTCGTCGACGTCCGGGACGACGACGGCCCGGCACCGCGCCGACGCCGACCCCTCGATGACGCAGCGGGAGCGGTCATGACCGAGATGCGGCAGGAAGGCCTGACCACCGAGCAGCTGGCGGGGGTCGCAGCCCCCGCAGCCCGAGTCCGAGCCGGAGCCCGAGCGCCGGCCCGAGACCCAGTCCGAGCCACGGCCCGAGGCGCAGTCGGAGCAGCGCACGGAGGAGGCCGAGCTGCTCGACGCCGGCGACCGGACGGCGATGACGAACCGCGTGGCGGGACATCCAGGCCGACTTCGTCGACCATCCGCGGCAGGCGATGCAGGACGCCGACGCGCTCGTCGCCGGGCTCATGCAGCAGCTGGCGCAGACGTTCGCGCAGGAGCGGGCGCAGCTCGAGACCCAGTGGAGCCGCGGCGACCAGGTGTCGACCGAGGACCTGCGGGTCAGCCTGCAGCGGTACCGCGCGTTCTTCGAGCGGCTGCTGTCGGTCTAGCCCGGACCACCGCGGCAGCGCGGCCCGGACCCGTCGTGGGTCCGGGCCGCGCTGTCAGAGGTTCTCGACGGCGCGCGCGAGGGACTGCGCGCGGCACCGAGGTCATGGCGTCCTCCAGCAGGACCGGCTGACCGACGCCGTCGGACGAGCGGCAGTCGCCAGTTCGGGTACTCGTCGTAGGTGCCCGGCTGGTTGATGGCCCGCCGGTCGCCGACGGCGTCCGCGAGCGCGACGCCGAGCAGCTTCGCCGGCGTCCGGAGCAGGAACCTGTGCAGCGCCTCGACCTTCTCGCGCTCGGTCGCGTCGGGCGCGAGGAGGCCGAGGTCGTGCAGCTGCGCGAGGGTGCTCTCGAGCTCGTCGTCCGCCGCCGCCGTCTCCTCCTCGACCGACCGGGTGAGCAGGCCGAGGCGCTCGCGCAGCTCGATGTGCTCGTGCGCGATGTAGCCCGGCGGTCGGGGGCAGGTCGTGGGTGGTGACCGTCGCCAGGCAGAGCTCGCGCCACTGCTCCGGCTCCAGCGGGCGGCCGCCGTGCTCCCAGTCGCGCTCGAACCACAGGATCGACGTCCCGAGGATGCCGCGATCGCGCAGGTAGTCGCGCACCCACGGCTCGACGGTGCCGAGGTCCTCGCCGACGACGAACGCGCCGCTGCGGTGTGCCTCCAGCGCGAGGATGCCGATCATCGCCTCGTGGTCGTACGTGACGTAGGTGCCCTCGGCGGCGGAGAGGCCGTTCGGCACCCACCACAGCCGGAACAGGCCGATGACGTGGTCGACGCGCAGCCCGCCGGCGTGCCGGAGCACCGTGCGGATCATGTCCCGGAACGGGGCGTACCCGAGCTCGGCGAGCCGGTCCGGGCGCCACGGCGGCTGGCTCCAGTCCTGCCCCTGCTGGTTGAAGGCGTCCGGCGGCGCGCCGACGGTGACGTGGTGCGCCAGCACGCCGGTCAGCGTCCACGTCTCCGCGCCCTCGGGGTGGACGCCGACGGCGAGGTCGTGGACGATCCCGATCGGCATGCCGGCCTCGACCGCGCTGCGCTGCGCGGTGGCGAGCTGCTCGTCGAGGCACCACTGCAGCCACATGTAGAACTCGACCCGGGTCGACATCTCCTCGCGGATCTGCCGCACGGCCTCCGAGCGCGGGTCGCGGGCGAGCTCGGGCCAGGTCGACATCGGCAGGCCGTACCGCTCGGCCAGCGCGCACCACGTGGCGAAGTCGACGAGGCCCTGACCCTCCCGGTCGCAGAAGGCCTCGAACCGTGCCTGGCGGAACCGCGAGCGCGGCTGCGCGAAGACGGTCTCGAGCGCGGACTTCTTGGCCAGCCACACCGCGTCGCGCTCGAGCGGGTCCGGGCTGGTGTCGAGGCCGCGCATCGCCTCGGCCTGCCACTCGATGAGCGCACGGTCGGTGGCCGGCATGTAGCCGACCTCCCGGATGTCCTCGACGCGCAGGTAGACGGGGTTGACGAAGCGGCGCGTCGTCGGCAGGTACGGCGACGGCTCCATCGGCGGCACCGGCTCCGCGGCGTGCAGCGGGTTGACCAGGACGAAGCCCGCGCCGTGCGCGCGGGCGGACCAGTCGGCGAGCTCGGCGAGGTCGGCGAGGTCGCCGAGACCCCAGGAGAGCCGCGACCGCACCGAGTACAGCTGCGTCATGAAGCCCCAGGCCCGGCCGTGCTGCAGTGCCGGCGGCAGCTCGAGCTTCGCCGGGGTGACGACGAGCGGGCGCTCGGCCTCACCCTCCTCGTGCCGGGCGCGCAGCAGGTGCCAGCCGAGCGGCAGGTCGGCGGGCAGCAGGAAGGTCGCTTCGCCGATCTCGACCTCGCCGACCTTGCGCGGCTCGACCCAGTGCCCCTCCTGCTCCAGGACGACCTGGCCGCCCTCCTCGAGGTCGATCCAGACCTCTACGGGGTCGCCGTGCGGCACGTGCACCGGCACGCGGGCCTGCTCGCCCTGCCGCGCGACGACGACGTCGGGCAGCAGTCGACGCCAGGGCCGCTCCTCGAGGTCGTGCAGCGCCCGCTCGACCGCTTCCTCGCCGGTCGCGTCGACCTCGAGCGCGCGCAGCACGGCGACGATGGTGCGCCGGGACACCCGGGTGTGGCGGCCCTGCCAGTCGTGGTACTCCGTCAGGACGCCGTAGGCCTTGGCGAGCTCGACGAGCCGCGGCGACGGTTCCTGCGCGTGCGGTGGGGGTGAAGAGGTCGAACCCGCCGGTCGCCGGCGTCTCGGCGACCGGCTCGGCGGGCGTCTCGGCGGCGGGCTCGGCCGCCGTCTCGGCGGCCGTCTGCTCCAGGACCGCCGCCTCCTCGCGCGCCTCGGCCTCGTCGTCGGACTCGTCGTCGAACTCGGCCTCGACCGCGACGTCGGGCTCGAGCTGCTCGACGTCCGGCTCCTGCTGGGGCTGGTCGGCGTCGCGGGCGTCGGGGCTTCCGGGCTGCGCAGTCACGCCTCGGCATCCTGCCATGCGTCCTCATGACCGCAGCTGGGCGGCGTCCGCCGATGCGGCGCCGCTGTCGCCACCGCCACCTAGGGTGTGCGGCGTGACCACTCCCGAGACCGCGCCCGTCTACCCGCCCGCCGATCGGCTCGACCTCGTGGACGACCTGCACGGCCGGCGCGTCCCCGATCCCTATCGGTGGCTGGAGGCCGTGGACGACCCCCGGACGATCGCGTGGTCCGAGGCGGAGGACGCGCTGTTCGCCGAGCAGAGCCGGCAGTGGCCGGGCCGTCCGGCGCTCACCGCGCGGATGCGCGAACTGCTGGCGGCCGGCGTCGTCGGCGTCCCGGTCTGGCGGGGCGACCGGCGCTTCTTCGTCCGGCGGGAGGGCGACCAGGAGCACGGCGTCCTGGTCACGGTGGACGCCGACGGCGCCGAGCGCGTGCTCATCGACCCGATCGCGATCGACCCGACCGGGCTGACGACGCTGGACGCGTGGCAGCCGAGCGTCGAGGGGCACCTGCTCGCCTACCAGCTCTCCGAGGGCGGCACGGAGGAGAGCGTGCTCCGCGTGCTCGACGTCGCCACCGGCGAGCAGGTCGAGGGCCCGATCGACCGAGCCCGGTACTCCCCCGTCGCCTGGTTGCCGGGAGCTGAGGCGTACTACTACGTGCGCCGGCTCGACCCCACCGGCCTGCCGGAGGCCGAGCGGCAGTACCACCGCCGGGTGTGGTTGCACCGGGTGGGCAGCGACCCGGCCACGGACGCCGAGATCTTCGGCGAGGGCCTCGACATCCGCAGCTACTTCGGCGTCTCGGTCTCCCGCGACGGCCGTTGGCTGACGGTCTCCGCGGCGACCGGCACCGCCCCGCGCAACGACGTGTGGATCGCGCCCTTGGAGGGGGCCGATCCGGCCGCGCCGCCGCTCGCCGAGCTCGCCGTCGGTCTCGACGCGCACGTGAGCACGTGGGTCGGTCGGGACGGCCGGCTCTACGTGGCCACCGACCTCGACGCGCCGCGCGGCAGGCTCGCCGTCACCTCGCCGTCCGACCCGGGTCCGGCGACCTGGCGGGACCTCCTCCCGCAGGACCCGGAGGCGGTGCTCGAGGACTACACCGTGCTCGACGGACCGGAGCTCGGGGACCGGCCGCTGCTGCTGGCTTCGTGGACCCGGCACGCCGTCTCGGAGATCAGCGTGCACGAGCTCGCGACCGGACACCGCCTGCCGAGCGCTGCCGGCGCCGTGCCGCTGCCCGGGCTCGGTTCCGTCGGCGGCCTGATCAGCCGGCCCGAGGGCGGGCACGAGATGTGGTTCTCGTACACCGACCACACGACCTTGCCGCACGTGTACCGCTTCGACGGGCGCGACGGATCGGTGGCGCTCTTCAGCAGCCCGCCCGGGGTCGTCGCCGACGTGCCCGCCGTCTCGGCCCGCCAGGTCGCGTATCCGTCCAGGGACGGGACGACGGTCCGCATGTTCGTGCTGACCCGCGCCGACCTGGTCGCCGTCGACGGATCGCCGACGCAGCCCCGGCCCGCGGTCCTCTACGGCTACGGCGGGTTCGGCGTCCCGCTGACCCCGGGCTACTCGGCGTCGATCCTCGCGTGGGTCGAGGCGGGTGGTGTGTACGCGATCGCCAATCTGCGCGGCGGGGCCGAGGAGGGTGAGGCCTGGCACCGCGACGGGATGCTCGGGAACAAGCAGAACGTCTTCGACGACTTCCACGCGGCGGCCGAGACGCTCGTCGCGCAGGGCTGGACGACGTCCGGGCAGCTCGCGATCAGCGGCGGATCGAACGGCGGGTTGCTCGTCGGCGCGGCGCTGACGCAGCGGCCGGAGCTCTACGCGGCGGTGACGTGTTCCGCGCCGCTGCTGGACATGGTCCGGTACGAGAAGTTCGGGCTCGGCGCGACGTGGAACGTGGAGTACGGCTCGGCGGACGATCCGGAGCAGCTCGACTGGCTGCTCTCGTACTCGCCATACCACCACGTCGTCGAGGGCGTGGAGTACCCGGCGGTGCTGTTCACCGTGTTCGACGGCGACACCCGGGTCGATCCGCTGCACGCGCGCAAGATGTGCGCGGCGCTGCAGCACGCGACGTCGTCGGGCCGGCCGGTGCTGATACGCCGGGAGAAGGACGTCGGGCACGGCGCACGGGCGCTCTCCCGGTCCGTGGACCTGTCGGCGGACACCATCGCGTTCACCGCCTATTGGACGGGCCTACAGCTGGACTCGTGAGCCGAGGCTTGCGGCGCGGCCGTCCCTGTGTCGGCGACGGGGCCGGTTCCGCAGTGGGGCGTCGGTCCGGTCCTGTGCCTGCCGACGCGGTCCAATCCGATCTCGCGGGGCGAAGCATTCTCGCCATTCCTCGATCCTCGAGACACCCGTGCCGCCCCGACCCTCGAGCCGCGATCGGGTCGGCTTGCGAAGCCGGTCCGAAGCCGTTCATCAACGCTCGCATCGCCCCACGATCCGCGACACGACGCTCGACAACGGGCCGCTGCTCTCTCTTCGCCGGCAGCGCTCTCTCCCTTGAGGCGGACCTCGCGAGGAGGGCGCAAGCGCGAGCCGGCGGTGCTGAAGCTTTGTCCACAGCCCCTTCGAGACACTCGCATCACCCTCGGGTCTTCGATAGGATTCGAACAAGCGTTCGAGAGAGGGGGTAGCAATGGGCGATGGAGGGGGCCGGGGAGCCGATGGCCGGTCCGGTGGCCTGGGCGCCGAGCGGGCAGCTATCCCTCCGGCGGCCGCTTCCACTTCTCGCAGTGGCGACACCCTCGGCGGGGCCTCGGTAGCCACCGAGTTGTCGCGGCGGATCGCGCTGTTGGACCTCGATCCCTCCAGCGGGCCGGCGGCGTCAGTGGTGGCGACGGCGGCCGCTGCCTTCCGCTTGGAGGGCTGGGCGTTGTGGTGCCAGCTCTCGACGATCGCCGCTCTGCTGCGCCGCTGGCGAGCCGAGCCTCCGTGCCCCGAACCGGATCCGACTCTGGGCGCGCACGACGGCGGCACGGGCGGGGGTGAGGCTGGAGCAGAGAGTGGCCGGGGCAGGTCTCACAGCCGGGGCGAGGCTGACGACCAGGAGGCTGGCGGCGAGGCTGACGACCGAGTCGAGGCTGACGACCAACGGTCCGGGCGGGACCCGGACGCAGTGCTGCGGGACCGGGCGACGGAGGCGTTGGATCGGGCGATTCGACGTGCTCGCTTCCGTGTGCCGAAGGCCGCCGAGATGGTCGAGGAGTGCGTGGCCGCCGAGATCGCCCTGGCCTACGGGCTCAGCCAGACCCGAGCGGCTGACCGCGTGCTTGCCGCCGACCGGGTCCTGGTCGACAACGTGCTCCCGCGCACCGCTCGGCTGTTGCGGGCCGGCCTGCTGGACTGGCCGAAGCTCCAGCTCCTGACCCACCGGCTCGGCGTCGGGACGCACTCGCTCCTGGCCGCCGCCGTCGAACGCGTTCTGATCCCAGATGGCGACCTTGCGGCGGTCGACGCCATCCTCGACGACCCGTTCGGCGACGCTCCCCTGCCGCAGGTCGCCCGCATGACCCTGCCCGCGCTCGCCGCGGCGGTCGAAGTCACCGTTCTGGCCCTGGACCCCGAAGCCGCCGCGGAACGCGCTCGTCGGGCCAGGGCCCAACGGTGCGTGTCGACGCGCACCGACCCCGACGGCATGGCCCGGCTGGAGGCCAGCACCGGCGCCGAGCAGGTCGCCGCGATGTGGAGCGCCCTCACCGCGGCGGCGCGTCGGGCCAAGAGGGACGGCGACAGCCGAACGCTGGACCAGCTGCGACTGGACGTGCTCGTCGGTCGGATCACCGATCAGTCGACGAACAGCGCCAGTCCCGATCACGCCACAACAAGCAGCGGCGCGCGGCGGGCCGGCGCCGAGGCGGGCAACCCGAGTTCGGCGAACCACCCACCGACGACCGGGGAGCCGACGACCGGGGAGCCAACGACCGGGGAGCCAACGACCGGGGAGCCGACAGCCGCACGAGAGGGCCGCCGGAACCGGCGAGCGGTGTACGCGCTGCGGCGGGCGCGCGGTGTGCTCAGGTTGCCAAGGCGTGCCGGCTCCCGCCGGTGGTGGTGCCAGTGCGGCCTTCGCCCTGACGATGCCCCTGACGACCTTCCTGGAGATCGCCGACGACCCGGGCCTGCTCGACGGGTACGGCCCCATCGCCGGTGCCCTGGCCCGTCAGATCGCCCGAGACGCTGCCGCGATGTACGGGCGTACGACGTGGCGATGCGTCGTCGTCGACGACACACATCAGACCGTACTCGGAGTCGGTCATCCGGTGTCCATCCCGAAGCACGATCCCCCACCCCGGCTCGCGGACCTGGTCAGCCGTACTCACCCCTTCTGCGTCTTCCCTGGCTGCCGCGTGCCCGCACGTCGCTGCGACCTCGATCACCGCATCCCCTACGAGCCGCCGGACGACGCGGACGCAAACGTCGGCGTCGGCGTCGGCGCGACCAGTGGCGGCGGTGACCCGACCGGCGTGAACCGCCGAGGCGGCCTCACCTGCGAGTGCAACCTGTCCCCGCTCTGCCGCACCCATCACCGCCTGAAGACCGCAGGCCTGCTCCGGTACCGCCCTGACGACGACGCGGGGCGCGAGATGGATGCGGCTGCCGAGGGAGGTACGTCTGCGGGGCATCTCCATCCGCCGGGACGTCTTGTCTGGACCACCGCCGCGGGGCTGACATATCCGCACACGGTTCCGCCCGCGACGCCGCCACCGGCTCCTGCCGACCTCCAGCCCGTCCTCGACCGACTGGGGGACGACCGCGCCGCCGGGCATCGCGAGGTGGCATGGATGAACGCTGCCCTGCGAGCCAGCTACTGGCGCGGTCGCCGAGACGAAGCCGCGCAGACCGCCGAGGATCTCCGGGAGACCCTCCTGAGCGAGGTCCGCCGGCAGGACTACGCGGAGATGCTCGCCCGAAACCCGGAGGACGCCGAGAACGCACCGCCTGTGCCGGAGCCCCCCGACCTCGTCCCGGAGCCGCCGCGGTGGCTCGCCCGCCTCCCCTTGCCGCCCCTGGTCGAACCCGGCAGCGCCGCCGACGTCGACACTCCGGACACGCCGCTGTTGCTGTCGGGCTGCGAGCCTCTGCTCTGGTCGGCGTAGGCGATCGCTCCCCGTCCGGCGTGACGACGGACAGAAAGAAGCGGCCGCCCGATCGCAGATCGGACGGCCGCTCCTCGAAGGATGCCGGCCCGTCAGCCGCCTCTCGGCGAGTGGCCGCTCGTAGCGGCGAAGGGTGAGGCCCGGGGGCATGAACCGGACCGGCAGTGCTCTCAACGCTATCAGGGCGAGGACATTCCCGGCCCCGGCTCGGGCGCCTCGGGCTGCTCTCCGGCGGCGGCTACCCTCGTCCCGTGCTCGCCGCTGCTCCCCAGTTGATCGTCGCGGCGTCGCCGAACGCGAGCCGGTGGTTCGACGTGTTCCTCGGGACGCCGTTGGCGATCCTGCTCATCGTCGTCCTGGCGATCGTCTCGCGCTTCGTGCTCCACCGCGTGATCGACAAGATCGCCGAGGGCATCATCTCGGGGCGCGCCGGCATCGGCCGCCTCGAGGACCGCCTCCCCTCGGCCATCGTCGGCACCTCGCTCTCCGCCCGGCGGGAGCAGCGCGGCCGCACGCTCGCCTCGATCCTCAAGAGCCTCACGACCGCGACGATCGGCGTGATCGCCGCACTCATGATCCTCGACGAGCTCGGCATCGCGACCGGCCCCTTGCTCGCGAGCGCCGGGATCGTCGGGATCGCCGTCGGTTTCGGCGCGCAGGCGCTCGTCCGTGACGTCATCTCCGGCATCTTCATGCTCGTCGAGGACCAGTACGGCGTCGGCGACGTCGTCGACCTCGGCGACGCCTCCGGGGTGGTCGAAGCGGTCGGCCTGCGTGTGACGCGTGTCCGCGACGTCAACGGCACCGTCTGGTACATCCGCAACGGGCAGGTGCTGCGGGTCGGCAACCAGTCCCAGGGCTGGGCGCGGGCGGTCCTCGACGTCGCCATCGCCTACGGCGAGGACGTCGAGCGCGCCGAGAACCTGCTCCTGGACATCGCGAACGACCTGCGGGACGACGAGAAGTTCGGGCCGCTCATCCTCGAAGAGCCCGAGATGTGGGGCATCGAGTCGGTGACGGCGGATGCCGTCGTCCTGCGCCTCGTGGTCAAGACCCAACCGCTGCAGCAATGGGCGGTGGCCCGCGAGCTGCGGCGCAGGATCAAGGACCGGTTCGACGCCGAGGGGATCGGGGTCGCGCACCCGCAGTCAGCGGTCTGGATCGCCGGCGAGTCACCGGCCCCGACCCGGCCGGCCGAGGACGACGACACCCCCAGCTCGCCGTCCCCCGCCGCGGGTTCCTGACGCGACCCGTCCCCCGCCGCGGGTTCCTGACGCGGCTCGACGGCCGAAGCCGGGACCCGCGCGATCAGCCCGGGACGCGCACCCGGACCGTCTCCGGCAGCTCCTGGAGCTCACGCACGACGGCCCGCTCGTAGTCCACCCGGATGTCCGTCAGCGAGTAGCCGAGCTGATCCCGGGTGCCGAGCAGCTGGGCGTCGATGTTGACCCCGTGATCGGCGAGGATGCTGTTCACGCGGGCGAGGACGCCCGGCACGTTCCGGTGCAGGTGCAGCAGGCGCCGCGCCCCGGGCGCCCGCGGCAGCGCCAGCGGCGGCAGGTTGACCGAGAGCCGGGTCGAACCGCTCTCCACGTAGTCCACGAGCTTGGACGCCACGAACGTCCCGATGTCCTGCTGCGCCTCCTCCGTCGAGCCGCCGATGTGCGGCGTGAGGATGACGTTCGCCAGCCCGCGCAGCGGCGACTCGAACCCCTCCCCGCGGGCGGCGGGCTCGTCGGGGAAGACGTCGACGGCCGCACCGGCGATGTGCCCGGCCTCGACGTGCCGGCGCAGGGCGTGGTGGTCGACGACGAAGCCGCGGCTCAGGTTGAGGAACAGCGAGCCGGGCCGCATCTTGGCGAACTGCTCCTCGCCGAAGAGGTCCGCGTTGCTCGGCCGTCCGTCGACGTGCAGCGTGACGACGTCGGCGGTCTCGAGGAGCTCGTCCAGCGACGCGCAGCGGCGGGCGTTGCCGAGGGCGAGCCGGTCGGCGGTGTCGTAGAAGATCACGCTCATGCCCAGCGCCTCGGCCACGACGGAGAGCTGCGTCCCGATGTTGCCGTAGCCGACGATCCCCAGCTTGCGCCCACGGACCTCGTGGCTGCCGCGGGCCGACTTGTCCCAGACGCCGGCGTGCATCGCGGTGTCCTTCTCGGTCAGCCGACGGGTCAACGCGATGATCTCCGCGAGCGCGAGCTCCACGACGCTGCGGGTGTTCGAGAAGGGCGCGTTGAAGACCGCCACCCCCCGCTCCGCGGCGGCCGCCAGCTCGATCTGGTTCGTGCCGATGCAGAACGCGCCGACGGCGAGCAGGTCGGGCGCGGCGTCCAGCACCTTCTCCGGCACGTGCGTCCCGGACCGGATCCCGAGCAGCTCGACGCCGGACAGCCGGTCGGCGAGCTCGGCCACGTCGAAGGCGCGCTTCTCGGTGGCGACCTCGAAGCCGGCGGCCGCGAGCACGCCCTCGGCGTCCGGATGGATGCCTTCGAGGAGCAGGGCGCGACGGGGCCGGGGCGGCGTCAGGGCAGCGGTGGTCGGGTCGGGATCGGTCTGAGGCACGCCCTCCATGCAACCACGTCACCACCCGTGACGGGCACGAGACCGCCGGGCCACGAGGTGCGGTGGGGTCCGCGACTGGCGAGACTGGACAGATGTCCGAGGAGTCCGAGCAATCCGAGCCCGCCCCCGACGGCACCGTCTCGGTCGAGGGTCTGCCCCGCGGCGAGGGCCGGCTGGTCCTCGTGACCGGCGTCACCGGGTACATCGGCGGCCGGCTGGTCCCGGAGCTCCTGGCCGCCGGCTTCCGCGTCCGCGCCCTCGCCCGGCACGCGCGCCGGCTGCGCGACCGGCCCTGGTTCTCCCGGATCGAGGTCGTCGAGGGCGACGCCTCCGACTTCGCCACCGTCAAGGGCGCCCTGGAGGGCGTGGACGTCGCCTACTACCTGCTGCACAGCCTCGGCACCGGGCCGAAGTTCGCCCAGACCGACCGCCGGACCGCGCTGACCTTCGCCCAGGCCGCCCGCGAGACCGGCGTCGGCCGCATCGTCTACCTCGGCGGCCTCTACCCCGTGGGCGAGGACCTCTCCTCGCACCTGCAGTCACGCAAGGAGGTCGGGGAGATCCTCCTCGCCAGCGGCGTGCCGACGACGGTGCTCCGCGCGGCGGTGATCCTGGGCTCGGGGTCGGCGTCGTTCGAGATGCTCCGGTACCTCACCGAGCGCCTGCCCGTCATGATCACACCGCGCTGGGTGCGGACCAAGATCCAGCCGATCGCGATCCGCGACGTGCTCCGCTACCTCGTCGGCTCGGCGTTCATGCCGCCGGAGGTGAATCGCGCCTTCGACATCGGCGGCCCCGAGGTCCTCACCTACCGCGACATGATGCAGCGCTACGCCCGGGTCGCCGGGCTGCCGCGACGCGTGATCCTCCCGGTCAACGTGCTGACGCCACGGCTGTCGAGCCACTGGGTCGGCGTCGTCACACCGGTCCCGAACTCCATCGCGCGGCCCCTGGTCGGCAGCCTCGTGCACGAGGTCGTCGTGAAGGACGAGGAGGTCAAGCGCCACGTCCCCGACCCGCCCGAGGGCCTCATCGGCTTCGACCGGGCCGTCGAGCTCGCCCTGCAGCGCATCGGCGACACCGACGTCGCCACGCGCTGGGCGTCGGCGTCCACCCCGGGCGCGCCGAGCGACCCCATGCCCAGCGACCCCGACTGGGCCGGCGGCAGCATCTACGTCGACGAGCGGACGTCGATCGTCGACGCCAGCGCCACAAGCCTCTGGCGGGTGATCGAGGGCATCGGCGGCGAGAACGGCTGGTACTCCTGGGCGCTGGCGTGGCAGGTCCGGGGCTGGCTCGACGTCTTCAGCGGCGGGCCCGGGCTGCGGCGCGGGCGGCGGGACCCCAACGAGCTGCGGGTCGGCGACGCGGTCGACTGGTGGCGGGTCGAGGAGGTTCTCGACGGGCCCGACGAGCGCCTGCTGCGCCTGCGCGCCGAGATGCGGCTGCCCGGGCTCGCGTGGCTCGACCTCGCCGTCGAGCAGGACGACCAGCACCGGACCGTCTTCCGCCAGAAGGCGTGGTTCCACCCGCGCGGCCTGCTCGGCCAGCTCTACTGGTGGTCGGTGACCCCGTTCCACGGCATGGTCTTCGGCGCCATGCAGCGGAACATCGGGCGCGCCGCCGAGCAGTACGAGCGCACCGGGTCCCCGCCGCGCTGGCGCCCGCCGATGCCGCTGCGCCAGCGCCGGGCGGGCCGGCAGCGCGAGCTCACGCCGACGTCGTCGCGCTCGAGCAGCGACCGGTGAACGACCGCGAGCTCGCCGACAGCCACGGCCACGTCAGCCGCTTCGCGACCGCGGGCCCGTACTCGCCCTCCGCGCCGCCCAGCGCCCTGACCGCCCGAGCGGTCTGCGAGCCGTAGACGCCGTCGGCCGTCACCTTCTGGTGCATGCACAGCGCCAGGGCCCGCTGCAGCGCCGCGACCGTCTCGCCCCGGTCGCCAGGCCCGAGCGTGCAGGCCAGCGAGTTCGATCTGCTCACCGGGAACTGCACGTAGCTGCCGCCGTCGTCGGACGCGACCGTGTCGAGGCTCGTGCACGATCCGGTGCTCGTCGTGCCTGCGGCGGCCGGGGCGTCGGACGCCGAGGACCCGCCGGTCCCGCCACCCGAGGAGTCGCCGCCGGCGGCGAGCGCCGCGACGATCGCGACCAGGACGATGCCGAGGCCGATCGCCGGGGCTTCGCTCATGCCGGTCAGCCTCCCGCGCCGGGCGCCGTCAGTCCAGCGTGTTGACCATGCTCCACGCGGCGCGTTCCAGGTAGTCCCAGAGGATCGCCTCCTGCATGGGTGCGAGGTGCAGCGACTCGACGGCGTCCCGCATGTGCGTGAGCCAGCGGTCGCGCGCGTCGCCGTCCACCCGGAACGGCGCGTGCCGCATCCGCAGCCGCGGGTGGCCGCGCTGCTCGCTGTACGTCGTCGGCCCGCCCCAGTACTGCTCGAGGAACATCCGCAGCCGCTCCGCGGCGGGCGCGAGGTCCTCCTCCGGGTAGAGCGCGCGGAGCACCGGATCGGCGGCGACGCCCGCGTAGAACCGGTCGACCAGCCGCACGAAGGTCTCGTGCCCGCCGATCTGCTCGTAGAAGCTGCGCTCCTGCCCCAGGGGGCCCTGCACGGTCACGGCGTCCAGTCTCTCAAGCGGTCAGAGCAGGGCCGGACGCCGGGCGAGCACGTGCCCCCGCCGCGTCGTCGCCCGCACCCACGGCGGACGCCGGTACAGCGCGACCGGGTCGTCGTCCGCGAGGAAGCCCAGCGCCTCGGCGGCGAAGGCGACCCCGGCGGGGACGTCGGGCAGCTGGGCGCCGAGCGGACGGCCCCAGACCCGCGCCCGGAGCTGGGCGACGGCCTGCGCGCCGGCACCCGGAGGGACGCCGTCGGCGACCTCGCGGACGCCGCGCTCGGCGGCCTCCCGCAGGTCGGAGGCGTCGAGCAGCCCGTCGGCGTCCCAGCCGGACCGCGGCGGCGCGACCCCCGCCCACGCCGCGTTCGCCGTTCCGGGCGGCACCGCGAGCGGGTACGGCCCGGACGGCGCGGACGCCGGGGCCGGGCCCGCGGGAACCGCTCCAGCAGCGCCGCCAGCGGCACGGTGACGTCGAGCGCGGCCGGCGCCGCGAGGGCGAGCACCCGCAGCCCGAGCACGACCGGGCCGTCGCCGCCGTGCACGGGCGAGACGTACGCGGCGAGCAGCTCACCGGAGGCGACCAGCCGCGCGGCTCCGTCCGGATCGACCCGGCCGGCGCGCCCGACGAAGGTCTCCAGGTCGCCGAGCGCCTCGGCGTCCGGCAGCAGGAGCGTCATCCCCGGGACCGCCGATGCCGCCACCGCACCGGCTCGTCCCGCCAGGCCTCGAGCCGCTCGCGCTCCGACGGCGTCATCCGCCGCGGCCGGTCCTGCACCCGGTCGAACAGCACCAGCGTCGTCTCGGCGCGCGCGTACACCCGGTCGTCGTCGAGCACCTCGTAGCCGAGGTCGAAGCTCGCCGTCTGCAGGTCGGTGAGCCAGAGATCGATGGCGATCGGGGCGGTCCGGTAGACCAGCGGCTGGAGGTACTCGATCTGCGAGCGCGCGACGAGCAGCCCGGTCTCGACCACGGAACCGCCCTCGTCGCTGCCGGCGGCGGCGAAGGCGACGACGCGGGCGTCCTCGAGCAGCCTCAGGAACTGCACGTTGTTGACGTGGCCGTACGCGTCCATGTCGCTCCACCGCAACGGGGTGAGCACGCGGGTGCGAGGCATGCGGGCCATCATGGCGCACATGTCGGACGCGCCCCCGGGGCTGGACCTGGTCGCCGTGACCGCGTGGCTCGAGCGCGAGCACCCGGGGCTGCTCGCCGGCCCGCCCACCGCCGCGCTGGTCGCCGGGGGCCGCTCGAACCTCACCTACGTGCTCGACGACGGCGTCCGGCGGCTCGTGCTCCGGCGCCCGCCGCTCGGGCACGTGCTGGCGACCGCGCACGACATGGCCCGGGAGCACCGGGTGCTCACGCGCCCTGCACGGGACCGTGGTGCCCGTGCCGCAGCCGCTCGCGCTGTGCACCGACGCCGCGGTCACCGGCGCGCCGTTCTACGTGATGGCGCACGTCGACGGCGTGGTGCTGCGGCGCCGCTCCGACATCACCCCCGTGCCGGACGACGGCCGCGTACGGCTCGTCGACGCGATGATGGACGTGCTCGCCGACCTGCACGGCGTCGACCCGGCGGCGGTCGGGCTCGCCGACTTCGGCCGGCCGGCCGGGTTCATGGCCCGCCAGGTCCGGCGCTGGGGCGGACAGCTCGACGCCTCGCGCAGCCGCGACCTGCCCGGCATCGACGAGCTGCGCGCCGGGCTCGACGCCACGGTGCCGGAGAGCGGCGAGGGGACGGTCGTCCACGGCGACTACCGCCTCGACAACCTCGTGGTCGCGGGCGCCGCCGATCCCGACGCCTACCGCGTCCGGGCCGTCCTCGACTGGGAGATGGCGACGCTGGGAGACCCGCTCGGCGACCTCGGGCTGCTCGTCGCCTACTGGGACGGGCCGGGGACGAGCGACGACCCGGTGGTCGCCTCGATCGGGCCGGGGGCCGGGCTGCCCCCGGCGTCCGCCCTGGTCGAGAGGTACGCCGCGCGCAGCGGCCGGGACGTCGAGGCGCTCCCGTGGTACGTCGCGTTCGGCTTCTTCAAGATCGCGGTGATCCTCGAGGGGATCCACTACCGCTACGTGCACGGCCAGACGGTCGGCGGCGGGTTCGACCGGATCGGCGAGGTCGTGCCCGGCCTCGTCGCCGACGGGCTGGCCGCGCTCCGCGCGTGATGGACAGGCTGATCGACGAACCGGCCGCCCTCAGGGCAGCTTGGCCTGCAGGCGCCGCATGCCCGAGAGCCAGGCGTCCGGATCGGCCGCGCGACCGGCGTAGAACTCGGCGACGTCGGGGTGCGGGAGGACGAGGAACGGCCCGGACTCGAGCGCGTCCACCGTGACGTCGGCGACCTGCTCCGGCTCGATCGCGTCCGGCTCCAGCACGACCCGGCCGATCTCGCCGGTCGCCGCGAGCATCGGCGTCCGGACCCCCTGCGGGCAGAGCGCCTGCACCCGGACGCCCCGGTCCCCGTAGGTGATGGAGAGCCACTCGGCGAACGCCAGCGCCCCGTGCTTGCTCACCGCGTACGGCGCGGCGCCGGGCATCGTCAGGAGGCCGGCGGCGGACACGGTGGCGAGGAAGTGGCCCCGGCCGCGCCGCAGCCAGTCCGGCAGCAGCACCCGGGCCGCGCGGACGTGCGCCATGACGTTCACCTGCCAGGCGAGCTCCCAGTCGCGCTCCGGAGCCTCCGGCCCGCCGCCGGTGCCGACACCCGCGTTCGCGCAGAAGAGGTCGATGCCGCCGAGCTCCGCCCGCGCCTGGGCGACGAGCGCGGAGACCCCGTCGACGGAGGCGGCGTCCCCGGGCGCGGGCAGTCCGCCGATGGCGGCGGCGACCCGGGCGGCCGCGGCGGCGTCGAGGTCGTTGACGACGACCTGGGCACCGGCGGCGGCGAGGCGGCGGGCCAGCGCCTCCCCGATCCCCGAGCCGGCTCCGGTGACCACAGCGCGCAGACCCTCGACGTACGCCATGTGGCGGAGAGTAGCGCTCCTGGTCCTTTCAGGCCGGTGGAGCGACGGTCAGCCGGCCGACGACGTCCCCCGCGCCCAGCCGGGTCAGGCCCTCGGGCACCTGCTCGAACGGCAGGTGGTCGGCGATCACCGGCTTGATCACGCCGTTGGCGACGTGCCCCATGAGCTCGTCGTGGCAGCGCCGGACCAGCGAGGGGTCCTTGCTCCGGTACAGGCCCCAGTGCAGCCCGAGGATCGAGTAGTTCTTCACCAGCGCGTGGGAGAGCGGCGGCTGCGGGATGACGCCGGACGCGAACCCCACGACGACGATCCGCCCCTCGAAGGCGACGACCTTGGTGGACGCGTCGTACGAACGACCGCCGACGGGATCGAAGACCACGTCGACGCCCCGGCCCTCGGTCGCGGCCCGGACCGCCGCGACGACGTCGTCGCGCGTCCGGTCGACCACGTGGTCGACCCCGAGCTCGTGCGCGGCCATGGCCTTGAAGGGCCCACCCACGACGCCGACGACCTTGGCCCCGGTGGCACGGCCGAGCTGGACGGCGGCACTGCCGACCCCGCCGACGGCCGCGTGCACGAGCAGCGTCTCCCCCACCCGCAGCCCCGCCCGGCGGAACAGGCCGAACCACGCGGTGTGGTACGAGATGAGGAACGCGGACGCCGAGACGTCGTCCAGGCCGGGCGGTGCCGGCAGGGCGTCCCCCTCGTTGGCGAGGGCGTAGCGCGCGAGCGCACCGTGCGGGAGCGCGGCGGTGCCGACCACCCGCTCGCCGATGCGATGCACGTCGACGCCGGTGCCGACGGCGACGACGATCCCGCTGAACTCCACACCCGGGACGAAGGGCAGCGGCGGCCGCTCCTGGTACTGCCCCCGCGCGAGCAGCACATCGGGGAAGTTGAGCGCCGTCGAGTAGACCTCGACGAGCACCTGACCGGGGCCGGGCTGCGGCACCGGCACCTCGACCTGCCGGAGCACGTCCGCGGGGTCGCCGAGCTCGCCCACCTGCCAGGCGGTCATCTTGTCCGGCACGCTCATGCGCCCTCCCGTCCTCGTCCGCCCGGAGCGGCGACACGCCGAGCCTATGGTGCACTCCGGCGTGTCACCCGCGCGGTATCAGGCCACGCCTCCGGCGAGCAGGAGCCCGCCGTCGACCACGAGGGTCTGCCCGGTCATCCAGCCGGCGTCGTCGGAGGCCAGGAAGGCGACCACGGAGGCGACGTCCTCGGGGACGCCGAGTCGCCCCAGCGGGTAGCCGGCGGCGACCTCGGCCTCGCGGCCCTCGTAGAGCAACGTCGCGAAGGCGGTCTTGACGACGGCGGGTGCCACCGCGTTGACCCTGATCCGCGGCGCGAGCTCGACCGCGAGCTCGGCGGTGGCGTGGATGAGGGCGGCCTTGCTCGCGCCGTAGATCCCGATCGGCGGCGACGGCCGCAACCCCGCGACGGAGGCGACGTTGACGACGGCCGCTCCCGGCTGCTCCCCGAGACCGGCGCGCCGGGCGGCCTCGACCCAGGCGATCGCCGCGGCCACGTTGACGCCGAAGATCTTGAGGATGGCGCCGGTGTCGATGCTCGTCACCGGCCCGGCGACGGGGTTGATGCCGGTGTTGTTGACGAGCACGTCGAGCCGGCCGAAGGTCTCGACCGTGGCCTCGACGGCGCGTGCCCGGTGCTCGGCGTCGTCCGCCTTGCCCGGGACGCCGAGGGCGACGCCCGGCCCGCCGAGCTCCTTCACGGCCAGCTGCAGCGCGTCGGCGCCTCGCGCCGTGATCGTCACGCGGCCGCCCTCCGCGACGATGCGACGGGCGATGCCGAGGCCGATGCCGCGGCTCGCGCCGGTGACGATCGCGACCCGGCCGGCGAACCGGTCTCCGGCGGTCACGGGCCGAGCTCCCGTCCGATGAGCACCTTCATGTGGGTCCGCTCCACGCTGATCCTTCCGCCGATCGCCGTCCGACGTCCGTCCGCCGCGTCGACTAAGGGGTACCACGCGCCGCACGCACTACGCCGATCCGGCCCTCCGCATGGTGCGAACGTGATCGACCAGCAGAATGGCCGGGTGGCTCCCCCCAGCGGCGACACGGACACCCAGCCCGTTCCGGACCCCACCCGCGATCCCGGCGTCCTCGCCGGGCAGCCCGGCCAGGACGACGCCGAACGCGACGCCCTCGCCGGCCTGCTCCGCGTCCTCGACCTCGCCCCGCACCCGGACGGGGAGCCCGACACCTTCGTCGGCGAGAGCCAGCCGCAGCCGTGGGGCCGGGTGTTCGGCGGGCAGGTCCTCGCCCAGTCGCTGGCCGCGGCCCAGCGCACCGTCGTCCCCGAACGGCCCGTGCACTCGATGCACGGCTACTTCCTGCGGGCGGGCGACTCGAGCGAGCCGATCGTCTTCGCGGTGGAACGGCTGCGTGACGGGCGGTCGTTCTCGGCGCGCCGGGTGCACGCCCTGCAGTTCGGGCGGCCGATCCTCTCGATGATCGCGTCGTTCCAGTCCCCCGCGGAGGGCCTGGACCATCAGATGCCGATGCCCGACGTGCCCGCGCCGGAGTCGCTGCCGACGATCGGCGAGCACTACGCCGGTCTCGACACCGTCGACGCCCGGTACTGGACGCGGCAGCGCCCGATGGACCTGCGCCACGTGGAGCCGCCGGTCTACCTCCGGCCGGACCCGGAGCGGCGCACGCAGCAGGCGGTGTGGATGCGCGCCGTCGGGCGGCTCCCGGACGATCCCGCGCTGCACGCCGCCGTACTCGCCTACGCCAGCGACTACTCGCTGCTCGAGCCGGTGCTCCGCGGGCACGGCCGGGCCTGGTCCGAGCCCGGTCTCAAGGCGGCCAGCCTCGACCACGCCATGTGGTGGCACCGGCACGGGCGGGCCGACGAGTGGCTGCTCTACGTCCAGGACAGCCCGAGCGCCCAGGGTGCACGCGGTCTCGGCATCGGCCGGCTGTACACCCGCGACGGCGTCCTCGTCGCCTCGGTCGCTCAGGAGGGCATGCTCCGCGTCCCCTCCTGAGCGCAAACAGCCGCCGCGGCCGCACGAGGGAGCGTCGTGCGGCCGCGGCGGCCTGTTTCCAGCGGGCGGCGAGCCGGAAAGACACCGCCCGCCTCGGCGCAGGAGCGGAGGGGGAGGCCCTCCTGCGCCGGCTCTGAGCTCGCGATCAGCCGTTGGCTGCAGGCTTGGCCGCGAGCGTGAGGTGGAGGACCTGCTGCTTGTCGCCGCGGACGACGGTCAGGTCGACCGTCCCTCCGGGGCGCTGGGAGCGGACCTGGGCCACGAGGGAGTTGGCCCCTTCGAGCGGCCGGCCGTCGACGGCGATGATCGCGTCCTTGGCCTGCAGCCCGCCCTTCGCGGCGGGGCTGCCCGGGGTCACCGTGCCGACGACGGCGGCGGACCGCTGCGCGCCGTCGAGGCTCGCGGTGCCGTCGGCCAGGGTCACGCCGAGGTAGGCGTGCTGGACGTGGCCGCCGTTGATCAGCTGCTGCGCGACGTCCTTCGCCTCGTTGGCGGGGATGGCGAAGCCGAGGCCGATGCTGCCCGCCTGGCCGCCCTGGGAGGCGCCGAGGGAGGCGATCGACGACGTGATGCCGATGACGCGGCCGCCGGAGTCGACCAGGGCTCCGCCGCTGTTGCCGGGGTTGACCGCGGCGTCGGTCTGGATCGCGTCGGTGACGACCTGCTCGCCCTGCGGCTGAGCCTGGCCGGCGCCGCCCTGCGGGGCCTGCTGCTGCGGGCCTGCTGCTGCGGGGCCTGCTGCTGCGGGTCCTGCTGCTGCGGGGCCTCCGCGGCGGTGGTGACGGGACGGTTCAGCGCGCTGACGACACCGGTCGTCGTGGTGCTGGACAGGCCGAGCGGGTTCCCGATCGCCATGACCGGGTCGCCGACCTTGACCTGCGAGGAGTCGGCGAAGGTGGCGGGCACCAGGTCGCGCGGCGGCTGCTGGACGGCGAGGACCGCGAGGTCCGTCGAGGGGTCCGTACCGACGATCGTGGCCTTGTACGTCCGCCCGTCCTGGAGGACGACGGAGATCGTGGCGCCGGAACCGGCGCCGGCGGCGACCACGTGGTTGTTGGTCAGTACCCGCCCGGTGGTGTCCAGGACGACGCCCGAACCCTCGTCACCGCTGCCGTCGGCGGTCTGCACCCGGACGGAGACGACGCTGGGCTTCACGGCCGCCGCGGTGGCGACCCAGTTCGGGGCCGTCGTGCTGCCCTTGACCAGCGGGGCGCTCTGCGACGCGGAGGCCGACGTCGAGGAGGTCGCGGCGTCCGCCGGGCTCCCGAAGGCGTTGAGGGCGCCCACGGTTCCGAGGCTGGCGAGGATCGCGGCGCCGGCGGCGACGGCGACCGCGCCGACCCAGCCCGGCCGGGAGGGCTCGCGTCGCCCGGTGGCCGCAGGCATACCGGTTGTGGAGCCGGTGTCCGTCGCCGGAGGCGTGGGGGTGTCGATGACAGGGGTGGTGGGGGGCGTCATGCCGCTCCTTCGTTGGGCTTCTGATGAAGGAGTCAACATGAGCAGCCTGAGCGTCCACTGAGAGCCTGCTGGACGTTCGCAGCATGTCTGCTGGACGAAACGTGAGAGCAGGACGAGGCCCTGTCCCCCGGCCGGCACCCGGGGGCAGACTGGAAGTCAGGGGCAGGCACGGAAGGGTGGTGGGGCATGGCGACCACGACGCAGCCGGAGGTCCGCGCCCTCGGGCCGGACGTCGACGGCGGTGTCCGGTTCTCCATGACCGGCCGGCTGCTGTTCTCGGACCTGCGGCAGGTGCCGCGCCGCGCGGCGCGGCTCGTGTCGGCCGCGGACGGCGTGGCGCGGATGCGCGGCCGGCTGCTGCCCGTGGCCGTCGTCGCCGATCCCGCGCTCGCCCGCACGATCCTCACCCGGCCGACCGGCTTCGGTCAGGGCCGGGGCATACGGGCCCTCGCGATCACCTTCGGGCAGGGGCTGCTGACCAGCCAGGGCGAGCTGCACCGGCGGCAGCGACGACTCGTCCAGCCGGCGTTCCACGCGCGGCGACTCGTCGCCTACGCGGAGGACGCCGTCCGCCTGGCCGACGCGCGCTCCCGGGAATGGCGGGACCGCGTGGGTGCCGAGGGCGGCGCGGTGGACATCGCCGCGGAGATGTCCTCGCTGACGCTGGAGTTCGTCGGCCGGACCCTGTTCGGCACCGACGTCCGCGACGAGGTGGCCATCGTCTCGGACGCGACCCAGAACCTGCTCGAGGTCTTCCCGACGCTGATGTCACCGCGCGGGATGCTCATGGCCCGGTTCCCGACCCCGTTCCGCCGCCGGCTGCGGCGGGAGATCGCCCGGCTCGACGGCGTCGTCGAGCGGGTCGTCGCGACGCGCGGCACGACCGGCGACACCGGTGACGTCGTCTCCATGCTGCTCGCCGTCCGCGACGAGGAGACCGGTGAGGGCATGCCCGCGCGGCAGGTCCGCGACGAGGTGCTCACGCTGCTGCTCGCCGGCCACGAGACGACCGCGGTCGCCCTGTCGTGGGCCTGGTACGAGCTGTTCCGGACGCCGTCGGCGCGGGCCGCCCTGGACGCCGAGCTCGCCGGCGACACCGCGCGCGAAGCGATCGCCGCCGCGGCCTGGGACCGGCTGCCCGTGACCCGCGCCGTCGTCGCCGAGACGCTGAGGCTCCACCCGCCGGCGTACATCCTCGGTCGCCGCCCGACCGAGGACGTGGTGGTCGAGAAGTACCGGTTCCGCAAGGGCAGCGCCGTGGTCATCTCGCCCTACGCGCTGCACCGCGACGAGCGCAGCTGGGGCCCGGACGCCGGGGAGTTCCGGCACAGCCGGTGGCTCCGGGAGGACGGCACGTTCGACGAGTCCGCACCGGGTCAGCCGCGCGGGGCGTACCTGCCGTTCGGTGCGGGGTCGCGCATGTGCATCGGCGCCGGTTTCGCCGTGATGGAGGCGGTCCTGCTGCTCGCCCGGCTCGCGACGGACTGGCGGGTGGAGTTCGCCGCCGACTTCACGCCGAAGCCCCGGCCGGCAGTGACCTACCGGCCGGGGCCGATGCCCGCGAGATTGCTGGCGCGCTGAGCGGAGCTCGGATCAGCGCCGCGCCGCCTTGTCGGCGAACAGCCCGGCGGCGAGGAGCACGATGCCGCTGACCAGGTGCAGCACGTTGTCGGCACCGTTGAGCGCGAGGATGTTGGCGCTGCTGTTCAGGATGAACAGCCCGATGATCCCGACGACGAGGTAGACCGCGCCGACCGCCGTGTTCGCGGCTCGGGCCGCCGAGACGCCGCCCCGGGCGCCGACCAGCAGCAGGATGCCCACGAGCAGGTGGACGATGTTGTGCAGCGGGTTGACCTGGAAGCCCAGCAGCGAGCCGCCGTCGCGGTCGGCGAAGCTGTGGCCGGGCGTGACGAACCAGCCGAGGATGCCCATGAGCAGGAAGATCGCGCCGACGACGTACGCGACCTTCTGGTTCACCGAGGTGTCGGTGCGAGTGGTGCTGGCCGAGGTGGCCATCCGGAACCTCCGTGGATAGTGCGAGCTGCTGAATCGCGGCTGCCTCTACCCACGGGCCGGTCCGTCATGCCGCCGTCGTGGTCAGCCCTGCGGCTGCCCGATGTTGACCAGCCACGGGATGCCGTAGCGATCCGTGCACATCCCGAACTCGTCGCCCCACACCTGCTTCTCCAGGGGCATCGTCACCGTCCCGCCGGACGAGAGCTTCTCCCAGTGGTCGCGCAGGGTCTCGTCGTCCCCGCTGAGGCTGACGGCGATGCTGCCGTTCGGTGCCGCGTAGTCCATGCCGGGCGGGGTGTCGGAGGCCATCAGCGTGAAGCCGCTCGGCGTCTCGAGCTGGGCGTGCATCACCTTGTCGGCCCCGGGTCCGTCCGGCATCCCGGACTCCCCGAACGTGCTCACGTTCAGGTCGCCACCGAAGACGCTCCGGTAGAACTCCATCGCCTCTCGCGCGTCGCCGTTGAAGCTCAGGTAGGGGTTGAGCCGGGAGGTCATCGCTTCTCCTTCGTCAGGCGCCGATGTCAGGACGCATAGCACCGTAGTGCCGCCGTCCGACGAACGGGAGGGACGCAGACGCTCCGGCGCCCGCGTCCCTGGTCAGGGAACGCGGGCGCCTGCGAGCACTGCGTCAGTCGCGCGTGAGCTTCCGGTGCGTCACGCGGTGCGGGCGCGCCGCCTCGATGCCGAGACGCGCGACCTTGTTCTCCTCGTAGCCGGCGAAGTTGCCCTCGAACCAGAACCAGCTCGCGGGGTTCTCGTCGTCCCCCTCGTAGGCGAGGATGTGCGTCGCCACCCGGTCGAGGAACCAGCGGTCGTGGCTGACCACGACGGCGCAGCCGGGGAAGTCCAGCAGCGCGTTCTCGAGCGAGCCGAGGGTCTCGACGTCCAGGTCGTTCGTCGGCTCGTCGAGCAGGAGCAGGTTGCCGCCCTGCTTGAGCGTGAGCGCGAGGTTGAGCCGGTTCCGCTCGCCGCCGGAGAGGACGCCGGCCGGCTTCTGCTGGTCCGGCCCCTTGAAGCCGAACGCGGAGACGTAGGCCCGCGACGGCATCTCGACGTTGCCGACCTTGATGTAGTCGAGCCCGTCGGAGACGGTCTCCCAGACGTTCTTCTTCGGGTCCAGCCCGGCGCGGGACTGGTCCACGTAGGCGATCTTGACGGTCTCGCCGATCTTCAGATCCCCGCCGTCCAGGTCCTCGAGGCCGACGATGGTCTTGAACAGCGTGGTCTTGCCGACGCCGTTGGGCCCGATGACGCCGACGATGCCGTTCCTCGGCAGCGAGAACGACAGGTCGTCGATGAGGAGCCGGTCGCCGAAGCCCTTGCGCAGGCTGCGACGCCTCGATGACGACGTTGCCCAGGCGCGGGCCCGGCGGGATCTGGATCTCCTCGAAGTCCAGCTTGCGGGTGCGCTCCGCCTCGGCGGCCATCTCCTCGTAGCGGGCGAGACGGCTCCTGCTCTTGGTCTGCCGGCCCTTGGCGTTCTGCCGGACCCACTCCAGCTCGTCCTTGAGCCGCCTGGCCAGCTTGGCGTCCTTCTTGCCCTGGACCTGCAGGCGCTCCTGCTTCTTCTCGAGGTAGGTGGAGTAGTTGCCCTCGTAGGGGTAGGCGCGACCGCGGTCGAGCTCGAGGATCCACTGCGCGACGTTGTCGAGGAAGTACCGGTCGTGGGTGACCGCGAGCACGGCGCCGGCGTAGGCGGCGAGGTGCTGCTCGAGCCACTGCACGCTCTCGGCGTCCAGGTGGTTGGTGGGCTCGTCGAGGAGCAGCAGGTCCGGCTTGCTCAGCAGCAGCTTGCACAGCGCGACCCGGCGGCGCTCACCGCCGGAGAGCACCGTGACGTCGGCGTCCGGCGGGGGGCAGCGCAGGGCGTCCATCGCCTGCTCGAGCTGGGAGTCGATGTCCCACGCGTCGGCGGCGTCGATCGCCTCCTGCAGCGTGCCCATCTCCTCCATGAGCTCGTCGGAGTACTCGACCGCCATCTTCTCGGCGATCTCGTTGTACCGGTCGAGCTTGACCTTGACCTCGCCCAGGCCTTCCTGGACGTTGCCCAGGACGTCCTTGTCCTCGTTGAGCTCGGGCTCCTGCATGAGGATGCCGACGGAGTAGCCCGGGGAGAGGAAGGCGTCGCCGTTGCTCGGCTGGTCGAGCCCCGCCATGATCTTGAGCACGCTGGACTTGCCCGCGCCGTTGGGACCGACGACGCCGATCTTCGCGCCCGGGTAGAACGCGAGCGTGACGTCGTCGAGGATCACCTTGTCGCCGTGGGCTTTGCGCGCTTTGCGCATGGTGTAGATGAACTCGGCCATACCTTCCACCGTACCTGTTCGTCGATCGCCGCCCGTCTGGCCGCGGACGCCGAGAGGAGCCAACGCCCTGCACCGCCGGCGTATGCCGGAGCCCCCTCCGGGCGTAGCGTCGAGGTGCCGTCGGTTCTCCGTGCCTCGCCGATCAAGGCGAGGCCGTCCTCGGTTCTCGACCGACTCGGGCCCTGTCGCCCGGTGGGGCGGACCGATGGCACAGCCACCCGATCCCGCCGTCGACCTCGTCGCGGCCTTCAGCCGGCTGCAGGCGCTGACCCTGGACACGCCGCGGGTCGGGGAGTTCCTCTCCGAGCTCGCCGGCCTCGCGCCTCAGCTCGCGGGTCCGCCGCTGTCGGGCAGCGTGACGATCCGCGGCGAGCACGAGGCGTTCACCGCCGCCTCGAGCGACGCCTTCGCGTACTCCATGGACGAGACGCAGTACGACGGCCACGAGGGCCCGTGCCTGGAGGCGCTGCGCACCGGGCGCATCGTCCACGTTCCGGACATGGGTAGCGAGAGCCGCTGGCCGCGCTACACCCCGGACGCCGCCGCCGCGGGGGTCCGCTCGTCGCTCTCCCTGCCGCTCTCCGTCGGCGCGGACACGATCGGCGCGCTCAACCTGTACTGCACGCTGCCGGACGGGTTCGACGAACGGCTGCGCCAGATCCTCACGGTCTTCGCGGCACAGGCCGCGGCCGCCCTGGCCATGGTTCTCCGCCAGGCCCGGCAGGGCGAGATCAGCGCCCAGCTGGAGCAGGCTCTCGCCTCACGGACGACCATCGACCAGGCGCTGGGGATCCTCATGGCTCAGCAGCGGTGCACGGCCGAACACGCGTTCGGGCTGCTGAAGGCCCACTCCCAGAACACCAACCGCAAGATCCGCGACGTCGCCGAGGACATCGTCCGGCGGGTGTCGGGAGAGCCCGCGCAACCCGGCCGGCCGTTTGCGCCATGAGGGCGGAATCGCGCATAGGATGACTGCCGGGTTGGGAGGCAGCCCGGCGCTTCTTCGCGCAGACGATCCGGCGAAGCTCCGGTCCGTGGTTCTCCTGGGAGTGTGTGTGTCCGCTCGACCCGGCCCCGTCGGCTCCCCGCCTCTCCGCCTGCACGGCGATCTGGATCTGGTGTCGGTGCCCGACCTCGAACGGCAACTCGCGGACCTGCTCACCCGAGGCACCGACCGCCTCGTCGTCGACCTCACCGACGTCTCGTTCTGCGACGTGGCGGGGCTGAACACGCTGCTCCGCGCGGACCGGGAGCTCCGCGCGGCCGGCGGCCGCCTGGTTCTGGTCCGCCCCTGCCCGTCCCTGGCCCTCATGCTCGAGGCCCTCGGGCTGGACGAGCGGGTCACCGTCGAGCCCGCCGCTCGCCCGCGCCGTGAGGACGTGTCGGATATACGGTGACGAAACGGCGGTCCGCCGTGTCCCTCGGGTTAGGACGTCCCCGTTCATGGGCACCCCGCGTGGTGTGCTGCCGCTGCCGTCGACGCCTCAGGCGGCCGGACTCGCCAGGGACCACGTGCGCGCGCTCGGCTCGGCGTGGTCGCCCCAGGGTCTGGAGACCGTCCTGCTCGCCGTCAGCGAGGCCGTGACCAACGCGGTGCGGTACGGACGCGGCGACATCGGACTGGACGTGCGGGTCGACGACGGCGTCGTGCGGATCGAGGTCAGCGACGCCAACCCCGAGGCGCCGCACCGGCGGCCTCGCTCCGGCGACGGACTGGCCGAGGGCGGTCTCGGGCTGCACCTGCTCGACGCGATCACGCAGGACTGGGGGACCTCCGCCCGCCCGGACGGACCGGGCAAGACCGTCTGGATGGAGCTGCGGCCGCCGCCGGCCGGTGCCTGAGCGGCGCGGTCGCGTCCTCGCCCAGACTGTGGCGGGTGGACGGCGCCGACGACGAGTACGACGAGTACACGGACGCGGCGTTCGCGCGGCTGTACGACGCGGAGAACCCGTGGCACCCGATGGACGACGCCTACCAGCGGCTCGACCTCGCCGCGTCGTCGGTGCTCGACGTGGGCTGCGGAACCGGCGCCCGCCTCGCCCGGACCCGTGAGCTCGGGCATTCCGGCCGTCTGGTCGGCGTCGACCCGGCCGAGCCGATGCTCGCGGTGGCCCGGGCCCGCTGTCCGGCGGTCACGTGGATCCGCGGCGACGCACGGACGCTCGACCTCGGCGAGCGCTTCGCGCTGGTGACGATGACGGGCCATGCGTTCCAGCTGCTCCTGGACGACGACGCCGTCCGCGCGGCGCTGCGCACCTTCCACCGCCACCTCGAACCCGGCGGGCTGCTCGCCTTCGAGACGCGCAACCCCGCGCCGCGCCCCTGGACGGCGTGGGTGCCGGCGCTCACCCGCGTCCGGATCGTCGCGCCCGACGGCGAGCCGTTCGCGTCGTGGTTCGACGACCCGGTCGAGCACGACGGGGACCTCGTCGACGTCACCCACGTCGTGCGCTCCCTGCGCTCGGGGCACGAGCGGAGGTTCCGCAGCACGCTGCGGTTCGTCGACCCCGAGCACCTGCGCGACCTGCTCGGCGAGGCGGGCTTCGTCGTGGAGAGCTGGTCCGGCGACTGGGACGGCTCGCCGGTCCTCCCGACGAGTCCGGAGGTCGTCGTCCTCGCTCGCAGCTGACCGAGCGGGGCGCCCGAGGCCGGTCCACCCTGGAAGGCGGCACATTCCGTCGCGTCCCGGAGGCGTCATGGCCGAGCAGACCGCCGTCCAGTCCGAGCAGCAGCCGGGCACGCAGCCGGACGTCGTCGGGCGGCGGCGTTGGCTGATCCTCGGAGCCCTGCTGCTCGGCATGCTCCTGGCCGCGCTCGACCAGACCATCGTCTCGACCGCTCTCCCGACCATCGTCGCCGACCTCGGCGGCCTGCAGCACCTCTGATCCGGCAGCTCGCGCACGACCTGCTCGCCGACGACGACCGGATGCTGCGCGACGCGGCGCCCGCGGCGGCACACGCGTAGGTCAGGCCGTGGGGCCGCGCGCGGCCATCCGGCGCGCCGGCGGCCGGGCGGCCAGACCGGCCGCGGCGACCAGCACGGCGGCGATCCCGACGGCGAAGGCCGAGCCCGGCCGGCTCTGCCGAGCGAGGACGCCGGCGAGCGCGGCGCCCGCCGAACTCCCCAGCAGGAACGCCGTGATGATCCAGCCGAAGGCCTCGGCCGCCGTGCCGGCCGGAGCGAGCCGGTCGACCTCGAGGTAGCAGGCGGTCAGCAGCGCCGGCAGCGGCAGTCCGCTGACGAGCGCGGCGGCGACGAGCCCGGCGTCCGCGTCGGTCACGGCCGGCACGACGGCCAGCGGCACGTACGCCGCGGCCAGGACCGCGACCAGCAGCGGCAACCGGAGCGCCACCGGCACCCGCCGCGGGACGAGCCCCGGCCGCAGCGCGACCGCGACGCCGCCGGCGAGCGCCCCGAGCCCGTTCGCCCCGACGAGGAGCGCGCCGAGCCCCGCCGTCCCCCGCGCCTCGCCGTACGCCGTGGCGACGACGGGCAGCGCGCCGACCAGCGCACCGACGACGACGATGCCGCCGTAGAGCGCGGCGAGCGCCGGCGCGCGGAGCGGACCCGCCCAGTGCCGGACGTGGACCTCGGCCGGCCGGCGTCGGCGGACGACACCCAGTGCCGTCGTCCAGAGCGTGCCCGCGAGCACGAGGGCGGCGGCGACGAGGAGCCCGCCGTCCGGCCGGGCGAGGACGGCCGCGGCGACCAGCAGCGGGCCGACGACGAAGATGACCTCCTGGAGAGCCGCGTCGAGGGCGTAGGCCCGCTCCAGCTGATCGGGCTCCACGAGCGACGGCCAGAGCATCCGCAGCGCGGGCTCCAGCGGCGGCGTCGCGAGCCCGGCGAGCGCGGCGACGACGACGGCCCCGGTCGCGCCCTGCCCGAGGAACGCCAGGCAGCCGAGCGCGAGCGCAGCCACGACCCCGCTGGCCAGGAGCACCGGCGCCGGCCCGCGCCGGTCGGCGCCGCGCCCGAGCACGGGCGTGCCCACGGCGAGGCCCAGGGACCACGCAGCGGCCAGCCATCCGGCGGACGCGAAGTCCAGGCCGCTGCCCCGCGCGAAGAGAACGAGCGCGAGCGGGATCATGCCCAGCGGCAGCCGCCCGAGGGTGGCGGCGGCCAGGAGTGGGGCGACGTCAGGACGGCGGAGCAGGGCGAGCAGGTGCACGGCGGACCTCCGGAACGGCGGGACGGGGCGACGGAGCACCTCGTGGGCCGTAGAAGTCCGAGCGGTCGCAGCTGTCCCCGTACAGGCGGAGGGAACGACCGGAGCTGTGCACGCGCTCACTGTCGCACGTGCCGGGCAGACTGACGCCGTGCCTGCGCCCAGCGACCTGCCCGTCCTCGCCTTTCCCACCGCCGCGGAGTTCGAGCAGTGGCTGGAGCGCGAGCACGCGACCGCCGCCGGGGTGTGGCTCCGCTTCCCGCGCAAGGGCACCGCGGTCCCGTCGCTCACCTACGAGGAGGCGGTGCACGTCGCGCTGTGCTTCGGGTGGATCGACGGGCAGGCCCGCTCCCTGGACGAGACGGCGTGGCTGCAGCGGTACACCCCGCGGCGCCGGCGCAGCATCTGGTCGCAGATCAACCGGGAGCGGGTCGCGCGGCTCGTCGAGCAGGGCCGGATGCGGCCGGCGGGCCTGGCCGAGGTCGAGCGGGCGAAGGCCGACGGCCGGTGGGACGCCGCCTACGCGCCCCCGAGCACCGCCACCGTGCCGCCGGAACTGGCGACGGCGCTGGAGGCGTCCCCCGCCGCGGCGGAGGCCTTCGCCGCGCTCGACAGCCGCAACCGGTACGCGATCCTGCACCGCCTCGCGACGGCGAAGAAGCCGGAGACCCGGGCCCGGCGGGTCGCGACCTTCGTCGGGATGCTCGAGCGGGGCGAGCTCCTCTACCCGAGGGGAGAGGCGTAGCCGTCAGGAGTGTGGCGACCGGGTCGCGCGGATCCCCAGAAGAACGGGCACCTCGGCGTAGACCGGCTGGTCCTGCGCGTAGGCGCCGACCGCCCGGGGCTCGGCGAACCGCTCGAGCGTGAGGCCCGCGGCGAGGAAGGCGTTGAGGTACGTCGCGAGGGTGCGGCTCCAGTGCCCGACGCGCCGGACGCCGTCGGGGTTCGGCGACCGCCAGAACCCCTCGGTCAGGTAGCGGCGGACGACGCGCGTCGGCGTCCCGTCGTCGTCCACCGCCGTCGACGCGAACGGGGCGAGGAAGCAGGGGTGGCTGATCACGGCGGCGAACACGCCGCCCGGCGCGAGGACGCGCGCCACCGCGTGCAGGGTCGCGTCGAGGTCCGGGATGTCCATGAGGGCGAGCTGGCAGGTGACGACGTCGGCGCTGGCGTCGGGCACGCCGGCCAGCCGCTGCGCGTCGCCGTGCAGGTAGGTGATGCCCAGCGGGTCGGCCCTCTCCTCGGCGCGGGCGGCGGCCAGCAGCGCCTCGGTGAGGTCGACGCCGACGACGCGGGCGGCACCCGCCCGGGCCAGGGCGCGGCTGGCGATCCCCTGACCGCAGGCGACGTCGAGGACGCGCCGGCCGGTGACGTCGCTCGCGAGCTCGAGCGTGGTCCGCACCGCGAGCCCGTGGGGAGTGCGCCCGGAGCGGACGACGCCGACGTACCAGGAGGCGATGTCGCTCCAGCCCGGTCCGCTCATCGTCCGTCTCCCCTCGTGGCCTCCGCCCCCGCCGATAGGGTCGACCGTCGTGACGACCACGGGGCAGCAGCCAGCGATCGACGAGCATCGGCGCGAGGGCGTCGCATGGTGGCGCGAGGCCGTCACCTATCAGCTCTACATCCGCAGCTTCGCCGACGCGAACGGCGACGGGCTCGGCGACCTCGCCGGGATCCGCCGGCGGCTGCCGTACATCGCCTCGCTGGGCGTCGACGCGGTCTGGGTCAACCCGTGGTACCCGTCACCGCAGGCGGACGGCGGGTACGACGTCGCGGACTACCGCGACATCCACCCGCCGTTCGGCACGCTGGGCGAGGCCGAGGCGCTGATCCGGGAGGCGCACGACGTCGGGCTGCGCGTGATCCTCGACATCGTCCCGAACCACACCTCGGACGAGCACGCCTGGTTCAGGGCGGCGCTCGCCGCCGGCCCCGGTTCGCCGGAGCGCGAGCGTTACGTCTTCCGGCCCGGGCAGGGTCCGAACGGCGACACCCCGCCGAACGACTGGCGGGCGGTGTTCGGCGGGTCGGCCTGGCAGCGCGTGACCGAGGCGGACGGCCGGCCCGGCGAGTGGTACCTGCACCTGTTCGACCCCAAGCAGCCCGACCTCAACTGGGACAACCCCGCGGTCCGGGCCGAGTTCCTGGACATCCTGCGGTTCTGGTTCGACCGTGGCGCGGACGGCTTCCGGATCGACGTCGCGCACGGCCTGATCAAGCAGAAGAACCTGCCGGACGTCGGGCACGACGCGGAGCACGTGCTCACGCCGCCGGACCGCGCGGACCACCCGCACTGGGACCGGCCCGAGGTGCACGACATCTACCGGGAGTGGCGCGAGCTCGCCGACTCCTACGACCCGCCCCGCGTCTTCGTGGCGGAGGCGTGGGTGTCGAGCCCGGAGCGGCTCGCCGCGTACCTGCGCCCCGACGAGCTGCACACCGCGTTCGACTTCGACTTCGTCCGGGCCCCCTGGAGCGCCGGTGAGCTGCGGCGCACGGCGTCGTCCAGCCTGACCGCGCACGAGGCCGTCGGAGCGCCGGTGATGTGGGTGCTGTCGAACCACGACATCGTCCGGCACGTCTCCCGCCTCGGCCGGACCGGTCCGGGGGTGGCCGGCCGCAACCCCCTGAACGTGGGCCACGGCCCGGTGGACGTCGAGCTCGGCCGCCGCCGGGCCCGCGCCGCGCTTCTGCTCGAGCTGGCGCTGCCCGGCGGCGTCTACCTGTACCAGGGCGAGGAGCTGGGCCTGGAGGAGGTCGAGGACCTGCCCGAGGAGGTGCTCCAGGACCCGACCTGGAAGCGGTCCGGCCACACCGAGCGCGGGCGCGACGGCTGCCGGGTGCCGCTGCCGTGGGCGCGCTCCGGGCCCTCGCTCGGGTTCGGGGCCGCCGAGCCCTGGCTCCCGCAGCCGGCGTCCTGGGCGGCGTTGTCGGTCGAGGCGCAGGAGGCGGACCCGGGCTCGATGCTCGCCCTCTACCGCCGGGCGCTGCAGCTGCGGCACGAGCTGCCCGCCCTCGGCGCGGGCTCCGGTGGCGACGTCACGTGGCTCGACCTGCGCGACGACGTCGTCGCGTTCCGCCGCGAACCCGGCTTCACCTGCGTGGTGAACACGGGGTCCGTGCCGGCCGCGCTGCCGGACGGGGACGTGCTGCTCGCGAGCGGTCCGGTCACCGACGGCCGGCTGCCGGCGGACACCGCGGCGTGGCTGATCCGCTAGCCGGCGTGGGCGGGACGGCGGCCGAGAAAGAGCCCGTGCTCGCGGGCGACCTTCTCGGACTGCTCCCGCAGCGTGGCCGCGAGATCGGCGAACTGGTCGAGAGCCGGGTTGACGCCGACGAGGGTGAACTCGGTCTCGACGACGGCGAGGTCCAGGCCCCAGACGTCCTCGAGGATGCGGCGCATCCACGGGGTGGCGTGGTCCCAGCCCTCGCGCGGGGTGCCGGGCTGGTAGTTGCCGCCCCGCACGACGACCAGCTCGGCCGGCTTGCCCTGCAGCGTGGTCGTGCCCGGCTTCATGCGCGGGTCGGTGATGACGAGGTCGACGTAGGCCTTGAAGTGCTGCGACACGCCGAAGTTGAACAGCGGGACCGCGAACAGCAGCGCGTCGGCCGCGACGAGCTCGTCGACGAGCGTGGCGGCGAGGGCGAGGGCCTCGCGCTGCTCCGGCGTCCGCTGCTCGTCCGGCAGCCAGGAGCCGCGCGACGGCGGCGGGCCAGGCGGTGGCGGGCACCGGGTCGGCGCCGAGGTGGCGGCGGACGACGGTGGCGCCGGGATGCGCCTCGAGCCAGGCCTGCTCGACGATGTCGGCGATGGCGCGGCTGTGCGAGCCCTCGGTGCGGAAGCTGGCGTCGAGACGGAACAGCGACATACTCGTCCGACTCCTTCGTCCGAGGCTACTAGCTTTCTGCTAGTTGCTGCTCGGAGCGTAGCAGTAGACTCGTCGGCATGAAGCAGGTCCGGGCCGTCGAAGCGCGTGAGCAGGATCACGCGCTGTGCGACGCCGGGCTGACGCGGGTGTTCGACGTGCTCGGCAAGCGGTGGAACGGGGTCATCCTCGGGTCGCTCGCGACCGGACCGGTGTCGTTCTCACGGCTGGCCCGGGGCGTCGGGGGCATCAGCGATTCGGTGCTGTCGGAGCGGCTCAGCGGCCTCGCCGCGATGGGGCTGGTCGAGCGGACCGTCGACGAGGGCCCCCCGGTGTCGGTGACCTACCGCCTGACGGACGCGGGTCGCGCCCTGCTCCCCGCCCTCGCCGAGCTCAAGGCCTGGGCGAGCGAATATCTCCCGGAGCCCTGACCCTCTCGCCTAGGTCTGGGTGGCGGCCTTGTCGACGACGCCGGCGGCGTCGAAGGTCGCCATGTCCCGCAGCGCGGCGGCGGCGGCCTGGACGAGCGGAACGGCGAGGACGGCGCCGGTGCCCTCGCCGAGGCGGAGGTCGAGGTCGACGAGCGGACGCAGGCCCAGGGCCCGCAGCGCGTGGGCGTGGCCGGGCTCGGCGGAGCGGTGACCGGCGAGGCAGAACTGCACCGCCGCGGGTGCGAGCGCGGACGCGACGAGCGCGGCGGCACCGGCGATGACCCCGTCGAGCACGACGGGCACCCGGCGGGCGGCCGCGGCGAGGACGTACCCGGCGAGGGCGGCGTGCTCCAGGCCGCCGACGGCCGCGAGCGCGCCGAGCGGGTCGGCGGAGGCGGCGTCGGGCGTCAATCCGTGTCGCGACAGGCCCCGGCGCACGACCTCGACCTTCCGCGCGAGCGTCGCGTCGTCGACGCCGGTGCCGCGGCCGGTGACGTCGTCCGCCGTGGCCCCCGTGAAGGCGGCGATCAGGGCGGCGGAGGCGGTCGTGTTGGCGATGCCCATGTCCCCGGTGAGCAGCAGGTCGGCACCCTCGTCGACGAGACGGTCCGCGACGCTGACGCCGACGGCGATCGCCGCCCGCGTCTCGTCGCGCGTGAGGGCGGGTTCGACGGTGAAGTCGCGGGTGCCTGCCCGCACTCGGCGCTCGATGAGGCCCGGGGCCGAGTCGAGCGGAGTGGCGACGCCGACGTCGACGACGACCACCCGCACCCCGAGCTGCCGGGCGAAGGCGTTGACGGCGGCGCCGCCCGCGACGAAGTTCGCCACCATCTGGGCCGTGACCTCCTGGGGCCACGGGGTGACGCCCTGGGCGTGGACGCCGTGGTCGGCGGCGAACACCGCGACGGCCGGCGACGCGGGCACCGGCGGCGGGCACGACCCGCTGATCGCGGCCAGCCGGACGGCCACGTCCTCGAGGGCGCCGAGCGCGCCGCGCGGCTTCGTCAGCGCGTCCTCCCGGGCGCGAGCCTGGGCCGCGGCCTCCGCGTCGACGGGGCGGATGGCGGCGAGGACCCGGTCGAGGTCCTGGGGGGTCGGCACGTCAGGACCCTACGGGAGCGTGCCGGATCAGCTCGGACCAGATCTGATCAGGGAAGGTCGTAGTCGAGCCAGAACCGGTGCGTGCCGTCGGCGTCGGCGGCCAGGCCCCCGCCACCCGTGATCCCGGCGAGGGCGCCGGTGCCCGAGTTCGGGACGACGAGGAAGAACTCGTGGGACCGGTCGTTCCCGGCCGTCGTGGCCGAGTGGACGAACGCGAAGGAGCCCGTGCGCCCCGCCACGGAGCCGTCGAAGTTCTCCAGCGCCACATAGGTGCCTGTGCCGCTGCCAGGGTCGAAGGCCGAGGTGAAGATCGTCGCCGACCGGCCCTGGACGTCGCCCTGGTACGTCTTCTCCATCGTCGCGACGCCGACCGGCAGGGCCGTCTCGATCGCGGGATCCGGCGTGACGTCGGTCGGCGTGAAGCGGACCACGGAGAACGTTGCCTCTGCTCGCATGGGGCGACGGTAGCGACCGCGGAGTAGGCGGGGTCTTGAAGGATCGCGACGTCGGTCAGCGACGGCGTCCGACGATCAACGCGCCCCCGACGGCGACCACCGCTCCCCCGGCGCCGACGACCCGCCCGAGCCGGACGGCCCGCCGCACGTCCTCCGCCTGGGGGGCCCTCCCCCCCTCCCCCAGCCCCGGTCGCTGCTCGACGTGACCGGCGTACACGTTCTCGCCACCGAGGCGGACGCCGAGGGCGCCGGCGGCCGCGGCCTCGGGCCGGCCGGCGTTCGGGCTCGGGTGGCGGGCACCGTCCCGGCGCAGCACCCGCCACGACTCCGCCGACGAGCCGCCGACGGAAGGCGCCGCGAGCACCGTCAGCAGGCCGGTGACCCGGGCCGGCACGTAGTTCGCGAGGTCGTCGAGCCGCGCCGCCACCCGGCCGAACCGCAGGTACCGCGGCGACCGGTAGCCGACCATCGCGTCGAGCGTGTTCACGGCGCGGTACGCGAGCAGCGCCGGAACGCCACCGACGGCCCCCCACAGCAGCGGAGCGACGACCGCGTCCGAGGTGTTCTCGGCCAGCGACTCGACCGTCGCCCGGGCTAGGCCGCCCGCGTCGAGGGCCGCCGCGTCCCGGGCGCACAGGTGCGGAAGCCTGGCCCGGGCACCCTCGAGGTCCTCGGCCTCGAGGAGGCGGGCCATGACGTCGCCCTCATGCGCGAGGCTGGCCCCGCCGAGTACCGCCCAGGTGGCGGCCGCCGTGGCCAGCAGGCCGACGACCGGCCGCCGCCGGCCGAGGCGCTCGACGGCCAACCCGCCGACGACTGGCCCGGTCAACGCCAGCACGACGAGGGCCGCTCCAGGAGCCACGGCGTCCGCGTAGAGCCGTCGCTCCAACCAGGTCGCGAGACGCCCGAAGCCGGCGACGGGGTGCCCGCGGGCCGGGTCGCCCAGGACGGCGTCGGCGACGACGCCCAGGGCGAGACCGGCGGCGCGGACGACGGCAGGGCTCGGCGGCACGGGCCGATCCTGCCGCACCCGCCTCAGGCCGAGCGGCCGAGCGACGAGCACCCGTTCGGGGTCGCCCTCCACGTCCTCCGGATCCTCGACGCTGTCGGCGTCCGCCAGGTCGTCGTCGAGCTCGTCGAACTCGTCGTCGGCCTCCGGCAACGCCGCTCCCACCGCGACGCGGCTCGCGTCGTCGCTCTCGGCGTCCGTACCGGGAGCACCCGGCGGAACGCCGATGATCTCGCCGGTGTCCTGGTCGATCGTGGGCACGTCGGTCAGCGTCCGCTGGTCCACCGCTCGGCGCTTGCGGGTGAACGCCGAGACCCCGAAGGTGAGGTCGTGCCCGAGCGACTCGGCGTCGAGGGACAGATCGCTGCGGACCACGCCGTCGGCGCCCTTCCACTGCTCGGTGTGCAGCCGGCCCCACGCCAGCACGCGGTCGCGCTTGCGCACGCACCGGGACGCGTTGTCGGCCAGCTCCCGCCAGCAGGTCACCCTGACCCAGAGCGTGTGCCCGTCGACCCAGGCCCGGGTCTGGCCGTCGAAGCGCCGGCTCGTCGACGCCACCCGGAAGCTCATGACCTGGCGACCGTCGTCGAGCGTGCGCACCTGCGGGTCCGTGGCGACGATGCCGGCCACGGCCACGTACGTCTCTCGCATTGCTCCTCCTGCGTTGCCCGGCCCCTCGCCGGGGTGCAGCAGCAGCATCGACGTCGAACGGGGTCGGCCGCCGCCCCCGCGCGACCGGCTGTGGACGACGGGACGACGCCTCCGCGCCTGTGGACGACCGATCAGAACGCGGCCGCGAGCGCCTGGCGCGCGGTCCGGTGCTCGTCGAGCACGCCGGCGATCGGGGCCATGACCCGCTCCCACGCCACGTCGCCGACCGCGGCGCGCAGCTGCTCCACGGCGTCCGCCCGGCGTCGCCGGGCACCACGCCTCGCCAGCGCCGACGCCGCCCAGCCGAGCAGGGCACCCAGCACGAGACCGCCGGCGAAGAGCGCGGTCGGCAGCGGTGCCGGGCCCAGGTGCGGCGTGGCGGGCGGGACCGACCCCTTCCAGCGCAGGAGCCCGAGCACGACCAGCCAACCGAACCCGACGACCGCGCACGTCACGAGCAGATACTGGACGACGCGCACGAGCGTCCACCAGATCGGCCGGCGCACGGTCAGGTCGACCTCGTTGACGGCTGCGTCCAGCGCGCCGGCCAAGTCGTCCACGTCGGGCGAGGCCGCCTCCCGCACCGACTCCCCCCAGCGCGGCGGCAGCCGCTCGGCGACGGCGCTCGCGACGTCCTGGACGGCGAGGTCGACGCGCTCGCGCTGCGCCGGCGACGGGGTCGCAAGCGACGCACGGGTCAGCTCGCGCAGCCGGCCCTCGGCCTGACCGCCGAGCCGCAGCCGGCGGAGCGGATCCGCACCGAGCGCCGTCCACCACCGAGCGAGCGGCCACGTGACGGCCTTGGTGGCCTCACGCCGGTACTCGGCGGCGACCGTGTCGAGGAGCACCGGGAGGCCCGCCGCCGAGGCCATGGCCGAGACGAGGGTGTCGGCCGCGGGCAGCCGCCGCGCGTCCGGCTCGTCGGCCGCGAGGCCCTGGGCCAGCTTGCGGGCCGCCTCGTCCAGGTCGGCGTTCGTCCTGGTCAGGAACGCGCTGTGGCCTTGGACGACGCCCTCGAGCAGCTCCCGCAGCTCGTCGACGCCGTCCCCGCGGGTGGCGGACGTCGCGAGGATCCGCACCGTCGCTAGACCATCGGCGTCCATCAGGCGGCGCAGGTCCTTCAGACAGGTCTCGACCTCGGTCTCGGCGAGCTTGTCGACCTGGTTGAGGACGACGACCATGACCTCGTCGTGCCCCACGAGCGGGCGCAGGTACCCGCGGTGCAGCGCCTCGTCGGCGTACTTCTGCGGGTCCACGACCCACACGAGCAGGTCCACCAGGCCGACGAGGCGGTCGACCTCGAGCCGGTGCGTCACCGCGGTCGAGTCGTGGTCGGGCAGGTCGAGCAGGACGAGACCGCGGAGGTCCGCCTCGCGGTCGGCGTCCAGCACCGACTCGCGGGTCACACGCCGGCCCTCGGGCACCTCGAGCCACTCCAGCAGGGGGCCCGCGCCGTCGGCGCCCCACACGCACGCCATCGGCAGGGAGGTCAGCGGACGACGCGCGCCGACGTCCGCGATCTCCATCCCGGACAGGGCGTTGAACAGGCTCGACTTTCCGCTGCCGGTCGCCCCGACCAGCGCGACGATCGTGTGGTCGCCGCCGAGCCTCAACCGTTCCCCCGCGCGCGCCAGGGCCATGTCAGCGCTCTCGCGCGCCTCCGGACCGAGCCGGTCGCGCCCCGCCTCCAGCGCCGTCGCCAGCGCCTGCGCCTTGGCCACGACGTCCGGGGCGCTTTCCCGCCGGCCGCTCATCGCGCCTCCTCCACGATCGCCGCCTTGGCCAGCAGCATCTCCCCGCGGCCGGGCCGGATGCCGAGGGCGTCCAGGGCGCCGAGGGCCCGCTCCCGCTCGCTCTCGAGCAGCTCACCGGCTCGTTGCACCAGGTCCGCCCGGGCGGCACCGACCAGCGGCTCGACGACGTCCGCGCCGTAGAGCGCCGTCAGGACGCCGGTCGCGACGAATCCGGGACTGCCCGGCTCACTGACGGCGGTCGGCGGGGTCACCGCGAGGACGCCGAGCACCGCGACCGCTCCGTCGACGCCGAGCGGCCCGGCGCCTCCACGTCCGTCGCCCGGCTGCTCCTGGACGAGGTCGGCCAGGGTGGCGCGCCACTCCCGCAACGTCCGGGCCAGACGCTCGGCGAAGCCGGGCGGCACCGTCGTGAGCTCGGGCGTCGCGGCCAGCAGCCCGGGGCCGGCGGTGCGCCCGGCCCATTGCGCGGTGATGCCCTGCGACGTCGAGTGCAGCCGCGACAGGACCACGCCCTCCAGTCCCTGCTGCAACGCGTCGAGCAGCGGCTGCGCCGGCGCGACCCGGGGCGGCCGGACCCGCGTCCGCAGCCGCTCGCGCCAGCTGGTGCTGCCCGGCTCCAGGCTGCGGAACACGTCGCCGCTGCCGACGAACTCGTTCCAGCGCGCCTGCACCTCGCCCCGGACGACCCCACCGCCGAGCAGGGTGCGGCGCAGCTCCTCGTGCGCGGCGTCGTAGCAGTTGTCGACGTCCCCGCGCAGATCGGCCTCCGCGGCCGACTGGGCGTCCGCCGCCGCGGCGACCACCCGCACCCGCTCGTCCAGGCTGTCGAGGACGCCGATGAGCGTGCGGCGGACGACGACGTCGCGGGAGCGGGCGTCGAGGGCCAAGCGGCGCAGCCACCCGGCCAGCGGCGCGACGAGCCCGACCGGCAGGTAGCCGTCCTCGAGCGTGGTCTCGGGGATGGTGAACATCGGCGAGGTCCCGAGCCCGCGGTCGCGCAACAGCGTCGCGAGGTGGGTGCGGACCTCCTGCATGACCTCCAGGGGCACGCGGTCGAGGACGACGGCGACGGCGACGCCGCGCTCGACGGCCTGGCGCAGCATCTGCCACGGCACGTTGTCGCTGTAGCGCGTGGCGGTCGTGACGAACACCCACAGGTCGGCGGCGGAGAGCAGCTGGACGGCGAGGTCGCGGTTGGCCTCGACGACGGAGTCGATGTCCGGGGCGTCGATGATCGCCAGACCCGCCGTGATGCCGTCGTGCGGGACGAGGCGCAGCGCCGTGACGGGCGGCGCGTCGACGTCGATCGGCTGCGCCGGCTCCGGCGCCTCGCTCGTGACGCGGGTGAGGCCGGGCAGCACGCGCTGGGAGAGGAACGCTCCGGAGTCGTACGGGTGGTGCACCAGCACCGGCGAGCGGGTCGTGGGTCGCAGGACGCCGGAGCGCGTCACCTCGCGCCGGGCGATCGAGTTGACCAGGGTCGACTTGCCCGCGCCGGTCGAGCCGCCGACGACGGCGAGCAGGGGGGCGTCGAGACGCCTCAGGCGCGGCAGGAGGTAGTCGTCGAGCTGGCCGAGCAGCTCCTCGCGCTCCGCGCGGGCGTACTCGACGTCCGGCAGCTGCAGCGGCAGGGCGAGGCTCGCGACATCGGACCGCAGGCTGTCGGCAGCGCCCAGGAGGTCGCGCTCCTCGTACTGGTCCCATTCGACGGCCGCGTGGGCGGCAGCGAGGTCGGCCGCAGTGGGGACGCCGGAGGGCGCCGCGACCCGGCGCGCCCGCGGCGTCGGCCGGCCGTTCTGCTCGGGGGCCGCGGCGGCGGGTGCGGAGATCGCGGAGCCACCGTTCACCGCGGCGTCCGCGTGCGGATCCACCTTGACCTCCTCCGGCCCCCGGTGGAGCCGCTCCTGACGTAGCCCCAAGCCTGCCTTGACCAGCCGATAGTGCCAAAGCCGCGCCCGATACTCGTCATGGACGGAGTGCACCGAACGGAGGGTTCGACGGTGCGTTCTGAAGTGTTGACGCAGCGTTGACGAAGGGAACGATCGGAGCGGGCTGCACGGGGTCCGCCGGTACGCTGACGTCGGCCGAGTCTTCGAGGGCGACGGCCGAGCGCCCGTAGCTCAGCGGATAGAGCAGCGGACTTCTAATCCGACGGTCGCAGGTTCGATCCCTGCCGGGCGCGCCCCTCCTGACCTGCGGTTTGCCACTCTAGGATGCTTCTCGATCCTCCTCTGAGCCCTCCCGTGACGCCGGATGTGAACGATCTGTGAACGTCGCCGCGTCACGGCCGTCGGGCGTCTGGTCCGCGTCGGCCTGCGCTGGCTCGAGGGCGCGCCGGGGAACGATGCCGGCGACAGCTTCGGCGGCGGCCTGGGCGACGGCGGGCAGCACGCTGGTGTAGGTGTCGGCGGTGATGCCCAGCGAGCTGTGGCCGAGCTGCTCGGAGACGACCTTCATCGGGACACCCGCCTGGAGAGCGAGGCTGCTTCTCGTTCTCGTGTCCGGTGCGTATTTCACGCTGCTGCTCGGCCCGGTCGCGGGATCCGCGGACCGCCAGATGGCGTTCACCGGGTTGGCGATCGGCGCGACGGTGGTGCTCACCATCCTTGTTGTGGTGGCGCACGTCGTCCTGGCTCTGATGTTCCGGTCTCACGCGACCGCCGGCCGCGATGAGCGAGACCGGCTCGACGTCGCATCTCGCCCGCCCCGGTTGCTGTCAGGACTGCTGTCATGCGGGCGCCACGTCCAAGGTTCTGAACCGACGTCTCAGCGTCGTGGAGGGGTTGCTGCTGCTCAGCACGGCCTACGGCCTCCCTGGGCCTCGTCCAGCCAGGCTGGGTCTCGCCCCTGCCAGGGAGCTGCCCTCGGGGGTAGTCTGGCTACCGCTGGGACCTCTTCGAGCCCCGACATCCGTGCCAAGCCGGGCCCCCGTGGTAGATGACACCGAGTCGAATTACGGTGGCCGGGGTTTGGGTGGCTCAGATGGTCGTTTCCTTGTACTCCCGCGTGCCTTCGGATCCGTCAACGAGCGGCGAGGCGCCTAGCGTGGGGGGTTCGGTGTTCCCGGAGGTCTGCGTCAGCCCCGTCGAGGTACCGTCACAGCGGCCGGGCGCCGTGCTCGAGGACGCATCGGCGCGCTGGTTCGGCGCCGGTGGATTGGCCGTCCGGCCGCCGCCCCTAAGAGGACGGACGTCGGCTCCGGCCGCGGTGGCGTCGCCCCGGCCATAGCCAGACACAGCAGCGAGGAGGACCGTGATGTCCGACCAAGACAATGAGGTGAGGGGTGACGGACTTCGACCCGACAGGGCACGGCGGGATCTGTGCGGTTGGTAGGCAGCTGACGGGGGGGCCGGCGCTTGACCTCTTCCTCACCGGCGGCGCGGCAGGGCTGTGGCGGTCTTGGTACGCGCCCACTGGCTGGTTGACGAACCGCGCAGGGGCACTGATCCTGCGTCCGGTTGACGTGGGCACCGACCAGCACTTCCCCCATCAGCCCGCTGTTACATCCTGGGCAAGTGACCGCCTGGACGTGTTCGCCGTGAACGATTCGGGTGACCTGTGGCATTTCTGGTCGGTCGGGCGGGATCAGCCTCCGCCACCTGGGGCGCGGAATCCCTGGGCCAACCGCAGAGCGGGGCGTTGGACTCGGCGCCTTCGGCCGTGGTGCAGGGCGTGGACAAGGTGACGGTGTTCGTCCGCTCCGGAGCGAGGGGCGCGTTGACCGCGTGCGTCTGGGATCCCGCTGCGGGCCAGCGCTGGGCCTGGCACAACGCCCACTCCCTCGGTTGGCCGGTGCAGCCGCTGCCCTACGCATTCGCGCCGGCCACGACCTGGGGGGCCGGCCGCATCGACGTGTTCGGCGCCACCGGCAACCCCCAGGTCGAAGAGGGCACCGGCGCGCCTCTGGAGCACACATGGCAGCAGGACTTTCCCGGCGATCCCGGCTGGCATCCCGACCACTGGGAGGAACTTCCGAACTCGTGGGTTACCTCCAATCCCGTGGCGGTGTCCTGGAGCGACCCTCAACGCATCTTCGTCGTCTACTGCGCGCCCACCACAATTGCCGGCACCAGCGTGGCCATGACCCGCTGGACGGATACCCACTGGGGGCACCTGACGCTGTACAGGCAGGGCAGTGGCTCCGACGGCATCGCGGGATACCCCGCCCTGACCTCCTGGGCCAAGGACCGGTTGGATGTCTTCTGGCTACGCAGCGACTCCCACCTCCAGCACGGCTGGAACAACACCGGCGGTCACCTCCCCGACTGGCAGTGGGAAAACTTCGCCCTCACACGGGGGTAGCAAACGTCCCGACCTTGGGGCGCTACCCAAGGCCTCACCGGGGCGCCGCCCGATTACAAGTGCGCTTGCTGCCGTCTCGGTAGGGTTGCCGGTGGCAGTCGACGTCGCGTCGCCGCACGCCAAGAGCCGCCTCGGTGCCGTCCGTCGCCGTCCGCCGCAGGCTGCCCATGCATGCCAGGCCTAGTGACATCGGCGTGACATCCGAAGTGGTTAGGCGCGCCCCGACCCAAAATCGAAAGGTCGACGGTTCGAGCTGGCCCCTGGTTACCTCCCCGACCAGCGTCTCCGCTGATCAGCCTCGCGGTTGCCCTCACATGGCCATGATCGGCCGCTTGTCGGTACACGCGGGGTGGGCGCGGAGATCGGCAGCGGCGGGCGGTACTGGTCGCCGTGTCTTTGTGCCGTCCCGCGCCAGCCCTCGGGGTCTATCGCTCCCTGCGGATGAGGCGGGTCGCGGTCGGCTCGCGTCACGGTGGGCTGCGGACTTGGGAGGGGACAAGCGCGACGATCCCGGGGGCCATGTTCTTATAGACGCCGGTCAGGCGCTCGACTTCAACGGTCACGCTGCCGCGTCCGGTCGGCGCCACGAGCGGTGCGTCGCTCCGTGACCTCATGGGCCGGATGGGCCGGATGGGCCGGATGGGCCGGATGGGCCGGATGGGCCGGATGGGCCGGATGGGCCGGATGGGCCGGATGGGCCGGATGGGCCGGATGGGCCGGATGGGCCGGATGGGCCGGATGGGCCACGACAGTATGCGGCCCGCGCTGATCTATCAGCACACGACGCAGAAGGCCGACCGGAAGATCACCGACGCGCTCGAACGGCTCCTCGACGAGCACGCCGAGGGCACGGATCGCACCGATGCCGACCCCGACGACGGCGCAACGGGCGTCCTGATTCCGGCGAGCTAAGGGCACGCGAGGGGCACGAAGGGTCGGGCGGCAGCAAACGACGGAAGGCCCGGTCAGGAGAAGTGCTCTCTGACCTGGGCCTTTATGAGGGAGCGGGTGACGGGAATCGAACCCGCACTGTCAGCTTGGGAACGAGCTTGTACGCTGCTCGAAGCGCGCTGCTCGTGCTCGGTCAAGCTGTCCTGTGGGTCTCCGCTGCTGCCCCCTCGGCACCGTCCGGTGCCCTCCCGTCGGGCACGCAGCGGGCACGACGGTCAGCTTGGAATCTGTGTGGTCTGTGCTTCCGCCTGGCCTGACCTGCAACCTCGGTTCCAGGCGCTCAACTGGGATGACGCAACACGCCCTCGGCCAGGAGAGCCTCATGCGCTGCCTGAAACGCCTGGTGCCCGGCTGGTGTGCCGCAGTACACGGTGGCGTGAATCAATATCTCCTTGATCTCGTCGACGGATACGCCTGTGGCGATCGCACCCTTCACGTAGACGGCCAACTCTTCGGGCCGCCCAAGCGCCGTCAAGATCGCAAGGTTCAGCATGCTCCGTGTCTTGCGATCGAGACCTGGCCTGCTCCACGCGTACCCCCACGCCCACTCGGTCACGATGCGTTGAAAGGCCATCATGAAGTCGTCGACGCCACCGAGGTTCGCGTCGACGTACTCAGCGCCCAGGACCTCCCGCCGCGCTTGAAGTCCGCTCTCGAACAGTTCGCTCTCGGCCATGGTGTGTGACTCCCTTTCTGAGTGCCGACCGGCACCCCCGCGAGGCTAAGGCTAGGGCGGACGGCCGGGCTTCGCGCCCCCCGAGTCTCAGGCCGATAGATAGCCAGAGTGATACAGGTGCGAAGATGGACCGTCGGCAACCTGGGCAAGAACAAGTAGTTCCGCGCAGCGCAACAACTCACCCAGCTCGCTGAAGGCTGCCCGACGGCCCCGCCGCCGAGGCCGTCACGCTGCAGCTGGTCGCGCTACTGGTAAGCCTGAAGGAACGGATCGCCGCGCTCGAGGACCACATCGCCCAAGCCCTGGCCGCGCACGTCGACGCGGAGGTGTTCACGCACCTGCCCCGGGCTGGCACGGTCCGGGCCGCGACCCTGCTCGCCGAGATCGGCGACGCCCGCGGCCGCTACCCCAGCGAGGACGCCCCGGCTGCCGCCGGCGGCGTCTCGCCCTCCACCCGCGCGTCCGGCCGCAGCCGCGCGGTGGTGTTCCGGCAGGGCTGCAACCGGCGGCTGCGCCAGGCCCTGGTCGACTTCGCCGACGGCAGCCGACAGTCCAGTCCCTGGCGAACGCCGTCTACGACCGGGCCCGAGCGCGGGGCCCGCCACGCCGTCCGGATCCTGGCTCGGGCTTGGATCCACGTGATCTGGCGTTGCTGGACCGACCACACGCCCTACGACCCCGGCCGCCACGGCGGTGCGCTGCTCGTACCGGACGTCGCGTGCGCCGGCTGACCACTTCGCCGCGATGGATGCACTTCGTCCTCGCGCGGAATGAATCTTGTGGCGAACGGTCTGATCAGGAGAGGACACTCGCAGGGTCGTTGCCGGTGGCAGAGGGGCCAACATGACTGCTGCAGAACCGTTCATGATCGGCCCTCCGGACGACCGCTCCCGCCCTTGGCGCGTCGTGGTCGGTCCCGAGCAGACCGGCGGGATGGCTTTGGGGGAGGGACGGATCACGCCCGGCGCCCCAGGACCTGGACGACACGTCCACACCCACGAGGACGAGGGGATCTACGTCGTCGCGGGCGTGCTGACCGTCGAAGTTGGTGACCAACGATTCGAGGCTGGCCCGGAGTCGTTTGTCTTCATGCCCCGCGGAGTGCCGCACGTCTTTGCGAATCTGTCCGATCAAGAGGTTCGCACCGTGGGCCTGCTTAATCCCACCGGTCTCGAAGCCATGTTCCGCGAACAAGCGGAATACTTCGCCACCCTCCAAGGGCCACCCGATCAGGAGTTCCTGATGGCCCTCAGCGCCCGCTACGGCGTCTACCCCGTCGACGGACCGCCCCTGGCCTGAGCCGGTCGCTTCGATCACCCAGCGCCCACACCGAAGACGGCGCCATGCCGGCCGCCACCGACCGCCGAGTTGACATGGGGTTGTCACGGCGCCCCTCCCCACAATCCAGGCCCGCGCGCGTGCGGAGACACCCTCTGTCAACCTCGGCGGCGACCGGCTGGGGCCTCCCACATCTGTGGCTCTACGGCCGGCCACCCCAACCGCAACCCACGTTCACATGCGGTCAGCCGCGAGGCCCCCTGCCCCAACCCCCATACCGTCTAGTCGTCTACGACCTCCGCGGCCGGTGCGTCTCGCTGGACGGCCTTGATCCCTCCGACGGCATGAGTCGCGCAAGGACTGAGCATCTCTCGGTCGGTCGCCGACGCCTGCCGGTCCTTGGCGGCGTCGGTACGATCGAACGAAGACTCGATGCGGTCCGCCTCCGCCTGGGCGCGCTGCTCGGAAGCGGCGTCGCGACGCGCTGCCGCCCGCTTGCCGGCGACGATCAGCTCCGCCCGATCACCGGCGCTGCAGTCGCGATCCATGCCGCTCCATACGCGATCCAGGCCGGACTGGCCGCGGTCACCGGCAGAATCTGGGACGGCGCCGGCCTGCAGATCACGCTGATCGGCCGCCAGGTCACGACCCTTGGCGGCGACGTCGCGCCGATCTGCCGCCACATCGCGCTCGATCGCGCCCTGCAGGGCCCGGTCGATATCGGCGTCCCGCTCCCCGCTACGACGATCTCGCTCGTCTGCAACGACGTCCCGCTGGTCGGCCAATCGGTCGCGCCGATCTGCGGCGACATCGCGCTGATCGCTCACCTGGTCGCGCTCGTTCCCCGCTCGCTGCCGTTCGTCCATCCGGGCCCCCTCAGGCAACCCCGCGCCGCCGACGAGTGCCGACCCTCACCACCTTAGGTGCAAGCATGGTTGCGTCTAGTCACTCTTGGAGTGCGCTCAATCGGACCGGTGACTCCTGTGCCGGACGAGCTCGTGCCGCGCGCCCTCGACGACGACGTCCCAGAAGTAGGCCTCGTACCGGACCACGCGCAAGATCGCGGACCCCAAGAAGGGCAGCGAGACCATCGCCTCGGGCGCGCCCAGCTACGTGGCCGGCGGAGGCGGGGCCGCTCCTGCGTCTCCAACAACACGGGTTGCCAGGCACGGCGCCCATCCTCGCCTTCGTGACGGCCGTAGCCGCACCCTTGGTGGAGACCTGGGGAACCTCACCACGCAGGGGCCCCTGGACCCGGCCACCGTTTGTTCACTGCTCGCACGAGATCAGACCGAAGTCGTCGCCCGCGCCTGACCCTTGCGTCTGCCTGGCGCGACTTGGCATGGAGCGGCAGCCCGGGGCAGGCCGTGGTGACCGGTTCGCTGCCTTTCTGCTGCCTCGCTCACCGTGCTCCAGGCCCAAGCCGCTCGCTCTCGAACGGCGTCGGCCGCCGCCGAGATCGCTCGGTGCTGACTTCAGGGAGACGCTGCCAGTCTGTGGCCATGACCGATCTCGTGCTCGGCGAGTTCGCTCCTGCCGTGCTCCGCACGTGCCACCGCGTCTCTTGGCCGTCGGGTCCCTCGAGGCGCCCGGACCTCAGTGCGTCGTCGATGCGGCCCCGAGCCTCGTCCTCGCGCTCGGGCTCGACGGCGAAGAGGATCCGTACATGGAGATCCGAGCCCACCAACGACGCGTTGGTGTGATGCGGCGCGAAGGGACAAGGGGGCTCGTGCTCCCAGTGGCCGCAGAGGGCCACGGTCACGGCGCCTCCTGGAGCGCGGCTGTCGGCCTCGTGGTCCATCGCCAGGACCGCATCATGTGCGAACGCTCGGCGCATGCTCAGAGTGTCGCAGCGACTCCTTTGGCCCTGGGCACTGGGCACGCCATGGAGATGGAGGCCTACGCATTACGAGCCCGTTCTCGTGTGGAGGTCGACGGCTGGCGCCGGTGGCCGCATGCTTGTAGGTCGTCGTCAAGTGCCGGCGGTTCATGGTCGTTCATGCCGGTGCGGGGGCAGGTGGGGGGCACCGGCTGAGCGTCTAACCCGTCGGCCCCATTCCTCGCCGAGACCGTCCACGTGCATCCGCCACGCCTGCTGACGCTTCGCTGCCTGCTCCCGGAGTCTGGCGCTGTCCGGGAGCGTTGGCTGGGTCAGGCTCCCAGGGTGGCTCCCGCAAACCATGAGCATCGTCGCGGGAGCTGAGCGGAAGGTGCCGTGCGGGCTGCTGGGCGTCGCGTCGGTCTGTGAGGACTGACTGCCGAGTCTCACGCCGGCCCGGCGTCCACGTCCTCGGAACGGCGCGATCACCGTGCCAGCCGTAGACTGCCGTTGCTGCCCCGGACCTTGGTGGTGCCGATTCCTCTCGCATCCACTGAGGGCTTACGCATGACTTTGATCGTCCTGTCGGACGTGGTCCACGGCGCGCCTGAAGCGAGGATCCAACCGCCAATCCTGCGGACCGCTCCGGTCCAACGCGCCAGGCTGCTGGACCGCTTGGCGGCGGTCCCTGATGACGTGCCACTCGTGCTGCTCACCGCCCCGCCGGGATACGGCAAGACGACGGTGCTGAGCCAGTGGGCCGGGGTGGACCGGCGACGGTTCGGCTGGGTCACCTGGACAGGGCGGACAGTGACCCGGTGCGTCTGGCCGACCATGTGGCGCTCGCGCTGGACCGCATGGGTGCGCTGGACCGTAGGGAGGTGCTGGATTCGGGGGTTCTCCGCGTGCTGGCCGCCGGAAATGCGTCCTCGCACGTCCTCGCGCTTCCCCACCTGCTCGCCTCGCTGTGCCGCCGGTCGCAGCCCGGTGTGCTGGTGCTGGACGACGTCCACGAGCTGGTCAACGTCGAGGCGATGAACTTCATCGCGGCGCTGGCCGCCGGCGTTCCGCCGGGATTCCACATCGCGATCGGGGCCCGGCTCGGCCTCAGCCCGGGTCTGGCGCGGTTGCGCAGCGAGGGCCGATGCGTCGAGTTCGGGCTAAACGACCTGGCGTTCACCGAGGATGAGGCCCGTCAGGTTCTCGCGGTCGCAGGCGTCGCCTGCTCCGGTCAGGAGGTCGCCGCGATTATCCGGCGCACCGAGGGCTGGCCGGCAGGGCTGTACCTGTCCGTGCTCGCGCTCCGGGCTGCACCCGGTGAGGAGCTGCGCGTTCACCTGCGGGCAGGCGGCTGGTCGGAGCGGCGTGGGCGACCCGAGGATGGCGTCGTTCACGCCATCAACAGGCCCGACACGATGGCGGCCACCGCTGCCCGGACCAGCCGGCTGTCCGCCCGCCTCACCCGCGCTGGGGGCCGCCCGCGGATCCGCACCGCCACGACGTTGAGCGCGGCGGAGCTGCGAGTCCTCGAACTGCTGCCGACGCATTTGTCGCTCCGCGAGATCGGGGACCAGCTGTACATCTCCCGGAACACCGTCAAGAGCCAGGTCGCCGCCATCCACCGGAGACTGGGCTGCTCCACCCGCACCGAAGTCGTACGCCGCGGCCGCGACCTCGGCTTGCTGGAGCCATAGCGCGGAGAACCTGTCCGGATCCCGCCACCACACGCAGCCGCCGGCGCTGGCGAGGCACCGGCTGCGGTACACGTGGAAGCGAGGCTCGAGCAGCTGCACCGGCAGGCCTGAACGGCTGTCCCCGAGCCCGGACGTGGCCTAACCAACCACCCTCCGGTAGACCCGGACGGCTCCAGTCTGGCGCCGCGCAGCTCGCTGACGGGTATCGGCGGTACCGAGGCAGCCCCGGTTGCGGTGTCGGGGCTTAGGCTGGCCGAGGACGAGCGCCGCACGGATCCGATCTTGTGCGGCAAGACGTGCGCGGGCTGTTTGCGTCGCTCGGTCGATCCGGACGAGCCTAGGGAGGCAGGGTCATGTGTGACGTCGGAGCCGGCCGGTGGGGCCGGGCTCGGCCGGGTGTGTGTCCCGTGGCTGAGGGCCCCTCCGAGGGTCATGGCGCGCGGCTGTGGGCGATGGTGGCTGAGCACGCGGCCGGCCGTGGCCGGCCTGCTGGGGTGGCGGATGCGTGCGCGGTGGCGGTGGCGGCGGCGCGGGTCAGTGGTGCGGGTCTGACCGTGATGACTCCTACGGATTCTGGTCGGGTGCTGTGTGTCACTGACGACATCAGTGCACGGGTCGAGGAGCTGCAGCTGACGTTCGGGGAGGGCCCGTGCATGGACGCGTATGCCTCGGGTAGTCCGGTTCTGACCGGGGATCTGCGGTCTAGCGAGGCGTTCCGGCGCTGGCCGGCGTTCGCGCCCGCGGCCAGTGAGGCCGGGGCGGCGGCGGTCTACGCGTTTCCGCTGCAGATGGGCGCGGCCCGCGTGGGCGTGATGGACCTGTACCACGTTCAGCCGCGCTCCCTGGGGTCCGGCGAGCTGCGCGATGCACTCCTGCTGGCGGACACCACGACGCTGCTGCTCGTCGGGCGAGAAGCGGCCAGCCTGGACCACCCGGACGCGGGGGCGGTCGCTGGCTTGCTCAGCGAGCGGGAAGGCTACCGGGCGGAGATCGACCAGGCCACCGGCATGATCACCGTCCAGCTGGGGGTCGGGATCGACGAGGCGTTCGTGCGGCTGCGCGCCTACGCCTACGCCCGGGATCGCAGCCTGACCGACGTGGCCCGCGACGTCGTCGCCCGCCGGTTGCGGTTCACCCCGGACCCGCCCGCCGATCTGGGCGGGCGGCCGGGCGGAGCCAGTCACGAGGACGGGTGAGGCGCAGATGAGCAGAACGGAACGGAACGCGGGCCGTTCCCGCCCCGGCTGCGGGCCGGCAGCCGCAGGGGCGGGGGGGACCTGATGGACTCCGAGCGTCTGTCCGCGACGTTCGTGGAGTTGGCCGACAGCCTGGTCGCCGACTTCGACGTCATCGATTTCCTGCATCTGCTCACCACCCGCTGCACCGAGTTGCTGGACGTGAGCGCCGCCGGAGTCCTGCTCGCCGATCCGGCGGGAGACCTGCGCGTGCTCGCGGCCTCCAGCGAACAGGTGCGGCTGGTGGAGCTGTTCCAGGTCCAGAACGACCAAGGCCCCTGCCTGGACTGTTTCCGCAGCGGCCGACAGGTCAACGTCACCGAGCTGTCCTCGGCCCTGCCTCGCTGGCCCCGGTTCGTCCCCCAAGCACAGCAGCACGGCTTCGGCGCGGTCACGGCGCTGCCGATGCGGTTGCGCGAGCAGGTCATCGGCGCCCTGAACCTGTTCTCTCCCGCTCCGGGTCTGACCCTGGCCGAGATTCGGATCGCCCAGGCGCTGGCCGACGTCGCCACCGTGGGCGTCCTGCAGCATCGCGCCCACCTCAAGGCCGACACCGTGGTGGTTCAGCTGCAGACCGCCCTGAACAGCCGCGTTCTGATCGAGCAGGCCAAGGGCGTCCTCGCCGAGCGGCTCGGCGTCGACATGGACCAAGCGTTCACCACGCTGCGCGGCCACGCCCGCGCCCACAACCGCAAGCTCTCCGACCTCGCGCGAGCCGTCATCGCAGGCACCGACGACCTCAGCACCCTCCGGGCCACGCCGCCCCCACACACCCACTGATCAGCCTCCGTTCCCGGGACCGGCGTGCTGGTACGAGCGCCGCAGCTGGCCCGAGGTTGGCGTCGCTCACGCCGTCGACGGCCAGGACCTGCCCGGCCTCGCGCCGACGCGATCGGTCGCATCGGCGCTGACGGCCCGGTGGCAGGGCAGACGAAACGGGTGCTCGAAACCCGGCCAGCGGGCGAGTGAGAGTCCGTCAGCTCGTTCGTCGTCGCTCGGCCATCGCCCATGCACGCTGGAGCCGGTCGAGGCGCAGACTGACTTCCTGGCCGACTTCGGCCGACCCGACGAATCCTTCGTCCTGCACGCCCTGGACGATCTCCTGGACCAGCTCGCAGGACGGGGTGCTCGAGCGGCTCGACATGAGGTCGTCGAGCCCAGAGGGTGGGGGCATCCCTACCAAGATCCCTTTTATCGCGCGCGGATTGCGAGCAGCGACCGTCGGGGTCTGGGACGGCGAGTGATCGTCACCCTACCGTCGGGTTGAGCCCGGTGAGCAGGAGACGGCCAACCTCGCAGGATCGGTGCCTTTCGTATCCCCGGCCCTCGTCTGCTCGCGTCGTCGACGCTCGGATCCTAGAGACCGACGAGTGCGGGCTCAGCCGGGCAGGTGATCCCACGGGCCGGGCACGGCGACGGCGCTATGGCCGGACGGTAGACGGTGCGCCGTCGGAGGGTCGGTGCTGCACGCGCAGGCGGCTGTGTACGGCCACTGCGCCGCGACCGGTCGCCGGAACCACACCTGCTTACCGCTGCCGTCGGCGGACACCCCCCAATCGTGCGACAGCGCTTCCACGATCATCAGTCCGCGTCCGCTCTCACGGAGGACCTCGGGGACCCCCGGCACAACGACGTCGCGTTGCGTCGGGATCGTGTGACGCGAGGAGCCGACCTCGGTGACACCGACCTCGATCATGCCGACGGCGACGGCGAGGGTGAGGACGGAGGTCCTGCGGGCGTGCGGCGACAGCGTTGGTGACCAGTTCGCTCACCAGGAGCGTGGTGGCACCGTCATCCTCGATGTTCCAGGAGCCCAGCCACCTATCAGTCCAGGCTCGAGCCTGACCGGCGGATCGCGTGTCGCAGGGAAGAGCGGTGGACACGACTCGGCACATGATGGGTCATCTCCGCATCGAAGCGGACGATTGCCGAGGTCCGGGGCGCATCGCCAGGAAACGCCAGTATCCCATACGCCCCGGATCGGCGCATTCGTGTCCCCCCAGGGCCCCGCAGCGGGAGCCCGCCGCCGTGCTAATCGAGCTGGTCGTCGTGCGGGGCTGCTGGTCCTCGGGCGCCTCGGCGGAGGCGGCAGGAACCTCCACTTGGGGTGGGTCCCGGGCGGCTCTGCGCCCTTCCCGTGCCTGGTCACCGTCGCCAAGCGGCTCCCGTCCTCGCCGGCGCCCGATCCGTCGTCCGCGGCGGTTCACCCGGCAGCGGTGGGGGGCAGGGGCCAGCAGCGAGGTCGTCAGCCGGAACCCCGGTCGAGGCAGACCCGGTCGCGTCCTTGCCGCTTCGCCAGATACATCAGGGCGTCGGCGCGGTCGATGAGCTGCCACAGACCCTGCAGGTCCCGGTGGGGGTGCGACGCGGCAGGATCGGCCCACGTCACGCCGAGGCTCGCGGTGACAGCGAGGTTTCCGCACCGCTCCGCGACCCGCCTCCGGATCCGCTCGCCCAGCTCGGCCAGGTCTGCGGGCGGGAGCAGGGTCAGGACCGCGAACTCCTCGCCCCCGAGCCGCGCCACGATGTCGTCCGACCGGACGCACGACCGGATCGCGGCGCAGACCTCCTGGAGGACCCGGTCCCCCGCCTGGTGGCCGAACCCGTCGTTGATCGCCTTGAAATCGTCGACGTCGAGCATGATCGCCCCGACCGTCTGAGCCCTCCGACACCCGTCATGGAGCAGGGCAACGGCGGCGTCCTCCAGGCCGCGGCGATTGACCGCCGCGGTGAGTGGGTCGAGGCCCGCGTGGGCCCGCGCCTCGGCCGCTGCCCGCTCGAGAGCGCACCGCAGGACGACGACGACCGTCGCCGAGGCGAGGATGGCGGCCGTCACCGAGATCGCCGTGATAGCGGTCGGCACCGGCGGATCCGCGGCGGTCGCCAGGACCACGCCGCAGCTCGCGACCACGACCACCGACTGCACGAAGATCCAGTGACGGCTGCCGTAGCCCGCGACCACCACCGACGGCAGCACCAGGAAGGTCAGCGGCGCCGCGCTCCCCCGAGCGCCCGGTAGGAGCGCCGGGGCGAGCGCCACGAGGACGTCAAGGACCGCGGTCGCTGCAGTGAGCACGGCGGGAGTCAGGCGGAGCAGGTGCTCCGGCGAGCTGCTCCGGCTCGACACCTGTGCAGGTCGGGTCCGGCCCCTCCCGGGACCCGACCAGCAGGGCCGCGAGGCCGACGACGCGAGACGGGCCGGCAGGGACGAACCCTTCGGGCGTACTCGGGTATCGGCCACCCACGTCACCTGAGTTCTCCCCCGGCCGTCCCGGGTGGCGCGGCTCCCCGCTCCCGCGCGAGACGTGCGGACGCGTCACTGCGGGCAGGCAGACGGGGAAAACGGACCGTTCAGCGGAGCACGAACGTCACCGGGGTCTAGGAGACGGCTCCACCATACGTCCCGGACGACATCCTCCGCTGATCAGACGGTGAACAGCAGCGAACGCATCGTCACGCCGTCAGGTCGGAGACCCGCCTCGGCCCGGTCACAACCAGGCGGGCGAGCTCGACCAAATGCGGTGGTGGCTGCCGGCATAGCGCGCGCAGGAGCTCGAAGGCGGCGTCGACGTCGACGCAGTGGACCCGGACGAGCACGCCCTTGGCCTGCTCGATGAGGACGCCGCTGTTCAGCGCGTGCTGGAGCTGCTCCGTGAGGATCTCGCCGCGGCGGACAGCGTCCTGCTGCCGCTGGTACCCGGTTCTGCTCCTGCGTGACGCCCGAGGCCGCTTCGCGCAGGTCCCCCGTCCGCTCCCCCGGATCCAGCCGGGTCGACGGCTTCGGCAATGGGTGCGCCTCGATGCGGTACAGCTCGCCATCTTCTGAGGACTGCGGCGGACCGACGGCGGTGACGGCGTGGATTGGTGGAAGCTGGCGCTGGAGTACCTGAAGGTACTGGTGTGGCCCCTCGTGCGGTTGACCTTTGCCTTGATCTTCAAAGACACCCTGCGCGCCTTCATCGACCCGCTTCGCGGGCCGCCTGCGGCCGCGCATGCGGCGCTGGGGCGCGAGTCCCGGCGCCCGCCCGTACCGGGGGCCATGGGGACGGCAAGGGGGAGCGTGTCCTGGCTCGCGACGGCCGGCGGTCGGCGCCCCCACACGAGCGAGTCCGGGTTGGTCGGGCTACAGCCCTGCCGCGTCAGGCAGCGATAAGGCGTTGCCGCTAGACCTGTCCGAGCACCCTCCCGCGCTGGCCGCGTATCGGGGTGGTGCCGTCTCTGCCGGCAAGTGCAGCGCGAGCATCTGCGCGAAGAGTTGGGCCGCGCGCAAGCTGTGGGCTGGTGGACTCAGGACCGGGGGTCTGGTCGTCTCGGTCCCACGGGCCAGAGACGGCGATTGCGTGATGCCCGGAGGCGAGCGGCTGGTCGAGAGGCCCGGCGTGGTCACAAGGGCAGCCGTCGGTGAACGGCCAGTCCACGGGGGTACGGATCGCCGGAACCAAATCCGCTTGGCGATGGGTGGCTTCGGTACGGGTTGGCCGCCACCCACGGCTACCTCGGCGCCCTCGTCGTCGAGGGAGTTCAGGTTCATCGGGTCCCGACCACACTGGCCGGCTCCGGTATCGGCCATGGCCGCGGCCGCCTCTCGTGGTATCCCTGACATCCAAAGGGGAGCAGTGTCGGCCACGGCGACCTCGATGCTCCCCTCGGCGACGGCGAGGGTGAGCGTCGCCGGGGTGGCCGTGTGGGCGATGGCGTTGTCGATCAAGTCGCTGACAAGAAGCAGGGTGTTGTCGCAAGCGGGCTCTGGAAGGCCCCACCGGAACAGCACCCGCAACGCCCAGATTCCGCCGCGTCGGGCGGATGCGTGGTTGGCCGGGAAAGTCCTCGACGCGGCACGACACATGGGTGTCCGCTCATGGTGCGATCACGAGCGACCCCGATGTGACAGCTCGACGGAAGGCCATCGCCCTGAACTCCCCGACGCCTTCCACGCTACGCCTCCCTTCGGATACACGGAACCGGGCGCCGGCAGGCGTCGCCTCCTGCTTGGGGGCGCCAGCGCAGCATCCGCGAGCGGGCAAGGGCAGAGCTCTTCATGCCGGCAGGCTCCCCAACATGGACACGAGGACGCGCACCCGCCCCAATATCTCTTCCGGTTCGCCCGTCGTCCCGACCTGACTTCCATCGGCTTCACGATCGACGGGGTGGTCGGAGAGGCCGGCCTGCGCCGATTGCTGCGACGTCGTCGTGGGTCGACGTGCTGTTGCTGGGCGGCGAAGTCAGTTGCTCACCGGTGCGGTGTCGGCGCCGATGATCCAGGTGACGCCGTAGCGGTCGGTGAGCATGCCGTAGAGCGGGGAGAAGGGTGCGGGTGCGAGCGGGGTGAGCACGGTGGCGGCGGACTCGGCCAGGCCGTTCCAGAGCGAGGTGATCTCGTCGCCGTCGGTGCCGTGCAAGGTGATGTAGAAGGGGTTGACGCCCGGGTCGTAGTCCTTGGACGGCTGCACGTCGTAGGCCATGATCGTGAACCCGTTCGGGGCGTCGAGGCGGCCGAAGGCCACGTGGTCGGCGTGGGCCGGATCCTCGGCGGAGTGGATGTCGGCGTAGCTGGCGACCGAGATCTCACCGCCGAACACCGACCGGTAGTACTCGAGGGCCTCGCGGGCCTGGCCGCGGAAGTTGACGTGGGTGGTGGTCGTGACGCTCATGGCGTGACCTTCCTGTGAGGGGTGAACGGTTTCGGGCATGCTCGCGCCCGGGTAAGTGGTGGAGAGCCCGGTCCGCCGGGCCACCTGCGCTGCGGGGTGGGGTTACCGGCCGCCGCGCAGCGCCGGGAGGATGACGCCGTCGATCAGCGCGACGCTGAACTCGTGGGTGATGGGCAACTGCTGCACCGCGCGCGAGATGCACATCGTCGGGATCAGCTCGGCCAACAGGTCCAGGTCGGCCGGCGGTGGGTACTCTCCACGCTCAACTGCCCGCTGGATCAGCACCCGGTTCAGCTCGACCCAGGGCTTGATTCCGGCACCGGTGGCGGCCTCGGCCAGCCGCTCGTCGGTACGGGCCAGGGCGAGTAGGCCGGTCATGGCCTGGATGCGCACCTGCTGCTGCTCGTCGTCGAAGGGCTGGATCATCGCGACCATGTCTCCACGCAGCGTGCCGGTGTCGGGCAGGTGGGCAACGTCCAGCTCTCCCACGTCACCACGGCTCATCTGCGACACGGCATCAAGTACCAAGTCGGCCTTGGTCGGCCAACGCCGATAGACCGTCGCCCGAGCCATCCCGGCCCGAGCGGCCACCTGATCGATGGTCATCCGGTCATAGCCCGTCTCGGCCAACACGGCCAGTGTCGCATCCAAGATCACCGGGTCGCGCGAGTGGTCACGCTTGCGGCCAGCGCTCTTGCGAGGAGCGCCGCCCGTGGTGGCGGACTCGAGGTGACTCGTCGACGTCCTCGTGCTCATGACCAGAACGATACGGCACGATATCGATATGCGCAAGGATCGGTAAGGCTGGGTGCCCGGCCAGCGGGCGCAGCACTGCTGCTGCACGACGCCGCCTGACCACTCCGCCGCGTCGTTCCCGATAGCGGCCGATCTTCTGGCGCCCGCAGCCGGGTCAAGGCCGGCCGGAGGCCACCCGCAGGGCTTGGCCTCGACGTCTCCGAGGACGCCAGCACCCTGACGGCAGCGGGAACGACCGACCCCGAGATCGACATGGGGTAGTCATGTCGCGTCATCGCCACTGCCGAATTCGGCTGTAATAGATCAAGCGCGGCCCGCTTCGCGGGCCGCGCGCCGCGCATGCGGCTCTGACGCGCCGGTCCCGGCGCGCCCGCCTAGCCAGATCGCATGCTCCCAACGCTACGGGGAACGCCTGAGCGAGGGAATACCGGCAGTCGTAGGGGCATGTTGCTCACCTGTTGACGGCTGGTCACCGGGCGGGGGAGTGCTGGCCCATCCGGCTGTGATCCCGGCTCATGGCCCTGGACGCGGCCGCCGTATGAGCTGTTGCCCCGCTGTGCCGCGCTATCGTTCCGCCGCCGCGTTGCTGCGGGCGCGCTTTGCCTTTTCTCGGCGGGTCGCTCGTTGGATCAGTCGCGATACGGGGTAGGTCAGTATCCAGACGTACTTCGCGAGGCCTGCATCTGCGTAGGACACAGGTATGGACAGGGCAAAGACGATGGGGGCGGCCAGGCTGGACAAGAAGTGTCGATGCAGCAGCGCGGGGGCCCCGTCGCTGGTGAGCAGTTCTCTGTGACGGGACATGTACCACCACAGAGTGCACCCCAAGACCCCCGTCATAGCGATGGCGCCGGCGTAGAAGGCTGTAGCAGCAGACGTGTCGCCGCGCTGGGCGAGGACTGACGTGGGAAAGGGCAAGAAGGCTACGCACAGTAAGAAGATCATGTTGATCCAGAGCGAGCGGGTGTCGAACGCGGACACGAGCTGGAACCATTTGTGGTGTGACATCCAGAACAGGCCCGTGACAATGAAGCTCAGCGCGAAGGTGAGCATCTGAGGGATCAGGCCCACTAATTGGGATCCGACGTGAGTCGGGGCAAGCTGCACGTCGGCAAGAGGTAGCACGAGGAGTGTCACGGCAATCGCGAAGACCGCGTCACTGAAGAAGAGGACGCGGTCGAAGGCGGTGGCCTCGTGCTTCCACCGGTCAACGGGAGCCATCTGACACCTCGCTCTTGATCAGCCCTGTGCGCCGGCCGTAGTGCCTATCGCATCTGTTCCGGAGCGCGCCGGGCGGCGACCGGGCTGACGCGAGTCGAAGCCACCACATCGCCGATCGACGCGGCTGGGTCACCAGTGGTGTCCTGCCCGTTGATGAGGAGCTCCGTCACCAGCGCCGGCACGTGGTCGCCGTGTCCGGATCGGGGTCGCGAACCGGACTGGGCGGGGCCCAGTCGCAGTCCACCCTAGGGCCTGGTCAGTACAGCAGCGGGGTACAGCAGCCGCCGCGGCCGACGTCGACGCTCAAGGACGCCGGCGAGACCGCGACCATCACACGCGACCATGAGTGACTGTCGTGCATGTAGATGGCATGGAGGGGGTCGGGGGTTCGAATCCCCTCAGCTCCACTTCTCTTGAGGATCGGTCACGGTGCTCGCGGCCCAGCCGGACACACCGATGATCCGCAGCACCAGTACCCGAGTAAAGGGCTGGTCCTGGTACTGCGGGTAGCGCCCGGCCAGCCGGGCGGCAAGATCTGCCGCCCGGCTCGGCGGCGTGTCGCGCTGCCAGCGCAGCTCGGCCCGCACCCACCACAGCCGTGACCAGTCGCCGCGGTCCCAGTGCTCGACCAGCAGGGTGGCCCGCGGGTCGGCCTCGAGGTTGCGCTCCCGCTGCAGCCGTGACGACGATTTCGGCTTCACCCGGTCGACGGGCACGCCCACGTAGCCGTCGTCGTCCACCGCGTACGCGACCGGCACGGCGTCCACGCCCCGCTCGGCGTGCACGGTGCAAGGATCGCCGTGGTCGTGCGCCGCCAGCCGGGCCCGGGCCTGCTCCTCGGCCAGCCTCATGCGCGGCACGCGTGCGGTACGTGCCTGGCACCGGGCGCATCGCCGTCACCTTCACCATGGCGGGATCGCGATGAACCTCGCGGTCTGGGTCGAGCGCCACGGCCGGCAGCGGCCCGGACGCCCCTGCACTGGCCGACGGCGATCGGGTGCACGCCACCTGGGCCGCGATGGCCGCCAGGACGGCCTGGCCGCGGCGGGCGGCCTGCGCGACGAGTTCGGCCTGTCCCCGGGGACCGGGTCGCCATCGTGATGCGCAACCGGCCCGAGTACCTCGAGGCGCTGTACGCCATCTGGCACGCCGGTCTCGTCGCCGTGCCGGTGAACGCGCGCCTGCACCGCGACGAGATCGCCTACATCCTCGACGACAGCGGGACGGCCGTCGTCGTGACCGACGGCGAGCACGCCGCCGACGTCGAGCCGCTGGTCGGCACCGTCGCAGCGCTGCGGGCCGCGGTGGTGGCGCCCGGGTGAGCGGTGGGACCGGCTCCGCGGCGTCGCCCGGCCGCCGCTCGTCGACCGGCAGCCGGAGGATCCGGCCTGGCTGTTCTACACGAGCGGCACCACCGGCCGGCCCAAGGGCGCCATGCTCACGCACCGCAACCTGCTCATGGCGTCGCTCAGCTACTTCGCCGACATCGACCAGGTGATGCCGCGGGACTGCATCCTGCACGCCGCGCCGCTGTCGCACGGCTCGGGGCTGTACGGGCTGCCGCACGTGGCCCGGGGAGCGGTGAGCGTCGTGCCGCACTCCGGCGGCGTCGACGGCGACGAGATCGCCGCCCTCCTGGGCCGCTGGCCGGGCATGTCGTTGTTCGCCGCGCCCACCATGGTGAAGCGGCTGGCCGGCGACCCGGCCATCCGCCGCCGACCTGGCCCACCTGAAGACGATCATCTACGGCGGCGCGCCGATGTACCTGGCCGACCTGGAGGACGCCCTCGACGTCTTCGGTCCCCGCCTGGCGCAGATCTACGGACAGGGCGAGACGCCGATGACGATCACCGCGCTGTCCAAGGCCGACCACGCCGACCGGGACCATCCCCGGTGGCGGGAGCGCCTGCAGAGCGTCGGCTTCCCGCGCACCGACGTCGAGGTCCGCGTCGTCGACGATGCCGACGGCGAGCTCCCCGTCGGCGAGGTCGGCGAGGTCGTGGTCCGCGGCGACGTCGTCATGGCCGGCTACTGGAACGCAGCCCGAGGCCACCGCCGAGGCGCTGCGCGGCGGCTGGCTGCACACCGGCGACGTCGGCAGCTTCGACGACGACGGGTACCTGACGCTGCGGGACCGGTCCAAGGACCTGATCATCAGCGGCGGGATGAACATCTACCCGCGCGAGGTCGAGGAGGCGCTGCTGCGCCACCCCGGCGTCCGCGCCGCGGCCGTCGTCGGCCGGCCCGACCCGGAGTGGGGCGAGGCGGTGGTGGCCTTCGTCGTGGTCGCCGACGGCGCCGCGCCGCCGCCGGTCGAGGACCTCGACCGGACCTGCCTCGACACATCGCCCGGTACAAGCGTCCCAAGGACTACCGCTTCGTCGACGCCCTGCCGACGAACAACTACGGCAAGGTGCTCAAGCGGGAGCTGCGCGAGCGGCTGCGTCCGAGTGCCGAAACATTGAGGACGGGCCGACGCGAGGTCCCGGACGGCGTGTCGAGGTGCCCGTCGCCGAAGTCGCCGCATGCACGCACGGGGAAGGACGTCGCTCATGAAGCTCGCTCTGTACCTGCCGAACTTCCGCGACAAGGTGACCGTCAAGGAGCTCGAAGACCTCACCGGCCTGGCCGAGGACCTGGACTTCGACTCGGTCTGGACGCTCGACCGGATCGTCGTCCCGGAGGCGTCCGACCGCGCGGAGCTGCAGTACCCGTTCGGCATGATGACCGAGTTCCCGAAGGCGTTGCCGGTCATCCTCGCGCGGCGAGTGGTTCCAGGGCATGACGCTGATCCCGTGGCTGGCGGCGAAGACGACGAAGGTCCGCATCGGCATGAGCATCATCGACACGCCGTACCGCGCGCCGGGCGTGCTCGCCGCCGAGCTCGCCACCCAGGACCACCTGTCGAACGGCCGGCTCAACGTCGGCGTGGGCTCCGGCTGGATGCCCGAGGAGTTCGCCGCCGCGAGCGCTCGCACATCTTCCCGCGCGGCACGCCCACGTGCGCGAGACGATCGAGATCATGCAGGGCATCTGGACCAACGACCTGTTCGAGTACCACGGTGAGTTCGCCGACTTCCCGCTGTGCGGCTTCGGGCACAAGCCGGTCCAGAAGCCGGGCCCGCCGATCTACTTCTCGGGCTCAAGGACCCGAAGCGTTCCGCGAAGCGCATCGCGAAGTACGGCCTGTCCGGGCTGGATCGGCATCCAGGACACGCCCGAGGAGCATCAAGCGCTGGAAGGGCGAGATGGAGCGCGAGCTGAACGAGCTCGGCAAGCCCTTCGTCGAGAACTTCGACGATGTGCAGCATGATCTGGTTCGTCATCACGGACGAGCCGATGGACCAGACGCCGGCGGGCAAGGCCACGAACCTGCTCGCGGGCAACGCCCAGCAGATCGAGGACATACTCAAGCGCTACAAGGAGGCCGGCCTGACGATGCCGCTCCTGTGGCCGCCGTTCCGGGACGTCCCGACGTCCAAGACGATGGACGACCTCAAGCGCCTCAAGGAAGAGATCATGCCCAAGGTCGAGGCCATGTGAGGGAACGTCTGCGGCCCGGCATCGTCCTGGGCACGACCGAGGACCACTGCACGGTCGTGCTGGACGACCGGGCCGTGGACGTTCCGTACGCCCTGCCGTTCCCTCGGCCACGCACGGAGCGAGTGGTGCCCGGGAACCTCGTGGCGATCGCGATCGTGCCGGGCGCGCCGGCGTCGTCGTATGGCGCTGGTTCGACGCCGTCGTCGTGGGCACGGCCGACGGCGTCGTCCACCTCTGGGAGCCGGTCCACGGCGCGGTCGACGCACGTCCTCGAGATCCTGCCCGCAGCTATCGACCGGGTGCCCGGGCCTACCTTTCCGCTGGGTTGCCGGGCGCCGAGTGGTGGGTGGCCGGTCCTGCGGTCGAGCGCGCCGAAGACGCGGACGTCGAACTCGACGAGGTCGACGCGTTCTTCACTGAGCACGAGCTCTGGGCTCGTCTCCGCCTGACCTGATCATTCGGGTGCGTGGTGGTCGGGTTCGGTGAGGGGACGGCCACCGCGCGGGCCGTACGTAGCGGTCCCACACGTCGTCGGGGTCGCGTCCACCCTCGACCGTCAGCTCGCGGCGCATCCAGTCAGACTTACTCCCCGCGGCGTGGTTGGCAGGATGACCACCGTGACCAGCCAGCCCGGCATCTTCGCCCTCGGCACCACCGACCACCTCTACCTCGAGTTCGACCTCGCCTCGCCGGAGCAGGCCGAGGAGGCCCTGGCCGCCGCAGTCGGCGTGGTCACGGAGCTGTCGACGACGGGCGGCGTCAACGTCGTGATCGGCGTCCGGCCCTCGCTGTGGGCGGTGGTCGCCGACGCCGGCGACGTCCCGGGGATGCGCGCGACTGGACCGACGCCCTGGTCGGGCCCGACGGCTTCACCATGCCCGCGACCCAGCACGACCTGTGGCTGTGGCTCGCGGCCGGCGATCGCACCGCCGTCTTCGACGCCGGGCGGCTGGCCATCGGCGCCCTCGCTGTCTCCGGCGCCACCGTCGCCGCCGAGACGACCGGATGGCTGTACCGGCACGACCGTGACCTCACCGGGTTCATCGACGGCACCGAGAACCCGTCCCTCGTCGAGGCGCCGGCGATCGTGGGTGTGCCCGACGGCCTGCCGGGCGCGGGGTCGAGCGTGGTCCTGTACCAGCTCTGGCGGCACGACACCCCGCGCTGGGAGGAGGCGGGCGTCGAGGCGCAGCAGCGGGCGATGGGCGCACCAAGGACGACAGCGCGAGCTCGACCCCTCCCCGACGACTCGCACGTCGCCCGCACGGTGCTCGTGGTCGACGGGAGGAGCTCGACATCTTCCGCCGCAACGTCGCCTACGGGGGCGTCGGCGACCACGGCACCGTCTTCGTCGGCTTCAGCCTGGACCAGTGGCGCCTGGCGGAGATGCTGCGCCGGATGGCGGGGGCGGCGGACGGCGTCCGCTGCGCCCTCACCCGCTACGTGACGCCGCTGACGGGGGCCTACTACGTGTGCCCGTCGGTCGAGGCGCTCGCGCGGCACGCGCCGGCGGGGAGCTGACGCCGAGCCCTGCCGGTCAAGCGGAGGCCCTCCGCTGCCGACATGGACGAGGTGAGCGAGCAGCCCCTCCCCGGCCGGTACCCCGAGCGCGTCGCCGACTTCGGCGTCGCCCGGATGCTCGCCGCCCTCGCGGTCCTCCACCTCGCCGCCGGGGGCGTCGTGGCCGCCGTCCTCGAGGGCGCACCGGCCTCCTGGTCGTCGGCGCGGACGTCTCGCCGCCGCCGTCCTGGCCGGGTCGGCCGCCGTGGCCGTGCGGCTCGGGCCGCACGCCCGCGGCGCGAGCCCGGGGCCGGCCGTGGCCTGGATCTCGCCCTCTCACGGCCGCCCTCGGCGTCGCCGGGGTCGCCACCGCCTTGCGCGTCGTCGCGACCGGCGCGGCGTGGGTGAGCCTCGAGCTCCCGCTCGTCGTCGTCGTGGCCGCGGCGCTGCCCCGCAGGCGGGCACTGACGGCGGCTGTCGCCGCAGTCGCGCCCGCGGCCGGTGCCGTCGCGGTGATCGTCGCGCAGGTCTGCGCGACGGCGTCCGATCTCCTGGCCCACCCTGCTGCCGCGGCCGTCGTCCGCGGCCTCCGGGGTCGCGCTCGCGTGGCGCCGCCGGGTGCACGTGCTCGACCGAGCGGCTGCCCGCGCCGAGCTGGCGGCGCCAGGTCGCCGTCCGCGACGCCCTCACCGGGGCCGTGAACCGCAGGGCCTGGAGCTGGTCGCGGGCCCATGATCCACCACGCCGACGCCAGGGCGAGGCGCCGCACTGCCTGCTCGTCGACGTCGACGACTTCCGGCGCGTCAACGAGGAGGCGGGCGCCCAGGCCGGGGACGACGTGCTGCGGGCCGTCGCCGGCGCGCCGTCATGCCGCGGTGCGCACCACGGACGTCGTCGCGCGCTGGTCGGGCGACGAGTTCGCCGTCGTCGGCCCCGGCACCGGCACCTCCCCGCTCGAGCTCGAGCGCCGCGTGCACGCCGCCCTCGCGGAGGCGCCGCCGCTGCCGCCGGAGGTGTGGGGCGCCCGCGTCAGCATCGGCTCGGCCACTCTCGTCCCCTGGGACGAGGGCGACCTCGGCTGGCTGCTCCGCCGCGCCGACCAGGACATGCGGCTGCGACGTTCGCTGCGCCGCCAGCGCGCCGAGCGCGACGCCGGGCCGGTGGCCCGCCCCGTCGCGGCCGAGTCCCCGACGACGCCGAGCACTGGCGCGCACCACCCTAGCCTGGCGCGATGCCCGTCCGTATCCGCTCTCGCGCGGGCCTGGTCGTCGCCTGCCACCCGCTGCCGAGCCTGGCGGTGACGGCGTTCGCCAGCGGCTGGGCGCCGCGTCGGCCTGCCCGCCGCCGGTCGGCCTCGTGGCCCTCGCCGTCCTCCTCGGCCAGCTCTCGATCGGCTGGTGCAACGACGCGGTCGACGCCCCGCGCGACATCGCCGCCGGACGCCGCGACAAGCCGGTGCCCGCGGGGCTCGTCACCGCCCGTGCCGTGCGGGCCACGGCCGTCGGCGTCGTGCTCGCGTGCGCCGTCGCGTCGTTCGCGCTCGGCGTGCGGCCCGGGATCGTCCACCTCGTCGCGGTCGCCTCGGGCTGGCCTACGACCTCGTCCTCAAACCCACGCCGGCGAGCCCGCTGCCGTACGCGGTCGCCTTCGGGCTGCTGCCCGCTGTGGCCACGCTGGCCGCACGCCGCCGCCGTGCCGGCCCCCGGCGTCGTGCGGCCGGCGGGGCGCTGCTGGGCATCGGGGCGCACTTCGCGAACACCGTGGGGGACGCCGAACAGGACGCGGCGACCGGCGTCCGGGGGATGCCCCAGCGTATCGGCCCGCGGGCTCCCTGCGTGCGAGCGCCGTGCTGGTCGCGCTCGCAGGACTGGCGCCTGCTCACGGCCGCGACCCACGCCGCGCCCTGGCGCTGGCCCTGCTGGCGGCCGGGACCGTGCTCGCCGTCACGGGGGCCGTGCGCGGGGCCCGCATGGCCGAGCGCGGGCGGACGCGCCTTCCGGCTCACCCTGGCGGCCGTCGCCCTGGTGATCGTGGGCTTCCTGCTCAGCGCGTGAGGCGCCGACCGGGCCTCGCCGCCGTCGGGGTAGCCTCCGCTGCATGACGCGGCGCCCCGCGGGGCGTGGCGGTGGTGACCGACTCCACCGCCTACCTGCCGCCCGATCTCGTCGAGCGGTACGGGCTCACCGTCGTTCCGCTGCAGGTCGTCGTCGGCGGGCGCTCGCTCGCCGAGGGCGTCGAGGTGACCAGTGACGAGGTCGCCCGCGCGCTGCGCGAGTGGCGGCCGGTGACGACGTCCCGCCCGTCCCCGCAGACCTTCGCCGAGACGTACCGTCGGCTCGGGCGCGCGGGAGATCGTGTCCGTGCACCTGTCGGTCGGACCTCTCCGGCACCGTCGACGCCGCCCGCGTGGCGGCGGCAGGTGGCCGAGAAGGCATCACGTCGCCGTCGTCGACTCCCGGTCGCTCGGCATGGGCCTGGGGTTCACCGCCCGTGCGGCCGCGGCCGCGGGCGGCGGAGCAGGGCGCGGCCGAGGGCGCCGCCCGCGCCGCCCGCCGGCTACGCCCACGAGGTCGGGATCTAGCTCTACGTCGACACGCTGGAGTACCTGCGCCGGGGCGGCCGGGTCGGGGCGGCGGCGGCGATGGTCGGGTCGGCGCTCGCGGTGAAGCCGCTGCTCCACCTCGTGGACGGCCGGCTCGAGCCGGTCGAGCGGGTGCGTACGGCGAGCCGTGCGCTGGCCCGCCTCGAGGAGCTGGCGGTCCGGGCGGCCGGGACGCGACCCGTCGACGTGGCGGTGCAGCACCTGGCCGCCGCCGAGCGCGCGCAGGAGGTGGCGGACCGACTGCGGCGCCGGCTGCCCGAACTGCGCTCGATGCTCGTCGGCGAGGTCGGCGCCGTCGTCGGCGCGCACGTC